>NZ_JBIORZ010000002.1:0-1478036 GCF_051714485.1 Enterococcus sp. AZ128
GGAAAGGTCACTAGGCGCCTTTTTTATTGCTTTTCCTTGTGGTGAATAGTAATACATATTCAAAAGTATTACGTTCCCTTTAGCAGTCAATCCGAAACATAGACAAACAGTAGCCGATGTTTGGTGCCCAACGTCTGTAGCGTAGTATAGTGCTACTATCCGATCATCATCGGGCAGCTCATCTAATTCATGAAATAGATTCATATTATAAACATTCGTTCCTAAACCAACTGGCTCACCAAGATACAAGTAACGGTAATAATCAAAGTCATTTTCTTTTACACGCTCTATATCGCTTAACATTTGATCGGTGACAAACCCCAACCTATCGTCTTGATAGCTGGATTCATGGATTAAATAATTTGAGTGCCCTTGTAGGGTTTCAACCCATTCATTGATCCAAGAGTAGGGATTTCTAGGTGGGTTGTATGACCAAAAAAACTGAACCTGAGTTGCTAGTGCATGTTTTTGCCTCATGAATGTGACGTTCGATTGGTCAAAATCCTCTGCATTGTTGAATTCTGCCGCTTCTTCGTACCAAACGGCAATAATATTACCAATATCATTTGATTTCAATTTTTGGAAATCATCTTGACCATAAAAATAAAAGGTCGATCCAGTTTTTTTGTGAGTGATTTTAAACGGGCTAACGGTGCATGAAAACTGATTAAATACAGCGAACTTATTTAACGCCCACTGAATCTTTAAATACACACTGTCTCGAATGGTATTCGCTACTTTACGAATGACGACAACATTTGCTTTTTCACCCTTTAAAATGTATTGAACCATCATAAAGACTAATTTGAGCGCAATCACCGATGACTTAAAACTGTTCCGTCCACCTTTCAGCACGTTATAAGGTTTTTTAGAAAGCCAAATGGGTTTAAAATGTGGGTTGACTTCCTTTTGGATATGAATCTTACTCATCAGAATCACTCCACTCATCAACGATAGTTATAGGCTCATTGTTCACATCAGGCTCTTTTTTGTCATAAGCGCCGGTCACTTTAAAATAAATATCTAACGCTTTTATTCGCTGGTCTGGATCAGCGGAATATTGATAAGTCATATCTTTAACTAATTTATTGCCTTGTAAGTGATCAATCTGCTTACTCTGACTTGTGATAGGCTTCCCAGTTAACAGATCGATTAGATTATTCATGGCATCTTCTATGCTAAAGTCTCGTTCTTCTTCAATAGGTTTCACTTTGCTGGCCATATATTTTACAATTTCAAGTTTTTTCAAGTTTTGCCCAGCAATTCTTCCAGCTGTTTTTTTACTGTATCCCGCTTTGATGGCGGCTTGAGTTGCATTACCACCGTTAATAATATATTCATCTGCAAAAGCTTTCTGTTTTGGTGTTAAGTTTGCCACATCAACGCCACCACCTCTCTATATGTATTTTCTGATGTTCTCTTGTATATGGTCATCTTTCCAATATCCGTTTCCACAATAGACTAGCTTGCAATAATCAATCTCTACTGGCGTTACCTCTCTGATCATTTCTACAATCGAATACTTCGCCTTCATTTGAACAGACATCACTACACGTTTATACTGTCCTTTCATTGGCAGCGGGTATTTATTGTTTAACGACACGTACCAGTAAGTTCTCATAATAATTAGTCCTTTTTTGTATTGTTTTGTGATCGTTACGATGCTATACTTTAGTTACAAACAACCCTAATATTCTTTTTCAGTATCTCTCTGACCACTGTTACCCGACGGTGGTCTATTTTTGTAGGCAAAATAAAACAGCCTCACGAGGAGACTGTTAAGAATTATTATTTGTTTGATACAGGTTCAGCCACCGCTCGTGTCTTTTCATCAATTTGACTTTACACATAAGCTGCCACCCATCCATATGAATGCCCATCCCTGCCTTTTTATTAACAACTATTTCAGCGACTTTCAATTCAAGCAATTCTGAAAATAGGTCTTTGTTTGAATTGTAGTCATAATCTGACATCGGAAAATTATATACTCCGCCTTTGCCACCTTCTAAGAATAAATTTTTTATAGCAGGAATTTTTGCGAATAGTTGATCCACTCGCATGAGTAAGTTGTCGTCGAGACTATTTTTTTGCTCAAACTTATTGATTGCTACTAAGAGATCGTCATTGGCTTTCAATATCGGATTGCTTTTATCCCCTTCAAGGCAATCAACTAGAACTTCAAAGATTTTATCTAAACCATATTTATTGCTTATCGAAACTGCTTGCAGGGAGTTAATCGGCGAAGGCAACTTCGACACAGTCATATTTGTATGACATGCTGGAATAACACTTATCCCTTTTTGCCACCCTGCACCCATTTCGAAGTTGACCCACGGTCGTTGTACGGATTCTTCACTGCAAAGGGCGATCATTACGTCCGCATTATTCAAAGCATTTGTAATTTGCTCTAACCACATCTTGCCAGTTTCGATACTGGATCCGTCCGATGAAACAAAAACATCTACAAGTCCAAGGAACTTTTTTTCAATTTCATCTTTTAGCAATTTAGCTAACGGCGCTTCTTCTGAAATATGGCTGATAAATATTGTTTTTTTCATACGTTTTCCTCCTTGTTCGGAACCATCGTATGTTTTAAAAAAATATTTGTCAATCCTGCCTCGGACAATATCTTCCACATTGATTGTTCCACTTTGAATTCCCATTTGTATCAACTCCTTTTCGCTAAAAATAAAAAGACCGCCCAAGTGGTCCGCATTGTTACACTATCAGCTAGGTTATTCACCACTTGGGCTGCGTCTTCTACTTCCGCCACAGTGACATAAAGACGGCACGTGAACTTTAAACGAAATGAAGTTTTTCAACTCCATTCATAGTTTATTTTTTTGTGTGCCGCCATTAAATCCACCAAGCTAGACGTTTTTATGTTAAGAGGTATAAGGAGAAACTTCATGCCAATAAAGTTAGTTTGAGTCGTCTGCTTGGCGGATTAATTCATAACTCTCTGATAATACTATTTTAGGGTATTGACAAGCGGAATAATACCGCTTTTTTTCTCATTCTGGTAGTATTCCACGTTGTTTTGCCAAAGTTTCTAGTATCTTATATCTTTTACGATATACACTGCCCGTTGAACAATGAACTTGTTCTGCTATTTCCGTCCAACCAAGATAGTCACTATCGCCCCACATAAATTTATCGACAATTTCTTTTAGTTCGTCACTAAGCAATTCATAGGCATTAGTAATATCAGCATACAACTTTGAGTAATATAGGTAGCTCTTGTTGTCTTCTCTCTTAATTAAATCAGTCAGAGCTTTTTCTGTATGAGTTTGACTACCCTTAATCCAAGAATTTGCATCTTCTGGTTTCCACTCTCTAGCAACCAAAGCCTCGGCTATTTTACTTGGTATCTTTTTATATGATCGGAAGTCCTCTTCCAAATCCGCTAATTTAGTTTTAGTTAATTCTGCCATTCCATAACCTCCGCATATTTGATATAATTGACTGACAGGTCAATTATGTTTTCTGCGCTTGGTTAAGGAATCGAGCGCTTTTTTGTTGTATAATAATCCTGAGCTAGAGAATGTCATCCTCTCAGTGATGTTTATGAATAACCCCTAGCTCAGGGACTGTCGGGTGGAAGCGGCAGTCTTTTTTTACCTTCAGCACCATTTACGATTGATATAGTACCGTTCGCGGTTGCCATGACGATAGAATCTGTGGCTATAATCTCCTTATCAGTGAGTGGTCCACTGAAATACTGATAAGGAGATATTTTATGCCTAATTACATTTGTAATAAGAATGCTGACGATAAAGGCCGGCACGAAATCCACACAGATTCATGCACACATTTACCTTTACCTAAAAACCAATTGACTGTTGGTTACTTCAGCAATTGTCAAGAAGCCATAAATCATATGGTTCGAGTCAACCCTAATGGTAATTATAATTTTGATGGCTGTTACTTCTGTTGCTACGCGTGTCACAAAGGCTAAATTATTGAGGAGCAGTTACCGCTGCTTCTCTATTTTTTTGTACAATGGATCGGTATTTCTCAACTGAGTGGTATTCAATTACTTGCTCTAAATGCTTCTTGTACACTTTATTAACAGCTTCTGCTTCCAGTAATTGCGCCTCTAAATTCTCACAATAATCTAGTAGTTGTTCTCTGCTAAAGTCTTCTATTCCATTAGTTATTTTTTTCATTTATTTTTCCTCCTCTAATGCTTCGGTTACCGGATCTAATTTGCTAAATTAACCAGATTGCTCAATCGACCAACTTCTAATTGAATAATGACTCTCGTTTTAAGAGACTCATCACATTGATAAGCGGCGGCAATGATAGCTGATGCACGTTGTGCCGCATCTATCGGATCATTGTAAACATCTGCCAAACTAACACTAACTGTGCCTAACTCTGTTTTAATTCTCTTTTTCCGCTGTCTTTTATTCATTCCGCCACCAACTTTCTTCCGCATTCATGGCAAAATTTTCGTCTAATATAAATACAAGTGCCATCTTCGTATCCCTCTGGATATGCTTTAATACGGATAGTTCTTCCAGTTGTATCAACATGTACGTAATCCTTCTCTTCTACTTCATGAATGGAACCGTCACAATATTTACACATCTATTCCGCCACCTCTTTCGAAAAGACTGCTATGACTTGGGTTTGCTGATCCGGTGTCAAAGCTATATATGCCAGAGAAACGGACACAAGAGTTTCTCCAAGTGCAAGCAAGTAAACAGCATCCATAGAAGAACTTCCTTGCTCTTCAACGGACCACTTCAACCACTCCAACACGACCTGCTGGTTTTCGTTGAGCTTAGGCCGTAAAGATAGTTGATATATTTCAGCCGCACGATCGAATGGTTCTGCCTGATTTGTTTCATGCATTATGTCAAACGCCAAGTTATTGATTTGATTCATTTTGCTTTTCTCTTCCATTCCACTCACACCTACACTTTCACAGCAAAATGTTTAATATCAGGGAAATATTCGTCAAGTTCTTCTTCAGTGAACTTTTGAGCGTTTCCTTGTCTAAAAACAACTTTCCCATCTTTATCTATGCAGTAATGAACTGAAAGTTCCACATATGGCAATGGCATGACGTAGAGTTGCTCCTCGACCTCGTAGCCGTCAACCATGCGGACAAGAGTTTCTATATCTTGGTTTAGATAAAACCATTTTTCAAAATCTGTTAGTCCTTCACTCAAATCTACTGGTGCTTTGCCAACTTCACAGAGTTCAAAGATGGCAAAGTTTAGGTTATGTTTATTTTCTTCAAACCACTCCGCCACAAACGCTGGCACTTTGACTTTCTGCGGTTCTGCTTCTTGACCGAATACAGCGTGATCTAAAGTGATTCTCAAGCTCTGAGTCGTTTCTGGATAAGCCTCGGCAATCTTGTTCCATGCTTGTTCGTCGGTTACCTGCGGTGCGTCAATACATTTGATCACTTCAATCACATTCGGCGTTCTGACGATCGCGCATGGATATGTTCCAGGGTATTCGCTAATTTTTTTAATTTGTTCGATTGCTTCTTCTGTTTTCATTTCATACCTCCTAATTAACTGACCTACATTTTCGATGGCCCTTTTCCTACATTTTCAATGGCCATCTTTTTTCTTACTTGATAGGCTGAGATTACTGACTTATCATCTCATCAGTCTTGGCAATCATTTTAAAAATATACGTGCTATACTAATGAAGAGCTAAATAAACAGTCGAAGTACATCAATTTAGCTCTAAACCAGTTGCGGAAACAGCTGGTTTTATTCGTCAATCATAGTCATTGGATTATGTTTTACTTACGTTTCGCCTCTTATTCACATTATTATCCTTTTTGGTGTTATGGTTGTTGAGTACCATAAGGATGTGAAAACAATGACTAACTTTTATCCTGTACACGTTTATGTTTCTAATTATCGAATATATGCTTCCCTAGAAAAAGCAAACTTTGATAATCCTAGTGCGAAGACTATTAGAAGTCTATTTGCTGTTTTAAACTTAAAAGAGATCAAAGCTATGAAAATGAAACTCTCCATTTATGACCTTGACATCAAGAGTTTTGATAAAATACAAGATGCGATAATCGATTGTCAAATGCAAATGAATATTTGATACTTACACTGAGCTTAGTACTCAGTGTTTTTTCTTTGATAGGTGTGGTTACCGGAACTAACCAAACAGATCCAGTTGAGTTGTATTGTTTTTTATTCTGTCTAAAGACATTTCAAAATAGTCTTTATTAGTTTCATAGCCTATATATCTTCGATCGGTATTTAAACAAGCAATTGCTGTTGTTCCGCTACCCATACAGTTATCAAGAACGATCTCGTTTTTATCTGTAAATGTTTTGATCAGATATTCAAACAACGCAACAGGTTTTTGTGTTGGATGGCTCTTCTCTTTGTCTCTCTTAAACTTCAAAATGCTAATCGGAAATCTTTTCCCGTCTGATTCTGTCACTACTTCTCTTTGTTGCCTGTAATTTGTACTCCCCATTCCGTTTTTGGCTTTATACGCTGCAAAGCCATCTCTCATTTGCGGATTGTATTTTGGAGTGCTTTTATAAAAGACAAGGATATTTTCGTGGATCTTCATCGGCTTAATATGTGCCGCTAGAAATCCCGTAGCATTATCTTTTTCCCATATCAACTCATACCTGAAGATTTTTTTGTTGCTGGCTATTACTTCAGTGGTAAAAGGCTGACTTGCAGTGAGAACAATAGCGCCATTGTCTTTGATGATTCGCTCGTACTGGACCCATAAAAGATCAAAAGGTATGACTGAATCCCATGTATTTGCAGTCGTTCCGTAAGGAAGGTCACATAAAATCATGTCGATGGATCTGTCTGGAATTCTTTTCATTCCTTCTAAACAGTCCTCGTTGTAAATTAAATTTGTTTTCGTTATTCTCACTCCCCTTTTTTCCTACTTGATAGCTGTCGTTTATTGACTTAAGTAGTTTCTAAGGCTCTCAAGCCCTTTACCTCTTTTTTTAGTTCTCCGATCGATCCAAGTTCCTGTTGTGCCCCAATAATCAATGATTCCTTTTTTTGTCTCGATAGCGAATTGATGATTATTAGGATAGTGTTTGTAGTCATAACCGAGTTTTTCTATATTTCTACTAGCAGAGTTTCCCATGTGCTGAACATGTTTCTGCCTACGTTCTTTGAGATACGGCTTAACATCTCGCCAATAATCTCCCATATCTCCCAATTAGATTCCTCCTCTGTATCCTCCGTTAGCATAGGTATTATTTGTCTTCTTTAGAAAATTTATCTATTTGTTCTTTTGCGAATTGGCTCAACCCAATACTTTTTTTGGGTCTATTCTTCAATAGTTGTTCTCTTTTCTTTTTGTAACTTTCCCAATCTTCAAAGAAAACTTGTAATTCCTTCTCAGACAATCCTTTTGTAAATTCTTCCAACTCCATATACTTTCAGCCTTTCCTACACTAATGCCCCAGCTAGCCTGCTAAGACTTCACTCTTAATAAAGTCGATCCAGTATCTAGCTTCTTTGCCGCACGCTTGAATGGAATTTTCTTGTCTATCTTCATAGGCTTTGGCTAATCCCTCTAACTGACTAACTAATTCGGTAGCTACATTCCCTAATAGCTGGATGTTTGGTTGGATTTTTTCCATATCAATTCCATGAGATCCGTGTGGAACAGTATCACCGATAGTCAATTTTAATAGCTTTAAGATTTCTTCTTCATTCATCATTTATCCTTCTTTCTCAATTCATCTACTGTGATATCAAGTGCATCTGCTATTTTGCAGACAAGTTCAAATCTCGGGTCTTTTATGTCTCCTGTCATGAGTCGCGTCATGTGTCCAGTTGAAACGTTAATAATCTTCGCCAAACGATAGTCTGTCATCTCTTTTTCGATGAGCCGTTCATTTATCCGTTTTGTATTTAACGTGTCACACGCCTCCTTGTACGACCTTTTACGATAGCTTACTTAAGTAAGCTAATGCCCCACTTACAGGAACTTTCATACTGGGGGCCGACAATGTTAAACATTAATCGTATTACTTGTTAAGCTATAAATTTACTGTGTTTCTGTTTAAAATCTACTCCTGTAGAATCGATGTAATGCTGCGTTGTTTTGATATCCTCGTGACCCAAAAATATCCTTACATCGTTTATGTCCACTTCTTGATTAATTGCGAATGTTGCCGCTGTACGTCGGAATTTATGCGGATGAGCCTTAGTAATATTTGCTCGATTGGCGATCTCTCTAATCATTTTTTGAACCCCATTTGTAGTCATAGTCGTTCCTGGTCCCTTTAATCCACAAAGAATGGGGCCTTGAAAATGTGGTTTAACTTTCAAATAATTATCAATCGCTACTTTCGCCTTAGCGTTGAAATAGACTACTCGCTCCTTATTACCTTTACCGATCACAGTTGCTTCGCCGCGTGCTGAATCATAATCTTCCATACGGATAGACACTAATTCGCTAACTCGGCACGCTGTAGAAAGCAACATTTCGATCACAGCTCTTTCTTTAGGCTTTCTACAAGCATTTCTCAATAACTCGACTTCTACAGGTGTAAAAGCACGTCTCAGCCTTTTTTCAACATGAATCTTCTCAACGCTTTTCCCAATGTCTTTTATAAGATACTCCTCTTCATATAGCCATTTGAAAAAAAGACATATTGTTCCTCGTTCACGTTCAAGTGTTGAACTAGCTAGTCGATCAATCATTGTTCTCTGTGCAAGATAATTCTTGATATCCCAAGTTGTAATATCTGAATATGGTTTTCTGATCCATCGCATAAATTTATCGAGTGTTCTCATTCTTAATGCTATTGTTCCGTCAGACAGATTTTTGAGTTTCATTGAAACAAAGTATTGCTTGTATGCGGCAATATCACTAGTTTCGTCATAAATTACTAGTTCATTTTTTTCCTCTTCAAGGCTAAAATTTCCAAGATGCAACGTCAAAACGATTTTTAGTCTTTTCAATTGATCATTGTTCAAATCAGGTTCCATGCGGCGAATAACAGAGTTAATTACTATATTTCTCGCTTCCATGATTACCACCCTTTCGAGGTCATCTCACATACATATCAAATTGTTTTTCTACTTCCTCTCGAATGATTTCCATTGGTTTTGAGATTGAAACGAACCAATTGTTTGCCGTTAATATTTCACTAATTAATTGCTCCTTTGGTGTCTCTTTCTCATACCCATCAGGCATAGATTTAACAAAAATCCGTACTTGTCGATCAATTCTCTGACGCTCCCACAACTTCATAGTGGCCCCTCCAGATATCTATACGTTTTTCCAAAGCTATCCGTTCCGTTTTGTCTTGCCAAATTCTTGATATGTGTTTCAGAGAGATTTGATCGTCTCGCTATTTCAACACAAGTTCCAGTTAAAACAACCTTATCTCCAATACTCACTTGAATCATTTTTCTTGGTCTTTTTGATGATTGGTTCCAGATTCTCTTACCTAGCGCATTAGCCTCCTTCTGGATCGACTCATCTTTCCAATAATTCGGGTGCGCCATCAGATGTCTAAATCGCTCTTTATCAGTTAAACAAGTCATGCGCTCACCGCCTTATGTTGCAATCTTTGACGCATCTCTTCTGCTTTTTTGCGCCATTCAGAATACCCCCGTTTTTGTAAATCGCTGTATTCATATCGATCGTTATAAACAGCAAGCCAATATATCTCCATGTATCGACAAAAATGGTAATTTGATTCTTGGGTTTCCGCTTTTATTTGCTTCGTGATTTTTTCAAAACGTTCCAGCGTCCCAATTAACTTTTCTCGAAATTCATTAGGCAACAGTGAAGTAATTAAGCCAGCTAATTCTAAATCAGTCATTCTGCCACTCCTTTATCATTTAATTGTCGATACTTCTCGAACATTTGCTCTGCTCTTTCTTTTTCTTCAGCGTTTAGCTTGTCATCCGGCGGATTTGCTATGTGATCCGGCAATTGTTCTACTCGTTTGTTGAAATACCCTGTCTTTTTGGGTTTTGTATTGGCTTTGGCTTTTTCCAAAGTATCGATCTTTTTCTCTGCCCATTTGTTCAATATGACGTTGACATAAGGTTTTACCCCATTCACACTAACGGAATTCTCATAAGCTAATTCCAACGCATAAACAATCATTTCGTTTGGCCATTGATTGCACCATCTCAAAATCGCATCTTGTAAAATACTGTTCATCGGCCGATTTTGACCCCAGTATTCGTTTGCTAAACGAAGAGGCGATTTTTCATCATGATGATTATCTTTTGTTTTGTTTAGTTTTGTATTGTTTATATAAGCTGAAGTATCTACTGTAGAATCTACTGAACTATTTACTGTAGTATTTACTTTCGTATTTACTGTAGTATCTACTGTAGTTTTTCCAGTAGTAAGATTATTTACTTTCGTTTTTACTGGAAAATTTCCAGTTATATCAGAGAGAACGTATAGCCCTGCTTTTGTGCGACCTCTCTTTTTATATTGAAGGAGTCCAGTTTGGATTAACTGATTTCTGTTGTTAATCAAAGTTTTTTCAGACGTTTTAGTCATTGATTGTAGCCTTGTATTGGCGATCGATAATTCGCTCTGCCATCCACTTTTGTTTGCTATTGCCATGAGCTTATACCAAAGCAGTTGGGGACCAGCGCCAAGCTCGTTATATTCAAGCCAATTTTCAAAGGCATTAATCTGTCTGATGTAGTCCAAAGTTAAACCTCCTTTCTACTAGGATCGGAAATAATCAAACCACCAATCACATTGTTCAAATCGCCAGAGAAAATAGTTGATAAACGCTCCACATCCAGCGATTCAAACAATTGAACTGACAGTACCCGATTCGTTTCATCATAACCAATGAGCTTAAAGGGGTATTTCATTTAAATCACACTTTCTAAAATGGAAGATCATCGTCAGAAATATCGATTGACGATCCGCCAAAGCCACCATTCGCAAAACTTCGCGTATCTCTGACTGGATCAACACCAGTCAGTGTATCTTGGAACGTATTGTTGTGAGCAACCATATTAGCAGCGCTGTCGATTTGATTTTGCCGTTGTTGGGTCATCTGTTGTTCGTTTGGTCGAATTACACCGTTTGGCTTGCTTCCTTCAGGATCAGTTTTCTGTTGGCGTTTAACATTCAAGTTCCACTTGCCGTTATAATCACTTTTCTGCCATTCAACAGCTATATTTAGTTTTTTCCCTTTTACTGCTTGAACTAAGTGTTGAAGGGTCTCGATTGGTGTGCCATCCGGAACTCCAATTGCGGCTAACAAAGTGTTGAACCGTTTCGTTGAAAGCTCTACGTCTCCGTTATCCCAGACGATGTTATGATACAAAACTTTCCCTCCGGCATATTTGCCGTCTACAACTTCATAATTAAGTACGGCCATTTCTTTTGTTCCGTCATTAGTAAGCTTGTACTCAGAATCTTGAAGGATCACTACATTGTAACTCCCAGCTTCTTCTACGAATTTTCCGAACACATTAGTTGAATCTGTAGTAAATAGAACCATTTAAATTACCTCTTCCTTTTTGATATTTATTAATTCATTGGCTTCGATAAGTTTTCGATTATCTAAGCGATTTTTTGCATGATTACCATTCTCTGGATCTAAATCAATTAGGCGCTTGCCACCGTCAATATAAATCCGACCTACTACATCAAACATCGAAGTAAACGCATTGAATGTTTTTTCGTTCATGTCTGCGCTGAATCGGCCTTTTCCATCTAAACCTGCCACGCCGTTATCAAGTTGATGAGCGGTCGCATAAATTGTTTTATTGCTCTCTCTTAATCGAGTTCCTAGCTGTCTAAACCATAGTTGTAACTTTTGATAGTTCTGACGTCCGTCTTTTGACGCACCATCTATATTTTCCAACACAAGATTTTGCAAAGCTGTTACATTATCCAGAATGATGACATCGTATTCTGGCTTGCTTAACGCACTGTATACCCATTTATTTACTAAAGCCTGAATATTTGGTGCATCATGACTTTCTAATTGAACAACTGAGGTATCCTTATCCGATCTAATCACATTGGTAGAAAGGTCAAAACTAAAAAGCATTTTATTCCCTTGAAACAGTTTGGTTAATGATGTTTTACCAGTGCCTCCATCACCGTAAATCATGTACATACTGGCTTGTTCTGGTACGGATCCGTTAGGATAGAATTTCATTTTTTCACCTTCACTTTCGGCTCGATTCCTTTCACATCAGCACTCAGATGCGGTATCAATTGTCCGTTCTCATCAACAATTTGGTTCTCATCGGTTAAATGGAACACTTGATCTGCTACCAACTTTTTTATGTCCAGTTGAATTGGACTGTACTCCGTTTTCTCTTTGATTAACTCCGGATGCTCCTTTTTCATATATTCAATAAACCGCTCTTTTTGTTCTTTATCTTTCGGCAATTGCAGTTTGTAATAGGACGGTTTGGTTAAATCAGGATGCTTTTTAGATACAATAAAACTTTCAGTCTCGATTTCTTCTTGATCGCCTAGTTGCTCTAAAATCAAATACTTCACTGATTCAATTTCTTGTTCATATTCCTGATCAATTTTCGTTCTCACCGCTTGTAATTCTTGAATTTTTTCCGTGTGCTCTTTGTATTTCGTTAATTTCTCTTGTTCTAGTCGCTCTAGTTGCTTGGTTAAGTGTTCAAGGTTCGTCATCCTCGTCATCCCATCCTTCCATGTTTCTAGGTGGTTCCTGTCCAGCACCTTGAATTACATTTGTAAAAGCTTGATTATCAAGATCGGATATTGCAGTGTCGTAATCAAAACTCATGTCAAGCACCTTCTTCACTTATCTCATCAATACCAAATCTCAACTTAATAAACTTAATCGCTGCTCTGTACTCTTCACCGTATCGACTGTTACCGTGAGTCTTTTCAACCGCAGCTTCAAAATCGCATAGTGTTCCGCTAAAACATCCACGACTGACAAATAGCCCGCCATTTTTATTTCTTGCAACAGTCAACGTTCCGTATTCTGAACCGACAGGGGTTATCCATAAAATTCCGCTAATATCACAGACCCAAGCGTTACCACAGACCCGAGCGTCACCATAGACCCGAGCGTTACCATGCTGATTTATGTTTTCTTCTTTCTCGACGAATCCGCCAAGTTCACCTTCGTCAACATTTCCGAAGCTTTTTAAAGCTTTAATCCGATATAGTGTTCGTCCAAATCTTTCGATTTTTTCATCTGTTAGTTCAAATTTTTTGTTATTCATGGTATATTCTCCTTAGATGTATTCCTTTATGTGCTCACTAATTGCTTGCTGGCGTAGTGAGCTTTTAATTATCTCAAACGATTTTCAAATTTTTTGTTACTATTGTACAATTCAAGTAAGGCTGAAACAGTTGCTTCTTCCAATGTTTGGTTGTATTGTTTCTTGTTTCGAGTAGCTAAATTTAGCAATACTTGTAATCCGTTGTTTACCAATCTTTTTTCTAGGAAGCGTTGGTCAAATTTCGGATTTTTTTCATATCTAACAAAGAATTCTGTCATTCCGATCATCATCGAACGTTGAAATGCTTTTCTTGATAGCCCAAATACTTGTTTGATGAAACGTAAAGTTTTTTGTAGTCTGTCCCGACCATATTCTTTATATATTTTTTCTAATGCAATATATGCTGATATATAACCGTCACGACCTGTTTGTTGGTAATCAATTGATAACCCGGTTTCTTCTACTGTTTTATTTAAGGCAATAGCGAATGTATCCCCTCGTTTAATTTCAGCGTTTGCCTGATCCAAACGAGTCGCCCGACTCGACTTAAGGTTAAAATAATCCCACGCTTTCGCTTCATCTAAATAAGTCATACCTTCATAAACAATACATTCTGCAGTTTTAGCACCTAAAGACTGCAATGCTTTTAATCTATGTTGACCATCAAAGACCCAATATTTACCATCACGTTTGCTTACTAACAGACTTCCTAATCCACGCGGATCAAAATTATTGATAATTTTTCTTACTGTCGATTCACGTACAACTCGTTGATAATCAGCAACATTAATTTGTGTCAGTGGAATACGTGAAATACTTTTCGGGTAACTATTTGGATTAAATTGTTTTGTCATTGTGTTTTCCTCCTTGGTATGCATCCATTAAATTTAATAATTGTTGTAGCGCCGCGTGCGCTTTTTCCATAAATTCTGGTCTTTCTTCATATGTTTGACAGATTGCGTCGTACAACTTTTCGCCGTTATTATCCACGTAATGTATAATCTGGTTGAAGTTCAAGTCCAAATTTTCCACCGCCATCAACATTTTTGTTTCATCTGGTGTCATTGGTTTAGGAATGTTGATTGGTACCACATTTGATTTCTTCTTTTCTACGATAATTCTTTCTGACTTTTTTGGACTAACCTCTCCAGATACGACTTTCTTATAAAGTTCTTCATCTTCTTTTTTAGCTCTCATAACTCGTTTCATAGTGGACTCACTTATTCCTGCAATATCAGCTAATTTTTTTCTAGTGCTATATTGTTTAACTTTTGGGTCCGAGGACCTAGAAGTTAAATCATTGCGTGTACCTTGATTTTCTTTCGCTTGATTGCGAATTTTGCCAATCAAATCATCACTTCTTAAAACGATGTCCGCTCTTTGAACTGGGGTCAAATTTCTCCGTTCAATCGCTGTATCCCTTACAAATTCAATTGATTCTGATTTATCGAAGTTATGAACTAAACATTCAATTTCCATGATTCCAAGTTGTTTGCACGCTCTCACTCGATGTCTGCCATCTAAAATTGTCATGTCATTTCTGATGTGAATCGGTGTTTGAACACCTGATTTTTTAACACTGTCTACAAAATGTTCGTACTCATCAGTTGTCATTTCAGGAACTAATTTGGATAATGTTTTGTCTTCTTTCAATTCGTTAATATTTACCGTTGAAAACTCCACGCCCTCACCTCCCAGCACGTCGCTCAAACTCAAATTCTTCTCCTAGCAGTAAATTGCCGCCTACACCAGCAAGTAAGATAATTCGTAGCCATATTGGTATGTAACCTGTTACCGCTGCTCCTGCGCCAAACAGTGACAGCCCAAGAGTGGCACGTCGGAGCCAATATGTTTTTTTCATTTCCAACTTCCTTTCTGTTGTATAATCTCCCTAAGGAGGTGAAAAAATGGCGGTGAATCGAACACCCATTTACTTTTTTAATCGTATTTCAAACCGTGAGGTCAAGTATGTTATTCATACAATGGAATGCCCTTATTTACCCGAAGAGTTTGCCAGAGTCTACATTGGCATTGCTCCGAGTTCCACACATGCTCTTTGCCGCGCAGAAAAAATATTCCCTAAGAAATCATTTGTCCTTTGTCCTAAATGTTGCCGTGAAGATGATTTCGAACCGTAATCTTTGCTGGGGCGAGTAGATGCTTGCCCCTTTTTGTTATTGTTTGTTCCGTTTTCACCTCATTGTTATAATTAATTATCAGCACTGCCATGCTGAAATTTATTATTGGAGGTGAATTTATGAAATTAAATCCTGATTGTATCCGAGATTTATTATTAGAGATTGAAAAAACAACGGATTCAAACACCATGTTTTATTGTCAAGATAATTCTCAAGATGAGTTCTTAAAAAAATATGATAAGAATGAACTCTACTACCATTTCAGGCAAGCTGATTTGAGTGACATGCTTTACAAAGTGCAATATACTGTATCTGGAGACTTTTCTTGTATTGATCTTTCTCCTAAAGGGCATCAATTCTTAAGCGATATCCGTTCCGAAAATAACTGGAGAAAAACTAAGGAAATAGCTTCAAATGTTGGTAGTTTTTCATTAGATGCTCTTTCATCAATTGCTACTGGAGTCATAACAACTATGATTACTAATAATCTAAACCCTTAACCCGAACAATCAGCTTTAACTCGAGCTCAGCATACCCTGTTGAGCTTTTTTTTAAATCAAAATGCGTCACACCTAAAAGCTTATTATCATCTAACAATATTGTTCTTTCCGAAAAAGACAAACCGTGAATAAAGGTTGATTTCTTTGGATTATCATTAACCTTCTGTTCTTTTTCTTTCTCCATTCTCTCCACCTCCTTTGTAAGTTTTAGTTTTGTTATTATTTGTTCCAATTTCACCTCATTGGTATACTGAATGTTGGGAGGTGAAATATATGAATCAAATAAAGTTTGAAATCAAAGGCGTTAATGACGATATGTTCACAATAAATGGCATCACTAAAATCATTGCATACCCGTCAGAGTCTGAAATATCTATAGATGATATAAACTTAGATACTTATACGTCCTTCAAATTCTTTTACTCTGGTTATCCCGATGAGCAGAATAGAATTGAGGAAAAACAATTGATTGTGAAAACTAACGATATTATTTACATGAAAATTAAGGATTAAGTACCGCCTTCAATGACTCTGCTAATGCTGACACCATTTCAGAGTCATTGTTTCTCGCTGCCTGTTCGTAGTGTGTGATAACTGCGTCAAGCACTTTAATCTTCGCCTCCACTTTCAATTCGTGGATTTTTTCTGCCTTCTCCATTCTCTCCGCCTCCTTTGTAAGTTTTAGTTTTGTTATTATTTGTTCCAATTTCGCCTCATTGTTATACTGGGTTGGGAGGTGAAAATATGGCTGATATTAAAGATATAAATTACGTTGTCAAACAACTAGCGGAAGAATTTAGTGTATCCGATGAGTCTCAACCGGTTGCTTCGTCACAGATGATTAACATGTTCGCTAGAAGTCAAGAGCTTTATAAAGAAAAAGCTGAGTTTGACAAAAACAACAAGTAATTTTTTTGGGATAAGTTCGGGCTTATCCCTTTTTTACTTCGTATTGCATTCCTTCGGCGTTGAACGTCCAAATTCCTGTTTTGCATTCAATTGTTAATTTCGTTGGATTTTCTTTGTTATCTACTTTGATAACGCCCTTTTCATTAGTTGATTCGATCATGTTATCCCTCCTTTGTTAGGGTTTAGTTTTGTTATTATTTGTTCCGTTTTCACCTCATTGTTATAATTAATTATCAGCACTGCCATGCTGAAATTTATTATTGGAGGTGAAATCATATGAATCAAATAAAATACGAGTATCACTTCAATGACAACGATCATTTCATAGAAACTCCATTTGTTAAAAGTGATTCTGACGTAATCAGGACGTCGATAGATACCCCTGAATTACAAGGTGCGTTCTTTAAGTATCCAAAAGGCATTGAAGTTTTGGTGATTAGCAACATTACAGAAGGTAAAGTTGCGTATTACACAAACTGTCCTTTGAAAGAAATCGCTCATAATCGCTTTATTTTCGATGTTTCTTAAAACCAAAACCAGCTTTCGACCATTCCCATGTTCCGCTTTTCATGGGGATGGTTATTTTTTCTTTCTCCATTCTCTCCACCTCCTTTGTTAGGGTTTAGTTTTGTCATTGTTTGTTCCGTTTTCACCTCATTGTTATAATTAATTATCAGCACTGCCATGCTGAAATTTATTATTGGAGGTGAATTAATATGAGTAAAACTGACAAAGAACTTGCCATTGATGTAGCTATTGCTTACATTGAAGCTACTTCAGTGAAAGTAAAACAGAACAACGGAACAACTATAGTTATTCCTTTTGATCACTTGAACAACATTATAAAAACTGTTCACAAAACATTATCTGATCTTGAGAAATAGATATTTGAGCTGAAATGGTATATTTTTCATTTAGAACTTCTAGGTCGTCTAGGAGTTCTTTTGCTTGTTCAAACGTTTCTACTTGCGTCTCTACTATAATTAATTGTTTTCTCTCCTTCATACTTGCCCCTCCTTTGTTAGGTTTTAGTTATGATATACTCACGTTGAAAGTGAGGTGAAAAATATGAATATCTATAATGATCCAAGTATCCAATCTGCTAAAAGACTTGTTGAAAGGGTTCAAAAACAGTTGGAACCTACTTACAAGGCTTTAGAAAAAGTTAATGCTCAACTCGATCCTGTAAAAGCTAGTATTAATGCAATCAAGGAAATCAGTCATGCTACTCAAATTGCTCATCAATCTTCTTATATCAACGCACAAAAACAAATTGAGAATATTAGCTCTATCATTAGTTCAATTCCTCAAGTAAATGAGTATTACAAGGAAATATATTCCAATTTGGACGATAACAACGAGCTTGTTTCACCAGAAAACTTTAACGTTTCAGCTCGTGAATTGATCGATGACTTGTCTGCGCTATCTGCAAAACAAAATTTTTCGAATGACGAGCGTCAAGATATACTACAAATCGCTACCATTCTTACCTCGGATGAAACGAATGACACTCTTAACACTTCCGACAATGATTTCGATGAATCTCAAGAATCCGAGTGCAAAGATAATATCCTTTGTAGCCTCAAAGAATTGCTTGAACAATATGCTCCCTCCTTACTAGACTCAGATTTTTATTTTTCCGAAATGGCCAGCATCATAATGGCGTATGTTGCTGATCTTTTTATCAGAGCAATTTCAGAGAATCAGAATCCGATTTATCCGTTAGTAACAATTGTTTCATTGATATCTTTTTTTAAATATAAGCGAAACCACTAGTCAGCCCCCTCGGCTGGCTTTTTTTGTTTTCCTGTTACATGTAATTGATTCATGTTATCCCTCCTTTGTTAGGGTTTAGTTTTTGTTCTGTCTGTGGATTATTTTCACGTTCTAAACGTCTTAATATGATATCGCCCATACGCTCACTCACTTGTTGACGCAACTCCGACGACCATTCTTTTTTGGAAATATCTTCGCAGATTGTTCCGTCTCTATTTTTTAGAATGACCTTCATTTCCTTTTTCTCTTTCGCCATGATGCTCACCTCCTATGCGGGTTGTTTCGGATTTTCCGAATCGTCAGACAAAAAAATTTCGTTAATTGACACATCGAGAGCGTTGGCGATATTTTTTACATTCTTATAACTAGCATTTCTTAATTTGTTAATGTCACTTTCGTAAATAACTATCATTCTCTCTGTAACGCCAGCCCTTATTGCTAGTTCCCTTTGTGTCATCCGCTTTTGTCTGCGCAAATCGTAAATGCTAGCTTTTTCTTTGTTCATTTTATCGCCCCCTTTCATCTTATAAACCTATTATATACTTCGGATTTTCCGAAGTCAACACTTTGTTTCAGTTTTTCCGAAACTAATTTCAAGAAAAGTATTTCATTTTATCCGAATCGATGTTATATTAGATGTAGCTTAATTTTAGGAGGGATAAACAATGTTTGCTAAAAATCTTAAATATTTACGTGAAAAGAATGATATGGAACAAATTGAATTAGCAAAACGTTTAGGAAGAAAAAGTTCATCGTCTGTTAGCGAATGGGAAAAAGGTAAATATACTCCTAAAATTGGCGTTATAAACGATATTGCTGAAATTTTCAGAGTTTCAATTTCCGATTTAATGGATAAAGATTTAACGCAGGCATCCACCACCCTATCCCTCGTAACCGAAGCCACCGCCAAACTAGATGAAAGTAGACAAACTATTGTTCTTAACGTTGCTAGAAAAGAGCTCGCCGAGCAAGAGCAAGAAAAACAGAATAATGTCATTTCCATTGAAGAACATAGGCGAAAACGCCTACAGCAAAAAAAGGCTAAAATTTGTCACGCTGGTGCTGTTTCCGCTGGTACTGGCGAATATCTAGGTGACGAAACGATAGAAACAATCGAGTTGCCAGAAGACATGATCCCTGTTGTTGCTGATTTTTGTCTTACCATAAATGGTAAATCGATGGAACCGATTTTCGCAGATCACAGCTATGTATTTGTGGAAAAACAAGCAGAATTGGCAAGCGGTTCTATTGGGGTTGTCGTAGTTAATGGTGAGGCGTTTCTTAAACGTATTTGGTTTGAGGATGACCACGCAAGGCTTGAATCATTCAATGATGACTATGAAGATATCATTGTCACTGAAGATGATGAGTTTAAAATAATCGGAAAAGTTGTGATGTAATCAATCATCTTGCCTATTACGCTGGTGAAGATGATGAAATATATATTATTGGAAAGGTTGTGAATTAGGGTGCTTAAGTATATATTTTTGGGGTTGTTTTTACTGTATCTTTTGATCTCTATAACGATAACAGTGATTACTCTTAAAAAGAAGCCTACGGCAGAAATTAAAAAAAATAGAAGAAATGCTTATATATTTTGTTGTTTATGGCTCGTCTTAACCTTGGTTATTTTTAAATTAGAGGACAATCCGTCCGAGAATACTACCATTTATACTCAGGAGACGACTGACAATCGAATGGATTTCTACGAATTGGATGAAATCATAGAAAAAACAGAACCTGGAACACAATTAATTGATTATTCCGACTTCAATGACTTCGCTATAGGCACTTTTACTTTGGAAGGAGCAATTTCTAAATATGGGATTCCAACCAATGTGACAGGCGCAGATGAGGGAAATGACTATATAGAAGTCTGTTTCCCTACTGACGAAAGTGGCTATAGTGCAGATTTAGTTTTTAAAAGAATGAAGTCAAATTTTGGGGATTGGGTACTGGATAAAAAGAATGTCGTAGAAACTAGCGGTATTGGTTTTTCCAAATATACCTCCCCATAATAGACTAGCCTTCGGGCTTTTCTTTCACTCTAATGAGAACGTACATTCGAAAGGACGTGATATTATGAAACGAGCAGGAATTTATATTCGAGTTTCAACTCAAGAGCAAGCAAACGAAGGATATTCTATAGGCGCTCAAACTGATCGATTAACTAAATATGTAGAAGCTAAAGAATATGTATTATGTAAGAAATACATAGATGCCGGTTATAGCGGTTCAAAAATAGACAGACCAGCGATGAAAGAGTTGATCGAGGATGTCACTAATAAAGAAGTTGATGTTATCGTGGTTTATAAATTAGATAGACTTTCTCGATCACAAAAAGATACCATGTATTTAATCGAAGATGTATTCCGACCTAATGACGTTGAATTAATATCTATGCAAGAAAGCTTTGATACTTCGACAGCCTTTGGAAATGCAACAGTTGGAATGTTGTCAGTTTTTGCTCAGCTCGAAAGAAAATCTATTTCTGAAAGAATGATCACCGGCAGAGTTGAACGAGCAAAAAAAGGAATGTACCACACTGGTGGTCAAAGTCGCCCTCCTGCTGGATATGATTTTAAAGATAAAAAACTTGTCATAAACGAATATGAAGCTGCCGCTATTCGGGATCTGTTCACATTGTTTAATGATGGGCTCGGAAGAAGTAGTATTTCCAGCTATCTACAAAAGAACTATCCTGGTAGAAATAAATGGTTGCCTAGTAGTATAGACAGAATGCTAAAGAATAACATATACATCGGAAAAGTAAAATTTTCTGGAGAATCATTTGAAGGTATTCATGATCCGATAATCGATGAAATCACCTTTTACAAAACTCAAAAGGAAATAAAAAAAAGAAAGATCAACAATATTCAAAAATATGAATATGTTTCTCTTTTAGGTGGTCTATGTGAATGCGGATTTTGTGGCGCCAAAATGGCGAATCGAAGAGCTGTTGGCAGACAAGATAAAGTTTATCGATATTATCGTTGCTATTCAAAAAAAGGAAGTCCTAAACATATGATGAAAATGCAAGGCTGCCCTTCTTCTGTTCAGCAACAAGATGTAATCGATGCTGCAGTCATAAAAAAATTACAGTCTTTAGATATTGATGGCGAAATTAAAAAGCGAATGACACCAAAAACTAACAATAAGTCTATTGAAACACAAATAACTAATATTGATAAACAAATTAATAAGCTTATTGATTTATTCCAAGTTGACTCTATCCCTATGGATGTACTAACGGAAAAAATAGATAAATTAACCTCGGAAAAAGAAAGTATGAAAGCTTTAATTAATAAAAATCAAATTCCAGATATTGCCGACTTCAAACAACGGCTTCAAATTTTAGAAAGTTTTGACTGGGATAATTCCGATAAATTGGAGCAGCGGGGTATTATAGAAATGCTTGTTCACAAGGTTATCATTCATGAAACTTATATTGAAGTTATTTTGATTGAGTAGTGTTGCATTTCGATGTGCAACATTGCTCAGAGATTTCAAACAAATCAGTTGTCAAACGGCTGATCAGTTTTCCCGTCTTCTGATTGTCATAATATTCATATGGTTGAGTCTGTAAATGAGCGAATAATTCCCGACGCATATCGGTTTCAATATTGACACCCAATTTATGTCCAAAGAAAACTACGATATACTGGAGTAGCGTATTTAATACATAAAATAAAAAAAGAGCGAAGCAAGCCAACAAAATCACGCGAAACTCTTTTTGCGGCATAATTTTATCGATAACTTGATTCACAGCGACCGGAAATGCCAACTCCAACATCCCCGCAAACACTGCACAGGTGAAATCTAAAATGAACAGCCCTTTATACGGACGATAATAACTAAAGAAACGTTTTAACATCTTTAAACTCCTTTATCCTCTATTACAAACAGTTAGGTATCCCTACTTCCACCCACCCATTTCTTAACCATCTATCAACCTCATCAAAACAAAAATTTTCCTTTGAAGGTTCTTTAAGCAAAAACACTTTGATCTTTTTACCATGAATTCGATTTTGCATCAAACAATAGGTCAATTCAGAAAAACTTGCCGCGCCAATATATCCTGACACCCCATTCTTATCTTGATTAAACAGAAAAAAGAGATCTGCCTCTTCAATATTTCTGAAAAAGGTCGTCAAAATTTGCGGATACTCTTCCTCTAAGTTCTGACTGACACGAGGGTAATCAATTACGTCGATGCCGCTATTATTAAACTCCTCCTGCAAATGCTGATAGTCTTCTTGAAAAGCAATACTTCCCGACACAATAACCTTCATGGATTATCCTCCATTTCTATTTTTCAATAAAGTCCAATATAGCATAAAATCATTTCGTCTTTTCAATAAATGCACGAATCGCTTGATCGACAAAATCACCATTGCCATCAATCATGTGCCCACCTGTGTCACAAATAGCAGTATCCACGTTTTCTATCCGCTGAAGCAATTTTTCTATATTTTCATATTTAGCCATTGAATCATCCTTTGCATGACAAACTAAGACTGGCACTTGAATTTTTTCCAGCGGATAGTCCTCATAGTTTAAAGTCATATCCGTATTAGTAATCTCACTGTCCGTCTTAACCCCTTTTCGCCTTGGAGTTGCCGGCAGCATCGTTTCAAAAAGAGTGTTCGTGGCAACCGTCGATCCCATCATCTTATTGAATACAAAAGCAAAATGTTTCATAGTAAACCACATGATAAAATCATTTACAAGCAATGATGGGGGACCTTGCACCCCCATCTGCTTGACTTCCTCCAAGGACCTCTTTTTATCCGGTGCTCCGGAAGACAAAAGGATGATTCCCTTTACTCGTTCTGGATGATCCAAAGCCATTCGCAAGGCGGTTGCTCCGCCTGCTGACGTTCCTAAAATATAACTTTTTTTGATCTTTAACTGATCCATCAGTTCAACAAAAGCGCTAGCTTGATTGTTTGGAGTAGCTTCTTTAGGCAACTCTGTCCCTAAATAGCCAAAACGTGATGGTGAAATTTTTCGTTGGTTATCTCCCACTACTTGCCGCAGACTCGTCAACCCTTGATCATAACCGCCGAAAATCCCATGTGAAATCATTATAGTCTCACCATGACCCTCATCAAGATAAGTCATTTTTCCAAAGGATGTCTTTATAGTTTTCACGTCATAGTGATTTAAACGTTGATAAGCCGCTTTGATATCCATTTTAAAGCGATAAAATTCAATACAAATAATTACCAAGATCACTAGTATTAATAAATATACCCACATTTTTTTCTCTCCATTTCTCTTTTTTAGTATAACAAAAAATGATCACGAAAAAACTGCGGATACTCTCGCACCCGCAGTTTTCAACCTGTTTAAATCAATTACCCCTCTTTAGGAAATCGAATCGTAAAAGTCGTCCCTTCATTCTTTTGACTTGTTACGTCAATCGAGCCATGGTGTAAGCGAACCAGTTCTTTTACAATCGATAACCCGAGACCGGACTCTCCGATTTTAGTATTTTTTCTAGATGGATCAGCTTTATAGTAGCGATCCCAAATATTTTTTTGTTCCTCATCGGTCATTCCAATCCCATTATCTTCAACAGAAACGAGTACATCAGAAGCCGTTTCTTTCAGCTTTACCTTTATTTCACCATTTTTAGTAAACTGGATAGCATTCTGTATGATATTTACCATAATTTGAATAAAGCGGTCATGATCGGCAAAAACGTCGATTGGTTCATCATTTAACAAAGTGACTTGATCATTCATTGAATCTGCTTTTTTATTCAGTTGAGTGATAATCGTTTTAATCGCATCCGTCGCGTTAAATTGAGTTGCTGATAATGTAATTTGATGGCTTCTGATATTTTCATAATCTAAGTTTTGCTTCACTAAACGAATCAATCGATTCGTTTCATTCTGCATTAATGAAATGGCTTTGCCTTTTTGATTTTCTGGGATCGCACCATATTCAAATCCTTCCAATAATCCTTTGACTGTGGTCAGTGGTGTTCGCATTTCATGAGAAGTATTGGCCATGAATTGTTTACGTAGTTCTTCCTGCCGGATAATTTCCTTCTCATTATCTTGCAGAGCTATCGCCATTTTATTGAAGTCATGTGCCAATTCATTAAATTCATCTTTATTATTCTTCTCTTCGATCTGAATCTCATAATTTCCATTGGCGATTTGATTAACCGCTCGTTTCAAATTATTTATTTTCTTCACCTGTGCGGCAGCGAGACCAAAACTGATCGCACCTCCAAACAATAAGGAAATAATGAACCCTTTCAACAAATTATCCGATATCATTTTTTCGCTGTTCTCTAAATCATGAGCTGACTTGGATGCGATCAATATACCATCCACTTTATCCGAGATAACAATTTTAGAAAGCACATAGGATGTTTGGTTCGGGTCGCCTTTAAGATCACGTTTGATAGTTTTCTCTACAGGATTACCCTGTTCTATTTCCTGCAACTCTGATTGATTCAAGATAGAATTTGAAATGCTGGACATATTATCAGGATAGATCACATTTTTTTTGTTATCAATCAGTACGAAATTAATCCCTTTTTGAGCTAATACTTGTTCAGCATTATTTAGATAGAGCACCAAGATCTCTTCCCAACCTAATTCCCCATAAGGAGTCATAAAGAGGCCTGATGAATCTGATTTCAACTTATTTAATGAGTCATTGACAGATTCAATATACTTTTCGATCTCATTATAGTTCTGAGTGACCAAAGTTCGCTTATTGATATTCGTGAAGGATACACCAATCAAAACGACTGTTAAAATAATAAGTAACCAGAATGCCAATAACTGCTGATACAAATATTTCATAATGTCTCTCACCTGTTCTGTTTATTGATTATCCCTACAATAACTTATATTCCAAGCAAATTCTTAGAAGTCATTAAAAAATCAAATATTTTTCTTATTTAATGTAAGAATGATTCGTATTAAAAAAAATACTGATAAAAGGCTTAATCACCAATCAGCTTTTCTATCTTCCTACAGAATGCTACACTTATAGTAATTTGAAACGATCCCACGGCTTTCAATAATTAATAAAATGTGAGGAGTATTGATTAGATGAATGAAAACTCAAAGATAGATTCTGCCCTGCAATTAAAAAAATATGTTAGAAACCAACAGTTATCTAATACAGCAGAAATACAGTCTTACTTAGAAAATTCAGAGATCATCGCAAAAATATTAGCTGAACCTTATCGGACAGATACCTTCACAGGCCTTCGGAAATTAGAGTTTTTATTAGTCGAACTTTCAGAGATTCCTTATTTTGACCACCTGGACCAAGTTCAATCGATGTTAGAAACACTTTATACCTCAACAAATTTCGAGGAAGGCTTTTCGTTAACGGGAAAACAGGCCGGCGTTTTGGCTTGTCATAATGCAATTTGTACACTGATTTTCCTTCGCGCTGGAAAAAAAGAGTGGGCAGAGCAAGGGGTTAAATGGATTATTATCTTTCTGCCATTCGCTAAAAACGAGCCTTCGAGTTGGCATGGAAAGGATCTTTTTCATCGTTTTGGCGGTTGTGTTGGGAATGGCCCTTGTTACGATGGATTAGTAAAATCGGTCAAAGTACTTTCAGAGTATTCTGCAAAGTATGGAAATTTCCCTGGTCTTCAAGAAAAATTAACCCAAGGATTGAACTATATTTTGAACCATCGCATCATTTTCCATCAAGACAATAACGACTATTTGTATAATGATTTGATCACACTTTTCTATCCCTACCCATATCGCACAAATGTTATAGAGATACTGGGCGTTATGAAGAACGAAAACCTGCTTGCTAGGCCAGAATGTCGAGCCGCTCTTGATTATTTAAAATCAAAACAACAGCAGGACAATTATTGGCAGTCAGAGAAGATTTTTATGAAAAGCTCTTGGATACCGTTTGATTCGTTGAAAAAACCAGGAATCTGGATAACCGACGAAATCGAATGGCTCTTCTCAAACGAATAGATTACTCGAAAAAAAGATCTTAATGACATAGAAATTAGTCATTAAGATCTTTTCTATTGCTTGGATTAATGGCTCAAATGATAATATTCTTCTTCCATCCGCTGCATTCTTTCCCGTTCCTTCTTGTTGTACCAGGGAGAAACAGTAAACGCTAGAACGTCATTGATCAAATAAACTGAGCTATTAACAAACATCGCCAAACTTGCGGAACCATGTCTGAATGACATGTACCAAAGAACCATTTGCGCTAGCCCTGAAGCCAACCACCAAAAATACTGATTATTGTAGCGTAAGAAGCTAATGATTCCAGCACTTAGACTAATTGAAAAAGCAATCGCATCGATCCAAGGACGAGGATCATCGGTAAACCGTTGAATCAAAAAACCTGAAGCAAAATAGACAATAATCGTACTTGCAATCGCAATGATCCATGTTTTACCAGTAAAATTGCGGATTTTTGACGCCATATTATGATTCCACTCTTTACTTAGTAATACAGGAATATCCAGCGTAATCATATAAGCAATTTGTTCGCCGATACTTAAATAATTTTTAGCCGAGTAACCAACATAAATAAAGCAAATTGCGGAAAGAATCCCTAATACGCCATTGATCGATTTTGCTGCATTAATAGAAAGAATACATAGTACCCCCAAAGTCGTTCCGATGAATGTGATCACAGTGAGTAGTGTGATCGACTGATTCACTAAGGTCATCACCTGACAACCTAAACTAAAGAAAAATAAATAGTAATTTTGTTGCGGCCATCCTTTTAATTGATGAAGTAAAAACTTGAAATAATTTAACATGATTGGCTCCTTCTAAAAACAGTCGTTCTTTATTTGTTCATAAAGCAGGAAATACTAAAAAATACCTTTTTCAATATTTCCTTTTGAATAGTAGTTAGAGTTTTTGAACTCCAATAAGTTTAACCTGTTCGTTTCTTCCTTGATCTGCTTAATGACTGTTTCAGCCGCTTGCGGATCAGCAACAAAATCGTAGCGATCACCATCGATCTGAATTTTCGGACAGATAGTAAAACTGTCATACCATTTTTCGTAACGTTCATTGACCATTCGATAATAATCAAAAAGCTCCGGATTTGTGGCAATTTGTTCATAATCACGTCCGCGTTTTTCGATCCGTTCCAGCATCACATTAAAAGAAACTTTGATGTGGACCAGCAAATCTGGTCTTTTTTTCGGAGCAACTTGTTCCAGTTCCTTTAGCATCGTATCAAGTAAACTGTCGTATTGCAGCACTTCATCCTGACTTACACGACCTAGATCTGCGTTTAAATGAAAAAGCAGACTATCCTCATAAATCGAACGGTCCAACACATTATCCGCTTGCTTTAAAGCATCTTTCATCGCCAAAAACCGTTTATTTAAAAAGAATATTTGAAGCAGAAACGTATATTTTTCTGGATTTGAGTAAAACAATGGCAGTACTTCGTTATCATCCACATTTTCGTAAAATGGTTTTGAATTCATTTCTTGTGACAGCATATCCGTCAGACTGCTTTTACCGGCTCCGATCGTACCAGAGATTAATAGCATCGTTTCATCCATCCCTTCATAGTAAAATTAATTTTTTTCTTTCAAATCCTTGATAATAGTACTCCTAAATTTTTTTGAAGTAAAGACTAGATTTTGTGCATTTTTAGTGATATGCAAAAAAACAACACTATATATAGTGTTGTCGATTTCACAATAATGAATGTGCTTTCTTTATTATTTTACATATTTTCTATAAAAAACCTCTTTGCCATGGCAAAGAGGTTTACTGATTAATAATCAAACTGACGGTAGTAACGGCGAATATCTAATGGATGACAATTCAATTTTTCAACATGAGCATCAATCCGCTGTGTTACACAATGCATCAACAAATGCGGTAAGACCCTTCCACGATTCTTTTCACTGATACCATCAATTGGGTAATCTTTCGAATCGATAAGAGTATAGTTTCCGCAAATGCGTGGTAATAGATTTTTTACTCGCTCTGCTAAAGAACGTTGTTCATCTTCACCTAAGAATAGCGTTACCGCTGTTGTTTCATCAACGATCTCCAGTGTTCCATGTAAGAATTCTGCAGCATGAATTGATTTAGAACGCAACCAGCTTTGTTCTTCCCAATAACACATCGCATAAGAGTAGACAGCACCCCATTGATTTCCAGCACCAATGAAATAATGCATGTCATCATGACGATGTTTTTCAGCGAATTCTCGACCGAAATCCTCTGCTTGTTTCTCAGCCTCAACTAAGCCTTTTGCCAAATATTTTTCTAGTTCAGCATAATATTCCGCGTAGTCTGGGAAATCGCCATTATTGTGCATCAAACGATCAGCCGCCATAAAGAACTTGATTTGCTCCGTGCCGGGAGCTGGATACGTAATTACATGATCGCAGCTCTCTGCCAGACTAGTTTCTGCTGTATCGATAAAACCAAGCAACGTTGCACCAACTTTTTTAATTTCTCCAACTGCTTTTACTACTTCCTCGGTTGTTCCTGTCACAGAAGAAAGGATCACAAGTGATTCCTTAGTTAGTCTTCGATTTCCAGTAGTGTAATACTCCGCAGCGTGCTGAACATAAACAGGCAAATCACTGCGCCCGTTAATATAGGTTACTGCCTGCATAGCTGAAGCGTAGGTTCCGCCAATTCCTAGATAAAAAATAGCATCGTAGCCCTTTTCCAAAACTTCATCAATAATCTTTTCAACCTGCGGACGTAACGCTAAAGCTCCTTGAATATCATCGATCTGTTGCTGTTCATCAAATTTCAACATGTCATAAACTCCTCAACTTTTATATTTTACTCTTTAAAACAGAATCAAAATCATCAAAAATTCGTTTACTTAAATCAATACCTTTGGCCGTAGCCGTTCGATAGGCCATCAATTGAAACGGAATAATCAATAGCAATGGAGAAAAGATCTCTGAAACAGTAATATCTAATCCTAAGGTATCACTATCAGAACTTTTTTCTGTTGTTACTCTTAGAATATTTCCCACATAGCCAGCCATATAATCTGCCAGTGCTTGCGATCGGCTTAAATTTACACTTGGTGTTTCAATAAAGAATAGCGTGTGCTCCCAATCAGCCTCTAAATAAGGTCCATGCATATATGCCTCCAGCTCAAAGCCTTGGCTGGGACGACGAACCGTTTCAGTGAATTTTGTTTCAAATTCTTTTGCTGTTCCCAAATTTGGACCATAACCTAACGCGACAAAACGACCGCCAAGCTTTAATAGATTTTCATGCTGTTCAAAAAAAGCATTCGATTTATCGATCACTGTTTGAATAGTGCTGATTATCTCAGATAATTCTCGCTTTAAATCTGTTAATTGCTGTTCATCAATATGATCTTTTGAGACACCTACTTTAATCGCAAGCAACAGCAGCTGGAAGACCGTCGCTGAAAATCCTTTAGTAACAAATCCAACTGTTTCGATCCCCATATTCAAATCAATCACGTTATCAACCACTTGGGCAATTGGACTCTCTAGGTCACTTGTTAAAACGATCTGCTGAATCTCGCACCCATTCAATTTATTTAGGGCATCAATCGTTGAAGCACTTTTCCCACTTTGAGAAACCCCAATAATCGTATCCGTTCCTTTTATCAGTCGCCCATAATGATTAAAATTGTAGGGCTCTTCAATCGTGATATTAATATCCGCGAGTTTCTCGAATGCAATTTTGGCAGATAAACACGCATTAAGAGAAGAGCCGGTAGCCAAAATAGTTACTGCATTCATTTTGGCCAGATTTGCATCAGCAGAAAAATCATACTCGTTCAAAATTTTGGACAATGTTTTCTGCTCTTGATGGATATAATCAAGCATCGTCATTGTTGTCATACTATTCCTCCATTCTTAAAAGAAACCGATCCATGAACCAAGGATGCCGAAAATAGCTAATCCTAGCAAAATCGTCAAGGCCTTTACCTCTTTTTTCAGCAGATAGAAGACTGCACCAAACGCTCCAAGAGATAATATTCTAGGTACGATATCATCAAAAATATTTTGAACCGTCACAGCATTTTCACCAGTACCGATTTTTAATGGAATGTTGATATCAATCATTGAAGCTGTCATGCCGCCTACGACCATCAGCCCTATGATTGACGCTCCCAGCGTTAAGCTTCCCATCATTCCGTTCTCCTGGATCTTCTTCAGGAATCCCGTTCCTAACTTATAGCCCCATGATGTAGCGAAATAGCGGAACAATAAATGAGGAATATTAAAGATCAATACGAATAAAATCGGTCCTAAAATATTTCCTTGTACGGCCAACGAGGTTCCCACACCGGTAGCGATCAAGCGCAATGTTCCCCAGAAAAACGAATCCCCAATACCAGCTAAAGGTCCCATCAATGAAGTTTTGATATTATCAATAGTCGAAACATCGAAATTCGCATCATTCGCGTTTTCTTCTTCCATCGCCGCATTGATTCCTAAGATCAAGGTCACGATATGAGGCGTGGTATTGAAGAATTCCAAGTGGCGTTTCAAGGCTCCCGCCATTGCTTCCTTCGTTTTGTATAATTTTTTTAGGATGGGAATCATGGCATAGCAGTAAGCCAAATTCATTTGACGTTCGTAGTTCCACGAAAATTCCATTTGGAATGAACGCCAGAATACTTTGCTCAAATCTTTCTTAGTAATTTTCAACTCATTCTTTCCGTTAGAAGTCATCATCATCAACTACCTCCCCTGTAGAAGTTTGGGCGCTATTATTCTGTCCACCACGGATATTCATAATATTTACGACAACAACCGCCACAATTGCTCCAAAAATAGCGATTCCGGTTACCGGGATTTCTAAATAAGCCGCTAATGCAAAGCCCAAGAAGAAGTATGGCGCAACCTGTTTATTGATCAGTAAACGAGCAAGCATCGCAAAACCTAATGCTGGAATCAAACCAGTTGCAACGGATAGACCATGTTGGATAAAGTCAGGAATCATATCCAATAAATTGCCAATCGTTTTACTTCCCACCATAAACGAGATCATTACAACTAAACCCAGCATTAAAGATAGTCCAAAGCCTGCTGTTAAGTGCATTCGTTCGACACCTTTATAATTTCCCTCTTCAGCGTACTTATCTGCTTTTTGGTTCATGACTGGAATCAAGATTCCAAGATAAATATTTTTCAGTATCAACGTCAATGTCGCAATCGGCAATCCTAACAACAAAGCCGTTTCTGTTCCAGCACCAGCGGTAATAGCAAATGCTGTTCCTAAAACACCGCCTGTTACTACATCTGGCGGAATCGCTGCTCCTACAGAAAATGAACCAATAAATGCTAACTCTAAGGTTGCACCCATGATAATACCAGCCTTCATATCTCCCAAAACGATCCCGGTGAATAAGCCCGTAACGATTGGGCGAGATAATAAGGATGTTCCTAATGCGTACTCAGACTGGGCAATAAATGCGACTAACCCAAGTAAAATTGCTTGAAAGAGCATAATTCTTCAACCTTTCTTTTATAAAGAACTTCAGTGACAGCAACCTTTTTATCTGTTGGGACTTGTCTAATTTCAACTTCGATCCCTTTATCTACCATTTCCCTTAACAAATCTTCTTCGCTGGGCAAGACATTCACGGCCTTTCCGATACTTCTTGTCCCTTCTTTGGCCTTGATTCCGCCTAAATTGATTTTTTGGATCTGCGGATGCGCATCTGCTAGTTTTTTCGCATCGGCGATGGATTCCACTACGATAAATAATTTGTACTTATCTGTCACACCGCTTTGTAGAGCTGCAATCGAATCCTCGATATTTTTAATAACCAATTTTACACCCTGCGGTTTAGCTAATTTGATGGTCGTTTTTCGAATTTCATTGGTTGGTACATCATCATTGGCGATCAAGATGCAATCTGCTCCCAATCCCTGGGTCCAAGAAAATGCGACTTGTCCATGAAGCAAACGATGATCCACTCTAGTTAATAAAATCATTTCTATCCCTCCGTTTTTAAAATTCCTCTTCCGCTATGTTGTTGCTGAGCAATTGATTACAAAATTGAATTGTCTGCTTCGATGTTTCCAACGTAGTTTCAATCAGCGTTGGAAGTGATTCGGCAGATTGAAGCTGCATCGACAGTTCAATCAGAAAAGGCAAGTTCATTCCTGCTACTAAGTAAAAATTCGATTGATCAATGTGCGCTAAAAATTCATTATTCACACTGCCGCCGAATAGATCTGTAACAACAACTAATTCCTGCTCACTATAACGAGTCATTATTTCATTTACTTCTTTTTCTAAATCAAATCCTTCAGTTAAATAGCAATCTAATGTTTCAAGCGTAATGTGATCTCCGCAGATCAGCGTCAACGAAGATTTTATTCCTGATGCTAAATTCCCATGTGATGCTAGAACTAGTTTTCTTTTCAATACTATGTCACCTCTCAATCTCCTCTACACCTAAATAAAAGCAAGCAGTGTGCCAACTTTAGTGGCGTACTGCTTGCTTTGCTAAAATTCATCCTCTTTCATCGAAGTATCAGCATTTTTATAAACGATATCAAAGATATAAGCGATCTCAGAATTTGGGATCGTGACACTATAATCTCTCTCGATGACACTAAAAGCCTGTTTAATGATTTCCAACTGTTCTTTTTGACACTGATACAAGTCGGAATAACCTTCATACGTTTCAATTGGAACATTTCGGATCAATCGCTCAATTAAACAACTGACATGCACATAAAGCGCAAGTTTTTTCGCGTTCGACAGTTGTATTCTGTCAGCTAACTCCAAATCACGCATGAACAAATCAATCTCACTCATAACTTTGTCGGTATCTAAAATAGTGACTGAATCAATCACCTTCTCCAGAGAAAAATTACGAATCACATTCGTATTAAAAATCTTATTTTCCTCTATTGTCATCGCTGGAGCTAACCATTCATTTAAAATTTGTTGTTCGTCTCCCGAAATCAGTTCCTCCAATGATAGATAAGGAATTTCAGCAACTTGCGGATCATCCGTGCCGATAATTCCCAGAACATCATAGATTGAAAAAACTGTTTCATCCAGCTTCTTTTCTTCCAGCACACGATATTCATATGGCAGTATCTTTAGCTCACAGGTGCCTGGTAAACTTTTTTCCAGTAAATGACAAATCTTATTTGCAGTTCCAATCCCCGTTTGGCAGGTCGTTAATAAGGCTTTTGTCCGATTTTCTTCTGGGTAAATGATTTCCCAATCAAAACTGGCCTCAGCAGCCGATCTGCTTGCTAGTTCATTTAATGTCCGCTGATATTTGATATTCTCGCCAACTGAAATAGCTAGTGGTGTGGTGACATTATTCATAATGACAATAGGAACATTGATTTGCTTTGGAAAATATTGATAGATTTCCTTGAGGCTGCCCATATCTACTAGAATGACTAATCCATTAGAGATATCATTATTTTCACTGTAATCCAATATTTCTTCTGCGATCTGTTGCGGTGTTACATCTAATGGCATGTCAAAGGATTCAAAAATGTCTTTTTCTAAAAAGCTATTTGCCACGTTGGCAATGCTGCTGGCAGTTGCATACCCATGTGCAACGATTACAGCCTTTGTCATCCCTTGTTCCTTCGTCCAATCAGCTTTTTTTAAGTACAAAGTTAAGACAATTCGATCCATTGCCGTTATTTCGATGTCGATCTTAGGTCGGCATAGCTCCAGGATACGCTGGACATAATGATAGCTAGCGGGGTAAGCTTCTGATATCTGCTGTTCAAGCTGGCGAATCAATTGCATGATTTGGACATCTTCAGGCAACCAACGGCTAGATCCCCGTTGAAATAAGTAGTACCCTACCGCATAAACACTATTTCCATTAAATTTAATCTGATAAGCGCTCTCCATTTGGCGAAATGTTTCGCGAACATACTGTGTTAAGTACAGCAGCATCTCATGTTTTTGTTGACGATCCGTTTCAAAAAGCAAATAATCAAACAGCCGATCAACGATTTCTTTTAGTTTTAAGTGGCAATCAACTAATTCCCCTTGATTCTTTTGATATTCTAAAATAATTTTAGCAAATGAATCTTCCACTCTTTTTTGACTCTGCGTATTAGACAACATCAAATTATCTAATCTTGAATCGCTGTGGATCAACACCTCATCTGGCAGTGCAGTTTGTAAATTTTGACTATTCAACGAAAGCAATGATTCTGGGAGATGATAAATCGTCAGCTTGATCCTCTTACTATAGACATCTTCGGAAAGGGCTTTAGCTGCCATCACCTTAATAATATTTTTTAACTCGCCAATATTTCCATTAAAATTTCCATTAGCCAATAATTCCAGTGTTTGTCCAGTAATACTTAGTTCACGTTTAATCTTCAGCTGTTCACTGATCAAAAAGGAGTAAATCAACTCCAAACGCTCATTTCTCGCTCTTTGCTGCAAAGAAGGAATGGTCACTTGGATCGGAATTCGACGAATAAATGTATTCAAAAAGTTGCTCGTTAGTTCTTCCGTTGTCGCAAAAAATAATCTTGTTTGAACGTGAATCGGGTGCGACGTCTCCCCCATTCGATAAATCTCTCCTTGATCTAAATAGGTAAACAATTTTTCTTGGCCTTCCGCATTCAATCGATGAACTTCGTCCAAAAACAAGATACCACCATCAGCAGCCTCAAATGCTCCTTTTCTATCAGAATCAGCTCCCGTGTACGCGCCTTTCACACTACCAAAAAGATTACTGGTCAACAGTTCAGGATTATTGGCATACTGCGCACAGTTTAAGGTGATGAAAGGGGCGTCCTCTTCAATAAGTTCATTTTGGATACAATAATGATGAATTAGTTTTACCAAATAGCTCTTTCCTGTACCACTCTCACCATTGATCAAAACCGGTAATCCCCCATCAGGATAATTGAGAGCCGCTTTGATTTGTTCAATAACCCGATTTAAACTTTTGTCATGACCAATCAAAAGAGAAAAGAAATCCTGTTCTTTACCAAACATAGGCTGCTCAGACAAGATTGCTTGAACACTTTCATAATAATTTGCATTTAAAACAAAGAATTGCTTTTCAAAAGCTCCTTTATGAAAATAGTAGACCGGTCGAGAATTTATCTTTACCAACTCACCCGTTTCAGTCAGCTGATTCAAATATTGACTCACGGTATTTCGCTTAACGTTAAAAATTTCAGCCAATTTTGAAGCTGTAAACAGCTCACTAAGATCCTCCAAGTTAAGAAAAGCCGTTTGATTCTTCAAATAGATCAATAGTTCTTCCTTCATAGACGTTCCCCCTTCTCTTTATATTAAAAAAGCGAATACAAAGTCAATCCTAACTTTCTAATTCAAAATAATAAATAAATAAAAAAAAGATAGCCACAAATTGTTAATTAACGAGATATACTCTTTCTATTTTTATCACGCAACTAGTATGCCAAGCACTGTCTGCAGACTATGTGTATGTATTTGCAAGAGTTCATTAATAAATTCCTCAACACTCTCAAAAAGGTCTCGAACTGTTGAGAAGAGTGTTGGAAGACTATTAAGCTCCAAATCCTTCCGATTCGCTTATTCTTTCTTCTTGGCAATATCTTATAGCGCACCTTTAAAAAATCTGACACAATAAAGATAGAAAAAAACGAAAATGCTGTCACACTTCCCCTGTTTGTGTGTCTAACTAAATAAAGGAGGCTAAAAAAGTGAAAAACGACCAAGAACAATTATTGATCCAATCCTCATTGGATGGAAATCCCGAGGCTCTGACAGAACTGCTAGATCAAGTAAAAGATCGTGTGTTCAATCTTTCTTTACGCATGTTAGGAAATGTATATGATGCTGAAGATGCTACACAAGAGATTTTGTTAAAGACCATGATGAATCTGTCTTCATTTAAACAACAAAGTCAGTTCAGCACCTGGGTTTACCGAATTGCTGTCAATTACTTAATCAATGATCATAAAAAACGGTTATTTCGAGAACAATTAACCTTTGACTTTATGCAAAAAGATCTTGAACAACCCATTCCAGAAACTAATATGATCTTCCAAGACATTGAAGAAGCTGAGCTCGAGGAAGAATTAAAGCTCTCGTGTACGAATATCATGCTTCAATGTTTAACACCACAAGATCGCTGCATTTTCATTTTAGGAACGATGTTCAAAATGAATAGCCAATATGCTAGTCAATTACTGAAAATAACTCCAGAAACTTATCGAAAAAAACTTTCCCGAGCTCGAGCAAAAATGGGCGAATTTTTGGATACTTATTGCGGCGTTGCTGGTGGTCGGTGCAACTGTAAAAGAAGAATTCCTTTTGCTATTCAGCAAAAACGATTGAATCCCACGCAACTCGACTATTCTTACTTAAAGAAATTAGAGTTAGCCGATATTTTTCAACAAAAGAACAATATGGATTTTTTAGATGAACAAACTCTGCTATTTGAAACATTGAGCCACTATCAAGCAACCTTTGATCCTCAACAATTCTTGAAAGAATTATTAGCATCAAAACAGTTATCAGAATTAATTAAGGAGGATACTTTCTATGACTTATAAAAGAATTTTTGCCTACTTATCAGAGTTAGAGAAGAATAATAATCAAGAATGGTTTCACGAAACAAAACAAGAGCGAAAAGCGGTCATTGAACAATTCAATCAATTAGTCGATAACTTCTCGCATTCGCTCCATGAAAAGGACCCTGAGATACCTTTGATCCCAGCAAAAAATTTGACGTTTAAGTTCAATCGCGATACACGATTTAGTCATGATAAATCGCCATATAATCCTGTATTACGTGCACATATCGGCCCGAATGGAAAACTACCGATTCCTTGTGGGTACTTTCTTTTTTTGAAACCAAATAATCAGTCCTTCTTAGGCGGCGGTCTATTTGCAGATATGTTTTCTGATGCTACCGAACTCATTCGTAAAGCTTTGATTGAACACGAAACCAAATTTTTTTCGATCATTGAAAAACCTGAATTTAAGAAATATTACTGTGTAAAAGGTACTCAATTAAAACGAATGCCGCGCGGGTACGAAAATTACGCTGATTCGCCGATCGCCGACTATTTAAAATATAAAAGTATGTATCTAGAACTTTCCTTGGAAGACCAGGAAATCTTTACTTCAAATGATTTTGTTACTGAAGCAGTTGATAAATTTTTATTAATGAAAGAATTCAATCACTTTTTGAATGAAGCCCTTAAGGATTTCCGCTTTCCAGAACGAAAATAAACAGTCTCTTTCATAGCAGCCCTCTAGATTTAGGAGTAGATGTTGACAAATTCGAAGCAATGTTTTTTAGATAATTCCAGCGTGTTCCTCCTTTGAAAGATCATAGCATACCCTCTAGAAAAAAGGTTTTTATCTTTTTAATGCGTAATGACATAAAAATGCAACCATCCTATTTATGCGTTATTTTAAGCAAAAAAGAGAAGTCAGCAAAAGCTGGCTTCTCTTTTTATTTACCACTTACTTAATTTTTAATTCTGCTAATTGTTTTTCGATTTCCTTTTCTTCAGCGTCTGCTGCTAGTAGTGCACAAGCAGTATATGCACTTTCAACCAACGCTGTATCAAATAATGTAACCTTTTTATCTGTCATCTCGATCGCCATTTCTAGATTCATCTTTGCGCTGCCGAGATCATAAAAAGCTAACAGCTCTTCTGCCGAGTTTTCCTCAATAGCTTGTGAGATTCGTTCCATGGATGTTCCGATCCCACCATCTTCCAATCCTCCAGCAGTCGTAACAGGAACATCCTTTGCGACTTCACTGATCAAACGTTTCAAGCCTTCTGGAATTTCCCTCGTATGCGAAACTAACACAACACCTCTACTCATTGAAGACACCTGCCTCAATCATTGATTCAAAGAAATAGGCGGACGACATCGCTCCTGGATCGATATGTCCGATCGAGCGTTCGCCAACGTAAGATGCTCTGCCTTTTGTTGCTTTGATTTTTTTTGTTTTTTCTACTAATATTTCGATTGTCGCCGGGTTCAATGTTCCGTTATTTAAATTCTCTACGGCAGGTACCCATAAATCTAACATGGTTTTTTCGCCGACTGTTGAGTTCCCTCTTTTTTCGATACCGGCAATCGCTGCTTTTAGCAGTATTTCAGGATCGTTTGAATCCTTGCTGGCTTTCATCATTTCCATCATAGCCGTTCCATAAAGAGGACCGGATGCCCCACCAACTTTGCTGATCAGCGCCATCGCAGCCGCTTTAAAAATATCCGGCAGTTCGCCAGATAGATCCGCATTCATTACTGCGTCCATGCCGCGTGCCATATTATTACCATGGTCACCATCGCCGATCGGTGTATCTAGTTCACTCAAATAATCCTTCTTGATTTGAATCTTTTCATTGAATAACTCTAAAGTCTTACGCAAATTTTCTGGTGTAAACATGATGAACCTCCTCGAATACTCTTTTTGTTCAGCTTGCGATTTATTCAAATCAGCCAGCTCAAAATTGAAACTCAATGATACTTATACTTTTTACCAAGCAATTGTATGAACAGACTCATCTAATAGACGCAAACGTTCGTCATCTAGTTTGATCATAGTGATCGATGCTCCTGCCATCTCAAGAGAGGTCATATAATTGCCGACTTTATTAAAAATAAGCTCTATTTCTTCTTCTGCAAGTATCTTCTTCGCATCATTGAACATAATGAACAGTTCCATTAGTGGAGTTGCTCCCATACCATTGACAAATAGTCCATATTTGTCACCTTTTTGCCAGTCAAATTCCGCTTTCAGCTTACTGATGATCTCTTTCGCGATATCATAAGATGATTTAATTTTTTCACGACGATAACCAGGTTCACCATGGATACCAACACCGAATTCAATTTCATCATCGGCCAAAACAAAACCGGGTTTCCCAACTTCTGGAACAGTTGCTCCAGACAAAGCGATCCCAACTGTTTTGATATCTTTCACTAATTCTTTTCCGTAACTAGCTAATTCTGAAACAGATTTCCCTTCACGAGCCATACCGCCTAAAATTTTATGCACTAATACGGTTCCTGCAACACCACGACGTCCTTGTGTATAGGTACTATCTTCCACAGCAATATCATCATCCACCAATACAGAATCCACTTCGATACCATCCATTTCAGCCAAGTCTTTAGCCATATCAAAATTCATCACATCGCCAGAATAGTTCTTGACGATCATCAGTGTTCCTTTCCCCTTATCCGTTGCTTTAATCGCTGCATGGATTTGATCTGGTGTCGGTGAAGTAAAAACCTGACCACAAACTGCCGCACTCAGCATACCATCACCAACAAAACCAGCATGAGATGGTTCATGACCGCTTCCGCCACCGCTGACCAAGGCAACTTGATCAAAATCATCACTGCGGGCAACAACTAGTGTTTCTGGAACTTGCTTCACATAATCTGGATATGCACCAACTAAACCGCTTACCATTTCTTCCACGACATTTTTTGGATCATTGATAATTTTTTTCACTTGCTCTTCCTCCTAAGCTTTTTCCTTTATAAAAAATATAATCTTACATGTAATCTTCTCTGAGTAACCCGTAAATAAATAAACCCTGCCAAAGCGGGGTACCTTCCCCTAATGAAGCAGCTTCGTAGAGATAGTCATGACTTTGAAAATCATAGTGAAAAACAAAACCTATTTTCCAGCAATCCGATAGCATTTCTTCAAGATAAATATTGCCGATTACTTTATTTTTCAAACACACTGCCCCGAAATCATCAGAGTGACTGTGGGTTTGAGCGATTTTAATAATTCGTGACCGATTGATTGGTTCATAAGGTTCATACTTTACAATGCGTGAATCTGATAAATATTCCAGTAGATCAGACCAGTCATTCAGCACAAACTTTCTAATTGTCAGTCGTTCTGTTTCTATCGTCTTCTTCCCTTTCGTAAACTAAAAACACACTAGGGTAATAGATAGCTTCTATTACCCTAAATACTTATATTGGTAAAACCATAAACAATAGCGCAGCTAAAATACCGCCAATAATCGGACCTACGACCGGCACCCAAGAATAGCCCCAATCAGACTCGCCTTTATTTGGGATAGGGAGAAACGCATGGGCGATTCGTGGACCTAAATCCCGAGCTGGATTGATTGCATAACCTGTGGTACCACCTAACGATAGCCCAATTACTAAAATCAAAATACCAACAGCAATTGGATTTAGTCCATCACCAAATTTACTCATGCCGAAGGTCAATAAAGCAAAAACCAGCATGAAGGTTCCGATAATCTCACTAATTAAGTTGGCACCTAGACTACGAATCGCTGGGCCTGTTGAGAATACACCTAAAATCGCTGCTTGATCTTTAGTTTCTTTCCAATGTGGATAGTAATGAATGTATACCAAAACAGCACCTATAATCGCTCCGATCATTTGTCCTAAAATATAAGGAACAACCATATCCCAGCCGATTTTCCCAGCAACTGCCATTCCAATAGTCACCGCTGGATTTAAGTGTGCAAAGGACATATAACCTGCAGCATACGCACCAATAGTAACTGCCGCACCCCAGCCTAATGTAATCGCAATCCAGCCAGCACCTTCTGCCTTAGTCTTGCGTAAACTTACACCAGCTACAACACCATCACCTAATAATACTAAAACCATCGTTCCAATAATTTCACCAATCACTTGCGTTGACATACTTGTGTCCATAAACTCATCCCCTTTACTTATTGTTATAACATCAGCTGTACAGAAAATTTTTCTCTCACAAAAATATGACACTCTATACAGCTGATTGATTCACTTATTTTTCTTTTGGTTGATGTTTATATTGCATCGTTGCTTGGACTGCTTCTTGCCAGCCTTTATAAAGGTCATCAGTAATTTCTTTATCCATTGCTGGTTCGTAGCGTTGACCGTCGGAAGCAAATTTCTTAATATCATCGATATCTTTCCAATAGCCGACAGCCAAACCAGCTAGATAAGCCACACCCAAAGCGGTTGTCTCTAGATACGGCGCACGCTCTACTGGTGTTTGTAAAATATCTGCTTGGAATTGCAGCAATAGATCGTTTTTCGATGCGCCGCCATCCACCCGCAATAGTTTAATATCAGTACCCGAATCTTTATTCATCGTTTTTACAACATCCGCTGTTTGATAAGCTAAGGATTCAAGAGTTGCACGAATAAAATGCTCTTTCGTTGTACCACGAGTCAATCCGAAGATCGCGCCACGCGCTTGTTGATCCCAATAAGGTGCGCCAAGACCAGTAAAGGCAGGAACAACATACACATTCTCACTGCTGTCTACTCGTTTTGCATAATCTTCTGATTGCGGCGCTTTTTGGAACATCCGTAACCCGTCACGTAGCCATTGAATTGCAGAACCAGCAACAAAAACACTTCCTTCTAAAGCGTATGTCACTTTGCCGTCAATGCCATAGCCAATCGTTGTTAATAATCCGCTTTCAGAAAGAATGGGTTCTTCACCAGTATTCATAACAATAAAGGCACCCGTACCATATGTGTTTTTAACCATTCCTTTATCGAAGGCCAGCTGACCGACTAATGCAGCTTGCTGATCCCCTGCCATACCGGCAATCGGAACTTTATTTCCGTAGAAATGATAATCTGCCGTATGTCCATAAATTTCTGAATTAGATTTAACTTCTGGCAGGATTTCTTTCGGAATATCCAAGAGATCCAAAATTTCTTGATCCCATTTCAGATCATAAATGTTGTACATCATAGTCCGACTGGCATTCGTGTAGTCAGAAACATGGACTTCCCCGCCCGTCAGTTTCCAAACAAGCCATGTATCAATCGTTCCAAATAATAGTTCGCCTTTTTTTGCCCGCTCTCGCGCACCTTCGACATGATCTAAGATCCACTTCACCTTTGTCGCTGAGAAATATGAATCGATCAATAGGCCTGTTTTCTTCTGAATCATCTCTGAATGGCCTTGTTCTTTCAAATCATCAGCAATATCACTCGTTTGTTTCGATTGCCAAACAATTGCATTATAGATTGGGTGGCCGGTTTCTTTTTCCCAAATGACGGTCGTTTCACGTTGGTTGGTTATTCCAATTCCTTCAATTTGATCAGGTTTCAATCCACCTTCAATTAGCGCCCCTGCGATAACTGATTGAACCGAATTCCAAATCTCATTTGCATCATGTTCTACCCAGCCTGGTTTTGGAAAATGCTGCGTAAATTCTTTCTGAGAAGAGCTTACTTCCTTACCTGCTTTGTCGAAAACGATTGCCCTGCTTGACGTTGTTCCTTGATCGATTGACATGATATAAGACTCCATGTTCCCACTCCTTTTATATTATATTTATTGCTTTTTTAAATCCGTTAATTGGGTTTCTTTGATTTGCTGCTCCAATTCTGATTGATAGGCTTCTTTTGTTGCAGAATCCCATTCAAAATAGTCCGCCATAGCCTCGACTACCGCATCTTTTATCTCCATTAATCGATGACTGATGAATAGCATGTAGTTGGTTCGGCGTAGTAAATAGTCGACTGGCGTCAATGTCATCTCAGATTCCATTGCATAACGTAATGACATTGATTCTGCTAATGAAAGTCCGTCAAAGTTTCCTTGATCCTTCAAAGCAAATACTTTTTCCGTGTTTGATCCATAGAGTTCTGCCAAAAAAATGGCATCTTCAGAGCTCAAACCTTGATCTTCACCTTTTTGAGCGATTTTTTCTAATTCCTTATTAACGTTTTCCGAATCGATTTCTCCGCCGGAAACAGGATACTTTTCAGAGTCGACTAGTTCAAAATTAGTATCTGGTAATAAAGAAATGATTTTCTCCATAGCACCAGTTGCCATCAACCGATAGTCGGTCAGTTTGCCACCTGATAAAATCAAAAGTCTGTCTTCAGCAATCGTCAGATCACTTCCGCGAGAAACTGCTGAGGGATTATCTTTTGGTTCTTCCTTCGCCGCACTCGTAATCGTTTTTTCAACTTGCGGGCGCGATTGTTTGCCATTGGCATAATCTCCAGCAGCTTTGATAATTTTCTCAAAGTTCTCTTCGCTGATTTTTTCTTTTTTCGTACCATTATAATCACCGCCAGCTTCACTGATTAGCGGTCGTAAACCAGCCCAAGCAGCTTCGATATCGTTGATAGTCAGTTTAGCTTTCGGATATCGCCGATTAACGATCTTCAATAAATAGTCCACATCAGCTTGTTCCACTGTTGGGTGGTTGAAATCCCCTTGATAATCCGTATCCGTTGTACCAAAATAGGTTTTGCTTTCTCTTGGGATAACAAAAATCATCCGACCGTCATTCTCCCCAGTATCAAAATAAGTTGGTTGCGGCACCTTCAACTTTTCCCCGTCAACAACCAAGTGAACGCCTTTTGTTGGTCGCATATGCGGTTTATGATCAATTTTTTTATCTAGCTTATTCACAAAATCAGACCAAGGACCAGCAGTATTGATGACTAACTTACTGTTGATTGTAATCGTTTGATCATTTAATAAATCTTTAGCTTTTACCCCTGATACTTTCCCTTTATCATCATGAATGATTTCTTCTACCTTCAAGCGGCTCACTGCAATTGCGCCATCATCAACTGAGCGTTTGATATTTTCAATTACTAAACGAGCATCATTATTCCGATAGTCTAAATAAACCCCGCCGCCTAATAATCCGTTTGACTCTAATTGCGGCTCACGTTCTAATATCTCTTCTTTACTCAACATATAGTTAGCATATTCGCCGCCAGTAATTCCTGCTAAATGATCATACAGATCCATTGCAACTTTGACAGAAAACAGATTAAAGGTAGAACCTGGCTCGTCAAAAATCGGCAGAATCATTGGATCCGCTTTCGGAATATGCGGAGCAATACCTTGAATGACTGCTCGTTCGCTAACGGTATCGGAAACCACTTCAACATCAAAGGTTTTAAGATAGCGCAATCCTCCGTGAACCAGTTTAGTAGATCGAGAAGAGGTTCCTTCAGCAAAATCCTGCATTTCTAATAGCGCCACGGATAATCCTGAAGCTGCTGCCTGCAAAGCTACACCTGCCCCGGTAATTCCACCTCCAATGATTATTAAATCAAAGGTTTGCTCACCCAATTTTTGAATCATTTTCGATCGTTCTCTAAAAGAAAACATGCATAAACACCTCGTTCTTTCTTAATAGCCTATTTTTTAGAAAAATAGAGAGCTTACTTTATAAATGAGTTGTGAAATTAACATCCCCTTTTAAAAAGAGTAGTTTAAACGAACCTTACAAAATCAGTGTATCATAACGAAAAACGCTTTCAAAAAATTTAGATTGTAAATTATTGCTCAATTCCTCCGAAAGACTATCATATTTTGCTTACATTGCTTTTTCACAGCTATTCCCTTATCGTTTTAAATATGTGAAGGAGCGTTTTTCTATATTTCATTTCTATCCAAAAAGAATGCCGTTGTGCCAAGATATATTTACGCCCCAAAATAATATTAAAGAACCCACCGGGACTTTTTTAATACGTTATAATTGAAGCAATAATTTCTAAATACAAGGAGGTTGCCATGAAGATTTTAATAATTGAAGACAATGAACAAATCGTCAAAGTTTTAACTCGCTATTTAAATGAGGCTGGCTATGAGACGGATGTCGTTTACGATGGAAAAGACGCCCTTCCCTACTTTGATTGTTTTCCTGTCGATTTCATCCTCTTAGACATTATGCTTCCACATGTAAATGGATTTGAAATCTGTAAAAAAATTCGTGAAAAATCAACAGTTCCGATTATTATGATCACTGCTAAATCTGAGGATGCGGATCAAATCTTAGGGTTAGAGGTTGGAGCGGATGATTATATCATTAAACCCTTTTCTCCAAAGGAGGTCCTCTATCGAATCAAAGCTATTATGCGCCGGATTGATTTTGAAAAAGAGTCATTAGTAAAACAGCTGTCATTAGGTTCTCTGCACTTACTTTTAGAGAGCAGGCAAGCAACCGTCAGGGATAAAGAAATTAGATTGACTAAAAAGGAATTTGAATTACTCGTCCTATTTGCACAATATCCACATAAAGTCTTTACTCGCGACAATCTGTTGGATGCTGTTTGGGGATATGATTATTATGGAGACAGCCGTACTGTAGACAGTCATATCAAACGGCTGCGGGCGAAATTGAAAAAAGCCGGGGTTGAGGATTGCAAAATTGAGACCGTCTGGGGCGAAGGTTATCGAATCGAGGAATGTTCATGAAAAAAATAACTTTTCGACTCATTCGACAATTTGTCACATTATTATTGATTTTTGCAACAATGATCGCTCTTCTATTTGGAATTCTTTTTGCTAAACAAACAGAGGATCTCCATCTTGAGGAGATGACGCATCGTAGCGAATTGATTAGCGACACCCTTTCAGACTATTTTGAAGATGTTCCTCTTGTACATTCAAATCATACTAGTGGTTCAAATGGTTATGGCGCCTTTTTACGTTTCTTGAATCAAATTGCTGGTGAAGATATTTGGATTTTAAATGAACAAATGAGTTCTCTTATCAATTATTCTCATCACAATCAGAAACAATCCCCTTCTGGTACAACAAATTTGGTTAAAACAGTTTTTCGCACAAAAAAAATACAGGTTGCAAAAAAACGGAAATTCTTTCAGTTGCAAGAGCTTAGCGTCGCCACGCCAATTCTTTTGAATGGTGAAGTCGAAGGCGTAGTACTCATGCGCTCAAAGGTTGATGCAATTCACAAAAATCAGCTGTCTGGTTATTTGATGCTGCTAATGAGTCTAGTCATGTCCGTTTTAATTGCTAGTCTGTTAGCTTGGCGACTCTCGAAGCGATTTGTTAAACCGATTGAAGATATGCGATACTACACGGATCAATTAGCCCATGAAAACTATCAGGAAACACTTATAATCAACACACGTGATGAGCTGCAAGACTTGGGTGATCAGCTCATACTTTTGAGTCAGCGTTTAGCTGAAGCAAAGCAAGCTCAAGAAGGAAAAGAACAAGCTGAGAAAGACTTTCTTTCTCAAATTTCTCATGAATTACGAACACCTGTCATGGTTATCAAAAGTTCATTAGAAGCGATTAACGAAGGGCTTCTGGATTCTCATGAAGAAAAAACATACTTAAAACAGCTTTTATTGGAAAGTACTAATTTAGAACGTTTAGTTAATGATCTTCTAGAACTTAGTCGTTTACAATCAACCGAATTTCAATTACATAAGGATGCGATTAATCCTTTAGACTGTATTGAAGACGCCTTACGCAGTTATCGGCTTCCGCTAAAAGAAAAGAATCAACAGATAACGTTAGTCAACCAACTAACCGAACCAAGAATGATTCATGGCGATTATTTGCGAATTATTCAAGCGTTGAAAATTCTGATTGATAATGCCAATAAATATGCACCAAACCATTCCCTGATCGAACTGCAGATTGCGGAACAAGGAGTAAATTTGATAATTACTATTGAAAACACCTTGATCACACCCATTTCTGATATCAATCATCTCTTTGATTCATTTCAACGTGGGAAACAGAAGCAGATTTCAGGAACAGGGCTCGGTTTAGCAATTGCTAAACAAGTCATTCGCAGACATCAAGGAGAAATTTGGGCAGAAACAGGACAGAAACAATTTAAAATCATGATTTTACTTCCTTATCTATAATTGACATACTTTTGCCATAATTTATCTTTATTCTATTCTTGAGGAGGAGATTAAATGGGTAAAAAGAAAATTATACTAAGTTTGGTGGCATCCGCTGGTTTGATGAGCTTTCTAGGTCCTAAAGCAGAAGCAGCACAGCAACATCATGTACTCAATCAATTGCATTATCATACAATCAACACTATTTACAAGACATCACAAAATTGTACCATTTTACAAAATCGCGTGTTAAATCAATATGAACAGCAGTCACATGCTCAAAACACACAAAGTAATACTCAATCACAAATGAGCAATGCCCAAATAACAGAAAAACAGGAAGCTGAAACAACAACGCAACAACAAGCTGCTCAGCAACAGGTAACTCAAAAGCAAGCAGACCAACAACAAGCAGATCAGCCACAGGCGGCTCAACAGCAACGTGTTCATCATAATTACACATCTCAGCGATCGAATGGCCATCATAATAGTCACCACTAAAAAAAGCAAGATTTCATAAATGAAATCTTGCTTTTTCTTAATATATATTAAGTAGTTAATCTTTTCTAGCTCTTAAAGCCGATAAAATGGAAACTGTATCAATCACTTCCTGCAAGGTGGCACCTAACAGTGCTGGGATAACACCCGTGCTGGCAATCAGCATTAAAACAACACAAATCACGATTCCAAGCAATACCGATTGTTTAGCAATGTGCATGGTATCCTGTGATAATCGAACAGCTTCGGAGACTCGCCCTAAGTCATCCTTTAAAATGACCGCATCGGCACTTTCACTGGCGGCTGTAGAACCGTGGGCTCCCATTGCAATTCCAACATCAGCAACTGCTAAAGCCGGCGCATCATTAACACCGTCCCCGACCATTATTCCAGGACGATCTTCGTCGTTCAAATGTTTTATGACATTAATTTTTTCAACTGGCAGACATTCAGCATGAATCTCTGATATTCCCACTTCGTTTGCTATTTGATTCGCAATTGTTTGATGATCTCCGGTAAGCATAATCGTTTTTTTTATTCCTAATTTTTTTAACGCTTCGATCGTTTCTGCGGATTCTTCGCGAACAATATCCTTAAAGGTGATATATCCAATATATTGATCATTTATAGAAATATACACTACAGTAAGTTCATTGTTGAGTTCGATACTAGAACCGGCAAAAGAGGCTTTCCCGACACGAAGAGGCTTACCATTCACTTTGGCTTGAATCCCTTGTCCGGTAACTTCCTCCAATTCGGAAACTGGTAGTAAAGTAATTTCTTTTTCTTTCGCATAAGCGACCAGTGAACGGGCCAGAATGTGACTTGATTCTTGTTCGCCACTCGCTGCATAAGTTATCAGTTCTTCTTTTGAATAGGCATCCGTTTCTACCTGAATTTCTGCTACAGAGAGTTTGCCTTCTGTTAGTGTACCTGTTTTATCAAAAGCAATACTTTTTGCTCGTGCCAATTTTTCAATCGTAGTTCCCGTTTTCACAATGATTCCATTTCGACTTGAGCGACTCATTCCAGCAACTAATGCCACAGGTGCTGCTAAAATTAAAGGACAAGGTGACGCAACTACTAAAACTTCCGCAAAACGAACGGGATCTTTTGAAATAAACCAAGCAATACCACCAATCAGATAAGCGATAATCGTAAAAGGAACGGCATAGCGATCTGCTAATCGAACAAAATGTGCGGGTTTTGCTTCAGATTCTTTGACTAATTTTACCAATGTTTGATATTGACTATCCTTCGCTGATTTTGTTACTTTGTAGCGAAGCGCTGCGTCTCCATTGATTGACCCAGACATCAACTCATCGTTTAGTTTCTTCTCAATCGGTTTTGATTCACCAGTCAAGGTTGATTCGTCCACAAAAGATTCACCTGCTGTGACCCGACCATCAACTGGCACCAATTCTCCCGGTTTTACTAAAATCAGATCACCCACCTGAACGTCCTCAACCGCAAGTTCACTTATTTTTTCGTCATCAATTCGATGAGCGATTCGAGGCGAATTATCCAAAAGCGAACGTAATTCTCGACTTGCTTGATGGCTAGCATAATCTTCTAAACTATCCCCGCCAGTCAGCATGATAAGAACAACTAAGCTTGCCCAATAATCGCCTACTAATAGTGTCGCAACAATTGCTGTGATCGCTAAAATATCTACACCATATTTTCCAGAGCGTAGTGTTTTAATCATTCCAATCAACATAGAAACTGTCATGATTCCACCAACAATTGAAACGAGCCAAAAGGCCCACTTGTTCTGATGGAAACCAAACTCCATTATTAATGCGACGATCCCAACCATCACTGTTAACAATAATTTCTTTATATTACTCATTTGTTGCGCCTCCATTTTTCTTCATAAACAGATTAGCACTCTGATATTCTAATTGAAATTAGAAGTGTCTAAATGAGAAAGATAATCATTAACGATTGATATACACACACCGTTATTTACAATAGTTATTATTAAATATATCAAACAATTAATTTCCTGCTTTGATTATTTTGTCGTAGATCCACCTTTGTGTTTACTTGGTTTCAACGAGGTTTAATCCATAATTCTTTAGGTGAATTCGAAAATGTTAACCTTCATAAAATTCGACATATAATATAGAAAAAACCGACTGAGTAGTCGGTTTTAAATAGGTAGAGAATTATTTTTTATATTTGAGTATTAATAATACAACACCCATTAAACTAAAAATTCCACCTAGAATAACTACATAGTCAGATGTAGTTTCTCCCGTTTTTGGTAATGTTTTATAACCCGAAAAAAATTTCGTCTTATTTGTTGTTACATCTGTGTAATTATTTTCGCCATTTTTGGGTGTTGTTTGATCAACAACAGAACCAAACTTGCGAGTATTTATTTTTTTAGTTTTTGATTGTTGCATAGAACTACTTTCTTTTGAATTTGAAGTGTTGCTTGTATCGCTTTCCGAATCAGTATCAGCGGTAGATTCTGTACTTGATTTCGTACTTGATTTCGTACTTGGTTCTGTACTTGGTTCTGTACTTGGTTCTGTACTTGGTTCTGTACTTGGTTCTGTACTTGGTTCTGTACTTGGTTCTGTACTTGGTTCTGTACTTGGTTCTGTACTTGGTTCTGTACTTGGTTCTGTACTTGGTTCTGTACTTGGTTCTGTACTTGGTTCTGTACTTGGTTCTGTACTTGGTTCTGTACTTGGTTCTGTACTTGGTTCTGTACTTGGTTCTGTACTTGGTTCTGTACTTGGTTCTGCATAATCCGGCGGCGTGCCCTCTGGTGTAATCAGCATATCTTGAATCACCGTTTTTCGTTGACTATATGGCGTTAAGTATTTATTATCTCCAGGACTACTATCAGAAATTTTCACGGTAAATAAGCGTGTCTGACCAAGCGGGATTGGTTCTGTTAAGGTTATTAAAAACTTAAAGTATGCTTGTTTCTTATTTTCTTCAAAGGAAAGTTGTCCGCAATCAATCTGGATGCCTTGTCCGACATCTTCAAAAGTCACCAATGCTTGCTTTATGGCTTCAATGTCTCCCGAGAATGATACTATTGTGGAAACTTCCACTGGTTTACCCATAGGTAACTTCGCTACACCCGAGTTAAATAGAGCAAAATCGTCGGTAAAATGGATGTTGTCCACATTTGCCCATTTGGCTTGACTTACTATCTCTGTAGTTTCATTCGTTATAACGGCTTCAGCTTTACTTGTGTAAGAAATTGACGTAGCGAACAACAAGAAAGCAGACAGTAATACATGTAATGTTCTCAAGTTGATCCCTCTTTTCATTAATTTCTAAAAAGAGAATAAACTAAATAACACTGTTTATATTATGTTTTTCTTTTGCTGAATTGTAATATTAATCGCAACAAAGAACCCATCAAAAATTTCTAGTAAAATGAGTTTAGGATAACAAACTACTAGGAGTGATTTTGATGGGTTCACACAAAAAGCTTACACGAGATAATCGAAAATGTATAGAGACGATGATTTATGATGCCAAGAGTATTCAAGAAATAGCGGACAGAATTGGTGTTAGCCGAACAACGATTGATCGTGAGTTGAAACGAGTACCCGAAGATTTGATCTATAATGCCGACAATGCGCAATTAGATGCGGAAATGAAGCGCAGTGCCTGTGGTGCGAAGTCCAAATGGACTTCTGAATTCGCTTATCAGATTGAATGTGATCTTGAAGACAGCTGGTCCCCTGAACAAATTGCGAATGATCGTCAAATAGTTTCATTCAAAACCATTTACAATTGGCTCTATGCCGGTATTCTTAATGTGTCTAAACAGTGTCTGAGACATAAAGGCAGAAGACAAGAAAAACAAGAAGAGGCACGAGGCAAAATGACTGTAGGGCATACCATTGATGAACGCCCAGCTTCTGTGTCAACTCGAGAAGAATTTGGACATTGGGAGTTGGACACAGTTGTTTCTAGCAGAGGGGAAAGCAAAGCCTGCGAAGCAACGTTTATTGAACGGAAAACACGCTTTTATTGGGCGATCTCAATGAGGGATCGTACCGCGAAGTCAATGGCACAAGCGATTAAAGCTTTTGTGCAAGACCTAGGGAGTCACAAGGCATTTTTAAGCTTTACGGTCGACCGTGGGAAAGAGTTTTCTTGCTGGAAAGAAATTGAGAAAGATTTAGACGTACCTATGTATTTTTGTGATCCATACTCCCCATGGCAACGCGGATCTAACGAAAATGGGAATGGTTTATTTAGAGAATTCTTCCCTAAGGGAACTGATTTTTCAAAGGTACCCCCTACGGAGAAACAGGAAGCATTACGCAAGATAAATATGCGTCCTAAAAAAACATTGAACTGGAAAAATTGTTGGGAAGTCTTTCAAGAAGAAATGTTGCAATTAATTTGACAATTCAGCTTTTGAAAAATTGGAGAATTTTGAATAATTTGATTTCCTAAAAAAACACGATGGTTTATTAAAAGCCTCCCATGCTCTATACTTTAGATAAGAAACTTTTTAAGGAGAGCCGTATGCAAACACAGGAAGCAGTTAAAAAATATCTATTAAGTAAGAAAAACCGAACAAAACTTAAGCTTTTTCAACTGTTGACCAAGCATTCTGAGCCCGTCAGTCAAAGTTATCTAGCACAAAGAAGTCAGGTTTCAGACGCAACCCTGCTCCTCTATCTAAAGGAACTGAGTCAAGATTTACAGCAAATAATCCATCCTGACTGCCGAGTAATATCAAAACAACGTTTCAGTCAAATTGATATAGCTCTTTTTGATAAAGCTGAATGCTATTACAAGATGTTCGGTGCTTATTGTAAATCTTCTACAAATTTCACAATTATTGCAGCTTTACTTGATCGCGAAACTAATTCAATTTTAGCACTCAGTTATAAAACGAATTACAGCGTTCCTTATTTGTACTCACGAATGAAGGAAATTGATGAATTTTTAGCATTGTTTGGATTAGCGATTTCCTTCTCCAAATCAGGTAACCGAAGAATCCACGGCACTGAAATTCAGATTCAATATTGTTTGTTAGATGTTTATTGGACAATTTTTGCCAATACAAGCCTCCCTTTTAATAAGGACAGTATTGATGTTTATCAATTTGTTTCTACCTATCTAAAAAAGGAATTGATTCCACGTTTATCTAGTGGGCAACTGGATAAGATCGCTTTGTTGTTGATTTTATGTACCGAAAATTTCCCTTACAGCTCGCTTAAAAAAGTACAGGAAGACTTGGCAAATAGTGAAAATAGCCGAATCTTTTTGAATCCAATGATTGATGCCTTCAATCCTTCACTTCACTTGAACGATGAACAAAGGATAATTCTGAATATTTTGATCCGTTTGTCCACCACAAAAATTGATTCCGATGAAGAGAACTATAAGCAATATTCGACTTTCATTCAGGAAAAAGTCCCAGCTGTCTTGTCAGCAAAAAAAATAGTAGACAATTTTTCCAAAAGATTTCAGCTAAAAATACCGGAAAACAAACGAGTTCTGCACATCCTGAATTTGTCACGAAATCGGTTGTACAATGATTATTTAGCAGAGAACCATTCAAACACTATGCTGCCAAGCTACTTCCTCCATAAAAATAGTGAGAATTTCTCACAGGTCATTGATGATATACGTCATTTTTATCACGATTTTGAGCAGCATGACGATTTTTTTGGGGCTAGCTCTAATGCCCAAAACACAGATTCAATCATCGAAGACCTGTACCATCTATACGATCGATATCATGCTGTTAACCCCATTAGAATTGGAGTTAACTATACTCGTGATTACTATATTAGCGATGATATTATGGGAAAGATTGAGCAGTTATTTACTGACAGTATAATTCTTCAGAAAAATGAGATGAATAATTGCGACTTAGTCATCAGTGATTGTCCTTTGCCAAAATTAAAGTCGAAAATCAAAAAAATTTATGTAATCAATGACCTATCAAATAAAGAAAACTTCGATATATTGATTGAACAGGTTGCTCGTGAAACTTTTGACTTAATCAATTCAAGGTTTTAACATTTAGATGGTTAAAGCAAAGCGGCCAAATTACTTTCTAAATCAATAGTAATTTGGCCGCGAACTTTTGCTTTATTATTCCGAACGATGATCACGCAAACGATAGCCCACTCCGATCTCAGTAATCAAATATTCTGGTTTCAATGTATCGCTTTCGATCTTTTTACGAATGTTAGACATATTCACCCGCAATGTCTGCGAGTCATCGCTGTAAGGGCCCCATACTTCTGTCATCAAGGTTTGATACGTAACTACCTTCCCCAACTGACGAAACATCAGCGCTAAAATTCGATATTCGTTTTTTGTAAGATGGATTTCTTGTCCCTTTTTATAAACTAACTGTTTTTCGAAATCAATTTTCAAGTCTTTGTTTTCCACGACAGTTAGTGATTCCGTTTGAACGTTTTGATGGCGCAAGGCTGTACGAATCCTCGCAAGTAATTCATTCGTTCCAAATGGTTTAGTTACATAATCATCCGCACCTAAATCCAACGCTTTAACTTTCTCCTCTTCATTATTTCTAGCAGAAATAATGATGATTGGCAGATGCATTCGCTTGCGAAGGATTTTTAACAAATCAATCCCATCAATATCTGGTAATCCTAAGTCTAACAAAACTAAATCAAACGATGTTGTTTGAAAAGCAGTCAATGCCTCCATTCCAGTACTAGCAATCGTTAACTGATAGCGTTCCTGTCCCAAAACGACTTCCATAAAATCCGTAATATTTGGATCATCTTCAATCAATAAAATGGATTGCTTCATAATTCTTCCCCTCACTTCAAATAAATTCGAACCAATGTTTTGCCCCCACCTATCGTCATTTCCATTTTACCATTGTGCGCATGGACGATTGTTTTTACAATACTCAATCCGATTCCTAAGCCATTTTTTGAATCAACCGGTACTTCATTCGTGCTGGACAAATTTGATTGGATCTTTTGAAATTGTTTTAATGGAATTTCGCCGTGATTTTCAATTTCAAAAACTGTTTGTTCTTTTTCCTGATAGACGTTTAGTTTGACTGGTAGATCATTTTCTCCATGACGAAACGCATTTTCTATCAGATTGAACAACGCTTGTTCAATCAAAATGGGGTCCGCTTGAATAAAGATGACCTCTTCTGGTAGGTGAACATCCACTTGGCCGTCTGGATAGACTTTCCTCAAATGCTTATAAACAGCCTCGATGATCTCTTCTACTGGTTCAGCAGTTTTATTAACCTTCATAGTATCCATGTTGATTCGCGTGATGGATAAAAGATTTTCAACCATCCGAATCAGCCATTGTGACTCTTCTTGAATATCCTTTAATAATTTTCTCTGTGTCTCTTCTTTTAAATCATTTCCAATGCCTAATGTTTCAGCAATCCCTGAGATAACAGTTAATGGTGTTCTCAGATCATGAGATACGGCTCGTAATAAATTGCTGCGGACTTTTTCCCGTTCATTTTCTAACTCAACTTGCTCTTTCTCATCTTTCAATTCTGTTTGTTCCAAGATGACTGCAATTTGCGTCAGAACCAATTTTAAGTAATTGAGCTGATCATTTTCCAAATCAAGATCTGCATTTCGTTCAATGCCCAATACCGCCAACGTCTTCCTGCCTGCAACAATCGGTAAATAGAATCCTTTAGCACCAATTAGTGTGTCTGTACCATTCCCAGCTTCTTTTTGGTTCTTTGCTGCCCAAAAGGCTACAGCAGCTTCGTCTTTATTATTTAATATTGATTTTTTTCCGTCGATACAATAAACACTCTCTGTCTTCGCTTGACGATCAAAAATAATCACTTCTCGTTCCAATAACCTTGATAAATAAGTAGCAGAAATATCAAGAATTTGTTTTCGACTTTCCGCTAACACATATTGTTTGTTCAACTCGTATAAGATTTCCATTTGGTGCTCTTTTTCCATCGAAGTATCGGCTTGTTTCTTTAATCGGATCATTAAATTACTGCTCATCAAAGCAACAACTAACATGATCAATAAAGTAAAAGGATAGCCCTGCTTATACACTGTCAGAGAATATAATGGTTCGACAAAAAACCAATTAAAAGACAAAACACTTAAAATGGAGGACAATGCGCTCCAAAAATAACCGGATGTCGTTCGAGCGACTAATAATACGAATGAAATATAAATAAGCATCAGATTTTGATCACCAACGTGGATATATTGCATCAATTCCGTCACAACCGTCGCTAGAAAAACACCACCAATTGCAATCGCTAAATCTTTTCCGCCGCCCTCAATGACTTTACGAGTCTTAAAAAATAAAGACCGCTTTTCTTCATTGAAAGGAATTAAATGAAGTTCTGTATCTTTCAATCGTTTTAACAAGCGATCATCAAACGCTTCAATAAAGATTTTTTCATACCATGGCTGTCGTAGATTTTTCCCCATAATAATATCGGTAACGCCCGTCATTTTTGCGAACTCGACAATCGTCTCAAAACTATCATCCTCTTCAATACTAATGACCTCCGCACCTAATTTATCGGCTAAAGGAATGTTCGTTGGTGTATTTTCTTGCGTGCGAACTTGAATCACTGTCCAATCGGCAGCTAGACCTTGAGCCAAACGCGCTGTCCAGCGAATACATTTTTCGGTCATTTTTGGAAAGGCATCGTTCACTACTGTCAATAATTTACTTTGTATCCCAATTGTCTTTCCGCTAATTCGATTAATATGATCCGATGCTCGCTGAATTGCTAATCCACGTAATTGGTCCAATTTTTGCGGAATAAAAAAATTTTTCAAGGCACGTTTCGCGTTTTCATTCGCATATATTTTTCCTTGTTCAAGTCGTTCGATCAGCTCATCTGGCTCCACATCAATCACTCTTATTGTCGCTTGCTGTAGAAAAGTGTCCGGCACCGTTTCCTTGACCTCGATTCCGGTAACTTCTTCAACGATATCATTCAAACTTTCGATATGTTGAACATTGACCGTAGTAAAAACATCGATTCCGGCATTCAACAGTTCATCAATATCCTGGTATCGTTTACGATTTCGAGAACCTTCCGCATTGGAATGAGCCAGCTCGTCAATCAACACGATCTCGGGTTTCTGTTGAATGATTTGATCAATATCCGGCTCTGTTAAAACCATTTGTTTGTAAAAAATCTTCTTAGGAGGAATTTGCGGTAATCCTTCTAATAATCGATTGGTATCTGGACGATCATGAGGTTCGATATAACCGACAACAACATGTTTTCCCATCATCAATAATTCATGAGCCTCTGCCAACATACCGTAGGTTTTCCCAACACCAGCCGCAAAGCCAAAAAATATCCGCAATCGACCTCGGCGTCCATCGCCAGATTGCATTTCTTCTGTTGTCTGCATCAGCAGTCCTCCTCTCTTTGGATGCACAACAATTCCCTAACCATTTTTGGTTAGAGAATTGTTCTTTATTATATTCCTAGTTTATCTAATGCTAGGTTTAACTGCAAAACATTGACATAAAATCGGTCTGAAAACCAATCTTTTTGGCTATGTTTATCGATGAGTTTACGAATTGATTGTTGAGACAAGCCACGTTCTTTAGAAATTCGGGCAACTTGAAAATGAGCCGCTGCCAAACTAATATCCGGATCCACACCACTGGCAGATGCTGTCACGAGATCATTCGGAACTTTTTTCTCTGTTGGATTTTTTTCCAATTCTGCAACGGTACGCTTCTCAACTAATTGCTTTTGCTCCGCCGAAACAGGTGATAGCTGACTAACCTCCTCACTACGTCCTGAAAAATATTTTGACTGTTCAAAAGTTTGTCCAATCAACTTTGAACCAACAACTTGATTATTCACTGAAACCTGACTGCCGTTAGCCTGATCTGAAAAGAACAATTGACCAATGCCGGTAACTGCAACGGTATATAGCCCGCCAAAAACGATCAGGCTCAAAATCAAAAAACGCAAACTGCCTAGAATACTTTTTTTCATAGTTGCTCCTCCTTTATAAAATGATCAGTGAGAGAATCAGATCTATGATCTTGATAAAAATAAATGGTGCAATAATTCCCCCAAGTCCATAAATCAGCAGATTGTGACGCAAAATTTGACTAGCCGGTTTCTCTTGATACTTCACACCTTTTAATGCTAGTGGAATCAAGGCCACGATAACGACTGCATTATAGATGACAGCGGACAGGATCGCAGTCAGTGGACTGCCTAATCCCATAATATTCAATCGATCCAGTTGCGGATAAATACTGTAAAACAGTACTGGAATCACCGCAAAATATTTAGCGATATCATTTGCGATACTAAAGGTAGTTAACGCACCTCGAGTCATCAACAATTGTTTCCCAATCTGTACGACTTGCAGCAATTTTGTTGGACTGGAATCCAAATCAATCATGTTCCCCGCTTCCTTCGCGGCTTGTGTTCCTGTATTCATCGCCATCGCAACGTCGGCTTGCGCTAATGCTGGTGCATCGTTTGTCCCATCACCAGTCATTGCGACCAAGTGCCCCTTTTCTTGATACTCGCGAATCAGATTCATTTTATTTTCTGGGGTAGCTTCTGCCAAGAAATCATCTACTCCCGCTTCCGCTGCGATCGCTGCCGCCGTTAAGGGGTTATCACCAGTGATCATGATGGTCTTGATACCCATCTTACGCATATCAGCAAATTTTTCCTTTACACCATTCTTAACGATGTCTTTCAAATAGACGACACCCATCACACGATTATTTTTTACAACTACTAGAGGTGTTCCACCTGCTCGAGCGATTTTATCAACAATCTTGTCACACTCAGATGGATAGTCCTCTCCTTTAGATTGTACATATTTTTTCATGGTGTCTGCGGCACCTTTGCGAATCTCGTCACCGCGATAATCAATTCCGCTCATGCGTGTTTTTGCACTGAAATCGATAAATTTAACCTCTGATTGCTGGAATTCTCTTTCCCGCAAGTTGAAACGTTCTTTTGCTAAAATCACGATACTGCGACCTTCTGCTGTCTCGTCAGCCAAAGAAGATAATTGCGCCGCATCCGCTAACTGTTCTTCACTGACACCATGGACTGGCAAAAATTCGCTTGCTCGGCGATTTCCCAATGTTATGGTTCCTGTTTTGTCGAGTAAAAGAACATCCACGTCACCTGCTGCTTCGATCGCACGACCACTCATAGCAATGACGTTTTCCTTCGTCAAGCGGCTCATGCCTGCGATCCCGATCGAAGAGATTAAGGCCCCGATCGTCGTTGGCGCCAGACAGATTAGTAAAGCAATCACAATAATCAGTGATAAAGCTTCCCCTTTACCAGATAACTGACTGCTGAAATCGGTAAATGGGACTAAAGTAATCGATACAGTTAAGAAAATAATCGTCAAAGTAATCAAGAAAATCTGCAAACCAATCTCATTCGGCGTCTTTTTTCGTTGAGTTCCCTCTACCATGGCGATCATTTTATCTAAGAAGGATTGACCGTTTTCCGAGGTGACACGAATCACTAAATAATCAGAAACGACGGTTGTTCCGCCAGTAACCGCACTGCGATCCCCACCAGATTCACGAATTACTGGCGCTGATTCGCCAGTAATGGCACTTTCATCTACTGATGCAGCCCCCTCGATTACATCACCATCAGCTGGGATTTGCTCTCCTGCACGTACATAGACCAAATCGCCTCGCTTTAAATCAGAAGACTGTAATTCAATGAAATTCTCTTCTTTGACATCTTCTAAACTGTTGATTTTATAAGTCATGACTTCCTTTTTTGCTTGTTTCAAACTATCAGCCTGTGCTTTTCCTCGTCCTTCTGCAACAGCTTCAGCAAAATTCGCAAAAAGCAAAGTCAACCAAAGAAAAATGGTTATTGAAATGTTAAACCATAACGGTACACCCATTGGGTAGAAACATAATATTGTAGTGATGAGCGCACCTAAATAGACGACAAACATCACGGGATTTTTAACTTGTTGGCGTGGATCCAATTTTTTAAAGGATTGTCCCACTGCCCATTGATAGATTTTTTTCATTTTTTACTCACTCCATCTATTTCATCGTAAAGAATTCCGCAATCGGACCTAGTGCCAATGATGGCAAGAAACTTAAAGCTCCAATTACCAAAATAACAATAATCAACATAGAAACAAATGTTGGACTAACCGTGGATAACGTGCCTGAACTTAACGCCGCTTTCTTTTTACTGCCCATATTTTCCGCTAAAAGCAAGATAGCGATGATCGGCAAGTATCTTGAAATAGCCATCATTAAACTGCCTAAAAGATTTAAGAATGTCGTATTCGCTAACAACCCACCGAAAGCACTTCCGTTGTTGTTGGCCAGTGAAGTTGCCCCATAAAGCAATTCAGTGAAAGCATGGGAACCATGGTTCGTTAACCAAGACATTACCTCTGGATGCAGAACTAGAGCCATTGCCCCGAAAAGCGTCAACATCAACGGTGTCAAGATAACTAGACTAGCCATTTTGATATCAAAAGCTTCGATTTTTTTACCTAAATATTCAGGTGTCCGCCCAACTAAAAGACCTGCTATAAAAACTGCCAGCAATAGAAATGCCAACATTCCATACAGTCCGCTCCCAACACCACCAAAAATGATCTCGCCAAGCTGCATTAAGAACATTGGAATGGCGCCGCCAAGCGGTGTAAAACTATCCAACATCGCGTTCACCGAACCATTCGAAGCGGCGGTCGTACCGACGGACCATAAGCTAGACCAGCCAATGCCGAAGCGAATTTCTTTTCCTTCCAGATTGGTCGATCCAAGAACACGCGTAAATTCAGGCCCGTAATACTCGCTGAAAGCAACGCCGACGAAAGCTAATAGTAAGAAAAATAAGGATACTACCATGATCGTTCGTCCTTGTTTCCAATCCTTGACCCAAAAGCCAAAAGCAAAAATCAATGCCGCTGGGATCAACAGAATCGCAATATTCTCTAAAAAGTTTGAGAATAGTGTTGGGTTTTCAAATGGGTAGGCTGAGTTAGCACCAAAGAAACCACCACCATTTGTACCAAGTTGTTTGATTGCCACCTGACTAGCTACCGGACCTAAATACAACCAAAGATTTTTCCCTTCCACACCTTGATAAGCGACTCCGGATTGGAAAGACTGAACGGTCCCTTGTGAAATTAATAAAACAGCAAAAATGATTGATAGCGGCAACAGAATGTAAACTAAACCGCGGGTTAAATCTTGCCAAAAATTTCCTAATGCTTTCTTTTTGACTTGTGAAAGTCCCCGAAGCAATGCTACCAGAACAGAAAGTCCCACACCTGCTGAAACAAAATTTTGAACTGTCAAACCAAACATTTGCGATGCATTTGATAAAGTCGTTTCACCTGCATATGCTTGCCAGTTGGTATTCGTCACAAAACTGACGGCCGTATTTATCGCTAACGGCAGCGTTAGATTTTTTACTGAGGAACCTCCCGGTAAAAAGTGCTGTGTCATCAAAATAGCAATCAAAAGTACGATCGAGAAGAAACTTAACAGCAGCACATTCAGTGCATAGCGTTTCGCTGACATTTCTTTTTTGCTGATAGGTCCAATCGCTTTATAAAATAAACGTTCTACTGGCTGTAAGAAGCGTACTCCTTTAGGGATTTCCCCCTGCATGATTTCTTTAATGTACCAGCCTAACGGCACTGCCAATAACAATAATATGAATAGGAAAAATAATCCTTGATAAATCACGCTGCTCATAACTCTTCCCCCTTAAATAAAAACCAGAAAAGATAGATCATTAATAAGAGTCCAATAATTCCTAAAATAATCGTCATTTCACTTCACTCCTTTTCAAAACAACCAGTTAAATAAACTAACTGATTTTCTTTACTCTTTAAGCATAAAAAAAAAGACCTAAAGATAGTGTGAAACTTGCGTTCATTTCTTTACACTATCTTTATATCGTCTTTTTTAAAAAGCTGTTACAGTGAAATTCTGATAAAACTCTCCATGAGCGGATGTAAATTTTAGTACTGTAAAATCAGACAACCCGCCGCCTTTTTCATAATAAATCAAATAGTCATCCTGCCAAAAATCGGTTTTTTCCTGCTCCAGTGAAAGTACCTGCATTTCTCCGATCAATGTAATGCCCGTAAAGATTGCAGCATCATAAAAATACAAACAGGCCTTTGGATTACTCAAAAACTGTTTGACTTTCTTCGAGGAGGTATTGGTATGAAGATACAAACAATTCTCTTCGACTTTTATCGGCCTCAACATCGCACGTATCATTGGATATCCCTCTTCCGTCACAGAACCCAAAAAACAAAGGTTTTGTTCCTCAACCAATCTCAATAATTCTTTTTCAAACTTCATAACCTGCTCCCTTCTTAAAAGAATAATTCTTTTGACCTTAGAAATCATAAGTAAAAACGCTATTTACTTTTCATTTAACAACTATTTTCCATTTTAACTTTCTTTTTGTAAAGTCAAAAAGAAAAATGAATACTAACAGTAGGACCCATCCATAGAGATTGTTATAGTTAAGAAGTTCGCCATTCAATTGGACAGCCTCTACCCTCCAAGAATTAACACGCCAATTACAATAATAGCTGCATGATTGTTAATATGAACAGTCGTATCAGTCAGTTCTTCTTCCCGCAGATAATTGCCAAACACTGCTGATTACCGTTGCAATAGTAAAAATAAGACAAAATACTGCCTATAGATAACTATAGGCAGCACATTTTTATAAGGCTATCGATTCTGCGGGCTAAGAATGGCTAATATAGAACAGTCGCTTTAGTTATCCTTTACAGTATAAATGTCACTCTCTTTGGTTTCTCTGAACATCATGAAGCATGCACCAGATATCAAAAGAACTAGTCCACTGATGAGAAGTAATGGAACGAAAACACTGACTGTCGTATTTCTAAAAATCAGTCCCATCAATAATTGGCCTAAAGGAACAGCACATTGCGCAACAGCAATGATCGTAGCCATGACTTTTCCAAGATTCTCTTTGGGTGTAATTCGTTGAACCAAGGTAATCAAGTAAATCGAAATAGCACTTAACATCATACCAATGATGATTTCCATTACGACTACCACTATGAATCCTACTCCAACATTAGTCATACTCAATAAAATATTCATGATTAGTAATAAAATCCCTGAATAAGTGAACACTCGGTAAAAATTATTGAACTTGATATTTTTCGTTAATGGTCCGGCAAAAATCGCTCCGATAATACTGGCTAAGCTAAAAACACCCATTCCAATTCCATACATTGTATCATTGACCTGTAAAGTCATTCGTAAAATAATTGGAAGTCCTACGATAAAGAATGACGTCAATACAAAATTGATTGCTGCTGCGATAACGATGGATTTGAAAATAACTTGATTATTCTTTACTTCTTTAAATCCATCTTTCAAATCAGCGGTTAAAATTTGTGCAATGGTACCAGGCGATTTGTCTCGCTTTTCAAAAGGAATTTTCAAGAAGCTTTCGATAATTGCCGCAATAACGAAAAAGACAATACTGCTGGCTATCAACATTTTTGCTCCAATTAATCCATAAAAAACACCGCCAATGATCGGCGCAACAACGTTTGATAATTGTAATATCCCATTAGACAAGCCGTTGATTTTTTCTAGTTCTTCTTCCTCTACCAATAAAGGAATACTAGCTCCCACAACAGGGGTATCAAAACTGCCCACAATTGCTAAAATGAAGATCAACACTCCGATTCCTAAAACAGATTCTGAACTTCCTACTACTAAAAACAACAATCCTGCAATAATTGCATTAGCTATATCCATCAAAACCATTAAAATTTTGCGATCAAAACGATCCGCGATTGCTCCGCCGATTGGCGCAAATAATACTGGAATACTGGAAATTGCTAAAACCGTCGCAAAAATATCCGCTCTTCCAGTAACATCCAAAACAAATAGTGATAATGCAAATCGTAAAATAGCTCCGCCAAATACGGAAATAAATTGCCCCAACATCAAATAGATAATATTTTTTTTATTCCCTTTCACACTCTTTCCTACTCTCTTTAGTTGATAAGCTCATCTTAACGAATTCTTAATCTTAGAGCATCAGCCTAAAGTCTCATTATTTTCTCACACTTTTGATACTTTTTTAAGAAATTAACCCATAATACGTTAAGCCTTCCAACACACCGTTTTTTGTATTGGCTACGTATGAAGCTTGTTCTTTTAATTGCTTGGTCCCATGCTGCATCGCGACTCCATAGTCGACTAACTGAAACATACTTACGTCATTATTTTGATCACCAAAAGCATAGGTTTCTATTTGTGTACCAGCCATGGATTGCAAAAGCTTCTGAATCGCTGTTCCTTTTGAAATGTTTTTTGGAAGCACATCAATAGCAAGAGGAGCAAAACGAACCGTATCTGCCACAATCGCTATTTCTTTATTTAATCTTTCTTCCAACTCCGCATTTAAGTAAAGGTTCATAAAATTGACTGGTTCTTTTTGATAAAAATGAGCGGATACTGGAACTTTCTTGATACCCATATAGGCTACGTGTTCCTTAACAACTGATGATAAGTTCGTCACCGCAAACCCCCGCTGATTAAAAAAGCCGGCTGCTAGGAGATTATCTTCTGCAATCCTTAAAATTTTCTCAACTTCGAAATGAGAAAACTGCGCATCTTGAATCGTTTTTCCATTAAAACGAACATAGCAGCCGTTTGATAAAATAAAATGCTCTACCTGCAGTACCCGCAACAATTTTTCTACCTCATAATAACTGCGTCCAGTCGCAACAATCGGTAAAACATCGTTTTCTCTCAGCTTATCAAAAGCTTCAATTATCTCCTGTTCCACCACCAAACTTCCTCCTGAACACAAGGTCCCATCTAAATCAAAAAAAGCTACTTTCTTCACACAGATCCATCCTTCCAAAAATATTATTTAAAGGATGCAATGACGTTTCTCTGAATACACAAAAAAGAAGAAAAGTCAGTGCATCACAAATACACTGAACCTTTCCCCTCGGATTTTTTATATCAATAGGTGCCTTTTACATACGGTAAAAGATGAAGCCCTCGGTCGCAAGTCCTCGTTTGAGCGGAACCCTAGCTCCAGTTTTCCAGTTCAAAAAGAATCATACCATGTCCCTTAAGCTAGAAGCAACTACCTTTCTAAGATATCAGTCCATAATGCACTAATCCTTCCAACACGCCATTTTCCGTTTGCGACACATAAGCTGCATGATCCTTCAACTGTTCCGTTGCCTCAGCCATTGCTACACCATGATCGACTAGCTGAAACATCGTCAAATCATTGTTGTTATCACCAAAAGCATACGTCTCTATTTCGGAGTCGCCAAGCTGAGCCAATACTTTTTTAATCGCTGAGCCTTTGGAGACATTTTTAGGGAGTAAGCTAACCGCTAATGGTGCAACCCGTTGACGATCTACCATGGCCGAAAGCCGCTCATTTAATTGCGTTTCCTTTTTGACATCCATGTATAGATTCATGAAATTGACTGAGTTCGTCTGGTAAAAAGTCGGTGAGACCGGCACCTCTTCAACCCCCATATACGCAACATGTTCTTGCACAATTTTTGAATAATCTGTCACCGCATAACCTTGCTGATTAAAATAGCCGGCGGACAATTCATGTTCCTCTGCAATCATTAATATTGATTCAATTTCCGGCTTAGAAAATTTTTCGTTCAAAACAGTCACTCCATCAAAGTATGCGTAACAACCGTCAGACAGTATAAAATTTTCGACTTTCAATTTATGTATCAGATCCTTCACTTCATAAAAACTCCGGCCCGTTGCGATCACTGGCTGTACCTCATTTTCTCGCAGTTGATCAAAAGCCTCCATGAGTCCATCACCTAATGCCAAACTATACCCATGACACAATGTACCATCCAAATCAAAAAATGCCATCTTTCTCATCTACTCATCCTTTCACCCTGGTGTCAATGTCCATGCTGACCAAAGCATACCTGGCTTTTCCCTAAGAAGCAATCACAAAAGAGGCTGAACAACGAATTGTCCAGCCTCACTTAATTATTCTTTTTTTCTTCTATAAATGACGCCGGCAATGACGATAACTACTATACCAGCAATCCACAACCATGGATTCTTCGTATCATTCGTTTGCGGGTAACTTCCTGTTTGTGTTCCCGAATTATGATTTGACCCGTTTGTTTTATTTGACGGTTTTGAAGAATCTGGCGTCTTTGGAATTTTTTTATTCACAAATTTTCCTAGGTCAATGGTTTTAGGTTTGTTTGTACTCGTCGAAGTAATCTTGAACTTGCGTTTTTCTTTACTAATTGCATAACCAGTTGGTGCTTTCGTTTCAGTAAAGTAATAGTCACCAGGCTCCAAATTACCAGCAGCTACTAATCCTGCTTCGTTCGCAGTATATTTTCCAATCGACTGATCTTCTTTATACAATTCGAAAACAGCTCCGGCTAGATTCTTTCCATCCTCTGTAACCTTCTTCATTTTCACAGAACCTTGATAGTTGATAAAGTCGGCCAAACTAATTGTCTCTGGTTTCCCATCAGATTCAGCAGAAACTTTAAAGGAGGTAACAGCGGTATTCAGTAAATAACCTGACGGCGCTTTGGTTTCGATTAAGCGATATTTGTTGGGAGCTAAGCCAGTAGCATAAATCTTCCCATTCTTATCCGAAACAAGGGTCTTGGTTTCTTTTCCATCTGAATCTAGGACATTTTGGACGTTTCCATCTTCATCCTGAATTTCAAACTCGGCGCCCTTAAGTTCTTTACCCGCTTCATTTTTCTTAGTTATGGCGATGGAGCCTTTATAGTTTACAAAGTCGCCCAAATTAACCTTGGTTGGTTTACCCAGTTGTCCTGTAATATCGAATGGATGAGGTTTTGTATCTTGAATGTAACCATCAGGAGCTTTGGTTTCAACAATGACATAGTGTCCTTGTTCTAGACCTTGGAAATAAATTTCTCCTTTTTTATCTGTAGTAATTGTACTGTCATCATAATACTTATTGCTTCGATCTTTTACAGGAAGTGGGTTACCTTTCGGCTGATTCTTATCATCCGCTTTATAGACTTGATATTCGGCCCCTTTTAAGGCTTCCTTTTGTTCATTTACTTTTCGACCAACAACTCCTGATTCATAATTTTTGAAATCAAGGTTGTCAATATTAGTGTCTTGGTCAGCATTTTCCTTAACAACAAAATAAATTAGTTGCTTATTAAGGATGTAACCTGGAGCAGCTTGAACTTCTTTCAACACATAGTAGCCAGCCCCTAAGCCCGAAATATCTAAAATACCATTTTCAGGTGCTACTGCAGTTCTGACATATTTTTGATCGCCATTTTCAATACGATACAATTCAAATTCGGCTCCAGCGATCGACCCACCTTCTCCGACTTTCGTAATCTGCGCTTTTCCTCGGAAGTTCTGAAAATCACCTACTTCTTGAATTTCTGGCTTTCCATATGCATTATCATCAACTTCAACTTCGATTAATGCTGGATTGATAACATAATCACTGCCTTCTGTGACCTTTGGCGCTTTCGTTTCTTGATAATAATAGATTCCTGGTGCTAAATCTTCAAATAAGATTTTCCCATCTTTGTCACTGGTGGCCTTTTTCACTATGCTAGTCTTATCTTCCTTAAACAGCGTGAACTCGGCTCCAGCTAAGCCTTCACCATCTGTATTTCGTTTTGTTAGTTCAAAAGAGCCTTGGTAGTTAATGAAATCAGGTACCTCTACTACCGGCACTTCTCCAATATTCGATGCTTTGATTGTAAATGGAATCTTCTTTTTATTTAACATGTATCCTTCTGGTGCTTTCGTTTCCACAAAGGTGTAATCCCCTGGTGCTAAGTTATCGATCCGAACTTTGCCTTTATCATCAGAGACTAAGGGGTGTTCGTTGACTTTCTTTCCTTGAGCATCGAATACATCGAATTCAGCATCTTCTAAGATCTTACCTGATTTGTCCTTCTTAATAAACTCGGCCGATCCTTGATAATTTATCAATTCGATTGGCGAACCATCGGACTGTGTCGTAACCGTCGCTGGTTTTCCTTTGCCTTTATCCGCGATAGTAAAAGGAATTTCCTTTGTATTTAGGACATAACCACTCGGTGCCTTCGTTTCAACAAATTTGTAATTTCCTGGTGCTAAGCCTTCGATAGTCACTTTCCCATCATCTTGAGAAACTAAGGGGGTTTGATTGATCTTCTTACCTTGGCTGTCGATCACATCAAAGGTTGCTCCAGATAAAGGATTTCCAGCATTATCATGCTTAATAAGCTCAGCACTGCCTTGATAGTTCTTACGGCTGACGTTCACTGTCGGCAATTGGTAATTACTGTTACGATACACCGTGAAGTAAATCGGTTGAGAATCCAAAATATACCCTGTCGGTGCTTCTAACTCCGTTAAGCGATAGAATCCTAATGGCAAACTATCGATTTGAAGAATTCCTTCACTATTCGTCGTATCTGGATTTAGCGGAACTTCTGACCACAAGCTCGGCGCAAGAGATAAGACACTAAGTTTTTCTAGTTTAAAGCGTGCACCTTTGGCAACACCATTCCCTAATTTAATTGGATCGCCATTCTCATCGAGCTTTTGGAAAATCACTTTATTTCGCTCATTTGGAATAGTTAACGGTGCTGCGCCATTCGCTGAGGTGTTCTCATCGATGGTGATCCGACGACCTACAACTAAATCATTCGATATAGTGAAGCCGTCTGGCGCTTTGGTTTCAAAGAGCAGATATTCGCCATATGGCAGACTACCAAAAGTAATTTGCCCATTGGCATCCAGATCGCCTTCACGAAGTAATTGTGTTTTCGTTGTATTCCATAGTTGGAAATGCGCTCCGGTTAACTTCGTCTTGCCATCAGCCTCCGTTTTTTGGATCGTCAATTTACCTTTTTTACCAGTCGCCGATCCACCACTGTGATTTATCTCAACAATTACGTCTTGACCATCACCACCAGAAACAGTTTGCTGATTGTCTCCAGTAACTGTGATTTTATTGGAAACAGTGTCTTTGTTTCCTGCTGCCGAAGACGTGATGTAACTTCGATATTCTAGTTGATAAGCTTTATCGATCTCATGCAGCATTTTGATGGTTAATTCTTGTTTTCCAGTGACGTTATCCGTCGTCACTTCTACTGTGTAATCTTTGTTCACCGTTAATGGTTTGTCATAATTCGGAGTAACGGTGCCATCTGTTGTTACTGTCGTTTCGTACAATTTGATAGAATCTTGGTCAATGACTTGATTTTCTGTTGGATCATCCTTGATAACGACATTATCTAAAGTCGACTGAGAAGGATTGATTACCGCATGCCAATTTACATAGTCAGGGTTTTGACTATCTTGTTCACCTGCTTTTTGAACATATTTTCCGCCATTCTTGACACTAACTTCCCCAATCACATTGCGGTCATCTCCGGAATTTACATATTGTGCTAGGTTTTCATACTGATTGGAACCGGAAATAATTTTTCCATCAACAGAGGTCTCAAATTCAATCAAATAGGTCGTCGTCACTTGGTTAGGAAAATCGATCAAGAGGGTTTGACCATTACTATCGGATGGTTCTTCATAATTTCTCATCTGGTCATTTACTACCGTCTCTGGCTCTTTCTTGACTACCGTACCATCTTTTTGAACTTCCGCTTCATAGATTTTTAACGAGCCAGCTACGTAATCTTGATTATCCTTGATTGCATCTTTCAACTGGGCATTCGATAAAATATTCCCACTTAAATTGACCGCGATCGTCCACGTGATGTGTTTAGTTTGTGCGTTATACTGACCACTTTTTTGAGCGTTTAACTGATACGGATCATTTGGTTTGAAGTCCTGTTCATCATCAGAATGATGTTTTCCACCGTTTTGATCGCTCCAATCAGCAGACATATTATTTTTATAGTGATCCATCTCCGGATTATCTGGATCCAGCAAGGTAACATCAAAGTTGGTTAGATAAGTCAATTTGAACTCATCGTGAGTTGTTTGGTAGTCGCCTTTGAAAACAACTTTGAAGCCAGTTTCATTGCCATTTAGATCTTTCACAAGTTCTAAGTCATAATCCGTTCCAGGAGTTAGAACTTTATTCGTTGTGACATCAAGAATTTCAAAATCCGGTGTCAAGTCTGGTTTAATCGCCATTGATAAACCCGGAACTGGCGAGTAAGTATCGTTTAAGATCAGATCCTCCATGTAATAGTGGTTCTTATTAATGTTGATCGTCCATTCTGCCTTGTGAGTCGAATAATCGACGTTCGTTAAATTTTTAATGACATTTTGTTGTTGGGCAGTTCCCTTATCACCATCAGTTTGACCTGTACCAGTCGTCACACTATTATTAACCTGTGTCGGATCTGTGACGATTCCATCAACTTTAGTCTTATATTCAACTTTCACAGCTTGATCCAGGTCATTTAAAAATTTAACAACAAAGCCTTTTCCATCCGGATTAGGTGCTAAGATATAATCCGTTCCTTCTTCCAAGGCAGCTCCCTTAACTTCATTTCCCTGGTCGTCAAAAGTGATGGGATAGAGCTTGATCGAGCCATCGACTAGATCCATATTGTCGCTGATGGTATCGGAAATCGTTGCTTGATCCTTAGGAATATTTTTTTCATTATAGTTGTATTTGATTTCCCAATTGAACTGTTGATTATTGGGATCATAACCGGTCATATTTTTCTCGATCGGTTTCCCATAATTATTCGTTACCGTGGCCTTCGCATCAAACCCGTCAGGATCGTTTTTATCCGTTAGAATAGCTGTATTAGTAAAGCTGACTTTGCCGCCATCTTCCGGCTTGGTTGATTCATCGATATCTGTCTGATAAACGAGACGATAGGCTTTATTTGTATCCCCTAGAATCGTGACATTTCCATTCGCATCCACGGTATATTCGTCAGGGTTCAATTTCCGTCCGGTTTCCTTAACAGTTCCATCTAAGTTCATAACCAATTCCATGACCTCGACCGATTTATAATTGATACCATCGGGCCATTTTTCAGTGATTGTTGCATCTGATAAATGCTTCATGCTTTGGTTCATATCCACGGTCCACTCAACGCTTGAAGGATTGGGTGTACGGTCGAAATGACCGGTTTTGTCGATAGACTTTTCTGTGTCAGGATGAATTTCAACATCTACAGGAGGCAGATCATCTTCTACAGGATAATGAATCGTAATGTCCCCTGGTCCATCAATATGTTCTTTATTAAAGATCGTGTCAAAGAAAAAACGTCCGTTAATCTCACTCTGATTTTGTACCTCATCCGTAAAGGTAAACCGAATCTTTCCATCTTTATCGACAGTATAAGTAGCATAAACTTCGCCTTCATCATTTTTTAAATCTCCACTGACTGGATTTTTCGGGATTAATTCCGGCGGCAATTCAAAATCAAAATAGTCTCCCGGATTAATCTGTGATCGAACATCCTCTGGAATGCTCCAAGTATAATAGATACGAACATTTGTATTTGGACCAACTGGCGGGTCAATCACATTTCCTTCGTCATCAATAAAAATCATACTAGATCCAGTTAAGATAGTCCCCTCACCACCAGGAAAATATGTCCGAATATCAGTGGGATCGTCTGCTCGAGCAGCTTTATTTTCTGCCTTCGATGACTCTTTGGATTCAGAAGTTTCCGTACTTTGTTTTGCAGTTTCAGATGTTTCAGTTGTATTTATACCGCTTGATTCTTCATCGCTGCTTTGTGTGGCGTCTATTGTAGATGATGTAGATGATTCTGCGGAAGAACTTTCTGGAGCTGCTGGAAATTGATAGGTAAGATTTTGATCTTGATAGTTCAGATCAAATTGTTGAAGATCTTTTAAAGCTTCCTGCTTCAAGGTCAAGTGAATAACGCCATCACTATAACCGGTCGGTACTTCGATAACTTGATTATTTTCAATCTGCAAATCAGTCGATTGACCGTTCTCTTCCAATTTCGCTTGCTCAATGATTGCTTGAGAAGCATTAATTTTTACCGTTTGCTTGTCAGTCGTCGCAGAAAGTTTCACATCTAATTGATTGTCTGCTTGGCCTTTTGCTATGCTTTCTAATTTTAGTGCAGGTGTTTCCACCGCCTCAGCCAATGTGGTCAAGGGTGTCAACGAATTCAGTAAAATCAGAAAAGTCATAAAACCATAGATAAGTCTATCTATCATCTTTTTATTCGACATTTTCCTTAACTCCTTTTTTTTAATTAATAGCGCCCTTGACTGTTATAACAAATAATTACTTCTGTTATTTTCAAAAAACGCGTTATTCCAGATTCATTTTTGAAAGACTGATTATTACTTATCCGCAGAAATCGTTTTCTTAGCAGAAACTTCCTCTAGAGCCTGATTGATTCTCGACATATCAACGATTGATAATGTTTTGCTGACAACTACAATCTCCGCGTTTGGATATATCTGGCACAACCCTTCCAAATTACTGGTGGTCAGTAGAATATCAACATCGCCATTCTCACTATCAAAAACATCACAGATCGACAAATTATAAAGATAACCGAAGTAGCCGTTGATTTGTCGAATGAATTTCTGCGTCAACAACCTTGGCATGACACTTTCAACCAACATCGTGATCTTCACTTCGTAATTACAGGGCTCCTCTAAAAAGAAAATATTTCTCAAATAGACGATCAATAAATAATCGTTCTCCAGAAAAATCGAGCAGTTGGATTCTTGATATAAATCTTCGATAAATCGCTTCGTCTTTTTAATCAAATTGGGATATCGTTCTAGAAAAATATTTTGATACGTATATCCGGTCAAATCGGTATTAAAATCTTTATAATAGAAAGTAAAAAAATGACCGCTGAAAAGGTAGGCTTGAAACCGCCAAAGATCCTCTTCTTTAATAGGAAAATACTCCTCTTGAAAACGAGTGACCATGAACTCTGTTGCTAGATAGACTGGTAATTGGCCATCAACTTGCTGCTTCAATAAATTCTTGACAATCGATTCTTTGAGCGTATCCATTGTTTTTGACATCGAGAGCCAAACTGAAAAGAAGAAAGGAATCTCCGATTGTTTGCTATTGATCTCTCCCTGCAGTTCTAATAATCTGCCCTCAAACTCAGAGTACAAATAATTCGTTTTGATTTGTCCTTCCATTTCAGAGGACATTTGAACGATATTCCCTTTGCGAGTCCGGATAATCGATTCTGCAAACAAAAAAGCCAGCTGCTTTTTATACTCATAGGGAATTTTGGGATATACAGTAAACTCATTGTTTAAAAGATTATCGACAAACGTTTCAATCAGTTGTTCATCAACATACTTAAAGGGCCAGATACTCCCACGATAAACACTCCAGAAAAAAATCGTCATAAACATGCGAATCTGATGTTCTTCCCCAATCAATTTTGCGGATTCTCGGCCAATCTCAATTTGATAACGTAGCAATAATTCATTGACTTTATTCAAATCTCGGCGAACCGTTGATTCGCTGATAAAGTTTCGCACCGCATAATTCTTCACACTATCGAATTCTTCAGTAAGCAGCGCCTCAAGCATCTTGACTGTTGAGCATTTACCCACTATAAATGTGACTAATTCATAAATATCGGCGTCATTCTTAACGTCAAGAAAGACACCTCGACTTTTCGATAGTTGAAATGAATATTTTTCTGGTTGAAATTGATTGATTTGGTCAGAAAGATCATTGATCGTACTCAAAGTCATCCGCTTGCTCAACTCCAGCTTTTCTCCCAGCCATTGGCTTGAGACCCAACGTCTGTTGGCAGCGTTTAATAGCAAAATCATGCGTCGTTGATTCAAAGTTTTCCGATCAAACAGGCTTTCAAAAAAATCGTTTCGTATCATTGTTACGTATCATCCCTCTTGATTAAAAAATTAATCGTTCATTAATTATTTCGTTGTCATTATGATAAGTAATAAATAAAAAAAGGGGAATTTATACGCTCAGGTTTTTGTCATTTACTCATTTTCATTAAAAAAAGACCTTTAATCTAACGAATCAATTTTGAATTTACTTGGGCCGGGAACTGCTTTTTCTAGAAAACCAATTAATAATCTTGTTTAAAATAGCCAAATTTATAGATTGATTAAAAAACTTTTGAAGATAAAAAAATCACGGATCGCTCCGTGATTCTTCTTGTTACGGCATCTTCATCCAAACGGGTTCAAATTGATTGCCATCAGGGTCCAATACCTCCAAGCTAAACATTTGATCCTCAGGCATCCCTGAATCTACAACAAAGTAGTCCCCGCCATTTGCTTTTGCCGCTTCGGCAATTTTTCTCACCACCGCAGGACTCTCAACAGAAAAGGCCGTTAACGTACCACTTAAAGCCCGTGTATCCGCAATTTTTTTATCCTTAAGGAATTGACTGTAAAATTCGTGATTCAACAACATAATCCAAAAATTATCATCCCACACCATCGAACTGGCTTGCTCATTGGAGAAATCCTCATTTTTCTTAAATCCAAGTTTTTCATAAAATTCTGTCGAAGCCTTCACATCTCGCACTGGATAATTTGTAAACACCATCGTTGCCATTTCATTCACTCCAATCAAATTTTCTTATATTATGCAAGATTCGCTTAGGCAAAACAAAGAAAACGCTTGTATAAAACTTAACGAACAGTCTGCTTTTTCAGTCACAAAAAAAGTCGTACCCAATTAATGGAACACGACTTTTCTCTTATTTATTTTATTCTTTTAAAGGAAATCCATGATTCTTTGATAAGCCTCTTCAGGAGTAGAGGCTGAATCCAACATTTTAAAAAAATCCGGCTGATCAATTAATGCGACTAACTCAGCCAAAGCGGACAGGTGTTTCTTATTGTCTACTGCGGCCAATGTAAAAATGTATTTCACCGGCGTTTTACCTAATATCGTTATTGATTCTTTAAGTACAGTGATTCCCAAACCAACTTTTCTGACACCATCTTCAGGTCGAGCATGCGGCAACGCGACCTGATCAGAAATCACCATATAGGGACCTTCCTCATAAGTTGTTTGAATAATTTTATCTATATAGCTGCGACTGACGATCTCTGATTCGATCAACGGTGTCGCCGCGACATAAAATGCTTCTTCCCAGCTATTTGTTGACAGTCTTAGTTGGATAAAGGCCGGTTTAAGAATATCCATTAAACTTAAATCATCGTTTTCTTCTTTTTTAAAGGTGAGAACTTCCTGACTATGCGCCTTTGGTTGATGAATATGTCGCAATAACTCTTTTCTCAACCCAAGTTCATCGTTTATTTCCCCATACTTAGTGATGATTGAAATCAGTTCTTCAAATTGATAATCGTTTGAATAATTCCTACCGCTATTTTGAATTTCTTGAACGAGATTATATTTTTCATCAATCGACATGATCGGGTTAACCGTATACACGGGCTTTTTCAACGAATAGAGTCGCATATTCGGAACCGTTGTAAAGATCATATCGTATTCCTGTTTTTTCTGATAGATCTCATTTGTTTCAATAGGGCCAATAAAAATCATATCGGGAAAAAGATTTTTTAATTCATTATAAATAATTGCAGAGCTGCCTATTCCATTGGGACAAACAATGATCCCAACTTTACGTTTCACCTGATACTCATCATTATCATTTATCAATGACGCGAAATGAATCGTTAAAAATGAAATCTCCTCATCAGGAATCATCGTTCCAAATAATATTTCAATAGGCTTCATTGTTTCCTTGACGATTTGGAATAGATCCGGATATTCCTGAATGATTTTTTTATTCAGAGGATTGATGATTGGCAAATGAAAGAACAGGCGGTAATATGCGGGTCTAAAATGACTGTATAATTGTTTTTTCACAGCATGCTTATCTTTGAAACGAATACCGGATAATTGTTCAAAACGATCAAAAATTCGTTCTACCAATTCGTGAATAATCGAAGAATCTGGCGTTTTTTCATCCGCATTTCCAATCGCCATCCCAAGCATCCAGCCACAAATATACAAAATTGCACCATTATTTTCAACAGAAAGTTTTGCTAGTAGACTCTTGGAAAACATGTATTCTTTCATTTGATAAAACGTTTGAAAGCTGTATCTATCATAAAAACCGGACCACTCTCGTTGCAATCGCGGCAGCAGAAAGATCAGCATATAACTAAACTCAAGCAGACGATTCTCTACCAACGTAATCGAATAGTCCGCTAACTCATTGGCAATTTGCTGGAACATAGCCGGCTTTTCGATCAAACTTTCATTAAATAAAAAATAGTCCCAAAGAAAACGGCCATTGTCTGAACGAAAATCTTCCAAGATCAGCTTCATTAGGTGGTAACGTAAGACGGCCTCGTCGCCAGCCAGATAATACCCGTTTTTTCGATCGTAGTTTATTTGAATACCGACAGACTCCAGTTCCTTCTCGACCTTTTTTAGATCATTGATAAAGGTCGTTTTCCCAACCTCCAAAACTGCTAGAAAATGATTCACTGACAAATAGTCTTCGCAATGATAAAACAGCATCAAATAAATGTATTTCTTTCGCTCTTCCATATCCATTTCATAATAACGATAAACCGTGTCGTTAGAGAAAAAATCAACGAGAAATAGCCGGCTTGAATCTGAAAGATGGAAATAATTCCCATCAAACCAAACAGGAGGAAGGGCCTCATCAGAGAGTAATTCATTGACCTTTGTGATCACATAATCAATTTGTACCTTTGATAACTGTAACTGATTGGTTAAACTATTTTGAGAAATGACAGGCTTCTCAATCAGCTTTACTAATACTTGACGTGTCCTCTGATCAATTTTCTGCATAGCCTTTCCCTCCTGTCTATTTTTATTTCTGCAGTGTTGAAACTTTTTGGCGTAAACTTTGCGCATTTATAGCGATTTCTGCTTTTGTTCCTTTGGATAATAGGGTGCCGATACCCATGCAGTCTACGCCAGCTTCGATCCAATCTGTAATATTCTCTACCGTAACACCGCCTGAAGAAAGAACCGGTACTTGAGGCATCGGGGTCTTAATCGTAGAAACTACTTTAGGTCCAATGAAGGAAGAAGTAGGAAAGGCCTTGATCATATCCGCACCAGCCTCCAGCGCTTCAACGACCTCTGTCATCGACGTACATCCTGGCATGTAAGGAATCTGGTAACGATTACAGAGCTTCGCCACCTCTAAATTGAAATTTGGAGCGATAATGAACTCTGCTCCCTTTAATAGTGCGTGACGAGCGGTCTCACTGTCAAGCACTGTTCCAGCTCCGACGATAATTTTATCTTGATAGATTTCTTTCAATTGTTCAATAATATCGCCGGCATTTTTATTTGCTGAATTGTAATATTAATCGCAACAAAGAACCCATCAAAAATTTCTAGTAAAATGAGTTTAGGATAACAAACTACTAGGAGTGATTTTGATGGGTTCACACAAAAAGCTTACACGAGATAATCGAAAATGTATAGAGACGATGATTTATGATGCCAAGAGTATTCAAGAAATAGCGGACAGAATTGGTGTTAGCCGAACAACGATTGATCGTGAGTTGAAACGAGTACCCGAAGATTTGATCTATAATGCCGACAATGCGCAATTAGATGCGGAAATGAAGCGCAGTGCCTGTGGTGCGAAGTCCAAATGGACTTCTGAATTCGCTTATCAGATTGAATGTGATCTTGAAGACAGCTGGTCCCCTGAACAAATTGCGAATGATCGTCAAATAGTTTCATTCAAAACCATTTACAATTGGCTCTATGCCGGTATTCTTAATGTGTCTAAACAGTGTCTGAGACATAAAGGCAGAAGACAAGAAAAACAAGAAGAGGCACGAGGCAAAATGACTGTAGGGCATACCATTGATGAACGCCCAGCTTCTGTGTCAACTCGAGAAGAATTTGGACATTGGGAGTTGGACACAGTTGTTTCTAGCAGAGGGGAAAGCAAAGCCTGCGAAGCAACGTTTATTGAACGGAAAACACGCTTTTATTGGGCGATCTCAATGAGGGATCGTACCGCGAAGTCAATGGCACAAGCGATTAAAGCTTTTGTGCAAGACCTAGGGAGTCACAAGGCATTTTTAAGCTTTACGGTCGACCGTGGGAAAGAGTTTTCTTGCTGGAAAGAAATTGAGAAAGATTTAGACGTACCTATGTATTTTTGTGATCCATACTCCCCATGGCAACGCGGATCTAACGAAAATGGGAATGGTTTATTTAGAGAATTCTTCCCTAAGGGAACTGATTTTTCAAAGGTACCCCCTACGGAGAAACAGGAAGCATTACGCAAGATAAATATGCGTCCTAAAAAAACATTGAACTGGAAAAATTGTTGGGAAGTCTTTCAAGAAGAAATGTTGCAATTAATTTGACAATTCAGCATTTGTATAACTAATTTCTAAACAAGAGATCTCTCCTTCGAGACAGCCATCCACGATTTCTTGAGCACGTTCGATTGTTTCTACTCGAATAATCGCCATTAATTTTTCTTGATAGATTCGAGACAGAGTTGTTACTTTTTGCATGATATTTCCATCCCTTCTATTTCCCTATATTGGTTCAATGTGCGGCAAATTTCAACGTCCAACTCCGAAGAAACAGGGCAAACTGGACTTTTAGGCGCTCCGACAGGAATCCCTGTCAATGCTAAACTATATTTCAACACGCTCGGAACGGTCGCCAGCTTCAAGATACGGCGAAATTCATTGATACTCTCTTGAAGAACTTGAGCCTCTTCGCTTCTATTTTCCAAAAAGGCTTGATAAATACCCAGATCAGTTTTTGTTAAAACATTCGAAGTCGCTGCAACCGCGCCGTCTGCACCTCTTTGCAAAGCCGGTAAAATCAAAGAATCCGAGCCGACTAAAACAGAGAAATCCTCCCGATCATTTAAGTTCAAATACATTTGGAAATTTTCCAAATCTCCGCCGCTGTCCTTGATTCCAACGATTTGTTTCACCTTTATTAATTCCTTGAACACCTTCTCACTGATCGAAATTTTGGTATTTGCTGGAATGTTGTATAGAATAATTGGTACGTTTGTCTTTGCCGCGATGCGTTGATAATGCTGGATCAATTCATCATCGCTGACTTTGATTAAATAGGGAGTAATGATAGAAACCGCATCTACTCCTAATTTTTCAAATTTATTTGTCAGATCAATAACAGCTTCTGTTGAAATTCCGCCAGACCCGGCAAAAACGGGGACTCGTCCCGCGACCTCATCGACGACGATTTTTACTAGTGTTAATTTTTCTGTTTCGCTGAGCGCGTAAAATTCACCGTTTGTTCCCAAGATGAATAATCCGTGGACGCCGTCATCTATCAATTTATTAACCAGCTTGCGAGTCGCTGCTTCATTGATTCCATCATTTGATAACGGTGTCACCATTGCCGTAATAATTCCTTTTATCTTCATTACAGGTCACATTCCTTTAAATTTTTGATTGATTCGCCTAATGCACCACCGGGATGCCATTGATAATACTTGTCCAAATCTAGTTGTTCTTCTTGCTGCAACAAAATCGAAAGACACTGCAATACAATAATTTCAGCAATAATAGAGATTCTTGGCGGCTTATTCAAATCATCGCCTTCTTGGTTAACACCTGCCAAAAGAAAAACGGTCGAATGATCCTTCAGCCATGAATTTTCTCCGCCGCTGACACCAATGATTTTTGCGTCTAATCGTTTCAAAGATTCCACTGTTCGCTTTAGTTCCTCTGTTTGTCCGCTGTTTGAGATAGCAATGACGACATCCCCGGGAAGTACTTGTCCAGCCGAACCATGAATTGCTTCTGTCGTATCTAAATAATACGTCGGTGTTCCCACTGAAGAATTCAGTGCGGCAATATATTCCGCCACATGGCTTGGTTTTCCAACCCCGGTAATATGGACACGCCCATGATTTCTCTTCGATTCGGAAATAACCTCGCATGCCTCGACGACTTTTTCTTTATCCAACTGGCTGATATACTGATTGATTTCTGGTTGAAGAACTTCGATATAAGCATCCAGCTTGTTTGTTGCGATCTCCATTTGTTGACCTCTCCTTTTTTGAAAACAGACTTAGCAGATTTCTACTAAGTCTGTTGGTTTTATCTGCCAAATAATGACAAGATTTTATCTAATAGAATTCCCATCACGTTATAGTCGATGTTCGGGAAGGTTGATCCTTCAATTCCCAATGTTCCATACAGTGGGTAAAGAACAGTTGGCAGAAAGGCTAGCAATAGGCCGATCACAAATGATCCCACAACTGCGCCACGCCAACCACCAGTTGAATTTCCGAAGACGCCCGCTGTTCCTCCTGAGAAGAAACAAATGTGCGCGGCTGGAATAATCACTACTGGAAATTTAAGGGCTACCATGATGAACACGCCAAGCAGACCGGCCGCATAAGAAGACAAGAAGCCGACGATTACTGCTGTTGGTGCAAACGGAAATACCGTTGGTACGTCCAATGCTGGACGTGAATTCGGGATGAATTTCTCAGAAATCGAAACAAAGGCTGCTGTGATCTCGCCTAAGAACATCCGTACACCTGTCATTAAGATCGACATACCGGCTGTAAAAGTAAATGCCTGAACAAATGGGAAAACTAACCAATGCTGCGTTCCTGCAAGTTCTTCTACAGCAGGGCGTCCCGCTTTTAGTGCAGAAACATAGAACAACATCAGCATAACCACTGAGACACCCATCAGGAAATCACGGAAAAATGATAGCCATTTTGGAAAATTAATATGCTCAGTTGTTTTGTCTTTGTGTTTGCTGAACAACATTCCGATATATCCAGATAACGCATACCCGATCATATTGAAGTGACCGATCGCTGTCGAATCACTATCTGTAATTCGGCGCATAAACGGTTGACACAATTCCGGTAATGCCGCAGAGAAAAATCCTAATAATAAACCACCAATAACAATTGCAGGAATATCTGCCACATGATGCGCTTTCAGAATCAATGAAAGAACACAAGCGAAGAATAAACTATGTCCAGTTGTAAAGAAAATATTTTTAAACGGAGTGATACGAGCAATCACTAAGTTCATGATGAAGCCGACAATTAGTGTACAGCTTGTAACAAATGCAAACTCTGTTTGAGCCAATGCTGTAGCCGCTTCCGGCGAAGCAACGACTCCTTGGATATGAAACCCTGTTTGGAACAATTGGTTGAAGTTTTGCAGCGCGCCGGTCATGATCGAACCGCCAGCGCTGAAAACTAGAAAACCAATAATTGTTTTAAAGGTATCAGTTAATACCTCTGTTCCGCTTTTCCTTTGAGCGACTAAACCAATCAGCGCAACTAGCCCTAGCAGAACCGCTGGTGTGCTTAAAAAACTGATTAAAAAATCCATTTTCTATTTCCCTCCCATAACCTTCTTTACCCTAATTCAGCTAATGCCGCTTCAAGTTTTGTTTTAATTTCATTTTTATCAACGATGTTGCCGATCCCGATTAATTTGTAGGGTAGATTTTTTTGCGCTAATTCTTCTGCGACATCCGGTAGAGTAATGATCATCTCACCGTTAAAACCAGACAAACCATCAAGTGAAGAATGTTCGACCTCGATTGGAAAATCGTTAGCTTTGACCACTTCATTTACTTTGATTTTTAACATCAAACTTGATCCGACTCCTGCTCGACACGCTACTAATGCTTTATACATAATTTTTTCGCTCCCTTATTGGTTTTTAAAATAATCAATGAAATCTTCTTTTGACGAAACTGTTCCTAAAAACGCAATGAATTCCTCTTGGCTCAATAAATCAGCTAACTTCGACAACAGTTCAATATGCTCTTCACTCGCTTTTGCACTAAGAGGAAAAAGATATTTAACGGGATCATTGGTTCCGTGGCCGGATACGACAGGAACCTTTAGTCGAACAAAGCCTAAAGCCAGTTTGTTTGCGCCATCCTCCACTGGAGCATGTGGCAATGCGATATTTTTTGTGATCACGATATACGGCCCCGTTTCGTGATAGATTCGAATGATCGAATCCACATAACCTGGAGTCACCGCCTCATTTTCAACTAACGGATCAAACGATTTTTTGATCGCCGTTTCAAAATCCTCTGCCTCTATATCAAGTTGAACGTAGGCTTCCTCGATACTTTCTTGTAACAATTTTTTCACCTCTTTATGATGGATTTCCTTTACATCCTCACTATATTTGACAACGCATACATCCGCAATACTAAGTCGGTTCGCTTTGTTTTTGAAAGAAATTAAGAACTGAACCGTTACAAATCAATTTTCGAAATAAAATGATAAAAATCTGCTTTTCCTGTGATTAAGGCTACCCGTTTGTTTATCGGCAGTTCACTTTTTTCTTAAGGATTAAGAAAGAGTGATCCAACTTTTATAAAAAAGAGATCACACTTCTAAAAAAGCGACACAAGTCTTTTCAAAAAATACTTAAGAAAAGAAAAGCCAAATGATGATAAACTTTAAAAATGTAAAGTTTATCATCATTCGACCTTAAATAATTCATGAACTCAAATTCGTTCATGACTCTATTCTTATCCGATTTTGGATGTTCATTCCGTCTTATTACGAAAAAATGATGCATTCGTTGATATTCTCACGATTGGTTAATATAGCTTGAAATAGCGTCTCATACATTTTCTGCCAGGTTGGTTGTTTCAAAATACGAAAAATTGAAATCGCCTGTTCGCAGTTCTGCCGACCAGCATCGATTGAATCTGCGATGATTTTTAGCCACCCTTGGTAGAACAGCAATTTAGTACTATTTAGTAAGTCGCCTTGATCTAAAAGTAATTTCTCGGTTTCCTGTAAAACTTCTCTTGCCCAACCTAGTTTACGAAAATTGATGAAGGTCGTACATGTGCCAAATAATAATTCGAACTTCATCAACTGCATTAACTGAACGCCAGCCTCTTTCTCAGTCCGGGAAACGGCTGTTCGTAAAAGTTGATGAACAGTCTCCACAGGAAAGCTGAATTGAAAAAAACGAAAGAGCAGCACTTCATAAACACCCCAATTTTCTACATTATATAAATGCTTTACGACCGGTTGAGATAGTTGTTGAAGCTCCGCAAAAAATTCGCCAATATTTACTTCTCCGCCTTGATCGCGTTCATGATTGAGTTGGTAGTTCAAACACAATAAGCGGCATAGCAGTTTTAGAAATTCTTCACTTTGTGTTCCTGTTTTGATCTCCTTCTGTAATTTGGTCATCTGCGGAATCGCTGCAGAAAAATTACGAGAGTGGTTCGTTTCATCGTTGCATTTAAAAATTTGATTCAAATAGAAAGTAAACTTGTCAGACACGAAAAATGCTCGTTCTGACAGATAGTGATAGGTCGTGTAGTCCGCTTCTCTAGCTCGTAAATAAAGAAATTCTTCTATTGAAATATTTAGCCTTTCCAGCAGATGCTCCAAACGATGAAAACTAATATTCGACTCTCCTTTTTCAAACTTGCTGATAAAAGATAAACTATTCTGTTCATCTGCAACATCCTGCATACTTAATCCACGTTCTTTACGTAGCTGTCGAAAGATTTTCCCCTCGATTGCTGCTCACTCCCTCATAATTCCACTATAGTAGAATTTATAGTTTTCTTTAGTTTAATTTATCTATACTAAATGAACAAGCGGTATTTTAGGAGGCGGTTATTATGAGGCGAGCAACAACCAATGACTTACCAAAAATCGTGGATTTCATTTATGAACGATTTTCAAATCTTGAACATTTCAATTTTTTAACTGAAAATATCGACACTTCTGAGGATCTTTTAAAGAAATTCATTCAAGCGGAGATCGCGCTATTTTTAAAGTATGGAGAGGTGCAGATATACGGCAATCCTATTACAGGGGTAATCAGCAGTATCCCTTCAAAGGAATTTACATTGCTGCGTCAGTTTATTGCTTCATTAAGTACTAGAAAAATTCTAAAGGAAATTCCGAAGGCTGATCAAAAACAACTATTGAAGCAGAATAAACGAATCGCAGAAATTCATTATGCAAAACCATGGCACAAAAAATATTCTAAAAACAGTTATTATGTCGCTCAAATTGCTGTTTCCAAAGAAGCGAAAGGTACTGGCATCATGCGGAAAATGCTGACACCCATTATGGAGGACTGTCAAAAGAAGGGGATAGATATTGTACTGGAAACAATGACAGAAGCAAATATACCGATTTATGAACATTTCGGTTTTGAATTGGCCGAACTACATCATAGTCCAAATGTTCCTTATGACGAATATTGTTTCATTAAAAGAGCTAGATAAGATAAAAGGAATATCAAAGTCATGATCTGCATGATTGATACTCCTTTTTATATACATATTTATAGAAAGAATTTTTCAAACAACGGGCACTTTCTTTCCGCTGCTTCGTCTATCTTCGCCATTTCCTGGACTTTCTTACGATATCGGATCGGTGACAGATGATATTTCTCCTTGAATCGTTTGCTAAAATAAGCGGAATTATTGTAGCCGCACTGAAAAGCGATAGTCGTAATCGGATGATTCGTTTGGTATAAGCGAATGGCTGAGGCAGTTAAGCGTAAGTCATTCAAGTAGTGACTAAAAGACAGCTCCGCAACTTGAAAAACTTTTTGTAACGTACGGATAGATGTCCGGCAGTAAGCCGCGGTTTCTTCAATTGTCAGATCAGGATTCTGCAAATTTATCCGCATAAAGTCCGTCGCTGCGACCAGAAGCCCATTATAATTTTCGCTAGCTAAAAAAGGTTCGGGTTCTGATTGCCAATCACAAAAAAGCTGAATAAAGTGTTTCAACAAATTATGATTTTCCTCTTCTGAACAAGAAGAAAATTGTTCGGCAATCTGAAAAATCATCTCCAATAAAATCCGCCCCGTCCCCTTTTCAGCAGCGATGATTCGGCTGGTCTTTGAATCGTCCAAAAGCTTAGACGTTTGACAATCCTGTTGGATGAATAAATTGATCCCTTCTGTCCTCTGTTCTCTTTGATACCTGCTGGTCGCTCGCAGATCAAAAATCCCTATAGTGTAATCCTTTAAAATACTGGTTTTTTCACCATCTGAGTGCCGTTCAAAACCATTTTTGATAAAGCGAAAGGCCAAGTAGTTTTTTTCATCATTGGAGCAGCGAGTAAAAATACCCTGCGAACGATCGACAATACTGTGAGTCAATACAAGGCGATCCAATTGATAAATTCTAGAGACGGCCAAGGTTTCCTTTGAACTATTGATCGTGTATTGATAGTTCAGCTGTGACAAACCATTTGAATAATCCTGCGACTTAGAAAACTGAGAACAATGAACCTTTCTTTCTGTCATCAACTTTTCCGCTCCCCTCGCGCAATAGTTATACTCCTCGGGCGCCAAAATCATAGCCTGCTTGATCAAATATCTTATACTTAAAGTATACTATTTGAACATTTTTTCACAAGTCTATTTTAAAGGATACTAGTCCTCTTTGCGCTTCAGCGCACTAGTGGAATGGTATACGGCTTGAAAAGCAGTCTTATTTTTCTGTATGAAAAATAAATACATTAGTTTGAAAAAGGAGGAATTGTCGTATGTCATCGAATTTTAAACATTTGTTTTCGCCTTTACAGATTGGTCCTGTTGAAATTCCCAATCGCATTGCCATGATGCCAATGGGGGTCTTCTCTCCCCGTTTGCTGAGTACCGAGACTGTCGCTTATACCAAAGAGGGTGCCGATTATTATATTGAAAGAGCAAAAGGTGGCACTGGCTTGATCATCACGGGATTAATGCCAGTTGTATCGAATATGGGCTTTTGTATTTTAAGTAATCCAGAAGGCTATGTTAGAGATATGAAGTATTTGATGGATGGTGTTCATGAAGCTGGCGGAAAAGTATTTGTGCAATTGACAGCTTTAACTGGCCGCGCAAATCACGGTCTAGTTGGTATCTGCCCCGCCCCTGCCCCTATCCAAAATGTCTGGGACCCGACGAAAACTGACCGCGGGATGTCCAAAGAAGAAATCAAAGAATATATCGAAAACTTCGCTAAGGGTGCCAAACTCGTTCAAGACGCCGGTGGGGACGGTGTTGAAATTCATGCGGTTCATGAAGGGTACTTGTTAGACCAGTTCGCCATCTCCTTCTTTAATCGACGCACTGACGAATACGGTGGTTCACTAGAAAATCGCCTTCGGATCATTAAAGAAATCGTTGAAGCGATCAAGAACGCCTGCGGACAGGACTTCCCTGTTTCTATGCGCTACAGTGTTAAAAGTTATGTAAAAGACTTCAACCGCGGTGCAATTCCTGGTGAGGAATTTGAAGAAAAAGGCCGTGATTTTGAAGAATCATTTATCGTTGCCAAGAAGTTAGAAGAATTTGGTTATGATATGTTAAACTGCGACAACGGCAGCTACGACTCTTGGTTTTGGGCACATCCGCCTATGTACATGCCGAAAGCTTGCAATTTGGAAGATGTAATGAAAGTCAAAGAACTTGTCTCGATTCCAGTCGCCTGCGCCGGCAGATTTGACGATCCGGCTTTAGCTGATGAAGTGATTGGTGAAGGAAAATTAGATGTCATGGGAATGGGACGCCCGTTGCTGGCGGATCCCTATGCCCCAGAGAAATTTGCCCAAGGCCGGTTGGATGACGTTCGGCCGTGCATTTACTGTCATCAAGGCTGTTTAGGTCGAATCTTCCAATTCAAAGATATTTCTTGTGCGGTCAATCCAGCCTGCGGACGTGAAAAAAGCTATGCGCTGACTCCTGCTGAAACGAAGAAAAAAGTTTTAGTAGTTGGTGGCGGAATTGGAGGAATGGAAGCGGCTCGCGTGGCTGCGATTCGCGGACACAGCGTTGACTTACATGAAAAGACAGATCAGTTGGGCGGTGTCTTTGTTGCAGCGGCGACACCTGATTTTAAAGAAGACGATCGACAATTGCTAGCTTGGTATAAGAAACAAATGAAGGATTTGCAGGTGACTATCCATCTGAATAGCGAAATCACAGAAGCTCAAACAAAAGGCTATGATGAAATCTTCGTTGCCACTGGTGCAAATGAACGCCGTTTAAGTACCCCAGGCTTTGACAGTGAACATGTGACTTATGCGATTGAGGCTTTACGTTATAAAGAAGCCGCAGGAGAAAATATTGTGGTCGTCGGAGGCGGTCTGACCGGTTGTGAAATCGCCTATGATCTCGCCAAAAAGGGTAAAAAAGTCACCATTATCGAAGCTAGCGAAACGATTTTGAATGCTTTTGGTTTATCAGCGGCCAATTACAATATGATGATGGAGCTTTTGGATTATTATCAGGTCACCGTGCTTAAAAATTCGGTCGTCGATAAATTTGTAGATGGTACGGCCTATGTTACAGAAACGGTTAAAAACTATCCGAACGTCGCAAACCGTGCTCAGCATATGTTCGCTTTAGGCGTGCAAGGTATGCCAAAAGCCCATGAGATTCCAGCTGACGACATCATTGTTTCTGTTGGCTACACACCTGACGATGCTTTATATCAAACAATTCAAGCGGAGAATGTCCACTTGATCGGTGATGCTAAGAAGCCGACGAATGTTATGGACGCTATCTGGGCAGCTTATGAAGCAGCGATGCTTGTTTAAAAGATAAAGTATTTTTGAAAAATACTTTATAAAAGTAAAGTAAATACGCCTATTACTTTCGAAATGTATAGTAATAGGCGTATTTGACTTTCTTTTATTCCGTTGCTAAATCTTCTCCATTGCTGGCGATCACTTTTTTATACCAATGGAAACTATCTTTACGGCTACGATCAAACGTACCGTTTCCTTCATCGTCCTTGTCGACATAAATAAAGCCATAGCGTTTCGACATTTCCCCGGTTCCGCCAGAAACTAAATCAATACATCCCCAAGAGGTGTAGCCAATCAAATCAACGCCATCTTGGATGGCGTTGTCCATCTCAATCACATGTTTTCTCAAATAATCAATTCGATAATCATCATGGATCGATCCGTCTGACTCAACTTTATCAACCGCGCCCAGACCATTTTCAACTACCATCAATGGAATTTCATAGCGGTCATACAGCTCATTCAACGAGAACCGCAGCCCAACAGGATCGACCTGCCAGCCCCATTCACTCGTTTCTAAATAGTCATTCTTTACTCCGCCAAATAAATTGCCGCCTACCCGATCACCGTTTTCATCAATATTCGCAGTCGCACAACTCGTCATGTAATAAGAGAACGTATAATAATCAACCGTTCCCTCCTTTAGAATCTCCTCATCGCCAGCTTCAAAAGTAATCTGGATACCATGCTTCGCAAAATAATTTTTCATATAATAAGGATATTTCCCTTTAACTTGAACATCTCCACAGAACCAATTTAATTTTTTGACTAATTCTTGATTTGCCAAAACATCTTCCGGCTTGCAGGTCAGCGGATACATCGTCATATACGCCAGCATACAACCGATTTGAAAATCCGGATTGATCTGATGACCAATTTTCACCGCTTTGGCACTGGCAACGAACATATGATGCAAGGCCTGAAAACGGCGTGCCTCATCATCTTCCTCATCTAAAATCCCCAGTAAATTACGTCCGCCCAGCGGCAATGTGCCAAAATTGATCTCATTGAAGGTCAGCCAATATTTGACCTTGTCCTTATATCGTTCAAATAGTGTTGTTGCATATTTTACAAAGAAATCGATCGTTTTCCGATTTGAGAAACCGTCGTAATTCTCTGCCAAAGCGTACGGCAATTCAAAATGACTGATCGTTACCAGCGGTTCAATGTCATACTTCTTGCATTCATCAAAAACCTTATCGTAAAAAGCCAGCCCTTCTTCATTCGGCTCTGCCTCATCACCCTTCGGAAAAATCCGAGACCACGCAATACTTAAACGAAAAACTTTGAAACCCATCTCCGCAAACAAAGCGATGTCCTCTTTGTAGCGACGATAAAAATCAATACCGTCATGACTCGGGTAGTAGCTGTCTTCCTCAATCGTTGATGTCATTACTCGAAATTGTTTCCTGCCGCCGGAACGCATATGATCTTGGATGCTTTCACCTTTTCCGTCAACATCCCAAGCACCCTCACATTGATTAGCAGCTGTTGCACCGCCCCATAAAAAATCTTTTGGAAAAGTCATTTATTGTTCCTCATTTCGTTTAAATTTGGGGTGATTGCCTTCTAAAAACGTCAAAAACCCGCCAACAAATAAGCGTTATTCACGCGACATTTGTTAACAGGTTTAGCTTGCTCGAAGCAATCACTATCCATTTGTTATTCATTTCTAGTTGAATTATAGCATTACGCTTCAAAAAAATGCAAACGCTTTTTTAGTGTTTTTTATAGAAGAAGCGTTCTTGCATTTCCGCCACTTGGCTTTTCAACTCTAAAGCATTCCTTTTCGCTTTTTCCAAAGAATCAATCAGATTATCACAGGCGGTAATGATGCTGTCATCTAGAGTAGTCGGATTTAACAGCACTTTGATGTCCTGTTTTTCTTGATCGACCGCATTCAGCATCCGCAAAATTGCCGCTAAAGAATACTTAGCTGATCTTAATGTCCGAATGATTTTCAAGCGCTTGATATCTTCACCATCGTACGTGCGATAATTATTTTTGCTTCTTTTAATTGTGAGCAACCCGTTTCGCTCCCAATTTCTTAACGCATCGGAAGTTACGCCAAGATGTTCAGCTGCCTCACTTCTTGTAAAACAACTATTTGTTTCATCCGTTTTTCCGGAGAAAAGATTTTCGACTACCTTAATCACTTCATTCGCGTTGGAAATTTCTATCTCCACTAAACTAAGATAATTATCAAGGAGCAACTGCGCTTGCTCAAAATCATATTTAGCTATCGCTTTGACCATGTCTACCATAGTAATTCTCAATCCCGATTGTAGGACTTCAATTTGAAAAGCGACCTGAGCAATTTTGATCGTCTCAATGTGATAATCCGTGAAAACACGGTAGCCATTATCCGCTCTGGGAGGAATGGGAATCAATTCCCACTCCTCATAGCGTCGAATTGTATTTGGATGCAGCCCTACAATAGCTGCAACTTCAGATGTGCTGTATGTTTTCATCGCAGCTCCCTTCAATCACTCGTGTATTAGAAGTGTCAATTCATGTAAAGCTCTAGAACAGCTAATGTAAAGCAATGTACTTTTTTCTTCAAGCTGATGGGAACAAATATCGGGTAAAATCACTTGATCAAACTCCAACCCTTTAGCAAATTGCGTCGTTGTCAAAATAATTCCTTCCGTAATCTTCTTCGTGTCTTTCTCAAAACGGACAATGTCTTCATTAGGAAAAGCAGCTTCGATTTTCTCCGCCTCCTGCCAATTCTGACAAATTATACCACATGTTTTGTAGTCACTTTTCTTAAATTCGTTGATCTTTTTTGTTAAAGCCGTGTTTTCGTGTTTTAAAACTTCGACCTCCTTTCCATGCCGCTGAATCGGTTGGATATCTTCTCCATCAATAAAACGCTTCGCAAAATCCATGATTTCAAAACTTGAGCGGTAACTTGTATAAAACTTTAACAACCGGACTTTGGATAATAAAATCTGGATTTCCGTTAAAAAAGCTGGGTCTGGAACGATCAGTGTTTGATGAATATCACCGCAAATCGTTTTTTGACATGGAAACAACTGATCAATCACCGAAAGCTGCAGCAAAGAGTAGTCTTGCATCTCATCGATCACTAAATGCTGGACCTGCTTATTAGGTTTGATGCCTTCGATCATTAATTTGAACAATAAATATGGGAAGAGATCAGAATACCAAATAACATTTCGTTCCGAAGAATGCGCAAAGTTGTTTACGGATAAAAATTTATAATAGTCCGTTAAACTCCCAGTGACGTTGACTATTTTCTTAAAATGCTGCGTCAGCTGTTTTGAAAATTTTTCTCGACTTAGCTCTGATACTCGCTTACTGAGAAGTCCCGTTATCTCTTGAATCAGCTCAAATAGATTTTTCATTGGCTGCTGATCTATGAAACGTTTGATTTCTTCCGGTAAAATCTCTTGACCTGCAATAGTAATTTCCGTTGAATATAAACGCGCCTTCAGCATTTCAAAATGCTTATTCAGCTTATTCAAAAAAGGTTTTGATTGTTTATACCTGTAGTTTTCTGCTTGAACCGAATTTGGATTTTCCAATGCCTCGTTCAACTCATCCTGCCGATCGGCCACACGGTATTTTTTTTCCAAAAACATGGTCCCAAGACTAACAATATCGACTTGCGGCAGTTCATCTTCTCCCAACTCTGGTAATACCGTCGAAATATAATCCGCAAATACTTGATTAGGGGAAACGATCAAAATATCTGATGCAGATAGTTCCGCTTTTTTCTGGTAAAGCAGATAGGCCATGCGATGCAGTGCAATCGAAGTTTTGCCTGAACCAGCCACACCTTGAATGATCAGATTTTTCGTTTCTGTGTCTCTAATCGCCGCGTTTTGTTCCTTTTGAATCGTATGGATGATGGTTTTCATTTCGTTGGAGGTCTTATTACTCAACTCTCGCATGAGTAGTTCATCATTCACAGCATCATTGGTATCAATCACAAAATCGATCGTGCCCTGCTTAATTTCAAACTGTCTTTTCAAGTGCAGCTTTCCATAAAACTTCCGATTGTGAGACTCATAATAGGCATTCCCAAGAGAAAAATCATAATACAACGAAGATATGGGGGCCCGCCAATCATAAATCAATTGTTCGCCAAAACGATCCGCAAACCCATAGCGACCGATATAAAAATCTTCCGTTTCATCCTCTTCCGCGAATTGGAATGCAATCTTACTAAAATAAGGCGTATCTTTTTGATAATTCAACTTTTTCAATACATTCGCTTCTAGTACGCTGCGACTGTCAAGAAATTTTAAACTTTGATGGTGATTGTATACTTCATATTTGTCTAGTTCATTTTTATAATCAATCGTGTAGTGTTTCAAATCTTTATAATTCGTTTCATTGGTGTCCAAGGTCTCCTCGACTTCGATGATTTTTCTTTTCAACTTACCTGTGACATCGGCTAAGTAACGATCTTCTGTCATTGAAATCATACAATCCTCCCCTTTCATCAGTCCTCATCTTAGCAGATAGGCATAGGGTTGGTGTTATAGTGGAGGGTTTGGAAATGAAAAACATTATAAATAAACGAGCTGCTTCTGAGGCAGCTCGTTAACTTACTATTTCAATACGTATCTTCATTTTTCCTAGCTTGAAAACCAACGTTTGATCTTGACCGGTTTATTATGTTTTATACTTTTTGAAGCGATCCAAGAGCAGTTGGTTTACCCTCTTTGGTTTCTTAGTGTTGTTCGTACTATTTTTGATCTTTTGCGTTTTTATCTCTGCATTTTTAAGTACTTCATTTTTGGAAACCTTCTCTGCCCTTTGATAGCAGAGACTCCCTAGAATGGTATCGTTTAAAAGGTTTTCGTTAAACATAGCCGCTAATTCATCCTCAGATACCATCGTAATGTCTCGTCCGTCTGGCAAAGTCAGGTCTATTTGCTGGATGCCATCTTCCATCTCATCAACAAGTTGAATAGCAAAACCGTTGGGATCCTGAACAGTCTCCTTCATTGCAGCTGCTTCATCATTTTCAGCAAAAATCGGGATTTCGATTATTTCAATAAATTTTGCGTTAACGACTTCTTGGAATAACTTTGTATGATTTTTTTCAAATAAATTCATTGCCGTAAATTTTTCTAAAGCAGCTCTGATCTCTTTTGGTGATTTTTTAGAAACTGGTTCTTTCATACTCCAACGATGACTTTTTCCTGCACTATTTTTAAATGTCGCAACTAATCTCCGCATTATTTTCCTCCTTATTACTAGCGATCATCACTCCCGCTCTTTTGATTCAAAATGCTTTATACTAATGGTCCAAGGCCAATCTAATTTTTTTAACCATAAATTTTGGATGTACACTTATGTGAAAAAATGGCACCTTCAGCAGGTTTATCGAGAACTTTCAAACACCATCATTTGATAGCTTTACTGAACATTGAATAATTGGTTAGTCAATCACGTAGGACCCTTTCATCATTTTTCGTTGTTAACTACTAAACTTTAATCTGGATTCACAAGTGTTGTCAACTTGATAATTTTTTTATGTCGACTAAAAACAGCAATTCACAAATGAACAAGCTGAGTGCAGCAATGTTTCCCACGATAAGACGAAAAAAAATATTTATTTTGCGCACTAAAATGAAAAAAATAAATAAATCCAGCCTTTGGGCAAAGCGTATTTAAACTAGAAACTGATTTCATTTTCTAACCGACAAGCTGATGCTCTATTTATGAATTCGTAAGTATGAGTTTGATTCTTCCACGAAACTGGTCTGACTGAAATTTCTGCCTGGTTTAGATAAAAGGATGCGTTTCCAACTTTTGTTTGATAGTATTAAATTAACGAATGAACTGGAGGAAAAAATGAAAAAAAAGCTATTTTTGATGCGTCATGGAGAAACACTTTTTAATCAACTGAAAAAAATACAAGGAGCTTGCGACTCTCCATTAACTGAAAAAGGTATCCAGCAAGCTAAAAACACGCGTGACTATTTTCAAGAAAGAATGATTCAATTTGATCACCTCTACTCCTCTACGCAAGAGCGGGCAAGCGACACCTTGGAGATCGTAACTGAAAGTAAAAATTATCAGCGTTTAAAAGCGTTGAAAGAAATGGGTTTTGGCTCTTTTGAAGGCGAGCAGCAGTTTTTACAGCCGCAAAATCCAGAATACTTTGAGGACTTCTACCTGCAATTCGGCGGAGAATCAATGTCTTCGGTTCAAACACGAGTGACTGCGGCATTGCATCATATCATGGCACAGGATGATCATCAAAACGTGTTGGCTGTGTCTCACAATGGTGCTTGCATCAGTTTTCTTCAAACAATCTGGCAAGGGGATAAAAATGAACTAGTACGTGCATTTCCCAACTGTGGCATTTTCATTCTAAATTATGAAGATCGAAAATTTCAATTAGAGGATATCATTGATCCTGCAACGCAAACCAGCATTTTATAAACGTCATCTTTTTGCTAGAAAAACGCCTGTCTCAACTGTTGAGACAGGCGTTTTGTTCTATCCTAATACTTTTCGAAAAACTGGCCTATCATTACTCTTGCCATAATCAAAATCACTCGTTACGGATTTTAACTTATTCATATCTTCCTCTGAAATTTGAAAATCACTTGCGGCATTGTTCTTCATATGTTCTTGATTCTCTGTCTTTGGTAATGGCAAAAGATTAAGCTGTAAACAGTCGATTCCTTCAAATGACATTTCACCTATGTGTGCAAGAACCTGATTGACCATTGGTTTAATGGTAGAATTTTCTAAGAAGTTTTTCAAATCAACGGTTTCATGAAATCATTAATGCCAAAGAAAACAGCTTAGTCTTTATTCCATTAAAACCAGCACTCACTTCAAGAATCAATATTATTTGGAAAAAGAAACAGATTTTTTCTAATCCTGGTGCTCTCTTTTTAGAAAAGCTAACACAATCGTTATAAAACGAAATCTTCGTGCTTTTAGCCATTCCGCGTTACAATGACACTACTAATCAGGACGTCAGTTCTGCCTATGGCATTTTTTACGATGGTACTACTAGTCTTATTTTAGCGATTGCATCGTACGGGCTGTTTAGCAGACTGATATTCGTGATGAACATCAGTCTTACATTTTTCTGCAAGAAAAATTAAGTACAATAATTGGAATTAGGAGTGGTTAGAATGACTAGTTTTGCTAAAAGAACCGAAGATGAATTACTTTCGCCAGATAACACTGTATTGACTGTGATCGATTATCAACCGACTCAAATCAATTCGATCAATTCCATGAATCGCTCAGAATTGATTCGCAATACGGAGATCGTCATCGAGCTGGCGAAACTTTACAATATCCCAATCGTCCTTTCTACTGTAAATGTTGAAAAGGGCTGGAATACTGACACTATCCCTGTCTTGAAGAAAGCTGTCGGTGAAGATGCCCCATCGTATGACCGCAGTTCGATCAATGCTTGGGAAGATAACGAATACAACGAAGCAATCAAAGCGACTGGCCGGAAAAAAATCTTGATTCTTGCTTTGTGGACCGAAGCTTGTTTGACCTTCCCTACGCTGGATGCGTTAAAGGAAGGCTACGAGGTGTATCCAATTGTTGATGCTGTCGGCGGAACGTCAACCATTGCTCATGAAACAGCGTTGCGTCGTGTTGAACAAGCAGGCGCGCACTTAACTTCTATCGCACAACTCGCTTGCGAATTACAAAGAGATTGGAACCGTGAAGAGACTGTTCCCGGATTTGATGAATTGATGACTAAATTCGGTGCTTTCTCTAATTTACGCTAGTGGTGCTTTCTTAACGAACAATGCTTCGAAAAAAAGGGCGAACACTCGTAAACTTTCGAAATTGAAAGTAATAGGAGTGTTCGCTTTCTTTTTATTAAGTATTTTTCAAAAAAACTTTTGAATTATAAACTTTTTATTGAAAATACTGTGTATCGCCAATTTTATCCAACGTATAGTTTCCGTCTTTATACTTAAGGGTGGTCACACTGCAATTATCCAGCATTTCGCCATTGTATTCATCAGGAACTAGCATTTCCAGTAAAGTAGGGATCATACCGCCTGATGAAACGACCATCACATTTTTAGCATTGGACTTTTTAGCATCCTTGATGACTTTTGCCATCGCAGCTTTTCCACGGGTAGTGATCTCATCATAATTTTCGGCTGCTCCTAATGAGTCATTTTCTGCGATTGCGTTGGCAATTCCATCGTCACCGATCTTCTCAACTAATTTTTCGTAGTCAGACCATTCATCATCTAACTTAAAGCCGTTCGCTTCAAAAATCGGAGTCCACATTTCTTTATCGGTTTTTCCTTCATAACCGCCATAGTTCCATTCCTTAAAGCCATCATGCTCAAGTAACTTAGGCTTTTTATTGTCATTCTTAGAAAGAATCAGTTTTGCTGTGTTCCGTTGGCGTCCTAAATCACTAGAATAAGCCAAATCAAACGTGATTTCTTTCAACCCTGTACCAAGTTTTTTTGCCTGACTGATTCCTTTATCTGTCAACGGTGAATTCGAAAACCCTTGGACCTGCCCAGTCGTATTAAAAAAAGTTTTACCGTGCCGAATCAAATAGATCGTAACTTCAGCATTTTTCTTTGCGGCTTCTGCTTCTGTACATTTGAGCGCTCCGGCAATCAACGTCAACCCAAGCAAACCTGTCAGCATCATCCCGAATACTTTTTTCATGATTATAATTCCCCTCCATTGGTTTCGATTAGATGTTTGTACCAATAAAATGAATCTTTTGGACTTCTGGAAAGATCGCCGCTGCCGTCATCATGCTTATTGACATAAATGAAACCGTAACGTTTTTTCATTTCGCCAGTTGTCGCGCTAACTAGATCGATCGGACCCCACATCAAATAGCCAAAACAATCCACTTTATCCTCTACGACTGCTTTTTTCAGCTCGCTAAGATGTTTTTGTAAAAAATCGACTCGATAATCGTCATGAACGATTCCATCAGTTCCTACCTCATCAACGGCTCCCAGACCATTTTCACAGATAATAATCGGTAAGCCATATCTCCGATAAGTATAATTCAATAGATATCTCAGTCCGATCGGATCAATTCCCCAACCCCATTTGCTCTTCTCCAAGAAAGGATTTTGTACTCCGCCAAATAATGACTCTTCTTCATCACCACCACCTTCGTAGTGAGCAACGTCAGTCATATAGTAATTCATACCGATAAAATCAAGCTTACCTTCCGCAAAGGCTTGATTATCTTCCTCCCTCATTCCAATATCAATACCCATATCCGCATATTCTCTTAACTTGTACTCGGGGAATTTGCCATTGCACATCGCATCGATTTGGTAAAAATCACGATCCATTTCTTTAAACGCATTCAGCACATTAACGGGATCACAATTTACTGGATACGTTGGAGTAATTCCAAATACACAACCGACCTCGCTTTTTGAGTCTAGTTGATGGATCAAACTTGTCGCTTTGACACCAGCTAAAGTCATGTTGTAGCCGACGACTGCTAACGTCTCCTTTTTATTGCCATCGAGTTCGCTATATTTTAACCCGGCTAAAATATAGGTGAACATATCTGAAGCCTCGGTTTGCGGATCAATATGATTCATCTCGTTAAATGTTACCCAGTATTTGACCTTCCCTTTTAAAGCGTTAACCATTGTTTCAACAAAGTTTAAATAGAAATCAATGACCTCGCGGTTTTTCCATGAACCATATTTTTTTACCAAATTCATCGGCAGCTCAAAATGATACAAGGTAATAATCGGTTCGATATTGTATTTCAATAGCTCGTCGACAACACTCTGATAAAACGCGATCCCCGCTTGATTCGGTTTTGCATCGTCACCATTCGGATAAATTCGCGACCAATCGATGGAAATGCGCAAACTTTTAAAGCCCATTTCACCAAATAACTTGATATCTTCTTTGTAGCGATGATAGAAATCGATCCCTTCATGAGACGGATAATGTCTGCCTGCTTCGATCGTTTTGGTATATTCTCGCGGTATCGTCGCCGCTCCCGAAGTCGCAAAATCCATGATTGCGGGTCCTTTGCCTCCTTCTTGCCAAGCCCCCTCTAATTGATGGGCCGCAATACTGCCGCCCCATAAAAAATCTTTCGATAATTTTGACATTCCATCTACCTCCGTTTTATACAACAACTGTCAGACAATTTTCTTTGCTATCCAGACTTAGATCACTGGTCGGTAAAACGTCCAAATAATCTGACGTATTCGTGATGACTGTAATAACTACTGGATCATATCCTTCACGACGAATCCCTGCCATATCTGCTTTCAAAATCGCATCACCTGCAGTAACTTGATCGCCTTGTTTCACAAAGGACTCAAAATATTTTCCATCCAATTCGACTGTGTTGATACCAATATGGATTAAAATCTCCACACCGTATTCGGTTTTGATCCCAATTGCGTGATTGGTTGGAAACAAGCTGACTACTTCACCATTGACCGGTGCATGAATCGTATCTTCCTCTGGTTCTATCCCTAGTCCTTTTCCTAAAGCGGAAGAAGAAAACGCTTTGTCATTTACATTACTCAACGCCATGTTCTTTCCTTTAACCGGTGCTTTGATCAATAATTTTGTGACCGCTTCCGCATCTGTTTCAACAGATGCCGTTTGCTTTTCAGCTGCTTTGTCGTCATCCGGAATTCCTAATATAAACGCAGCGATGGCTGCACCTACGAACCCAATGATCACTGCAATCAGCATCATGTAGAAGTTTCTGTAATTGTCTTTTCCAATAAATGAAGCAATTCCAAATAATCCTACTGGCGCATAACCAACGACTTTCATCAAACCAGCGAATAAACCACCTAGTCCACCGCCGATCATTACAGCTATATACGGGCGTCGATATTTAACAAATACGCCATATACCGCCGGTTCTGTAACACCCATAAATGCGCTAAAAGCTGTCGTACCGAATAATTGTTTTTGCTTTTTGTCTTTTGACCGGAAGAAATAACCCATTATAGCACCACATACAGCTATATCAGAAATGATCCAAGCTGCGGTAAATACCGGATCATAACCTAGTGTCGCATAGGAATTCATGAAGATTGGGATAATGAAATTCCCTGCTCCAATCGTAATCAAGAACGGTTGCAGCGCTGCATACAGCATGACAACACTCCAGCTGCCAAAAGTATTTCCGATGAAATCAAAAACAAAGTTCAAGCCGTTGCCAATATAATTTCCTAGAGGTCCAAAAAGGATCAAAGTAATTGGCAAAGTAATAATTAATATCAAAACTGGATTGAAAAAATATTGCAGGGCTTTTGGCATGATCTTTTCAAGGGCATCACCCAAAAATTTCATGAAAATTATACTTAAAATAATTGGGAAAAATGAGTTAGAATACGTTGTTTCAGGCAAATTCAAGCCGAGAAAATCCAGACCTTTCGCGCCATTGATCGTATCTGACATCAAGGTTAATGCGACTGTAACAGCTAGATATTCATTCACATCGAGCTGTCGAGCAAAAGAGATCGCAATCAAAACCGGCAGAAAGAAGAAAACCGATTGACGAATCGCATCTAAGATTAAATAGGTCGAGCTTTCAGCAGAGACCAGCCCCGTCAAAGAGATCAGGGATAAAATCCCAGCTAGCAACCCGGCCGACATAATCGGAACCAAAATTGGACCCATCGCCTCTGATAAAATCCGTAAGGCCATCGTGATAAACTTCTCTTTTTCTCCGGTTCCAGATTTTTTATCTTCACCTTTTAAGCCTAAAATCTGGTTCATCTCAGGGCGAATATCTTGTACCTGTGTTCCGATAATAACTTGATAAGCCACATCATTAGAAACAACATCAATCACATCTGGTAATTCTTTGATTTCTTCTGTTCTGGCCAAGCTTCGATCATTCAATTTGAAGCGCAAACGTGTCATACAGTTGGTGACACTTTGAATATTATTTTTACCGCCGACCAACTCGATCAGCTGATTGCAAAATTCTTGATATTTCATATTAGTTTCCCTCTTCTCGTTTTGTGACTCGTCGAATGTGGAGCATTAAATAAGCTTCCTCATCATCCGATAATTCCTTTTCAAACGTGTCTCTGACATAGATGCGTATTTTATTAACACAGCGATATGCATCCGGATAAAGTTTACGAATTTGTCGATTGAGCTCAGTCTCATTTGATGTAAATGCCTCATTCTTAAACATCCGAACGATGAAATATTGCAGGTGAGTGACAAGGCGAATATAGTTGATACTTTCCTCTTCAAAATCCAATTTGAAGTGATACTTGATGATAGATAAAATATCCCGTACAGCTTCCATCATTCGCATCATATTATCGTCTTCACTGCTTTTGGCCTGTAAATTGATGAAATGCAAAGCGATGGAGACCGCTTCCTCATTTGGGCAGGATAGTCCCGTCGCTTCCTCAATCAATCCTACAGCGTAAAGTCCAATCTTATAGTGATCCGGATAAAATTTTCGGACCTCCCAGTCCAATGGACTTTTTACGATTTGTTCTTTATTCAAACGTTTAATAGCAAAATCGATATGGTCTAACAAAGCTAAATAAAGATAATCGGACACATCCTTCTGAATGATTTCTTCCCCATATTCAATCGTCTTGGTCACGATCTGAAGGTAGTCATCTTTTGTGTTAGAAAGCAAATAGCTGAAATGTTCCAATTTATCATGTGAATCTAGTACGTACTTTTTTTGGATATCTTTTTCTCCGATGTTGTCGCCGACCTTATGCTTAAATGCGACACCCTTTGAATATACAATGATTTCGTTTCCGCGCGTTTGATTATTACTCCCTTTTTTTACAATGGCTACATTATTGTTCAAAATTTGACTGATGATCATATTTTCCCTCCTTCCAAACAAAAAAACCCAAATTACCTGAGGATAGCGTATTTATCCCAAGGTAATTTGAGTTCTGCCTGCATGATCAGTAACATACTCAAAGCAGCAACTACCACCGTTGCTTTGATTTAAGTTTTCTCACTATTATTGTAAAGGAGGAAAATTCCAATATCAACGCTTTCTTTATTTTTGATTTACTTAGAAATCAACTCCATTGTTTAATTCCTCTACTTAAAGAATTGGTGCTATCTAACACTATTCTTTTTCTGTTCCTTAACAAATTCAGAATTTTTCGTCTTGCATTAAGCCTTTTTTGGAAGCTTCTCAAAGGCGTTATCTCCCTCCATTCGATTGGGATATATGATTCTACCACCACAATTACTCCAACGTTATCTTAAATCATTTGAACTATACAATAGCAATGTCCCGCTGCTTAATCAATATGTGATTGGCCGATTAATTGAAACAGGTCATTACGAACGGCAGATCCGCCGGCTAAATTACACTTTTCGTAAACGAATCAAAAGTTTTTCTAGGGAATTGGTGGATATACAGGATAAAATCAAGCTTTCAAGTAATGACAGCGGACAATATTTTTTACTGACCTTCACTCAACCAGTCGAACAAAGCCGGTTGATTGCGTGCGCGTTAAATCATGAGGTCAAGGTTTACTCCACCATGAAATTTTGTCAGGAAAAAGCAAATTGTCCACCAAGCACGTTATTTCTTGGTTTCAGCAAAATTGATTTAGCCGATATTCCGGATTGTGTGTCGCGGCTAAAAAAGCTTGGGCTGAATGACTTTAAGTAAATCCATTTATTCCTTCATAATCGGAATAGTTTCAATTCGATCACTCAATTTGAAAATCCTAAAGGAAGTATTCATTGGCGTTGTCTGCTTTACGCGATTCGTATTCAATGCTTTGCTCTGGCTGAGAGGATCAGGTGTTAATTCTTTTGCAGCTGGTTCACTTTTTTTGTTGCTTTGAGCGTTCTCCACTTTTTGAGAGCTTTTTCCGGCAGGCTTAGTATTTGGCAGAACTTTCTTACTGACAAAAGTTACATGCAGTTCCGGTTGATAAAAATGCTGGTAAACAAAATAGCATCCTAAACTGCTAAATAGCAGCAGGATTGAGATGAACAATGTCCCTCGCCGAATCCTATTTTGTTCTTTTGTTGTTCCATCCATAAGTAGAACCTCCCATTCTCAAAAAGTGAACAAATGATATTATTAATCCGTTTTACGTTATTATAAATGCCATTATAACACAAAAAGTCACGATATAACGAACAAAAATAAACTCATTCGATGATTTACCGAATGAGTTTATAAAGTTTATTCTTTTTCATAAATCATAATGTTATTCGCTAGGAGTTTCCTGATCTCCCCCGCTATCTCCACTGCCTTCGTTGCTGTTATTGTTGGGAAAACTGGTTGGCGCTGTGCCCAAATTACCTAAACTTATTTCAATCGATACTGTTAGATTCAACGGCACATAGTCACTAAAATGGCTCATGCCGACAACGGTCCCCTTTGGTTGATCAGAGTCCACGTGGCGAATGACATAATTGATGTTGGCGCCTTTAGATTGGAATTCGTCGTGGAAGTATTTTTGCAGTCCGCCTTCCACCATCGTTCCCCGCAGATCCTTCATGTAGGGGCGACCTAAGGAATAAAGGACTTTGACCGATAAGTTATCCTTTGTACTTAAGACTTTTCCTGCTTCCTCGCTCTGAGAAACCAATTGTCCATAAGGCAGGTTATCTGTATAAATTCCTTTAGCCTGCACCTGAACCCCTTCCATAGCCGTACTGGCATCTTCCAAGTTATAATCTGCGAAATTTGGAACTACATAGCCTTTCCCTAACGACACCGTGATAGTCATCTTATCTTTTTTTGCAATTTTTTCATCTTTTGCGACACTTTGTTCCATGATAGTATCTGCTGAAATTTCATTTGAAGTCTTCTCTTCAAAAGTCACGTCAATTTCATTATTTTTTGCCCATGATTCCACCTCACTACGAGGTTTTCGTTGGAAATCTGGAACCTTGATATCTTTTTGATAGGTTTGTTTCCCCTTCGAATAATAAACCTTTGCGGCATCTTTTCGTTTATAATTTTCCGATGTCACCTCGGCATTCGCAATTTCAAGCCGAAGCGGCTGTCCCTTTTCGACTGTATCACTGTATTCCTCGATCAAGGAAAGATTGTCTGCCTTTTTCTCCTTGATCCATCTTTCCGCCTGTTGCTTACTCATCGTCATAAAATCCGGCAACGGAATTTTTTCTTCAGGGTCTGCACCCAAACTATTGGTCACATTCAGTACGCCGCCTTTTTTAACTCGAGAGCCGGCTTTTTGTTCTTGTGATAAGATCGTATTGGCCTCTTTGGTCAGATCATAAGTCTGTTTGATCTTTGGTTTCAACTTATTCTCCGTTGCCCATACCTGGACGTCTGTCAGATTCTTCCCGATAAAATATGGGACTTTGACGTGCGTTTGCTGATAATAAAAGATACCTAATACCAAACAGGTTGAGACAATTCCCAAGCTGATCAAACGACGTTTCCATTTTTTTTGCTTATTGTATGATGGATCAACCGCTGCATCTTTTGACACATTATTTCTGCGTTTTACTGGTGATTCAGCTACTTCTTTCTGTTCTCCAGCGGAACCTTCTTTTTTTACTTCCAGTCTTTTTTCCTTGCGAGGCTCTTTTCGAGGATCTTTCTCTTGCTTATGGCGATCATAATTATCCCCATTGAAATTTGATAAGAAATCACTCATACGGCAACAGCTCACCCTGATTTAAATAGAAGGTCTGATCCGACTGCTCCGCAATTTCTCTCGAATGAGTCACTACGATCACGCATTTGTTATGAATCGTAGCCAACTCTTTGAAAATTGTTACGATCTCTTCTTCCATCCCCGCATCCAGATTTCCCGTCGGCTCATCAGCCAGAATGATATCAACATTGGTCGCCAAAGCCCGTGAAATCGCGATTCGCTGCTGTTCCCCACCAGACAGCTGATTGACTAATCGATCAGCCTTTACCTTATTAATCCCAATATAATCCAGGAGATTATAGGCGATTTCAGTTGTATCTTTCGGCATCTCATTATCAGTAATCGACATCTCGACTAAAACATTTTCCAAGCCTGTCAAATAAGGAACTAGATTGTAATTTTGAAAGATGATGCTGACATCGTCTCGTCGAAAACGCTCATACCCGATTTGTTTGATGTCTTCTCCGTTATATAGAACCTGTCCTGAACTAGGTGCATCTAAAGCGCTGATCAACGATAAAAAAGTCGTTTTTCCAGAACCAGATTCTCCTAAGATCGTATAAAATTGCCCTTTTTCAAAGGTCACTGAAGTGTCCTGTAGAATCATACGCTGCCTTCCGCCATCTTGATAGAAATAGCTCAGCTCTTTTGCCTCTAATATTGTCATTGTTTTCTCCTCCTAATTCGGAAGATCCTTTCGTTGAAACTAAAAGGATCTGTATAGTCTGCCGTCTTGCATTTATTCCAGCCCATTAGACTAAAAATGAAACCAAGATTTACATCATGATTTTCTTAGGATTTAACCGCATCACATAAGTCAGCGGTAAAACGGCAGCTAAAAGAATTGTTCCAATGCCCGCAATAAGATACGTCGCGATATACGTCGCAGAAAAGCGAACTTCATAATTATTCAGCACATCTTCATTCGAGAGAGAAGAACCTAAAACAGAACTGCCTCCCATCGAAACAATCTGATTCCCTACATTTTGCGCCGCTTGATCCATCGTATCTCCGGCGATCAGGGATTCAGAGACCATTTTTCCTAAAATATTTCCTGACACTAACGAGATCAACAATGCTGCGAGACTGATCACCAATAATTCAGCAATGACTTGTTTCATGACATTTTTCCGATGTTCGCCTAGAGATAAATAGATGCCCCATTCATGTCGACGATCCTTCATAAAGAGCACAACAACGAGAGAAATAATCAATAATGAAGCAAGTACGGCTAGCAAGACAACATAGCCGGAAATTTTTGATAAACGCTTCACGCTTGCTCCCACTTTGTCAAACTCGTCCGTTGATGCCACTGCCTTATAACCTTCCGGAAGCAATGGCTTGATCTCTGCTTTAAAAGCTGCGACGTCATCCGGTGATTTCAGTGTGAAGCTGGGAGAAACCTCTTCGGCAAGGTCTTCTCTTGATTCCTCTGGTATGTTGTCCGCTTCAATCTTATTGATTTCACGCGCCAAACCATTCGAAACAAACGCCGTATTGTACTGATCCATTTCGGTGATTTGCTGATTCAATGATTCTTGGCCGCTTTGACCATCGCTTTTCTTTTTCTCCAGTTTGATCGGTTCAAAAAGACCAACGATCTTAACTGCATGTTCTGTCGATTCTTGAGAATCTAATGAGCCATCTTCTTTTGGCAGTAAAGTGACCGTATCTAAAACCATTTGATCCCCCACAGATAAACCATTTTCATCCGCGGCCTTCTTGGAGATCAAGGCAACTGGTGTTTTTCCCGCAAGCTCTTCTTTTGTCAACATGCGGCCATCAACTAATTTGACTTTTTTATTCTTGAAATCCAGCGGCTCAGTGCTGTTGCTGCCTTTTAAGGTCATTGTTTTATACGGCGTTGAGACATCGACATTTCCTTGCTGTTTCATTTCATATACTTTGAATTTTTTAACGTTCAAGTAAGCTAAATAGCTATAGTCATAGTCCTTCACATAAGGTGAGGCACCCATTTTTTTGATGGTTGCTTCTTTCAAGCCTTCCAGCTTCATCGATTGGCCTTCTCCGCTTTCATTTTGCTCCAATAATTTATTTAAATCAGGTTCAGCGGAGACCGTTGCACCTAATTGCTGTTTCATTTTTTTCTCAACATTCGTTGTTGACTGCTGAATTGCTATTGCTCCGGCGATCACATTTCCTAAAACGAAAATAACCGCAAATAGGATCAATGATTTTCCTTTGGTTCTAAAAATGCTACTTTTCGCTCGTTTCCAATAATTCATCGTGACATCCTTTCGATTAAAGAACTTGGATGGTTGGAAAGCGCAATCTAGTTAGAGACTCTGTTCCTTGATAAAGAGAAGTTTCCCTCCGTTAAGTCCCCATAATTCATCCGCAAATTTTACCGATTGGGTGGTTTGAGTCGTAAAAATCAGACATTTATTATGTTGTAGACAGTGTTTTCTAAGCTTCTCCATCGCCAAAGAAACCCCACATTCTTTAAAGGCGCTCTCTGGTTCATCAACTAAAATAAGCCCGGCACTTTGTTTTGCCAACAGTTTTGCTAAAGCGACAAGTTGACGCTCCTTTTCCGTTAATTTATTTAGCGGAATGGTCAATTGTCTTTCTGCTAAGCCAACTGACAAAAGTACCTTTTTTAGTTTGTCTAGCTTGATTTTCTCACCAGACAATAAGATCTCCATCTCTAGATTAGCTATTGGCGAGTCTTTTAATAAACGGCTTTCTTGAAATAGACAAGCGATCTCATGTCCGCGATAACTATTCCGGTCGATCGAAGTCAAATCCTGTCCTGCGAAAGTCAGAGAACCGTTAGAACAAGTAATTAATCCAGCGAATAATGCTAAAAGTGTTGTTTTCCCGCTATCTGGAGCACCATAAATCTGATAGCTTTTTCCAGTTTGAAAACTTCCCTGGATCGCGTCCAATGTCTTTATCTCCGATAGCTTGTAATGATAATCGACCTGTGTCAATACCCATTCAGTCATCGCTTTGACACCTCCTGCAATGGATCGTGAACGATTCGTGCTATTCTAAGATTGACCAGCAGCAGTAAGATAGTCAGACAAATGCCAACAAGCAATAAAGCAGTAGCGCGTGACTCAACCTGTTCAACATGGGGCAGAAGCCAATCTACGAAAGGCTCTTGCTCCATTAAATTCTTTTGAAATTTGATCAACCATTCGCCAGTGATCCACTTGCTTAACTGTGTTGAAATGAGAATTCCACTGAAACCGACGCCTAAAATAAGGAGCAAGCTCTCCAGTGAACTGCTAAGCGCTAACGTTTTCCGATCCATTCCCATCAAATGCAGCGTATAAAAATCTTGCCGCTGTTTGAGGCTATGCTGATACACAATCGCGATCAAAACGATACCTAGAATCAATGCGGCGACTAGGCCATTAAGCAATAGATCCAGCGTGTCTTGACTAGACTGAAACAATCCCTGTGACCAGTTTTGACTTATTAACGAGTACTCTTTAAAAGAGTCCATTTTTTTAAAGTCTTTTACAAATTTTTTTATTTCCTTTTTACTGGTCAATTGGAACATCACATTCAAAAAAGGTTGCATGATGTTTCGTTGTAAAACTGTTTCGGTATCCCAGTTGATCAAAATCGTGTTCGGAGAGGATAGCCATTCGACCGTTGAAAATTCAGCGATACCAGCAATTTCAACTGCTTGCTCTTGTCCTTTTGCACCTAATAAAATAGTCTCGTTCACCTTTAAGTTGTTGGCTTCAGCCAATCCTCTACTGATGACACAAGTATTCTTTTTTAACGGTAATTTTCCCTGTAGTTTTTCTTTTTTCGCGGTTAAAAGTGTTTTTAAAGAATCATTATCCAGCATCGTTAGCGACAAATAGTTTTCTTTCAATTGCTCCGTTGAAAGACTCGAATACGCTGTTACGCTACTTTTTCCTTCTTTCGGCTGAACTAAAGTTGATGAAATAATGCCCTGTCCGGTTAATTGACTACGTTTTACATAAGATAAATTTTTTAGTTTTTCATAATCGGTTTGTTGCAATTTGGCTGCTTGTCCTGTTTGATTTAAATCTTGCACACCTTTGACTACAGTTGCCGCTTGTTCGCGATAATCTAAAAAATAGGCATTCGCGATTCGATAAACCTGCAGCATTGAAAAAATCACTAGTAGAATCAATAGAACGAAACCGCCGATCTTCAAATGACTGTAACGATTGCGTTTAAGATTTAGCCAAGCATGTCGGATGATGATCATCGCTTTTCTCTCCTCCTATGAGCGTATCGTAGCAAATGCACTGTTAACTGAATGTTAACCTACACTAGGAAAACTCAAATAAAATGCTGAACCGCGTTTTTCTTCACTTTCTAAATACACAAACCCGCGACATAAATCACAGACATGTGATACTACTGATAGTCCGATCCCATATCCATCTTGCTTAAGTCCGTGCACACGATAGCGATGAGAAAAAATCGCCGGCTGTTTTTCTTTAGGAATTCCAATCCCGTGGTCCTTCACTTGAATGATCACGCTACCTTTTTTATTTGAAATGGTTACCGTTACTAATTTTCCATTCCCATATTTAATCGCGTTATCGACTAAGTTGGAAACAGCACGATAAATCCAGCGGTCACGTCCTTTAATCATGGTCGTTTCTTCATCATTGAAGTCAAAACGTAGGTCAGGGTAATTCTTTTTATAGGCATCGCAAACTTCGGCACAGACTAAAGAAACATCCACAACTTCATCTCCCAGATCGTCCATGTTATTGGACAACGTCAGGATGTCATCGATACTGTCCGTCAAGCGATCTAAAAGAGCTAGGTTTCCTTGATTAGCCTGCTGTCTTTCAATTTCAAGATTTGTTCGTAAAATAGCGATCGCGTTTTTTTGCTCATGGGTCAGGTAGCTATTTAATCTGCGATAATCCTCCAAATGCCCCTCAAATTTGTCCTTTAATTTATTAAAGGCCTCACTAAGCACTTCATCTTTCACGGTGTTTTTCGGCAGCTGGTCGATAAAATTCAGATCATGAGTAATCGCCACTATTTGATTGCTGTATATTTTTCGTAAGACTAGCCAAAGTAAAAAAGTCAGCAACAAAACTGCCGAACAAATCACGAGTACCATCGTCGGCAGATACTTGAACAATTCGTCTTGATAAGCCTTATCCACCATCGAGACATTAAACACTTGGTTATCGCCAACATTCGAAACATCCGTCTGAGTTTCCGTTTTAATCTGGGTATTTGCTTCCATAAAATAGACATCTTCGCCTAATGATGACGCAATACTGACCCCTTCAACATTGCTCCTCAGGAAGAAAAAACTGACCAAGATGACACCCGTTACCAGTAATGAAAACGTCAACATCGTTACTGTCATTTTAAAATTTAGTCGCATAATTGATACCCCTTTGCTCGAATCGTTTTCAAGACTTCTTTCTCCGCGGATTCAGCTAATTTCTTTTTTAACCGTGCTAGATGTACCCGCAGGACCGATGAGAATGGATCAAAATCCTCGTCATAAACATGTTCGGCTATTTCTTCCGAAGAAACGACTGCCGGATGCCGCTGGGCGATACACAGCAATATATCAAACTCTTTAGGTTGCTGAATTGTCAAATTAATTGCAACATTTCTTCTTGAAAGACTTCCCAACAATTTTTCCAGTTCAATGTTTTTTTAGGACGCATATTTATCTTGCGTAATGCTTCCTGTTTCTCCGTAGGGGGTACCTTTGAAAAATCAGTTCCCTTAGGGAAGAATTCTCTAAATAAACCATTCCCATTTTCGTTAGATCCGCGTTGCCATGGGGAGTATGGATCACAAAAATACATAGGTACGTCTAAATCTTTCTCAATTTCTTTCCAGCAAGAAAACTCTTTCCCACGGTCGACCGTAAAGCTTAAAAATGCCTTGTGACTCCCTAGGTCTTGCACAAAAGCTTTAATCGCTTGTGCCATTGACTTCGCGGTACGATCCCTCATTGAGATCGCCCAATAAAAGCGTGTTTTCCGTTCAATAAACGTTGCTTCGCAGGCTTTGCTTTCCCCTCTGCTAGAAACAACTGTGTCCAACTCCCAATGTCCAAATTCTTCTCGAGTTGACACAGAAGCTGGGCGTTCATCAATGGTATGCCCTACAGTCATTTTGCCTCGTGCCTCTTCTTGTTTTTCTTGTCTTCTGCCTTTATGTCTCAGACACTGTTTAGACACATTAAGAATACCGGCATAGAGCCAATTGTAAATGGTTTTGAATGAAACTATTTGACGATCATTCGCAATTTGTTCAGGGGACCAGCTGTCTTCAAGATCACATTCAATCTGATAAGCGAATTCAGAAGTCCATTTGGACTTCGCACCACAGGCACTGCGCTTCATTTCCGCATCTAATTGCGCATTGTCGGCATTATAGATCAAATCTTCGGGTACTCGTTTCAACTCACGATCAATCGTTGTTCGGCTAACACCAATTCTGTCCGCTATTTCTTGAATACTCTTGGCATCATAAATCATCGTCTCTATACATTTTCGATTATCTCGTGTAAGCTTTTTGTGTGAACCCATCAAAATCACTCCTAGTAGTTTGTTATCCTAAACTCATTTTACTAGAAATTTTTGATGGGTTCTTTGTTGCGATTAATATTACAATTCAGCGGTTTTAGAAAAACTTCTTTTTTCTGATAACTGGCCTTACGACAAACAGGATCAACAGTCAAACCACCGATCGAAATCTGCGGCAGCGCACGGCCATGATAACGTCTGATAACAGCGCGTAGCCGAGCTTTCAATTCCAATAGCTCAAAGGGTTTTACCAGATAATCATCTGCACCGAAATCTAATCCCTTGGCCCGTTCTTCGATCTCATCACGTGCGGTAATAATTATGACTGAACTTTCCACGCCTGAATCTCTTAAACTCTGCAAAACATCTAAGCCATCTTTTTTCGGCAGATTCAAATCCAGTAAAATCCCATCATAAGAATTGACAAAAGCCTTCTCTTCTCCAAGCTCGCCGTCGTAAGCCAGATCCACCGAAATATTCTCTTGCTCCAGTCCTTTTTTTACCGATAAGGCCAATTCACGATTGTCCTCGACCACCAATACACGCATCTATTCTCACTCCTAAATTGGATAAAATAATCTTTCTTGTTCTTTTTAGGATAGTACAGGCTATTCATCAAAGTCCATTCCCTTTTTGTGAAGATTTTAAGATTTTTGCCAAAAATATTGAAATTTGAGGCTGTTCATCGTTTTTAAACGATGAACAACAAGGCACATTATTTACTGCTTTGACAAAATAAACATTTTTCATAACAATAAAGAAATAGATAAATGTATTATGATATAATTAATTAAAATAAATAGATTAATCGCGGACACTAATTGATCAAATCCGTTTAGTTAGTATTTTTTTAATTGTCGTTTACTCACAGATACATTGGAGGGATTAAGAATGAAGAAAAAGCATCTATCGCTTGCCATGTTGGTTATGCTGGTTGGACTTTGTTTACTTGGTACTATTGGTTTTAATTCAAAAGCATCGGCGGCTGAATCACCAAGAATCGCAATCAATCGACTCTATAATCCAAACTCAGGTGAACATTTATTTACACCTAGTAATTATGAACGTGATCTTCTTGTCAAATATGGCTGGAAAAGTGAAGGTATTGGCTATTATGGACCGGGATATACAACTGAAAACAAACCGTATCTATATAGAGTCTATAATCCGAATGCAGGAGATCATCACTACACAACCAATTTTGACGAACTACAAAATCTGATCAAGGTCGGCTGGCATGATGATAACATTGGATTCTATGTTGCTGGTACCGAAGGCGAACCTGTTTACCGTTTATATAATCCGAATGCTGTTGGAGCTGGAGCTCACCACTTCACCATGCTAAAAAGCGAACGCGACCATTTGATTAAAGTGGGCTGGAAAGATGAAGGTATCGGATTTAACGCCTATGCTAAATTGCAATAAGTAGCTCCCTATTTGAAACAACGATATTACTACTTCCGACTAAAAAAGCTGAGACAAAATTGTCTCAGCTTTTTTCGAATAAACGGCGCTCCAGAAGCAGCTTCTGTCACAACCTTTTTTTATCATCCCTCTAATTTTGCTATCACATACTCTCCAAAACTTATCGGTTCACGATCAAGTAGCCAAGCCAGCACATTGGTATTGCCATCTAATCCCCAAGTCGTGTAAGAATGCGCCAAATGCTTGAAGCCTTCTCTAAAGAAAAGATCATTCGCGTTGATTTGGTCTAAAAATTCTTCTACATCAATATAAGCGGAGCGTGCATTTCTCCCTGTGATCTGATTGAACATTTTAATTAAATCATTCGGTGAGTAAGCTTCTGTACCCACTAATTCATAGGTGGCTTTATTATGTTTCGTAGGATCATTCAATACCTTGACTACGACTTCACCGACATCTTCGGTCGCAACATAACCGACTTTACTGTCAACATCATAGAAAATTTTATACTCGCCCGTTTCAGCTACCGTCTGCGGATTGAAGTTGTGCATATAATGCATCGGCTGCAAAATCGTATAAGAGCACTGCGTCTCCATGCCTTTATAAATCAAGTATTCCTCCACATCCCGTTTAGCCGTATGCTGCAACAAACTAGTCAAAATTGGATGCATTACTGAGATAAACACAAAATGCTGAATTTTATATTCGATCGCTTTATCCACCATTCGTTGACCGATTAACGCTTCTTGGGCTGAAAATAATGGTGGAATATATACGACGATTGATGCCTCTTTCATTACTGTCTCAATAAAAGATAAATCGGTCAGATCACCGATCATCGCCTTTTTAATTCCAGGCAGATCCTTTACTTTTGGATTGATATCGGTCGCTAAAACATCAAATCCTGCCTCTACCCATGATCCGACCAGTGTTCCCCGCCGCTGATGTTACTAAAATCATTTTCTTCAACTCACTTTCCAAATATTTTGTATCCCCTTACATATCAGTTTATCATTATCTGCTTCATCCTGTAAAAAAAGACCATAAACATTTCTGTTTACAGTCTTTGTAGGTCTACTTTTATGATAATGAAGCTGCAAGAATATCTACGGGTGTAGCCGTCTCTTTCAACACCGCATTGAGCTCATCGATATTTTTTCTTCCTTGCGTATTCATCCACTCGATCGCTGCTTCTTTACCATCCACGATATAACTTTCTACACCGTTCGCCCATGTGGCACGACCGCAAAGTACACCGTTAAAGGTTGACCCTGCATTTTTGGCAAACCGCAACGTTTCTTGGAACAATTCCGCTTTTACTCCGGCGCTCAAAAAGATGAATGGCAAGTCGGTCGCTTCTGACTGTTCTTTGAAGAAACTTGCAGCTTCTGCCTTGCTATGAACAACTTCTCTGGCCGCATAATCTTCCACATAATTCATATTTACTGGGACTTCAACCTTTAAGACATCGACTCCGTAACGCGAATCAGAAAATTCTTTCATCATTTCAATCACTTTGTGGGGTTTTCTACGCGCGTATTCTTTTGAACTTGCATCAGAAATAGTTGCATCATAAGAAACCAATTCTAGGAAAAATGGGAGGTTTTCTGCTTGGCATTCTGAACCAATTCGCTCGATAAAGGCATGCTTCTGATTATTGATTTCTTCTGACTCATCCACATCATAATAAAGCAGGAACTTACAGGCATCTGCTCCCGCCTCTTTTAGACGTTTGACTGACCAGATAGATAATAGATCAGGTAAACGACCAGGAGTAGAGGCGTCATAACCGGTTTTTTCATAAGCTAATAATAATCCGGCGTTTTCAGCTCTGACATCCGCAGCAGGCAATCCATATTCCGGATCTAATAAAATCGATGAAGCATATTTGGTTAATTGAGATGATACAATTTTCTTGAACTCAATGATTTCAGCCTCTTCCGCATTAGTTTCTTTGAACTTCGTAATCATCTTCTTTAACGCCCCGCGTTGATCGATGGCTAACGCTCCGATTACCCCATCTTCATTACACAATCGTTTGATAAATTGAAGCTTTTCTTCATTCATTTTCATATCCTCCTACTAGACTTCCTCGACTTGAACTTGATTAAATAATGTTTGATAGTTGGCCAATTCAACATAGCCTGTTGTTGCCTCTTGTGCGTTTAACATTCCTAAAACATTGCCTTGCTTTAAAACATCCTCATCTGATAAGTTTTTTTCGATAGCGGCAGTTAAACCAGCTACTGTTGCATCACCGGAACCAACAGGATTTACGACCTCGATTTTCGGAATCGTCACACGATAAAATTTGTCATGATGCTTCGCAAAAGCACCATCGCCGCCCATTGAGACAACGACCCATTCGATCTCTGCAAACAGCGGATCAGATAGGGCAACCCTTAATTCTTCTGTATCCGTTGTGACCCTTCGGCCTAATAATCCAGCTAATTCTTCCGTATTCGGTTTGATCAAGTGCGGCTTTACATCCCCTTTAAGTACTTCTTTCAAAGCGTTGCCGGAGCAATCCAAAACGACTGGTTTTTCCTGACACACCTGCAGCATTAGGCTGTAAAAAGTTACTGGTACCCCTTCTGGCAAGCTGCCTGAAAACGAGATAATATCCGCCTTTATCGCTAATTGTTCGAAATGCTTCAGAAAAGACGCCGCTTCTGCTTCAGAAATAACTGGTCCGCTTTCCAGAATTTCGGTTTGCTGTCCCTCGTGCAGCACAGCAATACAGTTCCTCGTTTCACCGCCGATTGGCAGAAAATCATGGAGAATCTTATTCTGGTCCAAATCTTTTTTAATTTCTTCTCCTAAAAACCCACCAATCAAACCGCTAGCGGTCACCTCTGCATTAAATTGCTTTAAAATACGAGTAACGTTTAATCCCTTGCCGCCAGCTGTTTTTTTGACATTTCTCACTCGATTGACGGTGTCCAGTTTAAATTCTTCTAATGGATAAGAGATGTCGATTGAAGGATTCATCGTAATTGTTAGGATCATTGAATCGCCCTCTTAATCGTGGTATTCGCCGCGGTCCCATTTTTCGATAAACTCATCGAAAAAATGCGGATCGGACTGATCAGCGCTGGCTTTTTCAACATGATCAATCTTAGCGATCAATTTTTTATTTTCTTCCGTTTCCTGATACTCCGCTTGGATAAAAGCATCAAGGATATCACAGATCAAGAATTCTCCTGTAATTCGTGCCCCAAACCCGATTACATTGGCGTTTAACTGCTCCTTCGCGTAAATCGCGGTCGTCATATCACGTACCAATGCACTGCGAATACCGGGAACTTTGTTGACTGCATTATTGATCCCAACGCCGGTACCACATAAACAAACACCTAAATCTGCTTCACCATTTGTAACGGCTTCGCCAACTTTTTTTCCATAAATTGGATAATGAGTCCGGGTAAAATCGTAAGTCCCCATGTCTAACACTTCATGTCCTTTTGATTTTAAGAAATCTGATACAGCCATTTTTGTATCTGTGACAATATGGTCACAGCCGATTGCGATTTTCATTTTATTCATCCCTTCTCGTTTTTTCTACGCCATTTTATTTAACATATCGACCCGAACCTGATGACGGCCGCCGTCATAGTTCGCTTGCAAAAACTCTCTAACGATATTCAATGCTAGTTCGTCACCGACGATTTCTGATCCTAAGGTGATCATACGAGAGTTGTTATGCTCTCTTGTCATATAGGCACTACGTTCATCAGAAACTTCCGCCGCCACCATGCCTTTCACTTTCACCGCTGTAATAAAACTGCCGGCACCGTAACCATCGATCGCCACTCCTAAGCTGCCTTCGTTTTCATTTAAATCATTTGCAATCGCCAACGTTGATTCAACAAAATCCTCCGAAGCCGTTTCACTTTTGTCTATTACAGTAAATCCTCTATCAATCAAGTCTTCCTTGATTACTTCCTTTAGCCTCATGCCATCACTGTCTGAACCAATTACTACACGCATTGCTATTTCCTCCTTTTAATCCTGTGTCTATTGAATGATCTTAGTATATTGCTGATAATAACTCTTCAGTTCGACTGAAAGAGTAGAATCCGTAAATAGTACATCAACCTTGCGTAGATCGTAGAAATTGTAGAAATCACTATGATCGAATTTATTGGCATCGGAAACCAAACATTTCTCCGCCGCATTGTCCAACACGATTTTCTGAAGTGTTCCTTCTTCAATGCTGAAGTTAGAAACTTCCGCCCCCTTTAAACCATTGACCCCGATAAAAGCCTTTTTGATCCCAATTTTCTGGACAGCCTCATTAGCGATCGAACCAACAAAAGCCCCCGTTTTATCGCGATAAAGCCCGCCGATCAAGTAAAGTTCAAATCTCTTTGTTTCACTTAATAGATTGAAAACGGGCAAACTATTAGTCACGATCCGCAGTGAGGAAGACTTGATATACCGCGTCATCAATTCGATCGTCGTTCCTGATCCAAGAAAGATCGTGTCATCTTCGTTCGTAATATGGGCAGCCGCATTTTTTGCGATATATTCTTTCTCTTTGGTGTGCAGCTTTTTCTTTTCTTTATGGGAAAGTTCGTTTGCTTCTATAAAGGCAGCTGTTTCTTCACTGTTCATTTTCTGTGCACCACCATGGACTCGTAAAAGTTTCTTGTTCTGAGCAAGCTCCTCCAAATCACGTCGGATGGTCATATCAGAAACATCTAGAACCTCTTGAATAAATTTTACGGTGATCGTCCCATAGCGATCACACATGGCTAAAATTGACTGTTGACGCTCTGTTTTCAGCATATGTTGTCCCTCCACACACATATAATAAAACATTATCAAACATTTATCAACAGCATATGTTTATTTAATTTTGTTTTGTGTTGACAAAAGAAATGTAAGCGATTATACTCAACTTGCAAACAAACACAAACGAACTTAGAAAGGAGCTGTTCTGTTTGAAAAAGCTTTTTTTCAAGGAGACAACCTATGTTTCTAGCAAGGAAACCCAAGAAGAAGTTTTTGAGGAAGTTTATTTAGATCTATTAAACAAACAGTTAGTTACTGAAGATTTTTTGGAGAGTCTTTTAGAGCGTGAGCGAAATTACCCAACTGGCCTGGATCTTTCCCCCGTTTCTGAACTATTACCGGACATCGCAATTCCACATACGGAGAGTGACTTTGTACGGACGACTCGGATCGTTCCAATAAAATTGAACAATGCGATTACGTTCCATAATATGATCTCCCCCAGTGATTCTATTTCTATCCGCTTTTTATTTATGATTTTAAACGAAAACGGCGAAGCACAAGCAGGTATGTTGGCGGATATTATGGATTTCATTAATTCGGTCGATAAACAAGAGTTATGCTCTTTTTTCAAACTAGACGATACTGAAGCCATCTATCAGTTTTTAGAGGAACACTTTACTATGGGAGTCTCTGCATAATCTGCAGATCAAAATAATGAACCAATTAAAGGAGAGAACAATCATGATCAAAATTTTAGCAGCATGTGGCGCTGGAGTTAATTCAAGCCATCAAATCAAAAGTGCCTTAGAAACAGAATTGAACAATCGTGGGTATCAAGTAACCTGCGATGCCGTAATGATCAAAGATATTAATGAAGAAATGCTATCTCACTACGACATTTTCGCTCAAATCGCAAATACAGACTTAGGATTTAATGTGAATATCCCTGTTGTTGATGCGGGTGCAATCCTTTATCGTATTCCCGCGATGGCAGAGCCTGTTTACCAAAGTATGGAAAGCGCTATCCAATCATTAAATAAATAGTCACCAAGAAAGGACAAGCTAATGAGTACATTTATTGATATCGCCAATCAAATTTTTACTCCCCTAATTAATTTAGGGGCGGCACCATTAATGACCATCGTACTAACTGTTATTGCCTTATTTTTTAGAGTGAAACCGACACGCGCCTTAGAAGGCGGAATAAAACTTGGGATCGCCTTAACTGGTATCGGAGCTATTATTGGCATTTTAACCACTGCATTCTCAGACGCTATGACCGCTTTTGTTGAACGTACCGGAATTTCTTTGAACATCACAGATGTAGGCTGGGCTCCTTTAGCGACTATCACTTGGGGCTCTCCATACACACTTTATTTCTTATTGGTAATGGTTATCGTCAATATTATTATGTTAGCCATGAAAAAAACAAACACCCTAGATGTTGATATTTTTGATATTTGGCATTTAGCAATCGTTGGATTATTCGCAATATTCTCTGGAGCGAACTTGTTAATCGCAACAGCGTTGGTTATTTTTATCGGTGTACTTAAAATTTGGAACTCCGATTTGATGAAACCTACATTCAATGACTTATTGAATGCACCTGACAGCAACCCGATGACAACAACGCATATGAACTATATGATGAATCCAATCATCATGGTTTTTGATAAAATATTTGATAAAATCTTCCCTTGGTTGGATAAATACGACTTCGATGCCGCCAAACTAAACAGTAAAATCGGCTTTTGGGGCTCAAAATTTGCAATTGGAATTTATTTGGGGATTTTTGTTGGGTTATTAGCTGGTCAAACACCAACACAAATCTTTTCATTAGCCTTTACTGCGGCCGTCTGTTTGGAATTGTTCTCTTTGATTGGGGCATGGTTTATCGCAGCTGTGGAGCCTTTATCACAAGGAATCACTGACTTTGCTAACAAACGTTTAAAAGGTCGTACCATCAATATTGGTTTAGACTGGCCTTTCTTAGCCGGTCGCGCTGAAATTTGGGCTGCCGCGAATGTTTTAGCACCCATCATGTTATTAGAGGCAATCATTTTACCTGGAAATAAGTTATTGCCATTAGGTGGGATTATCGCCATGGGAGTGACGCCTGCATTGCTTGTCGTTACTCGCGGAAAATTGATCCGCATGATCGTTATCGGAGCCATTGAGCTGCCACTATTCTTGTGGTCAGGTACTTTGATCGCACCATTCGTTACACAAACGGCCAAAGCTGTTGGTGCTTTCCCTTCAGGATTAAGTGAATCTGCACTAATCTCTCATACAACAATGGAAGGTCCGATCGAAAAATTCCTAGGTTATTTAGTTGGTAATGCCTCACAGGGTCAAATCGAATTCGTAATCTACGCCGCTCTGGCTCTGGCAGCTTACCTACTAATCTTCATCTGGTATGCACGTCAAATGAAGAAACGCAACGCTACTTACGCAGTTGAAAAAGAGAAAAAAACTGCGACTTCAACCACCAAAGGCAATGTTGCCTACGCGGCTGAAGTAAAATAGCCTAGTTCAGCCAAACAAAATAAGCCGTCCAATTCTTGTAAAAGATTTGGACGGTTTATTTTTATACAAATGTCTTCTATCGTCTATAAATCGGCTTTTCCCCACAACAAATAGCCCTTCATACTTAGGAAATTCTTTTACAAAATGACGCCCTCAGGTCCGCGTAAATAGCCTATTTCCGTTTGTTTTTTCGCTTATTCTTTTCATTCTTTTTTCTGGATGCTCTCTTCCCTTCGGGTATCTGCCTCAACAATCCTTCTCGGCGCTCCCGCTCCAGTTGCCCCGCGCTTTTTGGCTTTTTATATTCTTTAAAACTGGGATTTCCGGTTGTGGAAAGAGCCATTGGTCTTGGTTCAGAGGCCTTTTTAGTTGGTGCTTTTGGTGCTTCTTTTATTGCAGAAACAGTGCCTTCGCTGACTGGTTCCGCTGCTTGTGGTGTTACGACGGAACTTTCAGTACACTCCTTTTCCTTTGGAGCTTCAGATTTAAACGCATTCATTCGTGTATCGGTCAGAGCCATCCCTTCTGGTAATAACAATTTCACTAATTTCAGTTTTTCATCTTCCGTCATCGTACCGAAGTCAACGCTGGATACCACGTCGGTTCTTGGTTGAACTGGTTTGCGTGGTTCGGTCTCCTCCACGATCTCGCCTTTTTTGACTTTGGGATGGCGGGTGCAGTTTTGGATATCAGAGTTTTCTAGTTTAACAAAGCGGCGAATGCCGTCCTTCTCGAAGATCGTTAAGGAACTCATCAGCTCTAAAACCGCGTCGATTTTCATTCCTGACGAATGAAGATCCGCATCCCGCAAGCTCCAGGTGTGAATTTTCCCTACCGCATCCTCAAAGGTTGACAATAGCTTATATTGCTGGCCGTCGGTTTCTTCTACTGGCGTTGTTTCGGTGAATAAATACTTCTTGCAATCACTCAAACGATTATTGAAGCGGTGGTATTCGTTTTTATTCTTATATAAACGACGAAAAACCTGTTCCCATTCTTTTCCACTTGGGAAAGAATCACGGAACAAGGGACAAAGTTTGCGCAGCACATCTGACGGCTCCGCAAAAAGGAAAATTTCTCGCACTAATTCATTGCAAAAATCAGAGAAATCACTGATGCATAACGAGTGCCGGATCAGCACTGCCACAATATATTGGATAACAGAATCCGCATCTGGCGAATCTGCGTATACCTTTGAAATTCGACGTTCTAGATTTTCTTTTCCCATAGTAAATAGAGTGATTTGTGACACTGGTTTTGTTGGCATAAGTGTTCTCTCCTTTTAATTTATGAATTCTTATCTTCCTTCGATTATTATCTTCGCTTCTTTATTATATAACAATGACAGCGTTTCGAATTGGTCAAGCTTTTTAATTTTTTTAAAGGATTTGAATTCTTTTTATAGGCTTCTATCAATAATAATGTACGCAAAAAAAGTCTCTTAGATCTCAACAAAGAGTTCTAAGAGACTTTTCATATCATTTTTAAACAATATACTTTTCTTCTTTCTCAATCTTTTCGTAATGTTTCTGTTCATCCTTATCTGTAATCACAGCAGTAATATCCTGCAAATTGTAATAGACAGAAAAATCTTTTTTTCCAATCTTTGAATGATCAATTAATAAGAAACGCTCAACAGAATTATTTAAAGCAATTTGCTGGGTTTGACCTTCTTCAAAAGTCGAAGTCATGATTTTTTGTTCATTAAGCGCATTACAACTGAAAAATGCCTTATGAAAATTCATATCATTCAATGATTTATTAGTGATCTCACCAACAAAACATTGCGTAGTTTCCCGCATTTCCCCACCTAATAAATAAATTTTCCGATTTCCTCTATGTTTATTCAATTCCTCAAAGACTGGTAAACAATTCGTCACGATTCGTAGCGACTCCACTCTAATAATTTTTGAGAGTAATTCGATCGTTGTCCCAGGTCCTAGAAAAATCGTATCTCCTTCGTTGATCAATTCATTGGCCTTTTCTACGATTCGTTGTTTTTCATCTTGAAGCATGATCTGCTTTTCCGTATGTGAAAGCTCAACATGACGATAAAAATCCTTTAATTTCGCACCGCCGTGTACCCGCTCTAATAGGCCTTGCTTTTCTAACTCATCCAAATCACGCCGTACTGTCATATCAGAAACCGATAATTTGTCCATAATATCACTGACTCGCACCGTTCCGTTAACCTCTAGCAACGACATGATCGCTTGAAATCGATCTGTTTTCAACATTTCAACGCCTCTTTTCTTTTCTAGACTATCAAATTCTTAAGGAAAGCGCTAGAGTCAGTTCGCTTGTATAAAGCTATAGAATCATTTTTCCATAAAAAAATGAATTTGCTAGTCTTATTTTTCTACAGTATCCAATACCTCTAACAGCTCTTTTGAAAATATAGCTGGCTTATCCATAAATGGACTATGTCCTGCTTTTTCAATCGAAATAAACTTTTTTTGCGGTGCAGAGATATCATTAAAATAATCCAAAGCCATACTGAATGGGGTTATCCAATCACAATCACCAGCAACTATGAACGTAGGAATCTCATAGTCCATACTAAAATCGTACATTGATAAATTCTTTTCTGACAAGAGTTCCTTATACAATTCAGTATTAGATTCAATCAATTGCTTAAAATTGAACAGCCACTTTAAATCATTAGATGTCATATATGGCGATGAAAAAATATTCCACATCGTATGCCTCATAGACAACTCCTCTCCATTCGGAAGATACTTCCCTTTAAGTTGTCGAAATTTCAAAAAGTCTGCCGCACATTTTCTATCGATTCTCCGATAAGATAATATTCCTTCAAGTTGTTCTTCTATCTTTGCTGCATCTTTGTTTCTGCTAATTTGTTTAGCGAAACGAATAGCCTCTTCCGCTGACACTTTTTCAGATTGCTTAAAATCCAGCATTTGGCTTACTCCGACATAAGCGGATACTTTTTCAGGATGTTTTCCTGCATAAATCCCTCCAAGAAATGTTCCCCAAGAGTGCCCTAGAATAATAATCTTCTCTTTATTATAGGTTAAACGAAGATGATCCACCAATTCGTCTACATCTGATAACAATACATCGACTGTTGGCTTAGCCCCTTCCCTATTACAATAAAACGTATTCCCGCAACCTCGTTGATCCCAATGAACGATCGTATAGTCTTGCTCAAAAGCACTCTGCCAATCATAAGAATAATACGACATATTACTGCCCGGACCACCATGGAGTACCAAAACAATCGGATTAGCTGCGTCTTCCCCACGAATTTGAATATATTGCTTTATCCCGCCTAAAGTAACGTATTCTGTTTTTTGAACACCTGTTTTCGTGTAAATTTTGTACTTCTTGGCATTGATTGATCTTCCGATAACTATTATTAATGTAAGAAGTAGGATCAATCCCAAAACCATTGTCAAAATAATCTTCATTTGTTGTCCTCATTTTTCTGTTTGTCTAACGCCTCTAATATTTCGTCAACGAACCGCTGCTGCTGTTGAATAATGGTGAACATATTAGCGATCGTGATTCTTGATATAACGGAAATATCTTGGTCCTTATTGCCTTTGTCCCCTTGCTCAAGCGATTGATATTCCTGATCAAGTAATTCCTTTTGTTTTTTTAAGGCTTGCCGTGCTTCTTCAGGCGAAATTTTATCAAGAAGAGATAGCCCACTATACAAAGTTGTAGGATAAATGATCGATGATTTGCTTAACGCTTCAACAACAAGCAACTGCAAGTATTCCTTCCCATAATCAGTAATTCTATAGACTGACTTTTGACGATGCCCAGTCTTTTCAACACTAGCTAATTCAATATATTTTTCCTGTTCCAACTTTTTTAAGGCATGATAGATCGAACCTACCAGAACGCCGCCCCATCGTTCAGCATCTGCATGACTTATTTTTTGTTGAATGTCATACCCAGACAGCTCTCTTTCATCCAGCAAACCTAGTACAAGTAATTTTATCATTTCAGATCCTCTCTTCCCATTATACTCAACGTTGAGTATACAGTGGAAAACACCTTAAATCAACCTTCTAAATATAGCTATGTAAATAATTCATAGTACAGATATAGTTTCAATTCTATAGAGAGCAAATTCAAAAAAAGCCTGGACAAGAAAACATATCTGTCTTCTCATCCAAGCAAATATTTCTAATCACCACCTGCGAATATCTCTTCGCGACTATATATCGGACTGTGCTCTTTCAAATCTTCAATCGTTCCAACTTGTTTACCTTTGGAATAATACCCATCCAAAAGTCCTAACGATTGGAAGATCGTTTGTTTATAAGCAATCTCTGCATTCCATTCTGTTGTATCTAGAATCTGCAATGCTTTATGGATTGCTTCGATCCCTGTTTCACCTGGTGCACTGATCAATACACCGTGACTATTCAACAACAGCATATTAGGTAGCTTCAACTTTTCTTTTACCATATAATCTGAAACTAACTCTGCTAACTCTGGAGAGCAATTCGGTTCAAAATCAAGTACCGGAACATAACCAATTTTTTGTGTAGCTTCCGTTAAGTTAGGCATGTCTAGACCGGCAGTTGCCCAGAACATTGAATTAGGTGCATGTGCGTGTAATACTGCTTTTATTTCTGGATTTGTATCATAAACTGCCTCATGCAAATTGATTTCTCGTGTCAATTTGCCCACCCCATCAATCACTTCTCGTGTATGAGGTTCAACAACTAAAATTTGGGCTGGTGATACTTCTCCTAAATAAGCTTCCGACATCATTGTTGGTGTCATAATAATATATTCTTTGCCGTTTTTATCGGTCGTTTTAAACGAAAAGTTGCCTCCTGCGACATTTGTATTCTTTCTTGCAAAAATCAATTTTACGATCCGTGCTAGATCTTCTCTTTCTCTTTCAAAAATCATCCGTCCGTCTGACATAGTCGAGACCACCTTTTCTATTTTTTGAATATTTTTTTACTTGTAATAGCTGTTTGTGCCGCATTCCTCACTTGCATCGCTTCTTCATATTTCTTCTTTCTGCGATCGTCGTATTCCTTGAAAAGTACTGGATTACCATATTTATATACGCAGACTGCTAAACCAATAGCAGCAAAATTGAAAATTAGTTGCTGTGTTATGAAGGCTAGAATAAAGCTGACGATTGCAAGAAACAAAACAACTAACCATTTGGTTTTTTCTCTATTTTCTTTTTTGTTTTCCATTTACTTTACCTGCCTTCAGTCCATTATCCAGCGACTTTTACATTACTCACTTTTTTATCTGCTAATTCCTCATATCTTTGACTTGGAACCTTTGCTTTGTTCATATATTTATACAACCAAACGAACATCGCGATAAAGACAACCGAACCGACTATTCCCAGAATATTGCCTTTAAAGGCTTCAGCAAATAGAATTCTAAATTCTGGACCTTCAATTGATGACCAAGTGATTTGCTGCCCTTTTTTGATCCCTTCAACTGCCCCTGTTTTATCAGCTAACCCCGTTAGGATCGGTGTTAGATATGTTGCAGCATAAAGATAGATCGGCATAGAAATGACACCCATAATCAACATTCTGACAAGGTTTCCGCCAGTTAGCAACAACCCGCCAACAGCGATCGAATAGTTAATGATCCCAGCTAAAGGCAATACTTGATTTCCTGGTAAAATAATCGCATAACCAATAAACACTGGAACTAAAAGAATAGCGGTTACCCAAATCTCAGATCGGCCTGCTAGAACCGGCCAATCTAAACCAATGTATACTTCACGATCTTTGAATCGTTTTTTCATCATTTCAGACATTGCATCCGCTAAAGGAGAAAGTGACTGCATGAACATTTTTGAAATCATTGGGAACAAAGCCATCGCAGTTGCAATTTGAATCGCTAAGTTCAACGAACCTGATACTCCATAAGCCGCCGCTAATCCCAGACCCAACCCAATTAGAAATCCCATTACAGAATTCTCAGAGAAAACACCGATTTTTTTCTTCAATGCTTTCGTATCCGCACGTCTGTTAAAGAATGGAATTTTATCCATGATCACATTGATTGGTAATAACAGAACAGCAGAGATATTCATTAAATGCGTAACTGTTACCAAAGGAATACCTGTCAAATCTTCAATATGTCGTTGAAACATATCCCCCATTTTCAATTCCAAAATAACTTGAGCGATTGCTGTGACAAAGCCAGCTAACAGACTGCCACTGATAAAGTAAACCAAATACGCAGTTAGAGCTTTACCCCAGACGTTCCACATATCAACATTCAGCGTTTTTGTCCAATTTAGAATCAACATAATGAAGTTAACTCCTAGTACCACTGCGAAAAAAACGAAGGCGTAAGACCATGACCACGTAATGCTTGCCGCACCGGTCCAACCTAAATCTAAAGCAGGCAAATTAAGGCCAGTATTTTTGGCTAATGCTTCTGATGCCGGACTTACAGCATTCGACATAAAACCGATCACCATTGACATCCCGGTAAAGGCAATCCCTAACGTAATCGCTGACATAAATGCTTTCTTGAACTTCATTCCGGCAACCAATCCTAAAATCAAAATAATCAATGGAACAAAAATTGCTGAGCCCAACCCTAAGATATAATTAATAATGTCTTGAAATATTTGCACCTTTTCCACTTCTTTCTTTAGTAAGTTTTTTTTAGTCGACTAAAGCTTTGATATCCTCATAAATTTGATCAGAGCCCATTCCAGTCAAAAATGGAATCCCCGGAAATACCTTTACACCAAGTTCTTCTGCTTTTTCCAAAACCTCATCATCTGGTTGCGCAACATAAACATAAATTCCTGTAGATGGCAATTCATTTTGAATTGATTTATAGTCTACTGCTTCAACTGGAAAATCAATCCCATCATCTTCCAATAATCCGGCAATCTTGCTGGCAATTGTTTGACTCGTAGCAACTCCACTTCCACATGCAACAATCAATCTTCTTTTCATTCTAATTTCCTCCAATTTTTATGATTTAAATCATTAAAACTTCTACCTAAATATTTTGAGTAAATAATTGATAGATTTTCTTTTTGTCTTGTTCCTGCCTAAACGCTGTAACAAACTCTTCTTTCATAAATAATTCCATAAAAGCTTGAAGCAATCCGACCTGTCCTTTAGGATCCTTAATACCTAGGAAGAACAAATTTTTCACACCCATTTCTTGACTATCTCCCATTTGCTTGACTGTTACCTCATCCTTCAATCTTGCAATATAGACAAAGGGTTTCTCAATATACTCCGGATCAGAATGTGGCAGGGCAATATTCAGATGCTGAGTAATCAGTCCTGTAGGAAATTGTTTTTCTCGTGCAGTGATTCCTCTCAAATACCCTTCATTGACAAAACCTAATTTTTTCAAATGAGCAGCGACACTTTCGAACACCTTTTCCTCGCTGTCGCCTTCTACTTCAAGACTAATCAGTTGTTTGTCAAACATTTCTTTATAATCCACTAATGCTTCACTCCTTTCCAACACAAGTTGAAATATTTTGTTAATCTTTGTTAAGATATGTTTTACAATGTAAATATACAACGCTTAAATTTGTTTGTCAACGCTTACTTACCATTTTATTTCACTCGACAACATGATATAACTTAAACGCTCTTGATTATTTAACAAACTTTAACACATCAGAACATTTAATCCTTGCTTTTTCTTTCTTTAAATGCTATTAATTAATGTATAGACATAGCTGAGTATCCTACGACCCATTGTAAGAGCTTACTTAATTAGAGGTGATTCCATGTTAAAAAAAGAGCGACAAGAAAAAATTTTGGATTTGTTACATGAAAATGACTACTTATCCATTCCAGAAATATCTTCACATTTAGGCGTCTCCGACATGACGATTCGAAGAGACATCAATGAACTTGCTGAAAAATCTTTACTAGTAAAAATTTACGGCGGCGCACAAAAACTGGAAAAAATTGATCAAGAGTTGTCAACTCAAGAAAAAATCGATACTAATGTTCCTGAAAAGAAATTTATCGGGAAAGTGATGGATAGCATCATTTCGGATAATGATACGATCTATATTGGTGCTGGAACGACAATGCTCCATGCTCTGCCAGAAATAAAAAAAGCAAACTTGTTTGTGATCACAAACAGCTTGCTTGCTTTTAATTATCTGATTTATAACACGGATTATCGTGTGTTATTAACAGGTGGCGAATTTTCTCGTACGACTGAAGAGTTCTATGGAGAAATTGCCGAAAAGAGTTTTGACAACTTGAATATTGACATTGCTTTTGCAGCAACGAATGGCGTTTTTGACAACAATGTGACTACTGCAAACTCAATCGAAGGATCTATCCAACGAGTTGCATTTAAACATTCCCGGAAAAAATGCGTCGTTGCTGACAGCTCAAAATTCAACCGATCAGATGTCTATACTTTCTATTCCTTATCAGATGTGGATTACTTAGTGACTGATGACAAGCTGTCTGATACGACATTTGACTACTATAGTTCATTTACGAAAATCATTAAGGAGGAACAAGAATGATCCTGACGATTACACTAAATCCTTCAATGGATTACAATTACTTGGTTTCCTCACTGAATTTGGACCACGTAAATCGTGTAGAGAATCCTCATACCTCGATCGGCGGAAAAGGTATCAACGCTGGCAGAGTCATTGCGCAATCTGGTGAAGGAGTAATTTTGACAGGCATTTTGGGTGGCCCTGTCGGAAAAATGATTTTAGATACCCTGATTGCTGAGGATCGCTATCAGCTTGAGTTTTTACCAGTGGAAGGCAATTCGCGAAACGCGATTACCATCATGCACGATGGCAATACTCATACTGAACTAGTGGAAAAAGGCCTTTATCTTTCGAAAGAAAATGAGCAGCTTTTCTTTCAACATATCGCTAACCTTTTAAAAAAATACGCAATTGATGCGATATGTATTTCTGGTTCAGTAAATTCAGATGATTCGAACTTTCACCTCCACCTACTACGTTTTATTCGATCAATTGTAGGTGAACAATTTCCGATTTTAATGGATATTTCAGGTGAACAATTGGAAAATGTTTTAAAGCAGCAATCAATTAGACCCAGCTTTATTAAACCTAATACCTATGAACTAGAAGAACTGGTTGGAAAAGTAATAGAAACCAATGAAGAACTGGTCACTATTTTGCACGAACCTATTTTTGACAATATTGAAACGATCATGATCTCTCAAGGCGGCGATGGCGCGATCGTTAAACACAAGTCGACAGTTTATGATGTACGAATTCCTAAAGTTGAGATCGTCAATACCACCGGATGTGGCGATTCTACAGTCGGCGGGATGGCTTTTGCGATCAGTAAGGGCTACACAATTGAAGATGCCATCAAATATGCTATGGCCTGCGGGATATCCAACTCTTTATTTGAGACAAACGGCACGATTGACAAAGAACAAGTAAGCAAATTTATTAAAGATATTGAACTAACGGAAATTAAAGAACTAAGTATAAATAGTTAACAATCTTTACGTGAAAACACCGATCTTAAACACAAAGATCGGTGCTTTTTCATGTTAAGCTACTTCCTCATCATCACTCTTTCCAAAGGTTATTCAAAACCAGATTACATTCTCCAAAAAATCTGGCATAATAAACGAAACGAACAAGGAGGCGGAAAGATGGATAGCGCATTGGTGTTGCGAATGAAAGTAGATCACGGAGACTCAATTAAGGACCCGTTAGATTACCTTAATCAATCAGAAATTGTTCAAAAATATAGTGAGCTAACCAACTTAAAACCATTAGGTAAAATATTTGCTCTGATCGGTTTGTCTGAAATTCCCTTTGCCGAGAAATTATCGATCACCCAAGAGCTGATTCGTTTTGTAAATAGGAATTTAGCAACACCGGAGGGATTTGCTTTTACTGGAAAATTAGAAGAGATCGTTCCTTGCTACAACGCCCTGCTGTTTGAAGCCTATTGCCGCTTTGGATTAGGAAAATCGGAGGAAGCTCAAAATGCCCTTAATTGGATCAAAGGTTATCAAGTGTTTGATCGAGAACAAAAAACGACTTGGCCTCATAAAGGAATCTGTAAATTTGGCGGCTGTATGAAGAGCGTCCCTTGTTTTATCGGTATTGGAAAGAGCGTACGGGCATTATTGACTTATCAAGAAGTCGTTGACGCTAATGATACTTCAGTAAATGAAATGATTAATTCGGGTGTTGACTATATGCTTCAGCACAAGATGTTTCGTCGTCTATCGAATGAGCAGCCGATCAGCCCTCATATTACTGAGAGCATGTTTCCACAAAGCTATCATCTTTCCCTAACTGATTTAATTTATATCCTCCAGAAAAGTCAGATAGCCAATGAGCCGCAAGCTGAGGATTTAATTCGGTTGATCCAAGAAAAAAGGACCAACAAGGCTGGCTGGAAAATCGATTATATTTATAAATACAATGGCTACATCCCTTTTGACAATCGCCGAAAAAACTCTGAATGGCTGAATTATTTATATCAGAAAAGCGAAAAGACTTGATGAACATAGCCGTTCACCAAGTCTTTTTCTATTCTATTAAATTACATGCTCTGTCCGTTCAATGATATCATCCTGTGTTGCTTTCGATAAAACATTGAAAAAGGCAGAATAGCCGGCAACTCGGACAATCAGATCACGATGCTTTTCCGGATGTTTTTGTGCGTCAATCAAGGTTTCTCTTGAGACCACATTGTATTGAATGTGGTAGCCGTGCAATTTATTGAAGAACGCCCGCAGCAGCATAATTAATTTTTGTTTGTCTTCCTCTTTGGCTAGGGTTTGCGGATTAACTTTTTGATTCAGCAATACGCCGCCGAGAATGTCTTCGGTACTTAATTTGGACACAGATTTCAATACAGCAGTTGGGCCGTTTTTATCCATATTATGAGAAGGCGAACATCCTTCTGCTAATGGTACCCAAGCATTTCGTCCATCTGGAGTTGCCATCGTTGCCCGACCTTGTCCCACATTAGCTGAAATCGAAGAAGTCCCTGAATAGCGAATCCCACCGATCGGTCCACGACCATACCGAGTATTCGGATACTTCGCGATTTCATCAATATAGCTATCGTAAGCTTCAGTAATCAACCGATCAACAGAGTCATCATCATTTCCATATTTGGGTACGTCGTTTAAAATCATTTGCTGAATTTCTTGACTGCGTTCACTTCCGTAATCCGTCATCAAGGCTTCCCACAGCTCATCTGGTGTTACTTTTTCTTCATCAAAAACTAGCTGCTTGATTGCCGCCAATGAATCTGCCATATTAGCGATTCCAACTTGCAGACCAGAAATGAAATCGTAAACAGCTCCGCCCTCTTTCAAGGTTTTTCCGCGCCCAATGCAATCTTCAGTCAAAGCTGAACATAAAATATCTGGCACATCACGTTCCAAACCTAGATCGATAGCATTTTCTACGATCACACTCATCCGCGTCAATTCCCGCACCGTTTTATCCCATGCTTGCTGCAGCTCTACATAGGATTTCATCTCTTTGAAATGGCCATAACCTTTGACAAAGCGTTTGCCAGACACCGGATCGATTCCGTCGTTCATCGCGATCATCAAAATTTTCGGAAAGTTCATGTAGCTCATGCCAGTACAACGATAGCCCCATTTACCAGGCACTGCTGTTTCCACACACCCAATCGCGCTGTAATCATAGGCATCCTCTTCGGTTACACCCACTTTCATGAAGGATGGAATAATGATTTCATCATTGTTAAAAGCCGGCATGCCAAAGCCAAGCTTCATCACTTCGATACACTCATTCATGAAACGATTATCTAAACTAGCATGATAACGAACCGTCAGATTCGGCTGTGGCAATTTGGTTTGAGCAACGCTACGTAAAACTAAATAAGATAGTTCATTGACCGCATCTTTTTTATCTCTAGTTTGACCGCCGATCGTGACATTTTGATAAAGCGGGCTGCCTGCACTGCTGAAAGTATGCGCTTGGCTGCGGACTTTATTAACAGTCAACGTTTTGATCCAAAGATTGGTCAGCAACTCCACCGCTTGTTCTTCAGTGATCGTACCTTTAGCTAAATCCGCTTTCAAATAAGGATACATATATTGATCGAAGCGTCCATAAGATAATGAATGTCCATTCGATTCAATTTGCAATAATAATTGAATAAACCATGTTGCTTGAATGGCTTCTTGAAAGGTTTCCGCCGGTTCATAAGGAACCTTTCCGCAAATCCTACTGATCTCTAATAACTCTGCGCATCGTTGCGGGTTAGCGGTCTCTGCTTTTTCTTTAGCCAATGCTGAGAAACGCTCCGCGAATGTTTTTACTGCATCGATCATGATCAACACCGCTTTATAAAATTGATATTTATCTAAACTTTCCGGAATCGTCAAATCCAGTGCAGCTTTTTCCTTCAATGTCCGTTCCTGATACCCCTTTAATCCAACCCGCAGCATTTGTCCATAATCTACCGCTAAGTGAGCGTCGCCTGAGTTCAACTTACCTTCCATTCCGAAGAAACCTGTTTCCATGAAAACACTGACTTCATCCGGCAGCAATGCCCAGCCCTTCGCACGCAAGTTATTATTCTCCCAGAAAGGTGCGATTGAGCGCAGATCCTCTTTCGTTTTTTCCGTAATATAGAAAACATCCCCGTCACGTTTTTCAAACAAATCCAACTCATTCAAAACAAATTCCATTGTATATTCTGGAAAAATAGGTGCATCGCGATTGGAAGAGGCTTGATTTCCAACAATCAGCGTATCTTCCTCAATATAAATCGACATTTTCTCCAAGATATTTTGCAGCATCAATGCACGTTTGACTGTACTCGGCTGATTTTGATGATTTTTGTATGCTTCTGTCGCTAGTAATGCTCGTTCTGCATCGATATACGGTTTCTTCGTTAATACTGATTCGCGAAAATGATTCATTCGATTGGTTAATTTTCCAAAATACGGCGCGTTTTGTTCTTTCAATTGAATACTCATGGTTACACCCTCCGTTTTTCATTCGAAACTAATTATATCTTCTTACGTAAATATAATAGCATGTGAATAGAAACACAGTCAATAGAACTTGAATCGATTTCAAACAAAAAAAGATACTGCACGAATGTGCAATATCTTGAGTTCCTATAGCTTAGCCAAAATGGCTTCAATGTATTGAGCATCCACTTCTGTTCGCTGCGCTGTTTCCTCAAGCGTCAACCCAGAATCAATAAAGCGTTTGACCACCATCGTGATACTTTCGGCCACCTCAATAATATGCTTATCTAAATCATAAAAACGCACTGCTCGCTGGCCCCAGCTGTGCTCCAATAACGGATGCAGGTAAACAATATCCTTTCGCTTCTCCAAAAGGTTAATGAAGTCATCCATATCATCGGATTCAAAATACAATTCGATGGCATTGTTCTCAAGTACGACCTCCGATTCCTTCTTATATATGAATTTCGCCCAGCTATCCACCGTCTGTAAGAATAATCCTCCTGTCATTTGAACATGTACTCCGGCATCCGCCATCACTTCTAAACCAAAAACGGAATGATAAAACTCTTTTGCCTCTTCAATGTTCTTCACTGCAATCAACGTTCCTTGATAGTTCATTTTTTCCCTCCTTAAATTCCTTTGATAAAAAACATTTCCATCGGTTGTTGATACTCAGGAACTGTCATCAATAAACCTCCGGCATCTTGATACCCTAGCTTGCGATAAAAATGTTGCGCTGATTCATCGACTTGAGTCGAGGTCATCAGCATTTTATACCCTAACTGCTGCATTTCTTTTTCCCAGAATGCCATCATCTTTTTCCCGTAGCCTTTGCCTTGATAATCCTCGGCTACATAAAGCATTGTACAAAACGGATGCTCGTCCCAAAAAAGATTGTATCTCAACAGTCCGGCAGCTACCCCATTCACCAATAGAACGTATCCCATTCTATCCCGAACCTTCCGCTGGAATTGATTTTCCGGCAAATAGTGATCCAGTGTGAACCAAAATTTTCGATCTGATTCTTGCACATGGCGAATCTCCATTATTATCTGACCCTTCATCGTTTCTTCCAGTATAGCATTCTTGTTAGTAAAAAAATCAGCCAGATCTTTCTGGCTGATTTGTTCTGTTTATACAGTAACTATCTCAATTTTCTCTTTTTCTAAAAATGCCAACGTCTCCGCAGCGATCATACTATCTGTAAACACCTTACTAATCTCACTAAAGGCAAACTCTGAGACAACGCCATTTTGTGAAAACTTGCTGGAATCGGTCAACACGATCGTTTGATTTGCTGATGTTGCCAGCATTCGTGTTGTATCGCAGCGCGTGATATCACTTCCGGTGAACCCTCTGCGCTGATCAAAACCATCGATCCCAACAAATAATTTATCGACATAAAACTCACTGATCACTTGTTTGACTAACGGCCCTACATTGACCTGTGATTCTTTTTGATATTCGCCCCCGATCAGGATAACTTTCACTGACTCGGCTTTGCGAACATATGAAGCGATGAAACATGAATTAGTGATAATCGTAATATCGTTTCTATTAAAGGCCAACTCTTCCGCAAGCAAGGCACAAGTAGATCCTGACTCGATCATAATTACTTCGCCATCGTTAACGATTTTACTTGCTTCTAAGGAAATTTTACGTTTCAAATCATAGTTTTGTGCTAGGCGATAATTAATATCATCCATATTATTAAGCAGTGCATAACCGTGTTGGCGATGTAATAATCCGCGGGCTTCTAATTTATCCAAATCTTTCCGAATGGTTACTTTCGAAACATTCAGCAATGCTGAAAGTTCGTTGACTTCGATTTTCTTCTTCTTACTGACAATCGCAAGAATCTCTTCTTCTCTAGACATAAGTTCTTCTCCATCTATATTCTGTCATTTGTATCAGCCTATCATATTTTTCAATTTCGAACAACTTTTCCAGTAATTTTAGTTACGTACGTAATAATTATTATTTACGTTAATAACCAATTGTGCTAAACTCAAAGTGACATGGAGGAGGTTTTCCAATGAATGACAAAACATGTATTTTCAATATCCAAAAATTCAGTATCCACGATGGCCCTGGTATCCGTACAGTCGTTTTCTTCAAGGGATGTCCCTTGCGTTGTTATTGGTGTTCCAATCCAGAATCTCAAAACGGCAAACCGGAGCAAATGTGGGATACGCAAAAAAATGAACACACGACTGTCGGCGAATACAAATCAATGGATGAAATTATCACGGAGGTTATGAAGGATGAAGTCTTCTATGAAGAATCCGATGGCGGTGTCACGTTGTCGGGCGGAGAAGTTCTGTTCCAAGCAGAATTCGCGACTGAGTTATTACGACAGTTGAAAGAAAAAAATATCCATACAGCGAGTGAAACTACCGGTTATGCCAAACCAGAAGCGTTTAATAAGTTTATCGCACAAGTGGATCTGCTCTATTTTGATGTCAAACATCATGATGAGGTGCAGCATAAAGCTGGTACTGGCGTTTCCTTAAAACCAATCCTGCAAAATCTTTCGCTTGCATTAAAGCAGCAGCAAAATCTTGTGGTTCGCATTCCGGTAATTCCAAGTTATAACGATGGTCCAGAAAACGCAGCAGCTTTCGCAAAACTATTCAACCAAATGAAGATCACAGAGGTAGAACTTCTGCCCTTCCATCAATTCGGTGAAAAAAAATATGCCTCACTCGATCGTACGTATCAAATGCATGATATTCCACAATTGCATACAGAGGACTTAGATTATTTCAAAGCGATTTTGGAAGCTCACGAAATTGATTGTAAAGTTCAATAAAGAGGTTGTTACAGAAGTGGTCAGCTTCAAGAAATAGGAAGGAATTTCCAAAAATTGCCAAGAAACATAGTGACGTAGGAACTGAGGTTGAATGGTACCTACTTGGTGCTTTTCAAATTTTTTTGAAATTTCGGCTTTTGTTTGGTGAAACTTAGCAGCAACTGTATGCTTAACTTGCGAAGAAAAAGCTGCTTCTGGAGCACCGTTTGTTAGGAAATAGGAGCTATGACAAGAGTCTTGTCATAGCTCCTTTATTCGTAAGTACCTTTTTAAACGTCTCTATCCATTCTCCTTTGAAACAGCATTTCAAAAAAGTTGTGTTTTCTTCAATAATAATAGGAACGTTGTTTTAGGTTCTCTTAAAAGTATGTGAAATCTTTGGATCAGTTGCTATGATGAGGGCAACAAACAATTGAGCTTCTCAGAAAAATAGAAAAAATTTTTTCGCTTTTATTGACTTAGAGTGTGCTCGAGGTATTATGGTAATTTTGTGCTGAAATGCTTAGTAATTGTAAAACCAACTGACCGCCATTTTGATTACATACATCAGAAAGGATGAGAAAAATGACGAACTTAAAAAAACTGACCATCATTAAAGAAAACAGCAGCCACACGATCACTGACATGTTGATTGCTCGTTTCGAAGAATTGATAGAAAAAAAAAAATCGCTATCCAGGTGGAAGTCGTTAGGTTTGGTGATAACGATATCCAAAATTTAACTGGTGATATTCTGCTGCTGAGCCTTCCTCTTATGAATGAGCTGCGCTACTTGAATCGCTTAACATCCAGATTCTATTTTGTTTCATTTATTGATCCATATGCCTATGCTCAAATAGATGAACGAAGATTATTAAAACAGCTTCAAATGATCGAACAGCTTGAAACTGAAAAAATCAGTAAATTTCATCCTAGAAACGGCTGGACTTATGCTGACTATTTCCTAGCAACCCTTCAGATGAAAAAAGAACAAACCGCTTGCTAATTGCTATAGAAAAAACTCCTTTTGATCACTTACTTAACAGTGATCAAAAGGAGTTTTTTTAATGATACTTCTTCAATTGGTAAGGTCATAGGCCTCAAAACCATCGGATAACAGCAACAATACTACGGTTTTACTCAATGTCGTCCCACCTGTTCAATCGTAAACGGGATACTTTTCCCTTATTCAACTCTCTATTTTTCTTTTCATTTTAGCTTGACTTAGAGTGTACTCGAAGGAATAGGCTTGTTATATACAAAAAAGAGGAGTGTTTCTTATGTGGCAAACTGTCTATTCCCCACCGTTAGTTCATCATATTCCAGAAAGAAATTTGATTGATTATCCAATCGTGTCACTAGTTAATAAAAGTGTTCAATTCATTATGCCGCTTACTGCATTATACCTGGATAATGCTGAACATCTGATAATTATCGATAAGCTCTATGAATCATTGTTAAGAGGCGTTATCGATACAACATTGAGATCCATGTCCTCACCGATGAGAGCCGAACAAAACGCTCGAATTTCCCGGCTGGACTATCCACCGAAAATTCTGGATTCAAGTAAAAATATATCCATTCTTAAAATTGCGCATGAATTCAGCATTTTTTTCGATCTTTCAATCGCAGCTGCCTTTAGTATTCTTTGGCCAAATTGGGCTCGAGCTGTTTACCGAGAACAATTGGAACGCTTCGTATCCTTTGCCGTAACTATCATGGGTGTTGCCCCATGTGACAGTAAAACGGAGACTGCCCTCAAAGGGATTCATGCGATGGAGGCTTTCTTTCACTGTCTTCAATTACCCACGACGCTTGAAGAACTAGGTATATTTCCTACGAACGCTGAAGTAAACGAGTTGTTGAAAAAATATTTACCGCAAGAAGAAATGGCGGCTGAAAAAAAACAAACGGCTATCCGCCTGATCCTCATCTGTTCACAATAATTTGGTAAAATAAAAGAAAAGACTCAATAGGAGAAAAAAATGGGCTATAAAATCAGTGAGACATCTAAGAAAACAGGACTCAGTGCCTATACCTTAAGGTTTTACGATCAAAAAGGATTGCTTCCCTTCGTTGCTCGCGATGAAAATGGGCGACGTCACTTCAAGGATGAAGATTTGGCGTTCCTATCTATCATCACCTGTTTAAAAAATACTGGAATGCAGTTAAACGACATTAAGAAATTTATCGAATGGTCGATGGCTGGCGATCCAACCTATGAAAAACGACTGGATTTTTTTACAGAGCATAAAAAAGAGGTCGAAAAACAATTGGCTCAGACACAGACATATCTTAATAAGATCGACCGAAAAATCGATAAATACAATAGCAAGCACAAAGAAGCCGTCGAAAAACAAGCATAGAGATGTTTATTTCTTTCAAAGCAAGACAACCCGCAAAGAAATTTTGCGGGTTGTCTTGCTTTTTATTAACGACTTCAGTCAGTTTCGCTCGCGGTAGCGAGTGAAACAAAAAAACCGCGCGTTTCTACGCGTGGACGAAAAAGCTTTAGCGTTAAAAACTCCTTTCGATATACTAATAAGTGGCTACCAACCGCTCATTTTATCGAAAGGAGTTTTTTCATGTCATCAAATGACGACAAAAGTTTATCACATACAAGATGGAATTGTAAGTACCACATCGTGTTCACTCCAAAATATAGAAGGAAAGTAATCTATGGAGAATTGAGAAAGGATATCGGAAGGATTTTGCGCAAGCTCTGTGAAATGAAAGAAGTAGAAATCATCGAAGCTCATGCAATGCCAGATCATATTCATATGTTAGTAAGAATTCCACCCAAAATAAGCATTTCCTACTTCATGGGATTTTTAAAAGGGAGAAGCGCGACACTGATCCATGAACAGCATGGAAACTTAGTCTATAAATATGGGAATAAAAGTTTCTGGTCAAAAGGGTATTACGTAAGTACAGTGGGTTTGAATCAGAAAACAATCGCAAAATATATACGAGAACAGGAATCAGATGATCGTATTCGAGATAGTATAAGTAAACGAGAATACGTTGATCCGTTCAAGAGTAAGAAAAAGAAATAAAGTAGCGAGCGACGAGCGGTTGGCGATCTTTTAGAAAGCTCCATTTATGGAGTGTGTGAGCGGGGACCTCTTCTAGAGGTGTTAAAAAGCCACCCGTTTTCACGGGTGGATGGGTTACTTTATTTCTCCAACATATAGTAGATTGCTTGTGTTTTTTCAGTATTTTCTATTGCTAAATTCACTTGATTTTCTGCTGGATAGTAATTTGTAGTCAACGTTTTTTCTCCACCATTTATGAAAATCTCACAGGTTGAATGGTCTATAAAAATCGTGATCCTCAGGGAGCTTCCTTGTTCGACGGTCGTCTCTCGGACATCGCCATATACTAAATTTAGCGGATGGATCGTTTTGCTACGATCCAACTTAACTTTACCTTGATACGTATCATAACTTAGGGCGAGTGATTTTTCTTTCGTTGAATCAGAGAAAAGATGGACGATCCCCTGACTATTTTTGGGAATTTCCATTCGCAGCTCATAACTATTAGTCGTTTTCTTTATTACTTGTTCTGATGGTTCCACTGTAAAACGCTCTTCAGAAATTCGTAATTGTTTTGTCTCAACTACCGGATATTGATAAAGTTTGCCATTTTTGACCGTTAACTCTTTGACTAAACTTAGACTATGACTCCATCCTGCATCAAATGTTGGATAAGTCATTTCAGGCAAACCAATCCAGCCGATACTTAGGCAACGTCCGTCTGGTGCCATGAATGCTTGCGTAGCATAAAGATCGAATCCTTCATCTAATAATTGTTGTTTCTCTTGTTCTTTTAATCGGTTTTCTTCTATTAAGTAGTCTTCGGCTAAAACGTAGGTATTAGGATAAATGTTTTGATACGCCAACTCCTCTTTATTTAACCCCTGAGGGCAAAATAGCATGAGGACTCGATCATCAAGAAACAACAAATTCGGACATTCCACCATAAAGCCTAAGCTGCCATCGAACTTCATTGGACCTCGATACTGCCAATCAGTTAAGTCAGAACTAGAAAAAATTAAGACCTCACCTTGCTTATTCACTGTTTGACCGCCTATCACCATCAAATATTCATTCTTATAACGAATGATCTGCGGATCGCGAAAATGAGTGGTGATTCCTGTTGGCGGCTGGTTGATTAGCGGCTTACTGATCTTCTCGATAGCACCCTTATCATCCATCCAGGCACCTAACTGATAGCTGCGGCGCTTCCATGCCTTATCTCTGACATTACCTGTATAAGCCAAAAATAATTTCTCTCCCACTGGAACGGCGCTTCCCGAGTATACGCCATGTGAATCAAAAGCAGTGTCTGGTTTTAAAGCCAACCCATCTGATTTCCAATGAATCAAATCACTTGAACTAACATGAAACCAAGATTTTAAACCATGGACCGCACCAAAAGGAAAATGCTGGTAGAATAAATGCCAGCGTCCATTAAAAAAGCTGAATCCGTTTGGGTCATTTAATAAACCAGTTGCTGGTTGGATATGGTAATTCAAGCGCCAGTTTGACGCTTCAACTTCCTTTTCTAATTTTTTTACATACTCTTCCGGCCATTGATTATACGGACGATAACGAGTATTTTGTGTCCATTCCATTTTATTCACCTAAGAACCCAAGATTGGCGACACATAATCTTGATTGTATTCCAACCCCGAGATCGTTTCTTTAGAGTTCGTAATGATCACCATCACAGTGGTATCCTTTCCTTTGCTCTCAATCATCTTCAAATTGATTGAACCAATAACTTGTCCTTGCTGGATTCTTTCGCCTTCCTTGATCGATAAGCTAAACGGCTCCCCATTTAACTCAACCGTATCAATTCCTAAATGGAGCAGTAACTCCAAACCGTCATCAGTAACGATCCCAATCGCGTGTTTCGTTGGCGCAATCATCTTTATCACACCGGAAATAGGGGCTTTGACTGTTTCATTACTAGGCAATACCGCAAATCCTTCCCCCATCATTTTGCTGGCAAATACTTGATCATTCACTTCAGTAATCGGGATGATCTCTCCTTCAATCGGTGAATAGACCTTTACATTTTGGCTGATTTCTTGTGTTTTCGCTGCTTTTTCGAACGTTTCACTACTTTTCTTGATAACAAATAGATTGGTTAAAATGAATGCTAGAACAAAGGTTGCAATTCCCACCAACACATAAGTGATCACTTGATAAGGCTCGTAAATGTACATTAATGGTGATAGTAAAACAGCCAAACCGTAGCTATTTGCCTGAATACCTAATAAGGAAAGAACCATACCGCCAACCGCAGAACTTCCTAACATGACTAAGATTGCTTTCATACCCGTTCGCATAACCACACCGAATAGAGCAGGTTCACTGACGCCTAACATTTGAGTAATAGTCGCTGAAATTCCAGCCGTTTTGACTGACGTATTTTTTGTACGTAAAGCAATTGCCAAACAAACTGCCGCATTGGCAAACCCATACATCGCGCAAACTGTAATTAATGGATTAAATCCAGTCGATGCGATCAAAGACGTCTCGATCATGATGAACATATGATGCATCCCAGTCATTACTGCGATCGGATATAAGAATCCGATAATCAACCCGCCAATTCCTAATGGCAAATGCAAGAACATTTCGATGACTTTTACTGCTTGCCCTTCAAACGCATGGACGATGGGTCCTAAAACGAACAAAGCGACAAAGACAGAAACGAGGATCACAACGAATGGTGTGAAAATCAAATCCATCGCATTGGGCATAATTTTACGTAGTTTCTTCTCTAGAGTAGCACCGACCATTCCCGTGATTAACGCCGTCAAAATCGATCCTTGATACCCAACTAATGGAATCACTCCAAAAGCCATAATCGGTTCTGCCGTTCCGCCAGCGACTGCATAAGCATTTGGCAACGCAGGAGATACGAGCATTAGACCAATCAAGAAACCAATAATCGGCAAGCCGCCCATTTTCTTGAATGCGGACCAGCAGATAAATGCTGTCAGAAACCCAAATGCGGTATCAGTCAAAACAGTGACTGAAGCGCTCAACCATTCTGGAATACTATTTGGCGTTAAACCCATCGCATTTAGAACGGTTTCATTAAATAGCACACCCTTCAGTCCAAGAAATAATCCTGTTGCACCAAGAATCGGGATGATGGGAACAAAAATATCCGCGATGTTTCTAACCGCACGTTGTAACGGAGAGGAATCGTCTTTTGCCATTTGATCCTTTGATACTTCGTTGAATGAATATAGCGATTGCAATGCATCATAGACTTTATTAACGATACCTGTTCCCAGAATAATTTGATATTGTCCAGCATTATAAAAGACACCTTTAACTTCAGCGACCTGTTCTACCTGGCTGTCATCAATGGCTTTTCTGTCTTTTACTTGTAAACGTAAACGTGTCGCACAGTGCGTAGCAGAGACGATATTGTCCTCTCCTACGACTGCGACTAGTTTTTTAGCGATCTCTTGATAGTTTGTTTTAGTCATGATTCTCATCCTTTCTGATGACAACAGCTTGATAAGGTTCTAGTACTGAGAGCTTGTTTTGTCCCTTCAACTCATGATAATTATCTAACAATACTTCTCCAAATGCTTTGATTTTCTGCTTTTGATTACTTAAATTGACAAAAAACTGAAGCGTTTCTTTTCCTGAACGTTCATAAGCGATTACCGCATCTGTTGTGTTCAACGGAGAGTATTCGCCATAAATCAACGTTTCACGATATACCGACCGATTTCGCAATTGGATCATTTGCTTATAATAAGAAAAAACTGAATCCCAACGATCGATCTGATCGGCAGCATTTACTTCTGCTTGATCTCCCGTCAATTTTAGCCATGACTTGCTTGATTGACTAAACCCGGCATTATCAGAAGCATCCCATTGAAACGGCGTCCGATTGTTGTCTCTTGAACGTTGATTAACAAATGTCAGCGCCTCATCTTCAGAAAAACCCTCTAGCAATGAACGATGATAATTATCGATACTAGATACATCGTTGAAATCATCGATTGTAGTTCGCTGAAAATTCTTCATGCCGATTTCTTGCCCCTGATAGATAAACGGTGTCCCCCGCAGGAAAAAGAATAACGTTGCCAACGCCTTTGCGCCAATCTCGTTTTGATAACGCGTATCTGTAATGTATTTTGACAACGAACGAGGCTGATCATGATTTTCTAAAAAATTGGCTCCCCAACCACTATTTTGAATCGCTATCTGACTTTTAACTAGTTGTTCCTTCAAATCCTGCGGCTGCCAATTCGTACGGCGGAACCATTCACTGCCATTCTCCACATCAATATCTGCATAATGAAAATCAAAAATCATATTGAAGTAGCCGTCTTTGCCAATGTACTGATCGTATTGATCATAAGGCACACCTGGAGCTTCACCGACACTCACACACTCATAATTTTGGAAGGTCTCGCGATTTAATTCCGCCAAGAATTTCTCAATCCCTGGACGATTTCTGGTTTTATGCTTCACACTGCCTAATCCATCGCTGCCATCAACAGGAGCGTCGCCATAATCTTGATCTTTTTTAATAAAGGTAATAGAATCGATGCGGAATCCAGCAATTCCCTTGGACAGCCACCAATTGATCATTTCATAGATTTCTTTTCTTAGCATCGGATTCTCCCAATTCAAATCCGGCTGCTTTTTGTCAAAGGTATGAAAATAATACATATTGGTTTCATTGGGTACGGGTTCCCAAACACTGCCACCAAAAATTGAACGCCAATTATTTGGTGGATTGCCCGCTTCACCAGATTTGAAAATATAGTAATCACGATAAGGACTTTCTGAATCAGCTAATGCTGCTTGGAACCATGCATGCTCATCTGAGGAATGATTGACGACCAAATCAAGAATCAATTTGATTCCTTTGGCTTTTGCAGATTCAATTAATTCATTCAAGTCTTCCATCGTGCCAAATTCTGCTTGTATACCTTTATAATCGGCTATATCGTAGCCGTTATCAACCATTGGCGAAGTAAAAATCGGACAGATCCACAGCATCGTCACTCCGAGTTCCTCTAAATAGTCCAACTTTTGAGTGATGCCTTTGATATCTCCTATCCCATCACCATTGCTGTCATGGAAACTCTTGGGATAGATTTGATACACAACTTCTTCTTTCCAAAATTGGTGCTCCTCATTCAACAGCTGTTTTTCTTGTAAAATCATTTCCATTTGGTTTCTCTCCTTTTGTGGTATCGATACCACATTTAGTTTCAAAAAAATCTGCTTATGCAGATTTTCGTATAATCAAGTCTAATACTAGTTCAGACTCATCTAATTGATAGTCCTTTTCTTCCATATTCGCAATCAGCCAATTGGTGGACTCGCGCCCTAATGCCGCCACTGGCTGTCCGATCGTGGTCAAAGGTACAGCCAGTATTCCAGTGAAGGGCTGATTATCAAATCCCATAATCGCCAAATCCTCTGGTACCCGCTTGCCCTTTTCTAAATATCTTTCCAAAATTCCACTGGCTACTTCATCACTGCTAGTAAATACTGCATCGGGACGATTTTCTTCTGGCAGTGATAACAGTTTATCTGCTACCTGCTTGCCATCTTCAATCGTATGCATTTGCTTAAAAATCCAGTCGATTTTCATCGGTAGCTTGTGTTCATTCAACGCCCGTTCAAATCCTTCAGTACGAGAATTTCCATGTCCGCCTCGAGTCAGTGTACCACCGGTGCAATAAGCAATTTTCTTATGGCCTTTGTCAATCAAATATTTCGTTGCCTCAAAACTAGCAGACTCTTGATTCGTATAAACCTGTGGCAAATCAGTACCAGGTATTTGCTCGTTGCAGAGAACAATCGGACCATATTCTTGATACGCTTCGACGATCTTAGGATCTCCTTCGATCGAACAAATGATCAAACCAGCAATCACCTGCTGCTTCAACATCTCAAGCATATTGGTTTCAGCCTTTTTATCGTCATATGTCTGCATCACCAAAACATTATAGCCATGGGACCGAGCATTTTTTTCGATAGAATCCACTAAGTGAGAAAAGAATGGATTGGCAATCCGGGAAACTAAGATGCCGATCATTGTTCCTTTTTTTGAACGAAGCTGTGTCGCTACTGAGCTAGGTGTGTAGTCCAATTCCGCCATCGCTGCTTGAATTCGTTTCCGCTTATCTTCAGAGATATACGGATGATTGTTTAAGTATCGAGAAACAGTTGAAACAGATAATCCTGCTTTTTTTGCTACATCCTTTATCGTTGCCAATATTTCACCGCCTTGTGGTATCGATTTCATAAATATCATACGATGTCCCGCCATGTTTGTCAACACGAATTATTAAAAAAACGTTTGAATGATTCATTAATTGTTCTAAATTATTTCTCCTTCTATATTATCATCAACACAATGGTTTCATAAAAAAGAACCGTTGATTTAAATAATCAACGGTTCTCTGCAATTCGTTCAGCTAGTTCTTCTAGAAAAGGCACATAGTCAACGTTTGAAAAATCAGAAACATCAAATTCAGTCAGGCTCCCTAATTGAAAATGGTCATACCCACGCGTCTCAATAATCTCTTGAAAGGCTTCTTCCGTAATCAAAGCATCTGCCTCTCTTCGATTAAGCAGTTCATCACCAAAATGATAATGACTCATAATATGACTCAAATGCCGATCTGGTTCAATATCACGGACTTTTCTACGAGCCCAAAGGACATCGAAGTCTGCAACTAAACGAATGGTAATTGGTTCGTAGTCATATTTTTCAACTAAAGCATTCAGCTTATCTTTCTGCTTCTCACTAAAAGGATATTCGGAGACCACGATGCGCTTGCCAGCTTCCATGTACAGTGCCAATGCGCTGTAATAGAATCTCCAGACCTTTTTTTCCAGCTCTTTCTTCTCAGCTGGAGTATCAAAGCCGATCTGATCTGCCAAAATTTCTTTTCCTTCATCTGGCGTAATCAGGAAAAAATCTCCTAGAACACGCCGCATTTCATTGATTAAATAGGTTTTCCCAGTTGCTGGACTGCCGGCAATCAAAATCAAATACTTCTTCATTTTATTTTTGCATTGCCAGTGGGCTGTCCACATTCATAAACAAACCGATTTTGTGTTTGACGATTGCTTTGACCGCCTGGTTAGCTGGAATGACGTTATGACGAAGAGATTTATTTATTTCGGTTTCGCCAAAGGATTCCTTCGCTACCTTGGTCCAGTTGACTAATAGTTCCGTCCCAACGTTGAATTTACGAATCCCATTATTGATCAGCTCTGGATAATCCTCTTCTTTGACGCCTGTACCGCCATGGATTACTAACGGCACATCAACAACTGCATGAATCTCTTTCAACAGAGGAATGTTTACTTCTGTTTTTGATTTGAATTGTCCATGATTGGTTCCTATTGCGATAGCAAGAGCATCAATATCCGTTTGTTTAACAAATGCTACCGCATCCGCTGGTTTAGTATAAACTTTATCGTCCTCTGCTACAGAGATGCCTTCTTCAGTTCCGCCAATCGTACCTAATTCACCTTCGACGGAAACACCGTTGGCATGAGCGTATTCGACAACTGCTTTAGTTTTGGCAATATTTTCTTTGAAAGGTAGATGTGAGCCATCATACATAACACTGGAATACCCTGCATCGATTGCTGCTTTGATCTCATTGAAATCTCTAGCGTGATCTAAATGTAACGCAACATCTACCATTTCGCTGTTAGCAATCTCTTTGACCACTGCTACCATCACATCGTAGCCGATATATTTTGCTGTATCGATGCTAGTTTGAATAATGATCGGTGAACCCATTTCTTTGGCGGCCCGAATCATTTCCGGCAGCATTTCCAAATTATGCGTGTTAAATGCTCCAATCGTCATATTCAACTCTTCTGCTATTTGCGTTACTTCTTTTAATGTTTTGTACATTTATCCAATACCTTCTTTTCTTTTGTTTAGTTACCTGCTGATGGTCACTTTTTTAGCGATTTGACGCATTTCATCCATTTTTCCCATGTACTTCTCAATGCCCTCGTCATCGGCATTTCGAGCAGCTTCAGCTCGTTTTCCATTGTAAAGGCTCATTAATTTTTTATAGCCGTCGCCAATTGTCAGTTTATGCTCTAAACTTTTTTCTAAACTTTCGATTGCCGAATCAACCTGTTCCAACTTGGCATAGTTCAATCCCAAATTTTCGTATAAACTGGCTAATTCACTTGCTTCAGCCGAATCTGTTTGTTCTGCTTCTGCGATTTTTACAATTGTTTGCTGGTTTTCTTTGGTTAAGCTCTCCTTTTCTTTCATGGAAAGTTCAACCTTTTCTTCCGTTTTTTCTGGTTTATTCTTTTTCTTAAAGAAACCAAACATCATGAAACCTCCTAATTAAAACATTTTCAAGATCGGGCTAAGAATCCATGCATACAATAATGCTGCAGCAACGGTATCGACATCCGTCGCAGTTGCGTTCACAAAGCCCATTTGATTGAAGATCGTTACTAAAAGAGCTGGCAGTAAGGTGATGAAGAACCCGTGAGCGATACCACCAATGATCGCTCCTCGACGACCACCAACCGCATTACCGAAAATACCAGCAGTCCCTCCTGCAAAGAAGTTAGTCAGCATTCCTGGTAGAATCATGGCTAAACCAAAGGTCGGCAGTAAAAACATAGCGATGATCGAACCGATGGTTGTTGTAATAAAACCAAGAATTACGGCATTCGGTGAGTAAGGGAAAAATACCGGACAATCCAATGCAGGAATTGCATTGGGTACAAGTTTCATTGCAATTCCGCGGAAAGCTGGTACGATTTCACCTAACAATAGACGAACGCCTGATAGCAACACGTAAACTCCGACGACAAACTGAATGGCTTGCAGGAAAGCGAACATCAGATAATGCTGAGCCCCATGATCGCCGACTCCCGATCCAGCAAACGCAGCAGTAATGATATAAAGCGGCACCATCACCACCATTACAGATAAATACGTATCTTGTAAGAACTCAAAGGATTTTGGCAAGTTGATATCTTCAATCGACTTTTTATTTTCGCCACGCTCACCAAAGACATACGCAACCCCAGCCTCAAACATATATCCGATAGTACAAAAATGACCCAAAGCAATATCATTTGATCCCGTAATTTTACGGATGATCGGCTGTGCAATCGCTGGCATCGCTACGGCAAAGATCGCTCCAACAATACTTCCAACGATGATCAACATGAACCCTCTTAATCCCGCAAAATAACCAAAAACGGTTGTCATCGTTGCCATCCAAAGAATCGCTTGACCTGTTAAGAAAATATATTTCCATTTCGTAAAACGAGCGATTAGAATATTAACAATAAAAATACCTAGAAACGTCAGTGCAATATCCCGTCCCAAACCTAACTCATTCATCGCTTGTCCGTTAATCGCTTCGATCGATGGAATGATACCCTGCATATTGAATCCAGCGGTAAAAATTTCTCCAAAATAAGTCAAACTGCCAACAATAATACTAGAACCAGCACTCAATACTTGGAAGCCAAGCAACGTTTTTAAGGTTCCTGAAACGACTTGACCCGCTGATTTTTTCTGCAGACACAAACCCAGCATAGCGATCAACGCAATTGTGATCGAGGCCTGCGTCAAGATATTCTCGATAATAAAATTAACTACTCCCATTTGTTTCGCTCCTTATTCATATTTGTGGATTCATTTGATTTTTATAGTGCGCCTTTTGTTTCTAAGATCGGCAAAAGCTTTTCTTCGATTTCTGGTTTTGAGACGATATTTTTTAGATAAACGATGGCGGTTTTCTCTTCATCAATTGAGAATTTTTCAAACTGCGACTTGAAATTTTGTGCTGTAATAATTATGTCGGATTGTGATGATGCCGCTGTTGAAATATCTACGTGATCCAATTTCGCGTCCACACCATGCGCATTCAACACGTCTTCAGCTGCCATTTGAGCAGCAAAACTGCTGCCTAATCCTGCTCCGCATACGAATAAAATTGATACTTGTTTTCCCATCTTTCTTTCTCTCCATTCTGTTTTATATATTGAAAAATCATAATTCCCTAACTATATAAAATTTCCTTGAACCGTTCGATATCCGTCTCGCGACTTAAGCGATCAACCTTTTCCTCATCGTTAATCAGTGCGATCAAGCTCTTCATAATATTTAAGTGAGAGTAGGAATCGATCGCAGCTAAGCAAAAAATTATTTTTACCGGATCGTTCTCCTCGTTTCCAAATTCAATTGGTGAATTAATTGTTGCGACACTAATTCCTAACTGATTGACCCCATCCTCTGGGCGGGCATGAGCCAATGCGATGTGTTTTCCGATCACGATATAAGGACCATATTCTTTTACGGAGTCGATCATCGCTGTAACATAGCTCGGTTCGATCACTTCCTCGGCTACCAAAGGTTCGGAGACCCTGCGGATCGACTCCTCCCAAGTAGCTACCTTTTCATTCAATAAAATATTGCTGTCCTTCAAAACATCTTCTAACATCGGCTGAATCTCCTTCTTGTTTATCGTTAAATGATTTTGATCGAAAAGTGTTTCTAGTTCCTTGTAAATACTTCCCGACACTTCTCCGCCGCTTTTCCCAATCGTATCGATCAGTGCGTAAAATAATTGTGTCGAATCCTGGTTATTGACTAACCGCTTGAGCTTTTGATTCTCACTCAAAAAACGGGTAATTCTCTTTTTACTCTCTTCTTTGATAATCGGTTCTAATTCCAATACAGGCTTTTGCGAATACCGGATCGCTACCGTACTGAAAATTAAATCAACATCTAGTTTCTCAATCAGATCTAATTCTCGCGAGCTCAGTACTGCCAACACTTCAATATTAAAAAGTTCCTTCAAATTTTCCGATAGCAGCTTCCCCGTGGCGACCCCATGATTGCAAATAACCACTGCTTTATAGATATAATGCAGGTCCTGATTGATTGCACTTACTGAAGTTGAAAAATGGATTGTGAGAAAAGCGACCTCGTCTTCCGTTATCTGCTTCCCCGTTACTTGTTCGATCGAGGGAGTAAACTGATGAATGGCAGAATAAATATTGCCGTAATTATTTTTAATATTTTCCTTCAAGGGATTAACGATCTGGATATCGCTTTTCACTCGGTTGATCAACCCAACTAAATGCTTGTACAGTCCTTCCTGCAGCATCTCCTCTTTTCTAGAAAAGGGAATTTTTGTCTTTGCTTCGACAAATTGCATCAGTTGAATCGAAAGCAGCTGGGCTTGGACCCATTCGATAGAGTTGTTCATATCCCTTGAATTAAAGGTATTCAACATAAATACGATATATTTGATCTCAACTTCAGGCGGTGAAATCTGAAAGGCTCCGCAGATCGCCGTAACAAAATCACGAATGTCGCTTTGCGGTGTATCCGCCGCCTCCCAAACGGAGCTGGCAATCAGATCCTCTCGTAAGTAGCGACTCAGCCACACTGCCGTGAATACCAACAATTGATTTCGATAGATTGCATCTTCCATTGAAGCTAAGGATTTGACGTATAACTGATCAAGCTTTTTTAGTAGCTGCGGTGATATATAGTGATTCAGAATCGTTCGATTAAGCGACACTTCCTGCTCACCTTGGGATGAAATCACACCTACTGAATTATTGATGATGTCATAAATCATCGTTCGAATCGATCGCTCAGCACCTTGCAGCACGATTCCCTGCTTTGGCACACTTAAAACCTCGATCCCATAATCCGTTAAAATATTCCTAACTCGACGCATGTCTTCGTCTAATGAACTTTTCGAAATCTGATATTCCTCTTCCTTTTGATAGAGGAACGTAGCTTTCTTTCCTAATGAAAAAGAAAGAATCAAATCAAAAATTCGGCTCTCACGATCCAAATAGTGTTCATCATTCACTAAATCAAGCTGCTCCAGCAATGCTGTTTTTTCACTAGGTGCCAAAACCAATTGATAACCCATCTTTCTAAGATTTTTGATTTCTGGAAGTTTCTTCTCACTTAAAAACTGATTGATTTCTCGTAATTCATTTCGAATCGTGCGAGCACTGGTGTGAAATTCTTCCTCTAGTTTTGATAGTGATACTGGATAATCAGAAGTTATAAAAATCCGCAATATTTTTACTGTTCGATCTTTCATCTATATCTTCCTCTCGTCTAAGGTGAGTATATAACCCTTTATTTTTCTTGATAAGTAGAGATTCTTGCAATCTTTTTTGGCAAAAATGTAAGCGCAATCTAAAATGAATTGAGACTCATCCCGTTGAACACGACTTTATACACGTTATTTTATTCGGTTTTAAAAACACTTTTCCGTGACAAATAAATGCTTGTATCTTTGAAAGAATCGCATCAAAATAAGATAGAGAGACTCTTTCCCTGCCATTATTTAACATCCAAAAAGGATTAATTAAATCTAACTGGAATTAAACAAAAAACTTCCACAAAAGTGGAAGTTTTTTGTTTAATTTACTTGCTCAGTTTCATCTATTATAGCCTAATGTAGGTAACTAAATTAGCTTGAAAAACATTGGAACATATTTTATCCCTTAGTTTGTGTAGGCTGATATCACTTTAAATCAGCTATTATTTCTTATCATTTTCCTTTACAATAAAACTATAGAACAACTAAATCAATTGAAAATGGAGAGATTAACATGAAGAAGGATGATGGAGGATCGTTGGGTGTAGGAATCGCAATGGGGTTGATCTTTGGCATGCTATTCGATAATTTGGCCATTGGACTGGCTATCGGTATAGCTTTGGGGGCTTCTGGTACCTTCGCTATTAAGAAGAAGAAACAAAAATAATTTTTAGATTCCTAGTCATTATTGGACGCAATCGACATCCTCCTTTATACTTTTAATTATGAATGGAGGGTGCTTTTTATGACGCGTAGAATTTTAAACTCTTTTTTAGTTACAATAGTCTATTTAGCCATTTCCAATATTGGCAATCTATTTTTTGGCATCAGTCCGCGTTACAGTTGGACGACAACACTATGGGAAGCACTATTTTTCTTTATTTTTGTTTTCCTGATTCAACAATTCCGCAAAAAATGACAGTTCATCAGAATTTGAGCGTAGTCAATCATCCTATTTGCTGAGCCTATACTAGTCTTTTGAAATTTCTTAACAGTATACAAACAGATTTTTTATTCTGACTCATTTGGACAACCTTGTTCAAATGAGTTTTTTTATTGGGAACTGCAGCCAGCAAAAAAACTGCCCATACCTCTATGAGCAGCTTTATTTTGCTAAGCTTGCGCGCTAGGTAAGATCGTCATTTCAGTGATCCCAACCTCAGCAGGTTGTTCAATGACGAATAGTACAGTCTTGGCTACATCTTCTGGTGAAATAGCGATTTGGTAAAAATCTTCCATCCCTTGTTTCACTTCAGGTGTCGAGATCGTATCCAACAGCTCCGTAGCGATCGCCCCTGGATATAAAGTTGTGGTACGAATATTGGTTTTCTCCATCGCTGATTCCATTCGAAAGCCGTCCATGATTGCTCTGACCGCAAATTTCGTTCCTGTATAAACACTATTTCCAGGAAATACTTTTAGGCCAGCAATCGAACTTGTCGCGATAACATGTCCAGATTTCTGTTTTGTGAAATGGGGGAGCACCGCGGCCAAACTATTCAATACCCCTTTGATATTGATATCCACCATGTCATTCCATTCCTTTGTTTTAAGCTCACTCATGTTGGACGCCGGCATAATTCCAGCGTTGGCGAACAGTACATCGACCTTGCCAAATTTTTCAACGGCCAAGTCAACCAACGCTTCTACATCATCCGGGTTACGAACATCTGTCACTGCATAAGCGCTGTTTTCTCCATACTCAGCGACTAACTGTTTTAATTTTTCCTCTCGGCGAGCGCCTAAAACAACCTTGGCACCATTTTCAATCAATAATTTTGCTGTCGCTTCACCAATTCCTGATGATGCTCCAGTGATTACGACAACTTTTTCTTTACTAGTATTCATTCTTTTCCTCGATTCTCAGTCAAAAATTTCTTTTGCCATTGCAAAAGCACTCCATGCTTTAGGCCACCCTGCATAAAATGCCAAATGGGTGATCAATGCACTGATTTCTTCTTTTGTTATGCCATTTTCTTTGGCGATTTTCAAATGAGCTTCAAGTTGCGGAGCTCCCATCGCTAATAATGCGGAACAAGTAATCATGCTGCGGTCATGCGCAGAAAGCTCCTCCTCTTTAGCCCATACTTCGCCAAATAGTACATCATCATTTAAAGCCGCAAATTGGGGAGCGAATTCTCCTAATTGCTCTCTTCCAGCTGTTTGTTTTTTCATACTAACATCTCTCCTTACTCTCCTAATTTTTCATACCATTCATCATTCACAGGTTCCAACCATTCAGGGGTACCCGCAGTGACAGCAATATGCTCAAACCAGCTATCCTTTGTGGCACCATGCCAATGCTTCACACCATCATGAGTTACGATCACATCTCCGGCTTTCAAAAGTCGTGCAGCCTTTCCCTCTTCCTGATACCAGCCTTCTCCTCCCGTCACCAATAATAATTGATAGCCATCATGGTGGATGTGCCAATTATTACGACAACCTGGTTCGAAAGTGACATTGCCTACGCCCACGTTAATCGCTGGATCGGCGACCAACGATTGCAAGTAGCTTTGACCAATAAAATATTGTGCATAGGCATCATTTTTTTCTCCAATCGGAAAGATCACACCATTTTTTACTTCTTCATATTTTGACATTATACATTCCTCCAAATCATTATTGTTTTGAATAGGCCAGCAGCCAGTTTTTTACTGCAGTATCTGCGCGATCCGCTTTTGATCCGCGAACGGCTAAACCAGTTTTGATCTCAGCTTCTGTACAAGCCCTTTGCAAATCTTGGATACTCGATCCAAAAGCGCTGCCTTCATGAGTGCAGAAAGGATAGATCACTTTATTTTTCCAATCGTGGTTCGCGAGAAAAGTCGCCACAACCTGGGGATACGTTCCCCACCAATTCGGATATCCAAGAAAAACCGTATCTACTTGTTCGAAGTCAATCGATAACTCTTCGTACGCCACTTGTGTTGAATCCTGCTTTTCCTTCTCCGCCTTTTGCACTGCCTCATCATAATTCTCGGAATAAGGAATCATTGGTGATAATCGATAGGTCTCAACACCTAACTCATTACTGATTTTTTCAGCTAAAATCTCCGTGTTTCCAACTGAGATTGACTGCTTTCTTCCGTTAATATAGTTCTCTCCTGCTCTTGAGAAAAAAATAACCGCCGTTGTCATAGTATCCCTCCTGTTCTCTCGCTACTTTAAGACTCTATTCATCATAGAAAAGAGCCCTATCCTGAACAACTTCAGAATACGACTCTTTGTCTTCTATGTCTAATGCCTATATAGTCATAGTGCTATAGCTTAAAGGCATGCTTAAAGCGATTAATCAATTCTTGAACAGCAGAGGTTTGAACTCTTTTTTTCCAAACTAAAACGCAATGTGTTTTAACAGGTGGCTGCAATGGAATAAATACCGACTCCTCCAACTTGCGATCAGAAATTGCTCCCTCGATCGTTAAAGCCGCCCCAACTTTATGCTCAACTAGCGGCAACACATTGAAAATAAGATTAAAGTTTCCCACAATGTTCAATTGGTCTAATGGTTCTCCCGACCATTCAGCCAATAACCTCTGTACCTCAGAGCGTCCTGAACAAAGAATCGGCAATCCCTTGATATCTTCTGGACGTATAGCTTCTTTGTCAGCAATGAATAACTCCTTAGAAACTAAAAATCCCCATTTTTCTTCTCTTGGCAAAACGAGGGTCTCTACTTCATTCAAAATCACCGGCTCCAACAATATCGCAAGATCCAATATTCCCTTTTCAAGTCGATCCGCAATGTCATCACTGGTTCCGGTTACTAAATTGAACTTGATCTGCGGATAATCACTGATTAATTCCTCCAGCAGCATCGCGACTGTATCCGAATTATCCGCCTCAACACAGCCAATCGCAATTGTCCCACTCAATTGTTTGTTCTTCTGAACTGAAAAAGCCTGCTCTAGTTTTTCATCTAATGCTAAAATCTCTTCAGCCCGCTCTTTCAAGAAATAGCCTTCCTTCGTCAAGCTCAATCGATTCTTTTCACGATGAAAAAGCGACGTTCCGATACTTTCCTCAAGTTCCTTGATTTGCCTGCTCAATGTCGGTTGCGTAATATTTAGCGTTCTTGCTGCCCGTGAGATATTTCCTTCTTGCGCGACCGCCCAGAAATAACGTAAAAGTCTGATCTCCATAATATGCCTCTTTGCTTTTTCTTTTATTCTAGCAGATATTGTTTCTACAAGGATAAAAAAACTTTCCCAAATGCTCCTCGTCCATGGCTGGCTCAAAATAATTGAAAAATCCTTTTACGAAATAAGAAAGTCAAACCTGTTTAAACCTTAAAAATTAAAAAGAAATTACTCCTTTACTTTCATTTTGTTAAGTATTTTCCAGAAAAACTTTAAATTCATAGCCCATCGTCTCACTTGAAATAAGCACCTTTGCTCAATGAACCTTAAAGAGACAGAATTCAAGAAATTAAAAAAGCCTGCAGTTAATAATCTGCAAGCTTCCCCAGTTTCCTATTTGTCTCGTTATAAATTTACAAGATTTAGTTTTGCTAAAGTATGAGCGATACCGCCTTCATCATGCGTCAAGGTAATCTCATCAGCGATCGCTTTCAACTCCTCTTTGGCATTCCCCATCGCGACCCCTGTTCCTACCGCCTCGAACATCGCAATATCATTATTTCCATCGCCAAAAGCCAAACAATCTTCCTTATCTCGTTGTAAATGGTGTAACAACGTTTCAATGGCCGTTCTTTTATTAATATTTCTCAATCCAATTTCTCCGCTGTCTGGCCCAAATGCTGAGACAGTACTTCTCAACATATGAAAATCACCATCATAACGTGCATGGATCGTTTCGTATGGAATCGAGTGATTCACAAAAGAAAGTTTATTCACATCTTCATAATCAATCAAAGAAGGATCTTCAATCAACAAATCTAAAAACCATTTGATTGAAGCGACTTTCTCTTGGCCTTCTGCAGACTCTTCAGCAAGATTACCTAGCGTAAGCTGGATAAGAAGGTTTCTTAGATTCGCACTTGCAAATAATCCTTGATTCGACTCAAGATAATACTCGACACGGTTCTCTTCTAAAAAGCCGATCAATTTTTTTAATTCTTTCGAGTCAAAAACCTGATGAAGGATTACTTCTCCATCTACTTCACAATATCCGCCTCCCGCGCCAACGATTCCGCTGATCGGCAAAGCAAGAACATCTTCCGTAATCTCCGCTTTTGAACGCCCCGTGCATAAATAGAAGCGATGTCCATTTTCGTACGCTTGAATAATCGCCTGCTTAGCACTAATCGGAACAACCCCAAGGTCATTACACAAAGTCCCATCGATATCTAAAAATATTAACTTACCCATCATTTCCCTCACATTCTAAAAAGTTAAAAAACATGTATTTCTATTTAGGTTACTATTCTTGAGGGTGCTTTTCAATCTACTTTTAACTATCAGGAAAATTTAGCAGCCAAACAAAAACAATTAGAGTAAGAATAGTAGGTGTTCTCTTCTTAAGCAATGATTCAAAGAAACTGAACTATCTGGCGACAAAAAAATTCAGATCCTTTTTTTTGAATGATCTGAATTTTCTAATTTACGCTTAAATCGCGCCTACAACTTGATGAGGTAAATATGCCTCTTCCAAATAAGTAATATCTTCTTGAGATAATTTTAATTCAAGTGCCGGCAATGCATCTGTCAAATGACTTTCTTTGGTCGCTCCAATGATCGGTGCCACAACCTGTTCCTTTTGCAATAACCAGGCTAAGGCTACTTGGGCTCGCTTAACTTGATGCTTTTTAGCAATTTCCGCAACACGTTCCACAATGATCCGATCTTTATTTTCAGTCGTATCATATTTGGATTGCGCTGTTTTGTCAGTCATGAAGCGTTTTGTTGTTGCCTCCCAATCACGAGTCAAACGTCCCGCCGCTAAAGGACTGTAGGGTGTCACCGCGATTTTTTGATCCTTACAGAGCGGCAGCATTTCTCGTTCTTCTTCACGATAAAGTAAATTCAAGTGATTTTGCATTGAAACAAATTTGGTCCAGCCGTGTTTTTCGGCGACGGCCTGTGCTTTAGCGAATTGCCACGCATACATTGCAGAGGCACCGATATAACGAACCTTTCCTGATTTCACGATGTCATGAAGTGCCTCCATCGTTTCTTCAATCGGTGTATGATAATCCCAGCGATGAATGATATAGAGATCAACATAATCCATCTGCAATCTTTCTAAACTTTGGTCAATCTGGTAGAAAAGCGTTTTCCGTGATAAGCCTCTGCTATTTGGCGCCTGCTTCATCTGTGTATAAGCTTTAGTCGCTACTACGATCTCATCACGATTTGCAAAATCATTTAAGGCTTTTCCAAGAATCTTTTCACTTGCACCATAAGAATAAATATTGGCGGTATCAAAAAAATTGATTCCGAGATCCAGCGCCTTCTTAATCACTGGCCGACTCTCAGCTTCTTCTAATACCCATTCATGAAACCCGCTATTCGGATCACCAAAGCCCATCGTTCCTAAACATAACTGTGAGACATCCAATCCAGTATTACCGAATTTTACATAGTCCATATTAATCCCTCCAATTTAAAATATGCTATTAGTACCAACTTCTCTCATAACATACACTATGAAGTTCACTTCAAGGCAAGATTTTTTTGCTAGAAAAGTCGTAATTTTTCACAGGCGTAATAAATACCATCATTCCAAACTTCTTTTGTGACTTGATCCGCTCGTTCTTTTAGTACCTTTGTTGCATTTCCCATTGCCACAGCAGTCCCAACATAGGAGAACATCTCTAGATCGTTTTCTTCATCACCAAAAGCAATGGTCTGTTCCACTGGTGTATTCGTTGTCTTTAGAAAATGAGCAATTCCCGAAGCTTTAGATACTTCCTTTGGCAAAAGATCATAAAAACGGTCGCCAGACTTTACGATTTTCACTTTACGAAACGCGTCATCCGCTGGAAATAGCTGTTGGATGGGTCTCCCGGTATTAATGAGTACCTGCAAAACCTTTTGCGGAATCTCGTTTTTTGCTAAAACAGATACCCCCTCTTCTGTCTCCGACGTCGAAACAAGCCCGCTGCTTGTATCATATAAAACTTGCGCGTCCTGCTGGACAGAATAACCATGAATCAAATCAATCAGTTCCTGATGGATATAATTCCGAAAAACGCTTTTATTTCCCATAACAACTTCCTGACCATTTGAAGTGATCAAATCGGTGATTCCTAATGATTCAGCCAATGGCAGAATGACTTTCTTCGGCCGACCCGTAGCGATCACTGGAATAATCCGGTTGTTCTTTAATTTTCTGATCGCGATCCTAGTAGATTCAGGGATACTTTCTAGAATATTCCGATTCTTCTCCCACATCTTAGGGTCAACTAATGTTCCATCGATATCAAAGAAAACAATTTTGTGCTTTGGCATGTCCTTCCTCCTAAAACTATTCTGTTGACCGAAGTTTATGAAACAAAATAATCACAACTAAGATAAAGCTGATGCTGTTTGCAGAAAGCAAAGCGAGATCATTTCGTAAAAAGCCGTGGATTGTCCATAAACCAATTCCTGCTGTCTGCATCGAACACATCAAGGTGGATAACCCCTTCGTTTCTTTGGTCTGCATGACCTTGATGACCTGTGGTAAAAATGCCAGAGTAGTCAGGCAGGCTGCTACAATTCCGATCAAATATATTCCTCCTTTTATACTATCCTATCTCACTTACTTTTGTAAAAGCCAAAAGAAGAAGACAAGGATCTTCTTCTTCGGACGATTTCTTATTTTGATGTTACTTCTTGTACTTTGTTTCCATCATTTATCTGGTACAGATCGATGATTTCTTTTGCCAGATCAGTAAAGGCAATCGATGTCATCAAGTGGTCCTGACTGTGAACCGCCAACAAAGTAACTTCAATATGGTTACCTCTTGATTCTTCAGTCAGTAACCCCGTTTGAGAATGATGGGCTTCAACCAATGATTTTTGTGCTGCTTCAATTTTTTCACGCGCTTGTTCAAAATCAGCTGTTTTCGCTGCTTGGATGGCTTCCATCGCATCACTTTTGGCGTTTCCGCTATGGACGATCAAGTTCATGATCGTCGTTAAATTTTGCTCATTCATTGACTGCCTCCTACCCTATTAATTTTTCTGCTTGTGCCAAGACTTTTACGCCATTCATCATGCCGTAATCCGTCATATTGATCACTTCGCAAGGCACATTTTTATCACTTAGTTTCTGCTTCATTTGCTTTTCCATAAATCGTACTTGTGGCCCTAATAATAAAACGTGAATCTCTTCTCCGGCCAAAACACCGTCAATTTCTGAAGCAGAGATTGCGAAAATCTTGCGTTCTAAGCCTTAATCCACTGCTGCTTTTTCCATTTTAGTGACTAGCAAACTCGTACTCATACCTGCTGAGCAAACCAACAAAATTGTTTTCTGACTCATTTCTATCCCTCCAAATTTGTTCCGTTTGATTGAATGACCTTTTTATACCATTCAAAAGAGTCCTTCTTATAACGTTTCATTGTTCCATTTCCTACATTGTCGCGATCGACATAAACCATGCCGTAACGTTTCTTCATTTCTCCCGTTGTAAAGGACACTAGATCGATAATCCCCCATGGTGTGTAACCCAATAATTCGACACCGTCATAGTCAACGGCCTTTTCCAATGCTTCGATATGCGCTTTCAAATACGCAATCCGTGCATCGTCATGAACTGCCTCATTTTCCTCTAAAACATCAATCGCCCCAAACCCATTCTCAACGATAAATAGTGGCAATTGATAGCGATCATAGAGTCGATTCAATGAGTATCTCAATCCCTCTGGATCGATCGCCCAATCCCAATCGCTGACTTCTAGATATGGATTTTTTACAGAATTGGCTAAAGCACCATTCACTGAATCCGTTGTTCTGTTTTCAACTCCTGCTTGAACGACCGTTGACATATAATAACTGAAACCGACATAATCAACCGTACCTTTCTGTAAAATCGCCTGATCTTCTGGTGATATATCTAAGGTAAAGCCATTCCTTTCTAATTCCTTCAACGCATAGCGGGGATATTTTCCACGAACATGGACATCTGCAAAGAAAAATCGTTCATGCATTGCTTCTTCCGCCGCCATGATATCCTCTGGTTTACATGAATACGGATAGATTGGTACATGAGAAATCATACAACCGATCTCAAATTCTGGGTTGATCTCCTTACCTGCGATTACTGCTTTTGCGCTGGCAACCAATTCATGATGAGCAACTTGATACATAACTTCGCGGGGATTCTCATCTTCCGCGACTGTTACACCAGAGTTAGTCCATAAAAATAACGGATTATTGGTATCCATTTGATTATTAATCTCGTTAAAGGTCATCCAGTATTTCACTTTGTCGCTGTAGCGTTCAAAAACTGTTTTTGCGAATTTATCGAAGAAATCAATCACTTTTCGATTTCTAAACCCGCCGTACTCCTTGGCAAGATGCAAAGGCATTTCAAAATGGGATAACGTGATAACCGGTTCAATACCGTTTTTGATCAGTTCGTCAAAGACTTGATCATAAAATGCTAGTCCTGCTTCATTTGGCTGCTCTTCATCACCCTTTGGAAAAATTCTTGTCCAAGCAATGGATGTCCGGAGACACTTTAAGCCCATCTCCGCAAACAAGCCAATGTCTTCTTTGTAGTGATGATAAAAATCAATTGCTTCATGATTCGGATAAAAAACATCGTCTTTGATTTCATCCATGATCACTCTTGGTTTTCCATGCGCGCCTGCGGTCATCACATCGATTACGCTTGGACCTTTACCGTCACTGTCCCAACCGCCTTCGAATTGGTGAGCGGCTAAAGCGCCGCCCCATAAAAAGTCTTTTTGAACCATTTATATTCTCCTTTACACTTCTTAGTGTCGTTTAGTTTGCTATCCTAATATGATATTCGCATCAGCTAATGCCGTCTCAACAATCTCCATCACCGTTTTACTATGATCTAATTGTTTTTTGACAAAATTCATTTCTTTATCCGCAATGACTTGATTAAAAAGCTTGAACTCTTCATACATCCGATGTTGGTGGAGCTTCTGATCAACGAAGTGATTTTCTTCGCCTCTTTTTTCGGAAGTAAAACTGTCCAATACATTGGTCGGTCCGTTTACGATGATCGATCCATCCGTCCCTTGAATCGTGGAACGAATAGTTGCTGTAGAATCTTTTGCCCCAATGCACACTGCCTGAACACCTCCATAATCCAGTAACAGCATTCCCGATGTATCGATTCCCCGCTCAACATTCGCAGAGTAATGTACGGTTTGCGGCTTACCTAGCAGTCCAACAATGAAGTGGATATTATAAATGTTGATATCCATCAAGGCCCCACCGCCCATTTTCGGGTTGAAAGCCGGCAAAATCGTCCCTTCTTTAAAAGCATCATAACGGGATGAATACTGCGAATAATTACATTCTACAATCTTCAGTTTACCGATTTGTTTAATTTCTTCTTTAATTGCTTGATAATTTGTTAAATATTGATTCGTGATTGCTTCGATTAACACTAGGTTATTAGCTAATGCAAGCTCCTCTAAATCCAATAATTCACTTTTTTTCAATGTGAAAGGTTTTTCACAAATTACATGTTTCCCATAATCTAGGGATTTTTTTGCAAACTCATAATGTAGAAAGTTTGGTAATGCCACATAGACCGTGTCAAAGGTGTCACTTTGCAGGCATTCTTCGACATCTGTATAGATCATCTCGATCCCATAATCACTCTTCATTTGTTTCATCGCTGACAGATCCGTTTCAGTTCCTAAGATCGCCTTTAATTCAATCTCTGGCAGATCTTTAGTAATCGTTAAAAAGTCGCGGACGATCATCCCAGCACCAAAAATGGCTAATTTCATTTAACTTCCTCTTTTCCTTTATTTCTATTACTGTGCACTATTTGTTGATTCCTTAATACTCGCTCAAGTACAGTGGTGATGACCAGATGGTCCGTTAAGTGATCTAAACCCGAAACACAAATGGCACCTTTCAAAACACCTTGTTCAATAATCGGAAAGCCGCCGCCGCAAATGGCATGACTTGGATCATCCAGCCACTTTGCAAACTCTTCATGTGAGTCACTTAACAAGTAGGGGTATAGTGAACTGTGCCCACTTTCTAAAACGGTCTTCACCTTCCGATCCAGCCATGGACTGATCTTCCGTCCATTCATTAAATAATGAACGACCGTCGTTCCGTTATAATGAATCCGGATACCAACTGGTTTATCAAAATGTTCTTTTACCTCTTGTGCAAGTTCAAGTGTGATTTCCATTCCTAATTCATGATCAAATCTTTCAAATTGTAAGCGTTGTTCTTGTTCAAGTAATTCATCAATTGTCATACTTAGGCGTTTTCAGCGATTTCATCAATGGTTACGCTGCTTTCTTTTTCCAATGCTTCATTTTGTTGCTCTGTATCATATGCCATCTTATCCGCTGTCTTAAAGAATGGGAAATAAATAGCTGCTGAGACACAAATCTGGATGATATTTAAGACCGCACCCTTCCAGCCGCAAACCAAAAATCCTGCAATCACTGGTGGTGTTGTCCAAGGAATATTGACCCCATTCGTTAATGGAACAAGTCCTGTACTCATAGAAAAATAGGTCATTAGAGTCATAACGATCGGTGTAACAATAAACGGAATGATCATGATCGGATTCAGTACGATTGGCAACCCAAACGTGATCGTTTCATTGATGGTGAAGATTTCTGGAATAATTGAAAGCTTACCAATCGCTTTAAATTGTTTTGACTTCGACAAGAATAGCAATAATAAACATAGTCCGAATGTCGCTCCAGAGCCGCCGATCTTGATAAAGTTTTGATAAAATTGATAATTGACGATATTCGGAATGGCACTCCCACTTGCGACAGCCGCCGCATTTTCCGCCGTCAATGACAACCAGATTGGTGTCATTACACTACCAACAATATTCGCGCCATGAATCCCAAATGACCATAGCAAACCTTCGATCAGCATAATCAAAATCGTCGCCGGCAATGAGCTTCCTAGTAAGGTTAGTGGTGTTTGCAGATTTGTAAAAATGAAATCCTGTACGCTGCCAAAATCCGTTAACGCAAACCCGATCCGCACAAAGTTAAAGACGACGATAACTAACAAGATTGGAATCAAAGTAGAAAACGATTTTGACACGTTCGTTGGAACGGACTCAGGCATTTTAATCTTCCAGCCTTTGCGATCAGCCAGGCGTAAAATTTCCACCGCTAAAATACTGATGATCATTCCGACAAATAAACCAGCTGCGCCTAAATTATTCAATGGGATACCGACGCCTAGGTCAGCATTACCAAACTCATGCAACGGGGTCACAACCAAAAATCCAGCCAATGCCGCAAAAATCGCGCCGATTCGATCCAGCTTATAGATACCAGCTAGCTCGTTCGCAATTCCTACTACTACATAGAGCGTCATCATACTCATGGAGATATCATTCGGTACTGTGAAGTATTGCTGCCAGTTCTCACCTAACGTATTTTGCATAAAATCGGTATACGCCGGAATCGGCATATTCGCAAATAGAACAAAGAACGAGCCAATAATCAATAAGGGCATAGCTGCCATGAAGCTATTCTTCACGGCAGTTAAGTAACGGTTGTTGTCTAGTTTGATTGCGATCGGTGCCATCTTGCTTTCAAATACTTCCATCATACGATTCATTTTTTTCTCCTCCTAATTTAACTGAGTACCTTACCTTCAATTTGTTTGATCCCTGTCTCCAGCATTTCGATCTGCAATAATGTTTCTTCATCTTTAACGATCTTTTCCTTGCCGTTGATGATCGATTCATACACACCTTCGTATACCCGGCTGTAGTCTCCGATCTCCGACACGACCTTTTCCTCATGATAAACGCCTTCATCATCCATATACGTCAAAGTGCCGTAATGCTCAGGCAAATCAATCCCGAAATCCTGATTTTTCGGCATGTGGAAGATCTTCAAGTGTTCCTCCTGACGGTCTTTCGTTTCTTTTACAAAAACACCCTTTTTCCCATAAACGATGAAGCTTGGCCGTTCCTTTAATCGGAAGTAGCTTGATTTCACGGAGACCTTGATGCGTCCATAGAACAGATCCAGATCAAAGTAATCATTCATTCGTCCTTCACCTAAAATCTGGCGAACTTCATAATGAATATCGTCCGGTTCACCAAAGTAAGAAATGACTTGATCTAGTGTGTGACACGCGTGACCGTAAAGATAACTCGTATTCAATGAAAATTCCTTCACGCTTTCTGGAATTTCTGGGCGAAAATAATCGTAATGCATTTCTACTTCGATCAAATCTCCTAGTATGCCACTTTCAATGACTTTTTGAACTGTTAAAAAGTCGGAATCAAAACGACGATTTTGATAGCATTGAACCAGTAGTCCCTTTTCTTTTGCTAGGTCGAACAATTCCTTCGCTTCCGCTGATGTTTCAGCAAATGGTTTTTCGATCAATGCATTTTTCCCATGTTCTAATACTTCCTTACCCAACTTGTAGTGCAGACTGCTTGGTGTCGATACCACGACTAGTTGAATCTCTGGATCATCATAGATCTCATTGATATCCGTCGTGTAATGCACCCCTTCGATTTTTTCCCACGTATTTTCCTCGACAGGTGAATAGATCGTTTTGACCTTGATCTTATCCGCTAGCTTGGTAGAAAATGGTAAATGATAGCGATTGGCACTTTTGCCGTTTCCAATGTATGCAATTGTTAGCATGAATAAATTCCTCCAAATCTCTTTGATACGCCCAATTATAGAGAGCTAATCTAAATTGGAAAGGTTTCCAATCGAAACAGGTACTTTTTTTCACTCATTCACCTTTTCACAAACGAATCTTGAAAATTTTTACCAGAATTCTGTCTAAGTCTGAGTTTTTCTTCTGCTCTTATGATAAGTAAGTTATGATGAGTGTGAGGTGATTTAAATGCTTTTAATTGATAAATTGCGATTACAAGAAGGATTGACCGACACTGAAAAACGGATCGCAGACTACCTATTGGACAATCTGACTACCGCCCCGTCACTAAATGTTGATGATTTAGCGAAAAATACCTATACTTCACATTCATCGGTTAGCCGTCTGGCTAGAAAAATGGGCTATGATGGGTTTCGGGATTTCAGGATCGCCCTCTCTGAGATCGCCCATAGCGAGCTTTATCGGTTGAATGAAGTTGATGCCAACTTTCCTTTTCATCCAAATGATTCTGCTACAGAGATCGCAAAAAAAATCTCTGATTTGACGATTGATACAGTGAAACGGACCTATGCTCAATTAGAAGATGAGGCTTTGGAAGAAGCGGCCCGAATGCTGACAAAAGCTGAACGAATCTTTTTATTTGCGACAGGCGACTCCCAAATTCGAGCGCGAAGCTTCCAAAATAAGCTGGTAAAGATCAATAAATTTTTGATTATTGGTGATGAATATGGAGATGAAGCTTGGAATGCCGCCAACTTAACAAATAAGGATTGTGCGATATTTATTACTTACCGTGGGCGCGACCCTCAGTATGAACGGATGCTAAAACATTTTATAAACGAAAATGTCCCATCGATCTTGTTGACTGGAAATGGACGTTCAAATCTGACAGCCTTAGCTACTCGATCGATCGTATTCAATCATGATGAGTTGGACTTTTTAAAAGTCAGTACCTTTTCTTCGCAAGTAGCGTTTGAATATATTCTAAATACCTTGTTTTCGATTCTCTATGCCAAAGAATACCAAAAGAACTTGGTCAACTTGAAAAAGAAACACGATATACTGGAAACCGGCATATTATCAGACAATCTAGAGCTTAATTAGAAAATCAATTGAAAAAGGAGTCGAATTTATGATCAATTGGGGAATTATTGGCGCAGGAAATATTGCCGCTCGCTTTGCACAAAGTTTGAATCACTTTGCTGAGGCTCAGTTATATGGGGTTGCTTGCCGGACACTGGATAAAGCGACCGCCTTTCAAAGTCAATATCCTTGTGAGGAGGTGTTTGACGATTATCAACAACTGTTGAACGAGCCTGAAATAGATTTAGTTTATATTGCTTTACCGCACCTTTATCATCATGAATGGATTCTCAAGGCGTTAAAAGCTGGTAAAGGTGTTTTATGTGAGAAGCCAGCCACCATGAACGCTGAACAAATGAACGAGGTTGCGAAAATTGCAAGAAAGCAGAATGTTTTCTTTATGGAAGCAATGAAGAGTCGCTTTGTACCTGCTTATCGAGCAGTTCGAGAAGTGGTTGCTGCTGGAAAAATTGGCCAAATCATTAGTCTTTCCACTTCACTCTGTCGAGAAATGCCGGAAACTCAAACAAGCTACCACTATTTACCCGTACAAGGCGGCGCTTTACTTGATATGGGAATTTACAATCTTTCTTTGATCGAAGATTTTAGTCCAGCTGATTTGACTGTCGGGAAGCTTGACTATAGGCTGCACAAAAATCAAATCGATGTGTATCTCAAAGCAACGCTCGTTCAAGAGAATTTCGAAGCAATTATTGAGACTGGTTTTGATCGAAACACGGATACTGTCGCAGTCATCACCGGAACAAAGGGAGTCATCACGATACCAGATTTTCATCGAACGACTTGTTTTACCCTGACTGTAGAAAATGAAACGAAGAATTTTGACGTTCCATACGATCGTGACGACTTCTATTCAGAAATTGAAGCGGTCCATTCTTCTTTCAACAAAAATGAAATTGAAAATCCGATTATGACATTAGAGAACAGCATGCGCTGTCTTAGTCTATTAGATTTGATTAAGGATGAAATTTCTTCACGCTAAGTTGGACTGACTAAATTAGTTATTGAAATCCTCCACACCACTATAATCATCGTTCAAAAAAATAGTGTGCCTTCAATAAGCAAATACCCTAAAAAGATCGTCTTTTCGAGATATTTCAACGAAGGTACACTATTTTCTATTATTCAAACCCTCAGAACTTATTCTTTTGAATGAAGGAATACAGCTACTACAACGATTGAGGCAAGCGTAAACAATGCCATCAGCCAAATTTCAGTTTGAAAATTATTTGTAATTGAAACAATTAATGAAAGTCCGATTGGACCGCCGATTTGATGCATCGTATTGGTAACACCGCTGGCCACACCCGCCAATTCGTTTGGGGCATCATGAACACCTGCTGATGTTACAGGCGCTAAAATCAATCCTTGGCCTAAGCCAAGGATCAGCATCGGGATAAATACTGCGCTCCAATAGTCATTATTTGTATTGGAAATTGCTAGCAGAATCAAGCCTGCTCCCAAGATTATTTCTCCCACAAGTAAAATTTTATTATTTCCGAATCTAGCCGTTAAACGTGGCAGCTGCATGGCTACAATAAAATTGACGATCGTCAATGGTAGGAATGCCATCCCTGATTGCAGAGCCGAAAATCCATAGTGCGTCTGCATCATTTGCGGCAAGAAAAACCAAAATGGCAGCATAGCCATCATAAATAGGAGTCGAGCTACATAAGCGCCTGAACGGATTCGATTATTGAACAGCGATAATGGCAAGATAGGGAAAGAAATATGCTTTTCTCGCAGAATAAATCCACCCAGAATGATGAGCCCTGCAATGACGAACAGACCTTTGCCTTCAGTAAATCCATAGATAATTCCGATCAAGCCTAGGATTGATAATAGGCTGCCTAAATAATCGATTTTTTCATTTTTCCTCTCAGAGTTCTCAACGAATCGTAAGGTTAGGAAAAATAGAATTAATGTAAAGGGAACATTTATCAAAAAACCTGCTCGCCAAGAAATAAGGCTCGTCAGTCCGCCGCCCACCAATAAGCCTACACTCGAGCCAATCCCTGCTGTTGCACCGTAATAGGAAATGGCCCGCTGGCGCATGTTGTTTTTATAGGCATCCATAATTAACGCAAGTGTAGTAGGTGCGATGATCGAACTTCCGATTCCTTGAACAGCCCGCATCGCAATAACCATCTCCGGTGTTTTTGACAATCCAATAACCAAAGAACTGATCCCAAAGATCAACAGCCCCAACAGAAAGATTCGTTTTCTCCCTAATAGATCCGACAGGCGCCCACTTAATAGCAGAAAACCTCCGAATGTCAGAGTATAAGCACTTGACACCCAAGACAACGCCGCAGCAGAAAGCCCAAGACTTTGTCCTATCTGAACGGAACTTGTAAATATGATCGAGTTATCCATTAATATTAAAAAATACGATAGCAATGTGATTGGTAATATGATTCCAAATTTTTGTTTATCCAAATTTCTAGCTTCTTTCTATTTCTTCAGTTGGTCAATTTTTTTCAAAAACTACAAAATTATTTCCTATTGAACATCTGCTTCTATCTATTAGTGATATGGTCAAAAAAGTAGGCTGCAATATAGCTTGATACGGCCATATTGCAGCCCCGATTTATCCTGTTGAAATGGTGTTAATAGAAATCAGGTTTTGCTTTATTTTCCGAACCTGGTTCCCACAAGCCAATACTAGCCCGCACGTCACTCCGTTTGCCGGTGATATTATCCAAGACAAATTGAGCAATCGCTCGTCTAGTAATCTGAGCTCCTAAAAATGATTCGCCTTTAAGACTAGCAACATAATCGCTACGATCACCATTATACAACCAAGTCATTCGCATATACGTGTAATCAAGATCGCTAGCTTCCAATGCTTCAACACCTCGGTTGTGAGCGATACTCCCTCCCATCATGCGGCTATTCCACGTCGCAAAAGGCTCAGCGACTTCACCATAAACACTTAATACACCAGCTTGGATAATACGTTTCACTCCTGCTTGATGCATAGCTCTGATCACGTGCTCTGTGACATTCTTATTGTCAAAGTTCATATAGATAATATCTTGATTTTGCATCGCGCTAACCAAGTCAGACTCATTGGCAGCATCACCGCTGATTTTCGTTACATTCTTGTATGGTAAATCAGCCGCACTTCGTCCAAACAATGTCAGCTTTAGCTTTTTCTGCTCTTGTAAAAGCGGGATCAACACTTCAGGTATCTGTCCGCCTACACCAATAATAAGTACATTCATTTGATTTTTGACCTCCTGTGAATTATTCCTCTGTATCCAACATCCGATTCATAAACCACTCTACTTGTTGCGGAGCGTCATGATCAAAGAATGCGGATTCCTTCATATCTAATGCGGAGATTTTTTCGGTATCTGCTTTCGATAATTCAAAATCAAAGATATCAATATTTTCCGCCATACGCTCTGGTCGAACGGACTTTGCCAATGCGACAATTCCGCGCTGCATCAACCAACGGAGAACAACTTGTCCAACGGATTTGCCATATTGCTTACCGATTTCGGCTAAAACCGGATTGGTAAACAACTCGTGGTGTCCTTCCGCAAAAGGTGCCCAAGCCTCTATTTGTACCCCATATTTTTCATGCCATTCTTGGTCTTCCACACGTTGATTCCATGGATTTACTTCAATTTGATTGATTTGCGGTTTCACTTCATTCAACCCTACAAACTCGATCATTTTAGCAGATTTGAAGTTTGAGATACCAATTGCTCGTAATTTCCCCGCTTTTTGTGCTGCAACCAATGCTCGCCATGCACCATAAACATCGCCATAAGGTTGATGAATCAAATAGAGATCTAAATAATCTAGCCCCATTACATTAAGTGATTGCTCGATCGTTTCAACTGCTTTTTCTTCCGGCGCTTGTAAGATAAACAGTTTAGACGTAACAAAGAGTTCCTCGCGACTAACAAGACCTTCATCGATCGCCCGTTTAATCCCTTCACCGGTTTCCTTCTCGTTTCCATAAATAGCTGCTGTGTCGATCAAACGATAGCCTGCCTTGATAGCTTCATATACTGCTTCAGCTGTTTCAGCTAAAGGAATTTGATACACCCCAAATCCTAGTTGCGGCATTTCTACCCCATTGTTCAATTTGATTGTTTGCATGTATGTTTCCTCCTCTAATTTTGATTACATGACCTATCCTAAACCTTGAAGTGGACTCCATAGCAAGAAAAAAGAATTATTTTTTTCTTTCCCACAGTTTTTCAACCTTATCTGGAGTCATTTCGCCTGCTTTGAATTTCGCGATATGTTCATCATAGGTTTCAATTTTATACGCTAGTAGTTCTCTGACATCTTGGATCTCAGCCATCTTTTGATCCAGTTCTGCCAATTGATCAGCTAAAATTTGCTTCTGGGCCGCCTCAACATTTTGCGTCTCCCGTAGTTGAGCAAGCTGTGCAAACTCAATCAAGGATTCAACAGATAATCCAGCGTTTCGCAAATTTTTCGCTAAGTAGACCCAATTTAAATCATTTGTCGTATACTCTCGATAGCCGCTCTCGTTGCGATGAACGGGAGGAATAACACCGACGCGTTCATAATAGCGCAGCGTATCTGTCGTCAAATCAAACATTTCAGCTGCTTTTTTGATATTCATTACCTTCACCCTCCTCATCTATTTATTTATCATAAACTATGGAGTTCACTCCAAGGCAAGAATAAAGACCTTTAATTGTTAGATTTTGATATGTATATAGAAAAAAGTTCAATCATCAAAATTGACGATTGAACTTTTTAGGAAATATTTGAATCAAATCAGATTCTTCGAAAATTTGAATGAAGACTTTACTTAATAATTCTTAACCTTAATAGTAGAAGAACTTTCAATTTTTAAAGTAAAAAGAAGGTTTGACCTTAAAATTTAAACTATTGCTGATAATTTTTAATAAAACTAGTCAGTGTTTTATCTTCATATACTCGCTAATATAAATTAGTCCAGCTAGGGGGTTAAAAAATTACTTCCTCCATGTTCGAAACTAGTTTACTCTCGCATTCATGGATCATCAGGTCGTAATTTTCAAGTTTCTTTTCTAATCGTTCGACTGTCTCATTGATCATCTGCTGCTTCTTCAATAATTTTTGGTATTCATCGATTAAAATCTGTTTGCGTGCAACTAAAGTAGCGTCTCCTTGTTGATACAGCTCGGAGTATTTTGCCAGTGAATCAATGGAAAGTCCTGAATCACGCATCCGTTTAATAAACTCGACCCAATTCAGGTCTTCTTCTTGAAACTCTCTTACGCCAGAAGCATTTCGAGTGATCGGCGGGATCAGCCCTTGTTTTTCATAATAGCGGATGGTTGCTGGTGTCATTTCAAATTGCAGCGCAACTTCTGAGATGTTCATGAACCCCACTCCCTTTTCTATCTGTTCCTTTTAATTCTATCAGGCTTTTCAATTGAGTGAAAGACAACATTAAGTGAAAACTGTTTACTAACGTAGTTTTGAATAATACTTTACAAATGCAAAGTCAAACAGCCGAATCCCTTCATTATTTAAAGGATTTTAGTCGTTTGACTTTTGATTATACTGATTCACTATTTTTATTTAGTGTCTAACCATTCTTCGACTAGCTTAGAGGTTTTATTCTTATTTGAAGAAGTGATCCCTAAGCCTTCCTTTATCGTTGAGTGTGTCAGTAGACTTCTGTACCAAGCCATTGATTCGTTGATAGAACTGCTGCCGCTGGTAAAGAAAGGATAAACGTTCTTATTCGTTAAATCATTTTCATCCAGCCACTTTTTCACTGGTAATGCGGGTTCACCAAACCAGATCGGTGTTCCAAGAAAAATCGTATCGTAGTTGGAAAAATCAACAGCCTGCTTACTAATCTCAGGTAATTCATCTGCATCTCTTTGTGCCTGTACGCGATCTAAGACATCCTCATAAACTGTTGGATACGGGTCTAACGTTTCAATTCTTAACATTTCTCCCGCCACTTGCTCTTGAATTTCCTCCGCAACGGCTTTTGTGTTTTCCGTTAAGGAATAATAAACGATGATCGTTTTTTTCATGTCTCCATCTCCCCTCGACTTTTTCGTTTCAGAGGCCTTACTCGCTTGACTGTCTGAGCTGATGTCATTACTTTCATCAGGATTAGAATTACTCGTTCCACACGCACCTAAAAATAGCAGGATAGAGAATAACCAAATCATTTTTTTCATACGTCCAACCTCCCCTACTTCTCTCTAGCATACGGGTTGAAGTTCACTTTAGGTCAAGCGGATTTATTAAAAAACTGCGCCAGTTAGATTGGCACAGCCTTTACGTACTTGATTTCTCTTAGTTGTGCCCAATTACTTTATGAGGAATATAAGGTTCTTCCAAATAAAAAACGTCTTCTACTGTCAATTTGAAATCAACCGCTCCTACTGCTGTTTCGATGTGACTTATTTTTGTCGCACCAACGACTGGCGCAACCACTGGGTCCTTTTGTAATAGCCAACCTAATGCGATATTCACTCGATTGGTTTCGTATTTATCTGCTAATTCAGCTACGCGATCAATGATCAGCTGGTCCTTCTCAGCCGTCTCATCATATTTCGCTTTTTGCGCCACATCTGTTGTGCTTCGTTTGGTTGCCTCTGAGCGGTCGCGAATCAATCTGCCTGATGCCATTGGACTATAGGGAGTCAAGGCGATATTTTCTGAACGGCAATAAGGAATCATTTCACGTTCTTCCTCACGATAAATCAGATTCAAATGATTCTGCATGGAGACAAATTTGGTCCAGCCATTTTTTTCAGCGATATTGTTTGCTTGTTGAAATTGATAGGCGTACATAGCAGAAGCACCGATATATCGAGCTTTTCCAGATTTTACGACATCATGCAGCGCCTCCATCGTTTCTTCGATCGGCGTATCATAATCCCAGCGATGGATAACATACAAATCTACATAATCCGTCTGCAAGCGTTCCAAACTTTGATCGATTTGCGATAGAATCGCTTTTCTCGACAGACCTTGACCATTCGGACCATCAAACATTTTCTGATGAACTTTCGTTGCCAGAACAATCTCATCTCTATTCGCGTAATCCTTCAAGGCTCTTCCTAAAATCTCTTCACTGCGCCCTAATGAATAGACATTAGCTGTATCAAAGAAATTAATCCCAAGCTCCAGCGCTTTCTTGATCAAGGGCCTGCTGTCAGCTTCCTCCAGAACCCATTTATGTATCCAATTTTTAGGATCACCAAAGCTCATAGAGCCTAAACAAATTCTTGAGACATCTAATCCCGTGTTTCCTAGTTTTGCATATTCCATTCCCTTCACACCTTTCTCGAACTAGTACTACCATACAACTTAAAGTCCACTTTAAGGCAAGCCCTTTTTCAAAAAAATCTTTATCGTAAAGAAAAACGGCACAAACCTTATAATCGTAAAGTTTATACCGTTTATTCTTTAAATTATTTATCCCAAAACAATCCCAGCATCCAAAATCGCTGCTTCGACGATTTCCATCACAATCTTACTATGCTCAAGCTGTTTCTTGACGAAGTCCATGTCCTTCGTATCGATTACTTGATTGAATAGCTTGAACTCATCATACATCCGGTGGGGGTGATCCTTATGGTCAAAGGTTTCTTTCTCCCCGGAAAGTGATTCAATGGTGTAGCTGTCTAAGGTGTTCGTCGGTCCATTGACAACGACAGAGCCCTCCGTTCCTTGAATCGTTGAGCGGATCGTCGCTTCAGAATCCTTCGCGCCGATACAAACCACTTTTACATCGCCATAATCCAATATCAGCATGCCGGATGTATCGATATCACGCTCGATATTCGCATAATACTGAACACGTTCGGGCTTACCTAGTAAACCGACTACTAAATGAATATTGTAAATATTGATGTCCATCAAGGCACCGCCGCCCATTTTTGGATTGAAGGCAGGTAGAATTGTTCCTTCTTTAAACGCATCGTAGCGAGAAGAATACTGCGAGTAATTGCATTCAATGATTTTTAATGTGCCAATTTTTTGGCTAGCCTCTTTGATCCCTTGATAGTTCGCCAAGTATTGATTCGTGATGGCTTCTACCAGTACCAGATTTTTTTCTAAGGCGATTTGCTCCAAATCCAGTAATTCGGCTTGCTTTAACGTGAAGGGCTTCTCGCAGATTACATGCTTGCCCGCTTCCAGTGCTTTTTTCGCAAAACTGTAATGCAGATGATTTGGTACCGCCACATAGACCGTATCGAAGGCAGCGCTTTGCAGGCACTCATCGATTTCGGTATAAGCGGCTTCAATCCCATATTCCGCTTGAATTTTTTCTGTTTTTTCCTGACTTCTCTTCGTTCCCAAAATGGCCTTTACTTCAATTTCGGGCAAATCCTTCGTGATTGGCAGAAATTCTTGTACGATTTTGCCAGAACCAAAAACGGCTAATTTCATTGATACGCCTTCTTTCTAAGCTATTTTGTCACTTGCTGAATACCTTTTTCCAGCATCTCGATTTGCAGCAGTGTTTCTTCATCCTTCACAGCTTTTGGTTTGCCGTTGATCAGTGTTTCGTAGATATCTTCATATACACGACTATAGTCGCCAATCTCCGAAACAACTTTTTCTTCATGAAACATGCCTTCATCGTCCATATAAGTCAGCGTACCATAATGCTCAGGCAAATCAATCCCGAAATCTTTGTTTTCCGGCATATAAAACATTTTTAAGTGTTCTTCTTGGCGGTCTTTGGTTTCTTTTACAAAAACGCCCTTTTTACCATAGACTACAAAACTTGGCCGCTCCTTCAAACGGAAATAACTGGACTTCACTGATACCTTCATCCGGCCATAGAATAGATCCAGATCAAAATAATCGTTCATTCGATCATCGCCTAAAAGCTGACGCACTTCATAATGAACATCATCTGGTTGACCAAAATAAGAAATCACCTGGTCTAATGTGTGGCACGCATGCCCGTATAAATAACTCGTACCGATCGAAAATTTCTCGACATTTTCAGGTACTTCTGGTCGGAAATAATCATAATGCATCTCTACCTCCAACAAATCACCCAGCACGCCGCTTTCGATCACTTTTTGTACCGTTAAAAAGTCGGAGTCGTAACGGCGATTTTGGTAACATTGAATGAATAAACCTTTTTCATCCGCCAAACGATACAGCTCTTTCGCTTCTTCAGAAGTTTCAGTAAATGGTTTTTCGATCAAAATATTTTTCCCATGCTCTAATGCTTCTTTCCCTAATTGGAAATGCAGTGGACTGGGTGTCGTCACGACGACTAATTGAATTTCCGGATCATTGTAAATATCGTTGATGTCCGAAGTGTACGTCGTCCCTGAATTTTTCTCCCACGTGATTCGTCCGCTTGGAGAATAGATCGTTTTGACCTTGATTTTATCCGTTAGCTTTGTTGAAAAGGGTAAGTGATAGCGATTGGTACTTTTTCCGTTGCCGATGTATGCGATGTTTAACATGTATGAATCCCTCCAGATTTCTTTGATAACTTTATTATAGAAGAACACTTTTGATTGAAAAGCTTTTCCAGCAAAACAGGTTGTTTTATCCAATCATTCGGAAGCCAGCCTTCAAATCCTGAACATTTATACCAGAAGTTGGTTCAAAAGGCAGACATTTCTTCTGAAATCAGCGAAATTAAGTTATGATAGGTGTGACAAGGATCGATTTTATAACTAACAAGAAGGTGAAAACATGCTTTTAATTGATAAACTGCGGTTGCAGAAGGATTTGACCAATACGGAAAAACGGATCGCGGACTATATTTTACAGAATTTGACGACAATTCCAGCAATCAATGTGGCAGATCTAGCGAAGGATACCTACACTTCCCATTCTTCAGTAATCCGTTTAGCACAAAAAATGGGTTACGACGGCTTTCGCGATTTCCGCGTGGCGGTTTCAGAGATCGCCCACAGCGAGCTTTATCGTTCGGACCCGGTCGATGCTAATTTCCCTTTTTTACCACAAGACTCAACCAAAGAAATCGCAAAAAAAATTGCCGATTTGACCATCAATACGATCCAACGAACCTACGCTCAATTAGAAGATCAAGTCCTTGATAACGCAACTGATCTATTGGCTAAAGCCGAACGGATCTTTCTATTTGCCCAAGGAGATTCTCAGATTCGAGCCCGCAGCTTCCAAAATAAACTAGTGAAGATCAATAAATTTTTGATCATCGCGGACGAATATGCCGATGAAGATTGGAACGCCGCCAGTCTGACAAGCAAGGACTGCGCCATCTTCATTACCTACCGTGCCCGCGTCCCGCAATATGAACGAATGATGAAGCACTTTTTAAACGAAAATATTCCTGCAATCCTACTGACAGGCAATAGTCAATCGAACCTGATTTCCCTCGCTTCTCAATCCATCGTATTCAGCCAAGAAGAAATGGACGATATAAAAGTCAGTACCTTCTCTTCTCAAGTAGCTTTTGAATATATTTTGGACACCCTTTTTTCACTATTATATGCAAAAGAATTTCAGCACAACCTCGCTGATTTTAAGAAAAAAAACGAATGGATCAAGAACGGGTTTTTATCAGATGCTTAAAGATCAAAAGAAAAAAGCGATTCTACTTAACAAATCTAAAGTAGAATCGCTTTTCACTTTATAAAACAGAGGTGAAATCATGATTGACGACTTCTAGTAATTCAAATTGATCCTGCTCAAAGGCGAACTTCAAAATGCAGCAGTTTGCGATTCGTCCTGGCAGATCGATCTGAGACACATGATCCCATGTTCGCATGAACTGTCTGCAGGATGCACCGTGAGAAACCATCAAAATAGTTTCAGCTGCATCGGCTTGGACTAAATCAAAAATTGTTTGGGACACTCTTGCTCGAAACTCAAGCTCGCCTTCCCCACCGAAGTCTACGAAAAAATCCCCATAGGGCAGCGGCGGATTCAGATATTCATGTTCTGCTTCTAAATCACCGAAATTCCATTCCTTGAGTCCTTTGACTCTCGAATAAGCCAGGTCGGTCACCAACTCCAATGTATCACACGCTCTTTCTGAAGTAGAGGCATACGCACTGTCCAGTTCGATCCTGTTTTCCAAAAAATAATTATGAGCAATCTCTGCCTGCTTTTTCCCCAGTTCTGTGAGCGGTGAATCACACCAGCCCTGGATCTTCTTCTGCTGATTAAACAACGTTTCACCATGACGCATCAAATACAATGTTTTCATTATATCGCTCCTTTTCCTCTATTCATAAAAGCGGCCGTCACAAAATAACTCGCAACGACCAAGGTTCTCTAAATTTTCAGATCATTCAGCCATTCGATGATCGCTTCTTTACTCTCCGCCGCCTCGTCACGGCTGACCGAGTACCCTTCTTCAATCACAGTCGCCTCAGGTTCTTCCTCCATGATTGACTGGATCGTGTCGGAAAAACCACTGCCGCCATGAGTGTTGAAAGGTACAATCGTTTTTCCTGCTAAATTTGTATTTTCTAAAAAACTATAGAGGATCATCGGCATGTCCCCCCACCCATTCGGATAACCAAGAAAGATCGTATCATATTCATCAAGTGCTGCGACTGCTTCTTTTAAAGCGGGTCGCGTCTTTTCCTCTTGCTCCTTACTAGCTAAATCTACCAATTCTTCATGATCCGTTGGATAGGGTGTTTCCGGTTCAATTCGAAAAACATCTGCATTCACTTGTTCCTGAATCGTTTCCGCAAGATACTGAGTGTTCCCCAACACCTTGCCGTTAATTACGACCGTGCTGTTTTCTACTTCTTCGGTCATATTCTCCGCCTTTATTGTTTCCGGCATCGAGAAATAAACAACCAATGTTTTACCGAATTTATCTGTCTTTTGAACAGCTCCCGTTGATTTGTTTTCTTTTACGCTCGAGTCTTGTATCTGATTCTCCCCATTACCGCAAGCGGATAATACTGAGCCCACAAAAATGACTGATAGTATTCCGAATAGTTTTTTCATTTATTTTCCACCTTTCCAGGTAGGCCTTTACTGACGAACGACATCACTCTTCTTTCGAATCATTGTTGATCTGCAACTTTTCTTTTTCGTAATTAACCATATGGGTATCAAAATGATCCAATTTATACTTCAAATAATCTCTGGCCTCTTCCAATGCATTAATTTTCTGATTAGCATCATCCAAATGCTCCTGCAGAATGGCTTTTCTAGCACCTAGAGTCTCCCCGCCTTCTCGTGAAAGACTGGCGTAGTCAATCAAGCCTTCAATCGAAACGCCTGCATTTCTCAAAACTTTCGCAAAATAAACCCAATTCAAATCCGTTTCAGAGAAATCCCGATAACCATTTTTATCACGAGTGATCGGCGGGATTACGCCAATGCGTTCATAATAGCGTAAGGTATCCGCTGAAAGATCATATTTTTCACTAACTTCTTTGATATTCATCTACTCACCCTTTCTTTCATGATAAATCCCTCCTGATAAAAATAGCATACACCTTAGAGTTCACTTCAAGGCAAGAGAGAAATGTTCATTTTTTCTGAAATATTTATCGCAAACAAAAAAAGACAGCTGCAACTTAATGCCTCTGCCTCAAATATGAAAATTATTCATCTGCTTGAATCGTCACTAGATAGCTGTTTACTACACCTGCTTCCGCAATATTAACGAAGACTCGGTTCATCTCTTCGCGTTCAATCAATCTAGGAAGTAAAAACTGCTCAATGACCTCGTCTTCAGTAGTACCCGTTTCAACATATTCAGTTTGAGAAATTTCATCCTTTATCGCTTTTTCAGTCGAATCGAATATAAAGTCAACGATAATATCATTGTCTTTCTTACTTTCTCTGCCCAACCACTGCATTCTTGCCAGACACTCGCCAAAATAGCCCAACATAAGAGCCAACTCTTCCTCATCCGTGGTATCCCATTCTATGTCAGGAATATTTTCCTGTAAAAGTCCCGCTATTTCCTGTAATTGCTCCACCGATAACGTATTCTCGTACAACTCATAAGTGTCGCTTTCTGGCTGTTCACTTATTTGATACATCAGATTGCCAGCTTTATCTAAAATATTGAACTTGATTAATAATTCTTCTTTCAATGTAGTGATCCAGATGACCCGACTGGCCTGATAATCACCAAATTCCTGCCGCTTTTTCAAATATTTTATCTTCACCCGTTTTTCTCCCTGATCCTTTTATTTTAACTAGGTTGCACCTCAAAAAAACAACTGACAAGTATGATCTATTTTCAACCTCAGTATAAAGTAATATACGCTTTCCGACTAGGTATCTCTTCAAAGTAAAAAATAATTATTTAAAGATAATCTAAAGCGTTTGAGTTCCAAATACGATTTCCGTTTTTTTACGAACAAACACAACGCGCTATAGACAAATACTTAAACTAATACTAAACTGTAGTTGAGTAACCGCTGTCAACACAATAAGCAAGGAGGAAGCAAAATGAAGAATGTCTTAGATATTTTTTTGCAGAAAAAGGGCCTAACGAGATATGATCTCTCGAAATCCGTTGGTATTTCAGAACAAACACTCTCTAAAGCTAGTAAACGCGACCCGGAAACGTACACCTCAAAAACGATTATCGCAATCGCCAACGGTACCAGTAACACGCCTGGAGAAGTTTTAGATGCGCTGCTGCAAATTCGTGATAGCGAAGAGCTTTATCACGTAGCTACGCTGAATGAGCTGCGACAAAAAGTCAAAGAACAAGAAGACCAGTTCATCGTGACCGGTGATTTTCACGAACTGCTGAAGGAAATTGACAGAAGTAGAATTTCCGAAACCGCGGAATTGGGCTTCCAATATGGCAGCGGCGGATTGGGAACCATTGCTGTACACAAAATTTTGCGAATCATGAATGCCTTCGGAGATGACACAAAGCTGGAAAATATCAAGCAGGATATTGCTGCATTGTATTCAATTGAATTTATCGATAAAAACAACGTGAAGCTCAGATTGAAGCAGTTAGATTATTAGACAAAAAAAATAGCTTAAGCGCCTTATGTAGTGCCCCCAAAAAGTCTAACTTTTTGGGGGCATTACAAAAAGTAAAGCTTGATTGACTATTTTATTTCGATAATATAAAAGGGTTACCTGCGACCAGTTCTGTTCTCACTGGCCTCCCTGATCTCTATTACTTCGATCTACCTAAGAAAAATGAAACGATTAGAACTAGAATGATCGCACCGATGATCGATGGTACTAACGCCATTCCTGCTAGCGACGGTCCCCAAGAACCTAATAATGCTTGTCCTAATGCAGAACCGACTAAACCAGCGACGATATTAGCGATCCAGCCCATGCTGTTTCCTTTACCTGTAATAGCTCCGGCGATCGCGCCGATGACTGCTCCAATAATTAATGACCATAATAAACCCATGATAATTTCCTCCTATGATTGTGTCCTTATTTTACTCGCGGCTCTTGATTCTCTTCGATTTTTTCTTGTGCTTTATCTGCACTGCGGTTTACAGCGTCCTTCGCTTTATCCGTTTGCTTCGAGGCAAACTCCCCAGTTGTTTTAGCCGCACTTGTGACTTTATCTTGAACAGTTTCACTGTCTTCTTCAAATTCTGCCTTTGTTTTGATATCGACTACGTGGATGTTGACTTCGATAACATCTAAATGAGTCATCTTCGCAACTTCATCACGAACCACACGTCTGATTTTATCAGCGATTTCTGTAATGTCTCGACCATATTCGATCACGACATCCATATCCACCGCCACTTGCTGCTTGCCAACTTCTGTTTCAATTCCTGCGGTAACGTTATCGGTATTGACTAATTTTTCCGCAGCATTTGAAAAGAAGCCGCCATCGACCGTCAGCAAGCCGTCGATTTGTTCGATTGTGACACCAATAATTTTTTGGATCACCTTGTCGTCATAAACCAGCTCACCTTTAACATCCGGATCATTCTGTGTGTTGGCTTGGCTGGTATGGGATACTCCAGCAGCTGCCGCCTGCGGATTCAAATGGTTCTTTTCATAATTGTCTGCCATAATAAATTCCTCCAATTTGTTTGATGTTTTTCTTAAAGCTAATCGATTCTCTCAATCGATCAGCTTCGGATATTCAACTAGAAACAGCTATTCATTTTTTTGATTGTTCCGTTCAAACTGATATTAAAATAACTATTAGTAACTAATTGGAAAAATGGCGCGCCCATTTCTCTTTCCTTACTTTCACTTATTAGCTTAACGCAAATTATTTTGATTGAACAATAATCTGCTTCTATCAGCATCATCCATAGAAAAACAACGCAGAAAATTGACGAAAAAAGCAGATTTGCAAGTATTCTTCAAATTGCATCGAAAAAAGTAATTTACTTCCTTCTGCATTTTTTTAATTACACGGATTAAAATAACAAAAAAAAGCAGAATCATCTTTTCTGATGATTCTGCCTTACTCTCTATACTTCTTCTAGATTTTCGCCATTCTCTTCGATCGTTTGTTTATACCAATCAAAAGAATCCTTTCGTGCGCGCTGTAATGACCCGTTTCCTTCATCGTCAAGATCCACATGAATGAAGCCGTAGCGCTTACTCATTTGGCCTGTCGTTGCACTGACCAGGTCAATCGGACCCCAGGTTAGATAACCGATGCAATCAACTTTATCTAACTCAATCGCTTTTTTGACTTCTAAAATGTGCTTCTTAAGATAGTCGATACGGTAATCATCATGGATTTGACCATCCGGTGCGATCTCATCTACCGCACCTAAGCCGTTCTCCGTGATCATAATCGGCAGACCATACCTCCGATACGTATAATTCAATAAATAGCGAATCCCTATCTCATCAATGGCCCATCCCCACTTGCTCATTTTCAGAAAAGGATTTTGCAGGCCGCCAAATAATGCGCTGGCGTCAGCATCCGCTCCTTCGTATTCCGCTACCGAAGAGGCATAATAGTTCATCCCAATAAAATCCAGCGTCCCTTTTTTAAAGGCTGCTTGATCGGTTTCATTGATCTCAAGTTCAATACCTAGATCTTCGTATTCCTTTAATTTGTATTTAGGAAATACACCATTGCACATCGCATCGATTTGATAAAAGTCGCGGTCCATCTGCTTAAAGGCATTCAGGACATTTTCAGGATTGCAATCAACAGGATAGACCGGTTCGATACCAAACACACAGCCAATTTGATTTTCTGGGTTTATTTCTCGCGCCAGATTCACTGCCATACAGCTGGCGACAGTCATATTATAGCCAATCAGCGCCAAGGTTCTTTTCTTATCCTCAATCTCTGAAAATTTTAGACCAGCAATGATATAGGTGAAAATATCACTGGCTTCTGTTTGCGGGTCAATATGATTCATCTCGTTGAAGGTTACCCAGTATTTGACTTTATGGTTCAAGCTGTGGAACATCGTCTCGCAAAACTTCAGGTAAAAATCAATCACCTGACGATTTTTCCAAGAACCGTATTCAGTCACTAAATGGATCGGCATCTCAAAATGATACAGCGTCACAATCGGCTCTATCCCATGCTTCAGCAATTCATCAACGACATTATGATAAAAATCCAACCCTGCTTGATTCGGCTTTTCTTCATCGCCTTTAGGAAAAATTCGCGACCAGTCAATCGAGATTCGCAAAGCTTTAAAACCCATTTCAGCAAATAAAGCGATATCTTCCTTATAGCGATGATAAAAATCAATGCCTTGATGCGAAGGGTAACGATGAGCTGTTTCAACCTTCGTGTGGATTTCTCGCGGCTGACCATACGCTCCAACTGTCACCAAATCCATTAGACCAACGCCTTTATTCCCTTCAGTTACCGCACCCTCACACTGATGAGCGGCAATACTGCCGCCCCATAAAAAGTTCTTATCCATCTTTGTTTTTCCTCTATTCAAAAATAATATTCATTGATAAATCACTATCACAGACGGATTTATTCGTTTCTGGAATCACGTCAAGATAGTCATTGGTATTCGTCACTACAACTAAAGTGGTCGGATCATAGCCCGCCTGCTTGATCTGTTCAAAGTCAACGGTTCCTAATAATTGCCCCGCCGTCACTTTGTCACCGGCTGCCACCTGGATATCAAAGCCCTCGCCATTTAACTCGACCGTATCGATCCCAATGTGAATCAATACTTCTTCGTTTTTCTCACCCTTGATGCCGATTGCGTGCTTAGTTGGGAAAACAACTGTCACCTCGCCATCAATCGGAGAGTATATTTCGTTTGCTTCTGGAATGATTCCGACACCTTTTCCTAAAGCCCCTGTTGAGAACGCTTGATCATCAATCTCTGATAGTTGAACCAAATTACCTTTTACAACGCTTTTTAGTGGGATAGATCTTAAACCAACTTTTTGCTTTTCAACCAATGTTTCTTGTGTCTTAGCCGCTGCTACTTCATCTGTTTCATCCGCAGGAATCCCAAGCATGTACGCTGCTACAGCTGCGCCAAGGAAACTGATGACTACCGCCGCAACCATGAACCATAGATTTGCAAAATCCCCATCATTTCCGATATACGAAGGTAACCCGAACAATCCCCAAGCTACTGAATAAGCTTTTACACCCGTAATCCCAGCAAATAGCCCGCCGAGTCCGCCGCCGATCATTACCGCTACGAACGGCCGACGATATTTCACAAATACCCCATAGATCGCAGGCTCTGTAATACCTAAAATAGCAGAAAGTGTCACTGTCCCGAAAAGCTGTCTTTGCTGATTGTTTCTCGTCCGCAAGAAGTAGCCTAGCATCGCACCGCCAACAGCGATATCAGAAATCGTACAAGAAGTGATAAACGCCGGATCAAAGCCATTTGACGCGATCAACGACGCAACGACTGGCATAATAAAGTTTCCAGCACCTAACATGATCAAGAACGGCTGCAATGCAGAGTACAGCATCATGACGAACCAAGCGCCGACGGTATTCAGCAGCCAATTAAAGACGCCGATAATCCCTTCACCTAAGTAAAAACCGATTGGGCCAAAAACAAGCAATGTCGCCGGCAGCATAATAACCATTACTAATAAGGGTGTCAAAAATAGCTGCAACGAATTTGGAACGATTTTTTTCACATATTTAGTGACGTAGCCCATCACCCAAACTGCGATCAAAATCGGAACAAAGCTGTTAGAGTACGTAATTTCCGGCAACGAAAGACCAAACATCGTCAGTCCTGACTGCCCATTGATCGAATCTGATAAGATCGTTACTGCCAGAGCAACTGCCAAATAAGGATTCGCGCCTAAACGCTTCGCACAGCTCATTGCCATGAAAATAGGCAAGAAGTAGAAAACCGCACTTCTTAAGGTATCAAAAATGATATAAGTCGAGCTTTCTGGTGAAATGATCCCAGTCAACGATACGATCGAAAGCACCGCCGCTAATAAACCGGCACAGATAATCGGCTCCAAGATCGGTGTCATCGATTCTGAAACGACATCTAACGCTGCTTTTACAAAATTTTTCTTTTCCTTTGGTCCTGATTCTTGTGCCGCAGGATCTAAACCGATCATGCTGACCAGTTCTTTATACACATCACTTACATGTGTTCCGACGATGACTTGATAGGCCACTTGATTACTGACCACATCGATGACACCATCCATTTCCTTTAATGCGTCAGTTTTTGCTTTGGAACGATCTTTTAGGGTGAAGCGCAAGCGGGTCATACAATGGACAACGGCTTGGATATTTTCTTTTCCACCAACTAAATCAATGATTTTTTGATTGAATTCTTGGTATTTCATTTCTGTTCGTCCTTTCTTTCTGTCACACGATTAATATGAATCATCAAATAGGTATATTCATCTTTAGTCAAATATTGATTGAATCTACCTTTCACGTAAATATCGATTTTCTCAGTTGCCTTGAAGGCTTCAGGATAAAGCAGCGTCACTTGGTCATACAGCCCGGCACTGTCTTGACTATAAACTTCCTGCTTTCTCAGCCGCTCGATAAAATACTGCAAATGCGTCACTAAACGCATGTAGTTCATAGACGTTTCATCTAACGAGATGTTGAAGTGATACTTGATAATATTTAGAATATCTCGCAGAATTTCCATGCTCTCCAGCGTCTCATCAAGCAATGACTGACTTTCCTGTATATTGACAAAATGTAAGGCGATCGATACGGCTTCTTCATCGGGAAATTCAATATCGAAGGTCTTGCGCATCAATTTCACCGCATACATACCAATATCGTAGAACTTAGGATAAAATTTCTGAACTTCCCATGTCAATGGACTACGGATAAATTGATCCTTTTCTCCCCGTCTGATCGCAAAAGTAAGATGATCAAGCAGCGCCAAATACAAATAATCATTCGCTTCCTGCTTTGTCACGAATTCTCCATAAGCGACGATATCATTCAGCAAGTGAATCATTTTTTCATCCGAATTCGTCAGCAGATAACTAAAATGCTCTAGGCGGTCCTTCGAATCAAGAACATAGGTTTTTTCAATCTCAGAATCACTAATCCGTTGGCCAACGCTTTTCTTAAATGAGATTCCTGGTGAATAAACGATTGATTCATGGCCACCCTTATCAATTATTGCAATATTGTTATTCAAAATTTTTACTACTTTCATCATTTACTCCTTTCCAGAAAAAAAACTCAGATTACAGACTAAACAAACCGAAACTTTCGGTACGTTTAGTGCATAATCTGAGTTCTGCCTGCCTAACCAGTCACATAACTCTAAGAATAACTACGTTGTTATCCTCAAGTCTTTTTTCTTTCTTACATGATTATAGTAGCAGGTGAAATTACTGGTGTCAACGCTTACTTTTATTTCACAGTTATTTTAACGACCTGCAGCCTTCTAGACAATCCAGAAAGCCGCGTTGAAACTCAACGCGGCATCCCCAATGTCTTTACCGTATCCACGACACTTTCGTGTTCCACATTGGTCACATCAAAATGCAGCAGTTTGAAGGTCGTCTCTAAAATAAAGCTGATCCCAAAGACCGAAATAACCGTTCCGATCCCGACTTTCGCACCTAACAGCCAACCGATCAGTAAAACAGTTCCCTCGATCAAGCCCCGCGTGATCCCGATCGGTACATTCGGCATCCGTTTTCCAAGAGCCACCATCAACGCATCCCGCGGACCGCAGCCCATTGATGCGCCTATATAAAAATAGCTGCCAATACAGATAGACACCTGTCCCAACAACAACATGACAACACCGGAGACAAAACTATGCATCTGAGGAATGATTTCAAAAGCTTGGATCATATCAACAAAGACCCCAATCAAAATCGTATTCAGGATCGTTCCAAAACCAACTTTTTCCTTCAACAGCACATCCACACCTAAGATCACGATGCCGCTAATGATTAAGATATTCCCATACGTTTGATCGGTTAGGTTCGCGATTCCCATACTGAAGGCTTCCCATGACGCCAACCCGATATTCGCCTGGATCGTCAAAAAAGACCCTAACGCAAATAGAAACAAGCCAAAAATCAACCGAACCAGCCGTACACAATAACGTTTCATTTGAATCCTTCTTTCTACCCTATTCCTCAGATCCTCAGTTAAACTACTGATTAAGCCCGCTTGACTAACCAAATAACGTCTTTTTCTTCTGCTGAATTGTAATATTAATCGCAACAAAGAACCCATCAAAAATTTCTAGTAAAATGAGTTTAGGATAACAAACTACTAGGAGTGATTTTGATGGGTTCACACAAAAAGCTTACACGAGATAATCGAAAATGTATAGAGACGATGATTTATGATGCCAAGAGTATTCAAGAAATAGCGGACAGAATTGGTGTTAGCCGAACAACGATTGATCGTGAGTTGAAACGAGTACCCGAAGATTTGATCTATAATGCCGACAATGCGCAATTAGATGCGGAAATGAAGCGCAGTGCCTGTGGTGCGAAGTCCAAATGGACTTCTGAATTCGCTTATCAGATTGAATGTGATCTTGAAGACAGCTGGTCCCCTGAACAAATTGCGAATGATCGTCAAATAGTTTCATTCAAAACCATTTACAATTGGCTCTATGCCGGTATTCTTAATGTGTCTAAACAGTGTCTGAGACATAAAGGCAGAAGACAAGAAAAACAAGAAGAGGCACGAGGCAAAATGACTGTAGGGCATACCATTGATGAACGCCCAGCTTCTGTGTCAACTCGAGAAGAATTTGGACATTGGGAGTTGGACACAGTTGTTTCTAGCAGAGGGGAAAGTAAAGCCTGCGAAGCAACGTTTATTGAACGGAAAACACGCTTTTATTGGGCGATCTCAATGAGGGATCGTACCGCGAAGTCAATGGCACAAGCGATTAAAGCTTTTGTGCAAGACCTAGGGAGTCACAAGGCATTTTTAAGCTTTACGGTCGACCGTGGGAAAGAGTTTTCTTGCTGGAAAGAAATTGAGAAAGATTTAGACGTACCTATGTATTTTTGTGATCCATACTCCCCATGGCAACGCGGATCTAACGAAAATGGGAATGGTTTATTTAGAGAATTCTTCCCTAAGGGAACTGATTTTTCAAAGGTACCCCCTACGGAGAAACAGGAAGCATTACGCAAGATAAATATGCGTCCTAAAAAAACATTGAACTGGAAAAATTGTTGGGAAGTCTTTCAAGAAGAAATGTTGCAATTAATTTGACAATTCAGCTTCTAAAAAAATACTGCGATCTCAGGATTTTAAAATTTTGCATTCATAGTGCAACGCTACTTGTCTTTCACCTATTTGTCAATGAAATTTGAATTATTAGCTCGCTTTTACTGGTTTAATCACAAGAAAGGCTTCGTGAACTCGCGAAACCAGACATGGATATCTCTACTGTTAACAAAAACAGGTTTACCACCATGCCTATCTGCACAGTCATAAACCTGTTTATCAGCTTTTTAATCTGTCCTGTCTTGCCCTTTCTGCGAATCTTCTTTTGAAGGCGGAGCCCCTTTCCTTTCCGGACTTTTCCATGTACCAGAGCCTAAGCCCATAATCGTTTTTATCGCTGGGATAAAGGTCGTCACGATCGTTAACGCATTCATCATCCAATAAAAAAGCATATATAGCGGTGCAAACAATAAGTATTTGATCTTTCTGCCGCGATCATCCACGATCAAAGAGGCAATTAATTGGAAGGTGCCTGAAATCATTTCAAACACAACAAAGAGAAAAGCCATCGTGATCATATGATATATCCGTTCCGTGTTTCCAACTAGCGCAAACTGCAGCAGACTCCAGAGGAAAATAAATGATGAGAACCAAAAGAAGAAGGACCAAACGATACTGAAGGTTTGATCAATAAACATCACAGTACGGCCCACATTTTTAAAGGGATGCAGGAAAACCTTTTTGAAATTTGTCAGCCAAACCTCTGTTCCGCCTTTCGCCCAGCGTTTTCTTTGGCGATAAAGCATTTTTAACGACTCTGGAACTTCCATAAAAAACATGATTTGCGGAGCAAATAATGAAAGCCAGCCATCCATTTGGTGATCCCAAGCGATACTGATGTCCTCTGTGGCACGATCCTGTCGGAACAATCCAACATCGATCAAGGCATCTTTTCTATACATCGTATTCGCTCCACTGTAAGCATAAATACTGCCTAAAACACCGATTTGTGTCCGTTTGATGATTCCTACAATACTGGAAAATTCCACAGTCTGTGATTTTGCGATCAGCTTATTCCTATTTTGTACATCCATATTGGCGGTAATCGCCGATATATTGGTGGAATCCGACCGAAGAAAATAGTTTACATACATATTCAATGAATCGGGCTCTGGAACAGTATCCGCATCGTTGCTCAAGATCAATTCTCCTCTAGCAAATCCTAAGCCAATATTGAAAGCATGGGCTTTCCCCTTGTTTTTTTCAATCCGAAGCACTCGCAATTTCGGGTATTTTTTTTGTAACTCGGAAAGAATCTCCGGCGTGCTGTCCGTAGAACCGTCATCCGTTACCAGCACCTCGTAGTGATCATAATTTATTTTTGTCATCAAGTATTCAATCGTATTTTCAATAACGATTTCTTCATTATGAGCAGGCACCATGATCGTAATGAACGGTTCAATCTCCGAAGGAATATCATCCCACTCTTTCTGGCGGTATTTAAAGAGAAGTGAGTAGCACAACACACCGATGAACCAAGAAAATCCACCAATAATCGGGTAGGTGATCAGCACTAGAAACATCAGAGTAAAAATGATGTCCAGCACATTATTGCCTGTCTGGAAAAAGGTAATCATAGTTTTGCGCCACCCTTCTTATAGAGTTCTCGCACAAAGTCCGTCTCTAGATTCTGTTCTTCCTTCACCGAATAGTAGCAAACTTCCTTGCGAAACTCTTCAGGGCCGAAACGAACCTCGTACTCATCCTTCAATAACTGACGCCGAGCATTCAAACGATCTTCATCATACTGGATATTTTTTTGTAAAAGATTCTTGAAGCGATAGTTATTCCAGAGGGTCAGAATAACGAAAATGATCACGATCGCAACGAAAACGAGAATTAAGAAAATAATTAGAAATTTTAACGTCTGTATTTCTTCTTTGTAAACTAAGAAATGATCTCTACGCGCCGTTTCAGGCGAGATAAATGGCAGTAAAATCCAGATAAACGGTGCCACCACACAAAACCAGCCAAAAATAGCTGCTGCTGTTTGCAGGATCTTCAAGGGATAATGCCCCTTTTCAAAATAGGCATCCGAGACAAGCATTTTCTTTACTTCCTCTCGACTAATTGTTGGTTTCATGGTGGTGCCCTCCTTTATTCTCTAATTATTCTACTTGTCTTTAGTGTGCCGTTTTCATTAGTATTTTACAAATAATTGAACTTTTCTGAGAAAAATTCTTTGTCACTTTTTTACTGGTAAGCATTGCCGTAGCCCAAAAATACCTGTGACTATCTTAGCCGCAGGTATTCCCTTCTAGTTCGATTTTAAAAATAATTATTCGGCTTCCAACTTTTTGATCGTTTTTGCTGGAACACCGCCAACCAGCGTATTGCTTTCAATAGCTTTGGTAACTACTGCTCCAGCTGCGATGATTACATTATCGCCGATCGTTACACCCGGAAGAATCGTACAATTCCCGCCGATCCAGACATCATTGCCGATCTTGATTGGTTTTGATTCAGCCATTTTTTCTCTGCGGCCTTTTGGCGTCAATGGATGTCCTACTGTTGTTAGCAAGGTATTCGGCCCGATCATACAGTAATCCCCGATCGTTACTTGTGAGATATCAAGGATCGTTACATTGTAATTTGTCAGAAAATCTTCACCGACATGGATATTCCAGCCAATATCGCAATTAAAATTGGGCTGGACAGACACTTGTTTCCCGGTAGAACCAAATAATTCTTTGATTAAGGCTTGCTGCTGTTCTCTTGCTTTTGGGTCCAGCCGATTGAATTCTCTACATTTTTTCACAGCGTTCTCTTTAAGCTTGACCACCTCTTCATCTAAAAAACAATACGGCAGACCAGCTTTCAATTTTTCGATTTCACTCACTATTCTCAACTCATTTCTCTATTTTTCTCTTTTTCCTTTACGAAAAACAGGTTTCCATTCGCGACTATCCTATCAAATGGTAGAATGACACTATATAGCTGAGAAATAAGTTCGAACAAGGTTGCCAAAAATCTTTCTTTTCCATACATTTTTTTGGAACCCTGTTTCTGATCCTTAAGGAGGAAGCACATGTTGCTACAAGAAAAACTGGAGTCGTACCCTTTCTCACCAAGTGAACGACAGGTCGTCGATTATTTACTGAAGCAAGCTTACGATATTCAAGAGAAAACCACTGCTGAAATCGCCAAAGCAACCTTCTCTTCAAAATCTACCTTGACTAGAATCGCCAAGAAATTAAACTATAGCGGCTGGAACGCATTGAAGAAGGATTACTTAAATGAACTAGCCTACTTAGAACGGACTCATTCGACTATTGACGCCAATTACCCATTCGATAACCGTGATTCCTATGTTTCAGTAGCAAATCGGATCGCGCAGCTCCAAACAGAATCCATCGAAGATACCCGTTCGCTTCTCACTCACGATGAACTGAGAGCAGTGACGAACCTCATTCGTAACGCAAAAACAGTTCACGTTTTCGCCGTCAGCAATAACCTGCTGCTGGCACAAGAATTCGCGCATCAAATGAAGCGGATCAAGAAAAACGTTCAGATCCATGCCCTTCAGAGTGAGATTCTGTTCGATGCTGCATTGGCGGAGCCCGACTCCTGTGCCATCATTATCAGTTATTCTGGTGAAACAACGATCCTCGATCAAGTCGCGAACCTACTAAAAGAAAACCAAATTCCCATTATTGCCATCACGAGTATCGGCGAGAACTCAACCGCCAGAAAAGCTGAAATCACCTTGAGAACCGCGACGCGAGAAAAACTTTATTCAAAAATTTCTACCTTTTCAACAGATGCTTCGATAAGCTATCTGCTAAATGTTCTCTACGCCTGCACCTTTAATGAGGACTACGGCTATAACCTGAAACAAAAAATCACCGCATCACAAAGAATCGAAAAAGACCGTTCATCAGATTCGTCAATCTTGAAGGAACCCCCAGCTTTCTAATATCTTGTACAAAATTATGAGTGACAAATAAAAGGCCGAAGGAGCATATCACTATCGATTTCGATAGTTTATGCCCCCTCGACTTTCGTTTTGTTAGTTTTTTCGCGGGAAAACTTTATTTTATTCAAGTGCTGTCTTATTCTAGACTCGCTTTAATAGCATAGAAACAATCCCAACTTCCATCATTTGAAAACTTAGCATTTTGTACAAGTGAAAAAAATTTATTTAGTTATTCCTACCATTTCCGTGTTTCCTGTTTTTAAATCGACTTTAAATCTTCTTCCTAAAAAATCTGATACATATAAATGACCGTGCTGATCAACATATATAAGAACAATTGGTGAGCATATAAAATCAGGTTTATCTTTAGGAGCAAACAAAAAAAAGCCATGAATTAAACTAATAATCCATGACCTCTTCTCATTTATCATCCTCATTAATCCTGCTTGATTCTTCAGCTAGTCCTCAGTCTCAGTCATTAATTAATTGTCTCGCCGTTTTTTCATCCGTGACAAGAATATTCACAAGATCCCCTTTCAAAGCCGCTTTGATCCCCTCGATTTTCTCTTTTCCGCCAGAAATTCCGATACGCTTAGGAATGTTCTTCAACCGATCCAAGTCAATAGCCAATACTCGTTCATTCCAATTGCATTTTGCCAGCTTACCTGTGTGGTCGATAAAGTTGTAGCAAATGTCCCCTGCAATTTTTTCTTGTGAATACTCTGAATTTTCATTGATTTGATCTGACAAATAAGCGTCTGTAAGGGTTGAATAAATAGGCGTTCCACCTATTCCAACAACAGCTATGTCGGCGGAATCGCTCTTTTCAAATACTTGTTTGATAAATGACTGTCGCATCAAGACTTCTTTCGATGGAGCATCGTCAACAGTTATTGGTGCATGAAGCTCTACTGCTTGTCCACCGGTTCGTGCAGCAAACAGCTCACAAACTTTGTTCGATTGAATCGTGATGTGTTCCATGCCCATCCCGCCAACTAATGGAATAAATTTTACATTGGTCATATGACTTTGTTTAGGGAAATTCGCCGCTGCTTCATGAACAGTCGTTCCAGCAGAAACACTTATTGTATCCCATGGTTTGATTATCCTAGCCAGATATTTTGCGGCTGCGATTCCTAAAAGTCTTCCTTGAAGCCCTCTGTCAGAAGACTCGATGCAAATAGCATCTGCTAAGCCGTATTTTCTTTGGAGCTTCTCTTCGATCCCGCGAAACGGACCAGCGAATTCATCATGGATGGTAATCTCCACGATGCCTTCTTGACGCGCCTTATCTAAAAACTTCGAAACTAAGGATCTGCTGATATTGACCCTTTTGGCAATTTCTTCCTGTTTCAGCCCTTGTTCATAATACAATGAGGCTATTTCGACTAGTATTCTTTTGTCATCAGACAAACTCATAAGCTACCCCCAATAAAAATTTTAAATCGTTTCCTTAACGATCTCTAAAAAAACTCTATACAGATTTTTTTGACAGCAAATATTCTGCCAAAGAATCAGTGAGTGCGATACAGTTAATGATTTTCGATTCGATCGCGGTATAGAGCACGTCCTTTTTCTCTTCCTCGAAACAAATCGCACAGACGCGTTCAATTTTTCTTATATCTGTTAAATTGATTCCAATAACATTCTCGTTTATTCTGCAGGGTGTTTCATTGCCGTCTTCATCAAAGAAGCGAGAATTAACATCTCCGATAACTTTGGCTTTTTCCAAATCCGCTATATCGTTTTCATCAATGTAGCCGATCTCAGTCATGGTATTACTTTTGGAAAAAGGCGTCGCAATCCCGACAAAAGCAAAGTCGACAGCCTTGCCATCCTCCAAAACATCCTTAACCGTTACGTTTTCAACCAGATTTTTCTTTGTCTGCTTGCTGTCAACAAGCGCTGGTACATAGAGATATTTACACTTTGCCCGCATTTTCCTCGATAAATCATGGGCAATTTGATTGGAATGGACCTCAACTTGATCGGAGCCCATCCCGCCGATTAGCGGAATGATTGTTGAATCAGGCTGATTAACATAAGGATACTCATCTGCCAATTGGCGAAGAACTTTTCCCCAAGAAACACCGATTTTTTTCGCTTTTGCGACATCTTTTCTAAATGCTGAAATCGCTGTTTGAATGATCAATTTTTCTACCTCTTGATCTTTCAAATAGCTGGTATCTAATACGGCCGCACGCTTCAATCCAAAAGCCTTCTGCAGCTTTATTTCCAGCTGAACAGAATAGGCGCTCGAACTATTGATATTAATATCAACGATCCCGCTATTTCGCGCATCGATTAAATACTTCGAAACCAGTTGTCTAGAAAAGCCTAATTGTTTCGCAATATCAGATTGCTTCATATCCTCCTTGTAATACATCGTCGCCACCCTTACTAGGTCACGATCATCTTGATTAACCATCCTTTTTCCTCCTAATCAAAAAAGCCCTCCCTTGTACTAAAGGGAGGGTTTTGGACTAAACAAATTCTATTTCATCCCCAACCTCAAAAGCTGGAAACTCTCCCGGACTTACAATGATTGCTCCAGGTAAAATTTCGCCTATTTCGTTGCGGAAATAAATCGAAACATGTCCCAACTCGTCAAAATTTGGATTTGCCTGAGAGCCAACTTCTTCTATAGTATACACTTTATTTCCGACTTTTAGTTTTCCGCCGACTAAAATTGATTGGTTTGGCTGCTCTTGTACTTCATGAATTACGGAAATATCGCGTAATTCAGGTGTTGCCTTTGGCCCAAAAAGAATCATTAATCGTTCTTCTTCAAATGCTGGAACCATTGAACCGATCTCTGTAATTTTCGTTTTTACCATTTCGTTTATCTCCATTCCATTTTAAACTTTTTAGTACATCCCAAAACTTGCAAAATAGGCTAAAATTACCGCAGTAAATCCGGTCAATACACGACTATAAAGAATTGCAGGTACGCCGACTTGAACCGTTTCCGGACTAGCTTCACCAAGCGAAAGTCCCACAGGAATAAAGTCACAGCCCACATGTGCATTGATCGCAAATAATGCCGGCAATGCATATTGTACAGGAATCGAACCATTAGCAATCTGGGTACCGATCAAGACACCGATTACTTGGGAAATAACTGCGCCCGGACCTAAGATTGGTGATAAAATCGGAATACTGCAGATTAACGCCAACACGATCATCCCTGGTAACGAACCAGCCAATGGTGATAAAACTTTGGCGATTAAATCCCCGATACCCGTATAATTAATGATCCCGATCATCATACTGATAAAGGCCATAAAAGGAATAATATTCTTCAACAACATATCTACTGCATCACGGCCTGATTGGTAGAAAACGCCCATTACGCCGCCGATACCTCGCGAAAATTTCACTAAGAAGCTGTCTTTTTTAGCATTTTCTTGCGCATGCGCTTCTTTAGCCTTCGCATATTTTTCTTCAAACTTTTCTTCAGGCTCTTCAGCTGCCGCCGCAGTTGGTTGCGGCTCAGTTGCTGGAGCCGCATCGCTAAGTTTAATGTTTGCTGGTTTGACACCTGATACAAAAATATCTTCGGTAATATGTTTTGCTAAAGGTCCTGATGGTGATGACGGCAAAATATCTACCGTTGGAATACGCTTCATTGGATACACTCCGATTCGAGCCGTTCCGCCGCAGTCGATTACCGCACAAAGCATTTCATCTTCTGGAACTTGATTTTTAAAGCCATCCCAGGCTTCCGCTCCCGTCAAGTCTGCTATTTGCTGGGCAACAGGATGGATTCCTCCGCCTGTCACCGATACTACCTTATTGCGTTTTTCTGTCGGTGTTAGTGTTAAGCCGACTCCCCAGCCGCCATTTCCAGGTTCTACAAAAACTGATTTATACATTTATTTGCCTCCTATGTTTAGAACTATTCTTTTCCTCTTGATTTACGCTTTGGCCCCTTTGGCTTCCTTAGCGATCAAGAATTTCGTCAGTTTTTCTGTTACGATCCCACGCATCAAGATAACCACCACACCTACTAAGAAATAGCGGACAGCTAAACTAGATTGACTGTAGCCGGCCTTCATAACACCGTTTGCGATACCTAAATAGACGAATAATTCACCTGCATTTGCGTAAGGAAATAATCCAGTAACCGGGTGTAAGAATGACACGACTGAATCATAAAAAGCTGGTTTTTCTTCTTCCTTAACGAATTTCCCAAAGGTGTAGGCCATTGGATTCGTCAGCATCATCACTGATAAGATTGGCATTACTGAATAACGTAAAATCATATATTTCGAACAATAGCGGATCGCTTTATCAACACGTTCTTCCCCGATAAATGCAATAACAGAATACGTAAAAGTCAGCAGAACAATCAACAGCGGAACAATCCCTGTCATAAAGCTGGTAAACTGCTCCCCGCCGGCTTCAAATAATCCAATAAAGTTTTTACCAAACCATTCGATATACTTCATAATTAATAACTCCTCCTAAATAGTAGTAATCGCTTCCAATTTCCTTAAATAGACCTTGCTTAATACACTCTCTATCTGGTTGGTACGATTCTTCGTTAATTTCTTTTGATGAATCTCCGTTAACGTTGATCCGTGATAGACTTCTTCTTTTTTGAAACGAGCAAAGATTGTCAGTCCTTTGCAGGCATAACAGTGAATGATTCTTCCTTCGGTATCGATCACGACAGCAACAATCGTCTTAAACAATGATCCTTTTGACACGTCGGTATATAACTCATAATTCGACGACTGATCAAACTCTTCCGTAATTTTTCGGATAAATTTCTGATAATACTTCACCTGCATAATACTTGTGACACTTTGAGTCACCATCAAGATACAAAGAACAATCAGTAGAAGCTGCATACAGTGTCCTCTTTTCTAGATCAGCCGCAGATAGAGTGTTCACTCTATCTGCAACCTTTTCTCTACTAGTTTTTTAAGCAAATGTTTCGTCTTGCAATTTACGTAATTTGTATACTGTGGTCGATTCATCCAATTCAACGTCATCCATTGTTAAAAATGCGCCATCCATGATGTCCTTTTTAGCAACTGCGCCGGCAATCAATCCAATTGGAATATTGGCATTACTCTTCATATCTTCATGGGTTTCTAGGACACCACGGACACAGAAACCGCCGATACCATCGATTTTCTCGCCTGCTTTGATATCTTTTTTAGCGACACAGACTGTTTCTGACACCGGGGCACCCATCGGAACGATCGCTGTATCTTGTTCTAAGACTGCACGTGCAATCGTGATTGGTGTTTCTAATGAACATAAGTGGAAAGGACGATATAAGATATGATGATCGCGGTCACCTTTCTTCATCAAATAGTTCATTTCATGGGCAACACCTTCGTTTTGTCCTTTAACGATACAGAAGATTCCTGGCGCGATACCATCCACATATTCAACGACACCAAACTTGCTTAAAATTCCGCCATTTTCTTTTAAGTCCAATTTTTCAACCGTGCCATCTAAATCAGCTGATATCCCATGCATTCCGACTACATCAGGAACAAAACCCATCGCATTCGACAGCAAGTTCATTTCACCCATTGTTTTCGTTCCATCTTGGAATGAAGCCAAAATTTTCGGACTCATGACTTGTGCTTTCGCTTTTTCAGCGGCAGTATCTGGATTAGCATGCACCATCAATTTGTTGTTCTTGCCTTTACCAGCAACCAGTACTTCCATTCCCATGCTTTTAGCAAATTCATACATTTGCATCGTAGCAGCAGGTTCGTCACCATCTGAACCCGTGTAGATCAAATCCGTTGCATCATACATTTTTTTCATTAGAGGGCCAATGGTAATATCAATTTCAACGTTTAATAGAACTAAGTGTTTTTTAGCCATTAAAGACTCTAATGAAATTTGCGCGCCCGCTTCAGGAACACCTGTCGCATCTACAATGATTTCTACTTTGTCAGAATGAATAATATCTTTAAAATTTTGACTGATCAGAATATCGACCTTTTTGTCTGCGCTTGCATTGTAGGCATCCGCAGCACGATTCGCAGCATCTAAATTAATATCGCTGATTCCAGCTACGATCATCCCCGGAATTGTAGAGATCTGAGAGATCATTCCAAATCCCATTTGACCTGCACCAATTACCCCAACCTTAATTGGAGCACCATTTTTTTCTCTGTCCAACAGCTTACTAAATAACGTCATGTGAAACCCTCCAAGTTTTATTGTCATATGCCAATGCTGTTGGCATATGTAATACACCGTTAGTATATCACCGCGAACTCTTTTGTCAACGCTTTCCTCAAACTTTTTTTATTTTGGAAATTATGATATTTTTTAAATCCCAGTCGTGGCATACGCTTTCTTTCCATTTTCACGAATTAAAATAACGTTTGATAATTCGTGTGGAAAATGTGATAACCTTTTTTACGCAAAAAAATCTATAGGCGCTCCTAATGAGACTTGCCTATAGATTCCTATTTTTATATTCCCTTTTAATTCGAAAAAAGAAAAATGCTATGCGTTAGATTTTTAAGAGTTTAGAAAGACCTGAACATTCTTATAATCATTCACCACCTGCAGCATTTCTTTCCTTTTTTCATACGTATTTCGTCCGCAGTCTTCCTCTCCTACACCGTCCACACCCATGATGAGACTATTTAAGACAATATTAGAAGAAATCGTATTCGCACCGTAAATAATAGCAATATCTTGATTTTTAGCCTTGAACTGTTCAAGCTGCTTCTTTTCATCCTCATGATTGTCAAACGGTATCTCTTCCAAAAATGTCCACTTGATAATATCTACCATTTCTAAGACACTTTTCGGAATATCAAGCGGATTTCGTGTCCTTACTAATATCAAGAAACCGAGTTCTTTAATCCGCTGCAAAATGGTATCACTATTATCACATGCTTCGATCTCATCAAAAATGAGAACCTCTGCACCTTCCCTCCTAATCATTTCCAACTTCTCTAGAAAAACAGGGTCATACACAATGCCTATTCGTATTTTGCTGGTAACTTTTTTGACAGATACCACGTCTTCTGCACTTGATGTGAATATCGCATCTAAGCCTAGTTCAGCAATCTTCTTATCCACTAACAACGCATTCTTGATCGCTTCCTCGTCCTTCCAAAGAACCTTTGTATTCACGCAATAAAATGGTATCTGCAAACTCCTTTTTTCCATATTTCTCCACTCACCTTCAATTTTATTTTTAGTGAAAAAAATCACAAATAACCTTAAAAAAATAGACTGCTACAGAACTATTTTTGATTTCCCGTATGATTTAATTCAGTATTATTCCATAGAAAAAAAGATGCGTCAAGTTAAATTGTGATTTTTTGAACAAGTCTACTTTCTAAATTCTTATACCTTCATACTCTAAATACTAAATAAAAAAGATTTTATTCCCTAGGTTTTTTATTTCCCTAATTTTGTAAGCAGCACAAAATAAACGCTTTAAATTCAGTGAAATTCCAGATAAACGACTCTTAACCCCTATTGATAATCCAGAGTTTCATAGCCTTTTTGACCTCTCTTTTTTTATATCCAGCAAAACCCATTGCTCTTCACTAGTAAAAAATGATTTTATTTTTCCAGAATATAGTTTACAACTTCACAAGTTTTAGGTATATTATACTTGAATTAATAAATAGTCACTACTAGCTAAAATTCAAATGATTGTGTCTAAAGCTTTTTTCGAATAATCTATTTATGAGGTGAATAATGATGGAGCAAACATTAGTGATTATCAAACCAGATGCTGTAAAAAGAAAACTAGTCGGACGAATCATCCAGCGTTTTGAAGACCGCGGTCTAAAAATCAAAAAATTGTATCAAACGACGCTAAATGAAAACGTGGTGAAGGCGCATTACGAGCACTTAAAGGAAAAGGATTTTTTCCAGGATATCATCGATTACATGACTTCTGGGCCAGTCGTGATCCTTATGTTGGAAAGTAAGCAAGTGGTTCAAATCACTCGAAAAATGATCGGTGAAACCAACGCCGCAACCGCGGCTCCAGGAACGATTCGGGGAGATTTTGCGGTAAGTATGACTGAAAATGTGATTCATGCTTCTGATTCTGTTAACTCTGCTCGTATAGAGATCAAACGTTTTTTTGATTGACTGAAGTGATCAGCTTCAAGAGATACTAAGAAGCTGTTTCTATCCCAAAAAAAGAGGTATGACAAGATTTTTGTCACACCTCCACTACTTATCGATTATTGTCCCATAATCATCAGATTGCAGGTCCGAGTACGCTCGCGATTTTGATCCCAATCGATGAAATACAGATAACCGACTGATCCGATCAATGGTTCGCCGTCTTTAATGATTACCGTTTCACTGGCACCAAACAACGACCCTTTGATGTGAGCATCTGCATTCAGAATCGACACTGGATCGGGTAAATAGTTCGGATCTTTCGCAGCTAGATCCTTCAAGAATTCGACATGCGCGGGTCCAGGATACAAATAATCTGATTCGGTATACTGTCTAGGCACTAATTTATCCAATATACGGTTTTGATCAACCTGTAAAAACTCATCACCCTTCCAATCCTTATCATGGACATATTCTTCAAAAATAATCGAGCATGTCGTATGAGGCGTCGTAATCGCGCATACCCCATCTTGAACACCGGAGTTTTTGATGGCTTTTCTTAATTGAAGCGTAATATCTAAATAGGTCACTTTCCCTGCTTGGGTATCTAGGGACAGCTGCTCATGTTTTACATTCATGCTATTCCCCTCTTTCCTTATATGCTTTGACTAATGCTTCGATCATATCCGTTAACATGTCGGCCGGCGAATCAGCATTCGTGATGCCGCTCGTACAGCCTGTACCGTCCGCCCCTAATTCAATCGTCCGATAAACATCCGCCGCTGAACTGATTCCTGCCGCCTGCATGACCAAAATCCCTTCATCAACTTCCTTGATTGCTTGATTCGTTTGTTGGATATAACTGGCATCGCTGGTTTGTCCTGTGCCAATCAATTCTGTCGGCTCACATAAAATAGCATCGGCCCCCATGACCGCTACTGCTTTTGCTTCGGTGATTGAATCCGCGCACACAATTGTTTGTATGCCTAATTCTTTGGCGCGTTTGATCGATTGAGCCAAAGCAGAAACAGTTAATGGCCGCTCTGCATGATTTAAAAAGACTGCGCGAGCTCCTGCGTGATAGATCGATTCAGGCAAAACATGCCCGATCCCGCGACCGGGTTTGATGCCGTCCATATGTTGAGCGGTTACAATAATATTTTTTGTCGCATTCTTGACTGCGGCGATATCCGCGTAAGGAACTGTTACCAATACAGAACACTCTGGGTACTTTATCGCCATTTCATCTGCCCGCTTTGCAAGTGTCACAAGTTCTTCACCATATAAATAAGATTTGGGATTAAAGACGAAAAACGGTGTTTTGATTTTTTCAGACATGGTCTCTCTCCTTTTCTATCTTACACTTTCTGTAGCAAAAATCTTATAGCAGCTTTCCAATGTTTCCGCCATCGCTTCGTTAGACAAACGCTTCATTTCTAAGTAGTCCTTTGGCTGTCCATCCAGATTATTTTTGTAAGCAGCATTTAAAAAATCGGTAAAAATATTAATCTTTGCAATCCCGCTAGTCGCACAACGATTCAGATTCGCATTTCCCGATGATGAGCCTCCGTGCAATACTAGCGGCACTTCCGTCATCTCACGAATCTCCGCCAAACGGTCAAAATTCAATACCGGCGTTCCCTTGTATGCTCCGTGAGCGGTTCCAATCGAAATTGCGAGAGAATCGACGCTCGTATGATCGATGAAGGTTTCTACATCTTGTACCTCTGTGTAGATCGAATCGGTGGTTTCATGATTTTCATAATTCGTCCCCGCACCGACATGTCCTAATTCCGCCTCTACCGTAACGTCCTTTTGATGGGCATATTGAACGACTTCCTTCGTCAGTTTGATATTATTCTCCAAACTTTCCTTAGACGCATCGATCATTACCGAAGTAAAGCCTAGATCGATCGCTCGTTTAATGAAAGCAAAGTCTTCTCCATGGTCTAAATGCAGCACCACTGGAACCGACACTTTTTCGGCCAAGTATTTCCCGATTAATGCCGCTTCCTCTAGAGAAATCAAGTCCTTATGCGCTTGGGCAAATGGTAGCATCAATGGCTTATTCAGCTTCTCTGCCACAGTGACGAATGTCCGAGCAGAATCTAGATCAATAAAGTTTGTTGCAGGTACCGCATAGTTTTCTTTTCTCGCTTTTAACAGCATTTCTTTCGAATTAACTAACAAAAGAATCCTCTTCCTTTACATTTGTAAATAAGCGTTTACTTTTGTAAAAATTGTAGTATGATTAAATTGAAAAGTCAACGGAATCAAGACATATCATTTGGTATAAAAAAATTTGACTCGGAACATATGACACGATCATTCTAAGGAGGACTGAAAAATGCTGGATAGAGAGGATTTAATGCTGAAGACAGCACTGCTGTACTATGAGGAGGAAGCCACTCAAAGCGAGATCGCAAAAAAACTGAATATCTCTCGACCAACCGTAGCTTCTCTGCTGCATGAGGCCAAAGAAAAAGGGATAGTCAAGATCACTATTCAACACAATCAATTGCGCTTATTGAAACTTCAAGAAAACCTAATAGAAAAATATGGGTTAGAGAACGTCAAAATCGCCGCAAAAACACAAAAAAATATGAAAGCTGCCGCAGGAGATCTATGCGCAGAACTGATCGAACCACTACTCAAAGATATCAAACACTTGGGGATAGGCTGGGGATCAACACTTTTTGAATACGTCGAGCATGCAAAACTTTTAAACTTAAAGCATTTGAAGATCACACCATTGATCGGCGGGATCGGCCTTTCTGAAGTCCGTTTCCATTCCAACCATTTGGCCTTTGTCTTGTCCGAGAAATATCAGTGTGATGTCTCCTACTTTTACGCACCAGCTATCGCAGATACGTTGGCGGTAAAAGAAACCCTGCTCCAAACAGAATTAATTAAGGAAATTATCGATGAGGGAAAAAAAGTTGATTTCGCGTTGTTGGGCGTGAGTGACCCGATACGTTCTTCCACCTACAAGAAACTAAAATATATCACGAATGAAGAAGCCGAATTACTCACGAAAGAAAAAGCTATCGGCGATATTGGCAGCACCATCTTCACCGCAGACGGCACTCCATTAAAAAAAGGATTCTCTCAACGTCTTCTAGGAATCGAACTAAAAGACATCAAGAAAATCCCTCGCGTCGCCATCGCCGCAACCGGAAAAGAAAAGGCAGAGAGTGTTCAAACCCTGTTGAAGATGAACTTTATCACTGATTTAATCATTGACGAAGAAATCGCTGAACTGCTTTAGTTCAGCGATTTCTTTGGTTTATTATTTTTCCCTGAGATTACCAACATACAGTCCATCAACACAACTGCCGACATGCCGGTAACCTAGCTCTTCATAATACGTGTTAAGAACGGCATTGTTTTTGGCACAATCTAGGCGTACCTTCAGCCCCTCCTGTCGCGCCTTATTTTCAATACAGCTCAGCATTATTTTCCCAGCACCGCCCGTACTTAATGACGTCGTAAGATGGTGGACATAATAAGCCGGTTCGTCAGAAAACTTTTCCCAGCGCTCATCCTCTGTCAGTAAAGCGGCGATCGCTAACAATCTGCTCTCCGAGGATTTCAATGAATAGAATTTACCCGCCCGAATAAGATCTTCAAAATAAACACGGGGATATACTTCTAGATAATTTGTTGTATTCCATTGCTCCAAGCCAACCTCATCCATCCAGTTGATTCTGTCCTTGATGAGCTGAAGGCAATCATCCAGTTCACTCAATTGAAGTTGTCTAAATGTATCCGTCATGTACTGTATCCTCTATTCCACAAATTTCAGATTATTATATCATCTGCCGGCTTAATCGGCACATCAATTTTTTCTAGTTCAACAGTTATTTCTGAAGACTAATCTGTTTAATTTCGTAGACATCTTACATCTTTGTCACACTTACCTTTTCTTAAATTCTTTTCTATATACTATGAAAAAAAGTTAAGGAGTAACTGTCATGAAAAAATATGGGATTCCTATTCTCTTTCTGGCTTTAAGTATTCTTTTATTTTCGATCTCAGCGCTGGTTGGGTCGTACATTGATGCGAATGGTATGCTGATTGAACCAGCGTTTTTTTGTATACCATTAGGATACATCGCTCTAGCTATCGCTTTTCTAACTGCCGTGTATAGTTTTGTTAAGCGGAGAATTCTGAAGAAATATTCTGTTTAAGCAGCCGCATGGTTGCTTTTTTTAGTTCGAATTTTTACCGAAAACTCCTCAAACATCTCGTCAAATGATGGTAATCCGCTAAAATTTTCTCTGGCAGATCTACATGCGGAAGAAATCCCAACCCGTTTGGTCCATACCCGTCCGCAGTATTGTGAAGTCGTCTTATTTCTCCTAAAACTAACGAAACAAAATAGTCCCTTTCCCAAAAACCATTGAAATTACTGTCTTCGAACCTAACTGGATCGTTCAGCTCAGCTAAACGTGGTATAAATGGCGAAAAGGAATAGAGTTCATGATCGTCTTTAGTGAACCACTGCTGGAATGTTAATTTCGTTCTCTTCAATAAGATAGGGTCTTGCAGAAGCAGAATTTTACTGGCTTTCACTTTGGATTCAGTCACTTTTTTAAATGAGAATTCTGCGTTTTCGCCAGTATTCCTTGATTTTTCTTCGAGCACTATTTCCCCTAGTTTAGACTGACGGTGTTTATCTACTAATCGTTTTAGCAGTTTTGCTTCACTTTCTGAATCTTGATACTCCTCTATTTCAAGAATGGATGCTTGTTTGATATTCTCTATCAACCGTTTGGTTCCATGACCGTACCCGCCAGAAATCAATAGTTTTGACGAAACCTGTTGATCCATTAATTGTGAACAGTAGTGCGCTAAAATTGGCAGACTGTTGCCAGCAAGAATAATCAAATCAAAACGATCCTTTAAAAGCGCCTGTTCAGTTATATCTGATTCTGCCAAATAGCGAATCAACCGATTGAGCTGTTCTATCATTTTTACTCCTCCATTTTGAAAAAAAGGAACGACAGCAATCACTCATCGCTTCGTTCCTCACTACACTTATTTTAATGTATTCAAATTAATACAGTTCTTTCGAATTTTTATCTGCTTCGTTTAAACCTAAAACTACAGGCGTTGATTTGTAGCCTACACCCATCCGATCAATCCCCATATCAATCAATTGGAAGAAATGTTCTTGCGTACGGATCGCTCCGCTTCCTTTAACTTTTGCTCTGCCATCGGCTACATCCATCATCACTTGGATGATTTCAGGGGTTGCACCGTTTCCTTCGAAACCTGTTAAGAAACCTGTGCTGGTTTTCAAGAAGTCCGCTCCCGCTTGGATCGCACATTCGCTGGCTTTTTTAACTTCATCTACTGTTAATGCGTCCGTTTCAAAAATCACCTTAACTGCTGTTCCATAAGTATGGCAAATATCAACAACCGCTTTAATATCTGCTGTTACATCATCCCATTTACCACTGCGGATCCAGCCATAATTTGCTACGATATCTAACTCAGCGACATCTCCGCATTTGCAATATAATTCAGCTTGGGCAACTTTAGATTCTGTCGTACTTGTTCCAAACGGGAAGTCGCAGACAACACAAATCTCTGTTTTCGTTCCCTTTACTAGCTCAGCCGCGATATCCAATGAAGATGGGTTAATACAAACCGTTTTACAATGATAGTCGATCCCTTCTTGGATATATTGACGAATCTCTGCTTCTGTAAACTCTGGTTTTAAAACAGATTGATCGATATAGCTTCCTAATTCTTCGACAGTCATTTCACTTGCTTTTTTTGTTGGTTTCATTTAAAAACGCTCCTTTTATAATTGATTAAATATATTTACTACGTTGTCAACGGTGTAGCCAAATTCTTTCATTAACGTATCTCCCGGTGCTGAAGCGCCAAACGTATCAATCGTTAATATCGTTCCCTTATCGCCGATATATTTCGCCCAGCCAAATGAAGACGCCGCTTCGATCGCCAAACGTTTCGTTAACGCTTTTGGTAAAACAGATTCTTTGTATAGTTCATCTTGCGCGTCAAACAAGTCGAAACTTGGCAGTGAGACGACCGTTACTTCTTTGCCCCGTTCTTTTAGCGTTTTCTGAGCCTCGATCGCCAGATTCACTTCTGATCCTGTGGCGATTAATATGCCATCAGGTTGGTCCGTTTCTGCCTTGGAAAGAACATAGCCTCCACGAGCAACGCCCGTTTCAGCAAGTTTTTTACTATTTGGCAGAACCGGCAAGTTTTGCCGACTTAATACTAGAATGGTTGGCTTGTTCGCCGTTTCTAAAGCGAGTTTCCAAGCGGCAGAAGTTTCGTTGCCATCTGCTGGTCGAATCACTTGTACGTTCGGCATACAACGGACACTAGCTAACTGTTCGATTGGTTCATGAGTCGGTCCATCCTCCCCAACCGCAATCGAATCATGGGTCAACACATAGATTACTGGCAAGTTTTGCAACGCCGCCATCCGAATCGCTGGTCGCAGATAATCCGTGAATACGAAGAAGGTTCCTCCGTAAACGCGTGTGCCGCCATGTAAATGAATCCCGTTCATCGCCGCTGCCATCGCAAACTCTCTTACACCAAACCAGATATTACGGCCCTGATAGTAACCTGGTTGAAACTCTGACTCTTCAATAATCGTCGTATTATTTGAGCCTGATAAGTCAGCGGAGCCGCCCCATAAAGTTGGAACCGCCTTTGCGATTGCTTGAATCGCTTCTTTACTGGATACACGACTGGCTTGACTTGTTCCTTCTTCATAAACTGGCAATACGTCAGACCAATTTTTTGGTAGATTGCCAGCAAATGCCTCTTTGAATCGGGACGCCAACTCAGGATATTCCGCTTGATAGCTTTCAAACAGTCGATTCCATTCAGCTTCTTGCTGTTCACCTTTATCTTGGATCGTTTCCTCGAAGCGTTTAGCAACTTCTTCAGGAACGGTAAACGCTGGATAATCCCAGCCGTACGCTTGTTTCGCTGTAGCGATTCCTTCAGCTCCGATCGGGGCCCCATGAACAGCGGACGTTCCTTCTTTGGGAGCCCCATACCCAATGATCGTTTTGACTTCGATCAATGTGGGCTTTTCAGCTTCTTTCTTTGCTTCAGCAATGGCGTTATTGATCGCTTCCAGATCATTTCCATCTTCGACTAAAAGATGCTGCCAGCCATAAGCTTCATAGCGTGCTCCAACATTTTCAGTAAATGCTTTGGCTGTCGGACCATCCAACGAGATATCGTTCGAATCATATAAAACGATCAGCTTGCCAAGTTTTAAGTGACCAGCCATGGAGCTGGCTTCTTGAGAAACCCCCTCCATAAAATCACCATCCCCGCATAAGGCATAGGTATAATGATCCATGATCTTGAATCCGTCACGGTTATAGGTTGCTGCTAGATGAGCCTCGGCCATCGCCATGCCAACCGCCATAGAAATTCCTTGTCCGAGAGGACCAGAAGTAGCTTCTACACCATCCGTATCATTGACTTCTGGATGTCCCGGTGTGTTGCTTTTCCATTGACGAAAATTTTTAAGGTCATCGATCGAAACTTGATAGCCCGATAAATGCAATAAGCTATACAACATTGTTGACCCATGGCCAGCAGATAGAACAAAACGATCTCTGTCTACCCAATTCTTCGCAGTTTTTGGATTGACTTTCAAATGTTTCGTCCAAAGTGCATAAGCCATCGGTGCCGCACCCATTGGTAAGCCCGGATGCCCTGAATTGGCTTTTTGGATTGCGTCAATACTTAATGTCCGGATCGTATTTACGCCTAATTGATCAGTATTATCGAACATGTCTTCTCTCCTTGTTTATATAATGAATGAATTTTTCCTTCAGAAAAATTACTATGCTTTTTATTTATTCAGCTACAAGATTGCGAAAAGAGGAACTGAAATCCCTAGTAATCAAAAGCTGCTTTCCTTATCACTATTTTTCTGTACTTCCTTCACGACTTCCGCATACCTGACTGGATTACTGCCAAAGCGTCCGACAAACACACCGTCAACATCTTTGTTGCGCACGATCAATGTGGCATTTTCTGGACTAACAGCCCCACCATAAATGATTCGAATCTTTTCAGCAACGGACACATCGAAAAGTTTTGCCAAGACCTTGCGAATGATGCCGCAGACTTGATGAATATGCGGAGCACTAGCAGCTTTACTTTTATTCACTGCCCAAATGGGTGTATACGCGATCACTAATTGTTCCACATCTTCTTTTTTTACTTCATAAAGATCATTGAATAATTGTAAATATAAGAAAGATTCGACTTCAGCAAAATCATCTGTGTGATTGATTTCTCCTATACACAGGATAGGCTTCAACCCTTTTTCAAAGGTCAAACGTAGCTTTTGATTAATCACTGCATCTGTTTCATTAAAATATTGTCTTCTTTCCCAATGTCCCAGCTCAACATAATCACCTTTCACATCAATTAACGATTCAATTGAATACTCTCCAGTTTGTGCGCCATTCGCATAAGCGCTGATGTTTTGAGCACCTAAGTGAATGTCTGCATCCTGCAAAACTTTGGATACTGGATAGATCATTCCCATCGAAGGCAGTAGAATTTTTTCGATGCTGTTTTCATTTCCTAAAAGTTCGACTAGTTGTTTTGCAAAATCAACTGCTTCGACTTCGCGATTTCGTCTCATTGCCCAACTCATTACAACGACTGGTTTACGTTTACTCATTTTTCGCACCTCCAGTTAATAGTGTTCCCTTTTTATGCTTTTTTAAATGCTTCCCAATCCTTCATAAAGGCTGCGATTCCCGCATCTGTTAATGGATGACTCCACAATTTAGGGAATAATGTTCCAGGAATAGTCGCGATATCTGATCCTGCGACCGCCACTTTTTCCACGTGTTCCAAGCCTCGGACGCTAGCTGAAATAATTTCAGATTTTAACCCATACGTATCAAGGATCGTCCGTAATTTTTTAATCAAGGCCAAGCTGTCGGTTCCAATATCATCCAATCTTCCTAAGAATGGACTGATGTAGGTCGCTCCAGCTTTTGCCGCCATCAACCCTTGAGCCGCTGTAAAAATCAATGTGACATTGGTTTTGATGCCTAATTTTGACAACGCGTAAACAGCTTCCAAACCTGCTTCAGTCATTGGTATTTTTACTACAATATTGTCCGCCCATTGTGCGATATCCTTCGCCTCGTTGATCATGCCCTCAGCGTCCAAACTAATTACTTCGGCACTGACTGGTCCATCAACCGTGGCACAAATTTCTTTGATGACCTCTTCAAAATCTCTGCCTTCACGAGCGATGATTGTAGGATTCGTGGTTACTCCATCCACTAAACCCAACTTGTTGATTCGTTTGATTTCTTCCACATTTGCGGTATCTAAGAAAAATTTCATTTTTTTACTTTCCTCCTATTTCGTTTTAAGGTATTTTTTTCAAATAAAAATAGGTTTGATTCTCATCCGTATATCAATCCACTAGCACATTTTAAATACGAAGAAGAACTGTCATCCTATTAATAAATTTCTTTCGAATTTTTATCAGCTTTATCTAGCCCCAAAACAACTGGTGTCGATTTGTAGCCAACGCCCATCCGATCGATCCCCATGTCGACCAATTGGAAGAAATGCTTTTGATCACGAATACATCCGCTGCCTTTTACCTTTGCTCTGCCATTTGCCACATCCATCATAACTTGAATGATTTCTGGCGTTGCTCCGTGAGCCTCAAAACCTGTTAAGAAACCTGTACTGGTCTTTAAGAAATCTGCTCCTGCTAAAATGGCACATTCACTTGCTTTCTTGACTTCATCCACACTCAAAGCGTCTGTTTCGAAGATAACTTTTACGATCGTCCCATATTTATGACACGCCTCTACAACTGCCTTAAGATCTGCCGTTACCGCTTCCCATTTGCCGCTGCGAATCCAGCCATAATTTGCTACGATATCTAATTCCGCCACGTCTCCGCGTTTGCAATACAACTCAGCTTGCGCAACTTTTGATTCAGTCGTACTAGTCCCAAAAGGAAAATCACAAACCACGCAAATCTCTGTTTTCGTTCCCTTCACTAATTCTGCCGCGATATCCAATGAAGAAGGATTGATACAAACCGTCTTGCAATGATAATCGATTCCCTCTTGAATATATTGACGAATTTCCGTTTCCGTGAATTCTGGTTTCAATACAGATTGATCGATATAGCTGCCTAACTCTTCTACTGTCATTTCGCTTGCCTTTTTATTTGGTTTCATCTACTTTACTTCCCTTCTCTATTTCTTGATTTCATTATATAGTAGCCTAACTACTTTTTCAATACATTTATGTATATTTACTACATTTCGATTTAAAGCGTACTACACGATCTTTTTTAAAAGTACTTCTGATAGCGGAGAAAGACTGCAGGTACAGCAATAAGAAGAATTCAAATAGAAGCTTTTTGGCAATGTCGCTATTCTTCTTGGACGTTTAGAAAAAGACCTAAGACCAATCACATCGAAGAACAGCGCGGCTTCAAGCAGTAGATGGATGTTTGCGCCATCACGATAATTGATTTCATTCTCAATAAATCGCAATAAACGATTCCCTGCTTTCTCCACCGCACAGAGATTCGTGGAGATGAATAATGGTGAAACAAGCCAATCTGCTTGATTGATCTTTTTCCCAAAGACCACTCCTAGCATTCTTCCACGATCAAAAATACCGACTGTCAATTGACACTCATCCAAAGCTTTTTCAAGAAGACCGCAGGCCCCCATCAGACTAATTCCATACAAATGCATCATCAGCTCTGCTAATTGATCCAGACTCTGATCGTCATGTTCTTTTTTTATTTCCGTGATAATCAATTGAATCCCTCTCCTTCAAAATAGCAAAGCTGACTATTCATTCGTTACCTTTTTTAATACTTCAATCCTGGATCAAAGACGCCCAATAATACACCAATGAAAGAAACAACGACTAAAAGCAACATCACCTTTGTTGGTCCCATTTTTTTCTTAGACATCAACCACCAGCAAATAATCACTACTGCGGCCGTTAGCATTTTAGGAAAAATACCATCTAATGTTTCTTGCAAGTTGATGATCTCTTCCCCTTTACTGTTGCTCATTGACAATGCAGTCGTGATATTGATCCACGATGCTGCTACAGCGCCAATAACAATCGTACCAACCAGCAAAATCGATTCCTTGATTGCCGCTGCACGTTCTCCGACGATAAATTCAACTGCTTTTGTTCCTAGTTCATAGCCTTTAAAATAGATAAACCGTTGACCTAAGATAGCAATCAATAACCAAGATACGATATAGAAGATCGGACCGAGAGCTGAACCGCCTGTCGACAGTCCTAAACCGATACCTAATAAAATCGGAATCAATGTTCCTACTACTAGTGAATCGCCGATACCAGCAATCGGTCCCATTAAACCAGCCTTCATTCCGGCGATCATTTCATCGTCGATATTCTCATCACCATTTGCTCGAGCCTCTTCTAAACCTGCTGTGACACCGACGATCACTGTTCCTAGTTGGGGTTCTGTATTGAAGAACGTGGAGTATGTCTTCAAAGCATCTCTTTTTTCTTCTGGTGTCGAATAAAGTTCATCAATTAAAGGATACATTGACAGCGTATAGCCTAACGTTTGCATCAATTCTAAAGAAAAACACACCTGATGCCCATAAAACCAAAGCCAGAACGATTTATTCAATGCCTTCTTAGAAAGCTTTTTTTCTTTGACTTCTTCAGCTGGCACTAAATCTTTTTCCATTTCAACTGCTTCCATATTAAATGTCCTCCTCATCGTCAAAATCAACATTATTTGCTGCGACAGGTTTTTGAATTGCTACCATTTTGATTCGGTAATTGATAATTGCGAAAAATCCGCCAATGATCGTCGCCCCCACAAGATTGACTCCCATCACAGCCGCCAAGGTAAAGCCGAAGAAGAACGTCAATAGATCTGTCGTTCTTTCAACGACTTGTTTCAACAGCAATGCTACCCCTACTGCCGGCAGCATACTTCCGACAGTGAACAGTGTTTTCATCGCAAGACCATCCATCGGCAAATACGTAATGATCGTATCAACCATTGTTTTTCCCATTAACGTCATCAAGAAACAAGGGATAAAACTAGTCACGGCATGAGATAACCAAGGCAATCCCATGTCGATCATGTACAGCTTGTTAAATTTCATCTCATCGATCGCTTTTAGACCCATATGCTGCCAAACTAAATTAATCGTACATGTTCCGTAATAAAGTACAGTTCCCAAAGTTCCTACTGCAGCTCCTAAAGCCGTTGCCATTTGTGTTGCTTGCGCTGATTGTGGATCAACTCCAGCCGAGTGAATAGCCACCATTGCTAATGGAATTCCAATATAACTGATCGCTCGTGTATCTGCCGCTACGGCTCCACCCGGTGTGATCAACGCGATATAAACAACTTGTATCGCTGCCCCAACCGTTACCCCTAATGTCAAATCTCCTAAAATCAAACCACATAATAATCCGCCAACTAACGGACGACCTAAAGTATAATTTCCAATAGTCGTACCGCCCATCCCTGGCATACTTGACAAACACGCGCAGATCCCTAACAGCGCCGCCTGAATAATTGATATTTGCATATGAATCCTCCTAAATAGACTTCTCCCAAACTACTTGAACGATTGATAAATGTAACAAAACTACAAAGAAGTGCAAAAAAATTGCTCTTTCACAATTGGTCCTTAATAACCAAATTTCCCGCGATATTTTTCCCAAGTCCCTACAGATTCCTCTTTAATCAACGCGAACTCCACAGTATATCCTTTTTTACTTAGCTCTTCGATCGCCGCGGCTTCTTCCTTCAAAATACATTGATTTGGTCCAATATTGGTGGAAGCTGGCCGCTCGTTGCAAGGACCGATAACGATGTCTCTCAGACCATCAGGATCAAAGCCGTCATCTACTAAAATATTCTTCATCGTAATAGGATCTTTGGTGATCAAAAAGTATTTCGTTTTACTATCAACAACCTTCCCACATTTAGCTTTCCACTCTTCATAAGTCCATACAAATGTTTTCTTTCCGCTCGCATTCATCAAAGCTTTCTTCAATATCGGTGTTTTAGCTGCATGATCATTTACTAACACGATTCCTTCACAAGGATAATGCTTCGACCAGCCGATACAAGTCTGTCCGTGAATCATACGATCATCAATTCTAATAAATGAAATTGCCATTTTTTCTCCTCCTAATAGCTGTTTTTTGTGTTAAGTTTTTTTAGATTGCTTCTTCTGCCTCTTCCTCGCAAATTGGATCTAGATAATTAATTAAATCCTTTGAATCAGTGATTAATGTGTCAACCAATGTTTGTCGATCAACTATCATATCCTTTTGTAAGACAGCGTTCATAGCGAAGGGAACATTCACTCCTGAAAAGATGATCGTTCTCTCAAGCAATCCTTTGTTACAGATACTATTCATTGCATTAGTCAATGGTGATCCGCCTTGGATGTCGCCTAATAAAATGACCTCATCCTCTTCCTTGATTCCTTCGATCGTCTTTTCAAATGCTTCAGTGAACGTAGCAGCACACATCTCACTTGTCATACTGACACTCAAAATATCTCCTCGATCACCACCAACCATCATGTCTAGCACACTGTGAACCCCCTGTGCGAATTGTCCATGACTTACAATTACTACATACTTCATACTCGACTATACCTCCTTGTTTTTTTAATGTGAAATATTTTTGTGAAGCGTTTTCACTATTGTATAGTATTACAAATACATTGTAAATATATTTTTGTAGTTATACTATATATTCATTTTTAAAAAAACAGCGAATAGTTTAAAAACTAACGCCATTCCAAGAACTAATACTTATTTATACCTTCCATAAAAGCAAAATCAGAGGTTTTCAAATCTGACCTTATTGGATCGCTACTCTCTTTATTTGAGCTGCCGCCTCTTCCGCCGTCTTTACTTCCAAAATCCCTTCTACAGTGGAACGCTCGTTAAAACGATTCAGCCAGATTGGTGTCCAACCCGCACTTCGAGATCCTAAAACATCATTAACATAACTATCACCTAGATAGAAAATCCGTTCGATAGGTTTAGGAAGCAATTGTTTCACCTTATTATAGCAGCTAAGATTGGGTTTTGACTCACCTAAAACCTCAGAAACAAATAGATGATTCTTATCGATATACTTAGGAAGGTCAAGCTGGGCAATCTTTTTTCCCTGCTTTTTTTGCAGGCCATTAGACAAAACAGCCAGATGGATCTGATTTTTCTTCAGCTCAGCAAAGAGCTCAATAAACGTATCAGATAAACGTAATTTTGATTGATATTCATGATAAAGAGCATCTAACATATGAAGCTGTCCCCGTTCGTTTTCTATCCCTAGTTGTTGCGGAACGATCTGCCACCGCTCGAACTTTTTCGCAGGGTCCTTCATCACATCTGCATGAAACTGCTGATAGACTTTCTCACTATTTTGGCGGAAGCAAGTATACAGATGACTTAACGTTTCTGCTGACAATGTTCGTTCATGATAAACATCTTCTACCGCTTCAACGAATGCAGAATAGTTATCTAAAAGCGTATCATCAATATCAAAAATAACAGACATAATCATAAAAACCAACTCCTTATCATTATTTTCACGCACCACAAAAAAACATAAAACGATCCTAATTTATTTTCCATGCCAACTACAATAGAAACTATACCAATTTTAAAATCATTGTCATTCAACCAATCAGTTGAAGCCCTTCACATGAGGATGCAATTCCTTCATTGTCCTATCATCATCCACAAAAACGTGGGAAAACTCCCGCAATGCCGCAAAACGATAAAATCCTCGAATTTTCGTCTTTTTATCCGTCATGATCAAATAGTTTTTAGTAGAACGAGCCATCGCTTTTTGTTTAGGTGCAGCAATGTTTACATCCGCAGCGAAAAGACTATCTTCTTCAGGTGAATACCCCTCGCAGCCAATCAGTGAGACATCAAAATTAAACTGATCTAGCGTATTTAAGGTAATTAGACCCGTTGTAACATAAAACCGATCATCATAATTTCCACCAAGCAAAATAATCTCCGCGAGGCCATTCTTTTCAGTCCCAGCAATCAATTCATTATTAGTTACTATCCGGATATGCTTATCATTTAAAAACGGCAGTAGATAACGAAAGGTTGTTCCACCATCGACAAAAATACAGCTATTGTCCGGGATTTCTTTCGCTACAAGTTCACAAAGCTTCCGTTTTATCAGTTCTCCCTCCGGTAAATCAATTTGCAAATCATCACTTAAAGCAGAAATTCCACCATGTACGCGTTCGACTTTCCCCATTTCATATAGATTGTCGAAATCTCTTCTGATCGTCGACGGCGAGGTAGCCAGTTCTCGGGCTATCTCATTTATTTTTAAGACCGATTTTTCTTTTAAAGACTCTAAAATATACGCTTCTCTTTCTACTTTAAGCATGTTTCTCTCTCCTACTCGATGGTTGCATTTATTCCTTTTTCAAGGGCATAGTTGTAGATTGTCCGAATCGCTGTTTCATCGCATTTCATTGAGGGATTTAATGGATAAACCATTCCCAAGCGTTGATATTTCCCTACACCCAACTCATGGTAGCGTAAAATATCTAGCCGCGTTACCTTTGGCCCTAGACTGGCGATAAAATCGATTCGCGCGATCATGTCTTCCAACTGATCGTTTTGACCTGGAACGATCACCATTCGTACAATCAATTCTTTCCCCAATTCTACCAATGTTTTCGCGTTATTCAAAATCAATTTATTCTCTACCCCGGTACACTCACGATGGATAGTCTCATCGAAAGCTTTGATATCATAAAGAAAGATATCCGCATACTCCACTACCTCTTTCAATCGATTTGGCATATAATTCCCAGCCGTATCTATCGCAACTTGAACATTTTCAGCTTTTAATTTAGCCGCTAATTCTTTCAAAAAACCGCCGAAAAGCATCGGATCTCCGCCAGAAAAAGTCACACCACCGCCAGAAGTATCATAAAAAACTTTATCTCTCATCAATTCTGCAAACAGATCATCAACTGTTACTTTTCTTCCGACTAACTCAAAAACATTGGCTGGACAAAGCGCTGAAATTTCACTGATATTATTTAATTTTTCCCGATCAATCCTTATCCTTTCGCCAGAAAAATCAACCGCACCAGCCGGAGCTTTTGTCTCACAGAGTCCACACTTTGTACAACGTTCTTCAAAAATCATGTACTTATAGCCAAACTTGATCAACTCAGGATTCGAGCACCACTTACACCGTAAATTGCAACCAACAAAGAAAACTGTGGAGCGAATTCCCGGTCCATCTTTTGTTGAATATTTTTGAATGGTTGAGATCATCGCTTCTTTTACCATTATTTTTTACCAAGAGTTTTCTGTTCGTGCGATGATCGCCTCTTGCGCTTCTGGCATCAGTGAAACGAACTGCGCACAATAACCGGCAACACGAACGATCAAATCGGAATAATTCTCAGGATGTTTTATTGCATCTCTCAAGGTGTCCACATCAATAATATTAAATTGATTGTGGTAGATCCCTTTGATTTGGCTGGCTTGTAGGAAGCTCATAAATTTCATTAGGTTCTCATCACCAGCTAATGCGCCAGGAGAAAAACGCATATTCAATAACTGTCCAGCCGCAACCTTATCATTTGGCAGCTTTGCAACAGAATTTATTACTGCTGTCGGTCCTTGTTTATCAGTTCCTTGTGTCGGTGAACACCCTTCATTCAACGGACTTCTAGCTTCTCGCCCATCCGGGGTCGCCCCAACATCCAATCCATTCGGAACATACGATGTAATATTGCTAGTGGACATCGTATAACAGCTGACTTCAGGTCCTTTTCCTGTACGTTCGGTTTTGTAAGACGACAGCAATTCTAAATAGGAATCAAAAACATCTTTTACAATATAATCAACATAGTCATCATCATTGCCAAATTTTGGCTGATCGAGAACTAATCTTCGAATCTGCTGTCCTTTTGCCCCTTGCCAATTATTCGCTACAGCTTCCATCAGTTCATCAAAAGTCAGAATTTGTTCATCAAAGACTAGTTTTTTGATGACGGCAAAAGAATTCCCAACAACGCTAGGACCAATATTGGATTGCGAAATGACATCATATTTACATCCGCCATTTTTCAGTGTTTTTCCTACTGTCATACAGTTATCGATAAAGGCACTCGCAAACGGTGAAGCGTCATACTTTTCCAATGAGCGATCACAGATAGCATCGCACTCAACCGCTAGATCCGAGTAATACTTCAAGACCTTCTCCCAAGCCGCCCACATTTCATTATAGTCGGCATACTCGATTTTTGGCTCTTTCGTGCCATTGATCGATAATAATTGGATACCAGAATCCGGATCAAAACCGTTATTCAGAACCAGCTCTAATAATTTCCCCCAATTGACATAGGTCATTCCTGTCGCGCGATGCCCATATTTACCCGGCACCCCCGTCTCTACACAACCAATCGCACAATAATCCAACGCGTCGTATTCTGGAATACCCAGATCAACCAGACCTTTTACCGCCACATCATCATTAAACATAGAAGGCATTCCACAGCCTGTCCGAATCAACTTGCTGGCTAATCGCAGCAGATCGTCAGGCGTATCCTCGTTATAGCGCATTGAAAAATTCGGCTCCGCCATCGATGTCAGATTCATCGCCTCAATACAAAGATAAGATAGCTCGTTGCTGCCGTCTTTTCCTTCAGGTGTTCTTCCTCCGATCATCAAATTCGAATACAAAGGATAGCCTTGGGAAAATTTTGTATGTCCATATGGTCGAATCTTGTTATTGCTGCTGTTCATTAAAAACATATGGGTAATCATCTCTAATGCCTGTTCTTTTGTCATTACACCAGCTTCAATATCCTCTTTATAAAGCAGATACATATATTGATCAAAGCGTCCATAGCAGAAAGAATGTCCATTACTTTCGATCATTTGTAAAATATGAACAAGATAGGTTGCCTCAACAGCTTCATAGAAATGTTCAACCGGTCCTTCTAATAAAGTTGCCGCCATTTCACCCATCCGACGTAGTTCTTGCCTTCTTTTTGCATTGGATTCTTTATCAGCCATTTCATAAGCCAATTTACTATAGCGTTTGATAAAAGTCAGTGCTCCTTCTAAGGAAACAATAACTGCTTGGTAGAAAACTTTTGCTTCCTCGTCCAGCTCACCTTGCAATTGCTCTTCGGCCTCATTAATCAATCCTCTGAATCCTTTTTTCAAGATCACTTCATGATCGGGAACGATATGACCATCGCCAGACATTGAAATACCGCCGCGGTGAAGCGCGCCTTGTTTTTCGGACAATACGATTTCTTTTGGTGTATTGCGTTGATCCTCATCCTGATGCGTATTCCCAAGCAACCAATAGTCTTGAATGCTTCGTAAATCATCTTTTATTTCTTCAGTAATATAGAAGATATCGCCTGTACGTTGATCGAATTCATCCAGTTCATCAATCACCCATTTGTAAGAATACTCCGGAAAAATCGGGGCCGCAAAATTTCGACTGGCTTGATTCCCGAAAATCAAACTATCCTCTTCAATGTAAATAGACATATGCTCTAATACGTGGGCAAACGCTTTAGCTTTTCTCAAAACAAAATCTTCATCTTCAGTCTCTTTAAATGACTCTGTAAAGAGCACGGCACGCTCGCTGCAAATATTCGCCTTACGTGTCTTCATTTTTTCATAGAGCCGATCGATTCGTGCTAAATTCACTTGCCCATCCGTTTCAACAAATTCCAAATAAGTTTTCATAAGATACCACTCCTAACGATCCCGATCTCTTATTCACCTTTATAGTACTATGTTTTTCAAAACATTTCAACTCTTTTCCGATATAATTCCAAATAAATCTATTTCAATATAAAAATATTCCAAAACATTCCAAATGGCTGATTTAGAGATTTCTTTCTGATTTATTGGCAATGTAGTAAAAAAATGTTATCGTAGTATTACTACAAACGATTAAAGGAGCCTTGTTCATGAACGAAGATATTTCATGCATAGAATTAATCAAACGCCAATATTCTAAGCTTAGCAAATCTGAAAAACTTGTTGCTGACTATGTATTAAGAATGGGACACGACATCACCAGTCTTTCATTAGCAGAAACCGCTAAAAATGCCCAGGTCAGCGACCCTACCGTTGTCCGTTTTACCAAAGCGATCGGACTATCTGGATATAGTGAATTAAAGATGTTGATTATGAAGGACTGGGGGAAAGAAACAGTCGTCGAGCCGGATCAATCTGTTTTACTTGATCTGCACATTTCTCCGGAAGACACGATTGAAGATTTGCCTGAAAAAATTACTAATATCACCATCAAAGGACTACAGGACAGCTTAAAAATCTTTGATGGCGAAGCCTTTAAAAAAGCAGTTGATTTATTGTTGAACGCCAATCGGATCGATGTTTTTGGTGTGGGAACTTCAAGCAGTATTGCTTTGGACTTTGTCAGCAAGCTGATTCGAATCGGCTTGGATGCCCGCTATTTCGCTGATAATCATTTGGAACAACTAAGCTGCTTATCCTTAGACGAAAACGACGTGGCTGTTGCTATCTCTCATTCAGGTAGCACGATTGATGCGGTGGATTCGCTTAAATTAGCAAAAGAAAGCGGCGCTTCTACGATTGCTTTGACCAACTATAAGGCCTCAGCGATCTCAGAATTTTCTGATGTCGAACTGCTGACAGGTGATTTCGAAACCACCTTCTATTCTGAAACGATGGTTTCTAGAACCAGTCTATTGGCCTTTGTCGATATGCTGTACATGGGCTTACTGCTAAGCAACTACGAGGAATTCACCTCTCGTTTGGAGAAAGTTAACGAGCTGGTAAAAGGAAAGAATTATTAAAAACAGGCCTGAGAGTTCTCGAGAACCCTCAGGCCTGTTTCTCTTTACTATAGAGACATTTACACGTCAATAACTCCCCCTAATCAGCAATCTCCTGTTTAATTGGATATTTTTGTCCAAATTTTTTAATTTCTAATAAAATGATTTCTAATTCTCTTCCTTTATCCGTTAAACAGTATTCTGTTTTGGGAGGAATTTGATCATAAACTTTCTTTTCAACCAGTCCATCTTCGATTAGTTCTTTTAAATCTTTGCTGAGCGTGTGTGGTGTTACAGGAGTCAATAAACGACTCAGCTCATTGAATCTTTTGGTCCCCTTCAGCAAATGATGCAGGATCAGCAGTTTCCATTTTCCGCCAATCACGGCCAAGGTATTGGATGAGTCGCAGTTACAAGCAATCATTTGTTCATAGGTTTTTCTCATAAAATGATCTCCTTGATTAGTAGTATCTTATTTAACAGTATTGAATTTATTATATCATTCTAATAAACTAGAGACAAATAGAGAAAGAGGGTATGGAGAATGAATGAGGCATTGACAGTATTGAAACAACACGGAACAATCAGGGATTTCGAGTCAGACTATAAAGTGACTGATGAGCAATTGAATGAGATCATTCGCGCGGCTAAACAGGCCCCTTCTTGGATGAATGGTCAGGCATATAGTATCGTCGTTTTCGAAGATCAGGAAAAGGAAAAATTCGCGAAGCTGCTTCTAAACGAGACCATCAATACGAAAAATTCTGAGACAATCACTCATTCAAATCTGCTGCTCTTGTTCAATATTGATCTGTCTTTATATGGACTTTCTGCGGAGCTTGAGGATGAGATCGAACCGCTTTTAATTGGTTCAGTTGATGCTGCGTTAGCGATGGAGAATGCCTTGATTGCAGCTGAAAGCTTAGGCTTTGGGACCTGTGTGATCGGCAACCTGCGGGCAAGTGCAAATGATATTTGCCAAACATATGACTATCCGGATTATGTATTTCCATTACTTGGTTTAGTCATTGGAAAACCAAACAAAAAAAGCAGCGTCAAACCTCGAGTTTCCAATAGCGCAAATGTCTTTCGACCAGAAGATTTGCCTAGCAAGTCCAAACAGCAGGCCGTTGATGCGTATAATAGCGAACTAAGTGCTTACGCGGCAAAATCCGGCTATAAAACTTCTGATTGGCAACAACGATTCCAGGATTATTATCAAGATAAGCAATTCCTACACACGACGAAAGAGCAGCTAAAAAAGCAGAAATTGATTTGATCATTGGCATGTTACAAAGAAATGGTACTCATGCCAAATAACCCGCCGATTCAGCGGGTTAAAATTTTGTTTTAGAATGTCATCGAACAGACACGTTCACCCCATACCAACGTTGGATTTTTGATGAGGAACGTTCGTCAGTTATTCCCGCTTGCGGATTCGGTCGAGTAACCGCTTACGCTTTTTCTTTGGCTGTACTGGCGGCAACTTACTTGCTTCTGGAGCTGACTCTTGGACTGAAGCAGGGGCCGCCCGCTCCTTTACCTCTATCATCGCCGTGACGAGCAGCTTCGCCGGTACGGATTGATCATCGACATCCAGATTGATCGGTGTCGCATGCTCAGGCAGACAGGCCGATATCACGGCGATCGCCTGTTCTTCATTCAATGACCACGGATCTATCCCTCTCGGCAGTTCAATCGTTTGAATCAACCGATCCGGTGCTGGCCGTTCTTCAGTAATCCGCAAATCCTCCGGAATGCGGACATGTTCTAAGGTCTCCTCCGTTTTTATTGGTGTTGACTCTGTTGCTAGTTCAACTGGTGCAGCCGCAACACTATTCATCAGTGTGCTCAACGGATCCTTCGGCGTTTTCAGTTGGCTTTCAAATTTCGCGGACTCATCAAATACTTCCGTTTCTCTTTCTTCGATAATAGTCGCGTGCTTCACCTTTTTGAATAATTGCACGCCGTCCTTTTCAAACAGACTCAATTTAGTTAGTTTTTCTAATGCCGAGCGGATTTGTTCCCCCGTTTTCGTTGCATCAAAGTTCTTGAAGTAAAAATGATGGGATTTGCCATTGCTGTTTTCAAATTCCGCATCTAATGTAAATGTACTTATCATGGTTTTATCCTTTCTTTTTCGTATTTTTTTGCCTCCTTCCTTCATTCATCGTCATGATTCTGCTAATCCTTCTAATGATGGATTGATGACTTGGCTATAGAGGTGTTCCAACTTTTCTGCGATAAAAGTTTGTGCTGGAAAGAGCTTGACTGACAATAATCGCCACTCTTTCTTTCCAAAATAATCAATAAAATAGAGATAATAGCGTCGCATAGCTTTCGTTGATCTTGTTTGTAAAAAGATCCGCTGCACTAAGCTTCGTAAAATATATGAGAAATCCGCTTTACACAATTCTTCACGAACCTGCAGCGTAATCAACATTTCGAGGGTGGCCGTTCCATCGTTTGTTTCATGATAAAAGCTGTTGATTCGTCGTTCTAACGTTTTTCGTGTAAGCGAAAACAATTTTTTCTTGTTTAAACCGTAGTCTTCCAAACCTTTTTCTCCTTTCCAATTTTTTTCGTTTGAGATATCTTCACAATCAAAATACGCCTTTTTTTAAACAAATTACACACCAAAAAATTTATAAAAAATAAACCATAATGATTCTCAGAAGCGAATCGTTACCGCCTCAAGGGTTTCCGCTCCAATAAATAATGAAATCCTTTTCAAAAAAATCACTTTTTGCATGGTTTTGACAACTAAAAAAAGCATGGCTAAGAAAACCATGCTCTCACTAAATAATTGAAATGACTCGTTTATAAGTTGGGATAAACCGTCTCAAATTGTTCTTGTTTACTGTACAGGTCATACCATTGGTTCGCAATCAAGTCTGGATCTCCGGCCGTACCCTTTTCTATTTGTGCCGAAACCGCTAGAAAACCGACGTAGATTCCTTGATCCTTTAGAATATTGTGCAAGTTATAGACATAGTTTCTCAAGCCCGATGCAGCGATTCCTGTGTTTCCTAATTGCGGGATCGGATAAAGCGCGGAGATTCCTGAATTAAAGAGAAATGCCCCTTCCTGACGCTTTTTCATTCCTGGCAGTAAAGCCTGAACAACCTCGATGGCAGGATAAAGAATGGTTTTCAACTGCTGCTCAACATCCCCAAGTTCCATCGTTTCTGCATTTCTGAACTCTTGCGGTCCGGCATATGGACTAAATTCAACGACATCGATTTGACCGAAGTCCTCTTCTACTTGTCCTAATTTTGCCTTTAATTCTTCTAACGCGCTGATATCAGTTTGGTAGTACTTATTCTTGATTCCTAAAGCGTTCAATTCTTCATGCACGGCCTGCAATTTTTCCATATTGCGCGCGATTAACGCGACCTGAAAGTCGTTCTCTCCAAATTTTTTCGCTAAAGATAAGCCCAAATTGGGACCCGCTCCAATAATTACAATCGTCTTCATAGTCTAAACTCTCCTTTATTTTTATCGCAACATGTGTTGCTATAGTGTGATTGTATGGTAGACTAAAGCCAATAACAACCAACAATACTTCTAAAGTGTTGTGATAAGCATTCATTGGAGTGATTTTTTGAAAGTACAAAACATTCGGCAAACAGATACCAAAAAAATGATCGAACAATCCTTGGTCGATTTACTTAAAAAAGCGTCCCTTGATCAGATAACTATTAAGGATATTACCCTAGCGGCAAACGTCAACCGCGCGACCTTTTATGCACACTATGATGATAAATATCAGCTATTCAATCGTATGATGGAGCAATCCATTGAAAAAACGTTTTGCACTGGCCCGCTAATTCATTTTGGTCCAGAAACAGATTTAATCGAGACGCTGCTGCACTCTGTTGAATCCTACCTTCAAGAAATAAAGGCTCACTGCCCTTATAGCTATACCGAGCTTTTCCCAAAAATCAGGAACATCATGGTAGCTAAAATCACTGAGATTCTGAAAAAATATGTCCCAGAGCAAGAAAATGAATCCCATTTTACCTTCTGGAGTGACATGACGGCTAGGATGGTTTATGATGCAGCAGAACTCTTTGTTCTTGGTCAGACAACACTGAAGCTAAGGGAAATCTCACGACAAATCAACAAAATGACTGATCCAGAAAAACCTGCTTGATCAACGAATAATAGGAGCATTTGATGAAAATGAATCCATCAAACGCTCCTATTTATTAAGGCACATTTTCATATAAAATAAATCCATTTTACCAATCGCCAAAGGTCTCCTCCTTGGCAACCGTTTTTTCCATCTTTTTAACTATCCGATCGTATTGCTTTTTGTAATGCTGATAGTCTTCTTCGATCATTTTCAACGAGGCCTTTTGTTCATTATTCAAGCTGTTTTTCCTCAAACCATCGATCTGAAAGGCCAAAGTAAGTACATGAAGTTCTAAATCTTCAAATTTTGCTTCATCCACAATGAACCACTCCTTTGATTTTTTTGTAATTTACCACTACTTTTCGATTGTATAGGTCGATTTCATCCCGCGTCAGCTTTGAGTCTAGACTAATATCCACTAAACAGCTGTTGGTGTATTTTTTAATTACCGTGCCTGATAGCTCCATAGCGCCCTCATTAAACGGAAAATCAATAGTATCTCCAACTAAATACTGTAAATTATAAATGTTTTCCCGAATATCCATGATAGAGCTTGGAACCGCCCGACTGCCATTATTTAAAATAACTTTCTCCTCCTTAATCTCTCTAAAATATGCGTAAAACGAACGGTTTCTCTTGATCGAATTAGAAAAAAACGATTTAAAAAATAGGAGAATCATTGCGAAATCGATCGTTTTCATCCTTCTCAAATGTCCGTCTACTTTCTATTCTAACTGACTATAGCCTATGTAACCGGGAATTCTTAATGGAAATTTAAGAATTCGAATTGGCAGAATTTCTTGGAAAACGGTCTGGTGCAACCTTTAATGGAGGCTGAATAGAGATTGAAAAATAAAAAAGCGAATAGCCAATAAACTTTCGAAATCGATCGTTTATTGGCCGTTCACTTTCAGTTCTTAAAGTATTTCTCGAAAAAACTTTAAATATCTAAACTTAAGGGGATTAAAAAAAAACTTGTCTTTCATTGTAAAGGGGGAACGAATTAAGAATTAGCTTATAATTTTCATTTTTGTGCCAGTAACACAATTGCTTCGTGTTCCACCTCCAAAAAGGCATATTTACAATTTAATATCATCGATAGTATCAGTAATAATCCAATCGTCCATATTCTTTTCTCGATTGTACTTAAAAGATTCAATCGCTTCTAAATGCGCGATTTCATAGATGCCGATACACTTTTTTCCATACCATCGAGCTTTTTGTTTTTCAGATAAATTTAGTTCCTGTCCAAAGCCTTCGATAAATTCAGTCGATTCTTCTGGAGACATCTTGTATTTCTCTATCACCTTCGTTAAAACACCGCGATGAGTGACTTCCATTTTCCCACCTTTTTCAACAAAGTACAGAATATCGTTCTCTTTTGCACGCCCGCCAAGTGGACTCTTCTTGCCGGCCGCGCCGCGAATAATCATTGATTTTTCACCGTTAATCAGTTTTTCTAATTCTTTTCCTTCGTTGTCCAAATAGACTAGGTGTTCCGCTTGTCCATCTCTTTTTTGGTACCAATCTGTATTCGCCATTTCTTCAGCCTCCATCATCTATAAAATCTTACTACTAATTACTTTATAGTAGTACTGAATAAATTTCTACCCAATTTCTGGGTCAAAATTGGTAAGGAGTGTATGCTTCAACTGTTAGATAGAAATTTGGCTCGGAGGAAACTCATTGGCAGATTAGCTCTACTCAATAAAAAAGCGAACACGCCATAAACGTTCGAAATCGATCGTTTATGGGGTCGTTCGCCTTTATTTTCTAAAGTATTTCTCCAAAAAACTTTAAATAGTTAACTTCTCAAGAAACTATCCTAGTTAAGGACTACAACACAATCTCTTTACCTCACCATTCTTGAAAAATAATTCTTATTTTCTATAAAACATATCGAATCTGCCGGTATGCAAAGAGCGAATGCTTTCTCCTCCAGGCAATAGCGGTAAGCCTACTGAATCTTTACGACTGAGCGCCTCTTTTAAGCCTGCGGTCCAATTTACATACTCCATGTTTTCAGGCGTAATTTCATGAAAAATAGTATTTCCTTGATCCTCGATTACTTTTTTAGCAAATTGCGGCTCAATTAATGTCCCTCTCGCTACGGCAATTAAATCCGTATACTCTTCTACCGCATTACGGGCACTTTCTTCACTAAAGACACCCCCCACAACCACTAATTTAGTTTGATCATCTAGAACTTCTTTAAACAAGTCCGCGTAAGACCGGTCACTGTTTACTGGTCCAGAACTATAGCCGCCCCAAAGTGAGAGATGAATATAATCCAGTTCATACTTAACAATCTCAGATATTAATTGCATTGACTCTTCATAATCGTATCCAATGTCGGAATCATGGATTTCTTCCGGGCTAATGCGATAACCAATAATAAAGCTTTCTGGAGCCTCTTGGGTAGCCACACGTGTAACTTCTTCAACAACAGCTAATGGGAAGGCCATTCTTTTTTCTAAGTTCCCTCCCCATTGATCTGTACGATGATTGGAGGTTTTCGAAAAGAATTGCTGCAGCAAATAATGATTCGCTCCATGAATCTCAACCCCATCAAATCCGGCGGCGATCGCACGTTTTGTCGCACGACCAAAATCAGCAATAATTTCTAAAATTTCCTGATGACTTAATTCCTTCACAGGATATTTTAGGAATGGAAAATCAATCGCACTTGGTGCCAGAACATCTTCACCACTGACAGCTTGTCCAATTGCTTCACGCCCCCCATGATGAATTTGCAGAATCGCTTTATTCCCGTCTTTTTTTAGTTCATGGGCAATTTTAGTCAACCCTTCAATATGTCTATCCGAATAGGCACCTAATTGTTCTGGATAGCCTGGCGGAGAAGCTGGTCCGCCCTTTTCACTTACATAATGAAACTCAGTAATCAGCATAGCGGCCGCTTGTGAACGCGCTGAATAATAAGAAATTGTATCTTCAGAAGCGAAGCCACCACGTTTTCCTGAATACGTAAGCATTGGCGACATCACAATTCTATTTGATAGTGTTGCGCCATGACGTAATGTTATTGTGTCTTTTAGTTTATTTACCATTGTTCTATCAAAACCCCTTCTAGTTCCTTTACCTCTGTTTCTAAATATAGAATGTAAATACATCATTAAAACGAGATATCTAATTTTATCGATATGATGCTGCAAATTTTTTTGATTTCTCCTTTCTTAAGTGGAAATTTGCGCATAAATCTCCACTTCTCTCTTATAATTCTTTGTTTACAAAGGTACCTAACGCAGCAATCGTACGTTCATTCCGTCGATAATATGTCCATTTACCAATTCTTTCTGAGAGTAATAAATTGGCCTTTTCCAACATAGAAAGATAGTGCGAGGTTGTTGATTGTGTTAGGCCAAGTTTCCTTTGAATCTCCCCCACACACACCCCTTTCTCTTCCATATCAACATAGGACTCACAGGTAAAATGAGCTTTTGGATCTTTTAAGTAGTATAGTATTTGCAGCCGATGTTCATTCGCTAATGCTTTGAATAATTCTATATTTTCCATACCTTCATTATATCTATTTTTCTCGATATGTAAATATATTTGTTGAAATAGCTTAACTCATCCACAAAATTGAGACTCGCATCATTTTGCCGGAATGATGTGAACTGTACAAAAAATTAGAAACTAAAAAAGCCAAACACCCATAAACCTTCGAATTCGATCGTTTATAGGGTGTTTGACTTTCATTTTATAAAGTATTTCTCGGAAAAACTTTATAATCGTAATTTTCCTTAGAAACTTCCCTCACCTCATGAACAGTTGCACGATTCTTTCCGCTAATCACAGAAAGAATGATTTGAACGTATTTCTTCTATTTCACGCTTCATTCGTTCTTTCATATTATCGGGGCTCAAAATTTTCACATGTTTGCCAAAGGACAATAAATATCTAATCAGCCAGTCTTGATCAGGTAACTGAGTGGAGACTATCGCAGTCCCATCTTTTTGAATCACGATCTCGTTATGATTAAATTCATCAAACACTCGATATAAAATTTCTTTAGAAAAAGCGAGTGTTAGCGAGCGCATCTCTCCCTTCATTTCGGGAATCGCTAGTTCAGGAGCTGCGATTGGCGTAAATGTCTCAGCCATTATTTTGAGATCCTGCATGCGGCTGATTTTGAATACTCTAAAATCGTTTCTGTCTAAACAAAATGCCTGTAGGTACCAGGTTTGTGATTTGAAAACCAACTTCAAGGGACTACAAATTCTTTTCTCTTGTTGATTTGATTGACTTGTATAATTAAATTCAACGTTCTTCTTATTTAAAATTCCCGACTTGAGCAAGTCGAATTGAGAACCGTTGATTTCTTGGTACCAAGGAGAGAAATCGACCTCTAACCAATCATCATTCGAAAGATTGAACAACGATTGCAATTTTGAATACGACTGTTCGCTTCTTTCTGGATCAATACTTTTGATCCCTTTAAGGGCCAACAACAAATTTTCCTGCTCCTCTTTTGAAAATAAAACTTTATCTAATACAAAATGATCCAACAAGTAAATGCCACCATTTCTACCGGTATCCGCACAAATGGGTATTCCTAGAGAACTAAGTGTATTTATATCTCTAAATATAGTTCGCTCAGACACTTCAAATGTAGCGGCTAATTCTCTGGAAGTCGTCCGTTTCATGTTTAGAAGATGATAAATAATTCCAAATAGCCGACCATTATTCATTAAATTCTCTCCTTAAAAACTTTTTTATAAACTATGACAATTGATGTCATAGTTTCCATAGTACTATTAAAGCATATTAACGAGGAGGTTTTTAGATGAAATTTTCAATTTCGAATTCAGTGAGAACAAATAATTTTACAGATAGCGATATTCAGAAAAAAATAATGGGGCTATGGCAGCAAAATGGGGCCTTTGTCACTCAAGCAAAAGAGGAAGGAAAAAGTATAGCAGCTGTCTATCATGACTACGAAAATAATTATAAAGGCGATTATTCCCTTTCCATCTGCAAAGAAACAGAAACTGATGCGGATTTTGATACGTCCAAGTATCGTTGGAAAGAATACGAAGTGGATACTGCTGACGAAATGGGTGTCTTAAATGCCTGGAAGAACGTTTGGTCCGATGAGGAAGCACAAGCAATCCATCGCGTGTATGATTTTGATTTTGAAAAGTATACGCCTGCTGGAGAAGTTGCTATCTTTATAGCTATTCAGTAATAAACCAAAGGACAGCGAATCCGTCTAATTTCAGATTCGTTGTTCTTTTTTACTTGAAGATCAACTCCCTCGTAAACTTTAGAAATCGATTGTCTAAAAGGTGTTTGCCTTTATTTTATTAGGTAATTCTCGAAAAAACTTTCCATTCATAAACTCCCTGACACAAATAAAACAGGCATCCACCTCAAAATTTGAGATGAATACCTGTTTTGTCTGCCTTTTGGATCTGAGCTATCAAAGGATAGTCAGCCTTTTCATCTCACGATTCCGAGATGAAAATTGAAGCAAGAAATGGATTCTTGCTTTTCGTTGCCAACATATTAGTTGGTAAAAAGGCACTTATCGTAAGCATTCCAGACAATAACATAAAAATGAAAATAATCATTGGTGAATCTATTGCTGAGATGCCTGTCATAGGCATCGTATAATCGGATGAATAACCGCCATACATTGATGCCATTGTGTACATTGAATTTACTGCAGAAGAATAAAATCCCATGGCCCATGTTCCATATGCCGCGTAATAAAGCACATACATTGCTAAAATGGCTTTACTCTTCAAGCCAACGTCTCTTAAACGACGAACTTGCAAGGCCAGCGCCGGAACAAGCAAAGCCAACGAAAATAGAATGATGACAACTAACATGAATGAGTTGATTGGCGACTCATAGTATTCTCTATTCTGAGAAGAAATAATTGTGATAATTGCAAGAACGATATAAGCAAGAACAATTCCTAATGTTGCCCACCAATAACCTGCACGCGTTGATCTGCCTCTGAAATCAAAGTATCCTTTAAAGAAATCTTTTACTGCTTGAGAAAAAGAAACCTTTCCTTGTTCTGATATTTTTTTCATAGTACTCCTCCTTTCCAAGTAATCATTCTAACATAAAAATAACTCAAAAAAAGATTTTATTCCAAAAGAAATGACAAATTATTCCGATAGCCATCCCTATCAAATACCTCAAATTAGTATGTAACCGGGTATTCATAACGACTATTTACTAATTCATTCTTCTCATCCGATTCATAAAGTGTTCGTGATTGCTGATTTTCCATCCTCAGTTCGAAAATACTGCCCACTGGAAAATTCTGGATAACTTCTTTTGTAAAGGTTTGGTTTACCAATGATTGACTCACGTCTTCCTCCTCTCCTTGTATTATTTTGTGCAGCATTCCCGCAGACATGTCTTCTAAGGAAACCTCTTTTTTTATATAGAAGTATGTTTTTTGGTCTGTCTGACTACTCAGCCATGCCATTCGTTCCTTAAACGATTTCGCTTTTAACTGCTGATCGTTTGCTAAAAGACGTTTCCAGAAATTTAGATCTGTTGAATATACAGAAAAGGAGCCGCCATTTGTTAACGAGGCCTTTTCAGAACCTTGACTATCATCCTCTAGTAAGTCATCTAGCAGTTCAGCAACGGGGCGATTAAATTCAAAGTACTCATTTGATCTTTCCAATAAATTCGTTTCTTTTTCTGACAAGCCTACAATATTCGATTCCGTAGAAGAACCTCTAAACGAATACTCCCTCTTTTCATCCATCTTCTTCATATATAGCTTGGTTAAGGGGCCTTCACTTTGCGATTTCGTGAAAGAAACACGTACAGCAAAACCGCCACCCTCATCCGCATACATCAAATCGTGGGATACCTTCGGGGTTATTCCCAGGACTGTTCGGTAGTACGTTTCTCCACTAGAAATATAGGGCTCATATTTCGCTTTAGGCACATGACACATCGTAAAAATAAACAAACAAAACAGCAGCAGCATTGTTAAGCAGCCGATCGAACAGCCTTTTGCCCAGCTCGCCGATTTCTTTTTTCTCTTTTCCATGGTAAGACTGTAACTCCTTTAGTTTATTGCGAAAAAATCTGTAGTAAAAACAAATCTACTGAAGACATAAAAAAGCTGCGCTCTGACCACGCAGCTTGCTTAGAGACATTGGGGATATGGATTTGTGAAGTTAGGCCATTATTTCTCTCGATAATATGCGGTATCAGGAATACCGCCAGCTTCTTTAGGAGCAAACAACGTGGTTCCACCATTGTTTCCCATAATCATACGATCGTAATTTGAGTCCGTTCCATCTGTATCTAAACCATCTGAGGGACTCGTTCCTTTCAAAGCAATCATTATATTCATTCCATTTGGTGCTGGAGCAGGATCAAATGACAGAAAAATGACATTGCTTTGCTTTTGAGGACTGCTCAATGAAAATTCAGTTGCCCCACCAATTCCCTCACCTGACAAAGTAACTGTACCATTATTGAATGTTAGCTGGTAGCCATTTGAATTCTTCCAAGTGCCATTCAATGAAGCATAATCATTATTCAAGATAGCGTCCTCTATTACTCCTGTCACAGCAGTTTGTTTTTCTGAACTATTGGTAGTAGCCGCAGGTATTTCCGCTGGCGTTGAACTGGCTTCCTCACTGCTGCTTGTGCTCGTTTCTGAAATTGAACTGGCGCTTACCTTACTAATCGCCTCATCGGAAGAGTTCGTCGATTCAGTTGGTTTATTGCCACAGCCAGCTAAAGCCGTGCTCATCAGGGCGATCATTAAAAGAAATTTTAGATACTTCATGTCTTCCCTCCTAATGGTTATTCACTCCTTTTATTATATCATAGTGCTTCTAAACCGTTCCTTCTATTAAAATATTCAAGTTGCCTTACTGTTCAATTGATTGATAATAAAAGATCGAAGTCACACTATGAATCGCAATGCTTAACGTTAACATTCCTAGTGTCCATGGGAATATCATAGTAAACATTGCCGGGAGCAATAAACGAATAACGGCTAACCCCGCAGTAATATTAAGAATAGCCGATAGCGTGATTTTCCCAACCCGATTTATCTTCAAATCGTTCCAAACTAACGGATAACCAATAGTAAAAACGCCCCCGATAATTACTGCACTAGCAAAAGCAGTAAGAACATTTGTCATTCCGCTCTCTGTCCCCTTTAGTAAAAATAGTATTCCGGTTAACCAACCAAAACTTCCCATAACTGCTTTTCCAAATGCTGCTTGATATTTTTTCATTGCTGATTCCTCCAAATTTTTTTCTATGTTTCTTACAAGATTAGAATAGCAAGTATCGGCAAGTCAGAATACTTCTTTTCGCTTTGTTGCAAGATTTGTTTCTTTTGTTGCAACTCTCCCCCTCATCACTCGTGTAGCACACCAAAAAAGCAAATCCCCCGCAAACTTTCGAAATCGATCGTCTACAGGGTATTTGCCTTTATTTTCTAAAGTATTTCTCGAAAAAACTTTGTATTCATTAACTTTTATTCTGCCGCAGCATCCAACAAAGCTTGAGCGATTTTATCCGTCGTCACGAGGATATTGATCAGATTGGTTTCAATCGCGATTTTTGCGATACGCATTCTTCTGAGGTCATCCACGATCGTCATCACTTGGGGAATCTTTCGAATATCTTCTAAAGTGATCCCCACGATACTTTTATTGATCTCATTGTCCACTTTTTCTCCTCTAGCGTCAAAAAAGTTGGAATTGATATCCCCAAGCACATGATCGTTTTCTAACTGCTGGATATTCTTTTCGCCTAGATAGCCGATTTCCTCCATCGTACTTCCTTCGTAAGGATTTCCCAAGCCCACGATCGCAAAATCAACACTGGAGCCATCGTCCAATACGGATTTGATCGTTCGATTGTTTCTCAAAGCGATCGCCAGCTGTTCGTCTGACAGCATCGCAGGGGCATACAGATATTTTGATTGCCCACGAATTTTTCGAGCGAGATCATAGCACAGCTGATTGGAATGAATATTGACATGCGAGTCGCCCATTCCGCCGATCAAGGGAACCACCGATATCTCTGTGTTGGAGCTGTGAATAGTGGCATCCACGACACGTCGAATCCCTTTTCCCCACGAGATCCCGATATTATTGATCGACTTCAAACGGCCATTCAAATAATGAGCGCCGTAATTGGCGGCGACTTTTTCGATCTCCTCATTCGTTAGATCCTTAGAATCAATGACCATCGCGGTTTTTAATCCGTAGACAGCTTCTAAAGAACGCTCCAGCTTGGAGGTATATTCATTTTTGCTGTTGATCGTGATTTCCACGATGCCCTGTTCCCTCGCATCCAGCAGCAGCTTAGAAACAAGGGAACGGGAGACACCGATTATCTTAGCGATTTGAGCTTGTGTTAGTCCGTCCTCGTAGTATAAGCAAGCAATTTTTATAATATTTTTTTCTTCAAAAGTATTCATAATTCCCTTCCTTTACTATGGAGTAACTGACCTTTTTTGTGCTACTCGAATGTGATCTCGTCACCGACAGCCAATGTTGGAAACACCTTCGGCTCAACGAGAATCGCTCCTGGCAAAATTTCATTGTTTTCGCCATCTCTAAAATAGATAGAAATATGCCCCAGTGATTCAAAGTTTGGATTGGCCTCATCACCCACGTCTAAAATATGATATTCTTGGCTTCCAATGGTCAAGCGGCCATTCTTTTGGATCACGTTTTTCGGCTCATCCGAGCTTTCATGAATAACACAAATATCTCTTAATTCCGCCATTGCTTGAGGGCCGAATAAAACCAATAGGAATTCTTCCGCGAAGTCCTCAACAATCGGACCGATTTCTACGATTTTTGTTTTGTACATCATCTGGCTCCTAACTCGTTTTAAATAGATTTTTATGCAAAGGTCTCATCTTGTAATTTTCGTAATTTGTAAACGGTCGTTGATTCGTCTAGTTCAATATCATCGATTGTCAAGAAAGCACCGTCTTTGATGTCGCGTTTCGCTACTGAAGAGCCGCCGACTAGCCCAATTGGCACATTGCCGTTTTTCTTCATTTCAGCATGTGTTTCTAAAACGCCGCGGACACAGTAGCCGCCGATACCGTCGATCTTTTCACCCGCTTTAATATCACGTTTCGCTACTGCAACTGTTTCTGAAATTGGCGCGCCTAAAGGAACGATCGCTGTATCGTGCTCTAAGACCGCACGCGCGATGGTTAATGGCGTTTCCAAGCTGCATAAGTGATAAGGACGGAATAAGATATGGTGATCTCGATCGCCTTTTTTCAATAAGTAGTTCAACTCATGCTGAACCCCTTCGTTTTGCCCCTTCACGATACAGAAGATCCCCGGAGCAATTCCATCAACATATTCAACAACGCCAAAGTTATTTAAAACGCCGCCGTTTTCTTTCAAGTTTAATTTTTCGACTGTTCCGTCTAAATCGGCTGAGATCCCATGCATACCGACAACGTCTGGTACATAACCGATCGCATTAGATAGAAGATTCATTTCAGCCATTGTTTTGGTTCCATCTTGGAAAGCTGCCAGCATATGGCTGTTCATCCCTTTGGAATCCGCTTCTGCCTGGGCAGTATCTGGATTTGCACTTACTTTTAAGGCATTATTTTTCCCTTTGCCGGCTACAAGGACTTCCATCCCCATACTTTTAGCAAATTCATACATTTGAACCGTCGCAGCAGGCTCGTCACCATCTGATCCAGTGTAAACAAGGTCGGCTGCATCATAAAGTTTCTTCATTAAAGGTCCAACAGTGATATCGATCTCTACATTTAAGAGTACTAAATGTTTCTTCGCAATCAGCGTTTCCATTGAAATTTTCGCTCCCGCTTCAGGAACACCTGTCGCATCGACGATTACTTCAACGTTTGGTGAGTGGACGATTTCTTTAAAGTCCGTACTTGTCAAAATATTTACTTTTTCAGCAGCGCTGGCATTGTATGCCTCTGCCGCTCTTTTCGCTGCATCTAGATTGATGTCGCTGATCCCAGCAACGATCATCCCTGGAATCGTTGAAATTTGTGAAACCATACCGTAACCCATTTGTCCTGCACCAATTACCCCAACCTTGATTGGCGCGCCGTTTTGTTCTCTCTCTAACAATTTCCCATATAATGTCATGTTCTTTCCTCCGATGTTTTCTTCATTTTTATTTCATTTTTAATGAAATCGATTGATTGTTTTAACGCCTCTCCGTGTTTCACCGCTAACAAATTTTCTGGAATCGTATCAATGCGATGATCCTCAATAGCCGAATAGCGCTTGAACTTCGCAAAGATTGTTAAACCGGTCATTACTTGGCATTCTTCAATGATCCCGTTTGGATTGGCAACCATCAGGACGATGCTTCTTGCTTTAAATCTGCTTTGAGACATACCGATGCCTAAAAAACCTTCATTATTCTCTTTTACGATACTGTTAACTGTTTTCTTATAGTAGTTCGAATGTCTCAGTGATGTGAATACATTGAGGACTAGTAACAGGACCACCAGCAATGCTAAGCGAAGTTCAGCCATACGTATTCTCCTATCTTTTATAGATATTCATTCAGGATGCGGTTCGCCAAGATTTTTGGTGAATTCGCAAAGTTTCCAATTGTTGAACCCGCGATATGAGGCGTGATCGTTACGTTTTCTAATGCCAAATATGGATGATCCGCTGGTAACGGCTCCTGTTCGAAAACATCGACTGCCGCTCCAGTGATTTCTTTTGTCTGCAATGCTTCAATCAGATCGCCCTCATTGATCAGTCCTGAACGAGCACTGTTGATTACAACAGCAGACGGCTTCATTTTTTTGAAATGCTCTTTATTCAGCATATTTTTAGTCTCAGGAGTTAAACGATAATGCATCGAAATAATATCTGCTTGCGCAACCAGCTCATCCAAGGAAACTTGAGTATCTTCTGTTTTTCCAGTGAAGTAATCATCAAAGAAAATGATCTTGCCGCCAAATGGTCGTACCAAGCTCGCAACCTTTTGTCCGATCGCGCCGTAACCAACCAATCCAACAACGGATTCCTTCAATTCAGGTGTTAATACACCATTGGGATAATGCTTTTCCCACTCGCCGTTGCGTAATTTCCGATCGGCGCGAGCGATGTTGCGAATTTCAGAAAGCATCAAACCTACCGCATATTCGGAAACGCTTGTTTCGCTCCGTCCAGGTGTATTAAAAACAGTGATCCCTTTTTCTTCCGCGTACTGGCGATTGACGTTCTCAATTCCGGCCCGCAGCACACCGACAAATTTCAGCTTAGTCGCTTTATCGATCACTTTTTTACCAATCGGTGCGAACTGAGTAATAATGTACTCGTACTCTTCGATTCCTTCCATTAAATAATCCGGTAAATCAACTGCTTCGCTGCCTTGTTTTTCCAGTGTGATATTGTCCTTTTGAAGTGCTTCCAGATCCGCGTGCTGCCATTCCTTCACTTCAACTTCGATGCCTTTTTCCTTCAATGAAACTAACCCATCATCCATCATTTTCTTATCAATGAATAAATCTGCAATTGCCAAACATTTAGCCATCTATTTTTCTCCTATTCCTTAATCTAAAATTACTGAAACTCGATAGTTTCCTGGTGTGCTCGCTGTTTCAAATGCCTTTTGGATCTCGTCTAACGGAATTTGTGTTTCTACCAGTTTCGAAACATCCACTCTGCCGGTATTCAACATCTCAGCGGCATCCGAGAAATCCTCTAACGTAGAACCGTAAGTTCCGATCAGCTCCAAGCGCATGTAGTGAACCTTATTCGGGTCAACATCCATTTCAGGTGCAGGATAGCCCGCAGCATACATCGATATTTTTCCGTCCTTCGGTTTTACCATCTGCAAGGCTTGATTGTTCGCTGGAGTAGCTCCTACTGCAACGATCACAATGTCGGCCCCTTTGCCGTTCGTCAATTCTTTTACTTTTTGAACTGGATCGACTTCTTTCGGATTGATTACTTCAAAGCCCATGGATTTTGCGACTTCGACCTTTTTCTCCATCAATTCAGAAACGATTACCTTCGCGCCAAACGCTCGTGCTGTTTCGGCATTCAGTAGTCCCATCGTGCCTCCGCCAATCACAACGACTGTATCCGTTCCAGCCTTCACACGCAGTTTTTTCATATTTTGAATCACAGAAGATAGTGGTTCGACAAAAGCTGCTTCAGACGGCGACAAATCTGGATTCATCTTCACGAAGCTTTTCGCTTTCCTGACGAAATAATTGGCAAAACCAAAAATTCCATAGTACTCATCTGAGTAGTTATGACCGAATTGTTTGATATTCTCACATCCGGTAACTTCTCCATGCTTGCACTCATCACAATACCCGCAATAATCGTAAACAACACTCACACGATCACCGACATCATAGGTATCGCCCACCTCAGAGCCTTTAGCCACGATCGTTCCCGAACATTCATGACCGCCTGCCATTGGATAACCTTGGTGCTCCCGCAACCCTAACCATTGTTGATAGTCCGTCGTACAGATATTGCACGCATCCTGCTTCACTAAGATTTCATCTGCCAAAAGTTCTGGCATCGGCATTTCTTTTACTTCTGCAACGCCTTTTTCTACTAAACATCCAAATTTGATTTTGTCTGGAATCAATTTACTCACCTCTAATTTTTTTTAAAGCCCAAATGACATGAAGTAGGCCACTACGACCGCCAAAGGACCTGTAATCACACGTGAAAATAGAATCGCTGGTACTCCTGTGGAAATCGTCTCAGGATCAGCTTCTCCTAAGGTCATCCCAACAGGTGCGAAATCACAACCAACTTGCGAATTAATCGCGAATAACGCTGGTAACGCATAGTGGGGCGGAATGGTTCCGTTTGCAATTTCAGTTCCGATCAAAAGTCCGATAACCGATGCAATAACAGCCCCCGGTGCCAACAATGGCGATAGAAACGGCAAACTGGTGATCAACCCCAGAACAACTAAGCCGATCAAGCTTCCGGCTAACGGAGATAAGACCTTCGCGATCAAATCACCGATGCCGGTATAATTAATGATTCCTATTAAAGTAGCGACAAATGCCATAAACGGCAAAATATTTGTCATTACCGTGTCGATTGTTTCGCGTCCTGCTTGGTACATAATATTAATGAAATTGCCGGCTGCTCGACCGATTTTGTCGATCAAACCAATAAAGCCCTTCTTCTCATTGCCATTGCCGTTTGATTCCGCTTTTACCTGTTCTTTCGGCATTTCTTCTACTGTTGAAGCCATCGGCTCCGCTTTTATCTCTTCTACAACAGTCTCTTGGGTCCCATCGTCATTGACTAGCTCAAGATCATTGATGGTCGTCCCTGAAACAAAAATATCTTCTGTCATAAATTTAGCTAGCGGACCAGAAGGCGCTTGCAGTTTGACGTTGACTGTTGGAATTCTCATACGCGGATAGGTTCCGCAGCGAGCTGTTCCACCGCAATCGATGACTGCCGCAAGTGTTTCTTCTTTTTCCACTGGATTTTTAAAGGCATCAACGGCCGTTGTTCCCGTTAATTCAGCGATCTTCTCAGCCACCGGATGAATTCCGCCACCGGTAACGCTGATCACATATTGTTTCTTATGGTCAGGCGTAAGAGTTAGCGGGCCGCCCCAGCCACCCTTTCCTTTATGAACAATCACTTTTTTACTCATTTTTTTCCCTCCGCGTTCCGTCTAAGCATTCACTGCTTTTTTCTTGTCTCGACTCGATAAAATAGCTACGATTCGCTCGGTGATCACACCGCGAATAAGAATGACCACAAAGCCGGTCAATAGATATCTCAGCCCTAATTCGCTTTGGCTGCCGACTTTCGCAAAACCTTGAGCAACACCTAGATAGACAAAAAGTTCTGCCGCATTCGCATGAGGGAATAGTCCAACAATCGGGTGAACCATGGATACAGTTGAATCATAATACGCAGCTTTATGCTCCTCCTTCAAAAAACGGCCGAACGTGTAACACATTGGGTTTGTAAGGAAGAAACAAGCTAAAAATGGAATCAATGTATATCTTAGAACAAAAAACTTCGTGCACATCTGCATAAATCCGAAAACTCTTTCCTCACCGATGATCTTGATCAAAGCGTTTACAAAAAGAATCAACGTGATCAGCAGCGGAATGATTCCTGTCAGAAAACCAACAAACGTTTCTGCACCTGCTTGAAACATCCCAATAAAACCGTCCGATAACTTAACTAAAAAATCCATAACCTTCCTCCTGTTGTAGAATTTGATACGCGCGCGCGATTCCGTATCATTTGCCACGTTTCGTGTCATACGATACGTTCGAGTTCATAATAGCAGGTGACACAAAAGATGTCAATTGGGATTTTTATCTTTTTTTTTTACCAATTTTGGTATAAAATCAATATGAGGCTTAAACAGTGTTATTGAAAAAGGAGTTTTTATAATGAATCAATCTGAAGAAAGAAATCTGATCAAGGTTGCTACCCTCTATTACAAAGAAGGTTTGACACAAGTACAAATATCAAAAAAATTAGGGGTCTCTCGATCTTTGATTTCCAAATGGCTGGTCGCCGCAAGAAACAAAGGCTTCATCGAATTTTTCTTTAATAGTGAAGAAGTTTATTCGGTCGAATTAGAAAATAAACTAGAAGAAAAATTCGACCTCAAATCAGCAACCGTTATTGATACTAATAACCTATCCTCATCTGAGGTAGAAAAAGTATTAGGCCAAACGGCTGCACTGGCAATTAAAGGAAAGATCGAGAACGTCCAGTCAATCGGACTATCCTGGGGAAAATCCATCAAATCATTGGTTACTCAGTTTCCTTTTGAATCCTATTCGGATAAGGTATTCATTCCTCTTATTGGTGGAATGGGGATAAACAATTTTGATATTCATTCGAATCAGCTGTGCTATGAGTTTGCCCGAAAGACGAGAAGTTCATCAAAATATTTGTATACCCCTGCGCTGGTGAGCAATCCCACTATCCGTTCTGAATTTGAAAACAATGAATACATCCGCGAAATTTTGGATGAAGCTAAACAGGTTGATTTGGCAATCGTCAGTATTTCCTCGCCTTATCACATCAATACCATGGAAGAAATCGGCTATATTTCTGAAACGGATAAAAAAGAGCTGCAGGAGCTGAATGTTGTCGGCGATATGAATTCCCGCTTTTTCGATAAGGATGGCGTGGAAGTTGATCATGTGACAAATACCAATGTCATTGGGATCAGCATTGAAGATCTCAAGAAAATCCCGCAGGTCGTCGCTTTGGCTTATCATGAAGATAAGTGGTCAGGTGTTTATTACTCTTGCACCAACCATTTGATTACTGATTTGATCACCACCGACGTCATCGCCAAACAGATTCTAAAAGCGGAATTATAAATAGAAAGACTAGTTCGTGAAGCCGGACATGGGTATCACTGTTGTTAAATAATTTATTTATACTTCCCTAATGGTCAAAAAAAGGACCGGCCACTAAAAAAGTGATCGGTCTTTTTTTTATTTGCTCTTATTTAAGTTTTATGACAGCAACACATTATATTTTTGGTCACGCACCTTATTGATGAAACTCACTACACGAATCCAATCGGAGAGATACTGCTTTTCCCCCCATTGAAAAAGATGAGGCAGTTCCCGTGGAAAATACTTGGTCAAATCAATTGCGTAATCTGAAATGACGACATCTGGATTTTCACGTATGCCGACGATAATAATCGGACGCGGACTGATACGAACGAGCTTTTGCTTCTGCAGCTGTTCTTCCAGACCTCTTCCCTTCGATTCAATCGCGACACGAATCGGCAAATCACGATCCATTAAAATATGATACAGCAACTGCGACACATAGTACTTAAATGAATTCGAATCGAGCGTTTTTATCCATTCCTCATTTAGCGCCTCTACATTATAGGCAATATTTCCCAGCAGATCGAAGATATAAAAATATTGCTCCTCTATATCAGCAGTGGTCATATAATCCCCAAACGAATCAATCTGCTTTCCCAACCCGAAGGTAAGCAGAAAGGAGAAAATATAAGTAGAATTAATAAACAAAAAGCGTCTTTCATCTTGGCCAAAACGATACTGCAGGTGTGTTTCGACTTGATCGATCCAATCATCAATAAATCGGCGATAGTCACTCAAAAAGGACGGCGACTGTAATTGAATCTGCTGGACGGTTTCTTGAGAATAGCTTTGTCCAACAGTAAACATATAGTAGATATACAAGAATTCATCGCTGGATAAATCTTTTTCGAAAAGCAGATTGGCTTCTAGAAAAGGAATCAGGATCTCCTTTTCAAAAAGCGCTCTAGACATGAACGGATTAAAAAACTTCCGTACAGATTCTGGAATTGTTTGGATCACATGCCCCTGCTTGATACGAGTCACTGAAACGGCTAAGAAATTGATAAACCGCTCTTTGTCCGCATGCCTGAGAGATGGAAAATATTCAGACAGTTTCTGATAGACTCTCGTGGCACTTTTTTGAACAATTGGAGGCCGATTGCTATCGATCTCGTCATAGATATGCCAATAAAAACTATGAAAGAAAAAACGAATCCGATATTCATCGCCGACTAAATAACCGTTCTTTTTTAAATTCAAACCAATTTGATATTGGGCTAAAATCGAATCAAATTCTCCAATCTGACGCTGAACCGTTCGACGGCTAAGATACTGACTTTGACTAAACGCTTCAAGCGATTTAAATTTTTGGTGAAAAATCGCATCCCAAATAATATAGGGCAGCGTAGCTTTTGTTAGGTTGACTCGGATTTTATTTAGTAAGAATCTTTCCGAAAACTTAATAGTTACTTCTTTAGTTCCTCGTTCAATAGAGAATTCGGGATAGCCCTTTTGAACCGTTTCTATCTGATCCAATACCTGTTTCAACATGGCATAAGAAATGCCCATTTCATCCGTTAATTCCTTATGGCTGAATACACTTTGGTACGAGCGGTAGCAGTATGTAAAAAACTTTTGTACTAGTTGGTCCTGTCCTTTTATAAAAGAATCTAGCACGCGAAAGCCTCCTCTGTTCTTGATAAGCTTAAGAATATAGCATCTTTTATTATCCAGTTCAACTTATTTGTCTGGAAGTTCACAGTAAAAAAGCAGTAAAATTTTTCGAAGGACAAAATCCGAAGTCATTTTACTGCTTTCATTCAAGCATGTATATTTTTCAGCGATTTTTTCTTGTTCTCTTGATGATTTCATATTTTACGATTTACAAAGCAGTCTGCTTTGCTCATTTTTACCCCGTTGCCCTTGGAACTACCCTAGATTCTCTTCCCCAGACAATCCCTTTTTTGAATTGATGCTTTTCAGACAATACCCGTTGCCCCATGACGTTTTTAACTGTGTCTCATCTAAATCATACTCGGCCATTTTTTTCTTGAGCGACTTGATGATTCCTGATAAACGGCTTTCTTTAGACTTTGAAGGTGCCGCATTCCAGAGAGCATAACACATGTCCTCTCGCGTAATATATTTCCCTTTTGATTGTTCCAACAATCGAAAAGCCTTATATTCCTGTTTCGTCAAACTATAATCAAAATTTTCTAGCGCAATATCCTTTTCTTTTGCCAACACAGGCTCGACTTTAGGTTTCTTTTGATCTTTGTTTGATAGTTTTTCCCGCAGCTCTTCAAAATCCGTTTCCTGCGAAATGAAAGCAGAAACTCCACGTTGCTTCCACTTCGCTAACATATCGTCATCTAGATCCGCTAACGTTTTTCGAACAACACTGCACCGAAATTTTTCCAATAATGATAGGCAGGTAATGGCCTCTTCATCCGAAATCGTTTCACTTACAATCACTGTGTCAAAATAATCAAGATCTTTCGTGAATTCCTCTTGGTTATAAATATCTAAAAATACTTGCCGACTACACAGAACCTCGTGTCCTAAAAAATTCAACATTTTCACAAATTCCTGTTCATACGAAAAGCTTTTTGTTAAAAGTAGTACTGTCATAATATCCTCCCAATGCACTCTTACTCCCTTGTGTCCTCAACAAAAACCTAAATGAACTTGGCCCTTTTTTCGACCTGCTGCTGACTATCAAAAGTACTAGTACTTTTTCCTCATTCGTAATACTGCTGTACCTAAGACCGTTAAAATAAGCAAGCCTAAAATGATTAGTACATTATTTCTCACACTTCCAGTTGCCGGAAATTGCTTTGAAGTCGTCGAACTGCTTCCTGTTGTTTTTTGGCGATTTCCGTTTTTCTTTGCGGTATTAGTGCTTGTTTCTTTATCAGTCTTCGGTACTTTGGTTTCTTCAATACGAGTATTTTCCTTAGTAACCACTTTCTCATTAGGTTGATTGTTTTTCACTGAAAATTCTATCGGTGCTGCATCTAATTGATAGCCTTCTGGCGCTTTTGTTTCGATTAGCTTGTAATCGCCGTCAGTCAATCCTTTGATTAAAATCATGCCATCTTTCCCTGTAACAATTTTTTCATGTCCGGCTACTGATTTGTCTTCACTATCAACCAATTTGAACTCTGCATCTGCCAACATTTCTCCAGTTTTGCTATCTGTTTTTTTCAATAAAAGTTCCCCTGTAGGAATCTCCTCGTTTGGTGTAAAGCGATTCTTGAAGACTGGTACTTCCCCGTTTCCTATCCCTTCATACTTTGCGGTCGCTTCCAACTTGCCGGCTGATTCCTCAACAGTGACGATCACTTTGTACGTTGTTTCATCATACGTAATACCAGTCTCTTTATCCGCTGGTATTACTTCCGAAATCGTATACTCGTAGGTTCCTGTTTTTCCATACTTAATCGTTTCGAAAGTGATCGTTCCATCCTGCTCATTCTTTCTCGTTTCATCGACTCCTTCACCCTTCAAATTAAAGCTGAATTCATCAGCTTTTAGTGTCCGACCACTTAGTTCTTTCTTCGCCTTCAATTGAACATTTGCTGGTAATATTTCATACGTATTCTTAAAGACCGGTACTTCATCTTCCGCTACATCTTCATATTTGACAGTGGCTTCCAATTGTCTCTCTTTTTCTACGACTGTCACAATTGCTTTATATTCCTTAGCGTCATATGTCATTCCTGTTTCTTTTTCTGACGGAATTTTTTCGGAGATCGTGTATTCATATGTTCCGGCTTTTGTGTATTCAATACCATCGAAAGTGACATTGCCGTCGGCATCATTGGTTTGCGTTTGATCGACTTTTTCACCCTTTAAGTTGAAGCTGAATTCACCAGCTTTTAGTGTCCGACCAGATAATTCTTTCTTCGCTTTCAATTGAACATTTGCTGGTAATATTTCATACGTATTCTTAAAGACCGGTACTTCATCTTCCGCTACATCTTCATATTTGACAGTGGCTTCCAATTGTCCCTCTTTTTCTACGACTGTCACAATTGCTTTATATTCCTTAGCGTCATATGTCATTCCTGTTTCTTTTTCTGACGGAATTTTTTCGGAAATCGTGTATTCATATGTCCCGGCTTTTGTGTATTCAATACCATCGAAAGTGACATTGCCGTCGGCATCATTGGTTTGCGTTTGATCGACTTTTTCACCCTTTAAGTTGAAGCTGAATTCACCAACTTTTAGTGTCCGACCAGATAATTCTTTCTTCGCTGCTAATTCAATCTTCGTTCTGGATTTCTGATTTTCTAATGAGAAGGTCTGTTTGACCTGTTCCTTTGAAATAATAAACTCGTACTCTTTTCCGTCCTTCACGTATCCTTCTGGAGCTCTGCTTTCAACTACAACATAGGTTCCGTAACGCAAGTTTGAAAGCTGTTCCACTTCTGCTCCATTTTCAATAATTTTGTCTCCTTTTACTTCAATATCAGAAAATATCAGCGCAAGGTTGCCATCATTGTCTTTACGATAAAGGTCAAAGAAAGCTGAATCTGTGGTAATCAATTTTTGATTTTCATCTAATTTTTCAAATTTTATCGAACCATTTTTCCCGCTTGAAGTTCCCTCGCCGTCAGTCGATTTGACTGTTACAGTAGTAGTTGTTTCATGATATTTGATATCTTTTCCATACAATGATGCACCGTTACGAATCACTTCATTATTTTCAATCCCTGGATCAAGTAACGTCTGATATTCAATGATGTACGGTGAATCAATCGTGTCTCCCAGATTGATCGTTAAAGTTTGAGTACCTGCCGCAGAATCCGAAGTAACCACTGGTTTATTGTCTTCTGTAAATGTAATGGCTTCTCCGTCTTTAATGTATGTTCCTGAACCATTATTTTTGGCTGTATAAACTTTCACAACTACGTTCTTATCAGCATCATAGATAAAAGTTTGTTCGTTGATACTCACCGTATCAGTAACAATTGGATCATGAATTTTATGCCCGTCTTTATTCAATACAACGGACCAATTAATCGAGCGGTAATCCTCTCCAGTTCCTTGCTTGCCTTTTTTATCAATCCAAGCGTCTTTAGCACTTTTTTCTACCAAACCTTCAACCTTTAATGGTTCACCACCCTTTTCTGTCATCGTCGCGACATTCTTATAGTTGGGAACCTCATCTGAAGCTTCCGCAGAAACAAATACCGCAAACGTATTCTTTTTATCTTTCAACAATGTAATGGTTGAAACGCCGTCACCATCGACCTCATATTTATAATCCACATTTTCTACCCATTTATCACCTAAACCGGCTGCTTCAACTTTGCTAGCAGCAACATCCACATCATAAATGACAAGCTCTTTAAGTTTCTGACCTTCACCCAATGCTTCCTTGATCGTTGTTTCTTTCGGAATCGTTGTTTTCCAAGTGTTAAACAAGGCCGTCCAATAAACGCTATTTTCAGAAGACGTCGTTTCTTTAAATGGATTCCCAAAAGAAAATGCTGAAGCAACCTCTGCTCCTTGAGCAAGATATTTGCCATATTTCACACCATCAAAAGCGTATTTGGAATCGACCCATGTTGATGTCTCAGCGCCATCCAAATGATTTTTTCCATCTTCACCTGTATATGTAACAATTGCACTATTAGCAAACTGTTGCAAACTTCCTGTAGAATAGTGCGGTTGCTCCTCCATGAAAAAGTGGGTCGAATAGCTTATCGAGATTTGATCACTTGTTTTCGCATAATCGCCAATTAACCTAATCCTGAATCCCACAGAATAATCAGAATCACCATCGATTCTCTCCAACACATAATCGGTGCCCTTAGTCAACGTCTTATCCGTTTTGCCGTCATTGCCTTTGACCACAAGTGAAGATTCAATCAGTTGAAGTGCACTTTTAGTTCCTCCTGAAAGCAACGCGAACGTATCTGTAATGATAGCGTCCTTCATGGATAGCCGGTTCTTATTAAGTGTGACTTGCCAATTAATTGTATTGTTTGAATAATCCTTGCTCAGCGCTGCTTTCGTTATTCCGATAGTCCCTTCTACATCGGGCTTTTCTCCAGCAACAATCTGTTCACTTTCTGATCCATCAATAATCAAGGCTGTATTTAAAAGATCTATCCTTAATGGCGTCGGTACATCAAAGCTTTGTGTTGAATAGGTAACCTTGTACACGCCTTTATCTGCAAAATTTAGTGTGAAGTGAACATATTCCCCGTTCTTTTGTTTAAAATCTGCCGATTCTTCTGAAAATGTCCATTTATCAGACGGAACTTCATTTCCATCTTCGTCAAACACTTTGAGACTGTCCTTTAACAGATAATGCTTCGCCGTATTTGGATCACCATATCTTGAGTACATCCAGTCCTTAAGAATGCCGTCATCATTAGTATACGTAGCCTTGATCTCCCAGTTGAATACGCCAGTGTTTAAATCATAATCTGTACAATACTTATAATTATCCTTGTCATTAAAAGAAACGCTAGCTTCAGAAGAATTTGATATGAAATTATCTCCACCAAGGGTCGCTTTATTCACAAAGCTTTTCTTTTCTATATCAGTTACTTTCATCTTAAGAACGATTTTCACTGGAAGATTCATAACACCAGAAGAAAATTTATAAACATAATCTGAACCATCTCTCCAGGCGTTAATCATTCCTGCCGGAGGGGCTACCCATTCTCCCGCTTCATTCATGACATAATATTGGTTGTACCAAACGGATAGTCCTTCAGGCAGCGTGTCTCTTATAACCGCGTTTCTTAGATCGTGCCTTTCTTCATTTACAGTAATGGTCCATGTAACAGAATTATCTGCTTCAATAATTCCTTTTTTATTGATATCAGCTTTTGCGACAGGAATAACGATTTTTATCTCTAGTCCATCTTCATCTGTAATATTTGTCGGGATCTCAACTAATTCACTTTCAGTAGTAATCTTCAACTCCGTTTTCAAATCGATCGTACCTTGACGTTCACTTAAGTCTCCTGCTTTTTCATTGAACGTAACTGTTAAAAGGCCATTTTGATCTAACGTAAATGCTCCTAAGACATCCCCTTCCTCATTTTTTAGCACATCCGTTACCGTGTTATGTACAGAAAAATAGTTAGGTAGTTGGTATGTATAATAATCTCCGTTCTGAATAATCGTCTCATCGCTCAAAACCCAATCGAAATGAATTCGAATGTTCGCATCTTTTTCTGCTGGATTTTCTGCAGAAAACTCGTTGCCATTATGATCAGTAATTTTGACATTCGTAAACAAATTGACACCGCGTGTATTCAGATTAGGTTCCAATGCTCTTGCTTGGATTTCACGTGCCGCCCTTTCAGGTTCAGTTTTATCGATCACTGATTTTTCCGACTCTGACGTATTCAATGGATCAGCCGCTGGATCAACTTTTTTTTCGTAATACAAGGTACGAATAGCATTATTTCCAAAATCAACAGTCTCTGTCTCTAAATCCTTTGAGGTTGTTTGTGCGCTGAGCTCAACTAGGCCCTCATAGAATTTTGCATTGGCAAAATCTGGTGCCAGTCCATCCTCTGTTTCTTGATAATTTTTCTTAAAATGAAAAATTAGTTGCTGATTGCTTACTTGATAGTCTCCCATCTCACCTAGACTGCCAGTCTGATCCGAGAAGTTTAGGTTCGCTGGCAAATCAAGTGACACCGCAGTCCCTTCTTCCAGTATAGCTGCCTTAGCTAATGACCAGTTCAATTTGACATTTACTTGATCCTGCTCTTTTAAACGATTTACTTCAGTAACCTCCTGATCATTCACACTAGTAATTATTGCCTGATTGATCGTCACACTGGCTTCTTCGTTGGTCTCTGCGACTATCGACATTGGAAAAATCCCAATCACCATTCCAAACATCGCAATCAGTGACCATAATCTATTTAAACGTTTCATTATTATCCTTCCTTTCTAAAATACAGTTGATTCGTATTCATTCTTTTGATTCTTCTCATCCAGCTTTTTCGTTTGATTTGTTTTAACGACGGCCAGTCTATTTACTTTTTTCTTTCACTGAGAATCTCTGAAAAAAGGATTTTCACTTAGTGAATGAATCAACTCTTTCTACTACGCTATTATTAAACATTTCTGGGCTCTGAAAATGACAAAAACAATAAAATAAACCAATATTTTCGTCCTATTTCAAGTACAAACCACAAAAAAATAAGGAACCATTATCCTTAATAGTCCCTCATGCAGGATTATGTTCTCTTCATATACAAAAAAAAGCTACTTCTTGTTTTCTGCTAAAATTATTTGATATTCCCTAGCTAAAATTATTATTTCATTACCTATCCCTTATATTCACCTTATAAACAAAGCCCTTTTGATAGTTCAAGAGAATCGTTGCTAGGTCAACGTTTTTAACAAAAGAGACATTTTATAGTATTCTCCTACATTTTTTGTCACATTAAGGGTCTAAGCTAATCTCGAGAGAAAAAAAGCCCGTTTAACAAAGATTTTGAAATATATTAGGAATTAGGTTTCTTCATTTTTATGAAGGAAAACTAGAATTGTATACCTCGGAAATAAAAAAGAACCTTTCGCTACTGCCAGACGAAAGGCTCCTGTTCTCAAATAAAAATAAAAAGCTATATGCGGTGTATTCAATAATTAATACTTCACTTTTTTTAAAATGGCGAATAGTTTTTTTCTTATTTTTTAAGCAATCATATTTTCTATGAATGATTTCACCCTTTTGACAAGATACATACCGAAAAATATGCCGCCTTCTGTTGAAAAATAAGAGAAGGGATTTACTCAGACTTTTGAAAAGTACGAGTAAATCCCTTTATCGGTGTTTATCAAAGATAGACGTATTTTTAATTTTCTATATTCGAACGAGTTGAAAATCTAACTAAAAAATAGTTGGTACTAACCCGCCATCTAAACGCAACGCCGCGCCAGAAAAAGATTTCGCGTAAGGACTTGAAACAAAGGCAGCAAAGCGACCAATTTCTTCAGGCCGAATCAATCGTTGAATTTGAGACAAAGGGCGATGATTTTTCATGAAGTCACTTTCCCATTCGCTTTCCGGGATATCCGTATTGCTGTACATTTCTACGAGCATTTGCTGAACCCCTTCTGTTAATGTTGAACCCGGCATGATTGTATTGACGGTTACATTCGTTCCCTTGGTTAATTTAGATAAGCTCTTAGCTAATGAAAGGTTCATTGTTTTTGTCATACTATACTGCGGCATTTCACCTGAAGGCATAATCGCTTCTTCACTAGCGATAAATAAGATCCGACCAAAATCTGTTTCAAGCATATTAGGGAGATAAAACTTCGCTAATGCATTCCCAGAATAGAAATTCACATCAATGAAGTGCTGCCAAATCTCATCCGTCAGATCAAAATAATCTGTTGGTTGAAAAATCCCCATATTATTGATCAAAATATCAACAGCGGGATAAGCATCAAAAAGTTTTTGCCGTTCGTCTGCATTCGCCAAATCAAATGCCGCTGCCTGTGGTGTTGTTTGAGGAAATAGTGTTTTTATTTCATCTATGACCTCTCCAACTACCTGACTATTGCGACCATTAATGATGACATTTGCACCTTCTTTTGCCAGTTCCTGTGCGATGGCTTTCCCGATTCCTTTCGTTGAGCCAGTGACCAACGCTGTTTTTCCTACTAAACCTAATTCCATTTCTATTCCCTCCGCTTTTCTAATTCTATACAATACTCGAATTCTAAGCGTAGGAAGACAGAACTGTCAATTAGTTGAGCTTAATCGTACAAAAGCATAGGTTCGGAGGCTTCCAAATTTTTTACAGATAGTATATTTTCGCCAGCATCACAATTAAATAGAAAATAAAACACTCCCTATGCCCTTTTTCAAGCAACTACCTTCTGTCTAAATGAGGAGGGCGTATTTCCATAATAGTCTTCAAACTTCATATAGAAATAACTTCTATTGGAGTATCCTACACTTTTGGCGATTTAATTTATCGGCAGATCGGTTTTGATAATTAACTCATAGGCTTTTTTGACCCGTATTTCTGAAATCAGGGTTTTAAAGGTTTTTCCTGTTTTTTCTTTAATCAAATTTGATAGATAATTCTTATTGTAGCCCATTTCCTCAGATAAGCATGCTAAAGACAACGATGCATAGTCATTCTCAATTTTTTTCAAGACAGTAACGATTGTCCAATTTATCTCTTTTCCCAGATAAATTTTTGTTAATTTCAAGTAATAGATACGCGCAAGCCTGTGAAATAAAACCTCCACTAAGGAATTGATTAACTCGGAGTTCCTGTTCATTGCCGAAAGCTCATCAATCAGACTTCTCATCCCCTCTTTGAGTTCGATGTTTTTAGTTGAATCAATCACTAAATAGGCGGATTTTGAACCGGCATGAAGGAAATTGTCATTCAGATACTCGTAAGTCAGACTGTTTTCTTCCCGTCCCAAAATGCTTAACTGATGAATTGACGTATCATTTTTTTGAAATAAGAAACCTATTAATATAGTAGACACATTGATTTTATCAATCTCTTGTCCACATTTTTTATCAATTAAGATCATTTGTCCTTCTTTTAAACGTACTTCTTTATTATTGACTACAAGGTTGACTTCACCAGACAATACATATTTAATCTCGAAATAATCGTAAAAGTGGCGGACTCCATTAAATGAAGAATCATATTTTTTTACACCAATGGCACAATCCTTTGGATGATGATTAGCCAAATAAGATGTTCCCTTTATGCCGTTCATCTTTTCATATTTATTAAATGCTTCAACAAGCGAGGCCATTTCATTTGCTTCATACATAGATCTCGTCCCTTCAACAGTTCTTTTTAAATTGAAGTATTTCCATTTCCCTTTGAAAAGGATTTATTAGGACTAAAGCCATAGCCGTAATTAAAAATCATCATTGTCAAAATATACAAGACAACTGGAATTACGAAGGTTGTAACGATGATCCCCGTAGAAGCGCTGTTCACTTGCTCCTTGTTAGCCACATAGCCGCTGTAAGATAAGATAAATCCCGGAATCGCTCCACCCACTGCCATTGCAAATTTCATAATCAGCGAATTAAGTGATGCAATTAACGCTGCTGGCTCAAATCCTAGCTTCTTTCGAATAATATCGACGTTATCTGCAGAGATGCTGTATTGTAAGGTATTAGTAAACCCTAAACCAAATTGTACCAACACATATCCCACCAAAAAAATCAGTTTAGAATTTTTAAATCCGATCAAAATCAGCATTGCTCCGCTGATTAGTATTAATGCGGCCGTATACAATTTTACCTTTCCAAACTTCCTTGAGATATGCGGAACAATCACGCCAGCACCTAATGCACTGAAAAGACCTAAAAAGCTGGCCAGGCTTAGTAAGCGCGTATCTTTGATAATGTAATTCAAGTAAAAGAGGAGCGAGCCATTAAAAATATTCGTAGCTGCTGTAATAAAAAGCATGCTGATAAAGAGTGTCGCCACCTCTCTTACTTTCAAAATTTTCATGGCGTCTTTGATAGAGTAGTTCTTCTTATTTTCTTTTGAATGATCGATTTGCTCAATCATTCGTTCTTTGAGTGTCAGCGTTCCAACAATCGTAAAAAATACAACAACGATAACCGTTCCAATAATTAAAAGCAAATATCCAGAAACTTGACTGTTGTGGTTTGCCAAAATTAATGGCGCCACTATATTTAATAGAGTTGGTCCTACAGTGTAGGAGATCCCTTTGATGGATGAAAGAACATTTCGTTCAGATTCTCTTCCAGTTAATACAGGAATCAAACTATTCAATGGAATATCCATCAGGTCGAAGGTTATTCCCAATAAAATGTAAGAAATACTTATCGCAAGGATCTTTTGACTTGTAAAAAGCAACGGAGAAAACCATACTAATAAATAATTGATGCAGCAAACAATTGAGCCTAAAACTAAAATCGGTTTATACTTTCCAAACCTTGTGTTAGGAAATCGGTCGATCAAGAAACCTAGTAACGGATCACTAAAACCATCTAGCAGTCTTGAAATCAGAAATAACGTTCCAACCACCGCTGGATTTATCCCTACAACGTCCGTATAAAATATCAAAAGATAGGTATTCAATAAGGTCATTATTGGGATATTTCCTAGGTTAGTCAGCGCAAAGCCCATTTTTTCAATGATTCCGATTTTTGTGGCTTGCATTTCCCCACCCTCCTTCTGCAACTTTTTTAGATTACATTATGGTTCCAATTAGCTCTCTATTTTGATTCACTCTATATTCCTTATTTGCTACTAGAGCAAATTGTTTGTCGTAAAGTTTCAGTGTTCCTCCAGCTTTCGTTGAAGTAATAATCAATGTGTCCTCTTCTTTTTTGATTGTTACTGATCCATCCTTGACAGGAAATGTGCATTCGATCGTAGAAAAACAGTCAAGCTGCGGTTCAATTGAAAATGTCTGATAACCGGGAGAAGTTGGATTAATCCCTGCAAAATATCGTCCTAGTAAATAGATTGGACTGGCTCCCCATGCATGACACAAACTTTTTCCAAAAGGATCGCCATACATTTCGTAAACATCGTTGCCTTTTTCTGCTGGAATATACTCTTCCCAAAAAGTAATGGCATCTTGCTCAACCATTCCTCCCCAATAATCACAAATAATTTTATGAACACTTTCAATTTGCCCCATTTTACATAATGCGTCTTGTTCAAAAAATTTGAAATAAGGCGTGGTGATTTGTGTGATTTCATCATTTAGCAGTACGTTGTTTAAAATTTTTTCTGCTTTTTCTGCGTCAACAAAGTCATACAAAATTGCAAAAATATTAGCATGTCTTGTTACATGTCGTTTTCCTGATTGATACGAATCAACAAAAGCCCCCAACTCCTCATCCCAGAAATATTTCATCAGATTTTTTTCTAAGGTGTGATACTTTCGTTTGTACTCCTCAGTATTCTCGCCTGCAATCGATCCACACACGATCATCGCGTTATAGGCTTTCAGTAATAAAACTTGCTCTGCCGCTAACGTCCCCTCTTTATCCATTTCAGACCAATCTATAAAAATCCAATCTTTTTCTCGTCCGTAGATAAAGCCCAATTCATTTGTTTGAGCGACTAAGTAATCCATCATCGATTTCATTTTTGGATAGATCTGCTTCAAAAATTCAGCGTTTCCGGTCATCATATAATGATTTTCTACTGCTATGATCCATAATATGGAATAGTCAACGATCGTATTCATATGCTGTTTGATTTCGTTTTGCCCTCTAAGTGCAAGCATCGTTCTGGTGTTAATATCTTCATCAAAGAATAAATATTGATTGATGAAGTAGCTTTGATAAGCATCCCCTGACCAGATCCAACGATCTCGTTTGATTCCATCAAGGAAAAATAAACTACTGCATAAGGTAAATGTTTCCACCGAGATATCCCAAATTTTATTCATTAATTCATCATCCGAATGGAACGATGCCTTATTCTCTAATGGAAGAAATTCATGAACCGCCTCGATTTCAATTTGTTCTGGAGCGACCTCTGGAACAAACAAATAACGAAAAGCACGTTTTCTTGGAATTGTATTGACATCGACGTTCTCTTCTTTGTAGTAACACATAGCGATGTCTAATGCTTCCGCATCCGATTCACCATAACAAATTGTTACTGGTTTAACTGTATCCAGTTTTTTGATAGCGATCGTTCCAAAAATCGCTCGCTCATAATCAATTAACGTCCCGCCATTCTGGTAATTGATTGAAGCAGCTTGGACGTTCTCTGTGTTGAAATAAACTTTATTGGGGTCCTTTGCTTTTTCTACATACAAGGCACTCCAGCCAGCTGACATTTCCTCTACAAAATTACTCGCTAACCAGCCAATATCGCTTTTAACGACCTCACCTTCGATATACATTGCAGGTAAACCATCTGTATTCCCAACAAATACACGAATTTTATTTATCCCTGGCGCACAGATAACCTTATTTCCAAAAGGATACTTGGTCCCATTTACTTCAACATATCCAATTCCAACAGCATAAACAACAAAACTGGTTTCTGCTTCAAGATCGTAATAGCGCTTAAATTTGACATTTTTATGACAGTCATCCATGTTCCAATAAGCTGGCCAATCATAGCTGCGTTCTTCCCGTGCGAAATTTTGTAACAAGCCTTGTCTTATCTCAAAATCACCTGAATACCAAAGCCATCTTGCTTTATTACCTTTTATCATCATTTTCCCACCTAAACATTATCCGCATGGAGCTCTGTATCATCAATCGTCTCATGCTGGATAGTTTTATTTTTCTTTTGAAGTCGCATCATAATGATTCCGGCTACTGTTGCACATAAAACAATTCCGGCAAAACCATACATAGATGTTTGGATCTTTCCTGGAGCAACTAAAAATGGTGTTACAAAAGCGAACAAGCCGCAGCACACTCGTGAAAAGCCATTGATAAATCCTTGGATAGATGCTCGAACCTCTGTTGGAAATGATTCCTGTGTCCACACCTTATAGATTGCTTCCCCCGCCATTGGGTTACCAAAATTGTAAAATCCGATCGTAATCGCCAGCATAATAAATCCCGTTCCTCCTCCAACGATCGCCATTCCCAGCATTGCCATAAACTGGACAAAAGCACCAACAAAGAAGGCTTTGTTTCGATATTTACTACCTGATACTGAAGCAAATAAAATGGTCGTTACTAAAGAGATGATATTTAAAACAATTCCTAGTCCGGTTGCTTGAGATTGTGAGGCCCCAGCATTGGTCAATGCATATGTTTGGAACTGTCCCCAAGTGTTTGCTAATAAATTCCAACAAACGTAAAAGACTAAAATCGCCAGGAAGTACCCTAAGAATTTATTTTTATTTTCTCCAAATAGTACCGACTTGATAGAGACCTCTTGTTTTCCAGCGGTTTCTGTTTTGATCAACTGCTGACGTTTAATACCATCTTCATGGAACTTTTTAAATTTTTTCGACAGCGTGCGCCAGATCCATGTAAATAAAGAAAAAGCCAGTAAAATAGCAAATACGATTCGAGCACCTAAGACACCACTGATTCCTGATAATAGAAACGAACAAATATAAGAAATGAAAATCCCTACCTGCCAAAAAATTTGGGTCGACGAGACTAATTCCGCTGATGTCTTTTCATCAGGCGCATCGTGTGAAACGACCGTTAAGCTAATTGGCAAATCCGCTCCTGAGGCAACGCCCATCACCAGAACTCCAGCTAACAACATCGCAAAGTTTCCAGAAAAGACACAGATCGCCGAACCGATAGCATAAAATAAATTAATCCAGTTAAATGACTTAAACAATCCAAACATACTGGTAATCTTTCCGGCAAACAACGAACCGAAAGCAATAGCGAATGTTAAGCCTCCAGAAATGAATCCAACTTGTGCCGTAGTTAATTCTAACCCCTTTTGCCAAACTGGGATTGTTGCTGAAAGTCCGACAATACATCCTGATCCCAACATAGAACCAATCCCTGCAGCCGTTGCTAATGGGCTGTATTCCTTAACTAAAGACTTACTCTGAGTATTACTAACCATTGTGATAAATTCTCCTTTCTTTTTACATCCATATATTAACCGCTTTCATGGCTTCCCTTCAATTTCCAAAAAATAGAAGGTTTATAGCCAAAATACAGGTGATATGCTATTTTAGTAATGAAAAGAAGATTAGGATCATACCTGCTCAAAAAGGAGAGAGGAAGAAAATGGAGAATTTGATACAACAGCTTTACGCAAAAACAGCTCTAGAAGATTTACAAAAGAAGACGGGTAAAAATATCAATACCATGAATCTAAATTACAACCGTTCAATCGTTCCTGAAATTCCTCAGGTGGATTTTTTTAAATACGGAAATATCGCTATCAATAAGCATTCAAGATTCTCCTATACCCCAGCCCACACTCACAGCTTTATCGAGATAAACTATGTGTTGAATGGCAAGTGTACGCAACGGTTAAACGGAGAAAAGTTTCAGTTGGAAACTGGTCATTTGGTTATTTTAGATCGAAAGGTTATTCAACAAATTGATTATGTCGACTCCGAGGATATCATCATTAACATGCTGTTAGAAGACGAATCTATTCAGAATGAGGTATTACCGAACCTGTCTCCTTCAAGTAATCTAGTCACCGATTTTTTCTTACACGCTGCCAACACCCAAAAAGATCACAGTAGCTATATCATCTTTGATACAACCAAAAACGAATCCTTAAAAAAAATCATAGATTCGTTGTTATTGTCTGCCTTTGAAAAAGATAATTCCGAACAAAGATTGCTTATCAATTTGTTGTATTGTGCCTTAATGGTGAACCTTTCGACTGCACCAGTCATTAGTACAAATAAAAAAATAACTTCGAATGATCCACTGATTAAAATATTAAAATATATAAATGACAACTACACTGAGGTCACTTTAAACTCGCTGGGACAAACTTTTGGATACAATAAGAACTACCTGAGTAATCTTTTAAAAGATAAAACAGGCAGCAGTTTTCAAGAACTAATTGATCAAAAACGTTTATCAGAAGCCAAAAGACTCATGAGTGAGACCGATGATAGTTTAAGTTCTATCGCCATGAAAATCGGCTATAAAAGCGTTCCCTCGATTTTCAAACTATTTCAAAAAGAAACAGGTCAAACACCAAATTTTTTTAGAAATAAAAAAACAGACTAGTCATCTTAAATAATGACTAGTCTGTTTGCTTATAGAATCGCTTCTTACTTTTCCAACCTCAAAATCGCTTGTCTCGCCCAATCAGAGTCCTTCAGTATCCTGCGACCGACACCGATCATATCCGCTTTCTCTTCACGTAATAATTTTTCAGCCGTAATTCCGTCAACGATTCCGCCGGTCAGTAAAACCGGAATAGTAACTTGTTGTTTGATTGCTTCAGTTAAATCGCTGAAATAGCCTTGTTCTTTATTCGTAGGATGTGTGTAAAAGCTGAAGCCGCCTGAAATATCCAGCAGACAAATACCTGCCTTTTCAAATTCTTTTGCAGCGATCATGCTATCTTCGATCGTTGTTCCGCCATCTTGATAATCACTTGCTCCTAATCGAAGCGCAAGCGGATAATCCTCTCCGACAGCGACGCGAATGGCTTGAATAATTTCCAAATGCAGCCGGATTCTGCCTTCAATTGAGTGCCCGTTGTATCTATCTTGTCGTTTATTTGTTAAGGGTGAATAGAACTGGGTCAATAAGTACCCATGCGCAGCATGAAGCTCAACCCCATCAAATCCTGCTTTTTTGGCTCTTAATGCAGCCGCGGCGAAATCAGCGATAACTTTACCGATATCTGCTTGCGTCATTTCATTCGGTACAATTTTATTTCTAGCACTTTTAGGCAGCACAACTGAGCTTGCGCTCAGTGAATCATAGCCAGTAATTTCTTTTTTAGCCAAAGCACCTGCATGGTTGATTTGCGCAAATACTTTTGTTTGATTTTGCTGGATCGTTGCTGCTAACTTCCTCAGCCCAGCGATATCCTCATCCTTTGCAATCGATAATTGCCCTTTGCTGGCCTTCCCTTCTGGACGAATAAAGCTGTGTTCCGTGATGATCAACCCAATATGGCCACCAGCAGATTTTTCCGAATAGTAATCGCAAAGCGCCTCTGTTACCTCACCGGTTTCTTTGGACTTTGCTGTTGCCATCGGGGGGCATTACTAACCGATTGGCAAGCTCCACACCGCCAACTTTGATCGGCATAGTTAACAAACTCATAACCAATCCTCCTTTAATCGATTTCAATTATCTTGATCTTTTATTTAAGTTTATCCGTTTTATCGGCAATGACTACCTCCACACTGTAACGTGCCCATTTGGAAAGCGCCTCTATAAAATCTTTTAAAGGTTTTTCTGCGAAGTGAGCAACTAGCATATAACAAGCCTGACCAGAAACCTTATATATAGATGAGACTTCCTTAAACGAATTTGCAAATTGTTCAAAGGGTTGAAAATTATTCGTGTTCATAAATACGCGAATAAATTGAGTATGTTCGTAGGTCACTTCAATCGTATATCTGCGGATAGCACCGCTCTCCTGCAGCTTCGAAATCCTATTTCCCACAGCTTGACCAGTCAGATGAATTTTTTCACCAATCTCCTTGTTGGTCAAACTGCTGTCTTGCCTTAACTCTTCAAGGATCTTTTGATCAATCTCATCCATTTACCATTCCTCTTTTCACTATGAAAGTCTCTACGTTAAAAGTGTTTCATCAAGTCATTTAATAAAAAACTACTGAACTCTATACTTAAAGTATAACAAATTGAAAGCGAGCTGATCAGCCGATGAAACAAGGTCTATTAATTATCGATGTACAAAATGATTATTTTGAACAAGGAAAAATGCCACTAAACCATCCGAATCAAGCACTAAAACAAATAAAACGTTTAGAAAATTATTTTGAAGCAAATAGGCTGCCGATCCTTTATATTCAGCATATAAAGGAAGCTGCCGACGCGGGCTTCTTTAAGCGGGGAACAGTCGGTGCTCGCTTACATCCAGACTTAAACGTAAACGAAGACTCACTTATCATTGAAAAACATTTTCCAAATTCGTTCGATAAAACCGACTTAGAAAAAGCATTAAAAACAATGGCCGTTGAGCAGTTAGTCATCATCGGCATGATGACTCATATGTGTGTCGACTCTACCACTCGCGCCAGCAAAGAACTAGGCTATGAACCTATTGTCATAGCAGATGCCACTGCAACGAAATCACTAGCTTTCAATGGTAGGGAGATCTCCGCTATTGACGTACAAGGTGCTTTTTTATCTGCGTTAAAAAACTTTGCTCAAGTGATTACTGCAGCAGAATTTTTAAGTCGTTAGTCTAGACCTTCATAACGTCTTTTTCAGAAAAACTTTACAAAATGAAAGCCGATGAGGAAAAAACTTTCGATTTCTTAATGGAAGCTATCTTTTTGCTTATTGCTGAAGTTCTTAATAGAGGGTTGTCCATTTATTTCTTTTGCGATATTTTTATCACTAAAAAACGATCACTTCATTGCATCAATAAAGGTGCAAATCAAGTGATCGTTTGGTTATTCTTTGGTCAAATCCCTCATAAAAAAGACCGTATCGACGTCCATTAAATGATAATCTTTGGGCATCTCTGTTTTATCAATCAGTTCAAAATCATTTTTCTTATAGAACTTTTGCGCTGCCTTCAATACGTCGACCGTTCCTAAATATAGGCGTTCATAGCCTTGGGCTTTACAATAAGAAACCAATGTATCCAGCAATTTCTTGCCGACTCGTTTTTCCCCACGAAAGGCTTTTGCCGCAAACATTTTTTTGATCGCGCCGCAATGATTTTCCAGCTTAACTAAAGCGATCGTTCCGACTACTTTATTATCCGCAAGAGCAACCCAAAAATTTCCGCCTGTATCAATATATTCTTTCTTAATGATCAACAGATCCGGCTGATCCTCGATACTGATATCGATATTGAATTCTTCTCTTTGAATCGGCAAGATCAAATCAACAACTTCTTGTGTATACTTCTCCTCAAATGGAACAATTGTTACTTCTGACAATGAAACCAGCTCCTTAAAAAAATTTTATTTCGCTATTCCTCCAGCTCATTTGGAACGACTTTGTATAATATTTCCTCAATCGTTCGCATAGCCGCGACCAATTCCTGATAATCGTCATTTTCCAAAGGCTCTAATAACTCTAAGACCTTTTGATCCGACTGCTCTTCCACGTATTTGTTCAATTCTAAGCCCTTTTCGGTTAGATAAAGCTGTAAACTTCTGCTATCTTCGGGGTCTTTTTTCTTAAAAATATAGTCCGCACGTTCTAATTTACTTAATTTTCGGCTTAAATAGCTCTTTTTGATATTCAAACATTTGGTCAATGCATTCGCCGTAATCGCCGGATGACGGCCAATCTCACCTAAAATTCTCGTCTCAAGCATCGAATAGTCCAAATCAAACACTTTTTGATCGAAAACCCCTAGAATTCTCGTGTAATATCGATTGAATCGTCTAACATCACGAGTCTCCACTCAGTATCACGACCTTTCCATTAAATAGTTTACTATGTCAACTAAACTGAGTATAAAACAATTAGTTTACTTTGGCAACTATATAGCGTTATGTCTTATTGAAATTGATGATCTTGCTTTAATGAATCAACCCTAATTTCTTCAAATCATTTATTACAAGTTTTTGAAAATTATTTATGCTGTCATGTTCAGGAGAATCTTTCAAATAAGAAAAATAAACAGTTCTCGATAAATTGATGTCCGCAATATCCGTCAACACATACTCTTCCTCAGACAATAAATTCAAGAATGTGCTGGAAACAATAGAGACCCCTAACCCATTGGAAACCATTTTATCTACTATATAAATGCTTGATACCTCAATTTCGGGGATAAATAAGAGGTTCCTTTTTATTAATTCTGTATTGATCATTCTTCGACTGGAAAACTCCTCAGTCAAAAGCACCATTGGCAACTTTTTCAACTCGGTTATCGTCATTTTCGGGGCTAATTCAAAATCAGCGGTACTTATAACGAAAAAGTCATCCTTGTAGAGCGGATGTGCCTCGATCGTTCCCTCTAATCTCACATCATCATAAGAAATGCCTACATCAATTTGTTTGTTTTTTAGCGCTCCCTCAATATCATCCGTACTAATTAAACGGATCTTAATTTCAGGATAGTCTTTATGGAATTTAATACAGATATCAGAGATCACATCAGATAGTTCTCCTGGCAATGTGCCGATCGTCAATTTTACCGATTTATCTATTTTTTGCATATCGCAGGCAATGGTTTCAATCAAATGATCTAATTCAATGAGGTGTTTGGTTAGCTCTTCTCCTGCTTGTGTCAACTCGACTTTTCGTGTTGAACGATAGAACAACGTTGTCCCTAGTTGATTTTCCAATACTTTTATTTGCTGACTCAATGTGGGCTGTTTGATCCCCAATTCTTTTGCGGCCTCACTAAAATTCAAATGGTTGGCGACTGATTTAAAATAAAGTAATAAACGTAAATCCAATGGTTCTTCCTCCTTAATGATCCTTCCAACAGTATATCTCATCATTAATAGTCAAAAACTATATACTCATAGTTTTACTCAAAATATTTTCTCAAGTAATATACAACTCATCAAAGGCAACAAGAAAAGGAGTCGCATTATGCTAATAAAAAATACGAATAAAATAATTGTGCCAGATTCAAAGTTGATCCAAGAAGCCCAAGAAATCGTGCATGAGTTTGGAAATGAATTGATTTGGAATCACTCAAATCGAGTTTTTCTTTTTGGTTCAGCAAAAGGACTTCAAGACCAACTAGACTTTGAGCCAGAACTGCTATACATCAGTGCATTGTTCCATGACTTAGGGTTGACTAAGAAATTCAGCAGTCCTGACAAACGTTTCGAAGTAGATGGAGCCAATGCGGCTCGTCAATTTCTAAATGCACATAATTTGGATAATCAAACCGTACAGCTTGTTTGGGGTTCGATTGCATTGCACACAACAATTGGAGTAGCAGAATACAAAGAAAACAACGTTGCACTGCTTTATCATGGTGTTGGCATGGATGTCATGGGCGATAATTTTTCAGAATTCTCAGAAGAAATTAGAAATGAAATCACCACAAAATTCCCTCGCGGTAATTTCAAGCACGATATTCTAGAAGCATTTTATAGCGGTTTTAAAGACAAACCAGAAACAACGTTTGGCAATATCAAGGCAGATGTTGTTTCACACTTCGATCCGCAGTATGAGCATAAAAATTTCTGTACGTGCATTTTGCATTCGCAATGGCAAAGTTAATTTTAGTTACAGTGAGACTTAGAGTAAAGCAAGATGTTTTAAATACTAAATAAAATCGAAGGAACATAAACTATCAGAATCGATAGTACTATGCTCCTTCGACTTTCGTTTTGTAAAGTATTTTACGTAAAAACTTTAGAATCATTGTTTTTTTAGGTAATTTGCTTATGAAATTAATCGTTTCTTTTAATTATGAATCCCACACATTTAGCCTACCATTCACAACGGCACTTCTCACTATAATTGGATACAATGAGTTTCATTTTAGAAGCTAAGAAAAGTTTTTTCGTATGCGTTTTTTGGGAAATGTTTCATATGAGTCCTTTTTTATTTCAAAAACTGATCATAATACCCATTGGAAGCGAAATAGTATGGGCTATCTTTCTTCTTAAAAATGATTTCTGGTAGTAAACAGAAACAGGCAATGAGCCCCAAAACTGCTGCACATCCCAACCAGTCAGAGGTTCCAATTGTTTTCCCCTGTAAATTGTACATCATAATGGTTCCCAATGACCCAAAACCAAGATACGCCGTGATGGAACCAGGACCATAGATTGTCGTTTTCCCCTTCTTTTTGTATTTGAAATAGGCTCTTATCCCGCAGTACGTATGAAAGCCAACCTCCAGTAAACAAAAAGCTACCGATCCAATGAGAGCTCCTATATAGACTTTTCCATTATTGCTTACAGACATTGCGGTTATAGTCATGTACATAAAGGTTGTGCTTAACACTGTGATCATATCTGAAGCACGACACATCGGGTACCTGTCTGGTTGATCAGATTTATACAAAAAAGTGTTATATTGGAAGTGAAATCCTCCAGGAAATACCCATTCTTCAACAACATGAATTGGAATAAGCGCGCTCATTCCAGCCATTGCTTTAACTTCCGACGGCCAAGTATTCCAATTTATCAAAATCATGAGAGTCATAAATGCTGTGATACAACAACCAAACAATATCCAAGCACGATTAGACCACCAATCTAGACCTGTTTTCTTCATAGATAAACATCTCCTATCTTTTGAGACAATTGTATCAGAACCTCTTTTATGATACAATTGTCTCAAAAGAAGTTGTACGAAAAACACGAAAATGTCTCAGAAAATCTGGAGGGTTAGCTATGTACCATGTTTCAAAGGACAAACGGGCCCAAAAATCGGCCGAATTAATATGGATAGGACTGGAGACTTGTTTGCTTGAAAAAGAACTAAAAACAATTAGTATCACTGATATCCATGAAAAATCTTTTGTGAGCAGAGCAACCTTTTATCGATTATTTGATTCGGTCGAAGATGTTCTCATATATCGCTGTGATCAGATCTACCAAGTCGTTGCTGAAGAGCTGTCACAGAAACACATGCTTGCAAAAAACGAAGTGTTTCTTTTCCTTATCGATAAATGGTTGGATCAAAAGACGTTACTTAAGACGTTGACGGAAAACAACCTGATAAATATCATCTATGATACTCACATGAAAAATAGCAATTTAGTGAAACAATTATTTATACAGGAATCAGAAATGACCAACAACGAATCCGATTACCTAGTCTCAATTCTAACAAGTATTTTACCAGCCGTAATAAATATATGGTATATGCATGGCCAAACTGAAAAAAAAGAGGAATTATATACTATTGTTTGGAAAAGCCTCTCCACCATTACTGATGTCTTATCGGTTAAATCATAATGAACCATTCATTTCACATCGTATGCTAAAAGAAACGAGGAAACTCATGAATACAGAAAAATTAATTATAAAGCCCTATGAATATTGGTATTGCAAGCAACAAGTCAGTGAGCTAATCAGCGCCTATCATTCAGTGAATGATAAGCAGACGATTTTGACTCTGCAAACTTTGATCAAAGGAAAAACAGAAGATGTCTTCAGCCGCGATTCGCAGCTGGAAGTTTATTGGGAGAAATTTCTTGATCTTGAACTTACCAGGGAGCGATTCGAGAAGCTTTTTGCAGAAATGAAAGTATTCGTCATTCCAATGGACGCACCTTCCACCAAGCAGATCGAAAAGAGCTTTCGCAAGGTCAAAAAGATGCAATACCCTGAACTCCCTGTCTTAGACTTTCGTGAATTGAGTTATCTAGGCTGGAATGACAGCGGAACGAACCGCAAATACTTGGTACGAAAAATTGACAGCCGCTTCACTGGTGTCTATGGCAGCTTTAGCACGGATGTCCAAAAAGGTCATTGTGCTATCTGTAATCAAATCAGTACTGTTGCTTTTTTCTTGGCAACAACCAAATCATCTGGAGATGGCACCTATACAAAAAAAGGAAATTACATTTGCACCAACAGCGATCAATGCAATCGTCAGCTGACACAGCTGGATACCTTAGAACGTTTTTGGGAAACTGTAACAAAATAATAAGCACAAAAACGCTCTAGCCTTATTTTTTAAAGTCTAGAGCGTTTTTACTTTCTATTTCAAAGGTTTTAACGGAATTCACTTGCTTAATCTTAAGAATCTAACAACTAAACATTAGTTGAGCTGCTTCATCGATAAATAGGCGTAAGCTGCTCCGTAGATTCCCGCTTCATTCCCTAATAAGGCTTTTTTCACTGAAAATTGGTGTTTGATTTGAGGAAACACATAGCAATCGATTTTTTCTGTTAAAGGAGCTAACAAATCGGACCCTGCTTCAGACAATCCTCCGCCTACAATGATTTCCTCTACATCAATCGTGTTCATGATGCCCGCTAAAGCTTGCCCCAATAGCTCAGTAAAATCGTCCAATACTTGCAGCGCAAGCCCATCCTTTTTCGCGGCCTGTTCAAAAATGATCGGCGGCGTGATTTCTGACCACATCTCATTGACTTCCTCCAACTTCTTTCTCATGCTCAAAGATAGACCGTTTGCGGACGCGAACGTTTCTAAGCAATTTCGTCCTCCGCAGCCACACAGCCTATTTTCATCAGAACGAACAGGAATATGCCCAATCTCACCGCCAGCGGAATGACAACCATTTAAGACTTCGCCATTTAGAACAATTCCTCCGCCAACACCCGTTCCCAAAGTAACAAACAACAAATTTCTTTTTCCTTGGGCCGCACCTTTCCACATTTCACCTAAAGCCGCCGCGTTGGCATCATTTAATAAACAAACGTCAATCCCCAACTTATTCTCGATGATGTTTTTTAATGGCACTTCTTTCCAATCCAAGTTAACCGCACGAACAACTGTTTTTCCATCAGAAGAAATCGAGCCTGGAACTCCGATTCCGATACCTGCAACTTTGGTTAGTCCTTTTTCCCCAAGTGTCTCACAGATCGAAGAACAGATTTCGTCAGAGATATAGATGCCCTTTTCTGAAATATTCGTCGGGATCAACCATTTCCTTTCAATCCCTCTCGAGGTATCTATCAATGCAAATTTTATGGAGGTGCCGCCAATATCTACCCCGATTATTTTAGTCATTTGATTATTCACTGTCATCACCTGTTAAACAAAGTTCCGCAAATAATGCGTGCTTTGCTTGATCGAACGCTTAACGTCTTCATAATCAGATTCATACGCGCGATCTTCAACTTCGATACAGGTGTAGCCATTATAGCCAATATCCGTTAAAGCAGAAACATATTTTCCCCAATCGACATCACCTAATCCTGGTAATTTGGGAGACATATATTCAAGTGGTGTCGCCATGACGCCGACATCCTGCAGCTTATTCCAGTAAAGCTTGATATCTTTATAATGGATGTGGAATAGTTTGTCTCTAAACTCATAGAGCGGTGCTAGATAATCCATCTGCTGCCAAACAAAATGAGAAGGATCGAAATTCAGCCCGATGTAGTCACTAGACAATCGATCAAAAATTGCTCGAAACAACGTCGGCGTAGTCATTAAGTTTTGCCCGCCAGGCCATTCATCTTCCGTGAAGAGCATTGGACAATTTTCAATCGCGATCTTTACTTGCTGCTTTTCAGCATATGCGACAATTGGTTTCCAAACCTTTTCTACTTCATTTAAGTTTTCGGAAATGCTTTTGGTCGGCATCCGGCCAATAAAGGTCGTCACCAAGTTAATCTCCATTAACTTTGCCGCATCAATTACCGAAAACAAATGCTCGATCACTTGCTTGCGCTTGTTCAGGTCCTCATCTAATGGATTCGGATAATAGGCCAAGGCTGAGATGGCCACCTTTTTCCCGGCAGCATAGGTCTTGTATTTTTCAGCCTGATCTTTAGTTAAATTTTCTGTATCAATGTGTGCAACTCCCGCATAACGACGCTCCGCTTTTCCTGCCGGCCAGCAAGCAACCTCCACACATTCCAAGCCATTTTCAGCGACAATATCAATCATTTCATAAAAATCACTTTGATCTAAAATTGCTGAAACTAGTCCTAATTGCATCTTTTTCCCTTCTTTCTATTCAAAATCAACTGAGCGATGTTCTTTGGCAGACACTCTGATCGCATCCACCAGCTTCATTAAGCGCAGAATTTCTGTTGGTTTGACAACTAACTCTTCCTCTCCTTCGACACATTTATGATAGTGATCAAAGAACATTTGATGATTTACAGACACTTCAGGCAATTCTTCTGTCACTAAACGTCCTTCAGGTGGCGGACCAAAGGAACGCGTCGGACCTGCTGCGGTCATAGTGATTTTCCCCGGAACATTGGTCAATAATTCACTGGTGCGAGCGATTTCCCCTTGCGGATTGAAGCCATCAACATACGCACTGCCTTTATTTCCGCCAACAAACCAATGACGCTCAAACCAAGACGCTTCATCTTTTAAGAAATACGTCCCTAATTCTACCTGTCCTGTAATTCCACTATCAAAATATAGTTGAATATTGAAGTAATCATCAACGTTTTGATTGATTACATTTCGGACATCCGCATAAACCGTTTTTAGTTTACCTGGAATCATCCAAAGCATTTGATCTAACAAATGAACGCCCCAATCATAAAGCATCCCGCCGCCAAATTCAGGATAGACATGCCAATCGTGCATGTTTCCATTAAAGCCGTATAGACAATTTTTGATGGTATAAATATCGCCTAATGTCTGACTATCCACGACTTCCTTAATCAAACGATAATCCTTATCCCAACGACGTTGATGGTGAATGGTAAATCGTACACCCGCATCCTTTGTCAAATTCATCATTTCTTGAAACTCTTCCGCATTCATCGCGGCTGGTTTTTCCAAGATAATATCTTTTTTAGCAGCGACTGCTTTTTTCACCATTTCCAGATGCAAGTGGTTCGGTACAGCAATAATCACCGTATCAATATCCGGCTCAGCTAATAACTGATCTGCTTTCAGAAAACTTTTTACAGCATTACTTACCTCTTTTAGTTGCTCTATATTGATGTCGCATACCGCTATTAGCTCCGCGTAATCTAATTTTTTTATCGTTTCTGCATGGGTCTGCCCCATAAAGCCGTAGCCGATAATTCCAAAATTTATCATGGTTATTTCTCCTTTACATATTCTGTCAAAAAGAAGAAGAGTTATTTCTCTCCCTTAAATCACTACCGCTCGTTCTTTAACTCCTACTAATGGCACCGGGATATAGGCAGTTCTTGTGGCTACTGTTAATTGCACTCGATGCTCTCCTTTAAGCAGTCCATCTTTTTTCATTACACGAATATATAATGGCTCACCGTATTCCCATTTGTAGGTAGTTACGGTCGCCGCTTCTGCTAAAGTGAACCAGTCCTCTTGATCAATCGAAAGCTGAATCGTATCGGTCGGTTCTTCGCTGCCATCCACCGCCACTTTGATAAATTCCACCATCGAAAGCGGCACACCCCGGTAATAAGTAATTAAGGTTTGTAATTCGTAGCCAACTACTTTGCCATTTTCTTCAATATTTTTACAGCTGTCCTTTTTGAATACATTATTATCAAACATTCGTTTCTTCCCCCTATCCCTGAATCTCTTTTAAACAAGTCTGCAGATATTTTTGGTTAGCCGCCACTTGTTTTTTTTCCTGCATTGGTTTACCTGGAAGAGTGAAGCGATTACCCTCGTATTCTGTCGCTACATACCCGTCGTAGCCCTTCTCATGCAAGTAGTCCAAGAGTCCTTTGTAATCCATTGAATATTCTGGTCCTTCAGGCGTCATTTCAAACATTTTAATGTGGAAATGCTTGATATAAGGCATATAGTCATCCATTACTGTGAAGGGATAATTCTCATAGCCGTCACAAAGTGGTGCAAACATTTGGTCTTCTTTGGTTTTAATAACTTTTTTGAAGTCTTCCGGATATTCACCATTATTTTCTTGAACAGTCCGATGAAGATCCGTTCCTTTGGCAAACAAGCCATCCAAATAGGCAAACATTTCTGGACTTGCACCATTATTGACTTCATAGTTCATTACTACGCGTGGGAATTTTTGGCAGAAAATTCCTGTATCGATCACTAAACCAACATATGGAGAATCCAAACGTTTCATTTCTTCAATAAAATGAAGGGTCTCCGGTTCATCAAAAGCCATCCCCGCATGAATTTCCAACGCGATCGTCACATCATACTTCTCACAATAAGGCAATAATGGTTCGCAAACCCAATAAGGAACCATGGATACCAAACGAATCAGCTTGATTCCCAAGCGATTCGCTTGCTTGATTTCCTCAATCAATAGATCAATACATTCACGTTTTGTCAAACTGCGGTTTTTGTATAGATTTGTATTTAGAAACACATCAGCAATCACCGGCTTAATTCCTGTTTCTGATAAAAGTTCGTGCCAATGAGCAATGTCTTTTTCTGAAGGATACGGAGCATTCTTGATCATTTGATCCGGTAAAATCTCTACGCCCTCTACCTCGTGTTCTTTCAAAAAGTGCATTAAATCAGTCAAATCCATGCGATGATTTAAGTATTCATCCTGTAAACTATATAAACTTACCGCTGTTTTGATTCTAGACATTTGTTTTCCTCCTAGATTTCTACTTGTGCGCTGGACAAGTACCCCCGTTTGCCGGGCTCGTCCTTCGCCTGAGCTTACAGCTCGACAACTTTTCCTGTTTCAGCAGATTTGTAAATGGCTTCTAAAATTTGTGTCACTACGATTGCCTGTTCAGGTTTTACCAAAGGTTCTGTATCATTTAAGATCGCTTCGACCCATTGCTTTGCTTCGGCATCTTTTTGTTCTAAACTAGCCCCTTCGAAGCCAAAGACACCGCCAGCATCAGATGGTTCTGTTTGCTCTAATTGATTATGGGCTGCCTGATTGAAAACAACATAGCCTTGATCTAAAAAGGCTTTACCGAACATTTCTGCACCGCCTTCTGTTCCGCACAAGGTCACTTGGGCTTCTTTCGGATTGATCATATTTAATGCCCAAGCAGCTTCCAAAAAGATCGTCGCACCATTTTCCATTTTGATTAATCCAAAAGCTGAATCCTCCGTTTCAAAAGAATCTGGCTCCCACGGACCAAACATGTTGGCCATTGGATTATCTTTCAATTTTTGATAAGTCGATCCTAAGACCATTTTCGGTTTGTAATTATCCATATACCAAAGTGTCAGGTCCAACGCATGAGTCCCAATATCGATCAAAGGACCGCCGCCTTGTTTTTCTTTATCTGGGAAAACACCCCATGTTGGTACACCTTTTCTGCGAACCGCGTGGGCTTTGGCAAAGTAAATATCACCAAGCTCACCATTGTTGCAGGCATCATAAGTTGCCAATGAATCCGCCCGAAAGCGATTTTGATAGCCAATCGTCAATTTTTTTCCTGTACGTTTTGCGGCATCCAACATTTTTTTCGCTTCTTCATAATTAATCGCCATCGGTTTTTCGCACATAACATGTTTCCCGCTTTCTAATGCGTCGACCGTAATAAATGAATGTGAGATATTTGGTGTCAGCACATGAATCACATCGATGTCGCTCTTCATCACCACTTCTTTATAATCGTCAGTCACTAGAGCATCAGAAGCGCCAAATTCTGTTGCTGCTGCTTCTGCTCGTTCAATGATCGTGTCACAAAAAGCGACTATTTCTACTTGTTCAGCCAATTTTGCCAAAGCTGGCAAATGCTTTTGATTGGCGATCCCGCCACATCCAATAATTCCAAATCTTAATTTCTTCACTTTTCTTCCTCCTCATTTAGCTGCGTTGTTCTTTGCAGTATCAACCCAGCTAATTAGATATCGCTTATATTTATTAGTTTATGGTAGATCGTGAGGCTTTACTCTTTAAATCCTGCAATAAAAGATCAAACATTTTTGCGTGTTGTTATTAAAAATACTTTCACGCACAAATTTATATCACACAATTATGCTTACTCACTTGTCCGTTCTCGTTTTCGATCCAATTGTTCCCGAATATCATCTGTATCCTTATCACTTAGATTCCATAATAGACAAGCCGCTGCCGCTAAGAAAAACAAAATCGCAGGTAACAAATTCACTACCAGATTGATCCCGTTTTTTGTCGCCACCGTTTGCTCCATATTCGCTTGATAGCCAAAAGAATGAAGCAGCATAATTCCCACAGCCGCACCGAGCGCATTTCCGATTTTTGTCGCTAATCCATAAGTTGCATAAGCTGTTCCATCGGTTCGAACCCCAGATTTTAATTCTTGATAGTCCACTGAATCCGCAACTAATGAAAGAGAGATTGGGAAGCCCATATTAAAAAGCCCAAAGATTACGTGTCCCGCGATGATCATTGGCAAGTTATCAAAATCTGCAAAATAAACCACCAGCAACCCAATTCCTTGAAGTACGAGCGAGACCATCAAGACATTGCGTTTTCCAAATCGCTTAACCAAAGGGACAATTGCCAATGAACAGACCGCTCCACCAATTGATGGAATCGTCATTAATAAGGCAATCAACGTAAAAGCACCCAGACAATAAATGACATAGAACGTCGTTACAGCGATTCTTCCCATAAAAGCCGTCATCTGCAAAATCATGATCAGAAAGACGATCATCAAATATTTATTGCCAACAACATTTTTGATTGTCGTTCGAAATGGTATTTTCTTTTCATTCTTCATCGGCTGAACAACTTCTCTAGATGTCACAAACACCGCAAAGAATAAAGGAATCGAGATCACAGCATAGATCAACGCTGTCATAAAGTAGCCGCGTCCAGTCGCAATTTTTGATCCATCAGAAAATGCCAGCATAATAAATGAAGATAGCGAATTAACAATGATCATCCCAACATTCATACCCACAGAACGCCAAGCATTCAGCTGATTTCGCTCATTGGCATTCTCACTCATAACTGCCGCAAGCGCGCCATAAGGAATATTCACTAACGTATAAATCATCCCTGCGATGATATAAATGACTGCCGCCCAGATAATACCCGCTGTACCATTGCCGAATGGCCCGGTGAATGTCAAAACAGAGAACAGCGCTAGAAATGGAGAGCCGAATGCGATGTATGGACGAAAGCGTCCAAATTTACTTCTCGTACGTTCAGCGATCATCCCCATCATCGGATCATTGATCCCATCCCATAAGCGAGCAACCAGCATGATCATAGAAACCGCAACCGGTGCTAAACCCACAATATCCGTATAAAAAACCGTTAAATAAGTGCCGACAAATGTCCATACGAACTGACTAGCCAAGTCGCCTAAACCATACGCAATCATCGAAAATTTCGTTAATTTTTTCTTTTCAACCTTCATTTCATTATCAAAAACTTCTTTTTCCATGTGTACCTCCCAGAATAAGTCGATTTTGCAAACGTTTACAATACATATTGTAGCTTCTCGGCAAAAAGAATACTCTGCGTTTCTTATTCATTCGTTGATACTTTCATAGGATGATCAATTACCTCGACACAAAAAAACAAGATTGTATAACACAATCTTGTTAACGAGAGACTTTTTGAATGTCAATCAATTGAATGTCTTGCGGAAATAATGCTAGATCGATTATCAGCTGATGATTTCTCGAGTTTGCTTCCTTCACCTCAATTTGCGGTTGGCAACGATGTTTTAAGTAAGCAACCAGTTCATCATCTAACCGATCCAAACTGCTGAGGTGATTGAGCTCCTCTAAGATATTTCCTGCTTTTGAGCCAATCCGGTAATACTTTATTCGGTACAAGCTTTCATCTTCTTTCAGGTCCTTCAACAAAAGCTTTTTTTCTTGTACACTTGCCGAGGCAAACAGTGCCGCCGCATTTCTCCTAGTAAAAACACTGTTGAAGTCATAATAATAAGTTGAATTTAAATGACTGTATGAGAAGCACAGTACCTGGATGCGATTGGGATCATCCTTCGTAATCAATAAATCTTCAGACTGATAAACGACTTGATCACTCAGTTTATTTAAAAATTGATAGGCATAATAACCGATCTTAGGTATGCCGCTTTTTGAAATCAAACCCGAACCGCCGAAAATTTCTTTATTGGCTGTATCAAAAGTCGTCACGGATAAATCAGTGAACTGCCAATACCCGATTAGGTCGCAATAAGGCATCACGGCCAAGACATTTTTTAAAATGTAGCTTCCTTTAAAAGCCGTGTCATTAATAATATCCCTACTCAAGATCGATACATTAAATTCTGTGATATAGGTTTTTCCTTGATAATTGATCTCTTTCAATAAGTCCTTAAACTGCTTCATCCGATGCAGCATATAATTAGAATCCGGAGAAATAGGTTCATGATGATCTTTACTCTGATGGATCTGCTGCTTTACCGCATCCATCGGGTAAATCGATAAACTGAGAAAATCCGGTGCTCCTTTCCCCTTAATCCAGCGCGCTAAAAAGGAACTTAGATCACGCGTTTCTATGTCCAAACTCAAGCCGCATCCACCGATTTGAATTGTCGGAACGATCTGACGAACTGCTTCTTTGATCAAAGAAAAAACATAAATGTAGGTCTTCTCTTGCGCCAGATTTAACTGGAACCCTTCTTCATCGATTCGCGTCAGATCTTCACAGCCGATCGTTTTTAAAACTAAAGGATTCGGCTTCCATATCTCAATGATCCAGGTGGATACCTCCTCAATACCAAACTTATCCACACAATGATGAAAGAAAACTTGAAACCGCTGAATCAGATCCGACAGTTCGTAAGATTTCCGAGCATACAGCTGCCCTTTGATGATTCGAGTATGAGATTCATGGATCAGCTTTCCTTTGAACCCCAGCTCTAAAAAGGGCTTGATTCCTGATTTAATCATAATCTGCAGGATTTCATCCACCGTTGAAAAGTCATAGGTTTCACCAACCTGCTCCAAAATTTTCTCGCTTAACAACCCCCAAATCCGTCCATATACAAACGGATTATTTTGCTGCAAGTAATAAATCTGTTCCGCAAATGATGCATGAGTCAGATCCCCTGCATACCCTAAATTGATCATATTTTTCTGGAAATTTTGCGAAAAATTCTCCTGCATGGATACTTGAATCGTCTCATCATCGATCTTCGCGTCCTTTTCCTTGAAATACACTTCTAACTTTTGGATATCCTCTTCCGCTAAACTGTGCTGCTTCGGGGCAATCTTGACCTTGTGCTTTATCTCCTTACGAAAATCACTAGGAGTCACTCCCTGATATTTTTTGAATAGACGATTAAAAGAATTAATATTGGAGAAACCGGCTGAAAAAGCAATATTCGTGATTGACTTCTCTGTCTCTAATAAATCCTTTCGAACTTTTTCTAGTCGTTTGCGGATCAAATATTCATTCATCGGCATTCCAATTTCATTAGAGAAACTTCGCGACAAATATTGGTCAGAAACATAGAGCTTATTGGCGATATCAGTCAAGCGAATATCCTTGTCGAAATTATTATCAATAAAAAATTTCAGCTCGTAAACTTTTTGCTTCATATTTCGATCTTCATCTAAACTAGAAAGCTCTGAATAATCCTTTTCCAATAAATGAATTATACGGAAATACTCCTCAAAAATTTCGGAAACAGAATGTTTATCTTGCAAAATATATAATTTCAGCAGCTTTTCAATCGATTGAATGACTTGATGGTCTGAGCTTTTACCATCCGTTACAGAATTTCCTTCAAAAACTTGCCCTTCCTGATCCTCAAAATAGTAATTCAAAACGATTTCAAAGGTCCTCGCCTTTTCAGTATAGATCGTATGAACTAGTGATTTTGATAAAATGTAAAAATCATTTTTTTGCAAAGAAAGAACAGTCTCCTCTTTTTCGACCGTCACCTCCCCAGCCAATACATATATCAAATGGATATTTGTATCGAAATGCTGCATGACGCAATTCTCGGTTAACATGCGAATCTCAATATTTTCCCAGGGCTCAATCAAACGCATCGCCATTCGCCTCTTTTCTAACAGGAATTTGTATTTTTATTTTATGTAGCGTTTTCATTTTTGTGCCACTTAACTGCCTTCTCTTAATAATACATGAAATTGAAGAAGGAATTTTATTTTTTTGATTTTCCCAATATAAAAAGACACTTCTTCTAAAAGAAAGTGCCCTTAAAATACTGTCGCAAAAATAGCATCGACTATTCACTCATTAGCCCACTGGATACCTGTTTATCAACGTGACTATCGCTGCAATGAGAACCAGTACAAGACAAATTGAAGTGGCTATGTTCATCTTGTTGTTCTTAATATTGAGGATCTTTTCTCTACTAGAAAATAACGGTACAATCAACAGGCTAGCCGGGATAAAGTAACGCCCTTGCAGCCCTTCGATTGATGCAGTCCGTCCCACCTTATTCCAAATTTGATACAAGGCAAAGAACGTCAACACCGTGTAAAGGAACATCATTACTACCACAACTACTCGTTGATAGAAAATGAGCCCTTGATGATCCTTTTCTTGAACAAAACTAGCACCTACCAAAGTCATGAAATACAAAATGACCCAGTGAAAGCCCATCGGTGCATCCAATAACCCAAAGGTCCCAACAAAAGAATAAACAATATAGTCGCCCTTTGATCCAAATAAATAATTTTCTCGGAAATTATTGAAAAAGATCATTGGGTCTTTTAAAAACGTCGCCACTTGTTTGCTTGGATTGGCAAAATCACTGTAAAGCAGCTGCTGATCGACCATCAATTTATTCCACAGTACATAACATAGAATACAAGCCGCAAAAATACTGATCCCCCAAATAGCTTTTCGCTTGAGGCTGAGTGTTTTATTAGGAATCAAGAAAAACAGCATTCCTAACACGATCAAGGTGGGCTTTAACAACACTAAGATCACCATTAATAGTGCACTGATCGCCAATTTTAAATCAGTGATCGTCTCTTTACCAATCAACTCCGAAACCCACGAGATGAAAAAGAAGCTCAGCGCAATAATCATCGCATCGCCAGAAGTCGAGGATGCTAAAAAAAGTGCCATCGGGTTCAGTGCAAGAACCGTCGCGCCTAATTTCGAAAATGGAAATCGCTTAATCGCTGCAAATACGATCAAGATGTAAAAAATCAAATTTAAGTACCTTGCCGCATAATATTGCCAAATGATCGGTTTATTCAATATCTTTCCAACCTTGATACCAATAATTTGCGGAATATAATTCACGAAAAAGTAATTGGTGATTCCGCCAGTTCCTATAAAGGCTGTTTCACCATTCTTGATTTTCTTCTGATCGGCTTGATACTGATATGGATATTTCGCGTTTTTTCCGTTTTTATCTATCGCGTAGGAATTTATACTCTTTATTTCATAAGGAACGTCAAACCCAAAATTGCCCCAAGTGCTCTCTTTTTCTGTAAATTTTTTCTTATTGGCTTGAGGTTTGACCTTAAACTCAGAAAAAGAATATGCCTTGATAAAATGGCCGATTTCATCCGGTGCTTGGACTGGCGGGATAATATTGACCATCACAATTCCAAAAATTACTGCCAGCAGCAGAAAGAGTCGGTTTGGAAATGTAATTTTTTTTATTGAAGTTATCATACCCAATCCCCCATCCGTTAATTTAACGATAGTATCACTCCATTCAACATACCCTTCTAATTATACCTTTCAAGTAATCACAACAAAAGACTTAATTTTCTTTAGTATTCATCAAGGAAAAAAAGACCGAGCATCATTAACGATGTTCGATCTTTCTATTTTGAGATTACATGATTGTTCCCATTGCGACATTTTGATCTTCATCTGTAGTTACAGCCGCCGCTACTGCCGCTTCCAGACCTTTAGCGATCGTTTCAACAGGCAAACTTGGTGTGCCGACTGGCAGATCTACTACTTGTTCCGGTAAGTAAGGAACATGGATGAATCCGCCTTTGATGTTCTTGCCTTCTTTATCAGCTAAGTACAACAGGCGATACATAATATCATTGCAGACAAAGGTTCCAGCGGTGTAAGAAACACTTGATGGAATCCCTGCTTCTTTTACATTGCTGACCATTGCTTTGACTGGGATTGTTGCAAAATAGGCAGTTTCACCATCTTCATGAATTACTTGATTCAATGGTTGTTGTTCTTCGTTATCAGGAATACGAGCTTCCATCAGATTGATCGCTACTTTTTCAATCGAGATGTCTGAGCGTCCGCCTGCTTGTCCAACACAAATGACGATATCTGGATTTTGTTCATCAATTGCTTTTGCTAGAACTTCTCCGTCTTTTTTAAAAACAGTTGGAATTTCTAATTTATGAATTTCTGCCCCTTCGATCGTATCAGGCAATAATTTTACTGCTTCATAGGCAGGATTGATTGCAGCCCCGCCAAAGGGATCAAACCCGGTAATTAATACTTTCATAATCGTCACCATTCCTTTACTAGTTTCAGTGTACTCTTTTATTTAAATAAAATCATGTAACAGATTTGGAAAACTAAAAAGATGACAGCTAGTACCGCTTGATTTTTGATTACGCCGAAACGGTCCTTCATTTCTAACATGGCAACTGGTACAATGTTGAAATTCGCCGCCATTGGTGTACATAGTGTTCCGCAATATCCGCAAGTCAATGCGACCATCCCAATCAAAACAGGATCAGCACCATATGCTAATACAAACGGTGCGCCAATTCCGACAGTCATTACGGTAATCGCCGCAAAAGCATTCCCCATGATCATTGTGAACAGCATCATGCCGATCGCAAAAACAATAATCCCTAGGTTTACATTTCCTTTTGGAATCACCTTCGCCACAAGATCAGAGATGACTTCTCCAACACCAGCAGCTGTAAAGATCGCGCCCAAGCTAGCTAACAGCATTGGCAGCATACTTAATGGTCCAACTGTTGACAACATACGCTCAGCATCATCCAAGAACACTTTTGGTTTGTTTGAATGAGAGTATACCATCAATACAACAATGGCTACTAATACTCCGACACCTACACCAACCAAAGCGCCTAATTGAGTAAATACCGCAAAGATAATCGCGAAAATCCCCATTGATAACGCAGGAATAAAAATTTTCATACCGATTTTATCCGCCATTTTCTTCGTAACAGCTTCCGTCGGTGCACTTTCTTTCCCTTTGCTGACCTTTTTGAAGATCGGCGGCAATGTCATAATAATAACGATCACACCATTAGCCATTGGAGGAATCCAGCGGCCAAACATCATTACGACTCCTAATGCACACCAGAAGATCGCTGTTCCGATTGGTGTTGCGTTGTCTTTATCGCGAGCATTTTTGATCCCAGTATAGACAGCAACAGCACCCATAATAATATAAATAATTTCAAGTAGTTTTTCAGATAATAGTACATCTTGACTTAGAAAAAATGACATGTGCTTTCCTCCCTATTTATTATTTCCATAGTATTTTTTGTATAGTTTACGGTCTTTTAAGAAATAGTAAACGATCGCCACGATAACAGCGAATAACGCTACCGGAATCTCAACCTTCGCTAAATCAAGCAAACTTGTTTCATAGCCTAAATCTTTTAATGTTGCTTGAACTAATAACGCTCCGGGACCCCCAACAAATAATACTTGGAAGAAGAACCACGCAATGTTTTCCATACCTGAAGACATACCTTTTAACTCTTCAACATAATCTTCTTCTGGCTCCTTGCCTTTCGCTTCAATCGAACCAATCACCATTGGCATGATAATCGGGCGAACAAAACCTGCAACGCCTCCAAAACTAATATTGAACGCCGCAAAAATCGAACGCATCACTCCGTATGCCCCGATAACCGCACCAGCGGAAGCATTCTTTATTTTTCCAATTAATTTTGCCGCAGATTCCTTCAAACCATTTCGTTCCAAAGTACCCGTAACCAACATGATCAAAATGAAAATCGCCATCGAACGATTGGAAACAAAACTTGTTCCAAGAGTCGTTAACAACCCTTCGACGCCTAAACCACCTGTGATCGCTGTCACCACTGCTGCTACTAAAATGATTAGAATAGAATCCAATTTCAGTGCAAAACCAATAATAACAATCAAAATACCAATTAATTTAACTAGTTCCATAAACTATTATTCCTCCTTGTTCCTAATAAAGTGTTTATTTCTATCACGCCGTATACTATTCCACTGATAAAACAACTGTTTAAGTGAACTGGTATCCTTATCATGATGCAATAATCGGACGAATCCGAGTATAACCAATATTCATTTCCTCTGCCGTGCAAACAGCAGAAGTCTGGTAGAAAGCTGTCGCCTCTAACAGTAAATCAATCGTCGCCAAATCATGAACAACATGAGCCTGCGCACATAACGTTAAGTAAGCGCCCTGGGCCGTCTCATCGGCAACTTCACTCGTATAGGCTACTGAAGTCAACCATGGGAAGCGAATCGATGGATAGCGATGTTGCGGATCTGCCGCAAAACCGATCCAGTAATTGATCATTTCTTTATAATACTCCGCCGGAAACAGCTTTGGCATCCATTTATGAGCATAGGTCTCAAATTGCTCGGCCCACTCTTCATTCCAACGTTTCATTTCCGGAACAGACCCAATAGCATCCGCAATCGCGTCTTCAATTTTTTTGTTCAACACAATATTCGAACGGTATTCCTCATCGGTTGGTACCCAGAAATAACCATACAATAACGAACGCGGCAACCAGAATCCTTTGTAGGATGGTGACGTATAGCCGGAAAACGGCTGCTCCCACTCATGAGTCGGAACCCCGTGATTATCAATCATCACATCTGGAACAAACCGTTCATACAAACGAGTCATTCCTAGTGCCTCAGTATGCTGCGTCTCTAAATTGAAGTATTCATAGTAGAATTCTTTCCCGACACCGTTAAAACGAGCAACATGTAATTTCCACTCAGGTGTTTCCTTCTGCAGCTCATAATGGATCGCTGCTCCGTCAACATTTTCCAAAGGTACGATTACTAAATTTAATCGTTCAGCCACATCTTGATACTTCGGATCTGTCAAAAGTTCCTTCAGCAGCAGAAATGCACCGTTCGTTCCCGAAACTTCATTAGCATGATGACGTGCATTGACTATTTCTGATGGATAATTTGTTAAGCGCTTCGTTCTTGAAACATACCCTGTTTTAGCAACTTTCGGCAGTAACTCGATTGCATATATTTCTCGTCCCAAATAGGAAGTCGCAATCTTGTAAACCGCGAGTTGCGGTACTCGTTTTAACTGCTGAATAATTGTCAAATACTCTTCATACCCAATCACTTTATCTGGATACAAATTAATTTGCTCAATCGTCAGATCCTGCTCAACCTTAGCTGTCTCCGGAAGTTTCTCAACAACAAAATGTTGCTCATCAACTTGAAAAATTAATTGCTCGTATCTGTCAAAATCAAAATTCTGAGCGACCAAGCCTAACTCCAATAATCTGGTATAGGCTTCCACCACTTCTGCTGCCACACCAGTAATCTGAATCGTCGCAGTAAGTTTTTGATCGCTATAACTAATTGCTTGTAGCGTACAGCTTACTTCCTCACGAGCAATCGGATGAGACAGAGCTTGACCATCTACAATAATTTCTGCTTCTTTCTCAGCTTGCTCAAAAATAGTTGCAGTAAACCGAGGCTTGCCGATCTCCTTACGAATCTTAGGCAAAATCAGCCCTGGTTCCTCAAACATCTCGCCGCAAATCTCTAGTCCATAATTTTTAAAATAATCCGTTCCGGCAAAATAAAGGTCTTCATGCAACGCATCTAAGCTTGATAAAAGATCATTTCGACTTGCAAGACGCTCATCCGGCTCACTAGCAGCGATTTCTAATTGCAGCTGAGCGAAAAACGGCTGATCTGTTACAGATAATTGATTATTAGCCCGTTCCTCGATCCATGCGCGACATTCCGGCAACACGTTATCCTGATAAGCGGTCCAAATTTTTTCAACATCCGTAGCGAATTCTTCATCCAAATAGCTTTCTCCATTGATACTCACTTGAATTCTGCCTGTTGGTGGATGAACTTTTCCCATCCCCGGATATGCTGTAAGATACGGTCTTTCAGAATAGCTCGCTTGATATGTCCAGCATTCTTTTCCAGAATCAGTAGTCACTACGACCTCATAGGTCAACTCTTCCGAACCAGAATACTTCACAATTTCAACTTGATCCGCAGATAAGTTAAACTCCTTCATTAAATTATCTTGAATCGGATACAGCTCTTGCAAATAACGAATTGGCAGATCATTCCATTTTTCTGGATCACGTCCATCAACGTTATTGTAGCTTGGTGTAGCACCAGATTCTTCTGTCCATTCAGTTACTCCTTCAGGTAAAAAGGGGTTAAAAGCAATCGTAACATTTTCAATTTTCTGACTTTTTAGTTTAGGGATAATGATGTCATTGATCCATGAGTAGCCTTGCTTATGGGCACAAATCAATTCGACTGAGCCAGCTGCCTGACGAGCTGTCAATTCCGCTTGAATTTTCTGTTTCAGCTCGTCTCGTACTTGTCCGTCCTCACTCAGAACACCTTGAATTTCGACATGATCGCCTGCCTGGATTTTTGGATAGACGGAAGACAATAACGTCAGAATCTCGTCCACTTCCCAAGTAAGATCAAATGTTGTTTTTCGACTCTCAACCATCGAGCGATGATTGACAAAGGTTGCCATTGGAAAGGCCTTTTCAATTTCTTTTTGACGCTGCGTAATCTCGGGCGAGACATACGCCGTCACTTCTTCTGATGATTTACTCGCAACATAAGCTAATTGTCCATCTAAGTTCTTCATTAAGAAACTATCAATCAGTTTTTGCAGATAGCTGGTCCACGTTTCAAAATCAGAAAGTTTTGGAAATTGTTCACACAATAAAGATGAAAATTCCTCTAACTCTTTTCCAGTTCCTTCTATAATAACCTGTTTATCTTGCTGTAATATTTGACAGCTCGCTGCCTCTCGAAACAGAATCGCTGGTCCATCTTGGTATTCCTCAGCAAGCAGCCAATCAGTAACTGTGGTAGTCTCCATTCCTAATCGAAAAGCAAGATTACTGGCTGCAACCATTATTGAGCCGCTGCACTTTTCTGGAATGATCAATTGGACTGCTAACTTGTCAGGTAAGAAATCATGATCCTGATCTTGCAAAAAATGGCCGATAGAAAATAGTTTTTCCAAAGCCGTTTCCTTGCGCCACTCAAAGTCAAGCACCGCTTTAGAATAGTCACTCGCTGCTTGGTAATCCTCTGGCGGTGTCATACTGGAACACTCATTTATCAGCTTAGCTGATAATTCTTCCATCGATGGAATTGGCTTTCCCACTTCAGTACTGGCGATTGGAAATGTCGAGTGCTCACTCATAAAACCAGAAATCAATGCCGCTTGAATAACATCTCGTTGCTCAGCGTATGTTAATTGTTCACGAACTTTTAACATCCTATTCCCTCCTTTTATTGATGTTTATTTCTTAAACAAGGTTCCAACTTCACGACCTGCCAAAATATCAAATAATACATGGGGACTTTTTCCATTTGCTAAAACCATAGAAATATTCGCAGTCAAAGCTCCTGTCGCGGTTTTCAATTTACTCTTGATTCCCCCGCGGCTTAATTCTCCTAAATGAGGATCGGATTCCTCTAATAAACGCTGATCGATTTCACTTAAGTGTCGGATCATAGTCGCTTCCTCATTAACCAAAGGATTCTCTGAATACAAGCCATTTACATCCGTTAACATGACTAGTAAATCAGCCTGAACAACCTTCGCTACCATCAGAGATAACTCATCATTATCTTCAAACTTTCCTCGATGACATTCTTCATCAAGTGTCACAGCATCGTTTTCATTGATAATCGGCAAAATTTGATGCTCTAAAAGCTCATGGATCGTCTGGGCAAACACTTTTTGACTTTCAGGTTGTTCCAACACATCCCGACTCAATAAAAGCTGTCCAATTTTTTGGTCCTGCTCCTTAAAAGCAGTTTCATACAAACTGGTCAACAAGCCTTGACCAATAGCCGCTGCTGTGAATTTTGAAACATCGCCTAACTGAGTAATTCCCGCACCGACAGCTCCAGAAGAAACTAAAATGAGTTTCTTCCCATCCGAAATCAGTTGAGATAGCACGTTGGCTAATTTTGTGATGGCTGGTTCGATAACACCTGTTTCAGGTGACACTAGTAAACTTGTCCCAACTTTTATTACAATAATATCTGCCTTTTTTATTTCTTCTCTCATTCACTACACCTTAATTATAAAAAACAGGCAACACAACTTAATAAAACTATATTTGTCAATTGCACTTTTATTATTTTTGGTTAATGATATCATAAAATTCTAGGCATGGGAATATTTTATTTTTTTAATCAAAACCCTCTTTCTATCGGAAACGCTTTATGTTATTGATAAATTTGATTACTCAAAAAAAAGATAAATTGTTAAACTATTTGAATATCAGTTATTTCATTTAATTTATTTTTGGAACACTAGTTTGAAAACAAAAATTTTTATAACTGTTGTAATAAATATAAATAACTAGCACATAAAAATATCGAATACTATCAATCCAATTCCACACTCACTTTTGCAACCTAATTTAACTTTTGGTCCTTTACTGCAAAAAAGCAGCACATCCGCAATGTGCTGCTTTCGTCTTAGAAATTATAATGGTGTAGAATCTAATTCCCCATTTTCAAGAATAAAATGGAAGGGGCCTTCATGAGTGAATGGTCTTCTTCCGCCACGATACGCATTATCCGTAAAAGTCATGAAGCTCTTTACAAAATTTTGTCGCGTATCAATCGTGTAAGACACACAAAGACCGGATTCTTCAATCCAGTCAACAGAGAAAATTCCTCCTGGATACTCCTCGACATGGATTGTTTCAACATCTGTAGCCCCTGCATCTTCTTCCCGAATTGAGGTCCAACGCAATTGGTTGTCTTCCATAAAATCAATTCGAAATTGCAGCCCAGAGTCAAACGTGATTTTCGCTATTTTGCCTTCTAATGGATTACTCTTCATATATGCACCTGCTTTACCTTTTATTGTATAACACTCACTCAATACCTATCATACATTTTTTGAAGCGGTGTATCTATAAAATTTGAGCAGAAACGAGCATTTTGTATGCGCTTTATTTAAAAATATTTTTTAAACCTAAATTCAACGGTATTCTTAGTCTTTCTTCCCCACATTGAAAAAACTCAGAAATCCTAGACACAGGATAAACACTCCGCAAATGATTACCATCCATTGAATTTTTATAGCATCCGCTAGCGGACCGAAAACGGCTGTACCAAACGGCATAAATCCATTGTATATCACTCCTAGAAGACCAAAAATACGTCCTTGTTTCTCATCCGGCACCTGCTCTTGTAACATCGTTGTCGTTGATGATTGAACAATTGGAATGAAGAGGCACATCATGAACATCGAAACCGAGAATACCCAAAAGCTGGACGTAATCCCCAGCAACAAAGAAAGTATACCAAAACCAAACAGCCCAGAAATCAGTGTTTTAATTCTATTCTTAAATCCACCCCAAATCCCTAAGAGAATGCCGCCCAACACCATACCTGCAAACCCAGCCATCTCATTCACAGTTAGAAATAAATAGTTGTTGCCAAAGCTTCGCTCTATTAACAGTACGGTTAAAAAACTGGAAGGAACACTTAAAAAGATAAATGCACCGTACGTGAGTAACAACCATCTTATCTTTTTTTCTCCTACCGCATAGATAATCCCCGCCTTCATATTCGCAAAAAAGGTTTCTTCCGGGACCTCTTCCATAGCAGGCGGGTTTCCGATAGGTACTAAGCATAGAATGATGATTCCAATGATTGCCGTTACTACATCAATCAGTAGTATCCATTGAAAGCTTCCAACAGATAAAATCCCACCCGCCACTGCCGGAGAGGCAAATTGCACAATAGCCATCATACTGCCATTAATGCCGTTATAGCGAATCAACTGTTCTTCTGGAACGATCTGTGGGATTACTGCGCTAACCGCTGGTGTTTGGATTCCTGAACCTATCGATCGCAACGCCGATACCAAAACCAGCAGTGGAAGGATATCCGCTGTTTTCCCGAATAGAAACACCAACACTAAAAAGAAAGTTACGATAGCAATTCCCATGTCTGCAAATAAAATGAGCTTTTTTCTCGGATAGCGATCTGCTAACACCCCTCCAAAAATGGAAATGATCATTTGCGGAATTGTAGAACTCAACGTAAGGACAGTCATCCATAATCCAGATGAAGTCTCCAATGCCACTTGCCAGATGATCGCCATCTGAACAATAGACGAACCAAACAACGTGATTCCTTGACTAAAGATGAATAACACAGTGTTTCGTCGCCACATCTGCGAATAGCTTTGCATTTCTTTCATCACCATAATAGCCCTCACTTTCCTGTAACCACAAAAGCTTACTAGAAAAATACAGATCGGTGGCTTAGTGTAGGGTTTGTTTTTTTCTTCAAAAAAACAGGTATCATTTGAATTACGATACCTGTCAGTTATTGTATTGCTTCTTATTCTTCTATTTGATAAAGCGAAGTAGACAGATAACGTTCACCATTATCTGGAACGATCGCCAGAACTTTTTTATCTGGGCTTAATTCTTTTGCTACCTGAATAGCTGAATAGATTGCCGCCCCTGCAGAAATACCGACTAAAATTCCTTCTTTCGCCGCAACTTCTCTAGCCGTTTGCAATGCTACATCACTTGAAACAGATAGTACTTCATCATAAATTGCAGTGTCTAATACTTTTGGAACAAAACCAGCACCGATACCTTGAATTTTATGTGGAGAATGTGTTCCACCTTTTAAAACTGGCGACTCTTCTGGTTCTACCCCATAAATTTTCAAATCTGGATACACGCGTGTTAATTGTTGCCCTGCACCTGTGATCGTTCCGCCTGTACCGATCCCTGAAACAAATGCGGCTAACCCCTTTTCGCCAAAAACTTCTTGAATCTCTTTAGCAGTTGTCTCACGATGAGCTGCTGAGTTTGCCGGATTATCGAACTGCAGCGGCATAAAAAATCCAGCTTGTTCAGCTAGTTCGGCTGCTTTAGCGATGGCTCCTTTCATCCCTTCCGCTCCAGGAGTCAAAATCAATGTTGCTCCATATGCTTGAATCAGTTTCCTTCGTTCAATGCTCATCGTGTCCGGCATCACAATAATCACTGGATATCCTTTAGCCGCACCTACCATGGCCAAACCAACACCCGTATTGCCGCTAGTCGGTTCTACAATTGTATTTCCCGGTTTCAAATTGCCATCCTTTTCAGCGGCTTCAATCATTTTTAACGCAATCCGATCCTTGACACTACCACCAGGGTTAAAAAATTCCAGCTTTACATAGACTTCAGCACTTGCCTCAGGCACAAGTCTATTTAATTTAACTATTGGTGTTTCTCCAATTAACGATAAAATCGATGGATAACTTTTTCCCATATTTCTTCCTCCTATTAACTAATTTTTACATGACTGACTTCTACCGATAAAGATTTGTTATATACTTTGAAACCTGTTCATCTTCTGGTACATCAACTATACCTGTTGCTTGCCTGTTTGAGCTAATTGCGATTTTTTATGACTATCCATTAATTTTAGCTATGCCTCAAATTCTCCGTGATTTATCTTCAATACTTTACAAAATGAAAGTGAACGAGCATATTACCAGCGATTTCGATAGTTTATGCTCGTTCGGCTTTATAACTAATTTATCATTTCCAGCTTAACTCTTTATGCAAAGGTGTCGTTCCGTTACGCCTCCTGTGCTCCTTCACTTCGACTGATCGTTGCTTGATCAGACTTTTTTTCGACACGGTTTCCTAAGCGAGTGATCAATAATACTACAGCCATCAATCCGCTGATCACAATTCCTGCAAGGTAAGAGTTCGCTCCTACGGAAATTTTTGTTGCCGCAAGTAGAATCGGCGCTGCAAATCCAGCTAGTGACGAAATCAACGTGTTCATTGCGATTGCCACTGGAAATTGCTGATGGTTTGCCAAAATGGATAGTTCAAATGGAATAGCCTTTGGGGGCCCTTTGAAGATTCGAATACTATCAACCCTATTTTTATTAATCGCAACCGTGCCAGCGAACCTCTGCAAAATATCGGACATGCTGACTTGTTTCAAGATACTAAAGGAAACTGGTGGTTGACCTGCCTTGGGACCCGACCATCAACTATTGGTTTTAAGCAGATCACCAATATGGGGCGTGAAACTTTGCTTTATCCAGTAAATTGGGAAAATGAATGGCCTGAAATCAATCAGGGAATCCCAAGCGAAGTTGTAGATATGAAAAACTATCCTAAACATCAACACACGTTAATTAATAAACAAGAATTGACCGATTTTTATGATACATTTGATCAACCTATCTTAAATCCTGAATGGTTAAGTTTGCGAAATTCACTAGAAGAAAGTGTCCTATTGAAGAATTCAACCTTAACGTTAAATGGGCGAATAACAACGATTGAACAAGAAGGAACACCAGCATTTCTTAGAATTCGGCAAACAGAACAAGCTGAGTCGTTTACTGTAATTGTATCAGCTGATACTACCATCAATAACGGAAAAATCGGTATTCTCAGTCTAATTAACGATACACATTTCGCGACCATTTTGGTGATAGAGCAGAACAATGAATTTGTCGTATCACGCTATCAAAAAGTAGAGGAGCTAATCATAGAAGAAGATCTAGGCACGCTTGGATCAATTCCGATTCAGTTTGAACTGATCAATCAATCCGCAGTAAAAACCTTTACTGTAATCGATGGTAAAGAAACGCTAAGTTTTGGGACAAGCTCTCTGCATTTTTCTAACGAAGCAATCGCCGCCTTAAACACCGGAGATATTCAAGGTATTTATGTTTTAGATGATGCTGCGTTTGTTGTTGATAATGTACGGCGAAAGGCGAATTCTTTTGATTAACTAAGAAAAAATACAGCTACGAAAAAAATCGCAGCTGTATTTTTTAATTTTAATCATAATTATTTACTAAAGCCTTTTATTCCTTTTTTACGAGAAAAATAAATTTCTCCAGCAGATAGCAAACAAAGTATCCCTATCCAGATAAATGGATTTTGCTGTTCTCCAGTATTTGGCAACAACTTTTCTATTGCTGTTGTATGACTAGTAGAACCTGAGTTTCCACTAGTTTTGTTCGTATTTGGTAATTTGTCTTTTTCAATCGTGAGAAGTACATTCTCTTTGATTACATTAATTCGTCTAGCATTTTTTACAGAGATCTTCACTGGTTCAGAGTCAAGTTTGTACCCTTTTGGTGCTTTTTTCTCTACAAACTGATAATCTCCTTTAGGAAGATTATGCAAATAGATCAAACCGTTTTCATCCGTGACTAATTTCTCGTACCCTGATACTATTTTTCCTGCAGTATCTTGCAACTCAAATTCTGCACCTTTTAGTGTTTTTTTATGATCTTTGTTGTCTACCTTTTTAAGTACGACGCCATTCTTTTTCTGATGATTCTTAACTTCCTTCAGATTTTTTTCAAAATCAGAACTACTATCGCTCTTTATTTCAAAGTTAATTGCTGTTCCATCTAGCTCATAACCTTTAGGGGCTTTCACTTCCGTAAGAGTGTATTTTCCAGGAGTTAGATTGTTAATCGTTAATTTCCCATTTTTCCCAGTTACTCCGATTGTTTTTCCGCCAATAGTAATCACTTTGTTATCCGCATCTCGTAACTCAAATTCTGCACCTTCGAGTGTATCAGCTGAATCCCCATCAATTTTTACAATGGTAATTTTCCCGTTTACCTTCTTTGGTTCCGTGTACTTATTAACGAACTTTTCTGGCCTATTGGTATCATCGCCATCATCATCTGAATAAAGCACACGAGCCTCTAACTCATTTTTACTATTCTCTTCAACAGTCACTGTGGCTGTTACCTTTTTTTTGTCGTAGGTAATTCCTGTTGCTTTTCCAGTTACTTCTTCGATCGAGTAAACATAGGTTCCTGCTGTGTCGAATTCGATACTGTCAAATTTCACCTTGCCATTTTTGGCATTTGCCTTCGTCTGGACTTCTCCTTGGCCGGTCAACTTGAATTCGAATTCTCCCGCATATAATTTTTTACCGTTCAAGATCTTCTGCACTTCTAAAGTCAATTTCGTTGGCTTCGCTTGCGGTTTGATATATTCATTGACAAACTCTTCTGGCGTATTGGTACCATCGTCATCTGTATAAATTACACTAGCTATTAATTCATTTTTACTATTCTCTTTAACAGTTACTGTGGCTGTTACCTTTTTTTGATCATAGATAATTCCTGTCGCTTTACCTATAACTTCCACAATTTCATAAACATAGGTACCCGCTGTATCAAATTCAATACTGTCAAACTTCACTTTACCATCTTTAGTGTTTGTCTTCGTCTGATCTTCTCCGTGACCGGTCAGTTTGAACTCGAAATCTCCCGCATATAATTCTTTACCATTCAAGATCTTCTGCACTTCTAAAGTCAATTCCGTCGGCTTCGATTGCGGTTTGATATATTTATTGACGAATTCTTCTGGCGTATTGGTGTCATCCCCGTCATCATCTGTGTAATTTACACTAGCCTCTAATTCATTTTTACTGTTCTCTTTAACGGTCACTGTGGTTATTACCTTTTTTTGATCATAGGTAATCCCTGTCGCTTTTCCAGCTACTTCTTCGATCGTGTAAACATAGGTGCCTACTGTGTCAAATTCAATGCTGTCAAATTTTATTTTGCCATTTTTGGCGTTCGTCTTCGTCTGATCTTCTCCGTGACCGGTCAACTTGAACTCAAATTCTCCTGTAGATAAATCTTTACCGCTCAAGATCTTCTGCGCTTCTAAAGTCAATTCCGTCGGCTTCGATTGCGGTTTGATATATTTATTGACGAATTCTTCTGGCGTATTGGTGTCATCCCCGTCATCATCTGTGTAAATTACACTAGTTTCTAATTCATTTTTACTGTTCTCTTTAACGGTCACTGTGGCCGTTACCTTTTTTTGATCATAGGTAATCCCTGTCGCTTTTCCAGCTACTTCTTCGATCATGTAAACATAGGTACCTGCTGTATCAAACTCGATACTGTCAAATTTTATTTTGCCATTTTGGTCATTCGTCTTCGTCTGGTCTTCTCCGTGACCGGTCAACTTGAATTCGAAGTCTCCTGAAGACAATTCTTTACCACTCAAGGTCTTTTGTGCCTCTAAAATCAATTCCGTTGGCTTCGATTGCGGTTTGACATATTTATTGACGAATTCTTCTGGTACATTGGTGTCATCACCATCATCATCCGTGTAAATCACGCTGGTTTCTAATTTGTCTTTTTCTTTCTTAACCGTAACCGTTGCGGTAATTTTTTTCGGGTCGTAGGTAATTCCTTCTGAATTTCCTTGTGTTTCTTCAATCGTATAGATATACGTACCAGGAGCATCGTAATCAATACTGTCAAACTTCACGTCACCTTCATTAGTATTCGTCTTCGTCTGGTTTTCTCCATGACCAAGTAGAGTGAATTCAAAATCCCCAGACTGCAACGTCGACCCAGTTAATTTCTTTTTCACGTTTAAATCAACTGTTCCTGAAAGTCTTTTATTATAAATATCAAAACTGAACCCTTCACTATCTGAAGCGGATATTTCAAAAATTCCATCTGTTGTCAGATTGGTTTGATTTTCAATAATCATCTTCGGATCGTAATTGTCCAATCCAGAAATTTCCTTAATCTTATACTTACCAACTTTTAAGTTACCTAATGTTGCTTTCCCATCTACATCCGTAATTAAAGTCCCCACTTGTGCGCCTTCTTGATTGCCGTCATACTCGACAACTTCAAACTGAACATTGGCAATAGGTTGATTAGTATCTTTATCCTTTTTCACAATCTCTATAGCATTTTTTGGTACTTTTCCCTCTCCACCCGCATCAGACTTCTGATAAATGACAGCAGATTCATTGCTTGTCATATCCCCATTGTCATAATACAGGTGAGCTGTATTAGAGAATCTATGATCACTAGGAACAGAACTATCCGCTTGAGCTTGCATTTCAATTGTATAACCAATGGACCAAGTACCATTGGACTCATCGTATAAATTTCGCAAAGCTGCTAATGTTGCTACTTTTTCTTCATCAGTCATACTAGTAGCACTGTTTATCATGTTTTCCATGTATTCCCATGTCCGGTCAAATACTAATCCTGCTTGTGCACCAGAGGTACTATCTGGAATTTCCCCAAGATGTATCAGCAGTGTCTCTTTTTTAGTAACATCATCCACATAGATAGCGAAACTTCCAACAGGATGATTCTTAATATCTTCCTTGGCAGTATCAATCGAACTCATGTCAATACTATCTGCAACATCATGATAATTACTACGATTCATTAAGACTGAGCCTATTCTGCTATCGGTTACCGTACCATCAGGTAATACTTTATAAATTGAAACACCTGCTCGATATGGGAATGGAACAGCGTCTGATCCTACTTGTTCTCGTAAAAAGGTTAGCCCTTCTTCCAACTCATCTACAAATACAGCATTTGAGTAAATTTCCGAACTTGCTTTGCCACCTTTATATATGGAAGTAACATCGTCCATGTTGACTTGTACTGACCATTGTAATCGATTGGTATTTAATGCTTGATACCCTTGTTTGTATAAAGTATCTGTAAAATTGATTTCTTTATCAGGATTTTTTCCAATACTAAAAGAAGGAAGTTCGAAATCACCGATGGTTACTAATTCTTCTTTTGATAACTCTTTATTAAAAAGTCCCGTGTATCTGAAATAGCCGTTTTCAATCGACGAGATCTTCTCTTTAGCAATCGTGTCATTAAAAACTACTCGAAAAACAGAATAATCATAATTTCCAGAAGCGTCGGTCACTTTATATAGTTCATACGTACCTACATGGTAGTCCTGTCCTTCAACCTTAATATTCAAGGCGCTGGCTGGAACATCGGTCAATCTAAGAATTGATGGAAGTTTAATTTCCATGTAATCTCCAGATTGAATAGTAGACGAATCCAGTATTTCCCAATCCACGCTTAACCGAAATGATTTTGTGGTAAGTTGGGAATCGCCATCTTCAATCGGTGACCATCCACCTGAGCCATCACTTTTTTCAAGTAAAACATTCTTGATTTCGGGCGTAACCTCTTTAATCACCTGTGGCATCACAATTTTCTGAGTAATAGGATCACTAGTCTTATCGTCTTCTGTCATATAGAAAATCGTTTTAGTAACGTTATTCCCAAAATCAACAATTTCGTTTATCAGATTTTTTCCGTTAGTTGAGGCTTTCAACGTGATTGAAATGATCGGTGTTTGCCTTTTCTCTGTCTCATAAAAAAACAATTGATTGTTCTTTACCGTATAGCTATTATTTGAATTTTCAATATTTCCATCTTGCTCTTCAAAAATCAAATTATTAGGCAATGTTACCGAAAAAATCTCTGTATCGGAAACTAGCCATTTCATTTCTACCTCAATGATTTCATTTACTTCTATCGGATTTTCAGCCGTTATTTCACTGCCATTGCTATGCTTTAATGTCGCCTCTTGAATTATTGCACCTTCTTGTAACGTAGTTTTTGCAAAAATTCCAATTGGCAGCATCCCTGACACAATCAAAATCGTTGAAAGTATTCCTATAATTTTTCGTTTCATCTCTTTTTCTCCCTCTAGTTCAATATGAAATGCTCAAAATAATCCGCAGGTTCTTTAGCGGCATAAGTAATCGTCCCAGCCAGACTACCTAAAAGATTTCCCAAATCTGTGTTCCCGGTAGAATTTATCGGCTCATAGGCCTCTTGTAGAAACAAAATTTTTTGTTCAATTTCCTGAGTATTCGTCCGCTTTTTTAATTTATAATTTCTTACAACGATCTCATGATCGCCATCTTGCTCAATAACAATATTTGCATGCCCACTGACTATGCTTGAAATACTATAATTGCTGTAAAGAACTGGCCAATGAGACTGATACATCAGTAGAAAAGGTATAGTCAACGTCACCATCGTTTGCTTTTTCAACTCATCCCTCCTCTAACCTCCACCAAAAGGTCCCCAAGTTCCTTCCAATCTTCTGGTGTTGGCGGACGTTTCCAAATTATCTGCTGGCAAGGCAATGTATCCAACGCAAAATCAGATAGATATATTTTTGTTTTAGTGCTCAATTTTTTTTCATATTGAATGTTCATACTTTGCAAGGAAGACAGCATCCTGCGAATATAGTCGTTATAAATTTCGCCATGTGAAAAATCAATGCAAATATGGAGAGGATTTTCTAGTCGTTCAATAGGAATTTGGGTAATAACAAAAAACAAGTAATCATAATAGAGCTTTGTCTTTTCCTGTCTACTTAGGAAAAGCGATCGCAGCTCCGCCTTCTCTACAAATTCTTGAATGAAGTCATCAAGCAAAGGATTTATTTCTTGAAAATAGCGAATCTGACCTTTTGTGATGAACGTTGACTCTTTGAAATGATAAATCAACCATTTACGATTTATATTTCGAAATTCATCAATAGTATTAGTCGAAAAGGTTAACTTCTCTCCATTACGCTCTATTTGAGTTCCCAATGAGTTAAAAAAAATAGTCGTCAATTCCTTAGCCTGATCCTCAACACTAGACGGTAGAAAATCGACAAACGATGACCGATCGATCGCCTCCAGATAAACAAATAGATAAAAATAAGCGAGTTCAAATTGGATTTGTTCGGCATTCAGGGCGAATTGATCCTTTAATACTTTCTGTAAATACGTAAAAAATTCTTCCTCATTAATAGAAATAAATGCATGATCTATTGCATGATTATGCTTTAAACGTGTCAACCAAATACATAAAAAGAAAATGAGTTTAATTTCTTTTGTTTTCACTAAGCTAGTCTTGTAATAGTGAATAAAGTGATTCAAAATATCTCTCGCAAGTTTTATTATGGTTTCCTCGAAAGGATTTTTGATGCCATTAAACAACTCGTAATAAATGCCAAATAGAAAACTTCTCAATTGAAATTCTTGCCCTGATAATTTATTTTTCTTTAATTGAATATTTTCGTCGGACAACAGTTTCTTTAAGTTTTTCTGATATTTATACGCTCCTGAACGGCTTAAGTTGATTTTTTCCTGATCCAATTGACTGTCTAAACTAATTTCTTTCGTCAGAAACAGATGAAACATCTGATAAGCTGGACTCTTTTCAACATAATAAACTCGAAGTTTTTTTACCAAGAGATGTGAAAATTTGGAACTACGAACTTCCCCATCATTACTTAGTTCAATCAGATGATTCTCTCCTATCTTTTCCAGATCGTATCCCAGCTCTTTCAAATATGTCTCTGTTTTATAAGCAGAAAAGTCCAATATTTCACTGATTTGAGTTAATGAACAATATGAATTTCGCTTAATCTCTAATAAATGAGCAATGTACCATTTATAGCGATCGTCCGTAATTAATAAATCGTTGGGAGACATAGCCACCTCTTTCTAACGTCTTTTTACCTGTTCCTTAGCTTAATTATATCTAGCAGATTTTTGTTTCGTTTTATTTTCAGACGCAATTTATCTACTTTTTTATTTCAGCACAAAAAAATAGTGGACTTTTCGATCACAATCCATCTACACATTTCTTTTTAATATTATTTATTAAACATATTATCATATCTTTGTATTATTTTATAGATTTTTCTTAAGAATAGTCATTTTTTAAAAAAAGAATAATATATCCATAACAAACAGAATTATTATCGACTGGAATTAATTAAAAAAAACGTTGCCTTCAAAATAGAAAGGCAACGTTTTTTTGTTGTAAAAATAGCTTTCTTTGTTAATCATGCTGGGAATGCCATTTTTCAATTGCTTCCTTACGCTCTTTGAAGCGTTTCTCATTTCCTTGCATGGTTGGCAGATAGTACTGATTACCTTCTAATGAAGGCGGCATTGTTTTCATCGAAGTCAATTTATCATCTGTATAATGAGCGTACTGATAATCTTCTCCATAATGCAAATCCTTCATCAATTTTGTTGGTGCATTGCGAATAACCAAAGGAACTGGTTCATTCATTGTTTCATAAACGTCCTTCTTCGCCAGTTGATAAGCCGCGTCGACAGCATTTGACTTAGGGGCTAGAGATAAATAGATCACGGCTTGAGTTAAATGAACATTACACTCCGGCAATCCTATGAATTGACAGGATTGAAATACTGTATTGGTTAATTCCAAAGCGCGGTTGTCTGCCAATCCAATATCTTCACTCGCAAAACGAACCAAACGCCTCGCAATGAACAATGGATCTTCACCAGATTCTATCATCCTGGCCAGCCAATAGATTGCAGCATCTACATCACTATTTCGCATGGATTTATGCAAGGCCGAAATCGTATTGTAGTGTTCTTCCCCTTTTTTATCATAGAGAAAAGATTTTCGTTCGATCAAGTCCAACAGCTTATCCTCTTTGAGAGTTACCATGGCAGCTTCCTTCTCTCCATTTAGAATAGCCATTTCTAATGTATTCAAAGCCACTCTAGCATCACCATTCGCATATTTTGCAATCGAATTTAGCACTTCATCGTCCATTTTAATTTTTAGTTTAGGAAAACCTCTTGGACTTTCAATCGCTTGCTTCAGCAGCCGTAAAATATCTGAGCTTTCCAATTGATTCAATACAAAAACTTTACTTCTGGATAGTAAAGCCGAATTTATTTCAAATGATGGATTCTCTGTCGTAGCTCCTATCAGAATAATACTCCCGTTTTCAACATAGGGCAAAAAAGCATCCTGCTGCGCTTTATTGAAGCGATGGATTTCATCTACAAAAACAATTGTTTTAGTACCATATGTACGATTGTGCTCAGCGTCTTTCATGACTGTTTTTATTTCCTTGATTCCGCTCGTCACCGCGCTAAAATTGATAAATTCAGATTTTGTCTGATTTGCAATAATCCGTGCCAATGTTGTCTTACCAACACCGGGAGGACCCCAAAAGATCATTGATGAAACATGATCATTTTCAATGATTTCTCTTAATAACTTCCCATTACCCAACAAATGCGTTTGTCCAACAAACTCCTCTAGATTCTCAGGTCGAACGCGCGTTGCCAACGGCTCACTCTCTTCTCTCGATTTTTCAAAAATTGAACTTTGTCTCATCTTAATACCTCCTAAGAACAAAAACGAACATCCGTTCTTATTTTAGCATTTTTGATCCCTATTTACAAAGTGATTTACGTTGAAAAGCTCACTCATCTTTAAAATGAGTGAGCTTCATAAGATGTATCAAATATTTTTCGTTTGATAAAAGTGTTCCCAATCATTTGAGAAACGGTCTATTGCTTGTTTAGTCACTGCTAAATCAAAGAACACCTCTAATATTTCGGGAGAAAACGTTACGGCATCAGCTCCAGAATCTATTGCTTCTGTAATTTGCATTGTATTCTTAATACTAGACGCCATGATCTTTCCATTCAGTGTATTTGTTTTGGCATATTCTTTGGCTGAGCCAATGATATCAAATGGATTAATTCCGATATTTTCAGATCGATTAGTGTAGACTGCTACATAATCTGCTCCTGATTCTAGTGCCAGAAAGGCCTGTAGTTTTGTATAAACAGCTGAAGTTGTAATTCTACAATTGGCATTTTCTTTTTTTAAAATATTTAGTGCATTCAGGCCAGCTTTTGACGCCGGAATTTTTACGAAAACTTCTTCGCCGATCTGGTTCCAAATTTTTCTTGCGTCATCTACCATTCCTTCAAGTTCTTTTGCGACGACTTGCATGTGTAAGGTACGCTCATTCCCAATTATTTCAAGTGTCTTTTTCATATGGGGGAAAAAATCAATTTTTCCTTCTCTTTTAATGATACTCGGTGTAGATGTTATTCCCTTAATAGGTACTACATCCATATACTTTTCAATACTATCTAAACAGACGGTATCCAACAAATACTCCATTTTTTATCCCCTTTACCCTCTAGATTTCCCACCAGCAATATTTGTGATAATACCACTTAAATAGCTAGCATGTTCTGACAAATAGAAGGCAACTACTTCTGCAATCTCCGATAACCTTCCAACTCTGCCGAGTGGAATACTTGAAGCTTTTACATAGCCTTCTCTCAATTCACTTAGCGATATTCTTCTAATAAAAGCTAATGTTTCTTCATACCTTTCAGAACGCAGTTCAGTCTCTTCCATAATACCTGGCGCTACACCTAAAACTCGGATGTTATATTTACCTAACTCTTTTGCCCAAGTACAAGTCATACTATTAATAGCTCCCTTTGTTCCTACATAAAAACCTTGTCCGATTGATCCCTCTAAAGCACTTTCAGTAGACATATTTATAATTACTCCAGAATGCTGCGTAACCATCTTACGAGCCACTGCTTGACTCATTAGAAATACACTTTTCTGATTAACTGAGACAATCCGATCAAATAATTTCTCGGTCAATTCATACTTCCCAGTGTTGTCAGGATTTATTAACATGCCGGGTAACGCTATTCCTGCATTATTTACTAGACCATCAATCCGCCCAAATTTCTGAAAAACATGATCTACTTGCTGATCTATCTCATTTTTTTTTGATACATCGACTTTATAAAAATAATAATTTTTTTCTTTGATTTGATTCGTACTCTTCAGATCAAAGTTCACCACTAGTGCATTGTTTTCTATCAAACATTTGACGATACTGCACCCAATTCCAGCAGAACCGCCAGTTACAATAATTACCTTATTATCTAGACCCAGCCAACTTTCCATGTCTTTCCTCCTACTACAATATATTTATAGGTTATAAGGCACTACTAGTATCATTAGTAATCCCTTTTATCTATCATGTTGCTTAAGCTGTTAGAATGAGAGGGCAATGGTCGGGCATTTTCCTCCTTGGACTTTAGCGTCCGTAAGTGAGTCTGCCAACCAGCTCACTTAATTTTCCATTAGTCAGGAAATTCTCCTGGATTTGACTCGATCATCACTTTGATCTCATTGCCTTCCATCACTTTATCAAACGCTTCACGCCAATCAGTTAATGGGTATTTTTTCGTGATCATCTCATCGATATTGATTGCGCCTTTGGCTAACAAATGAATCGCGATTGGCCAATCATAAGGATTCTGTGAACGACTGCCGATGTATTCAATCTCACGTTGTATAATTGATTCCGTATCCAGGTCTACCATTTTGTTGGCAAATAGCCCCACTTGAACAAATTGCCCCTGTTTACGGATCAATGGCAAGCTGGCATTTACAGCCGGCACCGCTCCAGATGCATCGTATACTTTATCAACACCGTAGCCATTCGTTGCTTCATCAACAATTTTGGCTAAATCTTCTTTCATCGTATCTACGATCACATCTGCACCCAGTTTTTTCGCTAATTCTAAACGGTGCGCATCTTTCGTGATTCCTGTCATAATAACGAAAGCTCCGATTTCTTTGGCGATCTGCAATAGGAACAGTCCAATCGGTCCAGGTCCCATGATAATAATCGTATCTTTTAGTTCTAAACGGCTCTTTTGATACATCGCATGCACACAACAAGCCAAAGGTTCGCTCATCGCTGCCCCTTCATAACTCAGGTGATCTGGTAATAAATGAATACTTTCTTCCCGTGCCAACACGTAATTAGCCATCGAGCCATTTTGCTGCGTTCCGATTCCTTTACGATGCGGACATAAATTGTATTGTTTTTCCTGACAATACTCACATTCGCCACAGACATAAAACGTTGTCTCGCTGGTCACACGATCGCCAACTTTGACCGTTGTTACGTGGTCACCTACTGCAACGACTTGTCCAGAAAATTCATGCCCCAGCACAACTGGTGTCGTTGGATTTTTGTATTCACCTTTAAACGTATGGATATCTGATCCGCAGATACCGGTATATGCGACTTTGATCAAGACCTTATCCTCTGTTGTTTCAGGTACAGCAAGGTCGATAAATGCCATTTGATCGTAGCCGGGGGCTTGTTTTGAAACACCCTGCATCATTTCTTTTCCTCTTTTCTCTCTTCCGGAAAAATCATTACTTTGTTATAAGATTCTTCACGATTCACTGTCAGATCAAATGCTTTTTGAATCTCTCCCAATTCATAGCGATGAGAAATCAATTCCTTCAGTTTTATTTTCCCTTGTTCGATAAACTTCGCAGAATGTATCCATTCTTTCCCAGGAAAAGGTGCTGAATACGAATTCCAGAAACCGTTTATTGTATATTCTCTTCTAAAAATATTTTCAAAAGCTCGTTGACGTAATAGAACATCTGAATAGGCGATTCCTTGATAACCAATTTTCCCACCTTTTCTTGTAATTAACAGGCACTGCTCCTCGGTAATTTTGGAGCCCGCACATTCGATAGCGATATCCACTCCAAGATTGTCAGTTAACTCAAATATTTTATCTTCTAATGATTCTTCCAAAGAATTTATCGTATCCGTTACACCATACTTTTTAGCCTCGTTTATCTTATTTGAGTCAATATCTACACCAATAATCTTTTTAACACCAGTTAAACACAACCACTGAACTGTTAATATTCCTATCGTTCCTAGTCCAAATACAGCTATCGTATCTCCGATTTTAGGATCTAAGCCCATTACGCCATGGGCTGCAACCGCTAATGGCTCAATCATTGCGGCTTCTTCAAAAGAAATGCTTTCCCCTATGTTAATCACATTTTCTTCTGGAACAGTCACATATTCTTCAAAACCACCATATCGGTGAGAGCCTACCATTGTATAATCTTCGCACAACTGATATTTTCCCGATTCACAGTAAACACATTCATGACAGGGAATCAGAGGCGCTACAACCACTCGATTACCTTTCAATGTCCTTTTTACTTTACTTCCTATTGATTCAATGACCCCAGAAAATTCATGCCCCAAAACCATGGGTAGTTCATATTTCCATTCGTTCTGCATTTTATGAATATCAGATCCACAAATTCCTGCAGCTTTGACTTTTATCAACACCTCGTGTTCCTTAGGAATAGGCTTTTCGATATTTTCTATTTCAAATTGATTCAACCCTTTTAACAATGCGGCTTTCATGACAAAGCTTCTCCTTTCAAAAAATCAAGGGACTCTTTTTAAAGTCCCTTAATTCAGTAATGGCTATAAAAAATTAAAGAATTCCAGAAAACAATTGAGAAAATTTCAAAATTACCCAGTTTAAGAAGTTACCACCCATATCGAGCGTTGATACTTGTGTTGCTCCTTTAGGAAACTCATACACACCTCGCATCATTTCTGTGTGAACAGGAGCGAAATTAGTTGCCATATATAATGCCAATGCTATTACAACGGTTCCTGTTAACACCGATTGAATAATATTCCCTTTCCGATGAGCGACAATTAAAGAAACATAAAATGGAATAGTTGCTAAATCACCAAAAGGTAACACCTTGTTGCCTGGCAATATAACAGCAATAAATAAAGTTATTGGAACTAAAAGCAAACCGGTTGCCAAGTTGGCTGGGTGTCCGGTGGTAACCGCAGCGTCTAAGCCTAAATAAATTTCTCTTTCCCCATAACGTTCTTGTAAAAAATCTCTGACAGATTCTGAAATTGGGATTAGACCTTCCATTAGAATTTTTACCATTCGAGGCATCAAGAACATTACTGCCCCCATGTTGATACCCATTTTTAAGATACCCCCAATATCATAACCACCTAGTGCAGCAATAGCTGCTCCGATAATAATCCCCATCATCATTGGTTCACCAAAAATACCAAAACGTTTTTGGATCGATTCTGGATCAGCGTGCAACTTATTTAGACCAGGAATTTTACTTATAGCAATACCAATCGGAATACCTACTAAGCCAAATGCGACTGTTGATCCAGTTGGCAGGCTCACTCCCTCCAACCCATAGAATTTCGCTACTAAAGGAGCTGTTTTGTCGGCAATAATCAAGCAAGCAATCTCATACAATACGGCACATAAAATAGCAAACCACCAGTTACCATTTGTTACAATATAACCCGTTGCTCCCGCAGCGATAAAATGCCAATAGTTCCATAAATCAATATCTAAAGTTTTTGTAACTTTCAGCAGGAGTAAGATAACGTTTACAATCAGGCAAATCGGAATTAAAACTGCAGAAACCGGCGAAGCCCATGCAGCAGATGCCGCGGATGGCCATCCAGTATCAATCACAGTTAAATGAAATCCAAAGCGTTCGACCATAGCTTGCGCAGCGGGCCCCAAATTATCTGATAACACACCGATAACCAAATTAATACCTACAAATCCAATTCCTATTGTTAATCCTGATCTTAATGCTTTCCCAAACGGAACTCTAAAAATAAGTGCTATGATTAGAATCATAATGGGGAGCATGACAGTAGGTCCTAAATTCAGGATATACTGTACAACATCGTTAATAGCTTTCATTCAAATAAATCCTCCTTGTATGTTTATTTTAAATAGCGGCCACTATTTTTAACTAACTTTATTGATCAACGGATCGTGCTAATTCCAAGATTTCTTTATCTAATTTGTCGGCGCCTATGCCACTGATATATCCCAAAGCTGTAATTGCTGGTATTTTGTATTGGGTCGGTAAGATTGTTGTCGAAATAAGCATATCAGCGCCTTCCTGTTTAGATACTGCTTCGGCAATTTTAATTTGTTGAACATCCGCATCAATGTTATTATCCTGCAATAGATCTTCAATTCTTTTCATAACTACTGTCGATGTAGCAATTCCTGCGCCACAAGCTACCAATACTTTAACTTTCCTCATAATAATCGTCTCCCTTTATTTTTCATTTTTTTTAATTGCATGAAGTAGTTGTTCTGAATCTTTTGCTGCTAAAACTTCCTCTAAAATATTGTCATTTTGTAATAATTTCATTAATGATTGCAGCATTTCTAACTGCGCATGAGGTTGATTTAATCCCAAAATGAACACAACATCCGTAATAACTTTTTTATTTTTGTCCTCCATGCTAGTAAATTGAACCGGTTTCTTATTAGTAATTACTGCCACAAATTCGGTTAGAATGCACTCTGCATCTGTATGTGGAATGGCCGCACCAAATTTTTCCAACTGAATCCCAGTCGGAAACATGTCTTCTCGTTCCTTTATTCGTTCAAGAAAATCACTTCTGACCCATCCTAGTTCTAATGCTTGTTCATAGACCTGTTCAAAAATTTCGATATGACTCGAAAAAGACTCTTGAACAAAAATCAACGGAGTTTTCACATAAAAACTTAGTTTGTCATTTTTCCCCATCTCTTAGTTCCTCCAATATTCTTCACTAAAATCTACTAACAAAGTGAGTATTTCACTGATAGTTGTTGCTTCTTCTATTTTTTTTAGTTGTTCCGAACCTGCTAAATTCATCAATTCAAAGATCAAATCGACATGTTTATCTTTATCATTAGAAGCCAATAGAACAACTGAATGTACTTTTGATCCGTTTTCAGTAAGTATTCCTTTCTTAACGACTCCCATACTGATTCCTACTCCTAGTGCTCCAGCTTCACTCATCGTATGTGGCAGGCCTATAGTATTACGTAAAACTGTGTATTGAGGTAAAATGGGCATCTCTTGTTTTAAAACGGTCACAAAATTTTTACTAATAACTTTTTGCTTTTCTAAAGGCTCTGCCAATTTATCAAGAAGTTCTGACCACTTTATTTCATCATCAAATATTTGGATAGTATCCATTTTTAATGTATCGATTAAATGAATACGTTTCTTCTCTAATCTCTCGAAATCCTTTGGAGTAAATAGCGTCAATAGTTCGTGATACAGATTTTCTTCATCAGTGATCACCGCATATTTCTTTATTAATGACATGATTTTCTCTGGATTTATAACGGTATTTTGAGATAGTGTCACTGATCGTAATACACGCTCTCTTAGTTGTCTTTTTTCCTGATCCGTTAAAAAATTATTTACAACAAAAACAGATTTCTCGGTTTCCAAAGGAATAGCTGAAAAAATGAAATCAACATCGTAATTATTTCGATAGAATTTTCTTTCAGAAATCAAATCTACAAAGTCGATTTCCGGTAATAAATTTTGTAAAGTATTCTTTAGCAATAGCGAGATTGAGATACCATTCGGACAAACAATAACTGCTCGCCTTCTATTTTCGTCTCTAATGATCTCTGTACTTTCGACGATATGACTACCTATGAATAAAGAAATTAGGAATAATTCGGGGTCTGGTATCGACTCTTCAAAAAAAATTTCCAAAGGTTTACTAGATTCCTTCACTAGGTAAAATAAGGAAAACAAATCAGCGTCCTTGTTCTCTTGGTAAAATCGTGTTTGCAAATTTAAATGGTATTTAATGCGATAATATGCTGGTCTCATATGAATCAGTAATCGTTCTAACAATATTTCTTTACGTTCAATACTTAGACCTGATACCTTTTCAAAATTGTTCAATACTTCAAATAGAGCCTCTTTTAAATTATCAATTTCTCTAACTGAAAGGATGTTCGCTTGCGACAAATTAGTTGTAAGCAATAATAAAGTTAGATACACTCGTTCATTTCTACTTATTTCATCTACATCCCAAATAATATGTTCTGCAGCTAAAAATTCTTTTGTATCCGCAAGTTCAAAATCATTAATTTTGAAATTGTAAGTTATTTGTTTCCCTCTTTTCGCTCTCCGAATAATTAGAATGACTAGTAGCGGTAAAACCTTTAAGCGATCATCAGTAAATTGAATATTCAATTTTTCTTCCACTAACCAGATACGTTTCTTGAAAACCTCAACTAGATCAGTATCAATTTTTGAAAATTGGATAATACAATTGATTCCGTCATAAATCTCTGCCAAATTCATTAAAGTCTCAGATAGCAACTCGCGTTTATTCCATTCATCACCGTGGAAATAATATCCTTTCTGTCGGGTGTATTTTAATTCCAAATCATACTTCTCAATATCTTCTCCAATTCTTTTTAAATCTCGCAAAATGGTATTCCTGCTAACCTCCAACTCCACGATGAAGTGATCCAACGATAGATGCTCTTCTTTGCCCAAAACCATCAATTCGATTACCCAGATTCTTTCCTGCCCTGAAAATATATAGTGCTCTATCTTTTCACGTTCTTTTTCTTTTCCACCTCCAAATACGGATATCACCTCATTAGGAACTAAAAAGTAACCTTTTTTTGTTCTTTTGATTTGCGGCAACTTTCCATCTTCTAGAAAATCGTTGATTTTTTTTAAAGCGTAATTTAATTGACTTCTGGATAGATTGAACCTTTCATATAAAACTTTACTAGTAATTTGGGGGGTATTTATTAGTTCCATTAATATTTGGTTATTTCTATCTTCTAAGTTCATATTCATCACCCTTACACTCTCAAAATACTTTAAAAACGTTTTCAAATCTACAGATTTTGTTATCCAATAATATGCATACTTTGTGCAACATGAGCTCTCATAATTCCTTCAGTTTATTCCCCCATAAAAAAAAACAGGCGGAATTACCTGTTTTACAACCTTTCTGTCTTTTTTTAATAAATGAAAACTGTTCTTTCTTAAGTTCTACTGAAGTACAGATAAATCCGCAGCAACTTAAGCCATTAAATACTATCATATTTTTGTTATCCTTACTGATCAAAATCATCCTGTTAGTTATGCCTATTTCGATTGTCCTCGTTAAGCAATCCAACAAATCCACCCCAGAAAAATATCACTCTTAAATAGATGATATTATAAATATTTACATTTCCTTATTACTATTATTAGTATCAAAACTAAAAAAACAGCACATCTTTTTTAGCGATGCGCTGTTTCTTATCTGTATTAATAGTTATTAGAGTAAATTGGTATACTCATAGTGATCCCTCATTTTCATTGTACGGATTAATCTACTGAAACTAGAATCATCTTGTCATAGAAATAACAAGTCAGTCATTCACTCTTCTGCAGCTCCATCTTCTTTATCATCTTTTTATTATTAAAGATCTGCAGTTCCAAATGCTCGTTATCTAATTTGATAATATGGTATTCGGTATTACTGCCACTTTTTGCTAAAACAATATTTCTCTTCGTTGAATTTGCGGCAACTTGTGCGTCTTCCATCAAAATATACCCATTTTGCTTAACGTTCCAAAACTTGCACTTTTTATTTTTTGCTTTGATTGAGTATTTCTCGGAGTGATTGGACCATGTCCCCTCTACCCACATTGCATTATTTGCAGTGTGAGTACTAATAAAACTTAGTAAAACGAAGACGCACACAATTACTAAGCAAATAAGAAACTGTTTCTGTCTTTTAGACAGCCCTTTAAACTGCTGCCATAATTGGTATGTCCCAGTGTCCAGCCATTGTAAGAATTTTATTAATCCATTTGTGTTCCTCAACAACAGCCTCACCTCTTTTACCATACATTTTATTCAGATTATAGAATAAAAATGCTCGGATAGGACGAAACTTTCCTAAACGGTTCGTTTTCAGTCCTGAATGTAGGATAGTATGTAAGAATTGTTTGCGATCATACACAAAAGACCTAACTGATTGAATGGTGTGTTTGAATAGAAATTTGATAAGTTAAAAAAATGACTTAACGAAGTAATATAAAGTCAAACGAGCATACACTATCGAAATCGATAGGTAATATGCTCGTTTACTTTCATTTTGTTAATTATTTTTCGAAGACACTTAAAAAATCTACTATTCATTTTATTGTTAAAGGTTTAGTTCAGTGTCCTTGATGCATACCATGCAGTACCTTCTGATTTCCACCCTGCCTTAACTAAACTGTCTCGTTCAGAAGCGATTGGTGTATAGTGATGACTATCTTCTCTTGGTGCTGCTTGCGGATTGTATAAGCGATAAACAGGAACACTTCCACCCGAATACCAAGAGACACCCTCATATCTCCAGCCGACTTTAATTAAGTTATCTCTCTCATAGGCATGCGGTGTGTAATGATGTCTGCCGTTATTAGGATTGTACATTCTGTAAACGGAAGTCCCCGTCGAAGGCGATACCCAACCGACTCCTTCATAATTCCAACCAACCTTGATCAAATTAGTCGCTTCGCTAGTTATTTGTGTGTAGTGGTGCTGACCATCATTCTTGTTATACATTCTAAAAATATAACGCTCGTTTGCAGCCTGACCATCTGTCGAAGGAGAAACATTTGGATCAGTACCCGTATTTAAAAGTCTACGAGCAAAATTCGGGTAAAAATACTTGATATCCACCGCTGTGACGCTCTGGCCTGGTTGCGGCGAATGAATCATTTGATTATTACCAATATAAATTCCCACATGATAAGTAGCCCCTCGATTACCATAAAAAAGCAAATCACCTGGTTGCAACGCGCTTAAACTCGCTTCAGTTCCATATTTTTCTTGATTCGTTGTTCCCATCAATAAATCCATATTTACGGATTGTTTATAAACATATTTCACTAATCCGCCGCAATCAAATGAATTCGGACCAGCAGCGCCCCACGCATAGGGTTTACCAATTTGGGCTCTCGCACTTGATACAACAGAATTTTGCTGTCCGCCCGCACGACTCATTGGAGGCAGAGCCGCAGTTTCCAGTGTTGGTATACTCATAATTTGTTCAAATTGCTGCTCTGTATATCCCGCTTCTGAGGCTTTTGACTCTTCTGAATCTTTCAATGGTTCTGCTTTTACATCTTTTCTGTCTGCTGAAACTACTTGTTCTGTACTCGAAGTAGTTAAGCTAGTTTCAGAATCCGAAGCAGCAATACTACTTGTATTTATTGTAGAATCTTCAGTTTCTGCTGCGTTCACTAATTTTGTAGTAGCAAACGTCATCAGTCCCAACAGTGACAAGGTGGTACCAAACAAACGTAGTCTAATGTACTTTCTCATAAAATAACTCCCATTTTATTATTTTTCCCTTGAAAGAATAAATACGAAGGGTTTATTAGCTTATAGATAAAGCTATCAATCTTTCATAATCTATAAAAACCATAAAATAACTAATTTATAAGTTCATTGTACATTAAATTAAGGTGATTTCCAGCTCAAAATCAAATTGACATATTTCTTTAATCCTGCAGAAAAGCATCTGCAATAAAACTCACAGATGCTTAACGAATTACAGTAATATTTTTATTATCAATTTAAATGGTATACCTACATAATCTAAAAAAACTTTCTATCTTTTTTTTAAGTGAAACCTCATTATCGATAACTCATTTAACTTTTTCTGCATAAGATGTAAATCGAATACTTATCTACTTGATAAAAGACCATTGAAAACTCAAATAATACCGTATACGGTTGAAATCCAACCATTCACGGTATTAGGCTTAACAAATCGCATTAAACTCACTATTATTAATATTAAAAAGGGGAGATAAAAATGCGGACATCAATTTTTTTAGAAACAAAAAAGGGCCCAGTCGTTATCCAGGCGACTGAACTACTATATATCACTGTAGATCCTACGAGAGACCACACGCTATGCTTTGTTACTAAAGAAGAGAAGCATTATTCTACAGGCGACTTAAACGATTTCGAAGAGTCAAATCGAAGCTGGCTATTTCGCTGTCATCGCTCCTTTATCGTTAACTTGCATATGATTCGAGAAATCAACAAATATGAGCGAAATATTTACTTCTTAGAGGACTGTTCTAACAATAATTGCCCTTTTTCCAGAAGAAAATATGTTCCATTGAAAGACTCGCTTAAAAATTTTATATTGACCGAACAAGAAGTATAATTAACCATCCTGGTGCAAATTCGGTCTATTCACGGTTTTTCGTTGTAGTAAACAAGCAAATGATTTACAATCGAACAGTAATGAGAAGTCACTCACAAGAGGTGAAAAAATGACACATTCCTTTACGTTATTTCTACTAGATAAGATCCAAGCAAAGAATCATATGACAGAGGATGAATATGAGAATGTTGCCTACTCGCTAGAAATTTTTATGATCAATATCTTCAAGACTATCCAGGTTTATGTAATCGCGTATCTTTTAGGTGTTCTATTTGAAACGTTTATCATGAACTTGCCTTACGTTCTTTTAAGATGGCATGCTGGAGGTTGGCACGCGAAGTCAACAATCAACTGCTCTATTTTTGGAATCACAACATTTGTTGGCATTCCATTCATACTACAGAAAACTGATTTTACTCTACCTGTTCTTTGGATGATGATTGTTTCTCTAGTGATTCTATATTGCGTTTTACTTTACGCGCCGGCTGATACAGAAAAAAATCCTTTGGTTAGCGTAAGTGAGCGAAAAAGAAAACGAATATTTTCTTTCTTAAGTGCTTTGTTAGCTATCTTCATAGCTGTGTTTTTTGTAAATAGTAAAATAGGGACATTAATGATTAGTGGGTTATTTGTGGAAATCATTATGATTCATCCACTGTTTTATAAATTAAATAAAAGGAGCTATAAAAATTATGAAAACTATCAAGTACAACCATAACACATTTTTAAAAAACATCTCTAAAATTCTTGTTGCGGCTTCAATTGCATTACTGAGTTATCCTTGCATTATTTTTGGCTATGAACCTGAAAATCCAAAACTAAAAAAAATGACTTCCGAAGAATAAAATGGAAGTCTTGATACTTCTCTTGTTAACTTCTATAGAAAATGTATGTCAATTATTCATCTATTCTAAGTTAATCAACAAAAAAGTTTCGTTCAAAATGGCAATTTTTCTTCCTATAATATCTTTTATAGGATACTTACTTTTGAACTACTGGGTATTCATCGTGCCAATTTCTTACTTTCTGTTTGTCGGAAAAATTATTAAAAGAGACTCTAGCAACAATATGATATGGTTTTACAGTATTTATTCTACTTTCTCTTACGCTGTATTTGCCTATTCTATGAATGCTTCGATTCTCTTCTTTATCGGAGAAGACACCTTTACCAAATATATGTATCTGATAAATATGACGATATCACCCATTTTTTCAATGATATGCAATTTAATTTTATTGCGCTTAACTAGACCAAGTGTTTACTTTTTAGAGAAGTACAAAGACAATTGGAATCAATTTTTTCTTCTGTTTATAAACATTCTCCTAACACTGTGTTGTATAATTCAGTTTGGCAATTACTGGATAGAACGTTATTTGATAAAAGACGAAAACCCCATTAGAAAATATCTGATTGCTATATTCATACTAGTTATTGTCCTATTGGTCGTCTATTTGAACATAAAAACACGTCAGCTTGACAAGCAACGTATCCAACAACTAAAGGACAATCAGCTAGCTGACTTGACCTCTTATGTTCAGCAAATCGAGGCAATGTACGGAGAGCTTCGAAGTTTTCGTCACGACTATCATAATGTGCTGATCAGCCTTAATCAGAGTATCAAAACAAAAGATCTGTCTGTGATTGAAGATACGTACACGCGGATATTGGAAACTGAAGGAATCGTTTTAGATGATGATCATTATGCCTTAGGAAAGTTGAACAATCTGAAGACACTACCAATAAAAGGGATATTTTCCACCCACATTATTCAAGCGTGGCAGAAAAATATCCCTGTCCATTTAGAAATTGAGGATATTATTCAAGATGAACCGATTGAGGTTTTAGATTATGTGCGAATCACTTCGATTTTATTGGATAATGCGATTGAAGCGGCTGAAGAAGCTGAAAACCCTTTTGTTACTATCGTCTTTTTGAAAAATGAAACGGAGCGAGAAATTCAGCTTACTATTGAAAATTCTTGCCCTGTTGAACCAATTGATATCGTAAAAATTTTCAATAAAGATTATTCAACTAAAGGGAAAAATCGTGGACTTGGTTTAGCCACTATCCAAACAATTCTTCAAAACTATACGAATCTTTCATTGCAGACAGAATATCAGGATGGTGTATTTCGACAAATTTTGATGATTAAGGAGGAAATTCCAAGATGAACATTTTTTTATTAGAGGATGACATCATGCATCAGCAGCGTTTGGAGCTAGTCATTCGTGAAATTCTCTTAGAAAAACGTTGGCCAGCGAAATCGATCGTTACCACTGCAAGACCAGAAACTCTGCTAAAAAAAGTTCAAGAAACCGTTGATCAAAACATCTATTTTCTTGATATAGAAATCAACGGAGAAAAGAAATTGGGGTTAGAAATCGCCAGTCAGATCCGAACTATGGATCCCCATGGAGTAATTGCCTTCATTACCACTCATTCAGAATTTGCGCCAATTACTTATGCCTATAAAGTTTCTGCTTTTGACTTTATTGCTAAAGACAGTCCCATTGATGAAATCAAGCAGCATTTAGTTGACTGCTTCGAAAATCTTTTAAGTAATCGAGCTAATGAAAAAAAAGAAGAAATGTTCTTTTTTAGTAATCAGCACAGTAATTTCCAAGTCCCCTTTTCTGATATCCTTTATTTTGAAACTACTGAAATTTCTCATAAGCTACGGCTTATTTGTAAATCTCGCTTGGTTAATTTTTATGCGACACTTGGCGAAATCGAAAGTTTAGATGATCGTTTCTTTAAAGTCCATCGCTCTTTCGTCGTCAATTTAGAAAATATTGCACAGATTGATCGATCAGAAGGTGTAGTTCATTTTGATCAAATTCATTCCTGTATGATCTCTCGCAGAAAAATTAGGCCCGCCCTGGAGAAAATGAACGCTGTAAATCAGATTTTTCAAAAAAATTAATCTAGAACAAGACAATCAGTAGAACTTACAACTGATTGTCTTTTTTTGCCTAACCCACCACTCAGTATTCAAATTTCTTTTTGCTAAGTAAAAAAAAAGCGCTAGTTTGCATTGCAATATAGTCGGGGATTTAGTACTATATTGTTAAGCAAACTAGTAGAAAGAAGGTTGCGTGTGAATCAACAAGTATCCTCTCAAATGCTTAAAGGAATTTTGATGGGCTGTATATTAGTCATTCTGTCAAAAAAAGAATTATACGGTTATAAAATTAGTGAAGAACTGCAGCATTTCGGTTTTGACAGCATTCCAAAAGGGACTATCTATCCCCTTTTGATGAATATGGATAAGAAAGGTTTGGTCGTTGGCGCGATGCGCGCTTCAGATGAAGGTCCTAAACGAAAATACTATCATTTAACCAAAGATGGAATCAGTGAGAAAAATGCTTTTATTAAGCAGTGGGCGTTCTTATCCAGCAATGTAGACCGTTTATTGAAGGAGAGTGAATAGGAATGAGGAAACAAACTGTGATTACTGACAATGCGAAGTTGCAAGAGTTTTTGAATCCAACCAATGAAGAATATTATGGAAATCTATTACTATATGTCAGAGGAAAATCCTTTTTGAAAGAGGAAAAAGTACTGGAAGAAGCTCTGTTAGAGATTCTGCAGGATATTCTTGATGCACAAGAAAATGGTGAAACCGCGGAAAATTATTTTGGTAAACAGCCTAAGGAAATCGCTGACGAATTACTTAAAGAAATACCAAACAGTTTTTTTAGCAGTTTTAAATTGATTTTTACTGTTTTGTTCACTTACAGCCTTATCGTTACCATCCCTGCGCTTGCTTCTCCTAATCCACTCTTGGATGTGGGAAAACTACTGATTGGCGGGGTTTATTGGACGAGTATTGCAATGATAATCGTTCATCAGATTGGCAATGACGCCTATACGACCAACCAGACCTTCAGAAAATATTTGAATTTTTCTCTATCTGCTCTATTGATTATTTTAGGTATGGTTCTGTCCATCCTTAGTCATACGAGGTTGACTATCAATACCGAAGGCAGTGTAGGAATTGCTTTAATCGGTGGAATCATTCTTATTTGTGGAATTTTCTTTTTCAAACAATCTGACAAAGAAGCTTTAATGCCTTTTTTACCCATTCTTTGTATCGGAGCCATGCTCGGTATTTTGTACAGAATTCCTTCTTTTCAAGTTTTATTAATCCGTCCCATTGGAAAAATCATTGTGATAGGCCTTCTAATTCTCGGAATGATCAGTTTCTACTTCTTATTGTACAAAGGAAAGAAAAAACAAACGGCCAAATAATTAAATTGTTTATTCTTTGGGAATCTATTCTCTTCCAGACTTTATGATTCATTTCATCAAACCATCCATTTCGGAAATCTATTAAAGCAAGGTGATTATTTGACGATTATATTTAGACAACCGGTTATAACTGATTTAGATCAAATCATTAAAATTGAAAATACAGGCTTTTCTCCTGAAGAGGCCGCAACAAAAGAAGCAATGGCTCAACGAATCAAGACTATTCCAGATAGTTTTATATTAGCAATTGATGATAACGAAAACCTGATGGGTTATGTGGTTGGACCGGTTATTCCGGAACGTTATTTATATGATGCTCTTTTTGAAAAAACTATTCCCAACCCAAAAAGCGGCGGTTATCAGGCTATTCTTAGTCTCGTTGTTGATCCCGCTTACCGAAAAATGGGTCTTGCCAATCAAATTCTCTCTGAATTGGCACGTCGCTCAAAAGAAAAAGAACGAGTTGGAATCACCTTGACTTGTTTAGAAAATCTGATTCCATTCTATGAAAAAAATGATTACAAAATTGAAGGCTTATCAGAATCGCAGCATGCTGGAGAAACCTGGTACAATATGGTACGGGCTTTATAAAATTAATTCCCACACTAAGAATGGTACTTACTCATTCTTAGTTTTTTTATTACAAAAATGTTAGCCTCCCACAATATAATTCAATGGTTTATGGGCCTCCTACTTGATAAAGTAACTTTATTCTTTATATAAGGAGGAAATACTCTTGAACACAAAGTTATTAAAAAAAAGCCTTTCGACATTTGATCTGAAAATTTTAGGGATTGTTTTAATGTTTATAGATCACATCCATCAAATGTTTGTACCTTTCGGAGCACCAAATTGGCTAGACTGGTTTGGCCGACCAGTTGCTACACTTTTCTTTTTTGTCAGCGTAGTTGGGTTCACTCATACTCACGACAAAAAGAAATACATGGCAAGACTATATATCTCGATGGCTCTTATGTCATTGTTCACTTATTTGCTGGGGCGCATCGTTCAATATGATCAAGTTGTTTTAATGAACAATATTTTCAGGGACCTCTTTGTCGGTGCGATGATGATGTACGGTGTGGATCTCTTTGTTGCAGGAAAAAACACCGCGGATTGGAAAAAAATTACTGGGGGAATTGTATTATTCATTCTACCCTCCTTACTTTCTCTGCTCGTTCCGATCATTCTTTCAAACCCGACAATTGTGCAAAATCAATTGGCTATTCTAACGGTTACTTCACTTCTGCCGGCCTTGCTACTAACAGAAAATAGTGTCATGGTATTTTTGATTCCTCTACTTTATATTTCTAGAAATTATCGAAATATCCAATGTATATTGATTGCGATCTTCGCGGCTATCTTTTTCTTTTTTGGATCGACACAATGGATCATGATTTTTGCTATCATTCCGATCCTGTTATACAACGGACAAAAAGGAAAAGGCATGAAGTATTTCTTCTATGTTTTTTATCCCGCACACATCGCTGTCCTTTACCTGCTTTCAGCATTTTTCTTTAATCGTTAGATTCACCAATGAACTGCAAAGTATCAAAATCGCATAAGTTACTGCTGCCGAAAATCTTCATCCTACTGATATCAAAAGCTACGTTGAAGTCTCCTTCACGATTTCTAGCATAATCAGTATTTTATCCGACTGGCACAATTGATATTGAGTTAGAGGAGTTGGCTAAAATCTTGAACGCGATTATGCTTGAATACTAAGCTGTTCATTGCGAAAAGAACGTATAATCTAAAGTTTTTTTGAAAACTACTTAATAAAATGAAGCTGAACGATCAAATGACTTTCGATTTAGAAAGTCATTTGATCGTTCAGCTTTTAATATCTAATTAGTTGGTTGCTTTTTATTGATGTTGATTGACGATCTGTTGAGACTTATCGGCTGTAGCTTTTACATCGATATTTGCTTTTTTTAATTTTGCGATATAGTCTTTCAAATCGGCATTCTCCTTGTTTGAGTTGGCTAGTTGTTGTCGTGTCGTATCCAGTTCAGCCTGTAAAGAATTCTTTTCGTTGTTTATTGTCTTAATTTGACTGTTTAAATCATTTATGGTCGTTTGCAAAGAACTCACCTGATTAGACGCTGCTTGTAGTTTTACATTCCATTCTTGAGTTTTTTGTTCAGTCTCTTTATTCTTTTGATCGATTTCTTTGATTTTATCTGTGATCTCTTGCTGCTTCGATTGTAATTCACCATTTTTACTAGTTAATTGCGACTCTAAGTTCGTTTTTTCACTAGCTAATTGATTTTCATGTGCTTTTACACCTTCTAATTGCTGCTTGTAACTCTCTACATCCTTTTGAGCTTGACTTAACTGGCTCTGTGCTTCATTTGAACGCGTCGATAACTGCGCTATTTGCTGCTCTTTGTTCGATAGTGATGTGTTTAATATATCTAAATTATTATTAATCGTGGCAATATTGTCTTCCCCGCCCCAACTCAAAACAGTGTCTGCGTAGTTTTTACCTGCGATTCCAATAAGGACCACTAATAAAGGTACAATAATAAGTGCAAAGTTTCTCTTTTTCATACTCAGTTTTCTCCTCTTTAACAAACCAATTGCGTCTTAACAACTTTTTAATCATAATACAACCTTCACAATTAGCAATTACATTCATTATTAAATGAAAAATATATATACTTATATTCATTATTAATTAATTATAAATACATGCCTTGGAAACCAAAAAAATGAGGAGCTGCATATATCAATAAATCAGTAAAAATAATCGTATGCTGAAAAAAGAAAGCCTTTCAACAGAGTACCACAACATATGGTATAAAAACCAGAGAATACCACAAACAAAACACAATATCTAGTCTTTTATTTTATTTTTTTAGAGCTATAATGAACTCTCAAAGAAAAAGATTGGAGGCAATATTTATGAAATTAGCAGTTTTTTGTGGCGCACGCTATGGAAAAGAAGCAAAATATAAAGAACTTGCGGAACATATTGGAGAGTATATCGCTGATAAAGGTCTGGATTTAGTTTACGGTGGCTCTATCAGTGGTTTAATGGGGGCCGTTAGTAATGGTGTTATCAATAAGCGTGGGAATGTGACAGGAATTTATCCTCGCGGATTATTTGATGGTGAGATTCCACGTGAAGAGGTTAATGAATTCATTTTTACTGAAACGATGGATGAAAGAAAGCAACTTCTGATCAATAAATCCGATGCCTACTTAATCTTACCCGGCGGATTAGGAACACTGGAAGAGTTGTCTCAAGTACTGAGCTCGATTGCCATTGGACTTATTCCAGCAAAGCCCATCGCTATTCTTGATATCGATGGCTATTATCAACCCCTGATCGAATTTTTGATCAAGGCCTCCAATGAAGAATTCATTGACCATCAAGCGCTCAAGCACTTATTGATCTCAGACGATTACCAATCGTTGATTAACAAAGTTTGCATTGAATTATCTGAGATGGGAGTTGTTGCCTAATGAAAATCTATTTAGCTGGACCGTTTTTCTCTAAAGAACAAATTTCTCTAGTTCACTCAGTGGAAAAAGCATTGACGAACAACCCCACCGTTACCGAATACCATTCTCCGCGCTTAGATCAGACATGCGAGTATGAAGAATTCACACCGGAATGGGCAAAGGCGACCTATTTGAAAGATATGCATCATATTGAAACAGCCAATGCTCTCGTTGCTATTTTAGATTATGAACATGGCATCACTGATCCGGGAACCGCTTATGAGATCGGAATCGCAACGATGCTGAAAATCCCTGTTATCGGTTTGTTGACAGCTGGCGATACGGTAAATATTATGTTGACCGAATCTCTCCAAGCATTCACCAAACAAGTCGCTGAGATCGAGAATTATGATTTCAATAAATTACCCCATTCACCTTATCTGGGAAATTACATTTAATCAGATTTACTGTCTCACGAGCCTGTAGCATTACTAAGGATTCAACCTCGATTACGAGATTGAGCCCTTAGTTGATTGATTAACTATTTTTTAAACAACAGGTTATTCCTTCAAAGTGGAACCGCGAAACATTTTTTCGGATAATTCATTCACCAAATTTTGAATCGCAACGATCGATTGCGGTGTCACATAAGGATCCATGGATACTAAGGGAAAATCTTTAGGCAGTCCCTCTCTTGACCCCGTTGTGATCAAACCATCATAGGTCACTATTTTTTTATTTACTTCTTCATCATTATCCCAGACACTTCCCAAATGACCGATTTCGAAATTTCCGTAAACGATTTGCTTGATCACTTTCGCGATGAATTCTTCTTCCGTTGGAGAAAGATCTGAGGTCAGTAACAAGTGAATGGTTTTGTCCTGTGAAGCTAAACGTTCTAGACTATCAACTTCCGCTGTCAGCAATAAGTATACATAATTCGTAATAAAGTCCTCATTTTGATATATCTCATATTTTTGTACGAAGTCCTTCGCGATTTCTGTAACCTTCTCTACTGCGTGGCGATGCATGATTTTGACCATTTCTAAAAAGATCGTTCGATTTTTTCGAAGAATAGTCAAAAATTCACCGTTTTCATCATAGAGATAACTATCATTCAATAAAACGGAGGTCAGCTCCTGTATCCGTTCTTCGTCGATTGAACCGCCCAGCAATTTCGTAAACTCTCTGGTCAACGTTAAATGCTTTTCAAACAATTGCCTATACCGCGGATTATCATCCAATGCCAAGGCTAGATGCTCCTTGCTGAAAACAACCGAATCCGAAAAGGAAAGCCATAAGCAATCACGCATCATATCCTCTGTTAAGTCTAATTGATATACTTCGGAAACCATGTCTCTGAATGCATTTGCTGCTTCATTTTTAGGCAGCAACAAACCATCCGTCCGCAAATCTTCTTTAGGAAAATCATGACCGTTTTTTATTCGCCAAAGGCTGATAAACACGTTGTAGGTCAAACGTTTTTGAAAAATGTGTTTCTTGTATAAGTTATTGATCGTGATAAATTCTTGGACAAATCTTTCAATTGACCGCAGCTGATACTCCTTTAAATTCGGTAAAATACTCCTTAAGGCATATTGTTTTTCAAGGAAATAACGATAAAAAAAGTGTCGTATGATACTTTCCTTCCCTTCCAAACGTAACGGTCGATAGCACAAGTCAATTCCTGCCTGCCTCAAAGGCGCCTCGACCTTTTTCAAGTAACGTTGCGTGTTAGAGGAACTCAAAAATAGCGATTTTGATACCTCCCCTATGTTGTCATATTTCTCATACAGCAGCTGTTCAATGAGCTGAAATTCAGGCGCACTGGTCAATGCCTCAGCATAAAGTTTCCCAATACTGATATCCTCCATGAGCTTGACGCGATACAATCCTTTGTCCTTTTCAACGATAAAAAATTTCTCTTGCTGCGCATTTATCAAACTGATATCACTCAATAGAATCGGCAATGAACAACCCAACTCACTAGTGAGCTTCTCACTGGGTGTTCCCTCACGATTGTAATACAATATCTCGATCAGTCGTAATCTTCGTCTGTTACTAACTCCTAAAGCCTGGCGAAAATCCATTCTTTCCCCTCCAAATTAATTAACGGTGTACATGCTCTTTCAACGCATCGGGGTCTAAACAAAAAAATACTCTTTTAAATTAATTAAAATAACGCATTATTTTTATTAATAAATCCCAAATCTATTTTTATTCTACCCTTTCCCCATATATGTATATAGGTTTTTTGAATAAATTAAGCAATTAAATTGTTAAATTCCATAAAATTATAATTTTACATACCACCATCGTTATTATTTAATTTTTATTTATGAGGATATAATGTGATGGAAAATTATAGCTGCTTTTCTTTTAAAAAAACTGTTAATCCGTTTCTAAAACTGCTTTAAAAAAACAAAAAAACATTCCTAAGAAACTAGAAATGTTCTTTGCTACTATATGCTTAACTGTTGTATTTTCATTGTAATGCAATCATTATCTAATTAGAAATCGCTCCAATTATCCTCTTCAGTTGCTTCCGCCTGTTTACGTTGATTTTTGGTTTGTTTCGGACGATCATAGTGATATTGTTGATAGTCTCTGTTTCCACTGCCCGCTTTTGGAATAATTAACGCTAATAAAATGTAAAGGAAGACTGGTGCGCCAACTAATACTATACTGATAAATACAAAGATGACACGTGCGATAGTCGGATCGATCCCAAAATACTCAGCGATCCCTGCAATTGTCCCGGTTAGCATCCTGTTTGTTTGTGATTTCGTCATTCTTTTTCTCATTTTAGTGATTCCCTTCTATTTATCATAATCTTTCAAGAATATATTTCCCGCCTTAGAAGAAACCTCGACCTGAGCAGCATCCCCGCCGCTCCGTTGAAAATGCAAGACTTTTTGTGTGTCGCCGTTTCTCTCTTGGATCGTTTCACAATTAGCAAAACGATAATTGATGGTTCCGATTCCTGTTTTAGCAGAACCTTCTATCCCGATCGCTTTAGGCAGTGAAACTTTGACATCGCCATTCACAGATTGTGCTTCGATTTTTTTCAAGTCCTCGTTTTTGACAGTTAATTTGATGTCACCGTTGATCAGTGAATATTCAGATCGTACAATATCAGCTCTTGATATGATCGTACCGGTAACTGTTTCAATTGATGCATCTAAAATCTGACCTTCGCGAATCTCAAACTGATTGTTTGTACCTTCAAATTCCAGCATTGAAGCATCAATTTCCTTGATCAAAACAGTCCCGTTGGTCGCCTTAATTGAAGCGTCCTTTGCTACAAGGCCTTCAATCATCAAATCACCTGTTAACAAACGGATCATGAGATTATTGTACTGACGTTTTGGCAAATAGAACGTCAATTTTGCATCAACTCTCTTATTTGGCACATGGAATAAAATCTGGTAATCATTTACATCGATTCGACTACGTTCCAGAAAGGCGTCGATTGGATCTGGTTCATTCATTTGGCCTAGCAAATCAACTGACGCCTCGACTTTTACGTCATTGATCGTTTCATCTTCCCAAGCTTTAAGGATAATCTTTCCTTTTGCTAATTTGATATCAATTGTTCGCGCATCAATATCTTCAAAGGTGAACTGATGGTTAAAATGCGTTTTGGCAGTTCCATAAAATTTTTGATTTACTTTTTTCCAATCAAAATCGTTATTCACTGTATCTGTAACCGTCTTAGCTGCTCGGTTGACGACTCGTCCGATTCGGCTTGCCAGATCATTCGGTTCTACTTGCGGACGATCCATAGGACGATATTTTTGTTCTTCAAAGTCATCAGGAACCTCAAAGAATCCATCTGATACATAGGGGCTCTCTGGCGAAGCAAAAAGATCCGCATCAATTGCTTTTCGTTCATGCTTTAATAGTTCGATCTCTTCTTCTAATTCATTTAATTCGCGTTTCATTTGGTTATATAAAACTTCATTTTCGGCTGAGATGATTCCTAATTCAGCTTCAAGGTTTAGTTCTCTAAACTCTTCTTTCTTCTCTCGAAGTGCTTCTATTTTCATTTGCAGAGCTTCGTCAAACTCGTCAATCTTTGATCTTACAGGATCTGTTTCTTTAGGAGTAGGATCTTTGTGATTTTCCCATTCATCGATCATACTGACCACACTATCAGACGGACTAGGTTCCGCTTGTTGTTCTTCAATCGGTTCTGACGTAAACTCCGATTGCTGCTCAGATGTTTCTCCCGTTTCTTTTATTTCTTCGACTTCTTCTTTTTCATCTACTTCTAGATTTTCTTCAAGCTCTAGTTCTGGTTCTAATGCTGATGCTTCTTGATAGTCTGTATTCTCATTAACTTCTTCTGATTCATCGAACTCAGCTACTTCTTCAAATTGTACGGATTCTTCAACTTCACTTTTTTCTTCAGGTTCTGCTTGAACCGGTTCCTCTGGTTCTGATTCGACTTCCATTTCTGGTGCGTCTTCAGTTTTTGTCTCTGTTTCCTTTAGGCCAAGACTTTCTATTAAATCTAATCCTTCTTCTGGGGAAAGGATGCCCTTTTTGATCGATTCTAAGATCATTTCACGTTCGTTCATGATAATCGCTCCTCAACGAATTGTTCTATGAACCTATTATGCCCAAACTTTTTCTATTCGTCATGGGTCGAAAGGACTATCTTTTATGGAATAATTACTGTATGAAGGCAGTTCATTCGCAAAAAAAGAGTGTCCATCATTTTTAGACGGCACTCTTTCGATTTATATTATGAGATCGATATTAATCAATCATTGTTTTCGTAATTAAAAGTCGCTCCATGCATCATCCGCAGTTGTTTCAGCTTGTTTAGGTTGGTCGCCTTCCGAATGTTCATAAGGTTGTTGATGGGTACGAGTAACCTTTCCCGCTTTTGGAAGAATCACCATTAGTAAAAGATAGAGTAAAATTGGCGCACCTTCTAAGAAAAAGCAACTAAAAACAAAGACTACACGTGCAATCGTAGGATCGATTCCAAAGTATTCTGCAACTCCTGCTAGTGTACCTGTTAACACTCGATTGTTTTGTGATTTCGTCATTCTTTTCATCATTTTAATTCTCTCCTTTTATTTTCCAAAAACACTATTTTTGTAATCTCATCTACCCTTAGATGTAATTCATTTTGAAATTCCTATTTGCGATCTGTTTTTATCTTATGTCTATATTATGCGTAATTCTCATTGATTCGTCATAGGCCAAAAGACCTATTTTTTGTCTAGTCATTTGGTAGGAGCTTTTCTATTTCTTTTTTCTGGCAGCAGACGCCTTTACCACTCGGTTCAAATAAGCGCAGTATTTAGTGAAGTATGATAAAGTAATTCCATTAGAAAATTTTTTTCAATTTACTGTCAGAAAGGGATGATTACTTGATTCAAATTCGCGAGATGATACTTCAAGACAAACCGAGATTACAACAGCTATACTTAGAAAGTCGCCGAGCAACGTTCTATTGGGATGATCCGGAGTTGATGCATATAGAAGATTTCGATCATGATACAGAAGATGAACGCATCTTTGTAGCAGAGGCGCAGCAAACAATTATCGGCTTTATTTCTTTGTATGTACCAGATAATTTTATTCATTGTTTATTCGTAGATGATGATTATAAGGGCAACGGGGCTGGTCATCGACTGTTAAAAGAGGCCAAACGACAGTTGCAACTACCGATGACTTTGAAGTGCTTGTCCCGAAACAAACCTGCTCTTGCTTTCTACGAAAAAGAAGGTTGGCAAAAGCTCCATGAAGTAAAAATCCATGATGCCTATTGGAATATGATTTATCGCTAATTGTTTCTTCCATTTAGTATATCCTGTCCAGTGCAAGTAAAAAACGCTTGCATTTTCTCATACAACATGTGAAAATAAACACAATAAGTTCTTCAGGGCAGGGTTTAATTCCCGACCGGCGGTGATAGTCCGCGAGCCTTTTGGCTGACTCAGTGCAATTCTGAGACCGACAGTACAGTCTGGATGGAAGAAGAAAAACGTGTGTTTGTTGATCCTTCAGATAACAAACGCTATTTGACGAATCAATACACCTTTTTCTACTTTGACTGTGCCTTGCAAATGTTGTTGTAAGGTTCTTTTTTATGCTTCAAGAAAGGTGTGTTGAAATGAAATTTACTGCCAGAAAGCTAGTGATGATCGCCATTTTTGGTGCACTCTCCTACGTATTAATGCTCTTCAAGTTTCCGTTGCCATTCATGCCGCCGTTTATGGATTTTGATTTGGCGGGGGTTCCTGAACTATTAGGAACTTTTCTGTTAGGTCCTGTTTCAGGGATTTTCATCGTATTGATCAAGCTTTTAATCAAACTAGCAACAGTCGGAACGGCCTCGATGTTTACCGGAGAGATCCAAAATTTTATTTTGAGTCTCAGTTTTATTTTACCGGCAAGTTGGATATACCAGCGCTCAACGAATAAGGGCTCTGCTTTAAAAGGTATGCTGGCGGGAACTGTCGTCGCTACATTTGTGGCCTGCTTATCAAATGTCTATTTTATTATCCCCTTTTATACGAAATTGTATGGCTTATCGATGGAAGCGATCATTGCTATGACACAAGCAGTCAACCCAATGGTAGATAGTGTTTGGAAATTGGTTGTAATCGGCATTATTCCCTTCAACGTAATCAAATACGGAGTTACTACCGCGGTCGTTTATTTTTCATTAGATCGTTTACGGGCAATTTTTCTTAGAAGGGAGTTTTTATAGTGGAATTTCAAACAGCAGTGGAACAATTTTATAAAAAACTGGGAAGAAAAAAAATTATGGCATTAGCTACTAGCTTAAATGATCATGTAATGGTACGAAATGTCAGTGTCATTATCCATGAAGAAAAAATTCTCTTTAAGACGGATAAAAATTTCCGTAAAACCAAGCAATTATTGGAAAATCCTCAAATAGCTATTTGCTACTGGGGCATTCAAATTGAAGGTACGGCTGTTAATCATGGATTAGTAGTTGATCAAGAAGATCACACTTTTCAAACCTTGTATCAGAAATACTGGGAGAAAAGCTATAATGCCTATCCCCATAAGGAAAGCGAAATCCTGATTGAAGTGATCCCAAAATTGGTAGAAATCTGGGATCAAGATGAGGATGACAAGGGATTTCAACTGCTTATTGATTTTGAACAGGAAAAAGCAGAGATTGCGAATTATGATTAGATAACGAAAAAGAAGCAAGCTACGATTAACTAACGTAGTTTGCTTCTTTTGGTCTATTACTGCATGATTTCCTTTAACTGCTTATAAAGCTTCAAGTATAACTCATAATTTTTTTGATAGACGTCCGCATTCTCTGTATTTGGATGATAACTTGTTTTAATTTTAACCGTCTTCGAAACTGCTTCCTCAAAATCCTTATAAACACCGACCGCAACTCCCGCCAAAATCGCTGCTCCAAGTGTTGTTGCTGTGTCCGAGTTCAGTATATCGATTGATTTATTCGTGACATCACTCTTGATCTGTGTCCAAAGTTGACTATTTGCGGAGCCGCCCATCGCCCGCAAGTGATTGACTTCCGTACCAGCCCTTTCTGCAACATCCAGATTGTGTTTTAAAGAAAAAGCTACCCCTTCCATGCTTGCACGAATCATATGTCCCTTCGTTTTACTATAATCCAAGCCATAATAGAGTCCTTTAGCTTGTGGATTCCAGACCGGTGACCGCTCTCCCGCCATATAAGGTAGCAAAATGACCCCTTCCGAACCAGGAGCTATACTTTCAGCTTGAATGGTCAACTCAGCAAAGCTAGTCGTTCCATTTTGTTCCGCATCCATTCGTTCTTTCTGTCCAAAATTCTCTTCAAACCATTTCAACACACCACCACCGCCAACCGTTCCACCCTGCAGCAGCCATTTTTCAGCAGTCACATGAAAACTTAGAATCAATCGTTTATCTGCACGGTATTCCTCAGTACAAATGCTCATACCTCCGGCTTGTCCACCTTGCTCTTGTGTTTCACCATTAGCAATGACTCCAACACCTAATGCCCCGCAAGCAGAATCCAAGCCACCAGCAACTACCGGAATTCCAATACTTAACCCACTTTGTTCTGCTGCCTCCTTAGTTACTTGACCGACTATGGCATCGCAAGGAACGATTTCAGGAAGAATATCTGCTCGAAGATTCATTTCTTTACATAAATAGTTGTCCCAAACTCCTTTTCTCATATCAAAACATTGATATCCGTAACCTTGGGAAAGATCCTGTGTAACTTCACCAGTCAACTTGTATACGATATAGCTGTTGGATTGCAGAATCTTGTCGGTCTGTTTATATAGCTCAGGGAGTTGATCGCGATACCACAGAACTTTTGGTAGCGAATAGGTTGGCTGTATAGGATTTCCACTCACATTAAATAGCGTTTCCTCCCCGATAGTTTGCTTCAGGTCTTCACAAATTCCTTGTGCACGAGTATCCATCCAGATAGGTGTATTTCGAAGAAGCGCACCATCACTCGAAATAGGAATTGCTGACCAGCTCTGCCCATCAACCCCGATCCCTAGAATCTTTTCAGGTTTTATTTTTGATTTTGTTAGCAGCTCGTTGATTGCTTCGCAAACAGCTTGCCACCAATCTTCTGGATTTTGTTCCACCCAGTCTTTTTGCGGGCGAAAAATTGGATAATTCTTAGTTGATTGCGCAATTGCCTCTCCATTTTCTGTAAATAGCGCTACTTTACATGACGATGTCCCAATATCAATACCTAATAAATACACAGCTTTCTCCTTTCTAAACAAGACGTCTCATTACTTAATAGTATCTCAAATATTTTTCTATTTGATAGTCTTTTCATGAATAAATCGAGCGTGCTAATGAGAAAAAGAGCAAACAAATCTACGCGTTTGTTTGCTCTAATAGAATGGAGTTTGCTTAAACTCAATTAAGTATTCTTATTTTTATTCACCGCTTGCTGACTCAAACTCAGAAAACGCCGATAAGGCTCATGATAGTTCTCTGCCCGCTCTGTTGGCTGATACGAATTTTTGATTTTGTTAGCTTGTTTCCAATAGGTCAATAAATTTGGATCTTTTTTCCCTGCGACCGCGCAGAGCAATGCCCCATATGCTGGACCTTCATCAGAGCTCAAAACCTCAATCTCCACTTGGAAAATATCCGCAAACAGTTGAAGCCAAAAAGGATTTTTTGTGACTCCACCTGTAATGCGAAAAGTTTTTAGTGCTTGCTCTCTATCATTTCTCATGTTTTCATACACGTTTTTTAAAGAAAAGGCGATCCCTTCCATCACTGCTCTGATAATGTCCTCCCGCTTATGATGCGCACGCAAGCCAACAAATGCACCGCTGAGATTAGGATCGAAATACGGACTTCTTTCGCCAAATAAATAAGGTAAAAAAGTGATCCCCCTACTGCCAACAGAGCTTTGCTCAGCAGCATCACAAAATGTAGCAAATGATTCATTTGGCGCTAAAATCTTTTTGAGCCAGTCTAATGAATAGCCTGCGGACAAGGTCACACCCATTTTATAATTTATGTCTTCTAAGACGGAAGCAAAATAGTGGTATTTCCCTATATCTGACAGTCCCTTCTCAGTTTCATAAACTAGGACTACTCCAGAAGTTCCAACAGAAATCAATCCCTGTGAATGAGGTTCTGAAATGTTGGCAAAAGCCCCGCAGGCGTTATCTGCCCCACCCAGGACAAGCTCCACTTTTCCTTCTAAACCAAATCTCTTCTTTATTTTTGAGTCCATTTCTCCGATAATTTCCGTTGATGATTTAATCGTAGGACATTTATCCAATGGAATATCCAAGTGTTTTAATAAGGACTCATCCCAATTTCGCTGATCAATATCCATCAAAATTGTTCCGGTCCCATCAGAAGGCTCTGTGAAAACTTCACCCGTTAGTGAATAGACCAGATAATCCTTGGGAAGCATAAATTTCGATGTTTGACGCCACAAATCTGGTTCATTTTTTTGAATCCAAACTATCTTGGGCAAAGTGAAACCCTCTAATGGGATATTTTTTTCATAGTTTAATAAATGATCTCCTAGTCGTTGTTCAAGCATTTTGACTTCTTCCGTCGTCCGACTATCATTCCATAAAATCGCTGGTCGAAGGACCTCTCCATTTGAATCAATCAAAACTAATGTATGCATTTGTCCTGAAAACCCAACTGTTAACGCCGATTTTTTTATTTGAGGAAACTTCCTAATCAAATCGAATAGAGCTTTGTTGAAAGCCGTAAGCCAATCACTTGGATTTTCTTCACTATAACCGATCTTTTCCGATAGTATAGCGAAGGAACTGCTGCTGTTTCCTAATAAATTCCCTTTTTCATCTCCTAAAATAATCTTTAAAGAACTGGTACCCAGATCAACACCCAAAAAGTAACTCATTGGCCTTCCTCCTAGTCAATCTCATAAATCGTAATTGCTGAATAATTCGTCGTTAAACACTCTGGTTCAGTTTGTACATAATTTGGTCTGCGCTGCATTTCAAAAGTTATACCACCGAATTTTTCGACCGGATGCCCCTTTGATAGCAGAAGTGCATCAGATACTTTGTTTAACGTATAAATGACGCAGCCCTCCTGATCAGAATAAACTTTCAATCTATGCTTTCTATTAGAGTCAGTCAAGATAATTTTAGGCTTTTGGAGAGCTTTTTCTCTAAAACAATAAGCCAAGTCGATACCATCTCCACAGATTTTTGAAAGGTCTGTCTCTAGTTTCAATGCTTTTTTAATTTGCTTTTCTTGAGAAAAATCGAACGGTTTATATTCCACATCGTTCATCGTAGAATATTCTTCTGTTGGCACAAATTGCTCATCGATCAGTTGAATTTTTGCAGAACTAGTTTGTAAGTAATGTTCTTCAATAGTCGCTTGACTGCTCAAATTGAAATAGCTGTGATTGGTTAAATTACAAACTGTCGGCGTATTAGATACTCCACGCATCTCTATTGAGAAACGATTCTTAACCAAACGATAAGTCAGTTTTATGGTTAACGGATCATAAAGAGAATCGTTATCCTCGTAAGACAATTGAAAACTCGTTTCATCTATTCTCTTCACCAGCCACTCTACTTGATGCAGTCCATCTTTTCCGCCATGTAAATGGACCTTCCCTTCATTAACATCTAGTGCTGCTTTTTCTCCAGAATGCTTTCGATAATATGGTGGAAAAGTTCTACCGGCATTACGCCCGATCGTCGCGCCAAAGAAATAAGGATTTACTAAATAGTTTTTTTCGTCTCCATAAGCCAAAATATAATTTTGCCCGCTTTTCTTGTTTATCATCTTCGTTAAAATACCGCCGTAGTTCAAAAACTCAACCAATACTTGATCATTTTCCAATTGAAATTTTTGCATCTATTTTTCCTTTCAAAAACAGACTAGGAAATAATACCTAGTCTGAACACACGCTTATTTTGTTACTCGCTGAATTTTAGGATCAGTAAAAATATCGCTGGCATCATCACTCGGAGAAGAAAATTCAGAGATGATCGCGCCTGCTTCTCCCGCTTGGAACCAGTGTTTGATATTCGGTTCAATCGTATACTGCTCTCCTGCATTTAACACAATCTCATGTGCCACCGTATAGTAGGCTTCTTGCCCTTCTGGAAGGATACTGTGAATTGAATTTCCAGATTCGCCTTCTACATACAAGTAGACGCGTCCTTTACGACAACGAAATGTCTCTCTTTTGCCATCTTCGCCATTACGAGGCGGATGGCGATGCTCTGGACAGGTCTGTCTTGGTAGTAAAACCATTTCTTTAGCACAATAGCGGTCATTATTCTCATAAATGATCAAATTTAATCCTTCTGATTCAATTTGTCCAAGACCAAAATCAGCAAAATCGATTTCACCTAATTCTTTTTCAGTAAAAATAATTCCTGAATCATGAAACATTGTCCGTACGCGTTCTTGATAATCCATTTATGATTTCCTTTCTTTAAGAAATTTTCAAATCATCCCAAGAAACATCCTCTTCTTCTTTGGTTTCAATTACCACCTCGGCATTTGGATCTACCCGTTTTTTCAATACAAGAATGGTGATCGCAGTAGCTAAAGAACCAATGAATAAGGCAGCAACAAATGCCCATGGTCGGGTCATTGTAGGAATCGCAAACATTCCGGATGCTGGGATATGACTGTCTGCACCCCACAGCATACTTAAGCCTCCGCCGATAGCTCCGCCAACTCCAGTAGCAATAACGTTACGAGCCAGATCATTTAACACGATCGGGAAACACCCTTCGGTAATCTGACAAATCCCCATCGGAAAGGCTGTTTTCAGCGTTTCAATCTCTTGGCGATTAAAAATATTTTTCTTGATGACCTTTCCAATAAAATGCGCCATCGTTAAGCCAAATGGCGTGGTCATAGAAACCAAGATCAGCACCGTAATCGGTTCATAAATTCCTTCCGAGAATAATGCAAAGACAAATGCGAAAACCACTTTGTTAATTGCGCCGCCATAGTCAATAGAAGCCAAAACGCCAATAATCGCTCCATAAAGAAATAGTGACGAAGTATTCAGATTTCCAAGATAAGCAGTTATTAAATCCGTGAACCAGATAATTGGCGTTCCAACTACGTAATACATCACCATTCCAGCCACAAATGAACTTAGAAAAGGCAAAACCAAGGTCGGAAGCAGCCCCTCCATCCATTTAGGTACTTTAATCACTGCCATCAATAAAACAACCACATAGCCCGAAACATAACCGCCGGCAACGCCACCCAAGAAACCGGTACCAATCCCATGAGCTACAAAGCCGACCACCAAACCAGGGGCAATCCCTGGTTTGTCAGCTATAGAATAAGCAATAGCCGTGGAAACTATCATAGGCAAGAAACCCAGTCCGTATCCGCCCATCGTGGTCATCGTATCCGCAAAACTGAATCCGTCTCGAAAGTTTTCTATGGTCACTCCACCCATCATATTTCCGATTGCTAAGAGAAAACCTGATGCAACAATAATTGGCAAGAAAAACGAAATGGCTGTCATCAAATGCTTTTTAAATCCAATCTGCTTAATCTTTTCCATTTTTGCCCTCCTATACTTTAACTTCTTCCAACTTTTCTACTAACTTGTTTGGCGATTTCACTACTAAACCAGTCGGTACTTCAACAACCTTCTTATTTTTGAAACGCTCGCGACCACTGATTTTAATATCAGCCGCAATAATTACTACATCCGCTTCATTAATCTCTTGCTCTGTTAATGCATCCTGCGTTCCGGCTAATCCTTGCGTCTCGATATGAATTTGATGTCCACGATCAATACTTGCTTGCATCAATTTTTCTTTGGCAATATAAGTATGAGCGATTCCTGCCGTACACGCGGCAATCCCAACGATTTTCATGGAGGCACATCCTTTCGTTAATTAATAGTATTTGACTTTATCATTAGATTTGAATAAGTGGATCTTTTCCAATGCTACTTTTTTAGTTTCTTCCATACATGCTGGGAACAAAACATTTGGTTCGCGAATTTCATTATTTCCAGCATTCAATACTTCACGCAGTTTATTCGCAAAAACAATTTTGATATCACTAGAAATATTGATTTTGTTTACACCCATGGTTACTGCTTTGCTGATTTCATTATCCGGATTGCTTGAACCACCATGAAGAACCAATGGAATATCTGTTAATGCTTCAATTTCTTCTAAAATATCTAAGCGCAATTTAGGATCAACATCTTTTGGATAGATGCCGTGAGCCGTTCCGATTGCGACTGCTAGACTGTCAACACCAGTTTTTTCAATAAAATCTTGTGCTACTTTTGGATCAGTATAAATGATTTCACTAACACCGCCTTCGACTGTATTTCCAGTATCACCAATCGTTCCCAACTCTGCTTCGACTGAAACTCCAGCAGCATGTGCAGCTTCGACAACCTTTTTAGAGATGGCTACATTTTCTTCGAAGGATAAGTGCGACGCATCAATCATTACAGAGGTGAAGCCAATGCTGATTGCATGCAGAACTTGCTCAAAACTGGCACCATGATCCAAATGAATACATACAGGGATTTTAGAATGATTAGCTAGATAAGCAGCTTGTGCCACAAAACTATCTGTTAAAAAACTCAATTCATCGGGGTGAATCGCTATCATAACAGGAGATTGCGCTTCTTCACAGGCCTCCATCACCGCATTTAATAATTGTCCAGACCCTGCATTAAAAGCAGGAACAGCAAAACCTTTTTCTTTTGCGACATTCAAAATTTCTTTTCCAGTTACTAACATTTGATCTTCTCCTTTTTCGTGTTAAAAATTTTTAGGGAATAATTAGTTCAATTTTCAAGCCATCGATCCGTCCACTTGCTTTCTACTTTTTTTTGTGATAGAGATGGAGCGGGTATTCTTTTGGCCATTATTGAAATGCTAAGATTAATTCATACAACGCTTCGACCGACGCAACATTCTTTACAGCTTCAATGAATGTATTGTTTGCCAAAAGTATCGCGACTTGCTGCAAGAGTAAAACATGAGTGGTGTTTGCATCTGAATCTTTGACTGCAAACATAATAACGACTTTTACCCCCTCTCCATCTAATGTCTCCCACTCAATCTCTTGATCTAATACCGCGATTGCGACTGTTGTCTCGATTACAGCAGCAGATTTCCCATGAGGAATCGCTACGCCTTCACCAATACCTGTTTCTCCTTCTTCCTCGCGTAAATACACATCACGAATGAAGTCTTCCGCTGAGCGGACAAAGCCTTTAGCTTCCAACATTCCAGCTAATTCTTTGATGATTTCTTCTTTTGTAGCTGCTTTAGACCCAACCTTAAGCAGTTCCTCATGGATTACCTTGCCTAATTCAATTTTTTCCATTCTTCTATCTCCTTCATGGTATGATTTATATTTTGAATATCCTTATCCGTCAATAACGGACTGATCAGCAGAACGGGGATATGATCGATATTTATCGGCATCCGAATTGTTGAAAATATTAGATCGACATTCTCTCTAATGAAATCCTGATTTTTCTTAACCTGACGTTGGCTCATCGTAGCGATGATATTCATGCTAGAAAAATTTTGCTGAATTCGAACCTTTAATAATTCCGAGGTCCCAACACCGGTAGAACATATCAGCAAAACATTTCTATTCTCTTGCCGATGAATTTTATACTTTTCAAAATACAAAGTCAGATAACCGATTTCCGCATCGTTCATTTTTGTGTCAAACATCAATTCTTGATTTATTTCTTCCGCAATTTTCTTTACCTTTAAGAATGTTGCCCTGTATTCTAGCAATAAGCCGTCCAACAGATTGTTTTCGACCTTTATTCCCGAACGTAACCGACTGAGCATCGGAAGAACATGCTGGTATAAATCCTCATATAATGAACGGCTCGCAGGCAGTAATGTTACATCAGAAATCAAGAAGTACTCCGTAATAAATTTTTTAGTCATCTCTTCGGCCAATTTTTTATCTACATTACTGCTTTCTCTTTTTTGACTATTGATCGAATAAACATTTTGAAAAACAAAATATATTTCCAATGGATCCATCTGAACAGATAGGTAGCTTTCGATGTTTTCAATAATTTTGGTAGAGACCTGTAACATTTTCGGATTTGACGCCAACAGTTGCTGTTCTTCTTTTTCAAGTGGCTCCTGATTGCCTAAGTAGTTCACTTCCCCTTCTCTGTAGCGTTTGATGATCATATAAATATGGGTGTAGATTGTAATGTCATAGGGGTAGTTTATGTATTCATTTAACGTCTCCTCAAGCAGCGTAATTTGCTGATCAATAAAGTATTTATCTATAACATTGATTTTGATCCCAATCTCGCTTAAGCTGTTTATCTTATTCATTTCTAAAAAAATATGATTGATCGCTTTACGAATATTAACTTCTTCACCCCGAATCCATAAATATTCATGATTATAGTGAAGCTGCACTTCATACTTTTCTATAATTTCCGTTAATTTTTTCATCCGCCGTTCCACTGAACTCTCACTTAAAAACTGGGTGTCCATGATCGTACGTTTGATTTTATTGGGGTATTTAAACAATAGAGCCAATGCCACTTCGTTCAGATTGTTCTCTTCGGCAAACTCAACCATCGAGTGAACATCACTATTACGAAATTGGGCACTCAATTTATACCCTTTACCGGCTTCCGAGATAATTAGCGGAACCCTTTTTTCTTCCATAAACAATCCATTGATTTTTTTTATCATGCGATAGACTGTTTTCGTAGAAACATATAAGGTCTCTGCTAGATGCTTCGCTGAAACAAATTCATCGAAATTCAAAATATTGATCATCATATTTTCATTCGAACTAAAAATCATTTCTCCCACCTCTTGTCATTATTCTATATCTGTTGAATACGTTTTCTTCGTCATCTCTTGTCTATAGTATGTGGACAGAAATTGATTCAAGTAAAAACTAGTAGATAAATCCAGCTTCTGATCAGTACTCCAACTGAAACGCCTAAAGAAAAAATCCAACTATCTTTCATCATAAAAGATAATTGGACTAGAAAAAATTAATTTATAAATGTCGAATCCTTTGAGCATAACGCTGCTTGAAACTCCAATAAGCTGTTGAAAAATGTATACTTGAAGGATTCAGTCTCAGGATGATCGATTTTTTGCTCTGGAATATAGATTGGAATAAAGCCGCCTCGGTTAGCTGCGGTTATTCCCGACTGAGAATCTTCGATCACACATGTTTTTTCAGGCGGAATGTTTAGGCGAGACGCTGCGTTTATAAAAAGCTCTGGATTTGGTTTCGCTTCTTCAACTTCTGAACCATAGCAATGGGCGTCCATCCGCTCAACTATGCCAGCTTGCTTAAGCAAGTGTTCAGCAATGCTTTTCTTTGCAGAGGTGGCTACTGCCCTCTTTATCTTCTGACTATCCAGATAATCCAACAATTCATAGACACCTGGCTTAACTATTACTGGATGGTCTTGATAATGCCGCCTAAATTCCTGTTCACGAATCGTGATGATCTTAGCCGCCAACCTAGCATCTTTATACCATTCTGAAAGGAACAGCTCAATGTCCTTTAAGCTTCGTCCTAATATCTTTTGATAGATTGCTTCCGTAAAATCAAGTCCTATTGCTTCAAACGCTCTGGTAAAGGCTAACTTTGAAACCGGTTCAGAATCAATCAAAACACCATCCATATCAAAAATAACTGCTTTCATGGCTCTCTCCTTACTTGAACGTCATTTGATAACTGCTTGTGAACTGCTCATTTGGCAATAGTGTATTGATGCCTAATTTTTCATCGTATTTTCCATTTGTATCAAAAGTATCAGCAACTCCACACCATGGTTCGATACAAATAAAGGGGGCATTTTGCGGATATGGAGACCAGACTCCTAAATAAGGCATATCAGTATAGTCAAAAATGACTGCCTTTTTTGTTTTATCCGACTTTAGTTCTACCCGCGTATTTCCTTCGGTCTCCCAAATCAATACTCCTTCATTAAACATTTCACGATTTAGCGGATATGAATTATCCATTAATTCTACAGTTCTATCCGTTTGCAGCAAAACGTCCTCCGTCACAGGGATAAACGTTCGTTGTTGCTTTGGTGAAAATTCTAAGTAGTAATCATCAAAGCGAGTATTCTGATCCAGTGGCACATTGAAACCAGGATGGGAACCAATCGCAAAATACATCGTATTCTCTGTCTCGCTATTTTTAACTAAGTAACGAACGATCAAACAATTACCGATTAATTTATATTCGATCGTCAATTCAAATTCGAATGGATAGATTTTTAAGCTTTCCTCATCAGCGGCTAATGTCATCGCTATAAAATCTGACGAATGATTTGTTACTTTAAATTCACGATCTCTGGCAAAACCATGTTGAGACATCGTGTACGTTTTTCCTTCTAGCTCATACTGATCATCTTTTAATTTCCCTACGATTGGAAATAAAATCGGCGCATGTCTGTTCCAAAATTTACTATCAGCCTGCCAAATATATTCTGTTCCTTCCTTTTTCGATCGAATGCTTTTAATCTCCGCTCCTTTTGTTAAGATCTCCACTGTTATTTCATCATTTTCCAATACTCGATAATTCATTCAAATCCCTCTTTCCTTTTAAACACAAAGAAGGTAGAACAAGTCTACCTTCATATTTTATTCTATGAAAAACGTGCTGCTTTTTGTTGACACTGAATTTTTTCATGCCAAGAAGTTGCGGTTTTTCTCAAAACAGTATTTAATTCATCAATATTTCTACGCCCTTCTGTTTGTAGCCATTCTCTAGCAGCTGCTTCACCTTTTGTAATGAACGGCTCTACTCCGTTTGCCCATGTTGCGCGGCCACATAATACACCGTTAAAGGTTGAGCCGGCTTCCTTAGCAAACCGCAAAGTATCTTGGAACATGACCGCACTCACTCCAGCACTTAAGAAAATGAAAGGAAGGCCCGTCGCTTCACTCTGTTCCTTGAATAATTTCGCGGCTTCCTCTTTTGTATAAACCACTTCATCTCCAAAGTCTTCAACAAATTTCATATTTACTGGTACTTCTACCTTCAAGACATCAACATTATAACGAGGATCAGAAAATTCTACCATCATATCATTTACTTTATGAGGTTTTACTTTGGCATATTCCTTTGATGCCGCATCACTAATCTCAGCATCATACGATACTAGTTCTAAGAAGAAGGGAATTCCTTCAGCCACACATTCGGAACCGATCCGTTCCATGTATGCTTTCTTCTGATCATTGATCTCATCAGATTCATCAATGTCGTAATATAGAAGAAACTTACAGGCATCTGCTCCTGCCTCTTTTAAACGCTTCACTGACCAAACATTCAACGAATCGGGCAAACGTCCCGGTGTTGTTGCATCGTAACCTGTTTTTTCATAGGCCAACAACAATCCGGCACTCTCCGCACGAGCATTGGCCGCAGGCAACCCATATTCCGGGTCCAATAGGATGGCACTCGCGTACGGTGTCAGCTCTTCGGAAACGATCTTTTTGAAATCTTCAATATCGTGATCTGTTGCATCTTCTTTGTACTTCGCGATCATTTTTTTTAACGCACCTCGTTGATCAATCGCTAGAGCCCCAATAATACCGTCATGGCTGCTCGTATTTTTTAATGCTTCATATTGTGATTCAGATACCATTTTCATTCTGCTATTTCTCCTCATTTATGGCGTATAGTAACTTAACTGCTGCTGAATTTTTCTCAACCATTTTGTCGAAGGGAACAGCAACATCCTCCAGTTGGAAAGTCTCGGTAATCAACGGCTTCACATCGATCGCCCCTGTAGACATATATCGTAGTCCCGTTTCCCATTCATATCCCGGAAATGGCGCAGAATAAGACATCCATGAACCAGTAACTTCTAATTCCCCCCGCAAGATTTTCTCAAAAGTTTCTGGATCAAAAATCACATCTCTCGTACTCGTACCTACATATACAACTTTTCCACGCTTTGCGACAAACTCTACCGCTTGTTTTTGTGTGACGGAACTGCCAGCCGTTTCGATCACTACTTCCGGCAAACGATTTTTTTGGTAATAATCCTCTAACTTAGTGTTCAGCGGATTTACTGTTTCGTCAGCTCCAATCACTTTTGCAACTTCCAGCTTCTTCTCGTTCAAATCAACCACAGTAATTTTTCCAACTCCGATTGCCCTTAAAGATAAAACTGTTAAAAGACCGATAGTCCCTGCACCTAACACCAAAACATCCACACCAGCGGAAATTCGGACTCTTTCAATCCCATGGATTGCCACCGTTAAAGGCTCCAATAAAGCAGCTTCCTTTAAAGAAAGATTGTCTGGTACTTTCACACAATTTTTTTCTGGAACAACGACATATTCTGCCATCGCCCCTTGTTCACGCGACCCAATAAAACTATAGTGAGTACACATCGCCGGCTCGCCCTTTTGACAATTCTCACACGCACCACAAGGAACCAACGGTGCTACTGCAACTTTTTCTCCCGCTGACACTGTTGTCACGTCTTCTCCGACTTCTTCTACAATTCCAGAAAACTCATGACCTAAAACTTGTGGAAAGGCGTGCACACCACCTTCAAAATAGCGCGGCAGGTCAGAGCCGCAAATCCCGCAATAAGCAACTTTTATTAGAACTTTGCCTGGTTTGACCTCCGGTTTGGAGATATCTTGCAATGCCATTTTATGTTTAGCTGTTACTACTAATGCTTTCACCAGTTTCAGTCCCTTCAATTTCTTCCACTTCTACATATAACGTCTTTTTCTTATATTTGATAAAGGTATAGGCAAATGCTGCGATATATAAGACTAGGATGATAAAGAAGCCTGCACCCATTTCAAATGTAATTCCTTTTGCTAACAAGTAAGTAATTGGACTTCCCGCCTGATCCAACGAAGAAACTCGCTCACCAGAACCCACCAAACCAACATTTTGACCCAACATGGTTTGCAACGTAATCATTTGATTTGAGATCCAAATCGTGATGAACATGATCACTGAGCCGGAAATCAAGGTACGGAATAAGTTTCCTTTATGAACTCCGACCGCAATCGCAATAAAGAATCCGATTGTTGCCAAATCACCAAATGGCAAGACTTGATTTCCTGGAACAATCACTGCAATTAGAATCGTTAACGGGACAAAAACTAAACTAGCCGCAATTACTTGTGAATCTCCTAAAAGCAACGCTGGATCCAAACCGATCTTCAATTCACTACCCTTGAAGTGTTTGTCTAATAAATCGCGAGCAGCTTCTGAAATTGGAATAAGACCTTCCATGATCAATTTAACAACCATCGGCATCAAGACCATGACTGCCGCCATTTGAATTGCTAATTGAAGAGAGTCACCCACTGTATAACGCGCCAACATTCCAATCGCAAAACCAAGAATCGCTCCGACGATCGTTGGCTGACCTAGTACACCTAAGCGTGATTCAATCTTTTCTGAAGTAATATTGATTTTATTGAGACCTGGAATCTTTTCAATCAAATCATCGATTGGTGCTGCAAAAATCCCCATATATGCTGACGAACCATGGGGAATCGAAATCCCTTCCAAACCAAAATACTCATCTGTGACAGCGCCAAACATATCACCTAGTTTATAAGCGATTACAGCATGGACAACGACCCCTAGAATTCCTAAATAGAAGTTGCCTGTCGCAGTTTGAACGATCGCTCCTGTAAAAGCCATATGCCAAATATTCCAAATGTCTACGTTTACAACTCGCGTCAACTTCAATAACAGCATCACGATATTCACCGCGATCGCAACTGGAATTGCCACTAAACCTAAATCAGATGCCCAAGCCATCGGCGATGTTCCCGGCCAGCCAAGATCAACCACATTCAAACCAAGATTAAAATTCTCAGCCATTGCTTCTGCTGCTGCCCCTAAGTTTTCAGTCAGCAAGCTGATCACTAAGCTAATTCCGACAAATCCGATACCGATGGTAATACCTGAACGCAATGATTTCCCAATGCCTTGTCTCAGTAATAACCCTAAAATGAAAATGACGATTGGCAGCATTACGCTCGCGCCTAGATCAACAATGTATTGAATTACTCCCATTTTTATGAACCCCTATCTTTATTTTTTTAGAACTGCTAAGATTTTTTCTTCTGTCGCTTGAATATTAATACCCGATACAAACGCTACGCCATGAATGACTGGCACTCCATAATCCTTTTTCACCTTTGCCGTTGTAACGATTAAATCAATCCCATCCTTCTTTGACTCCAATTCATTCACCCGACATTGTGTAACTTCAACAGGAATTCCTTCTTTTTTTGCTAACTCTCTGATTTTATTTGCCGCCACTGTTGATGTTGCAACAGCTCCGCCGCATGCTACGATAACTTTTTTCATTTTTAAATTTCCTCCTTATCAATATAAAAATTCTTTTCATTCCGTGTATTCTTCAACTGTGCCCCTTCGGCATTCACTTGGTTGAAATATTAAAGTTAATCCTTGCTGGGAAAAGTTGAACCGACATCTTTATAGATATAAATAATTATTTACAATTTCAAGCATTTCATCTGTCTCTTTCGCCGACACTAAACTATCCACAAATCCTTCTTTTTGAATCGATTCAATCAATTTCTGTAAAACATCCAAATGCTTTGGCCCATCTTTTACTGCCAGCATGACAATAACTGAAACTTCAACAGTATCTTCTTCATCTCCGCCCATCTCATTAAAAACAACTGGATTTTTTAAAGTAGCAAAAATCAACTGATCCGAATGAACTAAACTTCCATCTGTATGAGGAATCGCTACACCATGTTTTACCGGAAGACCGGTTGGAAAATCCATTTCACGATCTTCTAGCGCTTGGGAAAAGCCGTCATTGACAATACCCTTTTGCTTCAATGCCTCTGACAATTGATCAAACAATTCTTCTTTGTTTTCGACTGTATACTGACAATACATAAAATCTTTCGAAATCATTCTTATCCTCCTGCTTTCTCGTTGTACCTAATGCAAATTGATTCAAAAATTTGCAAACTCAAACTCGGCCGATTTTTTTGCACCTCTTTGTAATCGCTAACATCATAATAGCACATTATTTTGCTTTTGCAACATATTTCTTTGCTTTAATTTTCTTTTGTTGAACTTTGCAATATTTCGCGTTGTTAATAGTTGGCAAAGATGCTATTATGAAAGAAAAAAAGGAGATGCTATTATGATTCATTTGGTCTGTCCCAATCCTGCAATCGACAGGACCTTATTAGTAGACGGGTTTGTTAAAAGTTTGCCAAATCGCCCCTACGAAGTTAAAGAATTACCCGGTGGCAAAGGATTTAATGTTGCCTATGCGATTGGCTATGAAGCCCCTTCAGTTGAATTCTGCGTCCATACGATTGCTGGCGGTCGAAACGGGGAATACTTAGGCGATTTGGCAATTTCAAGTAATGTTCCTGTTAACTTTACTAAAATTGACAGCAATACTAGAGTTTGCAATATCATTATGGATACACAAAACTTTGCCACCTACCCGATCTACGAAAACAGCTTTCAGTTGAACAACGAATTACTGGAAAAATACACGAGTGCTTTAAAGCGCTCAGTAAAAGAAATGGACTATATTGTTTTCAGCGGTTCTTTGATGAAAGGCATGCCTTCAAACTACATCGCCAAATTCATCAACGAATTTCGCGAGAAGGATGTAAAAATATTTGTGGATACTAGTGGGGAGGCTCTGCGTCAAGCTTATCAAGCAAAGCCATATGCGATAAAAATAAATGACGAGGAGATTTTAGATATTTTTCCTGAGGCCGATTTAAGTACGATTGATTCCTATGCGGCCCTATTAGCATCGAAAGCTACAGAAAGCATACCGGTTTTCATCATTACACTTGGAGAAAAGGGCATAATCGCCAAGATTGATGATCAAATTCTCTATGTTAAGGCCAAAAAGGTAGTAGCCAAAAATCCAATTGCCTGTGGAGATTTCTTCTTAGGCGGCTTAATTAAAAATCTTGCTACTGGTCAGAACCCTGAATACACACTAAAAAGAGCAATCAGCTATTCTACTGCAAATGTGTTGAGTTGGTATCCAGAATTAAATCAACAACAAATCGAAGAGATTTTCCGTTCATCTGAAGTAACGCGATATTAAAAAACCACTAGTGTCTTAACTGGCACTAGTGGTTTTTTAGATTGAGGCGATCAATTCTACGCCATGCTCATTCAAATATTCAAGTTCCTGATTGAAGCTTGGAATTTGATCGGTTACAACAATATCAATATCTTCAAAATTTGCCGTCCGATTAAATGCAATATTTCCGAATTTGCTTTGATCCGCTAATACGATTGCCGTTTGGCTTTGCTGGATCATTTGTTTTGAGATAAGAACTTCGCCCATATGATGACTAGTAATAGCCGCTTGGCGATCAATCCCGCTACACCCAAAAAAACCAATCGTAATGAAGATATCACAAATATTATTTAACGCGAATTGGCCAAACAATGAAGACTCATTGTTTCTAAGTACTCCACCAGGGATAAGAATATCGATTGATTTATTTTTTATCAATGTATTGATAATTGGGATCGTATTAGTGACAACTGTAATATTTTTCAAATGAACTAATTCCTGTGCTAATGCCAAGGTCGTCGTTCCATAATCCAAATAAATGCTATCTCCTTCTTCGATATAACTGACCGCCGTCTTAGCTATTCGCTCTTTTCCAATCCAATTCTCAATTTTCCTTTTTTCATAATCCGTCTCACCAGAAGGAGTTTCTAGAATCGCTCCGCCATGGACCTTCTTGATTCTCCCTTCTCCCTCAAGCAGATAGAGATCTCTTCGAATTGTTTCCCTAGTTACTTTCAACTCTTTACTCAATTCATTAATTCTAACGGAATGCTTTGTGTCTAAAGTATTTAAAATGTAGTCTTTTCTTTCTGTAGAATTCATTAGTTTCTCCCCTTGCAATAACTTGCTTTTACAGAAAAAGAGCAGTACAACTGCCCTTTTTACAAGTCATGCCTATTTTCATAACAATGCTGGATTTCAGGCACAATACCTCTGACCGCCAAACAGTTCATCATTGAATTTAACTATATAGATATTCCCTTTTCTTATTGTTTTAAAACATCCAAAATCTTTTGTTCAGTTGCTGCTATGTTGATGCCTGAAACAAAAGCTACCCCATGAATCACAGGTACACCATAATCTTTTTTTACTTTAGCAGTCGTTACGATCAAATCAATACCGTCCTTTTTCGACTCTAGTTCGTTCACCCTGCATTGACTTACTTCTACAGGAATCCCTTCCTTTTTTGCCAACTCTCTGATCTTGTTTGCCGCTACCGTTGATGTCGCTACCGCTCCGCCACATGCCACAATCACTTTTTTCATCTCTATTCCTTCTTTCTTTTTTGTAACCGTTAACATAAGGATAACACATCTATGGCTTTTTGCAACATTATAATTTGCTTTTAACTTTTTTCGCAAACCAAAAAGCAAATTAATGGTTTTATTGCAAAAAAATAGGTCTATGGACTTTACCTTCCATAGACCTATCAATAACTATCACTCTTCTTCAGTTTTGTTTGAACTGTATACCAGTTCAACTCCTTGTTGAGTATACTGTTGATACTCTTCCTTATTTCTCGGGATGTCCGTGATGACGATATCAATTTGATCAAAAGCAGCAGTTTTATTCAACGCGACAGTCCCAAATTTGCTATGATCTGCTACGACAATCGTTGTTTGGCTATGTTCGATCATCTCTTTTGAGACTATGTTTTCACCTGTATGATGGGAAGTGATCCCTCTTGCAGCATCAATTCCACTGCAGCCATAGAAACCGATCGTAACAAAGATATCCTTAATGTTGTTTGATGCGAATGGCCCATATAATGAAGACTCATTGTTTCTAACAATCCCACCAGGAATGATCAAATCAATTGATTCATTTGCCAACAAAAGATTAACGATTGGAATCGTATTAGTCACCACCGTCACATTTTTCATTTTTAGAATTTCTTTTGCCAACTCTAAGGTCGTCGTTCCATAATCAAGATAAATAGTATCTCCTTCTTCTATATATGAAGCAGCCTTTTTTGCAATTGCGGTCTTTTCAGCATGAAACTCATTTTTACGCTTTTCGTAATCCGTTTCCTGATTTGAAGTTTCTAAAACAGCTCCACCATGAATCTTCTTAATCAGACCTTTTTTTTCAAGGAGATACAAGTCTTTTCTGATAGTCTCTCTAGTTACTTTCAAGCGTTTGCTGAGATCTAATATTTTAACCGCATGGTTTTCTTCTAATTCTTTGATAATAAACTCGCGACGTTCTTCTGAATTCATTCTGCTCTCCCTATCTGCTATTCTGTCTTCATATGTCATGATACCATATAATTCGTTGGCTTTTAAGAAAAGCAAAACGATTAAAAAAACACTTGTTAAAGCTCAAACAGGCGTAAAAAAATCAATGTTGCTAAACGGTTTGATTTAAATGAATAGCTTTCTCAACAATATGCTCAGCAGTCACCCCATAATGTTTTTTCAGTAAATTTGGAGCACCAGATTGACCAAATTGATCCTGAATTCCTATTTTTACAACCCTTGTTGGTTGATGCTCTGATAAAAAATCAGATACTGCACTACCAAGCCCGCCAATTACACTGTGTTCCTCAACTGTGAGCAACCATGGCGTTTCTTTTGCTGCGCATATAATCAATTCTTCGTCCAGTGGTTTAATTGTAGAAAAATTTAATACTCGAACATTGATTCCTTGCTCCTTTAATTGTCGTGCAGCTGCCAAAGCTTCTTGAACCATTAAGCCAGTTGCAATTATTGTACCTGCATTTCCCGATGCTAAGGTTTCACCTTTTCCAATTGTGAATGTTGGTTTTGTGCTATGCACTCGTTCAACCGCTAACCTTCCCAAGCGAAGATATACTGGACCATTATGTTCAAAAATCGTTTCAATTGCTGCTTCTGTCTCCAAATCATCTGCAGGATTAAGAATTGCCATTCCAGGAATCACTCGCATCAATGCGATATCCTCAATGGCTTGATGCGAACCACCGTCTTCACCAACTGTGATTCCGGCGTGAGTGGCAGCGATAGTCACATTTAGTTTTTGATACGCAACGGCATTGCGGATTTGTTCATAAGCCCGGCCGGCTGCAAAAATGGCAAAACTGCTGGCGAATGGTCGCTTGCCGCCTAAAGCTAATCCCGCCGCAGTGCCGATCATATCCGCTTCTGCGATTCCCATATTGAAGAATTTTTCCGGTGCCGCTTTGGCAAAAATATCGGTTTTAGTTGCGGACGATAAATCAGCATCCAGCACTACTAGCTCTGGATGTTCTTTTAGTTTCACCAGCGTTTCGCCGTAGGCTTGTCTTGTAGCTTTTTTCATTTAGAACGCCTCCTTCAGCTCAGCGAGCGCTTTTTCGGCTTCCTCTGACGAAGGGGCTTTACCATGCCAGCCCACTTTATCTTCCATGAAGCTGACACCCTTGCCTTTGGTCGTTTGACAGACGATGACGGTCGGCCCTGCTTCATGATCTTTTGCTTCTTGGATCGCTTTTGTTAATGAAGCGAAATCATGTCCGTCAGCAGTCAATACATTCCAATTAAAGGCCTCAAATTTCTTACCGATATCTTTCACACCCATTACTTGATCGTTCGTTCCATCGATCTGCAAGCCATTGTTATCAATAAAAGCAATGACATTATTCAACTTGTAATGGGCCGTCGTCATGACTGCTTCCCAGACTTGACCTTCCTGCAGCTCGCCGTCGCCGATCAAGATATAGACTTGTTTTTGAATTCCATCCAAACGCTGAGCCAGCGCTAAACCATTCGCGATCGATAATCCTTGTCCCAACGAGCCGCTGGAAGAATCGACGCCTTTCGTCTTGATCCGATCGGGATGTCCTTGTAAATGGCAGCCGAATTTTCGCAAATCAAGCAGTTCTTCTTTCGGAAAGAAGCCATTGTCTGCTAAAACCGTATATAACGCCGGTGCCGCATGTCCTTTGGAAAGGATAAAATGGTCGCGATCTTTTTGATCGTAATTCTCCACCGAGATATCCATTTCTTGATAGTAAAGAGTCGTTAAAATATCGATCGCCGAAAGTGATCCGCCTGGATGCCCCGATCCGGCTGAAGCCAGAGAGCGAATGATCCACTCCCGCAGCTCCAATGCTTTTTGTTCTAAAATTGTCATAGTAATCTTCCGTTCACCCTATTTTTTCATTTCCTCTAAGAAAACATTCATCAGCATCCACGATGATTCCGAACCAGGGTCTTTATGCCCGACGGCACGTTCACCTAAACGCATCGCCCGCCCTTTTTTCGCAACCAAAGGAATAGTCGAGTCTGCTCCTTGCTTCATGATCGCGACGGTTTCTTCCATCACTGCGATCGAATCTTCATCATTCTTGTGTTCTTCTAAATATTCGATCCCCGGAAGCAGCGCATCAATCATGGTCTTGTCCTGTAATTCCGCTTTTCCCCGAAGCTGCACGGCTTCGACACCATTTTTCAACATTCCGGCAAATTCGGGGAAGGTAACTGTTTCTTTGCCTGTATCGTCTTTGCCCATTTTGATAAAGAAGCTGCCATATAAGGGGCCTGATGCGCCGCCGACTTTACTCAACAGCAGCATGCCGGATTTCTTCAGCAGTGCACTGACGTCTGCCGCCTTTTCTAAATTGTCCTGCAAGTTGGCATTGACGGCTCTAAATCCAATACTTAAATTTATTCCATGGTCGCCATCGCCAATGTCTGAATCTAATTTTGTCCAATAATCACGATTTACTTCCGCAAGCTCTGCCATTTTCGCTAAACTGTCGGCAAAAAACTGCTTATCTAACACCATTTCACTCATAAAGCACACCTCATTCTTTCTAAATTCGTGTTCTTTTGAAAAAACCTGATACCAGAAATGAAATCCTTTTCTTACAATTTATAATGAGGTGTATCACATGGCGCATCAAGCAATTCTTTGATCTCATCATCCAGCTTCACTAACGTAACGGACATCCCGGCCATATCCATCGAAGTCGCGAAGTTTCCGACATCTGTACGATGGATCTTGATGCCTTTTTCATTCAAGATTTGATCAACCCGGCGGTAGCAGACATATTGATCCATTACTGGCAAGGCACCTAGGCCATTGATTAATACATAGACTTCATCGCCAGCCGCGATCTTAGAATCTTCAAGGATAATCTTCATAATCTCATCAATGATCACATCCGCTTTTTCAACTTTACGACGTTCGATACCCGGTTCACCATGAATCCCCATGCCGATCTCCATATCGCCTTCATCCATTTGGAAAATCACTTCGCCCGTAACCGGCAAGGTAGAAGAAGATAATGCCACCCCTAATGAGAAGGTATTGTCATTAGCTTTTTCCGTCAACGCTTTGACCTTATCCAAATCGTAGCCCTTGGCCGCCGCACTTCCGGCCACTTTGAAGACTGGCAAGTCGCCAGCCACGCCGCGACGATCAGCTTTATTTTTCGCTGAATAAACATCATCAGTTGTCGTTACCGTTTCTACGCGAATACCGTCTTCCTCCAGCGCCATTTCCGCGCCCATATCGAAATTCATCACATCGCCTGCATAATTTCCATATAAATAGAGACAACCTTTCCCACTATCAACCGCTTTCACCGCTTCGTAACAAGCATCCGGAGCCGGTGAAGTATTGACGTTTCCAACAACCGCCGCATCCGCGAAATCTTTCCCAACATAGCCTAAGAACATCGGTTCATGACCTGATCCGCCGCCGACGATCACTCGTACACGCGCTTCGTCGCTCATTAATTTGCTGACAACTACGCGGTTTTCTAAGTCTAATGTCACATATTGTTTGTTCGCTGCTGCGTAACCTTCCAGCATTTCCTCTACTACTTCATAACCATCATTGATTAAACGTTTCATTTTCCCAATCTCCTTTTTTTTAGTTGATTTTTTCTACTAATATTTTTATAAGAATAAAGACAATAACAAGCCGCCTAACAAACCGCCTGATACTGCGGCTGCAATTTTCGGAAGCGATTTTTTCACATTGCCGCCCACTAGAGCAGACGCTACCCAAACACCAACGCCGGCTGCCAGCCCTTGATCCACCCACGCGCCTGTTTGCGCGATCATCGGTGTTGAAATGCCGTGATTAATACACCAAACGGTTCCAACAATAAACAATGCTGCCATCCAGCCGCCGATCGGTCCCCAGTGCTCCACCATTTTTCCCCATGCCATGCGAATTACAAATGGAAATAAAAATCCGCCACATATCGTTGCTAGTCCTAAGCCCAAAGTCATTTATTTTTCCTCCGTTCCTTAATGGATTATTCTTCGCCAACTAAGCGATCTAACTCTTTTTCGGTCATTCCTGGTTCTGGTGCGTTTTCGTCACGTTGTTCTTCTTTCGCCACACTCTTTTCAAACGCCGCTGCAACGACTCCACCAATGACAGCACCCACGATAACTAACGCGATTGTTGGTAATGCGTCAGAGAAAACAGAGGTTCCTTGCATAAACGTGTCTCGTGCAATCCCACAGATACCGATCGCCAGCCCCATATCCACAAATGCTGCGTCATCTTCGTTACCGGTCAAATTCAGATAATGATTCATAAACCACATTGGTCCAATAATAATTCCAGCTGCCAAGTAACCGCCGAAGATGCCAAAACTGCCTAATTCATTCCAAACAGACATGACAATAGTGCCAGCGATCATGTATCCTACCATACTTCTCAGAAATTTCATTTTTTTCGCTCCTCACTTTTTTTATTCAACAAAGCCTTACAGCTGTGCTAACTCTTGGATAATTGTTTCCTTCTCCTGACAAACCGTTGCCTGAACAGCTGCCGCAAATGCCCCTTCAACTAATGGACAATCCATGATTTCTGTTTTCGCCGCCAGCTCTTCATCATCGATCAGATCGATCGCCGTTTCAGAGCTCAATATAGCGCTTCCAATATCACAAAAAATCAAGATGTGATCGCAATCGGCATTCTCTTCGATCGCCTCCATGATCATGACGGAATTCGTCCCCAGACGCCCATCGCCAGTCCCGCCGGCAGAGATGATCCGCACGGCCTCGTTGGTTCCTGTCATTTCTTCGATCATTTCCTTTGTCCCCTCAGCGATTTTTTGACTGTGGGAAACGAGAATAATACCAAACATTTTTACTCCCCCTTTACCTTTTTGACAGTTTCAACGATCGTCGCGTATTGATTCGGATTATGGCCGAAGCGTCCAACAAACACACCATCGACATTTTCATCTGAAACGATCAGTTTTGTATTTTCCTGTGAGACCGAGCCGCCGTAAATGATGCGGATATTATCCGCTGTTTGAATGTCATATAATTCTTTGATACATTCACGAATCAAACCGTGGACCTGCTGCACATGAACCGCACTGGCTGCACAGGTTTTTCCGACTGCCCAGGCTGGTTCATAGGCTAAAATGATTTTTTCTGCCTGATTTCCCTTGATTTGAAATAAATCTAAGAATAGCTGTTTCTTCATTAAAGCTTTGATTTCCTGGTAATCATCTGTTTTGGTCACTTCGCCGATACACAATACCGGTGTCACCTCATAATCCAGCGCCAAGCGGACTTTTTGATTGATCATATCGTCGGTTTCATTGAAAATCGTTCGCCGTTCGATGTGGCCGATCTCCGCGTAGCTGCCCTTCATTTCCTTTAATGATTCGATGGAAAACTCACCAGTATAGGCCCCGTTCGCTGCCGGAGCGATATTTTGCGAACCGAGTCCGATCTCTGAATCCTTCAAGATCATCGCGACCGGATAAAGTACGCCCATCCCCGGACACATGAATTGTTCAATTTTTTTCTCATCACCGACCTCTTCGACGATCGCATGAGCGAAATCTCGTGCTTGGTCAATCTGGTTTTGATACAGTTTTAAGCTGATGCCGACAATTGGTTTACGCATGATGTTTCCTCCTTTCAAAACTTTTTCTATGAATTATTTTTTAAAGGCTTCCCAATCCTTCAAGAAAGATTGAATTCCAGCATCGGTCAATGGATGTGACCACAGTTTAGGGAACAATGTGCCTGGGATCGTCGCGATGTCAGAGCCTAATTCAGCGACATCCTCCACATGCTTCAAGCTGCGGATGCTGGCTGCAATGATCTCGGTTTGATAGCCGTATTGAGTCAAGACTTTTTTCAGGTTACTAATCAAGGCCAAGCTGTCGGTCGCGATATCATCTAAGCGTCCAACGAAAGGACTAACAAAGGTTGCACCAGCTTTGGCTGCCATCAAGCCTTGTGCGATGGTGAAAACTAAGGTCACATTGGTTTTGATCCCTTCTTTAGATAAGATGTTGACTGCTCTTAAGCCATCTTCGGTCATAGGAATCTTTACTACGACATTGTCTGCCCAAGTCGCGATGTCTCTGGCTTCCTTTACCATGTTCTCGGTATCCAGTGCGATCACTTCCGCGCTGACTGGTCCATCGATCAAGGCGCAAATTTCTGTGATGACTTCTTTAAAATCGCGACCTTCTTTCGAAATGATTGTTGGGTTGGTGGTAACTCCGTCGACTAAACCTAGTGCGTTGATTCGTTTGATTTCCTCTACATTTGCTGTGTCTAAAAAGAATTTCATTTGTTTATCGCCCTTTCTATTTAACGCGCTCTGCTTCTTTCTCCATGATTTGATCAATTTTTCTAGCGGAGTTGCCGCCTTCAAAATGAACCGATAAGTATTCGTCGACGATTTTCTTGGCTACATCGACGCCGATGATTTTTGACCCCATCGTGATGATCTGTGCATTGTTGCTTAGTTGTGCTCGTTCGGCAGAATAGGTATCGTGAACTTGTGCCGCTCGTACACCAGGAATTTTGTTGGCTGCTACCGCCATTCCAATCCCCGTTCCGCAGCAGAGGATTCCACGATCAATTTCCTGATTCACTATCCCGTTGGCAACATTAAAGGCAATATCTGGATAATCAACTTCATTTGGAGAAAAACAGCCATAATCTTTCACTTCAAAGCCTTTTGCCTCTATATACGCGAATAATTCACGTTTCATCTCAAACGCATTATGGTCTGAACCGATTCCAATTTTCATTTTGCTCTCTCCTTTTTCTTTTTGTACCCTCATAATAAGTGTCTCCTTTCGTTTTGTCAATCATTATTTTCGTTTGTTTTCGTTCAGTTCCTCTAAAACGAAAACAAACTACATATTGAATTTAAAAACGAAAACAAAATCATTACTATGTGTTGTTTTTTCTCTCCTTTTGCTTTATACTATATTCAATTAGATATTTTGGAGGACCCGCTTATGTATACAAATCAACGAAGAGAAAAAATCCTTGCTTTACTGCAGGAACGGGATTCTATTTCCGTAAATGACTTGACCGATCTACTATCTGTTTCAAAGGCAACCGTCCGTTCAGATCTGAATTATCTTAGCGATAATAATATGCTGATCCGAACACATGGTGGGGCCACTCGTTCGAAAGAAGACGAAACCTTGAAAATCGATAAAAACTATGACATTCGAAAACAAAAGAATATCGAAAAGAAAGCCGAGATCGCCAAAAAGGCCTTTCCGCTGATTGAAAACGGTGAATGTATTGTTTTAGATGCTAGTTCAACCTGTTATGAGTTAGCAAAACTTATTAGTCAATCTGATTTACGCATCACTGTGTTAACGAATGGGCTTCGTACTGCTTCCCTTTTAAAGGAAAATCTGAATTTAACAGTTGTATTAATCGGCGGTGTGGTTAAAGGCAGTTCAAATGCGGTGGAAGGTATTTTAGGAATAGAAATTCTAAAAAAGGTCAACATCGATACCTTGTTTACCTCCGCCTACGCCATTTCTGCTACAGAGGGACTTTCAGATTTCAATCTATATGAAGTAGAATTAAAAAAACGAATGGTAGAGTTAGCTTCGCAAACAATCGCCTTGATTGATAGCTCAAAATTTGAGAAAAAATCAATTGCGACATTTGCTACCTTGCCTCAACTGACAGCTTTAATTACGGATGGTGGGGTACTTGATGAAGTAAAAGATCATTACGGTTCAGTGGTTACATTTTTAAATTGAAAAGATTGAGAAAGATTTTATTAGAATGTTTCTCAATCTTTTACCATTTCTTATCATCCATTTAAGCTTTTTATAAGCTAGCCATCGTACACTCAATTTGTGGATGAACTTGGTGTTTAAACTCAGAAGTGGGACTTAAAACGACGGTTTGTTTCATTTAATGCGAGGTGTAGGTTCGATTCCTATCATCCACGTTGGAATAATAAAAAGAGGAAGTACAACAAACGTATCCGACGTTTTTGTACTTCCTTTTTTTATTTTGTAAACATCGCCGCAAACTTATCGATTTCATCATACTTTATCTCTGGCTCGGTAAATCCTTCGCGAAATCCCTCAACCTTGTTTAAAGACTCAAATAATTTTCGATAAACAATATTTAATTTATCGTACCTCATTTCTCCACCAAAAATTGAGGTAGTTGTGGCATGGTTCAACAGCTCATTATCAAATAATGATTCGATAAATCCTTCTTCGTCCTCTTTTGTATAGCAGCAAACAAATAGACCCAACTCTTTTCCGAGCAGCTGACTTTTATTGCGTCTACAAAAAGACGTGATTTTTTTCTGAATTTTCCCCATATGAACAGAACTACCTATTAAAATCGTATCAAAATCATCCATTTTAGGTATCTTATTTTCGACATTCGTTACTACGGCATTTTTACCTAACTTTTCTTTCAAATATCTAGCACAATCTTCCGTACAACCATTTTTTGATGCATAGATTATCAGGGTTCTCACGGTGTTCACTTTCCTTTCATGCTATATCTCGAATCGAATTGGGAAATATGTTCCTTTAAAATGGAGAGAACTTCTTTTTCTTTCTCAAACTGTCCTTCATACATACTCTGCAAGGTATAAATGGGTGCGTAAAACTGTAAGGCCATGATTTTTGGATCACAATCAATAAAACGCCCTTGCTTAATCATTTCTGTAAATAGTGCAGTTTGGTAATCTAAAACATCGGTAATAAAATACTTCTTGTAGGTCTCTTTTATTTTAGAATTTGAAAATTGTTCGATCGTCAGCATGCGTCTAAATTGAATTTCTGTTTCATCCTTAAAACGCATTAAGAATAGTGCAGCACTTATTTGATAAAGAAAATCAATGGAGCTTTCGCCATAGTCCTTAGCGATTTTCTCGAGTTCGCCTAAGGGCATATCAAGTGTCCGCATTTTTTCACTATAATAGGAATCCATATAGGCCAAAATGGAATCAAAAATCGCTTGTTTATTTTTATAATGCTTATAAATTGAACTTTCTCTGATCCCTACTTCTCTCGCAATATCTCTCACCGATGTTCCTTCAAATCCTTTTGTAGAAAAAAGCTTTAGCGCTAAAAGTAAAATTTTTTCTTTGGTGTTTTGTTTTTTCATGAGTTCATCCTCCTTCATGCTATTTCTTACAGTTTAAGATACAAACAAAATGATCCTGGATAATTCAATCGTCAGTATTTTTATTAGCATACTTCCTGTAATGACAAAAAATAATCGTTTTCGAATGATTTGTTTTCTAAGAAACACACACAGAATGGCCGAAACAACAATAACTATTCCTAAAACTGATCCGACAATCGTTTGAAGACTGACTAATGAAAAAATCCCTGGTTGTCCTGATCCATCGATCGCATGTTGAATTGTGAGATGAAGCTCATCTCTCATCGCACCAACAGTACAGATATACAACCCGAATGAAAAAATCCCCAACGTCAGCCAACCCCAATGGCGAATTTCCTTCCTCTTGATAACAATAACGGTCAATAGTCCTAAAAAAATAGCTAGTAGAATAGTTGTCTTGATAGACACTGCACTTCCGAAATACAAACTCATAATGAACTCCTTTCAGAACCTGGCTAACGATCGTTCTCTTATGATTTCATTTTAGCGAACGATCGTTAGCTTGTCAATGACTGATTTATCCCTGTTCCCTTTAAATAAACGAAAACCGCCATAACTACTGGATTAACAGTGGTTATGGCAGAGTTATGGTTTATTTACTTTTACGGTAAAAAGAGTGTGCCTCTTCCTATATCTACCGATGAACCAGCGATACTGACAAAACTAATCTCATCATCAGTGTAGTTTACATTTATTTCAATCTGACTTGGTCGTTCGATTTCCATCCCTTGTTCACTAATAATCCTATATTGATTAGGCATTTCTGAAGAAACCAGGTTATAGTGGGTCAAGTATGCTCCCAATGGACCACTTGCTGCCCCGGTCGCTGGATCTTCCGAAATCCCCATCGTTGGGCCAAACATTCTACTATGGACCGTTGCCTTTGTATCAACCGTTTCTTGTGTGAAAACAAAGAGATCAACCGCTTGTTCTTTAGCTAAAAATTCTCTCTCCCAAACATCTTGTCTAAATTTTATTTGTTTCATCACTGCTAAATTTTTTATAGGAATGAATAAGAATGGAACACCTGCTGATACTACTTGCATCGGCGCACTCTCAGAAATATCCGTTGAATCAATCGAAAGCAATGAACTAATTACCGTTTTATCTCTAAAAATAGCCTTAAATTCAGGGATTGGCTGAACCATTTCAACGTTCACAATTTTGTCGTCCCGTTTGAAAAGGTTGAGGGGAATTTCACCGACCCGCTCATCAAAGACAAATGAATTTTCTCCGCCAGTCGTTTCGATCACCCCATCCCGAGCTAATACATACCCTGTTCCAATTGTTGGATGTCCAGCAATCGGCACTTCTCGACTCGGAGTAAAAATTCGAACAGTCGCTCGCTCTTTTGACACTTTTGTAATAAAAGTAGCCTCTGATAAATTTAGTTCACGCGTGATCTTCTGCATTTCTGCCTCTGTTAAGCCTGTTGCATCTTTAAATACAGCCAATTGGTTTCCACCAAACGGTTCCTTTGTAAAGACATCGATCAACTCATAATTAAATTCTCGCAAATCAAACTCCTCCTACATCTATACTTGATCTCATCAAGTATAGTACCCAGAATCGAAAATAAAAGCGAAGAAAGCAGCTCATCGAAGGGGGTGTCTTTCGTTTGCATTTTAAAATTCCAAACGAAAATTGCCGCACTTTTGAGTAGTATTTTCCAACGTCATTTACAAATGAAACCATTTACATCATTTCTAGTCGATAGTAGACTAAAAGTAAGATGAAATAGGATGTGATGAAATGGATATCAAAGCAATCGTACTGGATATCGACGGTACATTATTAACTTCAGAAAAAATAATTTCTGAAAAAACAAAACAGGCCTTGATCACGGCTCAAGAAAATGGGATCAAAGTTATTTTGGCTTCTGGCCGCCCAACAACAGGCATGTTAGGATTAGCAGATCAATTAGAAATGACAAAATACGAAGGCTATCTCGTTTCTTATAATGGTTCTCGAGTAACGGATTGTCTGACAAAGGAGGTCATTTTCAATCAAGCAATGAGCATTGAAACAGGACAAGCCATCTTGGATCACTTGAAAAAGTTTGATGTTATTCCGATGATTGACAAAGAAGACTATCTTTATGTAAATGACGTTTACAACAATACGCTGCATTTACCGGAGGGCGATTTCAATATTATTGAGTATGAATCCCGCGGCGGGAATTTCAAACTCTGTGAAATTGATGATTTAGCCGCCTTTGCTACTTTCCCGATCAATAAGATTTTGATAGCTGCACAGCCCGATTATTTGCAGGAAAATGCCAAGGCCATTCATGAACCTTTTGACGAGACAATCACTGCCGCCTTTTCTGCGCCTTTTTATTTTGAGTTCACAGATAAAGGAATCGACAAGGCAAAAGCATTGAACGCCGTTTTCCCTGATCTGGGAATCCACTCTTACAATATGATCGCATTCGGCGATGGACAAAATGACCGATCAATCATTGAGTATGCTGGAATCGGTATCGCCATGGGGAATGCTGTCGATGAGTTGAAAGCTATCGCTGATGATGTGACGCTTTCTTGCGATGAAGATGGTATTGCGGCTGGACTAGCGAAATATCTTTAATTGACAAAAACAAGCTAAGTATCTGAATTGAACTCAAAAGTTAGATCAAAAATCTAATTCTTAGCGATCACTTCAACCTGCTTAGCTTGTTCTTTTTATTCTACAAAAATGATACGGCTCTCTTATGTGTCTTTTTTAAAGCTTTCTGACAAGGTTATTATCCTTAAACCCGCAACTTTTTCTGAAAGAAATTTTGTTAATTCGATCATCGTTTTATTAGTTGGTGTTTCTATATTTTTCAAAACATATTCCATCCCTAATTGCTGATAACTTTGCAGTCCGTAACGATGATACGGCAATAATTCTAAGTCTTTCACGGAAGGCAGACCTGCAGCAAATTGAGCAATGTTCAATAGCTCTGCATGGTTCAAATTGACTGTCGGAATAACAGGAACTCGAATATGCACTGGGCACTCTGGAAATTCATGAACAAATTTTTTGAGATTCTGTAATACCAATTCATTGGACACACCTGTCCACTGCTGATGTTTTTCGGAGTCGAAAAGCTTTATATCAACATAAAGTGAGCTTAAGAACGGACCCACCTTCCGTATTACTTGGTAATCAACATAAAAGCTGGTCTCTAAAGTGGTATTAATTCCTGAATAGATTGATTCTTGCAGGAGCTCTTGAACAAAATCTGCTTGAACCAACGCTTCTCCCCCGCTGATCGTCACTCCACCCTGCGAATGAAAAAAGAATACAGCGTCCTTTTCAATCTCCTTCATTACTTCCTTCGTTGTCATAATCTGACCGAATCCTTTTTCAATTTTTCGGCTTTGCGATTCTGGTGTCGAACACCATTGACATCTCAATGGGCAGCCCTTTAAATAGATGACCGTTCTCAAGCCTTCTCCGTCATAAATCGATGTTTTCTCTATGCGCAATACCGTTCCCTTTCCCATAAATCAACCTGCGACAAAGCCTTTTTGCGGCGTTCTGCCAATGATTTCATCTTGAACATCCTTTCCTAGTTCAACAAAATAAGCGGTATAACCGGCAACTCGAACCAATAGTCCTTTATAATCTTCAGGATGCTCCTGAGCTTTTAATAAAACTTCACGATCAATCACGTTGAACTGTACATGGAACAAACCTAAAGAACAAACTGATTTTAACAGAGCCATCATTTGAGCGATCCCCGCCTCATTTTTTAATAGCTCAGGTTCTACTTTCATGTTCAAGAGTGTTCCTTGGACAAAACGATCATGTGGAATATGAGATACAGATTTAATAACTGAACTCGGTCCATTTGTATCGGTTCCCCCGCTAGGACTCACGCCATCAGCTAACGGCGTCCATGCTCTTCTTCCGGATGGTAACGCACCGACCTCCAAACCAAACGGTGTATTGCCCGACACAGGAAGAATACCCGGAGTCATTTTTCCAAATTTACTATGATATTTTTCGATTTCATCTGCAATGAAGGTAAACATTTCATTAGCAATGTCATCGATATCTTCATTATCATTGCCATATTTCGGTGCTCGATCACACATTTCTTTGATTTCCTCAAAACCAACAAAGTCTGCATCTATTGCTTGAATCAATTCCTCCAAGGATAATAGTTGATGATCATAAACTAACGATTTAACCGCCGCCAGACTATTGATCAGATCGGCCACACCAATCAAAATAATACCGTTGCCGACATTGTATTTGGCGCCGCCTTGCGAGTAGTCTAAACATTTTTCGACACATTCTCGATGAGTGAGAGAAAGGGCTGGTACTGGACGATCCATACATATCTCATCAATGACATGACTTCCCATCACACACGCTCTGACCGCATACATCAACTGCTCCTTAACTGCATTTTCAAAAGCCGCATAATCTTTAAAATCACTAGGTTCTCCTGTTTCAACCGATACTTTTCTGCCTGTTTTGCGGTGAATACCATTGGTGAATACAAACTCGCACATACTACCTAAATTGATGTCCGCTAAAGCTGTGTATTGCTTGGTTCGTCCTTCTAAATTTGTTTCGACACAACCGCAGGGATTCCAATCAAAGGCTTCTTTTAACGAAATACCTTTATTCATCAACATGCGAATCCCAATATCATCGTTATGAAACGCAGGAAATCCCGTCCCTAATTTAATTAGTTCTACCACTTTGCGTAGAAATTTATTGGGATTTTTAGCTAAACTATACCGCACAGATAAAGAGGGCTGATACAACTGCACATCCATCGTCGCCTGCAAAATTTGATAGGATAACTCGTTTACTGCGTCCTTTCCTGTGGTGTCCACCCCACCAACGCAAACATTTTGAAACATCGGATAACCAGCCGCAAATTCAGCCGTTTCAGCATCCTGGAAAAGACAGGATTCACTAAATTTCACCCACAAACAATCCAATAATTCTTGTGCTTGTTTTTCTGTCAATTCCCCTTGAGCGATGTCTTTTTTATAAAATGGATAGAGATATTGATCCATTCTTCCAGGATTATAGCTGGCAGCATTTTGCTCCATAAAAATTGAGATTTGATAAAGAAATAAGGATTGCAGCGCTTCCCTAAAATTTCGGGCGGGATATTTGGGCACGCGTTCGCAAGTTTCCGCAATTGTTTCTAACTCTTGTTTTCTAATCGGATCTTTTTCCAAGAGTGCCATTTTGGCTGCTTCTTTAGCATAGCGGCGCGCCAGTTGTTCTATTCCATCCATCGTAATCAGCAATGATTGCAGATAAGTATCTTTTTCATAATCACCGGCATTCGTCAGATCAAGTGCTTCTTTTCGAATCAAAATATTTTTGCGAATTCCCTCCAAGCCTTCATTGATCACTTGTTTATAACCGGCCGTTACTTCACCGAAACCGCGAACAGCTTTCCGATTGATATAAATGACACCAGTATCTCGCAGGTTCTTTGTTTCTTCAGGAACTTGTTCTAGCCAAGCTTCAAACGTTGAACGCCCTTTCCAATAAGGTTTAATCTCATCGAGAAAGACTTGCTTGTCTTCCGGACTCAGATAAAATGGATCGTATTTCCGTTCACTAATCGTTTCAAGCTCATCATCCAAAATCGACCAGCAAGTATCTGCACAAATGATCCCTCCTCGCAGCTTACTTCCGGCACAGCCCACAATCAATTCATCAGCATTAATCTTCACCGTTTTTTCTAAGCATTGAGCTTTGAACGCCTTCGCTTTCTGAATAACCAAAGGCTGTCCTGCTGTTTCTTGAAAAGATTTAGTCAGTATACGAGCATTTTCCAAATCAACCTCCGGGCGTGTGTTCGTCACTTTTTCCTTCATTCGTTGAATTCTTTTCAGGTATTCTTCCATCAGTAAAACCTCCATACTTATTGTGATGTCTTTAACATACGATATTTATTAGAGGAATTGTTCTGATATCTAACCAAAAAATAGGCATATCTTGCCAAAAATAAAAAACTTGCTAGAACGGCAAGTTTTTTTCAACTATGAGCTTTTCGATATTGCAGCGGGGTCTGTCCAACCCTTTTTCTGAATGCACGAATAAAGCTAGTCGTATCGCTGAAGCCAGTTTTGATCGCGACATTATTGATAGTTTGATTCGATTGCAGCAACAATGCCGATGCTTCAGAGATTCGATATTGGATTAGATATTCATAAGGTGAATAGTCAGTATATTCTTTAAAACATCTAGTACACTCCGAAACAGAAATATGCGCAGATGCTGCGATATCTTCAATGGTCAACTCTTCCGTAAAATGATTTTTTACAAAGTTGATCAGCAATTGAATTCTCTCCTGTTTCTTTTTCAGGAATTGGATATTCCCCTTCTGCTTCACCTCTGCATGGGACAAAATCAAATACCAAATTTGAGATAATAGCGAAGATATTTTGTACTCCCAAGCTATGTCCGTTTTGTTTAAATAAACATTTTCTATTTCATAAAAATGGCTCAATACTTGTTTTTCCCAAGGAATTTTTTGCTTGAAGACGATAACAGGGAGCAGATAATCATTCACATAAGGAACCACATATTCCTGTTCCATCATACTACCTAGAAAGAAAGACAATAGTTTTGTACTAAAATTGATACTAAAGTAACGCCCATCCTCATCCATCTCTTTAGTGATATGCAAATACTGGGAGTTAATGAAAATCGCTTCCCCCTCTTTGAGAAGATAGTTCTGTCCATTGACCTGGATTGTCAAATTCCCTTTAGTCGCTATCGTGTATTGGATCTCTTCGTGCCAATGAAGATTGTCAAAGCCCCGCCCAGGAGGAGTCATTGAGTATTTTTTTACATAATAAATCTCAAAAGGAAAAGATGTATTTTCATACTTATTTTTCTCATATAAATCAGTTTTTTTATCCATCGCCCTATGCCTTTCTCTAGAGAGCTTTTCTTTAATTATAACGATGTTTAGAAAGATTTATACAAGTTATTTAACAAATTTTCAGTTCGTTTTTCACTTTTCTTTTCTTTCTTCTAACTCCGTTTTTATTTGCGGATAGATTTTATCTAAGTTGTAGAACAACATCGTGATAATCGAGCAGATGATTAAAATCATTGGTACGTATAGATACATCGCTTGAATCGCAAAAAGCGCTCGACCATTTTGAACTGTTTCTCCTGGTTGATACATTCCCCAAGCAAGCAGAGCACCTGCCAAACCACCCGAAATCGCTTGTGCAACTTTTCCTAAAAAACCATTAATCGCTGAAAGTGATCCAGAGACATTGACTCCCGTCTTCCATTCGCCATAATCAACAGGATCCGCTTGCATAGAAAAATAAATGCTCTCTTTGATTCCATAACCAATTGCTGAAATGAATGCACCAAATAAGACACCCGGTATTGTCTTACCAGCAAACATAATAATGATCAATCCAATCAACTGAATACTGGAGGATAGAATATAGAGATTTCTCTTTCCAATTTTTTTAGCTAGTACAGGAACGAAAAAATTTGCAAACATTGGAACGACTGACATAATGGTCGCAACAGTAATCGATAGCGTTTTGTTTCCAATGACTATTGAAAAATAATAAACTAAAGCACTTGATTGAATGAAAAAGCTGGTCCACATAAAAAGAATGTTCACGGCAAAAATCCACCAAGGTTTGTTTTGTTTTAAGGAATGAAATACGGTTTTAAGCGAAACGCTTTTTGAACCGTGGACCGGCAATTCTCGCACACTACAGAATGTAAAGAAGAATAACAAACACCCAATAATACCGAAAATCCCCATAACAATTTTGAAGCCAATTCTTTCATTTCCATTTCCGAAAAATGCAACTAAAGCCAAAGCAGTCGAACTCACTACAGTAGCGCCCAGAAAAGCAAAAAATTTTCGTGAAGTAGATAACGCAGTTCTTTCTTCCGTATCATTCGTAAGACTGGGTAAGATCGAAGCCATTGGTACGTTTACTAGCGTGTATGCCAAAGATAGACCGAAATATGTTACATATGCATACACTAACTTTCCTGAAACTGAGAAATCTGGCACATTGAAACAGAGGAAAGCAAACAGTGCAAAAGGTACTGCTCCAAAAAGAAAATACGGACGTGATTTCCCCCATCGCGTATTCGTATGATCAATCAAATAACCTACTAATAAGTCTGTCATTCCGTCCACAAATCTTGTAACAACAAACATCAAACTAATTGATGCAGCATTCAAATGCATAATATCTGTATAGAAGTACAAAAGATACAGTGAGATCATTTGCCAAATAAGATTACAAGCAAGATCAGATACACCATAACCGATACGTTGCCGCCACTTATTTATCCCCTTTCTTTTTGATTGATTCGTTTGTATAGTCTCCATAATAAGGCTCCTTTTTTAAGCGAGATATCAATTGCGAACGTTTTCAATTCTTCATTAAATTATGGATTGAATAAACTAGCTCATTCAATCCATAATTAACCATAGATAACTACTTGTCAGCCAATAAATACTTTCCAATCAGGTAAGCAGGGGTGCAACTCCAAGCATGACAATAGCTATTTAAAATTGGGCTGCCATAAGGCGAAAAATCTAACTCCTCGGGTTTAAAGGCTTCCCAAAAAGTGTCAGCTCCTAATTCAATCATTTTCCCCCAATAGCCTTTCATCAGTTTGATCGCCTCTCCTGGACAATCTGCGATAAATAAAGCTTCTACCACATGATGATACATATAAGGCGTGGCGATCCCTTTTATCGGAAAATGATTTTTCACCATTTCCTGCATAATTGTTTTATTCTTTTTCTTGTCAAACACTTCTGCTAAGACCATCCAAACCTGACTTGCTGCATTCACTTCATTGGTTGCTTCAATAACAAATTGTTTTCGTTTTGCATCAAATAGGAAACGTTTTGAAAAATCGATCATTTTATCAAGAATCCGTTGATAACGCGCTTTTTCTGGTTCAATGTAGGTACCTGCTAATTTTAGATATCTTTTTAGTGCATAAATCATAATTGCTTGACCGGCGGTTGATTTATCAAAATCATTCGACCAATCAATAAATACAGGCCATTCCTCTGTCAAAACTAATCGCCCTTCACTATCTACCTGCTTAAGAGCTAAATCTACAGCTTTTTTTGCATTTGGATACAAATTCTCCAATGCATCATAGTCATTGGTGTGTTCAACATAGTCATATAACGAAGTAACGAAAAAGAGACTATAGTCAAACAAAAAGGTATCATCGGGAGTTAGCTCCGGTTCAGTGAACACATTCGCTGGAATTTTCCCCTCGTCTGTTCGCATACCGCCAAAAAGATACAAGCAGCGTTTAACTAAAAATAAATCATTGAACGTGTAATAATTAGCCAAAGCCTGTAAACGTAAATCTCCTAGCCATAATCTTCGATCGCGTTTTGGTCCGTCTTCAAAGACAGTTTGCATACAATCTAATAATGTTTTTACAGAAACATTGTAAATCGCCTTTAGCTCGTCATCTTCAATCGATACATCTGGTAATTGAGCCATAGAAACCGAACTTTTAGCAACAAATACTGGATTGCTGAAACTTGCTTTCCACTTTGGTGACGTGTCAATCACTGTTAATTCGACATACCGGCAACTATAGCGTCTCGGCAATTGCAGCCTAGTAGGCAAGACATCTAGGTGAATGTACTCCTCTTGAATCCAAGATCGGGATAACCAGCCATCATAATCTTTTGAATCAGCGTACAGTTCTGATGGTACTTCCGCAAACTTCAAGCGTAAATATAGAGGAGCATCCATCGGTGACCCAATCGAGGCAATATCAACACTAAATTGTCCAACGTAATGGTCTCCTAAATCTAAGATCAGGGATTCTTCTCGGCCAAAAGTATAATCGCTTAAAGTTACGATATCCATTTTGCTTTCGACTAGCTCAAAATCGTTTGATCGTTGTTTTTCAGGAATCTGTTCCACAATCCCAATTGGTCGAATTTCTGTCTCGATCAATTCAGGAATATTCGCCTCTGCTCTTTCTAATAAATTCTTATCATAATCCCAAACTACGTCATCATTAATTTGAAAGGTAAACGCCATATTCATTCTCCTCGCTAACTTTTTTATACTTTGATATCGATATCTTGCATCATTTCTGTTTCATGATTCTCAGAGGTTCCATATCTCTTCTGCAATCTCATCATGACGATTCCCGCGATTGTAGCCACTAGAACAATGCCCGCAAATCCAATCATTGAGGTTTGAATCCGATCTGGCATTACTAAGTAAGGTGTGACAAAGGCAAAGAGTCCGCAGCACAGTCGTGAAAATCCATTGATGAAGCCTTGAAGTGATGCTCTTGTTTCAGCTGGAAACGATTCCTGTGTCCATACTTTATAGATGGCTTCACCAGCTAAAGGATTCCCAAAATTGTAAAAAGCAATCGTAATAGCTAAAGCAATGAATCCCGCTCCTCCGCCAATCAGTGCCATCCCCACCATCGCCGAGAATTGTACAAATGCGCCAATGAAGAAAGCTTTATTCCGATATTTCCCACCAGAGATTGAAGCGAAAACAATAGTTGTAGCAAGAGAAACGATATTTAAAACAATCCCTAATCCTGTCGCTTGTGTTTGACTCGCACCAGCATTCGTTAGTGCGTACGTTTGAAATTGACCCCAAGTGTTCGCTAATAAATTCCAACAAACATAGAATGTAATAATTGCTAAGAAGAACCCTAGATATTTATTTCTATTTTTCCCAAAAAGAACAGTCTTGAATGAAACTTCCTGTCCTTGTTCGGCAATCGTTTTGTTAGCTGCTTGCCGCGCATACCCCTCTTCATGAAAAGTCTTGAATTTGGCTGAAAAAGTTCGCCATAACCAAGTCACTATTGCAAATCCGAATAAGATAGCAAATACGATCCGAGCACCTAATACACCTTCTATACCAGAAAGCAAGAACGAACAAATATAAGAAATAAAGACCCCAATTTGCCAAAAAATTTGCGTTGAGGAAACTAGCTTAGCCGATGTCGTTTCGTCTGGTGCATCATGAGAAACAACCGTCAAGCTGATTGGGAGATCTGCACCGGATGAACCACCCATGATGATGACACCAGCCAATAACATCAAAAAGCTATTTGAAAAAATACAAATTGCCGCACCAATCGCATAAAAAAGGTTTAGCCAATTAAACGATCGAATCAAACCAAATCCTTTAGTAATATTCCCAGCAAACATCGAGCCAAAGGCAATCGCAAAAGTCAAACCGCCAGAAAGAATTCCGACTTGGCCAGTAGTCAACTCCAACCCTTTCTGCCAAACTGGAATAGTCGCAGACAACCCCACAATACAACCAGAACCCAACATTGATCCGATTCCGGCCGCAGTTGCTAAAGGAGAATACCTCTTCACTAACGATTTTTTTGAATCACTTTTATTACTCACAATTACACACTCCATTTCATCATTCTAATTAGCTGATCAACTTATGGACTTATTGTAAGCGCATTACACTCTAACGACTATGGTCTAAAACCAGATAGTTATTATCCAAACTACAGAAAAAAAGACTCACCTTCAAATAAAGGAAAGTCTTCTATACTTCATTTTTTACTAATTGATTTCTCACCTGTTTTGGTGTTTTATCGGTAAATCTGGCGAATAACTTGTAGAGGGACGGCAAGGAATTAAAGCCTATATCATAAGCAATCTCTTCGATACTTTTATCCGTTTCCTGCATCAGTTCCAACGCCGTTTGATACTTAGCAGAATTGATCAAATCCTGAAAAGTTCGTCCCGTCTCTTTTTTCAATTTATTACCAATATAGTTTGCATTATAGCCAAATTCCTTTGCCAAATCCCTCAAGCTGAGCTGTCTAAAATTGATATCAATATACTTCAAGATGTTGATAATTTCTTCATCATTTTTTTGGTAATTATCCAAACTCTCCTCCTCTATCGCTCGTGTAAGTTCGATCAATAAAAGAGAAAGTAATAAATTAGCTGCTCGCATGTAATACCTTCTCTTCTGAAAGTATTCCAAAATCAGATGTTGAATAATTTCTTGAATTTCATGATTTTCTCCGCAATGAAAATGGATAAACGCATCATGCTTGCCTGCCTTATTTGAAGCATTCATTAAAAACTCATTGACCAATCCCGTTGATTTAACCATATTAATGACGATATCTGTTGTAATGGATTCATCTTTCAGCAAGATATTGATCAACAGATCATTTTGACTTAGCGGATCAATCCGTTGAACGATATCCTTATCCAACAGGATAATTTCACCTTCATTCAATACTACTTTCTTATCATTGACGTACTGGGTACAGCTCCCTGACAGCATATAATTGAACTCTACAAATTCATGAGTATGTTTGGGCATCTCCGAATACCGATGATGCTTATTAATAAAAATATTGCCCTCTTTAAAAAAATTGCTGCTTGGCATTTTAGGAATAGCCACTTCTCCAAACGGCAAGTTTTGATCATTTACATTGTACCCCTGCGTGCGTTGGATTTTTTCAATCTCGTTTTCTCGCCTAAGCATCTCTTTCATCTCTTCATACTTCATCCGAACTCCCCTAACTAAAAGACATGTAACTAAATACATAATGTTTATCATTGCTGTTCGACTCTAGAATAGCATCGTCGGCATGGAAATAGAAAGATTTTTTTCGATGATCCAATTTCTCATACTATCAAATTCTCCGTCCTCATAGCCAAACAGACAAGGTTCTATAGCAACCTTGCCTGTTTGTTTTAACAATTCACAACAGAATGCTTCGCGCCCACAATAAAATCCGTTCCCTCTACGCCAAAATATTCAGTGATCCGATTCTTCAGTTCTTGCATCGCTTGATCAGCACGTTGCGCTTGTTGATCATTAACTGATTCCATAAAGAAAATAACATCTTTACTGCTCTCTGTCAGCATTGTTCGTTGCGCCTCCCGCCAATTCAAACAGCGGCAAATGGCACCCTCTTCATCATAATAGATAATTTCCCCCGGTAAGGCCGGCGCATCTGCTTCGGCTCCTAAAGGTAAAAATCCCTCTCCACCAGCAGCCTGACCTAAATGAATATCTCCTACGATTTTTTTCAGATCTTCTCCGCCACACGGCACCGCAAATTCCAATGAAACACTATTATAGATGTCCACCAATGGATTAATTGGCTGAAACTCACGGTCCTGACTAACTCTTTTCAAGAGTGCCTCAATCGACGAACGAGCACCTTTTTTTGTTTTAAATTGACTAAAAGCTCCACGCCACTCGCTGATGACGGGATTTTGACTGAAGGTTTCTTCATTCAGAAACCCCTTCGCTGCTTCTTTTCCTTTCGCTAACAACTCACTCAAGTACGAAGTCTTTTCCTTCGCTTGATTTTCTTCAATTCCTTTTACGATCAGTACATTGATTTGTGCCGCGGGAAAGACCTCCCAAAATGATGGATCTACGATAAATTTTGTCATGTGATCACTCCTTGTTCATATTAATGTATTCCTTTTTCTCTTTGGAAAAAGGAGTCTCATTTTCTCGCCGTATACCATTCCACTAATTTGGCAGATGATTAAGAGGAACTGGCATCCTTGTTCATATTAATGTATTCCTTTTTCTCTTTGGAAAAAGGAGTCTCATTTTCTCGTCGTATACCATTCTACTAATTTGACAGGTGATTAAGAGGAACTGGCATCCTTAGTCTGCTCTAAATAGGGCCACTTGTTGCCTTTTTTTACGGATATCCACTCTTCGTCAATATTGGCTACGACTGTTTTTAAGGTTTTGGAAAAAAAAGCTATTTCTTGTTCTGATAAATGTTGCAGTGCGATCTTATTTGAATACTCATTCTCCAGCTTGATGATTTGGGCTAATTCCGCTCCAGCTGCTGTTACAAATAATCGGCGAATTTTCTTGTTTTCCGAATCGTTCTTCTTCTCGATAAAGCCTTTTTCTTCAAGCTTTTTAATCGCTCGAGCTGCTGTCGTTCGATCGACTTTGACCATTTCGGCCAATTTATCAGGAATAATTCCAGGATTTTCGGAAATTCGGATTAAATATAAATATTGGCCTTTAGAAAGCTGGTAGTCCTTAAACTCTATATTGGCGATCGAATCCAATGCTCTAGCAATTTTTCCAATGTCTCTAAGAATATCGGTCATTTGCATTCTCCTATCTGATAAGGATTAATATAATTCATTTTTGTTGCAAATACAACATAAAAATAAAAGAAAAAAAGTATAGAAAGAAAAAATCCTTCTATACTTCATTCGATTTCTCTGTTCTCTTTTGTATGATTTTTTGTCCTAAATTGGCCCAATCTAACGGTCGCGGCGGGGATAACCACACGACACACTCTACGTTATGGGCATTTCCCAAATCTCTAGAATCGGTCAGTAAAATATCAGCAGATTCAATATCGGTAATTATTTTTGCCCCAACCAAATGGAAGAAATTTAGATTGTCTGTGATAAATTGATTGTACAAGTGTCCAAAAGAAAAATCGACATAAACACTGATTGGTTCGACTAAATTGTTTCTTGGAAATGCTTCTAAAATTAGAAAAAGATACTGAAAAAGAACCTGTTTCTTCTTTTTATACAATTCCGGTTCGTTTTCCTGCAACTGACTGACATACCGTCTGCAAAACTCTAATAGGGCTGGATAATTTTGCTGAAAATAGGCAATATTGATTTCCGGTTGAAAATTTTCACTCGCTCCACTGGCTTCCATCAATTGAAAATGCAAGAAATGGCTTTGCTTCAAAAAATACTCATACTTTTCAGGACATTCGATTAATTTTGGAAAGAATTCGATCAAACTCGTCAGCAGATTTTTGCTCCAAGTCATAATTTGTTTACTCTCGGTCAGCTTTAAGTGTTCACTCAATTCCTCTGAACGCGAATAATAATAATTCAAGAAAGCGACCACCTCTGCTTCACGCGCGTCAGCCGGAACTCGCGTAAAGAATGGGGCTTCCATTTCTTTTTTAATGTCTTCACTGAATAAAACAGTGTAGGCTTCTTCTTCAACATATTTTTTCTGCTGAATTCGCAGATCCGACACGTATAGATAATGCTGCAAACCGATTTTTTGATGAATAGTCAGCTTTGTACTTTCCACTTCAGCTAGCTTGATTCGTACAGGATTTTCCTTGGTTTGAACAAAAATCTGGCAACGTTCTTTATAGACTCGAGAAAACAACTCGGTCAAAAACAACCGAACGTTTTTTTCACTTTCACCGTTTAAACGAAATTTTTTATCAATCTTCAGTTCGTATTTTGCAAGATAATTATTCAGTACTTTGAAATTATTGTAGGCAATTGGATAGCTGATCAAAGACTTTTCGGAAAGCTCATTCAATGATTTGAATTCCCCTAAAGCCGCACCTAATAAAATAGTAAAACCAATTGATTCTTCCACATATTTTTCTAAAAGGGTCTCCGAACTGGCTGTTCCAGTAATCTCCAATTGAACAAAAGGTTCTTCTAAAAAAACGTTGATTTCTCTAGCTAAACCATACCTTTCAAGATCCTGGATCAATTGCTCGATTGTACTTTTAAGCACATAATTCGAAATTTCCAAATGGTCCATGATTTCTTTTTTAGACAGCGCAAAATAAGAACTCCGCTCTAACCGCTTCAAAAGCTGATATTTCCGCCATTCTTCTTTTGCTAATAAACTATCCAACAAAATAATCACTCATCCTTGCCGTCAATTTCCCGTTGGCTTCGCCATATAAGACGACACCTGATAATAAATATGCGCTTTGCGCGATATCCGCAAAATCATTAGGAGCGCCGCCTGAACCACTGCCACTATCCGGGGGCAGCACAGTAGTCTTCATTGGAGAAAAGAAATCATCATCCAACATCAAAACTTGATGCTTTTGACGAGCCTTTAATTTAGGTAAATAAGGCTCTGGTGTCAGTAAATCGTTGGTTTTCTCCTCTTGTTCCAACCTATTTTCAGGTAATAGAGCTACGGATTGACTCTCAATTTGTACGGCATTATTTTGACTCTCATTATTTAAGGTGTTTCCTAGTATCCCATTGGTTCTTTGCTCTTCGGATGAACTCGGAGCCGTTGACTCCATGGTCACTTCTCCGTCTATCAAATAATCACTCGGTTCAGGATCATCATTGGGTACTGGAGTAATGGTATTTTGCGGGTCCAAAGGGTCATAGATGACAGTATTCGCAAAGATGTGTTCTGAATACAAAAATATCGATGCTCCCAGCGCCACCATCAATGACCGCGCCATCATTTTTTTCATTTTATTACTCCCCCATTTTTACCTGCTGACCTTCATGATCATTCTTATACCCATCGCTAAACTGAAAAGAAAAAGAATCACTATGATTATACAATAATTTCGGTTTTTTCGATTGTTTTTTACTCTGATCTGATCCTTCTGCTGTAGAATTTTTTGTTTGATCGTTTTTTCGGGTTGTTTGACGAGTTTTCCTTTGACTACAAAACGCTGTTCAGTGTGCGTCGGCTTGTCACAAGTGATTAGTGTAATCTCCGCTTTATTTCGATTTTCTAAAGCTTGAAGTTCCGTCTGCTGGATAATCTTTGTCTGACTGACCTTGTATTGATAAAACTGGTTTTGGGTCTCTAAATAGATCGTATCCCCTACCTCTATATTCAACAGCTTGCCAAATAATAAATTGTTCCGTCCCAGATGATGACCGATCGCAACAATATTTTGATTCTCTGCTTTTCTTTCCGGGAACAGCAGTCCCGCACCAATCAAAAGCTGCTCATTCGTTACCCCTGAAAAAAGCGGAAGACTAATCTCAACTTTTGGGATAACGATTTGACCAGCTGTTTGAAAAGTCTGATTTTTTTCAAAGGCTAAAACTTCTGACAGTCCAGGCGGCTGAACAGCTTCTAACGGAACAATTCCGGCGGGTTTCACCGTTTCGGTCGTTTTGATCGAAACGGTTTGTGTCCGATAAATAATCAGCGCTTGTTTCATAAATGGCAGAAACAAAAGCGTTATCGCTACACAGTAAATCAGTATAAGGCTAAACCGGATCTTTTTTGTCATTTTTTTTCTTGCGCCATACTAAGAATAGGATGATCAACAATAATAGAACAATACCGATCAGGATATATAACCATGTGTAGTCTTTTTTGATCGTGACATCAGAATCATTCAATTTTTTTGCTACATCTGCTTTGATCTCGAAATCCTTTTCCATCGTCCAGTGATAACGATAGTTTTCTTCTTTTTGGCTGCCTTTCGCTTGGAATGAGTAGCTTCCATTCTGATCTTGCTGACCGTAAGCTTCGATTTTCATTGTATATTTCCCAGCTTTTAAGCGATCCCCTTTTAACGGGACTGATAAATTGAAGTTCGAATTTGGCGCCATCTGCATTTCGGATTGTTCGTCTGTATAAAGTGCTTCAGAGCTGCCTTTTTTGGTAATCGTCGTTTTGGTCGCCAATTGATTCAAATACGTCGCATTAGGATTTTGCAGGTTTCCTTGAATCACATTGCGGGCATTGCGTTGATTTGGAGTAACACTTTGCAGCTTCAAATCAGGCGACCCATTCTCAGTCGTTTGGCGCATCAATAGAGCCACGACATATGAATATTCATTTTTGATCGCTAAGCCTTTGTCATTTTTGTCCGATGAAGCGCTGGTTTGATTGTCTGTTTTCTCTTTAAATGTGATACCGCCAGCAAATTTTTCGTTTGGCATATGTATTTTTACTTTGTATTCAGCCGCTGATTGTGGTTTTAACGTAATCTCTTTCGGCGCTTCTACGTAATTTTTGATATCGTATTTCAACGTTTTGTCCGCTTTGATATCATTGTCGCTGTATTCAACAACGCCGTTGCCATTTGTTGTGGCGCTATTGATCTGGGCTTCTACTACAACTTCTTTATCCGTATCATTTCGTAAATCAACGGTCAGTGTCTCTTCTTGATTCGGAGCCAGCAATAAATCAAAATATGTCTTTTGCTTATCAATTTGGTTTTCTGACGGTTTCGGTGTCACTGCAAAATTGAACTCTGAAGCAAAACTCGGTGCCGCCATCGTTAAACTACTAAAAACCGTAACCGCTAGTATCGCAATTTTTCTAAATTTCATCGTCTCTATATCCTCTCAGTGAAAGAAAGGGATGCTGGAAAACATCCCTTCTTCGTTCTTCTTTGTTTCTTAGTTTCCTGGTGTATCGCTAAGAACCCAAGTAAATGTTGTTGAATATTTCTTTGCATATTTGGTCGTTGAACCAGGTACACTCAATTCGATACTTTCTGCTGCAGTTGCGGCATCTGTACCCCAATCAAGTAAGTACGTTCCAGCTCCCTGACCATCTTTCGCAGACATTACATTTTTCAAAGCTCCAGATGGATCTGCAGCGATTGTTGCTTGTCCTGTAGGTTTTTCTGAAGCAGAAGCAGTTACGACATTCCCATTTTTGAAGGTGATTTCTGCGCCGGTCAATTCATCGGCATCTGCTGTAGCAAATTGGCTGTTCTGTTTCATTTGCAAAGTCCAGCCTTTTTCCGTTCCTCGATTGTCGGTTACTTGGACAAAGTTTGGACCTGTTTGTTCAGCGCCATCCTTATCGATATATTTTTGCGCTTTCGCTTTGTAAATTTCATCTTTAGAAGTGATTTTTTGCGTACCGAAATCTAGACTTGACGCGTAATCAATCGACAATGGGCCTGCGGTTCCTGGGTTTGGACCGCTTGGATCAGTTGGATCGACCGGTTTAACCGGATTAGTTGGATCAACTGGATCAACCGGATCTGTTATATCCGTATTAGGCGTAAAAGTAATCACGCCATTTGAATCATAATCGCCGCCGTCAGCCGCAAAACTCACAGCTGGCGCTAAGGTAATTCCTGCTAAAATAGCAGTTGCTAAAAATAAAGAACTAAATTTTTTCATTTGTATTTATCCTCCTAGATTGTCTTAATTTCCTGGTACGTCTGATAAGCTCCATGTTAATGAAGTACTGTATTTCACTGCATCTTTAGGTGTACTGCCGGGTACTGATAATGTGACTGCCTTCGTCACATCAGCATCTACTTCATTTCCGTCTTTATCTATTTCTTTGACTGCTTCAACTGTTCCCCAACGATCGGAATACGTTCCAGCTCCTTGGTTGACTTGCGCTGACATCACTAAACTTTCTGTTCCGGCAGGGTCTAGTTCAATCGTTGCCGCTGCTGTTGGGAATACAGCAGTTGAATTACTGTTGACTGTTGGATTTACCAGCTTCACTTCGGAACCTGTTAACGTATCGTTCAGTGTTCCAGTTGCTTTGAATTGGCCATTTTGTTTGACCTTCAATGTCCATCCAGCGTTGTTTCCACGGTTGTCAGAAACCTGAACGTAGTTCGGTGTTGCTGCATGACCGTCTTTGTATTGTTGGGCTCTCGCATAGTAGACTTCATCTTTGTTGGTAATTTTATTCACCCCAAAGTCTAATGAAGACGCATAGTCGATCGATAATGGTCCGTCTGTTCCTGGTTTTGGTCCTGTTGGGTCAGTCGGATCAACGGGGTCGACCGGATTCGTTGGGTCTGGGTCAGTTGGATCAACAGGCTTTGTTGGGTCAGTATTTGGAATAAATTCCACAACACCATTTGAATCATAATCGACTGAATCTGCATGAGTGATCAACCCTCCAGCAGTTGATAGCGATAGTGCTGCTAAAGTAGCGACGGTCATTAATTTTACGTTTTTCATCGTCTTTTTCTCCTTGTAATCATTTTTTTAGGTTTATTTAAGGTACGTTTTTTAAACTCCATGTCAAGGAAGTTTGATATTTTTTAGCATATTTTACTGAGCTTCCGGGAACCGTTAATTGAACAGAGCGTCCACCGCTGGCTTCATCTGATCCAAATCGATACAGCCAAGTACCAATTCCTTTTTCACTGTTCGCTTTTACCACATCGATCTCCGCATCCAACGGCATTTCGAGCGTCCCGCTTGCCATCGGCGCGTAGGTATTTGAAAGATTCGAGATCATTTCACCGTTTGTGAAACGAAGTTCAGCCCCTTCAAGCTTTTGCGCTTCGGCTGTTTGAAACTGCCCGTTCTGCTTTACACTTAATTGCCAACCTGCACCTGTTCCTCGAACATCCGTCACTTGAACATAATTAGGACCCTTTTTCTTTGTCCCATCAAAGTCGGTATATTCCTGTGGAAGTGCATAATAGGTCTCATTTTTTGTGGAAATCGTTTGATTCCCAAATTGAAACCCTGAGGCAAAGTCTAAGGACAGACTGCCGCCAGTACCAGCTGGCGGACCTGTTGGATTGGTTGGATCAACGGGGTTTACCGGTTTGGTTGGATCTGGCAGCATGGGATCGAGTGGTTTAACAGTCGTCCCTCCACCGCTTTGATACTTCATATGAGTATCCGTATCATCAGCTTGCGCTAATATTCCGCCGGTCAAGGTTGAAGTAAGCAGGAAGAGAAAACTAACTAATCGAATTTTTTTCACCATTCTCGACCTCCTTCAACTTGAAAAAGACAAACAACAATAAGACAAAACCAAGTAACGAGACTAACAGATTAGAGGTATCTCCCGTTGCGGGGATGATGGCTCCTTGCCCTTTATAAGATGGCAATGTGCTCGCTATTTGACTCGTTGTTCCACCTGTTGTTCCTTGCGCGGCTTCATGTACAGCCGTATTGTCGGTTTCTTCTTTTTTTGACGGCTGTTCTTTTTCAGGATCTTCCTTTGGGTATTCATATTTTCCATAAAAGGCTGTAACCCCGTTACTATCATAGTTAGCATCTGCCGCAAAGACAGGTACAGTAGTAAGGAACGCCAGCATTATTAACAAACTATTTATCACTAATCGTCTCATCTACTCACCTAATTTCCTGGGACATCTTCTAGTTTCCATGACAATTTGCCTGAATAGTCGCCGACACGTTGTTTTTCGACAGGTACTGTCAGCTTGAAGCCGTTGTTACCTTGCCAATCAGCTGAAATATTCTTTGAGCCGTCAGAAGTAAACTCGCCCGACTCCACGATTTGTGTCGCTGTCGTAATTTGCTTTTCACCTAATTGAGAAGTGTAATAAAGCGCATCCTCTAAAGAAATCGAACCATTCTTCAATTCTTCCGATTGATTCAACGTCAGACGCCAAGGTTTTTTGGCTCCGCCACGAGTATCTGATACGACTAAATCGCCACTAATCGTCGGACGATAGTTTTCTGTTTTATTCGATACTTGATTGTCGCCAAACTCTAATCCGTCTGGAACGGAAGCTAGTGACAGATAGCCGACAACTGTCGCTTTTGTTGCTGCTTTAAATGTTGCATCCCGATAGGTCATCTCATTTTTAGGGTTGATATTTCCGATCGCGTTATTGGTACTAGGGCGATCTGCTTCACTAAGTTCAGTGATTGGTCCGCTTTGATCCTGTAAAAAGAATTGAAGAACATCATCTTTCACAAGATTCAAACTAGAGATATCAATCTCCCATTTTCCATCCGCGCCGACCAGCTGTCCTGGAATTCCCGATGGCTGATCGTTTACGGTTAATGTTATAATGCTGTTAGGCTCCCCAGTTCCCGTTAGCTTAGTAGTCGTACTTTGGATGGCGTCCGAATGATCTACTTTAGCGGGTTCTGGCGGTGTTGCATCAATAACAGTCGCTTCAATTGGATCAGGTGTGATCCATGGTCCTCGTTCGGCAATACCTGAGATTTTTTCACCAGCTTTTTGAAATTGGATCGGATCATTTGTATCTGAATAAGAAACATAGCCGTTTGCATCTGTTGATAGATTGTCTCTAACATTCCCATATGTATCAGTCAAGCTGACCTTCGCTTGATTTTCTGAGGCATAGACCGGAATATATTTGATTTCTCCAGCAACTAGTCCATTATTGTCTGGAACCTCCCCGATGATTACACGTCCTTTGATCGTCTTGTCTGCATCTGTAACCGGTGTCCATTCAATCTTGGGATTCTGATTCATTCCTGAGATTCGGCGATAATTGGCTTGTTTGAATTGATTCAGTGAAGCGACTGACGTCGTTACAACTTCCCCACTTCCACTTCCAACAACCTTAAGACTTGGAACTTTTGCATAAGTTTCGTTAGATGGCCCAAGAACTGGAACGCCGACCTTCCATAAATCGATATCCGAATCAAGAATGGAGAATGTGTTATTTGCAGTATTCCCATAGGCAACATTTACAGCTGTTCGACTGTCATGTAAATTTCGTAAATCATATTGAGCTGGGCTGTTCAATGTTAAAGAGTTCCCTGTTCGATTGACACTCGCGACCCCTGTAGCGTCTGCTGCTAAATTGATCAAGGGCTGACTACTTGTCCCGATTACATAAAGGTAACTTCCAGGCTCTGCATTCAGATAGGTATTATTGTTACTAAAAGCTACTACTGACCCTGAGGCCTGTTTACTCGTCAAATTCACGACAGCACCCTTTTTGATCGTCATTCCTGCGCCAGCATCATCAAAACGTACCGCATTTCCTGGCATATCGACGTTGTAAACACTGTTTTCGCCAACCGTTAGTGAAAGATAGTGATGGTAAACAGCAGGATATGTACGTCCAACTGTTTGCGTTTGTCCGACATCGACACGACAATTCTTTCCGATCGTAAATTCTCTGGAAGCCCCGGTTGACCCGGCATTCGCTGCATCGTTGTACCAAAAGACAGAAAAATTGTAATAGTTCACGTTTCCTTTATAATTCGTTCCATCCTCCATAATGAGACTGCCCAAGTAGAAGTTTTCTGCCCGGGTATTGATATCCATCTCACCGTAAACTCTCACTTCTGAATGAGAAGCTCTCGCTAATCGTTGCACACCAGGTTCAGTAGTGATATTCCCAAACCGATATTTCCACTTGACACCATTTGCAGTAATCAACCGAGTTCCGACAATATCTTCTGAATAGCCCCCGGCATAGGTTTGATTTAAAACGATATCATGCATATGAAAGGAACCGATAGTATTCTGCGGTGAAGCTAAATAAATCGATGAATCTTTAAAATTCACCCGATAGCCTTGTCCATCAATTTCTAAGTCATTTTTTCTTGCGTACGCAGAAAGCCTGGCATCTGATGCACTAGGATTATCGAAACTTGCGGTTAAAATGATTTTTGTGATCGTTTCGTCTCGAATGGCATTCACAAAGTCAGTCCAAGTACTTACCTCAGCCTCATTTGCTGCTAAAAGTCGCAAATCCGCTTTTTTGACCTCTTCACTATCCTCTTTCGCTTCTGAACTTTCTATCGTTTCTTCTTTTGTTTTAGAATCCTTTGTTGTTTCTTTTGTTTCCTCTGAAACAGATTTTGAATCTGTCGTTTCTTTTTCCTTGCTTGTGTCATCAGCAGTATTTGCATTTTCGCTGGGGGTCAAGTCATCCTCTGTATTTTGGTCCGTTTTCTCGGATATACTGCTTGAGGACGTCGTCATTTCCTCAGCTTCTACAGAAAAGACACTCACATTCGGAAGTAAAATAATTAGTAATAAGAAAAAAATTATTCTCCGCCGGTTCATTTTTTTCTCACCTACTTCACATCCAAAATCCTAACACATTTAAAACCCATTTTTTATAATTATTTTTAAAAAAATTGATAATTAACTTATAACCAACGTTTTATTAATATAGTTCCAACGAAACCAAACCCAATTATGCAAGATTTATATCAAAAAAATAATCCTAGTTACATTACAATTCAATTTCTTAAATGATTCCTTCCCCCTAGTGAAAACAGAACACTTAAATAACAATTTATTTATAATGATTACAATCTAATTTCCGTGTTATTTCGTCTATACCAAAATATTTTTTTAAAAAATAAAAAAACTCCTAATTTTATTAAAATTCAGAAGTTTTTTCTTATTTATTGACTCGTTATGAGTGATTTTTCGATAAGCATAGTCTTAGTTACGTCTCATTCCCTGCTTGGATCAATTCAGATAGCTTCTCTGAATTGATTAAATAACCGGGTTTATTCTTCCTGATATAACCATTTTCCCGCAAGTATTTAAATGTATGCGTTAGATGGCGATAACTGACACCCAAATAATCAGCGATTTGCGTATTGTTTTCACTGTATTGATTATTCACTGCGACCTCTATCAATAATGCAGCCAGACGATACTTCAGTTCAAACGTTTGCGCATTCGAAAAATGCTCCATTCGCAATAAGAGTTTCTTTCCAATGTATTGAGCGATAAAGGTTGGAAATTCTGCACCCCTCATTAAAGATCGCTCTACTATGTTCAACGGGATCGCTAAACAGCGAACAGCACCGATAGCGATCACATCCTTAGGCGCTTCTTCTGCTTTTACTATGGTCAGCTCACCAATAAAATCACCTGCTTCAAGGAATTGTAATATGAGATTTTTTCCGTTGGGCTCTTGTTGGATGATGCGGGCTTTCCCTTCTATAATAAGAAATAAAAAGTTTAGCTTAGCTAGTTGACTGACGATTTTTTCATTCCGTTCGTAGTCAATCAGATAGCTTTGGTCTAAGATCGCCTTGGTTAAAAATGAGTATTCCGGCAGTTTGTTTGATTCCACATATTTTTCTTTCTTCATTTAGGCTATATCTCCTAGTTGGATTTTTTTAATTCCGTCATACTCATCCTATCAATTAGTTATCGGAGGAACAAATATGATGAATCGAAAAAAAATGACCCTTTCCTTTTTATATTACCTGCTCAGTGCCTTTGGGATCAGTTTGACGTTAAAGGCCAGTATAGGTGTCAGCAGCTTCAACTCATTAAATGCGACATTAGCTGAATTTAGTCAAATTAAAATCGGGACGATCACCGCTGAAATGAATTTCTTATTTTTGATTGCCTGTTTGGCGCTAGATTCCCAGCGAAAGTTGAAAAACTATCTGACAATGGGGATTGCCCTGCTGTTCTTTGGGTCAACGATTAATCTCTTTACTTATTTTATTTTTCCACTTTTTACGCTACATTCCTATATTTTTAACTGTCTGCTTTTTATTCTAGGAACAATCATCGCAGGGATCGGAACGGGGAAAGTTTTAAACTATCAACTACTTAAATTTCCGATTGAGACCTTTTGTCTATTTTTATCCGAACGAACGCATAAGAGCTTCAAGCTTTATCGATATAGTATTGATCTGTACTGTATTCTAATCGCATTGATTCTGACATTCACCTTTCACCTGAACTTGATGGTGCGGGAAGGAACAGTTATCAGCTTTCTTCTATTATCACCTGTAATTGCCTGGGCGAAGAACTAAACGAAAAACATCCTGTCAGGCTATTTCACTGACAGGATGTTCGCGTTTATGCATACAGTTTTTTCGTAAAATATTTTAATAAAAATGGCGAAGATAAGGTCGTAAATAAAATCACGAGGATGATCGCGGAGTAATATTTTCCCACCACTAAGTGTGCTTGAAAACCTAATTGCACGATAATCAGCGCCATCTCTCCCCGGGAAACCATCCCAGAACCTACCATCAAGCTGCTTTGATTATCAAACCCAGAGAACCTGCTGCCCATATAGCCGCCAAGCAGTTTTGAAAAAATCGCGATGGCGGTAAAGACCGTAATAAACAGCAATTGCTTCGTGAGTCCGTTGAAGGTCACTTCTAGCCCAATACTGATAAAAAAGACTGGAATGAACACCGCGTAACCGATCGCTTCAATATTGTAACGCACGTCTTTCCAAACATTTGTCTGACCGATCGCGATCCCGGTTGAAAATGCGCCGATTACCGAGCTTAACCCAATAAGATCCGCTAGATAGGACATGCTTAAACATAAAGTCAAAGAGACGATGATAACAGAAGACTGCGCGAAGATTTTTTTACTCAGATTCATTAAATAAGGCGCGCCCCAGCGAATTAAAAAGAAAACCGCTACGAAGAATAGAATCTGCGCAATCAGCATGAAGCCCAACGATTGATCGCTTCCGCCTTCCACGCCTAATAATGGCATACACAGGCTGACAATCAGCACAACTAAAATGTCGTCAACGACGGCTGCACCGAGAATAGTCGATCCTTCCTTGGTATTGACTACTTTTAGCTCTTTTAGAACCTCCACTGAAATACTGACGGACGTTGCCGCTAAAATCAAACCGAAGAAAAAGGACTGATTCATTGGTACACCGAACAAATTCCCGCTGCCTGTCCCTAATAAAAGCGGGAAAAAAATTCCCAGCAAAGCCACATAGACACCCGGTCGAAAATACTTCCGCAGCAACGGCAAATTGCTTTCGATTCCTGCCAGAAACATCAACAATATGACGCCAATCTCAGAAAAATCCTTCACTAGAATGTCGGGATGGACAATCCTCAGTCCGCCGTTTCCCAGCAGTATTCCCACGAGTAGCTGCCCGATCACGGCGGGGATTCCCATTCTTCGCGAGAAGTGGCTCGCCACAGTGACACTCACTAAAATCAGACACAAAACCCCAATAAATTCCATCTCTTCACCTCCACAATTGCAAACTGAAAAGTTAGTATTAATGCAATTGTATTCGTTTCCAACTAGGAAGTCTATCGGAAAAATAAATCGAACAAAAAAAGCATCCGCACCTCATGACTCGTGAAGCGCGGATGCCATTTTTCTATTGTTTAACCAATGATTCTCCGTTTGAAGTGATCACTTCTTTATACCAATCAAAACTTTTCTTTTTATAACGTTCCAGTGTACCAGAACCATCACTATTGCGATCCACATAGATCATACCGTAGCGTTTTTTGATCTCCGCCGTAGTAAAGCTGACTAAATCAATGCAGCCCCAAGAGGTATATCCCATCACAGGTACCCCATCTTCGATCGCTTCCTCAACTTGGACCAAGTGATCATTCATATAGTCAATCCGGTAATCATCGATGACCGTTTTTTCACCATTTTCTAAAGTAACCAGCTCATCAACTGCTCCTAAGCCATTTTCAACGATGAATACTGGTTTTTGGTAACGATCATATAAAATATTCAAGTAGTAACGCAGCCCTTTCGGATCGATCTGCCAGCCCCATTCACTCGCCTTTAAATAGGGGTTCGGAATGCCGCCGATGATATTGCCCTCTCCTGCTTCTTTCGTTGGATCAGCGGATTCGCAAATACTCATGTAATAACTGAAGGAAATGAAGTCCACGGTGTGCTTCAAATCTTCTAGATCCTGTGGCAGAATGTCCAACTCAATCTTATTTTCTTTAAACATCCGCTTAGAATAGCTTGGATAATAACCGCGTACCTGCACATCCGAGAAGAAAAAGTTTTCTCGTTCGGTAGCCAAGGATTTTAATACATCCTCTGGTTTTGGCGTTAACGGATAGACTGGTACACCTAGAATCATGCAACCAATCTGCGCCTTCGGAATTATCTCATGACAAGCTTGAACTGCACGACTGCTGGCAACCAGCTCATGATGGATCGCCTGATAAATATCCTGCTGTGTTAGTTCTTCCTTCGGTGTATTAATGCCTCCGCTTAGAAATGGCACATGCGTGATCGAATTGATTTCATTAAATGTCAGCCAGTATTTGACCTTATCCTTGTAACGCTTGAAAACAGTGCGAACGTAATGCTCAAAGAAATCGATCATTTTACGATTGCGCCAGCCATCATAGGTCCGTGTTAAATGCAGCGGCGTTTCATAATGAGAAAGTGTCACTAACGGTTCGATGCCATACTTCAGACATTCATCAAACACCTCATCATAAAATGCTAGTCCTGCTTCGTTGGGTTCCTGCTCATCCCCTTGCGGAAAAATTCGTGCCCAGGCGATCGACAGTCGGAAAACCTTGAAGCCCATCTCCGCGAATAAACGAATATCTTCTTTATAGCGATGATAAAAATCAATGCCCACCAGCTTCAAATTATCTTCCATCGGCTCTTCAGTAGGTGCTTCATGCCACCCTTTGCGAGTCACATCCTGCACAGTCAGACCTTTGCCATCCTCAAGATAAGCCCCTTCACATTGATTCGCAGCGACAGCGCCGCCCCATAAAAAATCATTTGGAAATTTACTCATGTTCCACGTTCCTCCAATCCTTGTTCTCGCTTAAATCACATATAATACAGCCTCTTCATAATCAGCTGTTTTCATTTCGTCTTTTGGTACTACATCGATAAATGTGTCGCTGTTTGTTACGACAATCGGAATAACCGTATCATAACCAGCAGCCTTTACAGCCGCAAAATCAACCGTCAATAATGGTTGACCTGCTTTGACCGTATCACCAGCAGCAACCAAACTTTTAAAATGCTTCCCATTTAATTCTACAGTATCAATTCCTACGTGGATCAGCAACTCCATCCCAGCTTCACTGGTCAATCCAATCGCGTGTTTTGTGGGGAATAACGCCGAAACCGTGCCGTCAAAAGGAGCAACAATCGTATTTTCTTCAGGAACGATCGCAATGCCTTGTCCCATCACTTTGCTAGAAAAAGCAGAGTCGTTGACCTTTTCCAATGGAATGACTTTACCCTTTACCGGCGCTAAAACTTTCTTCGGATCACTGCTGCCGCCTTCGACAACCTCTAAAACACGATCATCTGTCGGAACTTCCTCGTCAATCCCAAAGAACCATGTCAAAACAAATGTAATCACGATAGAAGCCGCAGCTACGATACAAGCATTGATAAAGTTGCCATCAATACTGCCGTTGATAAATTGCGGAAGAGCTACAAGTGACGGAACTGCGAAAGCATAAGATTCTACTCCGGTAATTCCCATAAAGATCCCGCATAAAGCCCCAGAGATCATCGCCGCATACAATGGTTTTTTATATTTCAACGTAACACCATATAATGCTGGTTCTGTTACCCCAGCTAATAAAGCTGAAATTCCTGCCCCTAACGCCACCTGTTTTAAATTTTTATCTTTCGCTTTCATCGAAACAGCAAGTGCTGCAGCTCCCTGCGCAATATTCGCCGCTAGCATCGCTGGTAAAATCAGCATATCCGGTGTAGCTGGGGAAGCGATCAAGAAAATCGGTGCAAAAGCCCAATGCATTCCGGTCATAACGATCAATGGCATCAAAGCAGACATCAAGCCAAGTGCCAACCAACCTGCTTTTGCTTGAATCCAAATTACCGCCGCCGATAAGCCTTGTCCGGCAAATGTTCCAAGAGGACCAACGACAACTAACGCAATAATACCGGACAACAATAAAACCAACAAAGGCTGTAAAAGGTTCTTCATCACTGCTGGAATGATTCGGTTGAAAAAGGCTTCAATGTATTTCATCAGCCAAACCATGATCAAAATCGGAATAACCGATGAACCATAACTCGCTAATGTGATTGGCAACCCAAAGATACTAACTGGATCGCCCGCTGTAACCATCGCCGCAAAGTTCGGGTGCAGCATGATCCCGCCTACTGCTACAGCTAACATCGGTGTTACGCCAAATTTCTGTGAAGCCGTGAACGCCAACATCACTGGCATAAAGTAGAAGGGCGCATCACCAAAGAACGACAGAACAGCATACGTAGAGGATGCCTCACTCAAAACCCCTATCAACGGCAGGACAATCAATAGAACTTTGATCATTCCGCCTCCTAGCAAAGCCGGAATCAATGGAGACATACAGCCGGAAATTACATCGACCAAGGTTTCAAAGATATTCTTCTTTTCTGTTGATGCAACCGGATCAGAACTGAAATTTCCTAATTTAGCAAACGCACGATAATAGTTCGCCACATCGTTGCCTAAAATCACTTGATATTGCCCTGCTTTTTTCATCACTCCCATAACACCGGGAATCGCCTTTACTTCATCATCATTTACTTGATCCTGATTTTTAAGGATCAAACGTAGACGCGTCACACAGTGTGTCGCTGTCTGAATATTCTCACTGCCGCCAACGGCATTGTAGATGTCTTTTGCTGTTTGTTGATACTTCATTTTTTCTCCTCTTTTCTGAATATGGTTCTTCCTATTTAATAGATTCATTTTTCCTAGTTCAAGGTAAATGAGTTTGATTTTCGTTGCGCACACCATTCCGCTAGTTTATTAAGTCATTTATTTTTTGTAAATCACTATTTTGTGCATTTACCATATAAACTGTGAAGAGTGGAACTGGCAGCTATCTCTTGCTTGGGATTCATTTTTCCTAGTTCGGAAAAATGAGTTTGATTCTCGTTGCGCATACCATTCCGCTAGTTTATTAAGCCATTTATTTTTTTGTAAATGACTAATTTGTGCATTTACCATATAAACTGCGAAGAGCGGAACTGGCAAAAAAAGACCTAAAGCTGCCTTGTTAGACAAGCTCTAGGTCATGCTCCGGTGGGATAACAATCCTAGTTACAAATTTTTGGTAATACGACGAATATGTGCGGTCAAATAAAGCAATTCGGTTGAGCTTAATTCATACTCAAAATCCTTTTGCACATAGTCCTTGATCTCTAATGCACTGGCATATTCGCCTTCATACTTATGCTTCAATGTATTCAATAATTCCTCATCTTCGTCATCATAGTGATCTCCTGCCAACAAACGCTGCGCGAAGAATTTCACATGTGTGACGAAGCGATAATAATCCAGCGAATTTTCATCAAACTCTGTGCGATAATGATTTTTGATGATCGTCTCAATATTCTTAGTAATCTCAGCGATTTCATAAGCAAAATCCCACGATTTGTCCATCTCTGCATTTACAAAATGGATCGCAATAAAGGCTGCCTCGTCAATCTCAAAAGATACCCCCAAATCATTTCTGACAATCTCGATTGCCTTTTCGCCAACGGCATATTCATCTGGATAAAATCGTGCGATATCCCAACGCAACGGGTTTTTCAAAATCAACCCTTCTCGATACCGATCAATCGCCGAATGAATATGATCCGTCAGATTAACGTAAATAATTTCGTTTAAATTTTTACCCAATTTAATTTTGCCGAAATTGATGATCTTTTCAGAAACTAAAATATGCTCCATCGGCACATTGATCAGCAATTCCGTGAACTTGCTTTGAGTCTCTTTATCCTTCAGCAAAAAAGATTTTTCAATCTGTTCCAAACCTACTGATTGTCCTTTTTTCTTACCAAAGGCGATCCCCTTACCCATCAGCAAAACGTCGACGCCTTTGCTGTTTGAAGAAATGACTGTATTATTATTTAACACTCGTTTTATGATCATAAATTAATTCCCTCGCTAGCCACAAAAAAAGCCCATTTACATACACGACAACGGTGCGGTAAATAGGTCCTGCTCACTTAATAGTGATAACATCCAACATTTTTCATTTAATTCTCGCATGCTTACCCGAAGTAATAACATCAAGAACTTATGGAAAGGTTATCATGAATCGGCAAGTGCTGTCAATATTTTTTGAGCAGAAAGTCAAAAATGGTTTATTGGGTTTTTCATTATATTTTAAAAGTAACTCTTTTTAGCTATCTCAATTGAGACAATAAATTTTTCTGATTTAACTTGAAGTTGAAAATTTGCGTTGGAATATTTCTTCAATACTTTATTCAAATTTGATAATCCTAATCCTGTATGCCCATCTTTAGTAGAATAATTTTTATTTAGAATCTTAGTAATATCCACAGATTTAGTCACTGCATTTTCAATTTTGAACGCCCATAATTCTTGATTATTTGTCACCATAATATGAATATATGGATTTCGTTCATCTAAACTTGCCTCAAATGCATTATTAGTGAGAATAGATACTATTCGTAATAAATCAATCTGATTAATCGGTATTGGATGACCTTGGTCTTCTACAATAAGCTCAAAATATATACCATTTTCTCGACATTTTTCTATAAACCTTGCGATTAAGCCTCGCAACGCAGCACTTTGAATTGATACCAATTGAGAATGGTGATAATCCTTTAAATAGTCGGCAGTCGTTTCTGTTAGTTCTGCTAGGTATTCTTTAGCTCCTTTAATATCTTCATTGGCCAAGTACTCACTTAAACCTAAAAGTGCAGAATTGAAATCATGCCGATATTCTCTAGCAAGTTCATAGTTATGTCTTTCCTCCTCTACAGACAGGTTTAGATCTTTCAAGAAGGATTCTTTTTGATAATTTTTATTGACCAAAGTGATTAGGGAAAGCAATGTAAAGGTTAGAAGAATAATCAATACGATTAGAACAAAAAGCGTGAAATGATACCTTTTTACATATAGGTATAAGTGGCTAGTGAGCAATAGAAAGAATAGAATTAATAAAAAAAATCCCTGCAGAGGATAGTTCTCCTTCAGTTCTTTCAACATTGGGGCAACTGCATATTTTTTATCTAACTTTTTCAGAATAAATGAAATAACGGCTATCAAAATCGCTTGAATGCAAGCAATTAGAAATAAATCATACATATTCGTAAAAATAGCATTTTTGGAAAAATAGACTGGTAAATAGAATGTTACTAATCGTACAAAAGTCACTAGCATATCTTGTAGAATAATCAGTACTGATGGTAAAAGCCAACTCGACAAATAATGCCTCATGATTAAATACTCAATCACATACAACACATAAATATAAATCACTGCGTATAAGTTTTTTGAAAAGAAACTTACCGCAAAAGCAAGTAATAGGAAAAGTGTTAAAAAGTTGGTACCCTTTTGAAGGATAAAGCGATGATTTAGCAACGCCCATAAAATGATCATATAATTTAGAGCGTAAAGAGCAATTGAGTAAGTATTTGTCATTCTAGATCATTCCTTTTTAAATATTGATTTATCTTTCTAGTTCCAGAAATACCAACATCCAAAATTGTTTGATCTTCAAATTGGATAATCCCTTCTGACTGATCAATTTTTTCAATTTGTTTTAAATTGATTATAAAAGATTTCAACTCTTTAAAAAAATAAGGCGCACTTAACTGCTCACGAATACTTTTAAGTCGACTTGTAACTAACATTTCTCCTTCAACCAATTTAATGAGTAACATCTTTTTATACCCTGGTATTGTTGATATATATATAATGTTCTTTTCGTAAACAATGACTTTTTGATTGTTGGACTCAACAGTGATTTTTATTTCATTACTTTCTCTGTCCTCAACTGTCATTAGATAGCTGTCAATTAATTGTCTGGCTTTTGCAGTAAGATGATCCATTGACAAATTCTTGCTCAAATAGGCAAATGGTAAAATCTGGCGATTAATGATTTCCATTCCATAGGTTTCAAATGATGTGATAAAAACAATAAAACAGTTGACATTTTTTTCTCTTATTTTTCCTGCTAAATCAATCCCATTAAAATAATTTTTCAATTCAATATCAATCAGAAATAGTGTTGAATCGTCAATTTCTAAAGAATCTAATTCCTTATAGAAAGATCGTTCATTACTCACTTCTATAAATTCAAAAGGAAATCGGTTTAAATCTTGAATTACTTTAATTATTTTTTTTCTTATTACAAATTGATCGTCAATTACATAGATTTTCATTCCCACACCTACTTTGAGTACTTTTATCATAGTATAGAATGTCTTAGCAAACATAGCTAAAAAATTGCCTAATAATTTAATTAAAATCATCAGACAATTTTGTCTTTTTGCTATTTAAATGTTTTTCGAACACAGGAACCAAATTTTATATCTCAAAACTTAGTAAATTTCTATTACTAAATATTCTGTATCAACAAATTTTTATAATATCGATTGTTTACAATCATTCCCGATTTATGCCAACTTCTACATTCTCCCTTGTTCCCCATCCTTGCACTTTAACCATCATAAAGAATCCATAATAAGCCAACATTGTTCCTAGATAAATATTGAATACTGTTGATATTGGTGTGTATAGTACATACTTGATAAAAGAAAGATATTTTTCACCGGAGCTATCCTGTATTCCTAATAGTCTACTTCCTCGTAAATATCCTAAAACTACCATATATAGAAGAATGGGCCACGGAAATATTCCTGTTTGTATAGGATAAATAAAGAGAACAAAAGGAAAAACTATAAAGTACATCAATTGCGTCACGTACTGCATTGCGATTAGCCACCAGATCATATATTTAAAACTATGGTGACGAATAATGTACATCCCTCCCCACCAAAAGCTCTTCCACCAACGAACTCGTTGTCTTGTCAAATGACTGATATTTTCCGGCATTAAAGTATAACCAATGGACGTTTCTTGATAGACTGTTTTCCCCAATAGGGACGCATAATGCGTCAGCATCCGGTCATCACCAAACATCGCACGTTGCTTAAAAACAATTTGATTTAAATATTCATCTAAAAATTGCTTGATTACCGTATTACGATAAAGAGCTAACCCTCCGCAACTAACACTAACCGAATTATATACAGACGCGCTTGCCCGACCGTTTGTAAAAGATATCGGAAAGCTAAGACTTAAAATCTTTGAGATGAACGTCGTTTTATTTTCAGCAAGCAATAATCCTGCTACCGACATAATCTCTGAATCCTGAAAAGGTATACAGCCCTCATATATTGCATTTTCATCTAAAACTGTATCACTATCCATCGTCAAAAAAATATCAACAATATCTTGATAGTCCCGAAATGCATGACTTTGAGCTACTCGTTTTCCACTATTAGCAATATATTTGTAGATAACTTCAAAGGGAACTTCTTTCTTCCATTGAGAAACGATTTCTTCAACAAGGTGTTCTTCCTTTGAGCCATCCTCAACGATATAAACAACAGTTGGTGTCATTGTTTGATCTGACAGACTCTTAAGCATTTTCGAAAACATAACGCGATCTTCATTATATACGGGAATAACAACTGCCGTTTTTAATTTCTTAGGATCATTCATTTCATCCAATGAAAAAGGTTTATACTGAAAAGAAGATATTAACAGAAAATTATTCCAGAAAAAGGACAGAATAACCACTGGATAGACCCACATTAAGCGATTAGTATCAAATGATATAAACTGGTAATAAGTAATTCCTACCAGAATAAATGTAGCAAAAAGATAAATTTTAAAATTTGTTGGATTAGGTCGTTTAAAATCAAAATTTGAACTTGAAACTCGTCTTAATTTACTAGTACTAAACAAATTTAGTGCTAGTAAAACCAAAAGGAGTGAAGAAACTAGTAAGCTAAAGATTACAAGATAAATAATTTGAACCAACTCCAATCTATAAATAGTAGTAATTTTCGGCAAAAGGAGCTGAAAAAAGATATTTCGTATCCAACATGTGTCGTGAATGCTTCAAAACTTGAAGATAATCGACTGCATCATGGTCAACTAACACCACAACTAAATCATAATCAGACAAATCTTTATACTGAAGCGACTGAACAGCTCTGTCCTCTTTTCCGATCTGAATAGTTGTAGCAAAGTCATCGTATAAATCTACAGAAGCCTGATATTTTTCCAGCTTCTCTAACAGTTCCGGTACAGCAGATAAACGTGTATCCGAACTGTTTTTTTTGTATGTCACTCCTAAAAGCGCAATTTTTGATTGAAAAACCGGAATACGATTTTCCGAAAGAATATCCATGATTCGGTCCATACATAATTGCAACATCGACTGATCTACTTTGCCAGTCGCTTCAATCAATGCGGAATTAATTTTTTCTTTTTCCATAAACCAATGTAAATAATAAGGGTCTACCCCAATACAATGCCCACCAATTTTTACAGTTGGATTGAAACGCATGAACCCAAATGGTTTGGTTTCGGCAGCATCCAATACATCACGTGTATTAATATTTAAAGTACGACAAACTTTACTCAATTCATCCGCCAATCCAATGTTCACAAATCGAAAGGTATTCTCATATAATTTAGCTAATTCGGCAACCTCTGGGGATGCAACTGGTACTGCTGTTTCACCAATCATTTTGGTCGCCAATTCAGTGCATTTTTGTGTATAGCCACCAACCAATTTAGGCGTATCTTTGACAGAATAGTGCTTATTTCCAGGATCAATCCGCTCTGGTGAGAAGGCAACAAAGACGTCTTCTCCAGGTTCGAAATCTCTATTTAGTAACGGCTCTACTATGTACTTAACGGTCGTTGTAGGATAACTGGTACTTTCTAGAATAATTAATTTCCCTGGTACAAGCTGATCCAAAATGTTAGTTATCGATTCTTCTAAAGCTGTCAAATCAGGATTTTGGTACTCATCAATTGGTGTTGGAACATCAATAAAGATCACATCTGCATCCTGAATCGATTGATAATTGTCTATCACTTCATTTCGCTGCAAGTATTGTTGAATTGCTTCGTTTGAAATATCATCAATATAGCTTTGTCCTTTTTTAAGTAACTCAACTTTTTGCTTATCTTTATCTAACCCTATCACTGAAAAGTTAGAATCAGCGTAGTGAATAGCATGAGGCAATCCGACATATCCTAATCCTACAACTGCAATTTTTGCCGATCTATCTTCAATTTTTTTCCTTAAATCATCATAATATTTATTCACAAATCATTTCCTTTCTCGATTTCTTTTTTCAATTTCCTTGAGATAATTCTCAGTTAAGTAAAAGTTGGGGTATCTTTCCTGTCTAGTTTCATCAACAGAGTACCCAATATCAAAACATATAATAACTATGTAAATCACATAATTATATTTTTAAAGTTTTCAATACTTATTACTTAACTTTTTTCATATTAACAAATAAGTTTTTGATACAAATTGATTTGGAACCGTTTCCTATACCATTTAGTTTTTTGTATTGGTTTAGCAATAGCCATATTTGATTTCTTCAATTTTTAGATGACGAAATTAAGTGAGCTCTTTTATTAAGTTGATAATGTTTATGTATTAAATGATTCCTGATAATATAGAGATTTTAATTTGTAAGTTCAGATTGGACATCATTCCTATTTAAAATATTTAGTACTAAACAAACTAAGAAAATAAATCATAGAATCGTTCAAAAATGATGAGACCAGATTTAAGAATGCAAAAAGTCCAAAGTCTCCCTTAAAAGACAAAGAAGACTTCGGTATCTTTAAATCTGTAAAAGAGTATTCTGGACAACATTCTATTTCCAAAAATTATCGTTCTCCTAGTACTTCTATAATTAAGTACTTTCTTCAACGTAAGTTCCTGTCGGGTTTACATACATCTGCTAGAAAATAGCACACGGATAGATCATGAAGATATGGATATGAGCTCATCAATCTTCTTTACGTATATTGACGCTATCTATGGATGGGCTTTCTTTGGTCACATGTTTTCATGAACTATCATTCATTCCACGTTAGATGCTATCCATAATTAAATATCCTTTACAGATTTTTTACCGATAAGAAAGAGTACCAGTCCTACTATAGCGGCACCTAAGAAAATCAAACCACTATTTAATCCTTCTGATCCTGTTTTAGGCAAAGTTTTCGCTTTTGCTGCTGTATTGGGCGCTGCTTTTTTAGAAGCCGTTCCATTGCTTGTTGGGATAGAATTCTGTGTTGTAACAGTTGTTTTCTTTTCCTTCACTGTAAGAGTGATATCCTTTTGCACAGTTAGTTCTACTTGAGTGGACTCCTCGACCCTTGAAGCTGTATATCGAATTTTATATATACCGGCTTCCGTTAGTCGTTTTGTGAGTTGCACCGTCGGAATCTGATCATCTAAAACCTCAAAAGTGAGTTTGTCCGCATCAGTCGTTTTCGCCCAGCCTAAGACGATTTCTTTAGTCAAAACATCTCCAACATAAAGTACATGATCGTCGGCCTGAATCGTTGGAGGTGTAACATCTGTTTTCTTTTTCACGACAGTAACAGATGAGGTGTGTTCCAAAGTTTCACCCAATGAGTTCGTCACTCGATACACGATTGAATACTTTCCGGCCGTGGAGATGTCCAGTTCTGTTTTGAGTACTTGAATCCCAACTCCACTAGCTTTCTCAAAAGTATTTAGACGTTTTTCTTTGCCTTCGCTGTCTATTTCATAAGCTTCAATATAATTCATAAAATCAATCGCATCTTCATAAATGGAGCCAGTATGCGTATAGCCATCTTTCGGTTCAACGATCTTAATTCCGCTAATGACTGTAATCGTTACAGTGTCAGTGAGTATCTTGCCATCTGGTAGCCTCACTGAGAATTTCACCGCGGATGTTCCTAACTTATCCGCTAATTGACTTCCCTCCACAAATACTTTAATCTCCTTAGCATCAATGATTTTATTCTCAGCATCTTTAATGACAACTCTTTTTAGAATTTCCTCGCTTAATTTAACATTTTTCGGTACTGAAAAATTAGAGATTGTCATCTGATATTTCGGTTCTGCTTTCGCCTGTACATTAATCGTGATCGCCTTTTCTGCCTTGACACCTTGAGAATTTTCTACTGAATAAGTCAATGCATATTTTCCGACTTTTGATGTATCCACTTTTCCAGTAATTTTTATTTTATCTGTCAGATCACCATCTTTGACTTCCGTCGCTGAAACGCCCTCTTTTGGATCAAATTTTTGGTTTAATTCAATTGTTTTATTCTGAACTCCGGCGAATTGAGGAAGTACTTGTGTACGTTCTTTGGTACTGGAAGCAGTCGTATTTCCGCTTTCTTCTGAGCCATCTGAAACACTTTCACTTAATGGACTTCCACTTTCCTGGCTGGTTTCATTCTCAGAAGCCAAGGTCGTTGGTGCAACATTTGTCACTAACCCAACTAAACAAATCATTAATAATCCTACAAACCTGATCTTTTTCATTTAAACCCAACTTTCTTTTTTTATCTAAATCTGTTCTCAACTCCATTGACTTACTGATTCAAAGTATAGTTTCCATTTGTATCGATCCCATTTAGGCTTAACATGGCATCGAATTGCTCAATGTTCTTTACCATCCCACTAGATTTCAAATATTGGATATACTCTGCTAAAGTAGTCGCCTTACTCTTAACATGTGTGTATACTCAAAATTTGACTTTAGTTGAGAAAAATTATCTAAAGCAAGTTGGATACTCTCCCTAACTTCGTTAATCATGTCACAGTAAAAATTCTAGATTTTAATCAACTGATAGTTATACTCTTTAGAATTTTCATGGCTTGAATTCTCAAAAAAAGAGATTCAAAGTAACATCGATTGTTCATTTTTCTGATATCGGTCAACTCATTATTGAACGATAGGTTATTCCCTTTACATTGACCATATTTCCAACTTCAGGCCGACCTAAAGTGTATTCAAAATAAATAAGAGAAATTTCATCGGGGACATCAACCATAATAGTTTTGATTTCTCCGTCATTATCAGATCTTAGATTGTCACACAATACCTGTCTTTTACTCTGAGCATCCTAATAAAGGATTTTGATTGGAGCGTTTCCGATTGGAATTGCCTCGCCTTTTTATATCAGAATAAACTAGTGTTAAAAAACGATTCTTGTTCACCATAGGTAGTGTCTGCTTCAGGTAACGGAACATTATACTCATTTAGTTGTTCTGGATACACAGGATAGGGCTCTAATGTGAAATTTCTCTGGTCGGAAAAAGTATTGTCATTATGCAATGATCAAATTCTTTTTTTCATCAAATGTAATAGTTGGGATCTCCCCATTTTCATTGTCCACTTCTTTCATATACCAAATACGATACTCTGAATCTGGAAATGAAAATGCTTCTGAATCAGTCTCTCGAATTTTTACTGTTAAATTATTGATAACAATATCCCGAGTTCCACTTGAACGAATTAATGTTTCCTTTATTGTGTCTGGTTCATCTGGATTAATAACTGTTTGATCCTCAAAATCACTATACTCCGTCTTAGATTCTCAGTTCCATATGCGATTCTTTCTGCATCGTCTTGACCAACAACCGTGACTCCCAATATCACGAACGCCCCTACTAAAATCCGCCACCCCTTCATCACTTTTACGTATCTCCTTTTTGAATTACCAGTACAAACGCTCCTCAGTCAACCACATATTTATCTAAAGATTTTCTTACTATTTGTTCACATAGATCATTAAAATGTATTCCAACGGCCTCTGCTTCTTGAGGAAGCAAGCTATTTGGTGTCATCCCCGGTAGAGAATTTACTTCAATCACATAAATAGTATTATTTTTATCAACTAAAAAGTCTGTTCTCGAATAGACAGATAACCCCAACATCTGATGCGTTTTGAGCGTCAATTTTTTCATTTGATCTGCTAACTCAGTCGCTATTTGTGCCGGCACAATTTCTTCTGTACGCCCTTTTTGATATTTATTTTGATAGTCATAAAATCCTGCTTTGGGAATCAATTCAATAGCTGGAAGTACCTGGTTTCCAAGTACGCCAACAGAGAATTCTCTGCCTTCAATTTTTTCTTCTACTAAAATTTTAGAATCACTCGAATACCTGAACGCTTCCTTGATTGCCTTCTTCAGTTCAGCTTCAGTATCTACTAGCGATATTCCTATACTAGATCCACTATCAATTGGTTTGACAACTACAGGAAGTTCAATTTCCTTAGCTTGTTCCAATTCCGTTACGACTGTCCAATCTGCCGTAGGAATACCATGAAATCGCATCAATTCTTTTGAAATCAGCTTATCCATTGCTAACAAGCTGCTTTGATAACTTGAGCCGGTATATTTAATGTCATAAACATCAAAAATCGCCTGTAATTTCCCGTTTTCACCTATGCCACCGTGTAAAGCGAAGAACGTAATATCCGCACTTTTACACACTTCTAAAACATTCGTTCCTATTTCATTTCCCGAATCTTGGTCATAATTAGGAATAACCTCCGACACATCGTACGTATAATGAGCCGTTTTATAGTTTTCATAGGCATCATCAAAATTTCTATACTCTGGTATTCCTGTCAGTAAATCGACAAGTAAAACCTTATAACCTTTCGAAATCAACGCATTCGCAATTTTACTTCCTGAGGTCATCGATACCTCACGTTCACTGCTCTTCCCGCCTGCTAGCACAATAATTTTCAAAATACCACTCACTTCCTTCTGTTAAATTAGATAAACTGACAGTCACAATCATTCAATTTACTGTCTATTTAACCTCTAAGAATTATTCTATATAGCCTCTTGCCTGAATAATCTTTTGTCCAGTAATTCTTGATATAATCTTCGCTGCAGTATTACTACTAGACAACAATAATAAATACAGCGCGTCTTTAATGCTTAATTGATCTCCCTCATACATCATCGGACCACTTCCTCCGGAAATGTCCCCAGCAGTAACAGTAACTACCTCATCCAGATCATTCATATGTTCAATAACCACTAATGCTGTCATTAGCTTAGTCAATGAGGCAGGAATATGCTGCTCCTCTTCATTCATACTAAACGTTGACGCTGGCGTATAACTCGAATAATACAATGGGTTTCCATCCGGAAGTTTCAACACACTTCCTGCAGCTGCTTTGAACGAATCTATAGAAATTCGTTCTGGATCACCTGCTCCTTTTTTTGCGTATGAAATCAATTGATGAACAGCCTCAAAGCGGTCGGTATCTCCCGTTACTCCAGAGGCCCCCATCACGACAGCTAAGTATAGACTCCCATCTTGATCGGCTACTAATGTTAAAACACCCAGAGTCTCATTCAAAATTGCCCCGGTCTTTCCACCTAACAGATGATAGTTCCCTTCTAAAAAGGAATCTCTTAGCGTCGTCTCCAGTTTCTCTTTTCGGCCTTTCTTACCTCTAATCTCTATGCTGTAGTGTCTAACTCCCCAAATTTTTAAAATGTCACTATGACCCAAAACATGCAATCCAAGCTTTATAAAATCTCGAGTCGTTGACAAATGACCAGCCATTTTAAAGCCTTGTACGTTCTTAAAAAAAGTATTCGTCATATCCAGATTAATCGCTTTTCTATTCATTTCTTTAATAAACGCATTGCGTGCTTCTTCGTCTGTAGCACAAATACTGGCTTTTCTTAATTGATTCATTTTTACGTCTAACAAGGAATACGCTTGTGAAAGAGTGGTTTGAACCCCGAACTCATTTTGATTTCCTGGTATAGATGAGTAAAACTCTTGAGCAGTCGGTTCGTTTCCTTCACCGTATAATTCAGTTAGATCATACAGTGACAACTTTCGAATTTTCCCTGCCCCATTTGCGCCACCGATACTCCCAACAAAAATGCAATGTTTCTTTATTTGATCGTCTTCTGTACTAAAAGTACCAACGATGGTTTCATATTCTTTATCCTTAGAAAGGCGTTGTAGCCCATAACTAGAAGCCTCTGATGGTATTTTCCCACTGATATGAATACCAAATGATCCTTTAACATAACGGGTCACCTTAACTTCAAACATGATAAAATAGCGATGATTTGGTTTCAAAACAGTCAGTTGCTTCACCTGTGATGAGATCTTACTATCTACTGTCAAATTCATAAAACCAGCGTCATCTTCATCAAAGTCCACACTTCCTGAATTTACTACCCAATCTGAAGCCCCAGAAGTCCACCAAGGATTCTTCAAGTGATTCCGTGTAATCATTTCCGAATGCATAATTCTTTTATCCGAATTCTCTGTTAGATACTCATTTTTTATTTCCATGTTGTCCCCCTATACATTCTTTGCACGTCTCTTTAATTGCTCTACAACCTTATAGAACCCAATTCCATGAGATCCTTTGACAAATACAAGAGAATCTTCTGAACTTTTTTCAATAATAGTTTCCGTGACTTGTTCAATCGTTTCACACCAAGTGACTTGCTTAACATCCAAAGAAAGCTCTTTAAATGGTTCTCCATAAAGAATGACCTGATCTGGGTTTGCTCGATTGATAGATGGAATAAGCCGCTCATGATGAGCTATGGCATCATTTCCTAAATCGGCGACTTCTCCGAGTACTAATAGTTTCTCTCCCTGATAGAAAGGCTTTTTACTTGTGAAATGATCAATGCCATTCATCATAGACTCGATTGAGCTATTGTGAGTATCGTCGATCACTGTAATTTTTTTTGAATCAATACGTAATTCGTATGGACGTAATATTTTTTCAAAGCTTTGGAAGCTTTCAAGTAGGTGGGCATATTCTTCTGCGGGATAGCCCATACTATCAATCGCAAGCAACGCATTTATGGCGTTTTGAATCTGTCCATCACTATCTGTGGTTAACGAAAAACGAATCTCCCGTCCTTTGAAGGAGACCATTATTTCTGTTTTTTCCTTTAACACTCTTCTATCTACTACATAACAATCGGCAGTTGTATCCGTTAAGCTGCTAAATAGGGTGTTTAAGTTTAATGATTCTGCTCTCTCGATTATTTTAGAAAGATAGTGCTCTTCGATGTCCTTATTGATCACGACGTATCCACCCTCTTTCACACTATGAAAGAGTTCTTCTTTGACCATTAAATTCCGTTCAATCCCTCCATTTGCGTGTGCACTACCAAAGGAAGTCATAATGACAACATCCGTCTGCCAAAAATAAGCATTGTTCCCATACCCTAAGCGATTCATTGCTCCCACAGCTGCTTCAAATAGAATAAAATCGTAGTTGTCATTAATTTCTAGGGACAAGCCTAGCGTCGGGTAATGGAGGTTCGCATTCCCAAAATTTTCAAGAACTTCATTACTACTACCTAATAGGTGGGCTAAAATTAAACGCGTAGAAGATTTCCCCGCACTACCAGTAATTGCACAAAATTTCCCATGATAGTTCTCCATTTGATAGGTGGCATAGCGATACGCAAATGCGAGACTATCTGAGACAATATATTGTGGAATAGTATTTCTTAAATGATAAATTGGTTTATCAGTGATAATGACAGACAAACGATCCTCTATTTTGTATTTTGAAATCATTTCATTCCCATGAAAATTCCGTTTTGTACTAGGAATCATGGCTTTGAAACTTTTTTCAGATAAAGCAATGAAGGCCACATTTTCCCACCCTCTTCTTGTAATCGGATTTGGATCGAACACGGTATGTTCTATCACCAGTTCTTCAGCGATTTTGTCATTCAGAAAATAGCCATCAAACGTTTGCTCCAACCATTGTTTGTGAGTATCGTAGGGGTCTTTTTCTGTAGATACTTCTTCTGTTGGTTGAACCCTATCTAGTGCCATCCCAGTGGTATGAAGATAGTCTTTTCCATTAATGACTAATGAGCAGGTCAACACTCCAGCCTTTTTATAAAAAACTAGACAATCATTTTGGTTGGTCCCCCAAAATATACTTGCAAGAACATTGTTTTTGCCATCCAAAGAAGATTGTGCGCGATACCATTTTCCATTAATATAATGATCTCTATTTTCTATAAATGAGAAACTACTCTCAGGTAAATGAAGAAAAGCTTCGCCAATTTTGTAATAATCATAAATATTACTTAATTGTGGCGATTTTTTTCGTCCGGTAGCTGCTAATTTTGAATAGTTTGACACATACCAAAACTCACTGACCCTGCGAAGTGTGCCGGCTACGCCTCCATAAACATCACTTAATGCGACAATACAGTCCGGCGCATTTAATGAAATAGATTGATTCAACACATCAACTAAGAAACGTTTTTCACCCACATATCCCTGTGTAGAACGTAATGCCGCGTGTTCATTTGCTGCCTCAACTGAAAAACATATTTCTTGATAGGGAGAAAGCTTTCCAGATTCCAAATCCGTAAGAATAGCTAGATAGATTAGTAAATGCATGGTTCCCCAAGGGGATACCCTATTATTTTCAGGTCTTTTACAGGTAAGTCGCTTCTTATTAAATGTTAATACTGTTGGTTGAAACATATTTTTTTCGAAATTAGTCATTGTTTGCCGCTCATCCTTCCCTAAGCATGAGCGTACTCCTCTCCTCGTAGTTGATAACTAGTTACTCAAATAGTGTTAAGCTTTTTTCGGTAATCCGTGCGTTGTTGTCATCATTGCGTTCTGTGTATTCGTTAAGCAATGTTTCAAAAGAAGAGGCATCTAATTCAATTTCCATGGCCAATTCCATTAATCGCAGTTCCCTTACTTTACGATCTTTTTCTCGATATTTCTTAGCTAAATGAACAAGGTAAGCAACCAAATCAGGTCGGGTAAATGACTCCTTCATTAGTTTTTCTAATTCGGTACGCTCCAAATATCGGTCCAAAATGAATCTTACCCGGCCATCAAGATAAAATTCGGAAAACTTGTTCTCACTAGAATACGTTGACAGAATTAGATTAAGCATAAATTGACAGGTCTTAATATTGACTGTCTTTCTTTGTATTCGTACATCAAAGGACACTTCTATTAAGTGTGAAAGACTCTCACAGATTTTTTTATCTTCAAATTTATTTAATCGAAGCATTCTAGACACAATTAAGAGTGCATTTTGATCTTGTGTTCTTGCTAAAGGTAAAATCATTTGTTCGGCTGATAACTGTCCTAAGCTTGGACTGTTTAACCAATAGTTATATAAATAGCGATCTATGTGGTCCTGATCCTTCAATGTATCCAATAATGATTGGTTCTCCGTATGGCTTAGACCGGCGAATGGATAAGCTAAAATATTTTTTTGATAGGAAGTCGTCTGCGCCAAATCTATTTTTGTCTTCCAACGTTTCTCTCGTAACCAATTTTTAGGTAGATTCCATCCATTTGATTTCTTGAAGTCTCTCAGTTCTTCGAACTCTTGGTTCGATACTGACTGAAATAGCTGTTTAGAGCGTAAAACATTCGAAAATTTGGTGTCGGACTCTTTTCCATAACAGTGAGTAGGGTTCAAAAAATTCCTAACAACAGTGTCATTTTGTAACACACTCCCTAACTGGGTATATGCAATCCCTTTTTCCTTTGCGTCTATAAATAAGTCAGAAAAATGATAAGAAACATCTTCACTATTACTTCCTATTTCGACTAATTGAAAATAATGCGCTAGAATCATCAGATACGTTCCATAAACACGATAAAAGAACGTTGGGAAGTAATCCTCTGCCTCTTCATGCTCAAAATAATCTTTCATCCCTGCAATCAAAGGCCGAAAATTAATTAATCGAAAATAATCGCGTATAATTGGAAACTCTCTTAAAAATGGATAGACAAACCATTGCGTATTCGCAACTAAATCCCGATCAACATATAATTCTGCTATATCAAAATTAAGGAGCTTACGGATATCTGAGGCATAACCTAAAAATACAAAATCAATAAAATTGAACAGTCTTTGCGTTTTGGCATTGAAGACAATTAATTTATAATCAAAAATTTTAGGTACGTCTTTTGAAACACCCTCATAGGAATAAACTGGCGGTACTTTCGTTGGTGTTTTGGCTAAATAAGGTTCAATCTGCTTAATATGAGTTAATGCTCGATCCGAGCGAACTTTCAAAATGAAACAGTCGTTAGGTAAATAATCCAACGCAGCCTGTAATTGCATGGCTTGCCGTAGATAGTTGACTGAGTTTGTTTTTGCAATAGAGACTCTTTTTTCTAGTGGGGATTGTTCAATAACAATCACATGATTCTCTTCTAATTGTCTTTTAAGTTCAGAATACCGTTCAAATTCTCCCGTCCAAGTACTCACGATAATCCCTTCAAGTACATTGGCTTCACGCATTTCCAATAGCTTATTCATGGTTAAGCGGACTTCCAATTCCTCACGGATAGCGCCACACATGACTGCCCAGATTTTCTTCATTCTAAATTCCTTTCAGACAACGTATTCTTTTATTTACCAAAGTTTTTTGGAAAGTGTTCTCTTTCTCTTTTCAATTTTCCAGCCTAGACTCTCAATTTTCTCTGCTCCCCAATCGTCCAAGATAATCTTAAAATCTTCAGAATTTATCTCTTGCGGCTGATAATTGGTTCTATGGTTTTGTTCTTGAAGGAAGTGAAGGGTCGCATTCATGTGTTTCCCTGATACGTTTAGTTTTACCACCATGCCATATGGCAGTGATCTAGGATGAAGCTCGAACTCTCCTTCGCTGCTAAAAACAAAATTTCCCAAACCATATAAAACATCTTTTGATAACATTTTTCCTACCGATTGAATCGCGTGAGACCCATGGCCTATGATTAAATCCGCTCCAGCAGTAACCAATTCTTCTGCTGTATGATATTGATATTTTAGAATGTGCTTATAATCCTGACTCCAGTGACAAATGACGATAATTTTTGCATCGGGGTAGTTTTCTTTTGTCTCACGGATTGCCTGGAGAAAATACTCCGATATACAGTTTCCTCCTAAGTGTTCTCCAAGTGCATACATTTCATATTTAAGATGGTGTCTTGATATGAACCAATACCCATTAAAAATGAAAACATCCTGTTCCTGTGTCGTAATCCGATACGGACACAGCGCATCCTCTTCATCAAAACCACTGCCGATCCAAGGCATTTGATGTTCTTTTAAGGTAGTCAGTGTAGAATAAACCCCTTCTTGCCCATAATCCCCTATATGATTCGTTGCCAATGTCACGAGGTCAACAGAATTTTCCTTCAACGTCGTCACTGTTTGGGTTGCTCGGCCACCTAAAACAAAGCGTTTCTCTCTCAACAGAGGTGATTTTTCTAAATCCTCTACTAACACTGCCTCTAGATTGACGATTGAAAAATCCGCTTCCTTCAGAAAATGATTGGCTTTTTCAAATGCATAATTGTAGCCTTTTTCCTTTAAAGGATCCCATTTCCCTCTAGCTAGTCTTCTTTTTGAATAAAATTCACCTAAATACGTGTCACCAGCTACCACGATAGCCAACTCATTCTTATCAAAATGGGTACTGTTTCCTCTTTTCGCTATCAAATTATCCAAGGTCTCTTTTCTTGCGGGTTGATCAGACATCATCATTAGAAGCTGCTTGTCTAATTCATAGTGATTTTTTGCTTCTAAAATAATAAATACTTGATTCTCATGAAAAGTAATTCGATTCTCTCCCCAAGTAATTCGATACGGAAACACTTCTGTCCCTAGTTTTAAATCTTTTCTTTCAAAAAGTTTCCCGTTATAAACGCACTGATTTTGTGAGATATATTCAAACGTTTTCTTAGGCAATTTTGTCCATTCATTTGCGATAATTTTCAAATCATTAATCGTATACGTTTGAGGAAAGTTACGTCTTTTGCGACCCGAGATATTTTTACAACAATTCTCGGATAATGCGTGCTCCTGTACAAATGTATTCAATCTTTCTTGCGCACTTTTCTTTGTTTGTTCCCGGTAAAGTTTTGCTAAAAGCAGTGAGGTGTCAGGAAACATTTTCCAAAGATGTAATCGGATTAACTGACTTAAGTTAATTTCATCTCCCTTTTTAAACTTTATAGCATTAGGGCCAATACTTTCCTTCGCCACTAAGTCATTCACTTTAACGGTGTCAGTAATTAATAATTCACCTGAATCCAAACATTGAAGAATAACCAATAAAATTAATACATTTCCTAGGCCTTTATCTTCAATGTTCGTTGGTTCACTTAAAAATGATCGTTCTCCAATGGTATCCTTCGAATAAATCATTCACGTTGTCCTCCAAATTTCAAATACTTCTTTTCCATAAAATAGGTCAATTCCTCCGGCGTTCCTAACGCCGAAAAACTATCTTGCGGTAGATGAACGGGATGAATTATTTTTCCTTGTTCAATCAGATAGTTGTACAATGGCGCAATATAAATCTCACCATAATCCTCCAATAATTGAGCCGCCATCTCTTCAAAAGCATCAGAAAAATCTTTCCATCGACGGAAATAATATAGACCTACAGAACCCCAAGTAGAAATGGGGCGTTTCTCAGCCATTTCAGTAATTCTCTTATTGGTTTCGTCTAATTTTGCAAACGACCAATGAGTTCCTTCAGCTTCAAAGAGTGGAACAGAACCATCGCCTTGGACAATTTCTCTTTTTGAAAGATAGTCAGGTTTGATCGTTGTATCTATGTTGTAGATCAAAACCTCATCATCCTCGTCGATGATATTCGACACCTGCATCACTGTATCTGCCTGACCTCTTGTGAGTTCGTCTAACTCGATAATGACGAAAGAAGATATCCCTAATGTGGTAATCTCTTCTATTAAATTCTGATTGGAGTAGCTCCCTTTTCGTACAATAAAGATAAATTGCTCATCATAGAACTGTTCTAATGAGTGCATAGACCAGGCGAACAAACTGTGGTCCCCTGCCATAATTTCATGTTTAGGTTCCTGATACCCTTCTTTTGTGAAGCGGCTGCCTCGTCCAGCCATTGTAATAATTACATTCATTCATTTCCTCCCGAGTATGATGGAAAAATTTTAATTGCCTAGTTTCACTGTTCTATCGGTTCGTTTTTTAAAGGTACCCTTTTATTTCCTCTCCTGTCACAAAACCTAGATCAGAAGCTTTCTTTAATTTATTCTTGCCTTTAAGTTCTCTTACTTGATCAATGAAATAGTCGATACCATCCGTCGCTTTTATACCATCAAATGACCAGTAACAATAATCCCACCATTTCAGTTCCAATAACTCTTCTATGATTGGTGCTCGAAAGCGATAATAAATGACCTTTGCAGGAACCCCTCCTACTACAGCATATGGCGGAACATCCTTCGTAACGACTGCCCCAGCAGCGACTATCGCCCCATCTCCAATGGTGACACCTTGTTTGAACATGACATTATCTCCAATCCAGACATCATTTCCTATCACAATTTTTGAAGAGTTCACTCTACATCTGACAGACTGGAATGAACCTTTTTCTAGTCCAAAGGCCATTGGCGCACTGATATTATTCATACCCGTGGTATAACTGATTGGTGAAGTCGTAAAGCGTTCAATAGGGTGTTGGACACCCATTACTTTAAAATTCCGTGCAATAGATGAATATCTTCCAACGACGGTACGCTCTGTTAACCGACTCATAGTATATGAACAGAGACCCATCGTATTAATAGTGTTCCCATCTGCAAAAAGAGTATATGGTTCAACTTTTGCATCGCTAGCATAGCGTAATGGAGCGCCTGCTTGAATGCGACGTTTTCCGTCAGGTGAGAAAAAGATTTTATTATCTTCTAAAAAATCACCTAGCTCTTTCGTAAACTTTGTTAGTGGCAATTAAACCAGTCCTCTCTGATTAGTTACATTTCTCAAAATAGGGTTTCAGCAACTTCATAGCCTGTCCAAACATCACTTTTTGGCGATTCGGATAATCCTTATGTAGCGGAATCATGGATAAGAATAATAGCCCTTCGATTAATCGAATTTGCTCGATTGCATAATTTTCTGAAACCTTCTCATTTACTAATTCTGTAATAGCTTGTTGCAGCTCCGTTTTATTAAAATCATACGAATATTTCAGTGGTGTCTCTTTCTTAAGTTCAAAATGATCTGTGATAATGTGATCATAAGAACCTTCGAAGCTATGCAAAATCTTTGCGATATCATAAAACTCATCCCCATAAATATCAAAAGTCCCAAATTGACCTCTAGGATCAATCAATTTGATTAAATTACTATCCTGATCTAACAAGATATTGCTCAAACAAAAATCACCATGGATAATGCGGGCCGTTTTTGTTTGTAACAGCCCTTGTTGATTCAAAACATCTTTCAAATTATCCATAATCTCTTTTAACGGAAGATATTGGATGCCATTAATTTCTGGAGCTTGTTCATAAAATGGTTGAAAGACTGGATCGTGTAAGAGGAGTTTTAAACGATCTATAGTCTTTTGAAAGTAAATATCCAGTAAGTCTTTTTTATCCAAAGTCAGGTGCTGCTCCTCGGAACAATTCGACATTTCCTTACGAACAAACAACATTTTTTCAATAATCTTTTCCCAATCACTGAGTCCCAAATTGGCATAGATATATAATGTATGAAGTGTTTCGTATGGATAATACTCCATCTTTACTTCTGGTTTAGTCGGATCTAATGAGTAGTCATAGATTCGTGGTGCTAGGTATTGAAGTGAAGGCGGTATTTTTAAGTACCATTGAATCTCATTGATTAGCTTTTGACGTTCTTCACTACTCTTAGTAAGAATTCCTCGTTGGTTATCAATAGTTATTGCATTAAAGAATCGTGCTTGAACCATCTTTTTCGTTTCGAGGTATTCACTTTCATGACCTAAATCTAGCCATGCAGTTGTAAAGCTTAATTTAACTTGTTTATAATTTTGATCATAATACTTAATCGCATGATAAAAGGACAGACTATCATCAGTCATTTCTCTATCATCAACTGTTTCACAAGCATTAAAAAAATCACTGCCGCTTTGAAAGCCAAAAACACCCGCAACAACTTCTCCTGTTTTTTGATCAGAAGAAGCATGTTTATTGCTAAAGACTAATTGCTTCTTTTCACGTTGGACGCTCGTCCAAGGTCTTAACTGTTCTTTTTCGCCTGTTAGTAAGTAATCCTTTGTGGATAGCGGTTCATTTTCTTGAACTATTGTGTCTCCAAAGTTGATGGTTAATCCAAAATCTCGACCAATCAACGGAAGTATCTGTGTTAACGCTTGTTGAACGACCTTTAATAAGGAAGAACTTTCTTGATCAGTTAAAAAGAGCTCGTAGTTTTTTTCGCTTTTCTTCAAAAATTTCACTTTATTATCAGGAGCCTGATCTTGGTTTGAAACCATAAATATGTAGTCTTTCTTCGAATAGGATTGTACTAGGTATTCGCCAATACTTTCATTTTTAAATGGAAGCATTGAAGGATAGATATCACCAAAACGCTTTTGCATCTCCATTGGTATTTTCTTCGTATTTAAGATCATTACTGCTTCCATGTGTCATCCTCGATTCGTTGTAAGATTTCTTCTTCTGTCAATGTGATAAATTCCTTTGGACGGATAGCCCGATCATCTACATAAAATCCAGTATGACCACACCAGGGTTTTCCCACATGCAATTCGTCATAAGGAATCTCCCATTTTTCTAGCCATTCAATCAAAATAGGAACCGTGATTTTATTGATCCGACCAACATTTCCTTGATGCGTATTCATCTGTCTAGCCGTTTGTAGAATGATCGTATAGCCTTTTTCTCGATAGTTCTTCATTTGTTCGACCACTTCTGGATAAGGTTTTAAATCTTTGTATTCCTTTGATCCTCGTTTTTCACAAAAAGTATTATCAATGTCCATTACGATCGCTTTCATCTCATCTGCCTGCACTTTCATTTAGACTGTTCATTATTTTCACTTATCCAAAAGCTCTACCAGCTTCTTATATTGTTCGTCCGTCAACGTTTCTTTATAGGTTTCTTTCAACTCAATAATTTCATCTTCTGTCAAATAGTCTTTGTTGTATTCAATTCCTGATAACAGTTCTTTAAAATCTGCATCATCGGTTTTTTCTTCAGATACAGCTGTTTCCGAGTTGCTTGTACTTTGTTCACTCTTGGCGGTTTGATTCGTACTTTCTTCGGCGTTTTTCTTTTCTGACGACTGCTTCGTTGATTCGTTTGTCGATTTAGCTGTACTCTTCTCAATTTTTTCTGAGCTCTCCATATTGGATGTTTTCTCTGAATCTGTACTGCAGCCGGTTATTCCAAGAAGGAAAAACATAAAGCTGCATCCAATAACTATTTTTTTCATGCCTATCTCCTTATGCTTGTTGTATAGTCGTTCTTCATTTCTTTGGTTACTTACCTTAAATAGACAATGCGGTAGAGCATATAAGCTAAATAGAAGCCCATAATAAGACTCAAAACAATATAATAGCCCCGCGTAAGTTTTAACAGACTCCGTAATTGGCGGAAACCTCCGTTTTTCGTCCGTGTATTCTCAGATTGCGCAAGCTGAACCTTTCGTTGGTACTGGACGACTAACCAACCAAAAAAAACACTATTTAACAGAAGTAAAATGATCACACCTGCCTGATAACTAACGGTGATTCTTGGGAAATGATGCGCATCCGTTGCCTTTTTTATAGGAACGCGACGACTAACGATTCCAATTTCTTCATTCGTAAAGCCCGTCAGGTCCTTCATGGTTAATGTTAAGAGCTGTTCCGTTTCCGAGAACGTCACAGTAGCTACTTGTGATTTCTCAATAGCTATGATTTCATATGCTTGTCTTTGCTTGTCCATTCTTAGAAAGAAGTGATCCCCGACATCTAGTTGCTGAAGAGCGATAAGGTTGTTCTGATTACGCCACCGATCATTCACCTGAACGACTAGATGTCCATTCTTTCCTGCGGTCGGAAAAGACCCATACTTATAATAAAAGAGGGCTTCTCCAGTTTTCTCTTTATAAATAGGGGTCTCATTTACTCTGACTGTAGGAAAGTGAAGTGTGCCGATTGCCCCCTCCTTTGTAGTGGTGATTGAACGAAAGTTAGGACGTGCCATATTCGTAATTCGGCCTTCTTTTGCCAGATAGTGATTGTATTTCTCCTGATAATTCTTAACAGAAGAGTCCACTTTTTTTGCGGCTTTGTTATAGCTGTTAATCGTTGTCTGGTTAACTTCCTCTACTTTTTTCTGATAGTACATTGGTAAGAATAAACATCCAAGTGTTCCCAACATGAGAGACAGAAAGACTCCCTTTATCTGCCAGTTTTTATAACCCAACGTGTTTGAGTTCTCCTGAAGCGATAGGAGTATGACCTTTCAAACTTAACTCTTCAATGGCGTACCCTCGTCCCCAAGACGTTTCCAAGCTGTTCTCATCAAAACCAACCTCTGATAACTTACTCTTAAGAGATTTGATGATCCCAGACAAGCGGCTTTCTTTCGAGTTGGTTGGCGCGACTCCCCATAAATGGTAGGAAAGAGACTCTCTTGTTACAAAGTTTCCTTTCGATTGTTGGAGAACTTTAAATACCTTCAATTCCTGTTTTGACAAACTCTTACATAACAGGTCTAGGGCACGATCTTCATCTTCTGTTGAAGCAGTTATCACCTCAAAGCCGGTCTCATATTCGACTAATTTATCCCGTAACTCATCAAAGCAGGTCGTCTGAAAAATAAAATCAGAAATGCCGCTCTCTCTCCAATTATTCTGCTCTACTTCACTCATCTCTTGATCATTTTTGCGGAAAATAGTACACGAATAATTTTCAAAGAAAGGCAAAAGCATTTTTACCTCTTGATCCGGAATAGTTTCACTAAGGATCAATGTGTCAAAACAATTTAAGTCCATTTTTACAAAATTACGAGATTGTAGCGTTAAAAGAATTTTTTTGCTGCATAATACTTCATGTCCTAGTGAGTTTAGTTTTTGAACAAACTCTTGTTCATATGAAAGACTTTTCGTTAATAGTAAAATAGTCATTTGGTCCACCTTTCAGCTCTATTTATTTTTTTCAATAAATAAAGCGCCCTTTGATAGTTGTTCTACTTTATAAGCCAAGTCAGCGTACATTTCCAACACATGCTCTTTGGACTCATTGACTTCGATCAAGATTTTCTTCGCACGATTTCCAATGCTTTCTACTTCCAACTCCGCTGCACTAACCATATGCTTCGCCTCAAGCTGAGCTTCTTCCAATGTTCGATTGGCTTGTTTTTTCGCTGTGAAGAGCACTTCCCCGATTTCTAATTGAGATTGCGTCACTTCTGTTTTTAAGGAGTCATTCTTTTCAACTAGTTCAGCGATCTGACGTTTCGCTTGTAATAACGCTTCTGATTCTTCCTCTGTTTCCTCTTTTGCAGCCAATTGATCTTCTATTTCCTTCAATTGAGTATTTTTCTGATTCACTACCTCTTCCGTTTCTTCCAGCTTCTTAACCACTTCTGATTTTTCCGCTTGAAGTTGTTCATAAGACGTTGTCATCTCCGTGATTTTTTGATTTAATTCGTCCATTGCTGTTTCTTGATTAATCGTCTTCGTTTCCAATTCTGCAATTTTGGCAACCTCTTGTTTCAATGCTTCGATCTGAGTCGCCTTTTCCAGTAAACTCGTCTCAAGTTTTGTATTTTTCTCAACTAACTGTTGGTTCACATTGCCATTCTCAATTTGTTCCTCTAACTTAATGATTTCTTCTTGTGCTTGGAACAGGGCGTTGTTCAGTGCTTCCCGTTCTTCTTTAAACTGTTCTGTTAAGGCCGTGTTCTCTTTCTCAATCTCTATAAACTGCTCGTTTTTCTCTTCCATCGCTGCTGTTCGCTCCCCTAATTGTTTATTTTCAGCCAGTTGTTGCTCGAATTGATTTTGCACTGATGCTCTTTCTTCAGTCAGTCTATTCATTTGTTGCGTTAGATCTGTATATTGCTGCACCATCTGTTGATGCTGCCTTTTAACCTGAGTTAATTGACTCTCTGTTTCACGGAGCGCTTGCTCTTGTGTTAGTATGGTTTCTTCTAAAATCCGCTGATCTTCATTGGGTTCATCCTTGGCTAGAAGAGCTTGTTCTAACTGCGCCTTCAATGCCTTGATTTCTTCATTTTGCGTCGTAATTGTCGCTTGATCCTGCTTTTGCCTCTCCACAAATTGCTGGATCTGTTGCTCACTTTCTTCTTTATTGCCATTCGCAGCTTCTAGCGATTGAATTTGTTGCTCAAACAAAGTGACACTGTCTGATTGCTCTTGAATCGTTTGAGTCGCTTGTTCTAGTTTCTTATGCAGGCCATGAATCTCTTGTTCCTTCTTTCTTAATTCACGGATGATCGTTTCCTGCTCTTCTACCTGCTGTTCATAGGTCACAATCGTTTCTTCCTGTGTGTGAAGCTGCTCGTTCAACGTAGCAAATTGGACTTCATTTACTTCCTTGTCCACATCCGATTGATCTTTTAGTAAAGCTAACTCATTCAGCTTCTCAGCCAAATTCTTCTCAATTTGGAAATAACCCTCCTGTAAAGCAGCTAACTCATTCAAGGCCATTTTCCGATCGCTCTCTTGTTCTTCTAACTTTTCAGCATCTGCTTGTTGTTTTTCAACGAAGAGAAGCTGTTCTTCTTTTAAATCTTCGATTTGTTTGTTTAATTGTTTTTCAAGTATCAGACGTTGGCGTTTCGTCTCTTCTAATTGACGTTGGGTGTTCGCCAATTGTTTATTCTGATTTTGAATGGTTTCCGTTAGTTCTTTAACTTTTCTATTTTTATCCCCCTCATGCTTCAACTTTTGTTCTAATTTTTCTACTTGATTCAGATGCTCCTTCATCGTTGAACGCTCATCCTTCAGCGTGTTTTTGAGTTGTTCATTTTGCCATTTCTCCTGATACAACTCTTCCACTTGTTTACTATGAATTTCTTTTAATTCATCCAGACTAGTGGACATTCGGCGGATATCTGATTGATAGCTTTCTTGTTGTTGGGTCGCACTTTGCAATTGCCCTTTTAATTGATTGATTTCTTTTGTCTTCTCTTCAATCGCTAGTCGTTCTTGTTCGACCTCATTGTTGGTAAATTCGTTGATCTCTTCAATGATATTTTTATTGAAAAACCAGCCATTCTTTTTTGCCATTAGCCTTTTCCTTTCCGTAATTCTGATTGAAATGTAAATTCGCCTTTTTCATTTCTGACATAGGTTCCTTTGTACAAATCATTTCCTTCACGATCGACAATAGTGATAGTCACCTCAGTGATCTTCTCGATGTCTTCGATCTCCTTCATCAAAGCGGTGATCGTTTGACCAAGGATCACCAGGTTCGCATTCGTGGCTTCTATTGAACCTGTCACGACTACATGTAATGAATCGGAATCATCCCCAGTTGAAAGCATTACGTTTGCGTCCGTTAGATAGGGAAGTAGCTGCTTCGAAAGCGATTGTTCAACTTTTTCTTTCAAGTCTACTGTTTTTGTACTTTCTTCAATGAATCCGTCCAGACTCCTTTGTAGACCAAGCCCTGATAAAGGGTAGTCCTTCAATAAATTCTTCATGCTCTTTTTCGCTTTGACTGTTTTGATTTCTTTTCGAAGTAGTTGATTCGTCGTTTTTACCCCATGCAATTGCGTATCAAACTGAAACAATTGAATGATCGCAAAGGAAAGGACCGTAATCAGGCCCATTATGCCGACAACTAGAAAGGTAAAGCTTTTTTGTAACTCACGTTGCTTGTAATGGTTCAGTTTTGTTTGAAAAAGACTGGATGCCTTCTTCACATCAATACGATTCAATTGATAATGGATCATCAAGCGATACAACAAGCAGAGGAAAATGATTCCCATAATTGCTAAACAGATATAAATAAACACTTTCACGTTCTTTCCTCCCGCCTTATTGGGCTTGGTCATAAATCATAATTCTATATTCGCACTCAATAAGTCTTCATTTGTAAATTGAATGCCTTGGCGGCTTCTTCAGACATTTGATCCATTGGTGTCACACTCTCCAATTCTCCTTGAACGATGATGCGAGTCGTTGCATAGAGATCTCCGCAGGTCAGTAACGTAACAATCTTTCTTCCAGCCACTTCGTCCAACACCTCAACTGCACTTGGATTGACCTTTTCTTTTCGAACCGTCACATATGTATACACATTAGTTAAATCGGTGAGATAAATTTTGTTTCCGAGAATGACATTCTCTAGTGGTGTAAATAATAAATCTGCTTGGTCGGATCGATGGCTTGCAATCCCATAATTTCCTTCACCCATTTCCTGATCCGCTGACAGCGTTCCTGCTCCGTAATACAGCCCATCATCCTGAAGCCCTTTGAAAACAGGTAAGCATATCCCTACATCAGGAACTGCTACACTGGCAATCACTGGTAAGTTGTTACTGCCGCTGTCGGCTTTATTTGAATCACCTGATTGTGTAAGGCCCTTTAATTGCGATTGAAGAATCGCATTCAAGTTCAGTGGCTTCACTGCATCAAAATCAAACGTTGCTTCCGCATCTTTGTTCTTTTTTAGCTCTTCCTTCGTTACTTTGGAAATGTCATAGTGCTCTCCGGTGTTCTTCACAAAATAATTTTTTATTGGTTTATTGAAGAGGATAAGGCTGCCTGCAAGTACACATAAAACAGCGAGTAATCCAAGTATTTTTCGTTTCATGAGCCTCTCCTATCTCGTAGTTTTATTATGTATCTCTTCCAACTAAATAATGAGGCCTGATAAATGTTGAAGGGATAATCTATAGACAAAAGACGGATCCGAATCTAATGATCCGTCTTTTGATCGTTTAACTTATTGAGGATCACTTTTCATGCTTTCCTCTTTTCCTACGTTTGGTTAATCCAATTAACCCGGCCGCAAGCATTCCCAAACCTGGGACGCGATACGCCATTTGATCATTTTTCATTCCTGTCTTAGGCAATGTACTCTTTTCATTATCTGTAGTTGCCCTTGAGCTTTTTTTACTAGTAGGTATAGATTTTGTATCTACTAAAGTTGTGATCTTAGTCCCGGCAGCATCGGAGTCGCTATCCGAATCTGAGTCACTATCCGCATCCGAATCACTGTCCGCATCCGAATCACTATCTGAATCCGAATCACTATCTGAATCTGAGTCGCTATCCGAGTCTGAGTCGCTATCCGAGTCTGAATCGCTGTCTGAATCACTATCTGAATCTGAGTCGCTGTCTGAGTCTGAATCGCTATCCGAGTCCGAATCGCTATCCGAATCTGAGTCGCTATCCGCATCCGAATCACTATCTGAATCTGAGTCGCTGTCTGAGTCGCTATCCGAATCCGAGTCGCTATCTGCGTCCGAGTCGCTATCTGAGTCCGAATCGCTATCTGAGTCTGAGTCGCTGTCTGAGTCCGAATCGCTATCCGAATCTGAGTCGCTATCCGAATCCGAATCACTATCCGAATCCGAATCGCTGTCCGCATCCGAATCGCTATCCGCGTCCGAATCGCTGTCGGCGTCTGAATCGCTGTCCGCATCCGAATCGCTATCTGCATCCGAATCACTGTCCGCATCCGAGTCGCTATCCGAATCACTATCTGAATCTGAGTCGCTATCCGAATCCGAATCACTGTCCGCATCCGAATCGCTATCTGCATCCGAATCACTATCTGCATCCGAATCACTATCCGCATCCGAATCACTATCTGCATCCGAATCACTATCTGCATCCGAATCACTATCTGAATCTGAGTCGCTGTCTGAGTCTGAATCGCTATCCGAGTCCGAATCGCTATCCGAATCCGAATCACTATCTGCATCTGAGTCGCTATCCGAATCACTGTCCGCATCCGAGTCGCTATCCGAATCCGAATCACTATCCGAATCCGAATCACTGTCCGCATCTGAGTCGCTATCCGAATCCGAATCGCTGTCCGCATCTGAGTCGCTATCCGAATCCGAATCGCTGTCCGCATCCGAATCACTATCCGCATCCGAATCACTGTCCGCATCTGAGTCGCTATCCGAATCCGAATCACTGTCCGCATCCGAGTCGCTATCCGAATCTGAGTCGCTGTCGGCATCCGAGTCGCTATCCGAATCCGAGTCGCTATCCGCGTCCGAATCACTATCCGAATCTGAGTCACTATCCGCGTCCGAATCACTATCCGCATCCGAATCGCTGTCGGCATCCGAGTCGCAATCCGAATCTGAGTCACTATCCGCGTCCGAGTCACTATCCGCGTCCGAATCACTGTCGGCATCTGAATCACTATCCGCATCCGAATCACTGTCCGCATCCGAGTCGCTATCTGCATCCGAATCGCTATCCGCGTCCGAATCACTGTCGGCATCCGAGTCGCTATCTGCATCCGAATCGCTATCCGCGTCCGAATCGCTGTCGGCATCCGAATCACTATCCGCATCCGAATCACTGTCCGCATCTGAGTCGCTATCCGAATCCGAATCACTGTCCGCATCCGAGTCGCTATCAGCATCTGAGTCGCTGTCGGCATCCGAGTCGCTATCCGCATCCGAGTCGCTATCCGAATCTGAGTCACTATCCGCGTCCGAATCACTATCCGCATCCGAATCGCTGTCGGCATCCGAGTCGCTATCCGCATCTGAGTCACTATCCGCGTCCGAGTCACTATCCGCGTCCGAATCACTGTCCGCATCTGAATCACTATCCGCATCCGAATCACTGTCCGCATCCGAGTCGCTATCTGCATCCGAATCGCTATCCGCGTCCGAATCGCTGTCCGCATCCGAGTCGCTATCTGCATCTGAATCACTATCTGCGTCTGAATCGCTGTCTGCATCCGAATCACTATCGGCATCTGAGTCGCTATCCGCATCCGAATCACTATCCGCATCCGAATCACTGTCTGCATCCGAGTCGCTATCTGCATCCGAATCACTATCTGCATCCGAATCACTATCTGCGTCTGAATCGCTATCTGCATCCGAATCACTATCTGCATCCGAGTCGCTATCCGCATCTGAGTCACTATCCGCGTCCGAATCACTATCCGCGTCCGAATCACTGTCGGCATCCGAATCACTATCTGCGTCTGAATCGCTATCTGCATCCGAATCACTATCCGCATCCGAGTCGCTATCCGCATCCGAATCGCTATCTGCATCCGAGTCGCTATCCGCATCTGAGTCACTATCCGCGTCCGAATCACTATCTGCATCCGAGTCGCTATCTGCATCCGAATCACTATCTGCATCCGAATCACTATCTGCGTCTGAATCGCTATCTGCATCCGAATCACTATCTGCATCCGAGTCGCTATCCGCATCTGAGTCACTATCCGCGTCCGAATCACTATCCGCGTCCGAATCACTGTCGGCATCCGAATCACTATCTGCGTCTGAATCGCTATCTGCATCCGAATCACTATCCGCATCCGAGTCGCTATCCGCATCCGAATCACTGTCGGCATCTGAATCACTATCCGCATCCGAATCACTATCCGCATCCGAGTCGCTATCCGCATCCGAATCACTGTCGGCATCTGAATCACTATCCGCATCCGAATCACTGTCCGCGTCTGAGTCGCTATCTGCATCCGAATCACTGTCGGCGTCTGAATCGCTATCTGCATCCGAATCACTATCCGCATCTGAGTCGCTATCCGCATCCGAATCACTGTCGGCGTCTGAATCGCTATCTGCATCCGAATCACTATCTGCGTCTGAGTCGCTATCCGCGTCCGAATCACTGTCGGCATCTGAGTCGCTATCCGCGTCCGAATCACTGTCGGCATCTGAATCACTATCCGCATCTGAGTCGCTATCCGCGTCCGAATCACTGTCGGCATCTGAATCACTATCCGCATCTGAGTCGCTATCCGCATCTGAGTCGCTATCCGCATCCGAATCACTATCTGCGTCTGAATCGCTATCTGCATCCGAGTCGCTATCCGCATCCGAATCGCTATCCGCATCCGAATCGCTGTCGGCATCCGAGTCGCTGTCGGCATCCGAGTCGCTATCCGCATCTGAATCACTATCCGCGTCTGAATCACTATCCGCGTCTGAATCACTATCCGCGTCTGAATCACTATCCGCGTCTGAATCACTATCCGCGTCTGAATCACTATCCGCGTCTGAATCACTATCCGCGTCTGAATCACTATCCGCGTCTGAATCACTATCCGCGTCTGAATCACTATCATCATCTAGTACATATTTGACAACAGTGTTTTCACTAGGATCCTCAATATCTGGCAATTTGTATCCTTTACTCGGATCCTCTGGATCAACAAACTCTAATTCATTTCCATCTTTATCTGTCGCAGTATATCCTGGCACATATGGAATAACTGCATCTTCAGGAACTACAGCTTTTGAAGGATCATTAGAATCATTCGCATAATGAATTTCATTCGGCGCTCCAGGATAGCTTGGATCATCACTATCTACTACATATTTTCCAATTATTTTATATACATACGTAACTTCAGATACCCCATCACGATCAGCAATCATATCCGCATCAGAATTTGCATGCTTCTCTACATACAACCAGCCCTCAACAACATTTATCTTTTCATCGATTGTCGCATCTACTTTAGTGTTTTCAGTTATATCTTCTGAAACCGGGTTTCCTTCCAGATCAACATAATGATAAATCACCTTCGCATCATTTGGAGAATAGATATAGATCACGACAGAAGTACCATCTGAATTCACCTTCATGTCATCATCAGAGTTCACATCTATCTGACTAAAAGTGTAGCCTTCAATTTCTGTGATTCTCCCATTGATTACTGAACCGACAGCTGCCTGTTCTAGGTAATCATCAATTAATGCTTCGCCCTTTTCGTTAACATACCGATGAGTTACTGTCGCTTTGTTGGCACTGTAGATATATGTCACTGTTGACTTCCCACTTCGGTCAACGATCATATCCGCATCGGAATCATCACTTTTAGCCAAGTAAGTATAGTTCTCAATATCGAGGATTCGCTCAGGAATTTCTGCATCCACTGTAGAGGATTCTTTATGATCGTCAACAATAGATTTTCCGTTCTCATCTACATAACGATACGTAACCTCTGCTGCATTTGCTTTGTAAAAGTAAACAACTATAGAAGAGCCATCTTCATTCACCTTCATATCTGGGTCTGAAGCATCCGTATCTTTCCCATCATAGGTATAACCTTCTATAGAAATTTTTTCTTCAGGGATGATGTCTCCGGATACCGCATCCTTAACTACATCAGGAATAACCAACTTACCTGTTCGATCAATATATCGATACGTAATTTTCGTTTGAACGGCTGTTCCACCTTGATCCGACAAAGGACCAGGCTTTCCAAGAGTCATAATTTCATTCTCCACTTGAGCCACAATGGTTTCATACGCTTCTGCTAAAATTAGCAATTCAGCCGTTGTTGTCGTTGGAGTTGACGAAGTAGCCCCAGCACGACCAAGCATCAATGCTCCGTATGGAGCATCTAACACATTGTGATAGCTCCAACCAGACATGATTTCAAAATACCCATCGTACAATAGTGCTGCATTTGCTCGATTTACTGCTGCATTTCTCTTCGTGATTGCATCAGGGACTGCCGCTTTTAATGCATTCGCAGCAGCAGTGACCCCACCGTAATAATCTACTGAATCATCTTTTTGCGCTTGGAGCAACGTGGCTATCAATCTAGCAATTTCTGGTTCGTTTTGAACCGTTTGAGCCATACTAAGAGCCGGTTGAACGATTTCGATGTCTACTTTTTCTTCTAAAGGTGTCATCAGAACACTTATTTCGTCTGATGCACTTTTTTCTGAAGCTACTTCTGTTTCCTCTATTTTTTCCGAAACTATATTTGGTTCAGAGGTGATAGTTTCTATGGGTAAGGCTGTTGATTCGTCGGACTCAATGGATAGTGGATCTCCTGTTGGTTCAACTGTCTGTTCAGTAGCAGTTGGCTCCGTTGCTTCGATTGCAGCCGCAGAAGCAGGCCCACTCAAAATTATCGCGCCAATAACACTAGTCTTAACAACCCAATTCTTCTTAACTTTATGCATTCGATATCTTCGATAAGATCTTTTGGATGCTATTTCCGATTGATAAGATTTTCTTTTCATAATTAATCTCCTTTTAGAAAAAGAGGTCACGCTCTTTAAAGTACAGAACGTGACCTCTCACTACATGGGCATCTACGACTTAGGCTTTGTTATCTCCTTTTTTGCGCTTTTTAGATCCCCCATAGAAGGCTAATCCCATTGAAATCAACCCTAATCCGGCAACAGAATACATTACTTGGTCATCATTTGTATTGGTACTTGGTAATTTCTTCGAACTTGTTCCAGAACCAGAAGTACCTGTTCCTGTTGATCCATTTCCATCCGCATCGGCATCAGAGTCAGAATCACTGTCCGCATCCGAATCAGAATCACTATCTGCATCCGCATCAGAATCACTATCTGCATCCGCGTCCGAATCACTGTCTGCATCCGCATCAGAATCACTATCCGCATCCGAATCAGAATCACTATCTGCATCGGCATCGGAATCACTATCTGCATCGGCATCGGAATCACTATCTGCATCGGAATCACTGTCTGCATCCGCATCAGAATCACTATCCGCATCCGCGTCTGAATCACTATCTGCATCCGCATCGGAATCACTATCCGCATCCGCGTCCGAATCACTGTCCGCATCCGCGTCGGAATCTGAGTCTGCATCCGCATCAGAATCACTGTCTGCATCCGCATCAGAATCACTGTCCGCATCGGAATCAGAATCACTGTCTGCATCGGCATCGGAATCACTATCTGAATCTGCGTCGGAATCACTATCCGCATCGGCATCAGAATCACTGTCCGCATCGGCATCAGAATCACTATCCGCATCGGCATCGGAATCACTATCTGCATCGGCATCGGAATCAGAATCACTATCCGCATCGGCATCGGAATCACTATCTGCATCGGCATCGGAATCAGAATCACTATCCGCATCGGCATCGGAATCACTGTCTGCATCCGCATCGGAATCACTATCTGCATCCGCATCGGAATCACTATCTGCATCCGCGTCGGAATCACTATCTGCATCCGCATCAGAATCACTATCCGCATCCGCGTCGGAATCACTATCCGCATCCGCGTCGGAATCACTATCCGCATCCGCATCGGAATCACTATCTGCATCCGCATCAGAATCACTGTCTGCATCTGCATCGGAGTCACTGTCCGCATCCGCGTCGGAATCACTGTCCGCATCTGCATCAGAATCGGAGTCCGCATCCGCGTCCGCGTCTGAATCGCTATCGGAATCCGCATCGGAATCACTGTCCGCATCCGCGTCGGAATCACTATCCGCATCTGCATCGGAATCACTATCTGCATCCGCATCAGAATCACTGTCTGCGTCCGCATCAGAATCACTATCCGCATCCGCGTCGGAATCACTGTCTGCATCTGCATCGGAGTCACTGTCCGCATCCGCATCAGAATCGCTATCCGCATCCGCATCAGAATCACTATCCGCATCAGAATCGCTATCCGCATCCGCATCAGAATCGGAGTCCGCATCCGCGTCGGAATCACTGTCCGCATCCGCGTCGGAATCACTATCCGCATCCGCGTCGGAGTCACTATCCGCATCCGCGTCGGAATCACTATCCGCATCTGCGTCGGAATCACTGTCCGCATCGGCATCAGAATCGGAGTCCGCATCAGAGTCGGAATCGCTATCGGAATCCGCATCGGAATCACTGTCCGCATCCGCGTCGGAATCGCTATCCGCATCGGCATCGGAATCACTGTCTGCATCTGCATCGGAGTCACTGTCCGCATCCGCGTCGGAATCGCTATCCGCATCGGCATCGGAATCACTATCTGCATCTGCATCGGAATCACTATCTGCATCCGCATCAGAATCACTATCTGCGTCCGCATCAGAATCACTATCCGCATCAGAATCGCTATCCGCATCCGCATCAGAATCTGAGTCCGCATCCGCGTCGGAATCACTGTCCGCATCCGCGTCTGAATCACTATCCGCATCCGCGTCGGAGTCACTATCCGCATCCGCGTCGGAATCACTATCCGCATCTGCGTCGGAATCACTATCCGCATCTGCATCGGAATCACTATCTGCATCCGCATCAGAATCACTGTCGGCGTCCGCATCAGAATCACTATCCGCATCCGCGTCGGAGTCACTGTCCGCATCTGCGTCGGAATCACTATCTGCATCCGCATCAGAATCACTGTCGGCGTCCGCATCAGAATCACTATCCGCATCAGAATCACTGTCGGCGTCCGCATCAGAATCACTATCCGCATCAGAATCGCTATCCGCATCCGCATCAGAATCTGAGTCCGCATCCGCGTCTGAATCACTGTCCGCATCCGCGTCGGAATCGCTATCCGCATCCGCATCGGAGTCACTATCCGCATCCGCGTCGGAATCACTGTCCGCATCCGCGTCGGAGTCACTATCCGCATCCGCGTCGGAGTCACTATCCGCATCCGCGTCGGAATCACTATCCGCATCCGCGTCGGAGTCACTATCCGCATCCGCGTCGGAATCACTATCCGCATCCGCGTCTGAATCTGAGTCCGCATCCGCGTCGGAATCACTGTCGGCGTCCGCATCAGAATCGCTATCGGCATCTGCATCAGAATCTGAGTCCGCATCCGCGTCGGAATCACTGTCCGCATCCGCGTCTGAATCACTATCCGCATCTGCGTCTGAATCACTATCCGCATCTGCATCGGAATCACTATCTGCATCCGCATCAGAATCACTGTCGGCGTCCGCATCAGAGTCACTATCCGCATCCGCGTCGGAATCACTGTCGGCATCCGCGTCTGAATCACTGTCGGCATCTGCATCGGAGTCACTGTCCGCATCTGCGTCTGAATCACTATCTGCATCCGCATCAGAATCACTGTCGGCGTCCGCATCGGAATCACTATCCGCATCCGCGTCTGAATCACTATCCGCATCTGCATCAGAATCACTATCCGCATCCGCATCAGAATCGCTATCCGCATCCGCATCTGCATCTGCATCGGAATCACTATCTGCATCCGCATCAGAATCACTATCTGCGTCCGCATCAGAATCACTATCCGCATCCGCGTCTGAATCGCTATCCGCATCCGCATCAGAATCGCTATCGGCATCCGCATCAGAATCTGAGTCCGCATCCGCGTCTGAATCACTGTCCGCATCCGCGTCTGAATCACTATCCGCATCCGCGTCGGAGTCACTATCCGCATCAGAATCGGAATCACTATCCGCATCTGCATCGGAATCACTGTCGGCGTCCGCATCAGAATCGCTATCCGCATCCGCGTCTGAATCACTATCCGCATCCGCATCAGAATCGCTGTCCGCATCCGCATCAGAATCGCTGTCCGCATCCGCGTCGGAGTCACTATCCGCATCCGCATCGGAATCACTGTCGGCATCTGCGTCAGAATCACTATCCGCATCCGCGTCGGAGTCACTATCCGCATCTGCATCAGAATCAGAATCTGAGTCCGCATCCGCGTCAGAATCACTATCCGCATCCGCGTCAGAATCACTATCCGCATCTGCGTCGGAGTCACTATCCGCATCTGCATCAGAATCACTATCCGCATCTGCATCAGAATCACTATCCGCATCCGCGTCAGAATCACTGTCTGCGTCCGCATCGGAATCGCTATCGGCATCTGCATCAGAATCACTGTCCGCATCCGCGTCGGAATCACTATCTGCGTCCGCATCGGAATCACTATCTGCGTCCGCATCGGAATCACTATCCGCATCTGCGTCAGAATCGCTATCCGCATCCGCGTCTGAATCACTATCCGCATCCGCGTCAGAGTCACTATCCGCATCTGCATCGGAATCACTATCCGCATCCGCATCGGAATCACTGTCCGCATCCGCGTCAGAGTCGCTATCCGCATCTGCGTCAGAGTCACTATCCGCATCCGCATCGGAGTCACTATCCGCATCCGCATCAGAATCGCTATCCGCATCCGCGTCAGAGTCGCTATCCGCATCCGCGTCAGAGTCGCTATCCGCATCTGCGTCAGAGTCACTATCCGCATCTGCATCGGAATCACTATCCGCATCCGCATCGGAATCACTGTCCGCATCCGCGTCAGAGTCGCTATCCGCATCTGCGTCAGAGTCACTATCCGCATCCGCATCGGAGTCACTATCCGCATCCGCATCAGAATCGCTATCCGCATCCGCGTCAGAGTCACTATCCGCATCCGCATCGGAGTCGCTATCCGCATCCGCATCGGAATCACTGTCCGCATCCGCGTCAGAGTCGCTATCCGCATCCGCATCGGAATCACTATCTGCATCCGCATCAGATTCATCATCATCTAACTCATACTTAATGACTGTATCTTCACCAGGATCATCGATATCTGGGAATTTGTATCCCTTAGTCGGATCATCTGGATCAACTAATTCCAAATCATTACCATTTTTATCCACTGGTGTATAGCCAGGAACATATGGAATTGTTGGAAAAGCTGGATCATCTTGATCTAGCATCTTGCTTGGATCATTAGGATCATTGGGATACTGAATACTTTCTCCACCTGGAAATGCTGGATCATCGCTGTCCGGAACAAAGCTACCCATTTTGCGATAAACGTAAGTAATTTCAGATGTTCCACTTTCATCAACAATCATATCAGAGTCAGAACTTGCATCTTTTTCTACATATAACCAACCATCCACAACGTTGATTTTTTCTTCAATAGTATCTTTTACCTTAGCATCCACTACGATATCTTCAGCAACCTTATTTCCGTCTTGATCAACATAGTGGTAAGTTACTTTTGCTTCATTTGCTGCTAAAGTCCAAGTCGTATCTTCATTCTTCTGCGTTGGCTGAATTGCACTACCTGGAGTCAAAGTAACACCATTTGTATTTTCATAGTGATAACCTGTCGGTGACGTTGGAACGACTAAATCTTTTAGGGTAGTGTAATCATCATTGATCTCATATTTAGTTGTCGATCCCGTTGCATTGTTATCAAAAATAGTCGTGTCAATGATTAGGCTGCCTACTTCTTGATAAACATAAATAACTTCTGGTGTAGGTTCATCATAACGAGCAACAGCATTTGTTGGACGTTGTGAAAGGACATAATTCTTATCTCGATAATCTTTTGCTTGTGTCACATACAATTGGCCAAACTTACCGGTCAATGTTGCATCATCATCACCGTTGTTAATTGCCTTATCACCAATACCATCACCATTGGTATCCAACATATATTTCACATCAACTGTGGAATTATTTGCTGTGTATACATAAGTAACTTCAGTGGTTTCGCCTTCAGCTGGGAAAGTTACGTTCATTTCACCAGTATCTGGATTAGCACCCGCTGGTAATTTTGTATTATCTAATGTATATCCCTTAACAACCAAATCCTCTGCAGTAATTGTTATGGTCTCATCAGGCCAACCAATCTTATTATTTACTGTCTGTATCAAATTGCCACTCTCATCAACATAATTAATTTTGACTAAAGTTTGACCTTCTATCCCGATACTAGCCGGATTTGTTGCGGCAGAGTCTTCTTGTATTTCTCCTGTTAGCATATTAGTAGCCACAGAATCTGCTGAATTCACAATTGAGTTATCTGCAAAATTTATCTTAAAATCATGGTAAGCACTATACCCCATTGTAGTACAGACTTGATCAACCATATCTTTCTTATCATCATCAATTGAGAAGCCTTGCATCTCAAAGAACTCCGAGGGTGAAGCAGCTCCACTATCATGATAAAGATTGGTCTCGGTTATTTTAGGCGCATCATAGATACTTCCAATATTTCGTGCAAATACTACTTCCCCATCTTTTAGGAACGAAGTATACGTGTATGGTCCTGCGGCAATCAATGCTTGTTCGATTTCTTCATTTGATGAACCTTCAGGAACACTAACGAATTTTAATGTGTATTTATCATCATTTGCTCTCGCATACACACCCGTCAGATAAAGAGCACTTAGATCAGCAGTTGGCGGAACCATATTAATTGCCATATCACTTGCTGGAAGATTTTCTTGATTCATTCCTGTATATTCGTATACATCACCTTCATTTACTTTTATGCGATTGATATATACCGTATCTTCATCTGAAACTTCTCGTGCTAAACCATTTAGTTCCCGATAAAGTCCATGTGTATTGTCTGCATAAATTGAGCTATACATCAAATTCGAGGATGCTGCAGTTAATGGACCGTTAAAATTAGCAAATCCATGATAAATAGGGACTGCAGAAGTAACTTTCGTTGTCAGCTCTTGTGTCATTCCAGCTAACGTGTAAACAATTTTTGCTCCTGCATAGCTTCCATTAACCGCTTGAAATGCAGGCCGTGAAATTCCTGAAGCACCAGGGGCATTAAAATCAAATCTTTTACTCTCTAAATTGTCGTTTGTAATTTCTATTTCTATTCCATCATCTACCGAATTGGCTATCCCAACTCCATCAATACTTAAGTTGTTAATAGTTACAAAATCTTTTAAACCACCTCGAATACCACTTGCATTTGTTGGTATAAATAGTTTGTCACCAACATTAATAGCGCTAGCGCTATTATTTAAAGTGGCTTCAAAATGAACCCCATTTTCAGCATTTAAATCTTCCATTACTAAGTTCTCTAAAATCGCACCTTCAGAATCTAAAACTTTATAATTGGTTACTGTAAACTCTGCGTCCTCATTCGCAGTCCATGTCTTCGTGCCATCTGGATTTTCAACAACACGAGATTGTTTTTCTGAACTTTCAGAGTCTTTTGTTTCAGCTTCCGTGGTATCTGATTCTTCTGTTTCTTCCGCAGAGCTTGCCGTTTCTTCTGCGGGTTCGGTTGTCGCTATGGTTGCTTCTGGAGTTGCAGTCGTTGATTCAACGGTCGTAGTTTCTTCTTGAACCTCATCTAGACTTTTGGCTTTGACTTCTTCACTATCGCCTGGATCAACTTCTTCTGTTTCCGCCGCATAAGCCAAATGTGGAACCATCGGTGCGCCTACTGAACCGACGATCATAGCTCCAGCTACCCCACCTTTAACAACCCAATGCTTTTTCACTTTGTGCATTTTGTACTTCTTTATCGGCTCACGACGATATATGATTTTCTTTTCACTACTCATGTGTAATAACCCCTTCTTTCTTTATTAAAAAGTTTCTTATTGCTATGAGAATTATTTTAAATTTGACTACTTATAGAAATAGTCATAAAAATTGATCAAGCCGCTTAAAAAATGCTCTTGATCATCGATCCGCATCCGAAATTTGTCATGGCGCGTGTAAAATCCATGGACAACTCTGTCTGGATACTTCATAAACATGGCCATTTCAGGAAACATAACCCCCTTTTCAATCTCGATTTCAGCACGTTTTACTGCGACTTGTCGCAAGCGCCAAAAATCTATTTTGGAAACAAATTGAGTAAACTCGCCTTGTTTAAAATAGCTCGTTTCTTTGACCTTATCCGTCATCTTGATAGCTGCCATCAATAGCTCCAATAATGTTGGGTAGGCAGTGTCGCGAAATTCAATGAAGTTCATATTTTCAAAAGCATTTTTTAAGCCGAACTCGTAATACTTTTTATCATTGAGATATAAGAGAATCTCGTTGGTAGCATAGCTCAACCAATGATCGTGGTATCGTTCATATTTTTTCTCAACAAAGCGATCAAACAATTTTTTTGCTAACTGTAAATGCCGTTCATTTTTGGTAATGGCATAACCCCGTAAAATACTAAAGACCGCTTCTCCATCGTAATAAATGATGTTGAACTTCTTCTTCGTCTCTAGCTGATCATCCAAAATATGAGTGGTTTCTCCCTCTTCATTGACAAAGCGATCGTCAATCCCTTGAATCAGTTGAGTAATGATCCCTTGATATTTATCATTCCCAGTGATCGTTTGAAATTTTGCCATAGCCAAAATCGCTAAGGCTTGAGCTCCCAATTTGATGGAAACGCCTGAAGTTGTTTGTTCTTGAACATATTGAGCGCCTTTTTTTTCAAAAATCAAATTTTCGACACCCCAATCAAGAGCTTGCTCCGAACGTTTCAGTTCTTCTTTTTTACCTAAGTATTCCTGTGCTTCTAACAAAGCGTAAACACTAGAAAAATGCCGAACTGAGTTGTAGCCAGAAAGTTCGTAATCATATGTCGGATAATATCCATAAATGAACTGACCAGTATCCTTGATTTGGCGATATAAGAAATCTTCGCCTTGTTCAATCGCATGATTAATTTGTGTTGGTAAACTTCCGTAATTACTTTCGCGAATACCCTCTTGATCAGGTTTTATTGAAAGTTTGATCCAATTCCCGTTTTCTAAATAGAAGCCCTGCGTCGTAAATAAATAGAATGTTTTTTGCTTCAATTTATCTTTCAATGGCATGTTGTATTTTTTTTGTACATAGTTCTCTAGGTTAGGCATATTAATCGATAATTCAGGATTGTTAAACCCCACTCGATGCTTAGCCGAAGGTCGAATCAAGGCACTTCCCATGATTTCTTCGCCCAGAAAAGCGGTTCGGAATTTCCGATCAAATGTAATTCCTATCCTAAAATAATTATTTCTCTTCACTAACGATAGGCGATCCATTAATTCAGCATATGTACATTCTTCAATGTGGGTCACTGCATCCACTCGAATGTATGACCTTTCAATGCTTGATAACTTTTGTTTCAACCAGGAAAGACTATCTTCTAATGTCTCTCCTCGAACATTTTGGACTTTAGCTCGTTCTTTTCCATTGGAAACTGAAAGGAACAGATGCTTTTGTTTTGTTTCAATTGGTACTAATTTCAATTGCTTGATTAATTGTTCAGTATTTACTTCTCTCACATAGGTTCCCCTTTTGTTCTAATTTTTATCTCTATTACTTTTATCCAAAAAAATGACCCTCTTTACCATTGGCCACGCTTTGGCCCCCAATTTTTCTTAATCGGTACACTTTTTTTCCCAATTCGGCTAGGATGATCATTCGTATCTGTTTCCCATGGATAAAGACCGTTCTCATCTTTTGGATAGGTCGCTTCGATTAATGCATTCTCTTCTTCTAGAGTGATTTTTCTTCGATGATGACGATTTTTTAGATAACTGAGTGTCATCATGATCACCATAAGAACGAAGACATATCTTTTCATTTTGATCTTTTCTAAAATATCGAAAATCCACATCAATCCCTCAAAATTCATGATCTTTCGCCTCCTAACCGATCCGTTTGGATGTTAGTTTCATGATCTTAGTTGATTGTTCTTCACTGATTGTTTGATTCAATAATTGGTTTTCTTCAATGACCTCATCCAAACTTTCAGCATATTTTTTTATCAACTTGCTCCGTACTGATAAAAATTCTTGTTTTAATATCTGAGCTTCAGTGGCAGCTTTCTCTTTCTTCATAAGCATGTCTTCGTATTGAAGTTCTAGTTCGTAGAATTCCAATTTTTTGTTAGCAAGCATCGTGTTCAATTCTTCTTGTTCACGTACTAATTCACCTAGCTCAATTTGAATATTTAATAGATGATTCATCTTGGTTGTTTCGGCTTCCTGCAACATTGAGGCTTTTTGCCGCTCCGCTTGTTCTAAAAGTAATTTTGCCTCTGCTTGAACTGTATCAGCCGTTTTCTGGGCCAGTTCTTTCATTTTTTCTAGCTCTTGAATCTCTAACTCGAACTCTCTCAGTCGTTCATTTTCTTCATTCAAGTGACTATTCTTTTTATTAAGCCCATGAATCATATTCTTATGTTCTTGAATCTTTTTTTGTTTTTCTTCTATTTCATTCTGGTAAACAACGATTTCACTTTCCTTAACCTGATAAGATTCATAATCTTCTACGACATGCTTCATAAAATCTTTTACGTCACCCGCACGATAACCAAACAGTCGACGACGAAATGTTAACCCGCGAATATCTAATGGTTTAAAATGCATCAGCTTATCCCCCCATTCCTTTTATTTTTTATCTTCGGCATTCAACTCATCAAAATTCTCTCGAATCACATTCATTAATCGGACATATTCCAGTTTGACTGTGTCCATAGAAGCAACGATCATTCGTTCGCTTCCCATCAACTCGGAAAACTTGGTCATTACTTCTGAATCAATGTCTTTACGTTTTTGTTCTAATTTTTGTAATTGTTCGTTGTAATAGTGATCTGCACTGGTTAGAATCTCTTGCGCTTCCTCTTTTGCTTGTTTTTCGATTCGTAAAGCAACTTTTTGGGCCAGAGATAAGGCAGTATCTTCATTTAAGTTATTTGATACGCTCTCTGTTTGTAGAATGGTTAGCTGTTGCTTCAGCGCTTGATTTTCCTGTTTAATTTTCTCAAGCGCCGTCATATCAGCTTCTTTTTGCTTGTTTAATTCTCGTAGTAATTCTTGCTTCTCTTTTTCAACAGCCTCGGTTTCCTGTTTTTTCCCCTCTAACTGTCGTTGATAAGAACCGTAGTCCTTTGCAACATAACTGAGAAAGTCATCTACGTCTTTTTTCTTATAGCCCATTGCACCACTTGGGAAAGTAATATTTTTAATTCCTTCTATATCAAATTTCATATAGGACCTCTAAAACAATACTGATGCCGGATCAATGAGTTGATCTTGACTCAACGAGCTATCTCGACAAACTTCAAAATGAAGATGACTGCCAGTGCTATTCCCCGTGCTGCCAACATAGCCAATGATTTGTCCTTGTTCCACTTGGTCGCCAGCTTTTACAACATATTGTGATTGATGGGCATATAATGTTGTTGTCCCGCCTTCATGCTCGATTGCTACATAATTTCCCCAAGAATAATGGAACTCAGCAATTTTCACTGTCCCTGCTTTACTCGCGTAGATGGGCTCTCCTTGAGCTGCCGCCATGTCTAATCCACGGTGAAACTCTCCAGCTCTTGCCCCGTAATTACTCGAGATCGTATAATTTTCAACTGGAATAGCAAAACCTTGTTCACTGATTTCTGTTTCGGCTTTTTCTTTGTCGTACTCTACTAGTTTGTACGTCTTGATCAGACCGTTTAGCTTTTGATTGTAAGATGTATCTGTTGCGTAACGTCCGGTTAAGAATTTTGTCGCATCTTCATATGTTTCAGTATTGGATTTCCATGCGCCGTTGTAATAATCACTACCACCGGATAAACCTTCCTTCATTAACTTGGCATAGTCTTCGAAGCTTTCTTCATAATTTTCATAAGCTCTAAACGCTGCTTGGATCGTAGTCATATTTCCGCCACCTGTATCTTCTTGGGTATTGAACGTGGCACTTTTTCCGTTATGACTCCCTTTGATACCGAATAAGTTATAGTTTGGTGCTTGAGCTAATTCACTTGTTCCCGAAGCAGACTCTAAAATCGCTTGCGCGATCATGACTGACGCATATAAATCATCTTTCTGTCCGATTTTTCGAGCAGGTTCTCCAATCTTTTTAATGAAGCTTTCTACTGATTCGTCTTTTTCGAAATGAATCGCGCCATCGCTAGTTTCTGTTGTAGAAGGCACTAGGTTGGTAACTGATTGTGACTCTACTTGACTGACGATTGGTTGTTCTGCTGGTGCAGGAATCGTTTCAGCTGGTACAGTTGTTTCTACCGAAAGATTGGTCGTTGCTTGTTCATTGCTTTCAGTCGATGTTATTGTTTCTTCGGTCTTGATTTCGTTCACTTCAGTTGGTTTCTTCGTTTCTTCCGGTTCTGTTGGTTTAACGGGCTTGGTTGGTGTCGTTGGTTCCTTAGGTTCCTCTGGTTCTGTCGGCTCAGTTGGCGTCGTTGGTTCTGTCGGAGATGTCGGCACTTCTGGCTCTGTTGGTTCCACTGGTTCTGTTGATTCTGTTGTAGTTGACTCTGAGCTTGCCGCTGTTTCTGATGTATTCGTTTCTTCTATTACTGTTTGTTCGGTAGTTAGTTCTGTATTATCTAATGTAGAAACTTCCTCAGCACCAAATGCTACTGGTGCACTGTTCAATAAAATAGATGCTGAACCAATCAAGGTTGTCGCACCTTTTACTCCAGTTTTTACAAATTGTGAATGATCGCATTTTGAGCGATATACTGTTTTCGGACTTTTTTGATAGTAGTTCTTTTTCACCAATTACACTCACCCTTCTTCTCTATCTCTATTTTCCATTAATTGTTGACCTTGATTGATTTGATCAAAATTTACGGTTACTCCTGGTTCATCCAATGCAATTTCACTTACTTCGTAAGTTAAACGCTTTACTAATTGAAAAAGTGGTGCTAGTAATTCATTCAATTCTTCTTTCGTTAAGTCTTCTTTTGATTCGATCCTGCGGTCATTGAATAAATTGACTTGCCCCAAACTCCCATCAATGACAAATGTTTCAAAAACCATTGTAAAATCTAGGCGAATCCCTAGTGTGCATGAGTTGTCTTGATTAGCAGGATACGTTATCCTTAAAGGGGTAATATGAATGTTGAAATCATTCTTATAGTCTTCATATTCTTCTTTAGCATCATAATGAAATTTGTTTACTTTAGGTTTGTATCGTTCAATATTCATAGGTAACTCCTTTATTTAAAATATTACTAACAATGTAGATTTTATCTTTGTCTATGCGCTCTTTGCCTAGTAGAATAAGGATAAGTAAATGAACCAATTGTTTTCTTGGATTGATACAATCTAAGAAAAACAAACGTAATCGTTATTAAATAAACTAGAAATTATTTTTTTGACGGCGAATTGACGGCATAAAAAAAGATTTGACGACGTTTTTTTCAAAAATATCTGTTATCAAAGGCCACCTGTTCAAATAGGATCAACCATTAGCTGAAATAAAACGATCGTTATTTATCTTTTTTTAATGAAGTTTTTTAATCAAACTGCTTCTTCCATCATTTTTAGTGAACTGTATTTCTCATCAAAAACTGTTCCAGTATATATATCTAAAGTCATTTGGGTAGATCTATGCCCTAACAGTTCACTGATTGAGGCAATCGTTACTCTAGATTCTAATAATCTTGTTGCAAAGGTGTGTCTCAATTGATGGAAATGAATATCTGGTAATCCCGCTTTCTTACGCATTTTATGGAAATAGTAAGTAATCAAACGGGGTTCCATTGGTTTATCCTTTATCTGAAATACGAATGGATACAATTGTTTTTTCTTTAATTGTTTGAATAGTTTGATCATTGGTTCAGTCAAAGGAATTACACGATTTGAAGAAAGAGTTTTTACAGGTCCGATGGCTAGTGTTGTTTTAGTAGCAGAACTATTCAGACGCTGATAGGTTTCCTTTACATGCAGTCGCTTTTTTTCAAAATCAATATTTTCCCACTTTAATGCTGAAATTTCTCCAATTCTTAGCCCTAAATGTAAAGCGAAAATAATGAGCGCCCCATTCTTTTCGGCTTTTGCAACCTTCTCTAATCGTCTTTGTTCAACTAAAGATAATGGCTTTATTTTTTTAATTTCTTGCTTCGGTAAAACAACATCAATACAAGGGTTGTGAGCGATCAGGTCTTTTTTCACAGCACTGTTGAACAAGCGAGCCAACAATTGAAATAATAGATGGATCGTTCGATTTGATAGCTCCATCTTCTCCCAACTATTTACTAGTTGTTTGATATGTTCCTGTTTCACTTCAATCATCTGAAGCTCTCCTATATAAGGATTGATGTATTTCGTTAATTTATATTTGTATGTATTATAGGTAGAGGTTTTTATAGTTACTCTCCACTTCTCTAAGCATTCCCGGCTCCATTTGCTAACGGAACTTGGGTAGTACAAACTATTTTTTTCCTTCTGCATTTTTCGATATTCAAATTTTTTAAGTAGTAATTTTTCTTTTGTTTCCTTATAAGAGTGACCATAAACGTAACCATAATGTATACGGCCATTCTCCTTTCTTGATTTGATGTAGCGACCTTCCCAACGTTGGTCTTTTCGTTTATAGATATTTTCTCCTCGACGACTCATAACTCGGCTCCCAACTTCCTAAAAATGACGGCGTTTCTGACGGCTTAAAATGAAAGCCTAATCTGAAGCGTTTTGGCATCAAAAACTCTGCACAAAAATCAAAAAGTCGTCACTCATAGAAACATTTTTTTCTTTTTTAAATAATTTTCTAGTTTTTATTGAAAAAAAACAGTTTGTATTTTATACTGAAGTTACATTTTAGAATTATTCTAGTTATTTTTTCTTGAATTGTATCAATCCAAGAAAAAATAACTTTTATTCTTCTGTCGTTAAAATAAGAAAAATACTACCATTTGTTACTACATAACGCTCTGACCCTTCTGCTCTACCACCTAAACACCTCTCTTATTGATTAATTACATTTTAGCAACGAAAAAAAGCCTCCAAAGTCATTTGGAAGCGTTTTCTTTACATCTTAGTTTCTTTTATTTTGAAATATTACTTTTTCTTTCTAAAGTTTTATCTTTCTCACTCAGCCTATATGGTTATCGAGTATATATTTTTCGGGAATTACTTACTGTTTGCTTCGTAAGATAATTTTTTTGTATTACTTATCTTATTTTTCAGACTCCCTCTATTAAGAACCAATGATCAATCATCGTTTTCTGACTCTAATAATTTACCTGATTTTGCATCTATTTTAACATCAACATCATTATTACCCTCACTGACCGTTACTTCCCAATAAGTAATTCCCATGTCCTGATCAAGGCTCCATTCAATTGCTTTCCCACTTCCAGCATGTTTTTCAGCAATGCTAGCTACTTCTTCAATACTCAGTATATTTTCTAAATCTAGTTTCTCTTCCGATCTCTTAACACCGTTTTGCTCCTCGGTGTCTAAGGATTCTTCACGATCTTTTGAAACCTCCTGCGTTTCTCCATTAATAAGGACTCCATATTCTGTTTGATCATCTAGACCTTCAATTTGATATGAATATTTTCCGAAAGAGTATTCTAAGTCAATTGAACTAATATCGGTGTTTGGATATGTCTGTTGGTATAAACTTATTGCATCCTTCACGCTAACCTTTAAAGCAGAATCAGTAGCGCTGCTTGATTCTGCAGTTCCACTAGTACGGCTAATGGATTGTTCTGTATTCGTGGTCGAACTTATACTGACCTCGTTCGCATTCTTACTGCAACCAGCCAAACCTCCAAGCAAGACCATAAACAAACTGATCGTTAGCACTTTTTTCATAATTAAAACTTCCCTTCTGTAAAATGATTGATAATAGTATGACTCGTTCTAATGCATCCCTTCAAGCAAATACATCCTAAAATTACTTAAAGTATTTATGAAAAAGGGAACTCGTCAACTTGATCAGCAGTATATCTGTCTAATGCATTTCTTTCAACATTAATCAAAAACGCAAAAAAACAAGGATTTCATTACATAAAAAAATGAATCCTTGTTTCTGTGATAGTCAATTTAACTTACGAGAAACAGAATGAAATATAAACCTTATAATTTCTTATTATCTAAACGAACTATTATTAAAACTGGTGATAAATCATTTTATTAAAGTTTAAGGAAGTTTTAAATACTTATTCAACAAAATACTAGACAATAAATCTTTTACATCTTCTCTTCCAACTTAATCTTCTGATATGTAGATATATTCTATTGATAATTGCCCTTGCTAATATCTTTATAATGGATAAAAAGACTAACCCGCTTAGGATTAGTCTTTACTACAACTAAATATTAATCAATTCCTGGATCGTTAGTTCTCGCAAGTCATCAACCAACCGATCGGCTCCACTCAGCTGCTCGGAATTACCTACTCCAATTGCATACATGCCGCAGGCTTTGATTCCATCGATCCCAGCTTGGGCGTCTTCAAAGCCAATTACTTCTTTTGGTTCAAGGTTCATTAATTGTGCAGCTTTAACAAAAGTTTCTGGATCTGGCTTGCCTTTTATCAGCGTTTTCGGATCGACGATGCCAACAAAGTAGTCAGTGAGCGCTAGTTTATCTAGTATGAAGGGCGCGTTTTGGGATGCAGAGGCAACCGTGCAGGGAATGTTGTATTTTTGAGCCTCCTCTAAGAACACTTTGACTCCCGGCAAAGTGTCTTGTGGTGTCAATTCTTCCAATAACTCAACATAATGCTGGTTCTTTTTCTCTGCCATTTTGCTTAATTCATCTTCAGAAAATACGTTTCTTTTTCCTCCATGTGTCACGATTCGTTCCAGCGATTCTTGGCGGCTGATGCCTTTCAGCTGTTCATTGAATGTCTCATCAATGGAAATAGTGATTTCCTCGGCTAGTTGTTTCCAGGCAATGTAGTGGTACTTCGCTGTATCAGCAAGAACACCGTCTAAATCAAATACAAATCCCTTCATTGATTGGTTCCTTCCGTTTGTTTTTCGATCGCATGCGTGTGATGATTAACATAGATCCGATGTTTTTGATTTTTGAAATATGTGTAAAACTCGATTTCTTTGATTTCCTCAGGCAAGTTCGGCGCAATCGTCAATTCATCTTCAACTACCTTAAGGTTACAAAAACCGTACACGATCGCCATAAAATTTCCACCCATTGATGCCGTGTGAATACCGTCTTTCGTGTTTTTATGACTATTATCCAAGTCGGTACGAGCATTTTTCAAGAAGTACTCATAACCTTTGTCGACCTGCCCTAAACGACTATATACCGTCGAAAAAGTCGAATACGAAAGTGAAGAGTCATGTGTCGTGACTTCATCATAATAGGCGATACTTTTTTCGATCGTCGCTTGTTCAAACGTATCTGGAAACAGCATTAACGCTAAAACCGCGTCGGCTTGTTTGGAAATCTGATAACGATAAATCGTTAACGGGTGATAATTCAGCAACAAAGGATAATTGGTTTCTTCCTTTGAATATGGCCAAAAGCCTTTATTCAAGAAATCGCGATCTTGCGCGATGATCCCTTTTTCTTCATCAAAAGGCAAAGCGATCTTGTCCGCAAGCAGCGCAAAATCTTTCAGTTCGTTTTCCCGCAGCTGAATTTTTTCAGTCAAAGCCGTCCAGCTCTCTGGATATTGTTCCTTCAGAACTTGTGCCAGCTGATGAATCCATCGGAACTGATACGCCACTAATTGATTCGTATAGTAATTGTCGTTGACCAGCACGGTGTATTCATCGGGTCCTGTAACTTTATCGATATGGAACTGATTATTTCTTAGATAGCCGATCTCCATAAAAACTCGCGCCGTTTCCACTAGAATTTCGAAGCCGCAGTCCGCCATAAACTCCAGGTCGCCGGTATAGCGGTAATACTGAATAAAGGCATACGCGATATCGGCATTGATATGATGCTGCGCTGATCCGCCTTCAAAAAATGGCGAGGATTCTGTTCCAGAGATTGTTCGCCAAGGATACAACGCACCTGTTTGATAGCCGAAAAGCTGACGATTTTCCCGCGCTTTATCTAAAATGCTGTAACGATAGGTTAATAATTGCTTCGCTAATGCGGGATTCAAATGTAAAAAGACTGGAAAAACAAACATCTCTGCATCCCAGAAATAATGGCCTTCATACCCACCGCCGCTCAACCCTTTAGCGGCGATACTGGTTGTTCCGTTAGTACCGAGCGACTGGAGCAGTGCAAAGGTGCTGTAATTCACGCTCTCCTCCAGCATTTCTGTACTTTTGATTTTAACCTTTGCATTCTGCCAAAAATCAGCCAAAAATTCCGTCTGTCTCCGTACGAGTTCCGCGAAAGGTGTATCCAAACCTGTATGTTTTTGCTGCTGAAAAGCATAGCTCAGATTTTTTTGATAGCTGCTTCCTTCCAATTTTGTATGGATCACGATTCGATCGTTTTCACTGGTTTGTGACTGTGTGTGATTGTCTATTGACCATGCTAACTCCGCTTCTAATTGTGAATGATTCGTTCCAAACTTGCAGCGATTTTCTGCTAAATCAATCTCTTTGATCGTGATCTTCTGCAAGTCATGGCTCATCCGCGGATCGTTCTTGTCTATCGTACGTACTGGATAATAGTTCAAATGAGTGATCAGCTCGATTTCCTCTTCATGATTCAACCGCTCAAAATCAATCTTCATGGAGAAGAGATTTTTATAGTGAAAAGAGGATAGACGTGAAATCGTGATTTTGGTTTGACGTCCTTGAGGTGAAGTCCATACTAACTTTCTTAACGTGAGCCCCTTTTCCATATCCAAATAGCGCTCGTTCTCGCTGATTGTACCTTCCAGAATAGAAAATGGTTCACCTCCGATCGTAATCAAGGTCGTTTGCCCATCGATCACGCTGATCATTGTTTCACCAGTGGGAGTGAAACCGTACATTTTTTCCGGATAATGGATGCCCTTTGTTTCATAGAAACCGTTGATATAGGTTTCACGGTTTGTCGAAAAATGATCGTAATAGCCTTCCTCCAAGTTTCCCCGCAAGCCAATCGAACCATTCCCGTTAAACAGTAGACTCTCCGCCTTCTCAAGCGTTTCAGTTTCATAGTCGTTTAAATAAATTTTCATGAGTGTCCTCCAAAAAGCAGGATAGAAGAACCTCCTTCTACCTACTCTACTTGTCTTTTCTTCTTATGAGTTCACTGCTAAACTATCTGCAGATTTTTCGGTCGGTGCCGCTTCAATCTTTTCTTCCTTTTGAAAAATAAAGGTCAATACGAAAGATAAAACAACCGACATAAGCATCATTACTAGTCCGGCAATGACATTACTCGTTCCTTTTTCACCTGAAAAGCCTAAGACCGCCATCAAACTATTTTGCGGCACATATAGCGTTACGTGCATTAGTCCAGCGAAGCATCCGGAGATTCCGGCACTAATACAAGCTGCTACTAACGGCTTTTTATATTTCATCGTAATTCCGTATAACGCCGGCTCTGTGATCCCCATGATTGCGGAAATCCCAGCCGCTGCGGCGATTGATTTCACATTTTTTTGCTTTGATTTGAAGGCAACAGCCAATGTCGCTCCTCCTTGGGCCAAGTTGGCACAGATTTGCGCCACTAAGATTAAGGATTCCGTTCCAGTTGCCGCAAATGAAGCAACAAAAATCGGTGTCAAGGCATGGTGCATGCCAGTCATTACGATAAATGGCATAGCGGCAGCCAATAATGCTACCATGATAAATCCTAATTGCCCTTGCATCAGGTTAATTACCCACGCCAATCCTTGTCCGGCATAATTTCCTAAAGGTCCAATGACAATCAATGCCAATGGTGCCGTGATCAATAATGTTAATGTTGGATTCAATAAAATTTTCAATGATTGCGGTGTAATTTTGTCAACGCCTCGTTCAATATAAGACATCACCCAGATCGTCAGCAACGCTGGAATCACCGATGCAGCATAGATCACACCTTGGATCGGCATTCCAAGAAAGGAGATCGGATCTCCTGAAGCGACCCATTGACTAAAGTTTGGGTGTAGGAAAACACCCACGACAATAATCGCTATTGACGTATTAACCTTAAATTTGTTTGCAGCGAAGACTGCCAACAATATCGGCATGAAATAGAAAGCCCCATCCCCAATAAAATCCAACACACGATACGTACTGGATTCATTCGACATCCAATTGAAGGTCGTGGATAAAGACAAGATTACTTTGATCATCCCAGCTGCGGTCAAGGCGGGAATCATCGGTGTCATGCAGCCAGTGATCGTATCGACCACTTTGTTAAATACACTCGTTTCTTTCATGGCTGAATCGCTTGTTGATTCAGATTGCTTGTTAACATCCGTGTCACCATTGACTACACCTTGATGAATAACTTCCTCAAAGACCTCTCCGACATGGCTGCCGATGATTACTTGTAATTGTGTCGGTGTCGGGTTTATACCCACCACACCATCGATGGTTTTTAGTACATCTAAATTTGCCGTTTCAGGATGCTTTAAATCAAATCGTAATCGAGTCGCGCAGTGGACTGCGGAATTGATGTTGTCTGTCCCCCCCAGACCTTTAATGACTTCTTTCGCTAATTGCTGATACTTTCTCATTTGTTTTGCTCCTTCCTATTCAAATACTACGGCACCATTTGACGAAATGACTTTTTGATAAAATGCGAAGCTGTCCTTTTTATAGCGCTGATGTGAACCATTATTTTGATCATCCTGATCCACATAGATCACACCGTAACGCTTGCTGATTTTCCCTTCACTAACACTTGGTAAATCAATAATGCCCCACATCAGATAGCCCATCAGCTCAATCCCGTCTTCTTCCATCGCCAGCAGCATGTTCTTCACATGACCTTGCAAATAATGGATGCGATAATCATCATGTACTTGATCATCCACAAATTCATCCTGCGTACCAATGCCATTCTCAACAATGAACAACGGTTTATGGTAGCGATCCTGAAGCTGATTCAAGGTAATTCTCAAGCCCAATGGATCATCCTGCCAGACACTTTTTCCCTTTGGTAGATACGGATTCCGCAAAGTTGTATACCCGTTCGTCGCAACTCGATCGATGCCGCCCTCTTCCGCCGCGGTACAAGCGCTAGAGTAATAACTAAAGGAAACAAAATCAACCGTATTCTTTTTTAAAATCGCTCGATCCTCTGGATGAATGGTTAACCTTAAGCCCTTATCCTTGATAAAATGCGAGAAGAATTTTGGATATTCGCCAAATACTTGCACATCTGAAAAAAGTAGATTCTCTTTTTCTTGCTGCAAAGCCGCGAAAACATCTTTTGGATCACAGGTGTAGGCGTAGGTCTTACCGGCTGCCAACATCGCGCCAAACTGGTTCTCTGGATCCATTTCTTTCCCAACTTCGATCGCCAATGCATTGGCCAATAATTGATGATGTCCTGCCTGATATTGGATCGATAAATTATCCTTACCTTCTTCAAACAAGATGCCACCGCCAATGAACGGGATGTGCAGAACCATGTTCATTTCATTGAAAGGAATCCAATAGTGTATCCGCCCTTTAAAACGTGCCATTACCGTTTTAGCGTAGTGAAGAAAATAATCAACCACCTGGCGATTTTCCCAACCATTGTATTTTTCAACCAAATTCAATGGAATTTCAAAATGAGACAAGGTCACAATCGGTTCCATCTGATATTTTTCCAGCTCGGTCAAAACCTTTTCGTAAAACTGCAAACCCGCTTCATTCGGTTCCCGTTCCACCCCCGTCGGAAAAATCCGCGACCAAGAGATAGAAAAACGAAAACTATTAGCTCCTAGCTCATTCAATAAAGCGATGTCCTTTTGATACTGGTGATAAAAATCATTGCCGTTTCGACCAGGATATATCTCATCGCCCTTTGGCTCTAAAATAGAATCGGTTTGATTCTTATATACTGCTTTGAGACGGCGACTGTCTAAAGGCAAGTAATCAAAATTGGAAGGCGCGCGACCATCAGCGAGGTAACTCCCTTCACTTTGCGCGGCAGAGATGGCTCCGCCCCAGAAAAACTGCGTTTCTTTTTTCATTTCTTTTTCTTCCTTTCAGATCGTATCCGTTTTCATTCGTGTTGATACCTTTATTATAATCGGGAAATCTTTTTTTCATTCCCCTATTTTTGTTGCATTATTCTCAAATATTGCCAAAAAGGCAATTACTGAATCAGTAATTGCCTTTCTTTAAATTATTCGATTTTCATTGTGTTACGATATTCTAAGGGCGCCATATCCATGGAGCCTTTAAACAGACGATAAAAGGTTTTATCACTTTCGAACCCCGTCTGAGTAATGATCTCCGACACTGGTAGGTCGCTATTGATTAGCAGCCACTTGGCCTTGTCTATTCGGTATTCATTCAAAAAAGTTAAAAAGGTTTTTCCCGTATTCTTCTTGAAAAATTTCGTAAAATAGAACGAACTATAGCCGGAAAACTCCGCAATATCCTGCAAGGTCACCACTTCTTGATAATGTTCTTCTACGTAGTTAAAGATTTGATCCAGCTTTTCTAATACATCCTGTGTTGCTAGTTTATTGATTTTCTTTAGCTGCTTTGTCTGCTTCGGAATATCGCGAAGTAATTTAGTAAGCAATTTATAAAGCTCCGCTTTTAAAGCGAAGTGACACCCTGAATCCTGTTTCTCTGCCTCACGATTCATGGTTTCAAGCACATTTCTAACCGCTGTTTCATCTTTTTCATCCCAATGAGGACTAATCGGTATTAATTCCGCAAACAGCTTTTGCAAATCTAAATTTTCTTTATTTCCAGTTGAAAAATAATTTAGATCAAATTGATAGACAAGTCGTTCGCTACCCGGTGAGGCTAAAACATAATGGATCAACCCACCGCCAATGAAGGCAATCTCTCCTTCACTCAATTTGTAGGGGTCATCATCGATCCCCAGTGAAATCGTTCCCTTCGTGACATAGATCAATTCCACTTCACGATGCCAATGAGGCGTTGTTAAAATATCGCCATCATTCATTAAAATCCGAAAGGGAAACTCCTTATCCAATTCAGGTATTTCTAAATAAATCGCCATTACATTCACCTCAAAATTCATTTTGCCGTAAAGTGAAGTGAAAGTAAACGCAATTTTGATCTAGTAAAAGTATTTTCATTCGTTTAGGCAATACTTGTTCTGAACAACTAATAATTGGTAAGACTAAGCATTATTTATCCTGTTTCTTCTTCCACACCGCAAGAGAAGCGCCAACCATTAATAGTCCAACCATCGTCAAACCAGGCATAACGATCATCCCCGATTGAGGATAACTCTTCGCAGTACTTGTTGGATACGTTTTTTGCGTCGCTGACGATGGACTTGTGGAACTCGTTGATTTCCCACTAGCGGTTACCAGAGGTTTCAGGTTCGCGATCGCAGCTGTTAGCTCTTCTAAAGCTGCGTGAATTTGTTCTGACGTTGCCTCTTCATTTGCTAAGGCTTCCTCCGCTTTCTTTAAAGCCTCCTCATATTTTTTCCAGCTGTCTTCTGTATAATTTTCCTTAACACGTTTTGTTTCCTTTTCTTTGTTGACTAAATCATCTAACGCCGTTTTCGTTGGTTTCCATTGAGCGTATAAGGTTACTGAGCCATCAGATTCGGCAACCAAATTTTGAACTTCCTGTGCATCTAAATAGCGAGTTGCTTGACCATTTGGTTGAGTATTCCAATTGATAAATACATAATCCGCTCGCGTAAATTTGTTAGCAGACAACTTTGCTCTTTCATCGTAATTCATGGTTTGAACAACTCGTTCGTCTGTTCCGTCATTCGGGTCAAAACTTATCTTGTATTGATTGGCCTGCCATTGAGCCAACAGCTTCAAATTTCCCGTTGTTCCTTTTTGAATTTCCTGCACGACTTTGCCGCTATCGGTAAGCCCTCGCTCCAACGTATTTTCAGAAACCAACCAGCCTAGGAACCTATAACCAGTCTTCGTTAATGCCGGTAGTCGGATAGTTTCAGACTCAACGGTGTATGGTATTGGTGAAATTGATGGATCATCAAAGGTTAGCGTATATTCTACGATTTCCCATTTTGCTGCTAGAACTCGATCACCAGTTTCTCCTATTGGAATTTTCTCAACTTTTGCCTCTCCATCATACCAGCCTATAAATTTGTAGCCAGATCTGTTTGGTGCCTCAAATGACTCGATCCCTTTTTCAATCGTGTAATTTTGCGACGCTATCTCCGAACCGCCGTTGCTATCAAAGGTAACTTTGTATTGGTTTGTTCGCCACTTAGCCTTCAATGTTCGGTCGCCTATTTCTCCAATTGATATGCTTTCGACTTTTGTTTCTCCTTCATACCAGCCTAGGAAGATATAGCCATTTCTATGTGGAACAGCGAAAGAATCAATTCCTTGTTCAACTGTATAGCTCCGATCAGAAATCGTGCTCCCGCCTTGACTGTCAAAAGTCACGTTATAATCAATCATTTTCCATTGGGCATACAGTGGGAGCTGTTCATCCTTTACTGCTGTTAAATTCTGAACGGATTCCTGATTTTCATAAGAAGTTCCTTGTCCATTTTGCGCTGTATTCCAATTGATAAATTGATACCCTTTCTTGATAAAACGATTCTCAGTCAGCAATTTTGATTTATCATAAGTCATTTCAAGAGGAACCATGCTGCCGGTTCCGCCATTCGATTCAAATAGTATGCTGTACGTATTCGCCAGCCATTGGGCATATAGATCAATCGTCTCTCCGTTTATAAGAGACAGGTTTTTTACTAATTCGCCATCACTATAGCTTTTTTCTCCTTCCCCATCAGCTGCTGAATTCCAACTATTAAAGGTAAACCCTAATTTATAATAGCTATTTAAGGTAAACCTCTTTTCTTCGTCATATTCAAAGGTTTGTTTGGGCATCGTTCCCTCTCCCGTATTCGCGTGAAACTTGACCGAATAAGTATCCACTAGCCAATCCGCAGTCAACTCCAGCGGTGCAATCACTTTTGTAGCAAAGCTATATGGCAAACCGCCGACACTCCAACCAGTAAATTGATAATGGGCTTTTCCCCCCGCATACTGAGGATCAGCGACGAGTTCATTTTCAAAAATCCTTTGATCTGGAATTAATTCACCGCTGCCGCCAGCTAAGTCAAAGGTTACGAGATGCTTCCGCTGAATCGTGTAAGTGTGAACAGCTCCAGGAAGTAATTGATTATGAGCCTCTCTAAAATCTTTCGTTGAATCATATACCTCGGCCCCTTCGTCCTGCACCCAGTGAGAGGTGGTTCGTCCTCCATTACTTTGAATGGGAAGCTCCAACAAGCCATAATTCGAAGAAAGGGTAAAATCACTGCCTAGCGTTAAACTAATCAATTTGTTGCATCCACCAAATACTTGAGTACCATATGTCACACTGACAGTGTTGAAATTTGTTAGGTCTAAAGTAGCTAGTTCTGAGCAAAGATGGAACATATAGGATATATCACTGACCATCGAAGTATTGAAATGACTTATTTTTAAATCGGTTAAGCTATCACAGCCCGCGAACATATAGGACATCGTCGTCACATTCCCTGTATCAAAATGTGAAAGATCCAATGAAGCTAACTTATGACAGTTCGCAAACATGAAAAACAAGGTCATCACATTCGAGGTGTCAAAATTTTCCATATCGATATCGATAAGCTCTTTGCAATTTCCAAACATATAACTCATATTCTCTACATTTATCGTATTGAAGCTTGATAAATCTAATGTGGTCAGGCTATGGCAGCGGTCAAACATACTCTGCATATTTTCACCATTTTTTGTATTAAAATTTTGAAGATCCAATGACTTCACACTGCCGCAATATCGAAACATGTACGAAAAATCAGTTACATTTTCTGTCACGAAGCTGGTTACGTCTATCAAGATTAGGTTACTCGCATTCTCAAACATACGGGCCATAGAAGTAACCTTCCCTGTATCAAAATTCGTCAAAGCAAGTTCAGTCAATCCCTTACAATAGCTAAACATCTTTAGCATCGTTTGCACATTTTGAGTGTCTAGTTCTTCAATATCCAGTGTACTCAACGACTCGCATTGAACGAACATGTAGCTCATATCAGTGATTGCGGAGTTATCTGCGTCGCCAAAAGAAACGGACTCAATTGGAGCTAAGCCCTCAACTCCGCCGCCAATGTCTACGCTAGCAAATAATCCACGAAAGGTCCCCGTGACTTTTACTGGTAGTAATCCATTTTTCGCCCTTTCGATTGAAAATGTTTTGGTCGTTTTTTGTAGTGCTGTCCCAAGTACCGCTTCTAAATCAATCTGAACCGGTAGGCCTTCAATTTCCGAGGGGACTTCAATCGTTTCTAAATCGCCAGAATAGCTTTGGATAACCATGTATTGACCATTCGTTGTCGCTGACCAGTCGTCCGTGTTCGAAAGCCGTTCCGTTTGATCGCTATTAGAGGGACGATCTACTTTTGCTGGTGACTTACTCGCTTCATCCCGAAAGGACTCTGATAATGCCGTTTTGCTGCTCAAGGAAGAAGTCGTACTTTCTGGAGATTGTTGACGTTCAGCTTCACCTGAAACCATAGCTGAGGTGCTCTCTTTTGTCGCAGCCTCTTCAATTTTGGAAGACGATGATTCCTCGGCAAGGACTTGCATGGGAACAATCATATAATTTCCTAACAATAAAACAGTCATGATCCCCGTACAGAACCATTTCTTTTTGGTTTTCTTACGAACAGCGTTCATATTTTCTCCTCCTATGCTAACTAATCCTTATATCTCTAATTTTAAATAGAAATTTCGCATAAAAGAATAGAAAAAACGCATAACAGAAATAGTTAAGGCCCTTTATATTAATAGAGTTTTAAAAAAAAGAACAGATAAAAAATGCTCAAAAGACAAACTGGATCGTCCTTTGAGCACTGGAATATTGAGTTGCTATTTCTTTGCTGGTTGTCTTCCCTCGTGATGCTTCTTCTTTTGATGATATTCAGCTAAGGCACGATTGAAATTCGCGATCACCGCTGTAATGATCCCTACACCGATCAATACATATACGATGGTGAACAGCTTCCCTAAAGCCGTCTGTGGTGACAAATCTCCATAACCAACAGTCGCTAATGTCATTACCGAAAAATACAGCGCATCCAAATAGCTCATGCCTTCCACATTATGATAGAAAATCGTTCCGATCGTGAGGATGAATAAGACCGCCAACATAATCGCCTTTTGTTCTTCCTGCTGGAACAGTATTTTTAAAATATGCCATAAACTTCTGAATAATAATAAAAACGCAACCATAAAACTCACCCTTCTGGTTCAATAATAGTTCACATCGGCTTAATTACACCTCATTTTACCAGATTAAGCGACATCGAAAAGAACTATAGAAAGTTTTTTCAAAGTCTTTTTCATTCACCTATTTATTTGAGACTGGTAGAATGAAGGTGAAAAGGAAGTGTAGAAGATGCTGCAAATTAAGCGTGCCTATTTACCAGCGGAGGATCTAGATGGCTATCGGGTGTTAGTGGATCGACTATGGCCTAGAGGAAAATCAAAAGAAACGGAAAAAATTGATCTATGGTTAAAGGAGATCGCACCAAGCTCCGACTTACGGAAATGGTTCAATCATGAGGCTGAAAAATACCCAGAGTTTGAAACCAGCTACCGGAAAGAATTACAGGCCGGTGAACAAAAAGAAGCACTCGATCAGTTGAAAACCGTACTCAAAGAACATAAGAACGTGACCTTAGTCTACGGGGCAAAAAATGAAACGCAAAATAACGCGCAGGTGTTGTATGACCTGTTGAATGAAAGAAAGCACTAAAACCAATGTGTTCTATTGGTTTTAGTGCTTTACTTCATTAGTAAATTTTTTTCGTGAAGTACTTAAGTAAAAACGGTGACGATAAGGTCGTAAACAGAATGACTAAAATGAATGCCGAATAATACTTTTGTATAACTAGTTGGGCTTGAAACCCTAATTGTACAATGATAAGTGCCATCTCTCCACGAGAAATCATTCCAGACCCTACCATCATACTACTATGATTGCCAAATCCCGCAAGTTTGCTTCCAAAAAAGCCGCCGAACAATTTTGAAACAACAGCGAGAAGCGTTAACACTAGGATCAAAATAACTTGATCACTCATTCCGTTGAAGGATACCTCTAGTCCAATGCTGACAAAAAAGACGGGAATAAAGACCGCATAACCGATCGCCTCCACATTGTATTGAACTTCCTTCCAGACCTTCGTTTGCCCGATTGCAACCCCAGTAAAAAAGGCCCCGATTACCGAACTCAACCCGATAAAATCCGCTAAATAAGACATGCTCAAGCATAGAATTAATGAAACAATAATCACTGAAGATTCTGCTAATAATTTATTGCTCAATCTCATCAAATAAGGTGCACCCCAACGAATCAAAAAGAAGATCGCCACAAAGAACAGCACTTGTTCTACCAGCATGATTCCCAATGGATTGTCATTACCACTTTTTGCTCCTAAGAACGACATACTTAAGCTGACGATCAACACTACTAAAATATCATCAACCACTGAGGCTCCAAGAATCGTTGAACCTTCTTTAGTATTGATTACATTAAGCTCCTTCAAGACTTCTACTGAGATACTCACGGAAGTCGCCGCCAAAATCAGTCCTAAGAAAAAGGATTCATTCAACGGGATATGGAACAGGTTTCCACCAAGTGTTCCCAGTAATACTGGAAATAGAATCCCTAGAACTGCCACATACATTCCTGGACGAAAATACTTTCGCAGTAATGAAAGATCACTCTCGATCCCTGCTAAGAACATCAGTAAAATGACACCAATCTCCGAAAAATCTTCCACCAGAATGTCTGGATGAACCAGCCGTAAACCAGCATTTCCTAATACTATTCCGACTAACAATTGTCCGATTACTGCCGGTATACCAAAACGCCGTGAAAAATGCCCAGCAACTGTTGTGCTGATCAAAATCAAACATAGTACACCAATAAATTCCACTTTCTTCATCTCCTCTTATGAGTACAGTCACTATCTGATAGGTGACTCATTCGAATAGCACAGACGAATTAAGAATAGCGAAAAATAGGCAGAAAGAAAAATATTTTAGCTTTCATTCAAGACCGAAAAACATTTAGCATCCTTAGAAGTATCGCCGAACCTCATCCTGATACGCGCGATAACGATCTCCAAAAACGGTTAGCAGAAACGCCTCTTCGCCTCGAATCTGCTGATCAAATAAAATAATTGCCATGACCGCCATTAAAATCATCATCATATTAGGATAAATCAACGCAACACCCAGATACAGCAAATCAAACGCGACAAAAGCCGGATTGCGACTAAACCGATAAATTCCGGTTGTCACTAACTCGGTTTTTTGTTTTTCATTGTAGCCCGCACGCCAATTCAAGCCCATCGTTCTTACAGCGATGAGAAACACAATCACTCCTGAAATAGTCAGCACTACTCCCACATAAACTAAACCATTCTGATTCCTCTCGAATAAGAATGGCGCAAGAAATTGAATAAGAGCTCCTATCCCCGTCATAGCTTTTAAAACGATCTCAAAATATTTTTCTCTTGAACGTTTTTTATCTCCTAATAAATTAACGTTGATTCCCTGCTTCTTCAACAATAGCGCCTTCGCGAGATAAATCAAATAGAACGCAATTACACCTAGTAAAGAAACCACCCTTACCCACATTTCCATTCCTCCTTCGATAAAACAAATGAAACGATAATCATATGAATATTATTTCATATATAGATTATCCAGTCAATGGTCTATCGAGAAATAGAAAAACGACTTCTGTTCGATTGCAAGCAACAATCGAACAAGAAGCCGTTTAGCTGTTTTGTGACATAGAAACTGTAATTCTTTACCTCTATTCGTGTAAACGCCCTTACTCAGTGCCTTCGCTCGGTAACTGTCAATAATTTGTCCACGCTATTTTTTTCTAAACTGTTCGTTTGTTCATAGCCGTTTGAAGAGCAGTCAAGCACTCATCAACACGTTGCTGTGAATGACTGTCATCTGCAAGAACATTCCGAGCATCTCCTACCGCAGCATGATACTCTAAATAATCATCATAGGAACCAAAATTTGCTGGCCCCAGTCCCTGAGAGCTATCATATAAAGCTTGCAGATCTGTCTTGTCCGCCTTTTCAACCAGATTATCTATGGCATCCTTCAATCTATTTAATGACGCTTGAGCAGTTTCTTCTATTGGGCGTTCACTATCTAGAATATCTTTGGCTACCGCTAAGGAAGCACTCAATTCTCTCCAAGTTACCGGAGTAAAGTCTTCTTGTCTCTTAGCTATGCCAGTATTATATAAGCTTTGTAATTCATCTAGTAATGTTTGAGGTGCATCTGCTTTTGCTAGACCTATCATTCGTTGCAGCTCTGCAAGTGCATCATCGACGTCCTTTTGAGGACTGTTCAAATCTTCAATCTTAGTATACGCATTCGCATATGCCGCATGGAATAAAAGGTAAGTTGGATAATCTTGATAATGGTGTGGACCCATTCCTTTGGCATCTAAATAGAGTGTCTGCAAAGCTTGGGTATCGGCACGCTTCACTAATTCTTTTATTCTTGCATTTAGATCAGTCAGCCGATCATTGACCTCTTTTTGTGTCGCGTCTTTTTTATTTACAATATCTGTCGCCGCATCTTTTGATCCCATCAATTTCTCCCATGAAATCGGTGTGTAGTCGGCTTCTGTTAAGCTGTCTAACGATTTTAACGCACTTGTCAATTTGTCCTTATCTACCTTGTTGTAGTTAAAAACAATTTCCTGACTAGAGGTGATATTCTTAAGCTCTTTCGTACTGCTGCCAACAAGTTCGTATCCAGGAAAATTCTCAGCCCTTGCAACATAGTTAAAGCCTTCTTTGACACTAGTTGTTGCTTCTTTCAGCAGTGTTTTTCCGCTCTTATGAACAACTTTTATTTTATAATAATCATTAGAACCATGATGTGCATAGAAGGCGATTTTTTCATCTCTCCACCCTACTTTGATCAAATGCTTCTGTTCATATTGATTAATTGTGAAATTATGAGCCCCCGACTTAGCATTTGGATTATACGCCCTATAAACAGGAATTCCGATAGGTTTCTCTTTACTATTTCTATCAACTGACTTGAATGCTTCCCCTTCTTTCCGCCAACCAACTTTTGCCAAATGATCGTATTCATTTTTGTCCATCGTGTAATGATGATCTCCCGCATTTGGATTATATACGCGATAAACAGTTATTCCGCTGCTAGGTGTATCCCAAGCTACGCCCTCATCATGCCAGCCAACTTTGATCAAATGGTTTCGTTCATTTGTATCCTTCGTATAAAAATGTTCACCGCTGTTGGGATTATATACCCGAAATAGAGTCTGAGAAGCTGCCTGTGCATCACTTGAGACAAAAAATAGCGCCAGTCCAAAAAACAGGATGATACTTAAAAATAATCTTTTTTTCATAAAGATCCCCCTCTGTTTTTGTAAGCGTTTACAACAAAATAATATATGCTGATACAGACATTGTCAAGACACAAAGTTAATAAAAATTTATTTTTTCGTTAATAATAATTATGCGTAAAATCGAATCGTTATTATTATGTTAATTAATTAGAATAATTTCCCCAACAAGATTTCATTATCAGTATTGAAGTCATACTTTCTTTACCTTCGTTTCTAACATAGCGCACAAAAAGAGCCCTATTATCAAAAATATGATAACAGAACCCTTTTACACGAAGAGAATACACTTGGCTCAATTAACTGTGTTTTCCATAGTAGTATAGCACCGATCAATGCATTGTCATGCCACCAGTTACATTGATCGCTTGCCCGGTCATATAGCTAGATAGAGGACTTGCTAAAAACAGTACGACATTTGCTACGTCTTGCGGTGTTCCTGTTCGTCCCAATGGCACTTGGCTGATGTCCTCTTGCCGGACATCTTCCGCACTCATGCCTCGCAACGCACCGCCCTCGACTCTTTCCCGCTGTTTCATCTCTGTTTCGATAATTCCCGGACAAACGGCATTAACTAAAATTTGATTTGACGCTACTTCGATTGCCAATGTTTTGACTAATCCTAAAACAGCATGTTTAGAGGCCACATAGGCTGCCATTCCGCGATAGCCATTTTTCCCTGCTTGAGAAGCAATCACAATCATGCGTCCTTTTTTACTATGGTCGATCATCGCTTTTGTGAAATATTTTGCCACTAAATAGGTTCCGCGAGTATTGACTTCAAACGTCTGATCAAAATCTCTAGTCTGACTATCCACGAGAAAATCCATTGTCGATATTCCTGCTACATCCACGACGATATCAGGAACCAGTTTATTATTGATCAGCACCTGACTTAACGTCGAGACCTCTATTTCTTGACTAACATCTAAATGGGTTTGAAAATAGGATTTATTGACAGCCAGCAACTCGTCAAAGTCATAGGTAATATCTGCGGCTATTACTACTGATTGATTATCTAAAAAAGTCTCGACGACTGCTTTACCAATTCCTTGACTACTGCCGATCACTAAGACGATCTTATCTTTTAATTCTGGAAACATTCTTCTCACCTAAACCAAATGACGTTCGAATGCGTCATCACTAATTCCTTCAGCTACAATCTTTTTGGCCCATTCTTTTGCAGAGAATAGAGAATGATCGCGATAATTTCCGCAGCTAACGATATCCGTGCCTTGAACATCTTCCCACTGAGTTTTTTCAGCGATTTCTTCTAGGGATTCCTTCAAAGCTACTGCCACTTCATGAGCAGTCGGCTCACTCCATACGATCAAATGGAAACCCGTCCGGCAACCAAATGGGGAGCAATCGATCACACCGTCTAACCGATCGCGTAATAGATCCGCTAATAAATGTTCGATCGTATGCAATCCAGCTGTTGGAATCGCATTTTCATTTGGTTGAACAAAGCGCAGATCAAAGTTGGTGATCGTATCACCCTTTCCACCATTTTCTTTAGTGATCAAGCGTACATATGGTGCCTTCACCTTTGTGTGGTCTAGTGTGAAACTTTCTACTTCTGCCATAATTGAAACACTCCTTTTATTTTTCTAAATAGCTTAACGGCTTATCGACTTCGATTTTTGTACCGCCAAACTCTTTTTTTATATAATCTTGAATCGATTGATTGTGATACAGCTTAACTAGTTTTTTGAAATTCTCATTATCTTTATTTTCTTCAGCTGTTGCCAAGATATTGACATTATTTTTGGTACTTTGATTTACTTTTTCATGGAATAACGAATCTTTCAACACGTTCAAACCGCCATCTAAAGCTACGGTGTTTGAAATCAGCACAGCATCCACCGATTTTAGTACCCGAGGACCCGTTGTATCATCAATTTGTTTAAAAACGAAATGTTTCGGATTTTCTTCAACTTTTTCAACGCCGCTTAACGCTTTAAAATCGGCACTTAATTTAATTAAACCGGCATCCTGCAATAGTAACAACCCGCGGGCCGTATTGGCTGGATTATTAGCAATCGCTATGGTTGCTCCATCTGGCAACTCTGACAGCGAGGTGTATTTTTCAGAGTAAATCCCTAATGGTTCTAAATAAGTCGTTCCTAAGGCTGCCAACGGCTGCTTACTATTTTGCGAATTGTACGCTTTGAAATACGAATAGGATTGAAAAGCATTGACATCAACACTGCCATCAGCCGTCGCCTTATTTAATTGAACCCCATCCGTGATCTCTTTGACTTGAATCGTTAACCCGGCCTTTTTTGCCTCTTCACTTTTAGCAATATGCTGCCAAATTTGATAATCTGAACCTTGCGATCCGACAACGATCGTTTTTGATTCTTTCTTTTGCGAGCTGCTCACTTCATGTATCCCGAACCCAGCAGCAACCAAAACCACCAGCACTCCCAAAAGAATCACTATTTTTTTCATACTTTTCCTCCTATATTTTTAAAACTTAGTAAAGCGATCAGCCAATCGATCCCCAATAAATTGAACAGCAAAAACCATTACTAACAAAATGATCATACAAACAAAAGTTACGTCATTTTGAAATCGTGCGTAGCCGATGCTGATAGCTACATTGCCTAATCCGCCGGCACCCACCGCGCCTGCCATTGTGGTCAATCCAATCAAACTGATAACGGTCAAAGTCGAGACACGAATAATATCCGCCAACCCTTCCCGCAGAAAAACACGAAAAACTATCTCTGAAGTGCTCAATCCCATTGCCTGGGCTGCTTCCACTACCCCAGGCCCTACTTCTTGCAAAGCAATCTGGATTTGGCGGGCATAAAAAGGGAAGATGCCTACTACCAAAGGAACCAATGCGGCTGTTGTTCCTACCGTTGTTCCAACGAGAAAACTAGTCAAAGGTGAAATTACTGCCAATAAAATGATGAAGGGAACGCTTCGTAAAAGGTTCACTACTTTATCAAGCACACTGTAAAAGCTGCGATCTTCTGTGATCCCTCCTGGTTGTGTCATGGTTAAGACCAGCCCCGTCAACAGACCGATTATACCGGCGATCATTCCTGAGACGACGGTCATATATACTGTCTCCAGAGTTGCTTGCCAGATAGCTCCCTGCATCGTAGCGACATGCGGAAACAAATTGCTCATGTCACCACCTTCTTCGTAATTATTTCTACCTCGACACTCTGTTGCCTTAAATATTCAACTCCAGCTTCGACCCTAGAGCCATCCAATGCCAAGATCATGACCCCTACTGTCAGATTGTCGAACTGATCGATATTGGCAAAAAGAATAGTTGCTGCCACCTCGAATTTTTGTGCCATTTCCGTCACTACCGCTTGATTCGTCGTCTCACCGACAAATTTCAACAAATAGAGTGGTTTACGATCATTATTTCTACGAATCCGATTCAACGCTTCTTGAATATTGATCGAAGTCTCAATAAATTCTTGGGTCAGCCGTTCTTTGGGACGCCTGAATACTTCAGCGACTTTTCCCTGTTCAATGATTCTTCCCGCTTCCATAACAGCCACCTGATGACAAATTGTTTGAATCACTTGAATTTCATGGGTGATCAGAACGATCGTCAATCCTAATTGTTGGTTCAACCGCTGCAGCAGTTTTAAGATCGACAAAGTCGTTTTTGGGTCTAGCGCGCTAGTGGCTTCATCACTCACTAAAATATCCGGACTATTTGCTAACGCCCTGGCAATCGCCACTCTTTGCTTTTGACCACCAGAAAGCTGGTCAGGAAACGCCTCAGCCAGCTCTTCTAACTCGACTAGCTTCAACAAAGCCAGAGCCTTCTCGCGTCTTTCTATCTTAGTGAGTTTTTCACCTAGCAGAGGAAATTCTACATTGTTTAGAACCGTGCGTGAGTTCATCAGATTGAAATGCTGAAAGATCATACCAATTTTTTTCCTAGCCTGTTGAAATTGACGTTGATCCAATTCATCCAGCGCTTTCCCCTTCACGAAAACTTTCCCCGAAGTCGGTACCTGTAAATGGTTGATCAAGCGAAGCAAGGTGCTTTTACCAGCACCCGAATAGCCGATAATTCCGTAGATTTCTCCCTGATCAATCGTCAGAGAAACATGATCTACAGCAGTGATTGACGAGTGATTCCGTTTGAATGTAACCACTGCGTCCTGTAACTCGATGATTGCCTGTCCTCTCTCTTTCATCTCTATCCCTACTTTTCTGGCCAAACCTCTTCTGCGATACTCTTGATCAGCGCGATCTTGTTCCATTGCTGTTCCTCAGTCAGAATATTTCCCTCCTCTGTTGAAGCAAAGCCACATTGCGGACTCAAGGATAAACGATCTAACGGGATATATTGTGCCGCTTCATTGATCCGTTCGATGACTTGTTGGCGATCTTCTAATTTTCCATCCTTCGATGTAATCAGTCCTAAGACGACCTTCTTTTCTCCGCTAACTTTCGCCAACGGTTCAAATCCACCTGAGCGTTCGGTATCATATTCCAAATAATAAGCAGCGACATTTTCAGATGTGAATAATGGATCAGCCACATCGTCATAACCGCCAGCAGCCGCCCAAGTAGAATGATAATTTCCACGGCAAACATGAGTGTTTAACGTTAAGTCTGACGGTTGATCCGCCAAAACCTCATTATTAATAGTTAAATATAATTGAGCTAACTCTTTGCGAACCTCTTTTTCATCCTTTCCTTCCTCCACCGCAAACCCTTTTGGCAGCGGCGCGACTAGAACGCCCCACGTACAATCGTCTAACTGAATCGTACGAGCTCCCGCAGCATATAAATCAGCGATCACCTGTCGATACGCTTTTACGATATCCGCGATCAGTTCTTCATTCGTTGGATAAACCTCGCGAACTTTTCCGATAACATCTGGTCGCAAGAATTCAACGAGAATCTGTGCTGGTGCTGGAATCGTTTGTTTTACCTCGATGCCCTCGCTAGTGTGAGCTTGGCTGAATTTGAAATGTTCAACGAAGGGATGATTTTCACCGGATATTTTTCCCGTCACGATTACTGTACCTGGACGCGTCTCTTCTCCGTGAAAGAAATAGCCATGCTCTGGAACAAAAAATTCGATTCCTTGTAATCCCCAAAAGAAATCCAAATGCCACCAGCTGCGACGAAACTCTCCATCAGTCACAGCCTTTAGTCCAGCCGTCTCTTGCTTTTTAATCAAAGCAATAATGGCTTCATCTTCAACTTCGGTCAATCCTTCTTGCGAAAGCTTGCCTACTTCAAAATCCTTCCGTGCCGTCTTTAATTTATCTGGTCGCAAGAAACTCCCAACTATGTCGTAGCGAAATGGTGATGTGGTGCGTTTTGTCATAATAAAATCCCTCCATTTTTTAATTTGTAAAAAAAGACTGATGAAAAACAAAAAAACATCCATCCCTTTACCTACTGCGGCTGCAATAAATAAAGGGACGAATGTTTTCGTGGTACCACCCTCATTCACATTATCCTTCACGAATAATATCTCAACGGTACCTGCTGATACCCGGCGATATATCGGTCGCGTCCCGTTTGGTTTGCGTGAACAAACCAAATCGCTCAGAGCTCATCTTCGCTAATTTTGTCAATCCCCTTTTTCACCGTCCGGGGTCTCTGTACTTGCTACGTATCAGCTACTCTTCTCTTCAAAGCTTAACTATTAAACTTTTGTTGCATTCACTATACCAGTAACTGAGGGAACTAAGGTAATTGATTTTTCTTATACTTGGTCATTCATTTTAACTATAAACCTAGTTTCATTGAGAAACGAATCTGCGCTAAATAAAAACAGTAAGGGATTTTGCGCATCAGATTAACTTCGTGGTTTTCAAAAAATTAAGGATCACTCACTCCATTCAATTGATAACAAATTAATTTATTAGCCGAATAGATTTCTCGATAAACATGATAGAGTCGTTTATATTTTAATAATTTTCTTCATTCAGCTCATATGATCAAGAACAGTCATAGAGTAATCATGGGAGTTTTCGTATTCTTCAATAAATTGAATTTAATGTATTTGTTCGTTGATAAAACCCTATCTATAAATGAGTTCATTCAACTCTGTTACTTTGAGATTCATCTGATCACAAACGATAATTATACCGAAACAATCATATGTTGCGCTTAATCCTAACATTCGCCTGAACCAATTAACTTTGTTAAATTTAGATTATGTAAACTAAAATAAAAAAGGCGAATGTCAAGTAAAAAACGCAACGATTTAATAAAAACTTAAATAATCGACTCGATATTTATACAGTATCAAGGACTGTTGTTCAAGGCGGCGTATTCTCGCTCAAATATCTCTTTACACGTTGTAAATCCATGAATCTTTTTAGGCCTAGTGTTTAACTCATTAGCGATAATTATCATATCAGCTTGAGTTTTACTTTCAAAGGTCTTTTTCTTTGGTAAAAATGCTCGTATCAATCCATTTGTATTCTCATTCGTACCACGTTCTTGTGGCGTATATGCATGCGCGAAATAAATCTTTGCTTCATACGTGTTCTCAATATGACTGATGAATTGGCTATTTGCGAACTCTTTTCCACGGTCACATGTTATCGATTTTACTGCGTCACCATGTAAGGCCATAAATGTATCAATCACCGGTATCATTTCTAATGCAGATTGTGCCTTAGCCAAAGCCATAAAAGTAAAGCGAGATTTTCGCTCATTTATCGTCACGATACACTTTTCAACTTCTCTAGAGGGTAAAATGCAGTCTATCTCCCAATCACCGAAGCATTTTCTTTCGTTCACTTCTTTTGGTCTATTCTTGATTGAATCATTATAAATAATAAAATAAAACTAATCGCTTTTGGTATCGTAATTCTAATATTTTCTGTGTACGTATTTACTTACAATAAGTTTTGATCTTTGAAAATTAAAAAATATCCGGGGCACAAGACGCACCGGATATTCGACTAAGTTAAGAGGCTATTTAAAGGTCTTAGAAATATTCCCACTTAGTTAAGAATAAACGCAACCCAAATTGAGCTAATAGATATGACACAACGACTATAAGAAGTAAATTTTTCCAGCAATTTGATATGCTAGAAAACTTAATATGAACATACAAAATGTTAGAAAAATAGAAAGCTTGTGCCATGTTGGATAATTTTTCCATGTAAAACCGAATTTACGTAGTCCTTGAGAATATCCAATCAAAAGTCCAATAAACAGTCCGTTTTTCTCAATAGAGTTCCTTCCTTCTGGTAACGTAACTGATAGTCAAGAAAAGTGTATCATAGCCCGTGGAAACGGTCTAGCTACAAGACAAGGTCGTTCCTGAAATTCGACTAAAAAAGAGACTTCGCCAAGATTATCAACGGGAATGCAATTAATACTTTAGTCCAGGTACAATTTCTTATAAAAAAGAAAGTACTGATATTATTAAGCGTATATTCTTGCCCGTTCTCATCTGTAACCATTTTAATACATTCGTTTTTTACAAAGTATCGTGTGAATAAAAAATTGATCAAGGCGGGAGCAAAGGTTGTCAAGATGGCTATCAATCCCATGAAACGCTGTTGAACAGATCCAACTGGATAATTTTGTTGAATACCTGATCCTGCTAAAGCAATTAACGGAATATATCCTAAGATGATAGCTAGAGGTACTAGAAATCCTTTTTTCTTCCAAATAAATAACATAAAAACTCTCCTTCGTTTTATATAAAAGTTGAACATAATAACTATAAAATGTGAATGCTATAGCAGAATTATTAGACAGGAGCGACGTTGATAGAAATACCAATCCTCTGCAAGTAGAGGATTTTGCTGACTTAAAAATTGGTGTAGGACTTTAGACTTACTAAAATGAGTATTGAAGATATCAATAAAATGATCAAAGCAGAAGCGCTAAAAGATACCGCTTCTCGTTCCTTTGCGTTCGATTTGCACAAGATGATTTTACCTTTCAGTCACGTTCAATGATTGATCAACTCATTTTTTAGACAAACAGTTCAACCAGACAGAAGATGAGATTCGGCAACTGATGGCATCTTTATATTCTGTTATTGAGACAATTCATCGAAGAAGACACTGTTTCCACGTTTTGAAACAGTGCCTCCTTGTGAATTTTAACAAACAAAGTACATATCTATCAGTATTAAAGTTCTATTTATTTTTTCTTAATTAGATAAAACGAAACGCCTATTAATGACATTCCTAATCCTATAAACAACATGCTACCTTTCTTTTCACCGGTTTTTGGGAATAGCCCCTTACTCGTTTGAGAAGAACCAGTCGTAGTATGAGTAATGATGGATGGTATCTTTGATTTACTTGTTTCTGTTGTACTTGTTTCTGTTGTACTTGTTTCCGTTGTACTTGTTTCTGTTGTACTTGTTTCCGTTGGAATAAGTTTATTCTTTTTTGTAACACTTATCTCTGTATCATCATCTTCGATAATGGTGAACGCAACAGGTGTTTCATCTAATACATATCCTTCTGGTGCTTTTGTCTCAACAAATTGGTAATCGCCTGGTGCTAATCCTGTTATATGAATCTGTCCATTTCTATCTGTCACTAGATTTTCTTCGATAACTGTACCATCTTTTGTTACTAATTTAAATTCGGCTCCAGTTAAAGTTTTATTGTTTTCCTTCGATACTTTTTTCAAAGTGACTGATCCAACCATAGGTGTCTTCAACTTATTGGTAGCTGTTAAGTTAATGGGTGTTTCTTGCCCTTCTGTTACTGTAAATGTAATAGGTGTTGTATCTAATGCATATCCCTCTGGCGCTTTTGTTTCAACAAATGCATACTCTCCTGGGGGTAAAATTCCAGAATTGATAAAACCATCATCATCAGTGATTAAATTAGCTACTATAGTATTTCCTTTTGTATCAATCACTTTGAACATGGCACCAGCTAAAGGATTCTCATTTTCAGCATCAACTTTATAAAGATATGCACTGCCATCTAACGTTGTTGTAGCATCATTACTAAAAATGTTCGTACCTGCATAATTCATAGATGCTTTATTCACAATTTTTTCGCCTGCTGCTACATCTGTATTTGCATATTGTACTTGAAATTTGATTTGTTGTTCTTCCCCTTCAGGAATATCTTTTAATACGGTATAGCTGAGAGTATTGCTACTTGCTTCATAAGTAGCATCAGAAAAGACAGCATTTTCTTTTGCTGTTGTTTTAAGGTAGGTCGTGAATTCTGGTAATGGATCAGTAATAACTGTTCCAGCTGAAATCACACCATTATTACTCTTCAAAGTCAATGAATATTCTAGTACACCATTGGTAGTAGATAAAGTTGTTTGCTCAACTTTTTTTGTCAGAGAAACAGCATTGAACGTTGAATCATCTAAGGCTATTGCAGTATCATAATCTTTGATAATTGAATCCCCTGAGTATAAATCAACATGGTTGTAGCGAACCCCAAAATCAGCTACATTTTTATCATCAATTACTTTTTCCGCATACATTACGACATAACTATCATCAGGAGTTATGTCGCCAAAATCAATTTCAAAGCCATTAGTATTAGTAATTATCTTATCTTCAAATTCACTGGTAACATATACCCAACTATTTGGTGTACCATCCTCTCCTCTGGAAGTCACTTTTGCAATTCTAATATGCTCGTAAGGTGTTGCATTTCCAGTCGCAGGTATGTATAGACCTGGATCTGTCAATTCTGTTCCTTCAGGTGTTGTGTCAACAATTTTTGCTTGATTAATTGTTTGTTGGTTGTAATTCACTCTAATTGCGAAAATATTTGATGCTGGATTATCCAAGCTCATCAATGCTGCATTCACACCGTTTACTTCTTTAATAGGGCGAGTACTAAACTTGTCCAAAGTTGGAAGAGTACTTGTCGCTTTATTAATTGTTGAACTTGTTTCATCAGAACTAATTTTGTCAGTTCCTTTTATCAAATCTACATTATAAGTTACATTATCTGGAATACTATCATCCGAAGGATACAATAATGGAGCTTGAAATTTCACTACAAAAGTAGCTCCTAAGGCACTATCTTGATCTATTTTTGTATGATCATATGCTACATTCAAAATATAGTTTCCATTTCCATCATCAATTATTGCCGGCGTAGCAAGGTAAAAAGGATCATCCAAGACTAAATTGTTGATCAAATCATTTTGATTTTTAACAATCGACTTGGGAATCGCTACTTGAATCATTCCATCCTCATCCAACTTTCCTGAAGACGTTGACAAAGTAACCTCTAACTCTACCTGATTATTAGAAGAAATTGTACTTGGACCATGAATAGTCACCCCTGGATCATCCCCAGCTACTGTAGGGGTAACCGGTTCAGCATAAACTGAGCCGACTAATCCTAATTGACTTAGTAATACAATAATCAGCATAAAAACGTATGGAAATTTTGATAATCTATTTTTCATTTTGTTTCCTCCTTATATCTGTATCTTAAAAGATTTAGCACTTCCAATATGGAATTGTATCTTATTTATTATTTACATATGCTCAAAAAAATGGATATTTAAAATACAAAAAAATCCATTTGTTTACCACAGGTTTGTGATAGAGCAAATGGAATTCCCAGAATGTAGGAAATAAGGTATAGATATAAATAATTATCTGAGTTTATACTGTTCCTTAAAAAACTTAAACTAGATTGTTTAGTAGATTTCTATTCCACACCCCTTTACTAGGATTAGGAAGATTGTATAGTATATTACTTTTCCAATCGGAAGTATCTTGTTTAAATTTTGAAGCATGGATACTATCAATAACCCATATTTTATTAGTATCATCATATTTTTCAGTAACAGTAAAGAATTGTGTTTTCATTCTCAAAACATCTTCAGATAGTTCTGAGTCACTAGTAAAATTGAATTTTATATCCAAGTCGATATACATGTCAAAAGCCAAGACAGATTCCGAACGATTTTCAAACTTGTAAGAATCTCTGTTTACTTCAACTTTTTTGAATGTTTGCTCATAATTCTCTAAGTATTCTGAAAAAAGGAGGAAATCAACAGTTACTTCATCTCCAAAAGTTTGAGAAGTCGGTTTCAATTTATCAAAAGAATTGAAGTTTAGACTCTGATTATATGATTCATAAAAAGTAACTACATCCATAAGTCTACTATTTTGAAAATTTTTATTTTCTATAAATAGAGCCCCCACTTGAACGGTTAGTTCCGAATTTGAGTTAGTAAGGAGAACATCTTTATTTATGTTCACTGTACCAAATTTTTCTGATACGGTCTTGAATGTCCACTTGTATTCGCTTGGTATAAAGGGACCCTTTTTTTTTGGTCCAACACCTTCCCATCAAGAGTTAAAATCATATCATCAGTTGATTCTATACTAAAAAACCTTTTTTTGGGAGAAATAGTCTTTCTATTAAATCGATTCTCTTTATTGTTTATTACAAAGTTTTTATCATTAGATAACAACCGTTCTGTTTGATTCTTTAAATCATTTTTATCTAAACTCTTGAAAAATAATTTGATTTCTTTGTCGGTTATACTAGAGCCATCAGAATAAGTTGAACATACTTTTTTGAAAGCTGCTATATCTTCTTTTCTTATAGCTTCTTCAAATGAGTGAGTCATTTTTTCAACAGAATTTTTCTTTAATGCATAAAGCATTCCTATAAGAGAAAACGATACTACTACAAGTAGTATCGTTTTCTCGAAATTAGTTACTTTTTTATGCATCAAGGTCACCCATGAAGGCATTCTTGAGCTTTTTATAGAAATAATTATTACTACTGTTTGAGGTATCAACTTCCCAATTGCTACCTTTTTTATTTAATAATAAGTCGTAGCCATCACCACTTAAATATTCTGGTGTTTCTACATTTGCTTCAGATAACTTTTCAGGTAAATGCTGAATTAGATATTTTTCTGCATCTTGATTGATTTGTTCATAACTATCTGCTCCGCTGTAACTATCTTGATTTTCTTCAACAAAATTATCGAGAATACTTTGTTGGTCTATTTCTTCAAAACGAACAATTTGAGGATTGACTTTTATTTTTGCATAATTGGGAGTCAAGTCTACAACTGTATAGTCAATCTTGGCCTTCTTTTGATTTATTTCCATAACCTTATTTGCTACAGCTTCAAGTTCAGCACTAGAAGGCTCATAATAGTTAAATTCTTTTTTTAATGCTTCCATAAACTTTTGTTTAAATTCACTATGCTCTTTTGCTAGATCATTTCCCAATTCTAGACCTTTTTCGTTCTTATCTGAGTTCAAAAATACAGTTTGAATGAATAAATCAGCCATATTTTTTCGAGTATCACTATAATCTTTATACTTCGAAATATCTAAATTAATTGCTACGGTCTCATTCTCATCTTCAAAATTTGAAGTATCTACTTGTAATTCATATTTAGCATCCTTTTTCACATCAAATAATAAGTATCCCGTGATAGTTTTATCAGGAGACAATTTGCTATACGTAAGCATCTTAAAACTTTTGTCAGTAGAATATACATTTTGAGATTCAACTTTGTTTCCATCTCTATCATATAAAGAAATTCCTGAATCTAAAATACTCATTGATTTTTTTGAATTATTTTTTATAGATATCTTTAATGCCAATAACCCATCGTCGTCAGAATTACCTTGGTCCTCTCTATAAAAATAAGAACCTTCAATAACTTTTACAGATATATCTCTATTTTTAGACTCATTCAATTCTTTTTTCGTTTTTGTAGAAGAACATCCACTTAAAAGGAGTATAGTACTAAGAATTGCAAAAATTTTAATCGTAATTTTCATTGTTTCCTCCCAGTTTGTCACTAATAATTCTGTTCATGCAGAGCTAATCATAATTTGATCAATATAGGATGTCACACTATCTATATCTTGTCATTTTTACCAGTTAATCAATAAATTTCAAGACTGTATTTTTAATCAATCTTCTATTTGCACTTTTGATTAAAATATTATTACACTAATGCTGTCCCAGTTTCCTTGTTTTTGATTTCTAACTGTTCAATGTCAACTCAGAATGCTACTGATTACGTCACAATTCCAATAATCTTATTTATATATTGATTACTGTTTCCTATCATGTTATCCCCCCTATTTAAAATCATATTCAAGAATTCACTATTCCTACTGAATTCTTCCTAAATAACTATAGAAAATAAGATATGGGCAATGTATCTTTTTTTTGTACAAAAAAAGTGCGCAAGGAGGTCTTTCGAATAAAAAAAACTGATATCTTTGCAAAATTATAATACTGGAATCTTTCTATTTGTTAAATCAGAGATTCCAGTATTATAATAAATTAATGCTCAAATTTTTCTCAATCGTTTTATAAGTATACTTTCTTTTCGATAATTATCTTTTGCCTAGAAACACCTTCGAAGAATCAAATGAATAATTAGTAAGCTTTTCAACAACTAATTGTCTGTCTTTATCAATAACTAAAATATCCCCTAGCTTGTAACACTCAGACTTATCAGCATAAATGACTACATGTTTTTGAGTCCACACATCTTTTATTTTTAAAATATTCTTTGATTGATGTATGACAACACCCGCAATCAGGCTACTTCTAAAATTATCCTTACTGGTACTCATTTCAAATCATCTACTTTCTTTTAACCAGATTATTATGATGAGTGATTTGTAAACATTACATAAAAAAGGCTACAATAGCATAATGACCTATTCATGATAAGTGATATTTTTTTTAAATAGAAACTGGTATTTATCCTTTAAACATCTTGAATAATAGTGATAAAAAATTATACAACAATTATTGAAAATAATTTTGCCTTTTGAACCTAAAATTATTAAAAAGAACTTCAAATGTACAAATCTATATTTATATTGAGATCTCTTGTATTTTAAAATGAACTGAATTTTTCAATCGGAGGAGTAAAATGCAGATATTTAATAGCTTTTTGGGAAGTGAATCAACCAAAGAATTCGAGTTACTTCAAGTTTTATACAAAAATCCACGTTTTATGGATATAGAGGAATTAAGTCAACTGCTTAATATGGACAGACGATCTATCTACAAGTATTTTGGTTTATTACAAAACAAACCTTATATTCAAGAAAATAGAAATAAGGATATTTTAATTACAAAACATGGTCAAGGATACAAATTTGTCGGAGATAAAAAGGATTATAAAATTCTATATCAGCAAATTGTTCAATCAACCCCCTTTTTTGAATTGCTAGAATTACTTCTATTAGACAATGAATTCAATATCACAAAATTTTCTTATGACAATTTTATCTCTGAATCAAACATTCGGAAAAGACTTTATGAATTAACCCCGATTTTTGAAGAGTTAGGATTCTCTGTTAAAAAGAAATCAGGAAATGCCTACCTCGTCGGAGACGAAGCAAAAATTCGCTATTTTATGGTTACATTTTTTTGGAGAATCTATCAGGGAATGCATTGGCCTTTTCCTGGTGTATCAAAAATGAAATGCGAAAAGTTAGTGAGATCTATCTTTATAAATAATAATTTGAAATATAATGAAATCGGAATTGAGCTCACATGTTATGTTTTGGCGGTAAACATTATTCGCTTTAGAAAGGGCTTTCGAATAGAACAAAAAAAAGTTGAGTCCGTAAAAAGTTCACCCTACGTCGATAATCAATTATTATCAATTATTTTGGATACGAACAATGAGTTTATTTCCACACTAGTTTCTGAGTTGCGCTCTAACTACTTACTTGAATCGACCGAAATTAAGTTTTTGTTGCTTTGGCTTTACTCTGATTCAAGTTTTTATTTGGCAAGTAGAGATATTAATAATTATTTAAGTAATTATTCTGGTACTGAAGAAAATATAGCACGTAATTCACGATACATTAAAGAAATTTCAAATAATAAAAAAGGGGATTTTAGATTCGATAATCTTGAAAGTACGAAAAAAAAGTTTTTTTTAAGTACTATTTTTTCTGGGTTCATATTCGTTGAACTCTTTGGTAAGAATAGTCGTACTCTCACTGGTTACAACCTTGAGGAATTCATTTTTAAGAACTTTCCCGATTTACTTCGCCGCTCTAATATGGTTATGGAACACTCAGGTGTATACCCTAACGATATTGATAAACGTAATGGTTTAGCAATACAATTTGCCATGATAAGTACTCTCTTTGAAAGTCCAGCAGATTTTAAAAAAAAGATTTACATAAAAATGGAAACAGATTTGCCTCCCATTTTAGAATTTGGGGTTATTGAACGGATCCAGAATACTTTTAAAAGCTACTACAATATTGATATAAGTAGTAACATTGCATATAAGGATGCTGATTTTTGTTTAAGTACAAACTCAATTACCATCAACTCTAATCAATCGATGGACATATTACTTATTAATGCTCAAGTGACGCTTTCTGATCTCTTGGCTATTAATAAGAAAATATTAAATCTGTTAAATGAGTAACAAATTAAGAAACTGAATAAAGATTGACTATTCACCACTTACTATTACCGATTACGCAAAGGGCCTTCTCCATTGAGAAAGAAGGTCCTTTAATTAATATTTAAAAATACGATCCTTCCTTCAAAGCTGAGATGAATTCTGGAGTTAGTGCATAACCAGCTTTCCAAATAGTTGTTATTTCTTCTCCAGAGAAGTCACTATCAATCAACTTGTTATTGAGACGTTTCCTCAAACTGGATAATTGACTTAAGTTTGAATTTGTCGGTGGTTCATTCCATATGAAGTGACAAATTTTTTGTCGAGAAACTGTTTTTCCATTAGCAACAAATAGACAATGTATCAACATTTTTTCTTTAGAAGAAAGTTTCAATATAAAATGGTCAATTTTTAATTTCAAATCATCTACCTCTAAATTTGGTAAAACTGTTATATCACTCAACTCCTCTAAACTTGAAATCATTTCAAGTACATCAACACTCGATGTTTTATTGTTAATCCAGCCATCTACTATATCAACAAGATAAGAATATTCTGTTTCTTCCACATTCTCTTTACTACCATTCCTTAATATAAATAATCCATTTTCTTTGAATGTTGAATAATATTTTGAAAACTCTAGAGTAGAAATTGTGTCACTAAAAATGACAATTGAAAAGTGTCTGACCACTTGAATGCAGGCTGGTACATCGTACATCAGGTCAGTTGAACAAAACACTTGCTCGTTTGATCGTTGTAAATCAGTTTGTAATTTTTGATCAGATAATAGATTCTTAGTTAATATCAATATTTTCGACATATTAATAGTCATCCTTTACACAGTATTTAAATTCAGATATTGTTTTCAAAAAAACAATTTTATAGATGGTATGAATAAGTTTGGAAGATCTATTTGTACTATTTTAAATATTCAAAGCTATTTATTCCAAATATTAATTAGAAAACAATCGGAAGAATGGAAATGAAGATCATTAAAGCTCCCTTTTTGTAGAAAATAGTCTATTGATAATCACTGAGAATAGTGAAAAGAATACTAATCCACTCAACATAAAGTTTTTTCTGACGTTTTTTTATTAGCAAAATGAGCTTCATTATCAATCCGCTTTATTGATTTAATTAATAGAATGCTTTCCAATTTTTGGTACTTTTTAATCTCACTATTTATATTATCCCTCCTAATGAATATTATTCAGCTATCTATAAGGCAATAATTGTTTCCTGTTTATTATCATATAATATTGATATTCTGTTTTTCGGTAGTTAAAAGTACTTATTCAGTTCCAAATAATGATGAGTAAAGTTTACCTATTATTCATAACTTAATTACAGGAACCCATCCTTACGTGAAAACGGGTAGCTTTTTTACAGCTCTAGAAGAGATCCCTACTCGCCTACTACATAAATGAAGCTCTTTTTTAAAACCGCCAACCGCTCGCTACTTTATTTATTTTTCTTCATTTTGAATAGATTGACATATTCTCTTTTACTTATGGTATATCGAATTCGATTCTCTGCTTCTTGTTTTCTTATATGTTTTGCACTTGTTTTCTGATTTAAACCTACTGTACTCACGTAATATTCTGTTGACCGTAATGTTTTAGAACTGGCACCATTTCGCCTATTCATAGTGAACTTCGTCTTTTTGCTGTGTTTTTCGTAGCCAATCCAATCTTTTGAGGAAGCAAAGCGGCAATTTTTCAGTTATGTTCAAGATTCTTATAACAACCGCAGAATTCACAGTGATTTGGCTTATTTTTCTCCTGTTGAATTTAAGAAAAAGATGCTGGTATCTTAACATAAAAAATCTCTCTTAAAAAAGGGTCTCAGCTATTGATTATAATCCACTCTGCTTGAAATACTGCATACACATAAACCCATTCGATAGTGCTATATTGAAGTGAACTTATTTTGTCACTCTAACTCAGCCTATTGACCAAAGAGCCCCTTTGAAACACGTATAAGTATGAATAATGAAAGTTCTATAAAGTTGAACCTTATAAGTACATATTTAAAGCACTAAAATAGAACAATTTGTATGAGAATATATTTCGTTAGATGTCAACTTTGTCTAATGAATGATAGCTAGTTCGTGTTGTTAAAAAAAGGAGTAATGATTTGTGGAATTTTATTGGAATCACTTAAAAAAAAATATACAAAATGAGACTAATATTTTAGCATATCTATTTGAAATAGGAGATACTGCTGAAAGAATTATTGAGAGTGTTACACCATTTAATTTTATTGACTGTATTGCAATATTACACTCTTTGGATCAAAAAACTAGTTTAGTTGATTTCTATATACATCATGCAGAATCTTCATTAGAAAGCAAACAATGGTTAAAAATAATAGATACAGATTATACTCGATCTTATAAGGATATGCTTGAATTATCTCAAGATAAAATTACCAAGTATTCCCTAATCTACAAAATTTATCCAACAAATCATTCAGTTGTTTGTCTATGGAACTTTGATATCATTAACCACATTTCACTTGAATCAAAACAGTCTTACGAACAAATAGAGGAACGATACCATTCAGTCGATTCATATTGTCAGGAACTTCAAGATAAAACGTTCAATATTATCAGAAATATTTCTTCCACAAACTTTTGTGATAGCTATTTGGAATTAAAACAAATTGATGCAAAGTTAATCTATATATTTTCAATAATTTCATTTTATGATTTTCTTAGTCCGGATCATATACTTGAATATGTAGAAGAGGAATACGCATACATTTTTGATGAAATGGCAAAATTCTATTGGAATGAAGAAAATAAAAAACTTTCACTACCATATATGCTCAAAATTGATTAGAAAGGAAAAAATAATGTCATCTATTGAATTACTACTAATTTATAAATACAAAGATATTAATGGGAAATTTGAAGAAGATCTTCTCTACAATGTTACTAATATTTTAGAAAAGAAAAATGTACTATCAGGAACGCAGAAATTAGAGGTAAATATCGGTTATGAAAAGTATGAATACAATCTTTCTGAAATTAAACATTACAAAATACTAAGGCGCTAATTTTTTATAGGAATATGCGACATAGAAACCGAGAGTGTAATATGAACCGTGTAAGTAACCATAAATCCTAGGCAGGTGGTTGCTTCGCGGTTTTTCTTTTTCTAAAATAAGATCAAGAGGTGATTACACGATGGCTAGAAAGAAAAGAAATCCTGATGCTGAGAAGTTAGCTGAATCCATTCTGAATGCCTATCAACCTGAATCTGTCGATGACATGCAAGATGCTTTGAAAGATGTGTTTGGTCCTTTATTTGAAAAGATGCTTCAAGGAGAATTGAATAACCATTTAGGTTATGATGCCCATTCTAAAGAGCCTAAGGAACACGATAATCGTCGAAATGGCTATGGAAATAAAACACTTAAAACTAGCTTTGGTGAAGTAGCTATTGATGTTCCTAGAGACAGGGAGGCTTCTTTTGAACCAGAATTAACTCCTAAGAGAAAACGAGATGTCTCCGACATCGAAAGCAAGGTTCTTTCCATGTATGCACGAGGAATGAGTCAAGGAGATATCACCGCAACAGTCGAAGATATTTATGGCTTTGATATTTCCCATGAAATGATTTCAAATATCACTGACGCCGTACTTCCCGAATTGGAAGAATGGCAAGCTCGGCCATTAGCTAAGTGCTATGCTTTTCTATTCGTCGATTGTATGTATGTTACTCTACGGGAAAACTATGAAGCGAAAGAATATGTTGTATACACCATTCTTGGCTATGATCTCAAAGGAAATAAGGAGATTTTAGGATTATGGTTAAATCAAACAGAATCCAAAAATCGCTGGATGCAAGTGTTTGATGAATTGAAAATACGTGGAGTAGAAGATGTTTTCTTCATTTCGATGGACGGTGTTTCCGGCCTCGAAGAAGGCGCAAAAGCAATCTTTCCTTCAGTAATTGTTCAACGCTGTATTGTTCATCTTGTTCGTAATGCATTACGCTACATTCCAAGTAAGGACTATAAGGAAGTCTGTCGAGACATGAAAAAGTTCGGCAAAGGTCCAAAAAGTTTGTTGAGGAATATGGTATTGCCATTCAAACAATTTATGAATGGTCTTAGTCTAGCCGAGTGCTACTTAACTCACCAATCACTCTTTTGTATCAAAAAGTGAAGATACTAATTTCTTTCCCAATATCACGATTCTTTTCTTCAAGTCCATTATTAAGTTAATCATTCTAGTCTAAATCCTTACCCCAAAATTTTTAATTCTTCTTTACCTATTCGAAATTTATTTCTAATACCACTCAACTATATGTTACATTATTATAATAAAGTATTTTACGAGGAGGTAATAGAATGGAATTTATAGATGCATTTATTGAGCTTGATGAGCATATATTACTTTTACAGAATCTATCGTTCAGGTTAGAACCCATCCAGCCACACCCAAAGGGTTATGAAAATAGTCTAGAGAAAAAAACATCTTTTTATAGGAATATGTATAAAAGTAAGTATGATCAACTAGTGAAAATTGAAAAGTCATTAATACATATTTTTAGAATAGTAAAATCATTTCCCGTTGCTCAAGATATAATCGACTTAGTCGAGAAGATAAATGAAATGAAGCCTTTCAAGAACAATTTAACTAATTCAGAATATACCACCGAAATTGATTTATTTTTTAATGCTGCTCATTCTATCCAAGTTCAAATTTCAAAAGCCAAATCATTTTTACCAATAATTATTTCCAAACTAAATAAAACGAAATATAAATCTATCAATAAATTAACATACAACCAAACCTCACTTTTGGTCGAGAATGAAAAACTTAAACATCAAATAGCTCAACTAAGAATTAAAAATAATGCTTTATTAAAAAAGCAAAATGAAACGGATAGCAATAATAAAATTAGTTTCTCAGTAAAAAAAGACCATCCGCGGGGTGGTTGTAAATTAACCGATTTGCAAATAGAGAGACTACTATTAATTTATGCGAAACGCGGAAAATATGCCCGTATGACTCTAAATAAGGCATTATCAACTATTGCTCAGACCTCCCGTACATACTACAAAATAATAAAAAGAGATTATGTTTCAATGGAGACCAGAAATCGTATAAAAAGGATTGCTGACGAGAATGGTATAACTTTGCCACCAATAGGCGGTATACGGCAATTATAAATCATTATGTTGAAAATACTCCCTTCAATATGCGCTATGGAATTTAACCATTCGCTAAACTGAGGGAGTATATATTTATTTCCTAAAATGGTGCATTAATAACTTCATGAGAAAGTGATACAGCATCTACCTCCTTCGAATTAAATCCAGTCAGTCGGAAGGATAGGTCAAATTTTTCAAAGGTTGTCCTATATTTTTCTAGTTGCCATTGCCCACAGGAATAACTTCCCAGCGCATTTTGCTTGTAGTCAATGTTCACAACAACATATTCCCGTTCTTTTAGATCACACGTGTGTTTGGCGTTATCCAAATCAGTTTCTTCAAAATATGAAGTGCTGAAATTGAATCCTTCAGTATCTGCTACGAATAATCCTTGTCCACGATCATCGTTCAATGCTAACCACCTTGTATCCATCCTATTTCCGTTGGCTTGAGGGACAACATAATTTGTAAACATATCCTCAACCGTTGAACTATAAACGCCAAGATACCCTGCTTCTTTCGAATCTACATAGTTTTCTCTTGGACCACATCCTAAATATTTTACTTGATTCAAATCTTTATTCACGTGCATGGATATCCCTAACCGTGGCAGCATATCTGGTGCAGTGTCGATTTTTCCACTAGGACTACCTTTTAGATCAAATAAAATATCTCCACTTCCATAGATCGTATAACTGTAGGTACATTTGTAATGCCATGCGCTATTGGTAGTTGAATTAATTGTATTTACAGTGACTTGGACCGCCTGTTTTGTTTCTTCCCAATCAAAAGATGTCACAATTTCATGCTCTAAATGCAGGAAATACTGTTTTTTCATCTCATCGATAATCTCCATATCGTTACTGATTGGTGCTCGCCACATCGTGAATTTTGGTCCTTTTTCAATGATCGTTTGACCGTCTCGTACTAGTTGTTGAAGCGTTCCTCTGACTGTATCAAACGTTACGGTAAAGTTCGATCCTTCAATACTCAACATGGTTTTTGTCTCACTAACCCGCATCTCACCTCTTGGTACAACTTCCGTACCTTCTACTTTGATTGGAAGTTCAAAGCTAGCTGAGGCCAATTCGTGACCCTTTGATGCATAGAGAGTTGTTGCCTTTAATTGATAAGAGATATTCAAGAAATAACTTGCACCAGGTTTCGGTATAAAGTTTAAACGATAAGGTAATGTCAATTTAGCACTCTTACGTGCAGGGATCGAAGGTAACGAAATTGTTCCATCTTCGATTAGTCTTTCATCCTCAACGATCGAATAATACAAATCAAAAACTTCCAGATTTTGGAAATCAAAACGACTTAACAACTCGATTTCTCCTTTATTTAGATCAATCTTTGTTGTTTTTATTGGCTCAATCACTTTTTTATATTCATAAAGACTTGGTGAAGGTGTTCTATCCGGCATAAGCATTCCATCGATACAAAAATCTTTATTAGAAGGATCATCTCCGAAGTCGCCACCATAACGATAGTATTTTTCGCCATTATCCGTATAAGACTCAATTCCATGATCAAACCATTCCCAAATGAAACCGCCCTGCAGCTTATCGTGAGCGTAAAATAAGTCTTGATATTCCTTTAAATTCCCTGGGCCATTCCCCATCGCATGACCATACTCACACAAAATATGCGGTTTATTTGATTCATCAATGATCGTCTTCATTAATGGCTGCTTCGTCGGATGCTCCAACCATGTATACATGGTCGAATAAATATCGGCTACTTCTACCTCAAAATCTCCCTCATAGTGAACCAAACGGGTTGGATCTATTCTTTTTGCTACCTCAGTCATCTTCACAAAATTGGATCCAAAAGCCGATTCGTTCCCTAAAGACCAGAAAATAATAGATGGATGATTTTTATCTCGTTCGATCATTCGGATCATTCGTGAAACATAGGCCATCTCCCATTTCGGATCATCACTGATCCAATCATATTTTCCAGTTAATTCAAAACCATGGCATTCCAGATCTGTTTCATCAATCACATACATTCCATACTCGTCGCAAAGATCATACAGATAGGAGGACGCAGGATAATGACTAGTTCGAACAGCATTAATATTGAATTGCTTCATCAAACGAATATCTTTTTCAATTTCTTCCTTCGATACGACACGACCATTTCTAGGATTGTAATCATGACGATTAACGCCTTTAAATTTGATTGCTACACCGTTTACTAAGAAAACCTCGCCGGCTAACCGAATATTTCTGAATCCTACCTTTTGGGGAATCACTTCTACTAGGCTATCTCCTTCATAAACGGAGATAAATAGTTGATACAGTTCAGGTGTTTCCGCCGTCCAACGTTCGACATTAGGAATTTCTGCATACAAGCTATCCTGCTTGTCAGTGATTTTTTTACTCAATACTTGATGACCAGATGGATCAATCAGCTCTATCTCTATAAGCTGCCCTTTCGATTCACGCAAAGTAAAGGAGACATTCAGCTGACCATTTTTATATTCATCATCCAAATCAGCAACCACTTTAATATCATTGATTCCTGTGTATGGAACACCGATTAACTCCACGTCTCTAAAGATCCCACTGAGCCACCACATATCTTGGTCTTCTAAATAGGTACCATCAGACCACTGATACACTCTTACTGTTAAATCATTCGCGACATCTTTTTGAACGAAAGAGGTAATATCAAACTCCGCTTCATTTCTTGCCCCCTTACTGTAGCCGACTTCATGCCCATTGATCCAAACATGAAAAGCGGAATCAACTCCACAAAAACGTAGAATCATTTTTTTACCATCAAAACTCTCGTCTATTGTGAATTGCCTTTTATAGATCCCTGTTGGATTTTCAGTTGGAACATACGGCGGATTGATCGGAAAGTTATACCATAAATCAGAATAATGCATCTTGCCGTACCCTTGCACCTGCCAATTACCCGGAACCTTGATATCCGCCATTCTTTCTGTGTCAAAATCTGGCGCATAGAACTCGTTTGGACTATATTCCGGCGCGTCTACTAACAAAAATTTCCAGATACCATTCAGATTTTTAAAGGCGTGTGTATACTTATTTTCATTCAACACAGCCCTTTCTTTTGTTGGAAACGTCGAGAAATGCGCTCGAGGTTCCAATCGATTGCAATGATCTAATTGATAGTTCTCCCAAATTTTCATTTACCTGTCACCTCTACATTTTTCTTTTCGTTGTTTAATACTCTAGATTTTCTTTCATAACGATTCCAACAAATCCATGCAAAGCCCATAAAAATTACCAAGCCTACGATATTGTAGACTAGCATCCCGATTGGACTCGCTTCACCAGCCGGAAGTGTGCCATTTATCTCTGCCATAATCAGTTGAGGATCAGGAACTGTTGACATAAAGAACACAAAAATGAAAATTATTAACAATGCAATACCTGCAAAAATCCCGAATGGTCGGCTACCGAATCGGAAGCTACGAGGCATAGAATCTTTTTTTAAGCGTAACCCAATATAAGCGATCAACAAGAACAACACTGGCAATAACGAGGTCGACGCTGTCATATTGATCAATGTCGAAAGAAAGCTGTCCATATTACCAATTCCTAAAGCTGGAATGATCAGGAGCATCGTAACGATAACGCCCTGTACAACCAAGGCATTTGTCGGATTTCCCTCATTATTTGTTTTTACTAGCCACTTTCCAAATACACCCTCTGGAATTTCCGAGAAAAACACTTTAACAGGGGCTGCGGTCCATAAAGCTAACGAGCCGAGACTACCGATAAATAAAATCAAGCCGACCAAACGAACCATCACACCACTTGGAATATTGAAATGCGTACCTAATATTTTGAAAATATCGAAGATCCCGTTGGAGAAATTCCCTTTTAACACATCGGCGGGAACAACAAAACCAACAGCCACGGCACCCAAAACATACATGATCCCAACAATAATCGTAGCGCCGATCATCGTTCGAACGAAGGTGCTGTTGCCACCCTTAACATCCTTGATGTAGACGCCAATACTTTCGCCACCTCCGACCGCCTGTAGAATCCATGCCATGGTCATAAAGAAGGTCCAATTGAACGTTGGCGTCACTGATTGGATAGTGAAATCCTGCGCGGGTTCTTTACCAAATCCAAAAACAACAATGAATGCCAAAACGACAAAGGCCACTCCCATAAACAGTCGCGCACTTCCAGCAAAATTCGTCACTTTAGAGATCCAAGATACCCCTTTGATACAAACCCAAGTCATCAGCCAAAAGAGAAAAATCGAAATAATAGCAATGATGATTGTGCTATTGCCACCTTGAAAAACGTTTCTTCCTACAAAAGCATAAGAACCGTAAATCAGTGTGTTCGGCAGCAGAGAACAGAAGAAAAATAAATTAACAAAAAAATAGGACCATGCACCTAAAAACGCCCATTTTTCTCCCAATACCGACTGCAACCAGCTATGAACCCCTGATTCTTTTCCTGAATTGGCAGAAGCAAACTCCGCAATCATCAGAATAAATGGTAAAAAATAAAAGATCGTACCAAACAAATATCCGGGAATCGTTGCCAAGCCAATTTGGATACTGTTATTAACAATGCTGGGAAAAGCGAATACTGCTGAAAATGTCATCAACATTAATGCAACCGACCCCAAGCGCTGTCTTGAACTAGAGTTTTCCATCTCAAACTTCCTTTCAATATTTATTTACACATTGATTTTATAGCGCTTACATGATATAAAAAATAAGAAATGTTTCCAAAAACTTGTACTAATGTTGACTGTTTACTATAACCCTAAAAGGAGGGATCTAATGTACAGCTCATTGCCAAACGATATCAGCATCTTAATCAACAATGATAATTTAAGTTCGGAATTCAATATTTGTGAAGTTGGATATGAAAAATGTCGCTCAACAAAGCCTACGGAGTATGCTCCAATCAACTATTGGGTCATTCATTATTGTGTTGCAGGAGAGGGATTTTTTTCAACACCCTTTTCCCCTGAAAGAAAAATCACCGCTGGAGACTTTTTTATTATTCCTTCAAATTGTAAAAATGTGTATTATCCTAATCGTGAGGACCCTTGGCAATACAGATGGATCGGTTTTTCTGGAAAACTAATGGACTATTATCTTTCAAAGTTAAACTTGGATAAGTATAGCTGTGTGATTAGTCATTCTTTTGATCATCGGATAGATACCCTTTTTCAAGATATTTATGATGCATTTAAAAAGGATAATCATTTTCGCACAGTTTCTTCTTCCTTCATTCTATTCGATACTATCGATAGAATGAACTTGAAAACTGATAATACATCACAAAGCGAACAGCTTTTTAGAAGTATTTTAAATTATATTGATGACAATATGACTGAAGATCTCAGCGTCAATCAAATTTCAAAAGCTAACAGTATTGATCGAACCTATCTTTACAAACTATTTCAAACATATAAAAGTATCGGTCCTAGTGAATATATTCAGGATTTGAAACTTCAAAAAGCTTGCTCATTATTACGAAAAAGTTCGTTGTCCATCACTGAAATATCTTATGAAACGGGCTTTTCTTCTTCATCGTATTTTTCCAAGTTTTTCCATTCTAAATTAGGTATATCACCTTCGACCTATCGTAAAAAATTTATCATTAATTAACACCGTAAAAAAAGCTGCGGAAATTTTTCGCAGCTTCTACTTATTTCTAGTCTAGCTAATGATACGTCCATTTATCGGTATATAACGAAAAACGCTCTGTAGTATCAGCCTCAATACTAATTAATAATCAGCAATAACGATATTGACTTGACAATTCCCTATATTGATCAAATCACTAGTGTTGCAAAGATTTTCCAACTAGCTTAAATCTTGATCTAAAACTATCCAAGCACAAAAAAAACTTTATACTACTCTCAGATGACTTATCCAAGACCAATACAAGGGTCTCAAGCGATGATTTATCTGAGAAAGCCAAAAGATCAATCGAAAACTTTGATTATTATAGTAAGAAACTAGATTTTAAAACAACACTCAAAGTACTGTTCACGCGGTTCACGAAGAACTACCCAGTTATCGAGAAATCGGTCGAACCTTTTTAGAGCACCGGCTTTACAAAAAAATTGGGCTGGATTCTCTTTGTCACAGTTCACTCTCACAAAAAAAGTGAGTTGAACCAAGAAGTGTTGATGAAAATTTTCATTAACAAAGTCTCCAAGGAAAAGCCCAGTTCTAAAACGACCAGTCTTCAACTGATTGATTCAACAACTACCTCATTGAATAAGACCTGCTTTCCTTGGGCCAAGTTTCGTAAGACAAAATCTGGTATCAAGCTGCATCTGAATCTCTGTTATCTTGATAAGGATAATCAGTATCCCGAACGATTCACAATTACTAATGCCAGCAAACCAAGTAGTGAATTCTTCACAATCTTCAACGGAAATGATACAAAAATCTATACTTATTTGAATAGTACTGGAAATATTGTTTTGGCTTTTACTTCGACTGAACACAGTGGTCCTTATACGTCAGTTGTGTTGCTGCAAAGGAATATTTGGGTTAAACCAAATAAACCTGCGGGATTGCCCGTAGGTTTATTTCGTTCATCTATTTAGTTGCCAACTGTTTCTTCAACAATGTTTGGATTCTGGCCAATTCTTTTGGTGGAAGATGTTGATAGGAAACTTCATTCTGCATGAATCCTTCGCCTTTGGCTTGTTCAGATTCTACTTTATTGAAAGCTGGACGATATTTTCTTGCTAATAGTTCGGCATTCTTGAAGCTGACATCGGTCTTAACATTGCTGCCCAGACTTGCCAATATCTCTTGATAGCTGCCTAGTCCTTTGATACTGACCGTCTGCCTCATGATCCCCATAATCACTTGTCGTTGACGGGCTTGCCGACCATAATCGCCTTCTGGATCATCGTATCGCATGCGGACATATTTTAAGGCTCTGCTTCCGTCAAGTCGCTGCGGCCCTTTCGAAAAATCAGTTCCTTCATAGGAGAACGCAAAAGGATTTGAAACATTGATGTCTCCCACTGCATCAACTAGCGCCTCAATTCCTGCCATATTGATCGATACATAGTAATGGATCGGTATATCCAATAATTTTTCTACCGTCGCGATCGTCATAGCGGTTCCTCCGAAAGCATAGGCGTGATTGATCTTATCCATTGTTTGGTGGCCGACGATTTCAGCATAGGTATCTCGTGGTAAACTAACCAGCAACGTTTTTTCTGTTGCCGGGTTAACTGTCGCCACCATAATCGTATCGGAGCGCCCTTGATCCGTTCGATCTAAAGCGCCCGTATCTACTCCTAAAAGTAAAATACTGAAAGGTTCTTTCTGTTTCAGATCAACCTGCGTAAGGTTTTGTGCTCGCTTGACTGGCTCATAGGCCTCATCGGTTGTTTCCTTCACATCATAAAGCACCTTTGCGCCAATCGCTGTGATCAATAGAACCACCACCAGCAGCATACTCACCAACATGAGCAGAATCTTTTTCAGTCGCTGCTTTTGATTAGGACCTTTTCTGTTTTGCTTTTTTCCCATTCATTCTCTCCATAGTTATCCAGTATCTGCACCTCATTGAAAAGCCTGTGCCAGTATATCGGCAATCCGCTCACTTGCATGTCCATCGCCGTATGGATTCACTGCTTGAGCCATTTTTTTGTAAGCAGCCGGATCTTCCAGCAATGCTAACGTTTCCTGATAGACCGTCGCTTTTTTTGTACCAATAAGCTTTAACGTACCCGCTCGGATTCCTTCGGGGCGTTCGGTTGTATCTCGCAATACCAGCACCGGAATTCCAAGTGATGGCGCTTCTTCCTGAACACCACCAGAATCAGTCAGAATCAATTCACAACGTTGAGCAAAATTATGAAAATCAAAAATATCCAGCGGCTCGATCAGTTGAACGTTCGCTATATTGCCGAGTTCCTTTTTCGCCAGCTTTCGAACTTGCGGGTTTTTGTGCATCGGAAAAATGATCTCGACTTCTTTTTTCTCCTTTGCTAACTGCGCCAAGGCTTGAAAAACTTCGGTCATTGGTTCACCAAGATTTTCTCGACGATGCATCGTTACCAAAATGCGAAACTTACCATTGTTTGGTAAACAAGGATGTGAATAGTCTTCATCAATCGTATATTTCATCGCATCGATCGCAGTATTCCCCGTGATGAAAATCTGATCTTCTTGATGATTTTCCTTCAGTAGATTGACTGCACTTTCTTCTGTGGGCGCAAAACAAAGATCTGACAAGGTATCTACCAATTGACGGTTCATCTCTTCTGGAAAGGGGGAGTATTTCTTCCAAGTACGCAGACCGGCTTCAACGTGTCCGATGGTGATTTGTTGATAATAAGCGGCTAAAGCGGCCGCCAAAGTGGTAGTGGTATCGCCATGAACCAACACAATATCTGGAACATCTGCTTGCAGGATCGGTGTCAGTCTATCAATGATCCGCACCGTCACATCGCTCAAGCTTTGATTTTCCTTCATGATCTTCAAGTCATCGTCTGGTGTTATCTCAAAAAAATTCAGTACCGGAGCTAGCATATCTCGATGCTGCCCAGACACAGCGACCTTTGATTGAAAACGCGGGTCATTTTCTAAGGTCTTGATTATTGGTGCCATCTTGATTGCTTCTGGTCTCGTACCAAAAATCGATAGTACTTTTATTGGCATATGTATCTCCCTTTTATCCAAGAATTTGTCCGTTACAACAAAGAATCTTGAAGAAGAGTTTGAACACTCTTCTTCAAGATCTTCAAATTTGGTACATCAATCAAGCGAATTGAGGATCTAAATAATAAAAGATCGATTGTGTTTTGCGTAATAACGGTCAATGAAAAAAGCTATTATTTTAGGTCCCATGTTTTAAGAGCTTTGTCTGCTGGAGCATATTCCAATTTTGTTGGTTTTTCTCCTGGCTCAATCAAATAATACAATTTGCCTTTAGAAGCTTTTTCCGGCTCTACTACACCGCCGAAAGCTTCCATTTCCTCAGTTACGTTGTATGTTTTATCCTTTTTATCTGTCACTAAGCGAAAATCAATCGCCCCGATGCCTCTATCTTCGGTACCAATATTTTTATACTCCACGGTAAAGGTAATCAGCTGCTTTGGTTTTTTAGCTTCGTTGACAGATTCGCTGCTAGATACTTCAGTGATTTTCATTTCAATCCCATCCGCTGTGAAAGGTGTGTTTAAGCCATCTTTTACTGCGACTTTAGCAACTGAGACCGATGTTGCTCCGCTGTCCTTCGTTTCCTTGTCGCCAGCTGAACTGCATCCAGTTAAGATAAAACAAACTGCAATGATACTCAATAATAATTTTTTCATTCAAAATCTCCGTTCGCTAGTTCACTTGAACTGTTTTTCTATCTAATTCAATTCCATCTGGTCCATAGGCCACTAGATAAGCATTGTCGCCTTTTTTAATAGCATTTCCAACATAGTAGCTGAAAGTACCATTCTTGAAGGTTCCACCTACTGAAACTAACCCATTATTTACATAAAGACGCGCTTGTTTCACATCGCCTACATAAATACCAGTAACCTCAATAGCACCAACAGTGTAAGTATTTGGTGAAATGGTCCCTTTGTAAGAAGAGCTTGTGAAAGCAACCTTCACATTTTCTTGCAGCAACACATCATCTGTTCCATAAGCATTCATGGTAACAACGTCGCCTTCTTTGATACTGCTGCCAACATAGTAAGTGAATTGACCGTTTTTAAAGGTTCCGCCCCAAGAAATAACATTGCCGTTTACAGATAAGCGTGCTTTTTTCACATCACCTGTATAGGTTCCTGTGATTTCTCCGTTGCCGACTGTATATTGACTTGGTGTGATTGTTCCTTTTTGTGCAGGAGCTTGCTTGATAGTAACTGCATTGTTTTGAGAAACTAATGCATTATTTTGATCATAACCGTTGATAAATACGCTGTCGCCGGCTTTGATTCTTGATGTTCCTACCCAGTAAGTGAAGCGTCCACCGCTGAAAGTTCCACCTAGAGATAAAACAGTTCCGTTAACGATAACTTTGGCTTTTCTCACATCGCCTGTGTACGTTCCAGTAATGTATTCATCACCCACAGTGTAGCTGTCTGCTAACATACCTCCAGAGGTTGTTGATTCTACTTGAACCGTTTTGCTGTCCAACTCATTGTCTTCCGAACCAAAAGCAACTAAGCGAACATTGGAGCCTTTTGAAATAATATTTTGTCCCACGTAGTAAGTGAATGTGCCATTCTTAAAGGTTCCGCCTTGTGAAATCAAGTTGTTATTAACATACAGTTTAGCTTTCTTCACATCACCCGTATAAGTTCCAGTAATTTCGACATTTCCAACAGTGAATTTATTCGGTGTTATCGCTCCTTTTTCTTCTGGTGCGGCAACGATATTAACTTTATTATTTTGACTTAACACATCACCATCTACGTCATAACCATTGATTAAGACACTATCACCTTTTTTAATGGCGTTTTTGCCAACCCAGTAGCTGAATTCGCCATCTTTGAAGGTTCCTCCAAGTGCAAGAACTTTGCCATTAACAATAACTTTAGCTTTCTTCACATCACCTGTGTACGTTCCGCGAATATACTCGTCACCGACTGTGTAGTCATAAGCGGACATCGTTCCACTATAATTTGAAATAACTTTGACCGTTTTCTCGTCTAATTTATTCTTGTCTTTATCGTAAGCAACTAGTACTACTTTAGAGTTTTTCTTAATTAGTCCAGTACTTACTTCATACGTGAATTTGCCGTCCTTCAAGGTTCCGCCGCTAGATACTAAATGTCCATCAACATAAAATTCAAGATAAGAAACTTTGCCTTCGTACGTACCGGTAATCAGACCTTGTCCGACTGTATAGTCGCTAGCTACGATTCCATTAACGCTCTCTTTGACTTCAACTTCGATATCCTTCGTAGTGATTCCTTTGTGGTTGTCTTCTACTGAATAAGTTATAAAATATTTACCAGGAATATTGGTATTTACGTTGTTCGATTTAATATTAATTTTTGACGTTAAATCACCATCTTCTTCATCATGAGCGGTCACGCCTTCTAATGGATTGAATGGTTCGCCTTTTTCGATCACTTTGTTTTCAGCATTGATGACTGGCAAAGTATTGGCCGCTACAGTAACATCAATCGTTTTAGTTGCTGATAAACCATGACTATCAACAATTTTATAAGTCACTGGGTAAATTCCAGCTACATTAGACTTCACTTGATTGTCAATAATGGCAACATTTTTCGTGATATCGCCATCCTCTTTATCAATCGCTGAGACGCCCTTCATTGCAAATGCGCCACTGAAGTCATCACCTAAAACAATTTTGCGGTTTTCAGCAGTCAATACAGGTTTTTCAGTCCCATAAGCTGGATCGATTTTGGCATATTCTAAGAAACCGCTAGACTCTTTTCCGCCGCCAACAGTCCAATCAATAATGTTATTGTCTTGTGTCAAGGCAGTGTTAAAATGATATTTACCGTCTAATGAGTTTGGAATCCGAATTTCTGTGTCTGTTACAAACCCACCTAGATCAATGTTTAATGAACAATAAACATGTGGAAACAGCCCAATGATTGTTGTAATACTTGGATTTTGAACGATTAATGAACAGCTTTCAGGATCCACTTTGACATCTGTAGATTTGTATTTATAAGATTTAATAGGAATCCCAGCATTGTAAGCCTTCATTTCCCCGGATATATAATTGATAAAACGTGGGTCTTCTAATAAAGGTTTGAATTCATTTGGTAATTTGACTTGGTAATACGTTTTATCCGCAATTCCGATATTGGCTACTTGTGTGATATTTAAATCAACGGTCAAAATACCTTCTGTCTTTTGATTATTGATCACCAATTCTTTATTTGTAGACGTTTTTAGACCAATTTTCCCCCAAGCAATCAACCCAATATCCATTGGCATAATTGGACTTGCATCTTTTTGTTCACTTGCCGCTTCAGGCGCTTCAGTACTTTCTTCTGGTACTTCGCTCGTTGGTACGGCTTTTGATTCCTGTGTTTCTTGTTCTGGTTCCGTACTTGATTCTGGTGCTGCCTCAGGTAAAGCATCTTTAGCTAAACTATCTGCTAATTCCGGAGATACCTCCTCCGTTGCTGGCGTCTTTTCTTCAGCTAAAGCCATAGCAGGCATTAACCCTGTATTCAACAGCATCAAGCTGCTGGCACCGATTGTTAATAATTTCTTTTTCTTCACTATTTTTTCCCCTTTCTATTTTCCCTTTTTTTATTTAAAACCACCGCGTATTCATCCATCACCCCCTAATATTTGTAGTATTTATAATTTCCAGCGCTCATCGATTTCGCTCCGTTGTACACAAAGCCAATCAAACGGGCTTGCGACCGTTCGAGCAAGGTTTTACACTTCAGCAAATTATTGCGTTTCGTCCGATTTTCCCGAACGACTAAGATGACGCCATCAACCTTTGAAGAAAAGATTTGAGCGTCCGTTACCACCAGCAATGGCGGTGAATCAACGATAATAAAATCGTACTGGTCCTCTAATTGCATAAAAATCTCGTCTAGCCGACTTGAATTCAGCAGCTCTGAGGGATTCGGCGGAATAGGCCCCGCTGGTAAAAAATCTAAACTTTTTACTTGTGTACTTTGAATCGCTTCCTCCGGTGAGATTCGAACATTACTTAATAACGTGCTTAAACCCTTGCTTTGACTAGAGACTAAACTGAAAAATTTGCCCGCGGTCGCACGTCGTAGATCCCCGTCAATCAGCAATACCTTTTTATTAGTTTCGGCCATAACCACCGCCAAGTTCGAAGCGAGTGTAGTCTTTCCTTCTTCTTGTTCGGTTGATGTTACTAAAACGAGCTTTAAAGGGGTGCCGGCTGAAGAGGCGAATTGAATACTGGTGCGAATATTACGGTATTGCTCCGTAATTGGTGAAAATCGATTTTCGATCGAAATCAGTCGTGTTTCTCGTTCCTTCATATTGACGCTCCTCATTTAGACTCTCTTCCGTTGCCTTCTGGACACACGAAGAGAATCTTCTGATAAGTTTTTTTTCAAAAGATCTTTATCTTTGGCAGACATTTTCATATCCACACTGGTCGTATAAGGGATCATCCCTAATGCGTTGGTATTAAAAATTTCGTAGACCGCCTGCTCTGATTTAATTGTCTGGTCGACACTTGCTCGCAATAGTACGAATAGAAAGCCGACCATCCCTCCGATAAATAAGCTCAACACTAAATTCAATTTATGATTTGGCGATATCGGTGATCGAGCTGCTGTTGCTTCAGTAGTAATCGAGATTTCACCTGGAATTTGACTCTCTGCTAAGGCTTCTTGAAATACCTGAGATGTCGTATTGGCTAAATAGGCCGCTAATCTTGGGCGGTCACTCACTGTTCGGATGGAAAAAAAGAGTGACTCCTGCTGCTGTTCTAAAGTGATCGCTTCTCTTAATTGACTAAGCGACATGCTTTGATTTTGTTCTGCCTCTACCTTTTCTTGTACCTGACCCAAGACGAGATCACTTAATACAAGTTCCTTATACGTTTTCACCAACTGTAAATTGGCTGTGATCTCGTTGGAAAGATTTTCTTCAGTCGATTTTGTCGCAGCGATCATCTGAGTCTGGGAACTGTATTGCGGAGTGATCCAAAAAAAGGAAATATATCCGCCGATTAGTACCCCCGAGATACTGCAAAAAATAATGATCGGTAATTTTTCCTTAATTGTTTGGAACAAAAAGGATAAATTGAATTTTTCATCCATAATGATTGGTTGCCTCCGATAATTTATGTACTGGTTTAATAAGCACCGTCGCGTGTGATAATTACCAGCAAGGTTTTAAAGATAATCTGTACGTCTAACAGGAGACCGCCTTTACTTAAGTAGCTTAAATCTAGTCGAATCATCTCTTCAAAATGAAGATTGTTGCGGCCGCTAACCTGCCAAATACCTGTGCAACCAGGTTTTACCAATAAACGCAAACGGTGATACGATGTGTATTGCTCTACTTCATGAGGCAAAGCTGGTCTAGGACCAACAATCGACATGTCTCCCTTTAAAACATTTACCAGCTGCGGAAACTCATCGATACTAAATTTGCGCAGAACACTTCCGATCTTAGTGATTCGCGGATCGCATTTCATTTTGAACATGGGACCTTGTATCTCATTCTTTTCCATTAATTCTGTCAGTTGATCTTCGGCTCCTACATACATTGTTCTGAACTTATATAAAACAAAACACTTTCCATTCAGACCTACACGTGTTTGGCTGAAAAAAACAGGCCCTTCTGGATTTTCTAGTTTAATCAGCAAAGCAACTACTACGAATGGAATTAAAAGCAGCATCAGACCAAACAGACTGATTATAATATCCATGGCCCGTTTTACTCTGCCTAAAAGGAACTCGGAAACACTTAAACGCGTTTGTATTGATATAAAAATCTCCTCGATTGACGAGTTGTTCTCATAAATGTTATTCATCTTCTCACTTCCAAAGGTCGGTAAAAGTCCCGATGTATTTTTCTTTATTTCCAAGCTGTTGTTTCTTTAGAATAATTACAGCTAACAAGATAATAATAGAACAGAAGACAATGGACGAACCGTCAAATAATTGACGATTTTCTGAAATTAACTTTCGGGAAAAAGCCGCTTTTATTAACCAAATGATCGTTTCTCTTCTTTTTCTTTCAATTTTTGTTTATTTTTTGCCTTTTTAGCGATATTAACGTGTAGATCGTTTCTCAAATAACATGATTACCTTAGGAAATTATCTTTTCCCTATGTTCCGATTTGGATCAGGTGGTAAAAGTCATCTGAAATTTGATATCCTCTTCCCCAAGCGGTATTGATCGGATTGCATTTCACACCATTTTTTTCGACCTTTTCTTTGATATTACGCACACAACTGGATAGCGCGGTCATTTTCGAGCTCGTCACACCCTCCTCACGCCACAGTTTTTCACAAAGCTCTTGCCGTGAAAGGTACTGTCCTTGATGCTCGTGCAGACACATTAGTAAGACACTCTCACGATTAGAAAAGCCAAAATTATACAGCGGGTATTTCTTTTGTTCAGGTCTTTCCTTTCTGGAGACATCACCTGATAATTGCTCTGTTTCTCTTGGAGTAATTGTTTGGCAAAGCTCACGAATCTCTTCTAACGAGGCATTTACTCGAATCCATCGATCAATGACATGCTCTGTTTGTTCCTCTTCGGTACTCTTCGTAAAGTCACTTTCGTACTTTCTGATGATCATCGGCACATGATCGCGAATGCCTAGTATTAGATCAACGATCTCTTGATAAGCGATCGTTTCACTTAAAATGACCGCATCAAAACACGAAAGCAGCTGCGTGGTTTCCTGACTCATCCTCTGACATTCGTTTACTAAACACGTGCTGCAATACACTTCGTAATTTAATTGCTGGAGCTTGTTCTGAAAAATGGTTTCGGCTAATAGATTTTGGGTTAAAATTAATACTTTCATGCTGTATCTCCTTAGTGATTAGATTTTTTTGCGGCTAATTGATTGATGCTTCCGACGAATTCCTGATAGTAGCGTTTCTGCGAATGTTGTTCCCTCTCTTTGACGGCTTCTTTACTCAATCGATCACGAAATGGATCGTCATGGATAAGCTTATCCAACCCTGCCGCAAACTTTTCAAGATAGTGCTGATCGTAATCAATCAACAGTGCACTCTTCTCACTGATGTACTCTGGAATTCCGCCTATTTTTGTGGCGATTACGGGAATACCCATGGCCTGGGCTTCCACCGCTGAAAGGCAGCAAGTTTCATGGAAAATCGACGGTATCGCGCAAATGTCCGCAGCTTTTAGATAGTAAGGAATTTGCTCTTTTTCAATATATCCAGTGAAACGTACATCGATAGGAAGCTCTTCCGCCTGCGCGATGACCTTTTTAAAATAACTATCTTTTTCACCCGAACTGTAGGTTGTGCCACCTAGAACTAAGAGCTTCACATTTTCCAAGGAGTCGATTCGATTCAATGCTTCTAGCAGTAGGTGTACACCTTTGGTCTCTGTGATGCGGCCGGAAAAGATGATAACTCGATCGGTTTCATTTAGCTGGAGCTGGGACCTCACCTGCTGTTTTTCCTTTTTATTTACTGGTTGAAATTCTGTCAGTTTTATTCCATTATTCACGCGATAAAACTCCGGCCAATTCCCTGAATTAGTTATTATTTGAGTTTGTTGATTGAGGAAATCGCAGACAGACAAGACACCGTCCAGTTGCTGCAAAATTTTCTCCCCTTGATAAGTTTGTGTATTCAAGTAGTCGTTGTGTAAATACACCGCCAGCTTGCCTGTGTAAAAGGAACGAATCGCAGAAATTCGCTCTGGACAATTCATGTCGATCAGACAATCTACATTTTCTTCCTGTAAATACTCTTTTGTTTTTACGATTAATTTTGGGTACGGAATCAGGTTTTTTCTTTTCCCGGTTGCTAACATTCTACACTTGTTCCAACACTTTTGTATGAACCACCAAAGCGGCCGCTTTTTTGTTTCCACCGCTATTACTTGGGTATGTTGATGGGTTTGATTAAACCTAGAAATGGTGGGATCGTCTGTGGACACTATGATCAGCTCTAACAATTGCTGTTTTTCGTTTTCTTCTATTAAAGAAACTAACAGGGTTTCAATTGCCCCACCCTTGACTGCTGGAACCGGCAACGCGCCATAAGTTAGCAACAATACGCGCAGCCTCTTCATTTAATTTTCTCCTGTACAGTTAAGTAGACAAAATAGAGATTTTCGAAAATGTAACGTTTATACAATCGCCGCGGTTCCTTCATGAATCGGTGCAGCCATTCAAACCCACTGCGTTGCATCCAAGCCGGAGCTCGCGAAATTTCACCGGACAGCACATCGAAGCTGCCACCAACACCCATAATCAAATTGGCATTCAAATCGTTTTTATATTTATTTACAAACTCTTCCTTATAAGGAGAGGTCATCCCGATAAACAGCATATGTGGTTGGCAAGCGGCAATTCTTTCCACCACTTCCCTCTCCTCTTCCTGCTTGAAATAACCATGATGCATGCCGGCGATAATCAATTTAGGATATTGCTGTTGGATTGTTTCCAATAATTTATCTAAGATTTCTTCCTTGGTCCCAAGGAAATACACCGTAAATTCCAACGCCTCTGCTTGCTTGAGCAGCTCCGTCATCGTATCGATGCCGGTGACCCGATCGATCTTTTTCTTTTTAAGCCAGTGACAGGCTCGAACAACGGAATACCCATCGGCACTAACCATGTCCGCCTGCTGAATAATTTCTCTAATCTTGACATTGCGGCGGCTAAGAACGACCTTGTTGGAATTCACTCCGATATGCTCGATAACTTCATCTCGTTGAATCCGGTCAAGTATTTCCGCCACGGTTTCCTCTAAGTCTCCGTCATCAATCCGAAGATCAAATAGTTCAATTTTATTCATCTCAACCTCCATAGTTACTCATTCTGCTCCTTGAAACACACAGATAGATGCGAGTCGTCATTTTTATCATTTTGGGAAGAAATCAACAGCAGCGATTAATCCCAGGATCAGTAATTGGCTAGCCATCAAAAGCGGCTTAGAAAACGGCTGCCATTGGTTCAACACAGTCTGAAAAATCAACAAACAGAATTGAAAGCTCATTTTTTTGGTAGATAAACGAATGTTCATTAAGCGATTCGTCTGTTTTTTCCGTAAATAGAAAATGATGAAGAAGCCCAAAGCTGAGGCCAAGGAAGCCCCATTAATACCGATCAGCGGGATCAACAGGAAACTGGCGATCAAGTTCACTGCCGCACCCACCAATGAAGTCGTCAATACTCCTTTGGTTTTCTTGACCACAATGTACGTTGTTCCGAAAAAACCCGAAACGCAGGAGAAGAAATTGCTTACCAGCAGCAAAGGAATGTATGCTTTAGCAAAGTAGAATTCCTTCGACAACAGGATTGAGGCCAAAGGATCTAAAAACAGCAGAATCAATCCTGAGAAAAATAGCAGCAACGTACTATAGTGATTGAAGACCTTTTGATAGAAGCTGCCAGAACCCTTTTTGTGATAATTTTCTACCGCTGATAACTGCCAAGCCTGGATAAAGATCGAACCGATCACCGATAGTAGATTAGGAACTTTACTGGCCGCCGCGTACATCCCATTACTGGACACACCAAGGAAAAAGGTCATAATAAAGCGGCTAGAAGTCGTAAGAATCCACCACATCGCAGAGTTTGGAATCAAAGGCAAGCTATAGCCGATCAACTGCCTTCTTTGCTGAGCGGTCGGTTGATTTACTTTTGTAAACCATGCGCTCATAGGGATATTGATCAATAAAAAAATTAACGATAGACTATTTGCCAGAACGAGTGACCAAAAATAAGCCGTTAGCATGTTCGTCATTTGTCGAAAGAAAAAAACACCAAAAAGTAAGGTCAACAACGACAACAGAATCCCGTTTGCGGCATAAATTTTCAGCTTTCCGATTGCTTTGAGGTATTGCATAAGGATTAATTGAACCGATTGCATCGCTAACAGAACAAAACTTAGAAAACCCACATTGGAGGAAACACCCCATTGCGGTCCAAATAGATAAACACCCGTCAGAAAAACTCCTGTCATCCCTAGTCCAAGCAAATTTATTTTCATCGCCGTGTTTAACCAGTTCTCTTTTTCTCGCTGACTTTTACTATCCAGAACAAAGCGTAAAACACCCTCTGAAACACTGAGACTAGTGATCGGCAGGAGAAGATTAACTGTATTGATCAACAGATCCGCCGTGCCATATTCACTTTTTGTTAGATAAAAGGTATAAAAACCGACTAAGAAAAAAGTAATCAGTTTGCTGCCAAAACTACCGATAGCGAAAATCAACGAATCATTGAACAATTTCTTGTATTGATTCATGGATCTACCAAGCTTTGTCGAACCGCGTCAATCAGTTGATGATTCACCTCGAAGGCTGCTCGCATCTGATTTTTACACTGATTCATCTGGTTCATTTCCTGTGCATTGTTCACCAATTTTTCTTCAACCTTTTCCGCTATGTAGTCTCTTTCGGACGCCAAATCCTCAATCATCAACACATCTTTTTCCAATCCAAGATTTTTGAACATCTCGACAACCTTTTGCTGCCACGACAAACCGATGATCGGCACATATTGTGACACGGCTACAATCATGGAGTGCATTCGGGTACCAACGACTACATTCAACGTCTGATATAAACCTAGCAGGTCGTCCTTGTCCTTAATGAAAGCGACATCGACTTGAGGATCTTTTTGGAAGTCAGAATAAAGGGCCTCGATTGTCTCGTAATCCTGTACTTCAGAAGAAAATAGAATGATCTCTCTTTTGGAGCCGGATAGTTGCTGGATCAACCTCCCCATTTCCTCCAAATAGCGCTGATAAGCCTTGTATGAACAGCCGGTAATACGATAATCAATCACGCAGATCCCAATTCGCTGTTGCGAACCTTTTTGAGTTTTCAATTGCTCAAATGGCAGCTTTGCCGGTAAAAGAAAGACCGGATCGACCGAAGCGTAGGCTGCTGAATGATGAGCATTCTTTAAATAATCCAGTGAACGGCGATCTCTAAAAGTCACATAATCGCACTTTTTTAGCGTATCAATAGCGGCTTGCTCCTGCTTTTCTGTAGAAAAAGGGCCGATTCCTATCGAACTGACAACTATTGGCACCTGATGCTTTTTTGCCAAGGAAACTACTCGATCAAAACGTCGGGCAGAGAGTGTCGCTGGTGACGAATCGAATATCGCGTTTCCACCACCAATAACTAAGAAATCGGTCTGCTTTAAGGCTGTTTCGAACTGCTGAATAGTTGTCGGGTCGTACATCCGCTTTCGTGATCTACGCCACTTCCCTTTACTAATGATATTTTTCATAAATGGCATCGGCCGCAAATATTTGTAATATAACTCATGGCTTTTCGAACGTCGGACCAGTTCCTGATTGATCGTGATTTGCGACTCCTCGATGAACTTGTAGCTGTATTTCTTCGTTTCGATGCCGATTAATAATTGCTCTGACAAGGTTTCCGCTATTAAACGATCACCGATATTTGAGCTGTCAATAAAACTAACTAGTAATGCTTTCAAACCAGACACTCTACTTTCTTTTTTTTATCTATCATAAAAGTCCACGATTCCAAGAGGCTCTGCCTCTACAAGTTTCTGAAGTGTTTCTGGTGTTCTCAGGAACTTTCTTTCACATAAGTAAGACCAAATAAAGCTAGAGGAGGTACTGAAAATGAAACTTATAAAAAAAACTCCAAGTACTAATCTGAATATATCCGGCGTTCGAATCGTTTCGACCGACTGTGCGGAAAGTAGGAATACCTTTCGTGGCAACTGACTATTCTCCACTATTTGGGGATAGCTCTTACTCAGCCTCAGTGCGATTTTTTGGCTTTGTTCTGGACTATCTGTCGTCACATTTACCGTGAACAACTGCGAGTTGATGCTGCTGGTTACAGTTAAGGCGTTCAAAAGCGACTGTTTGCTTTGATGGGGATGTTCTTTCTGCAATTCCTGCAATACTCCATCACTTTTCACCAGTTCCTTATAGGTTTCGATCAGCTTTATATTGCTGGCTACGATCGTATTTTCCATTTCTTGCTCATCTGTTCCGTCGCCTGCCTCAACGGTTTGTTCTGTTACAGGCAATAAAAAGGAGACTTGGTTGGTATATTGAAAGCCATCTAGAAAAACGAATCCGGCACAACCAGTTGCCATGCAGCATAACGTCATGACCACGATCGTTTTCCAGCGCTGCCATAGAAATTGCAAGAAATCCTTGAATGAATACATGACTAACTCCTCTCCTTACCCAGATAATGATTTATAAACGTGCTCCCAGGCTTGAAGATAAGCCATAATCGAAAAATGATCCTCGATCATCTTTTTGGCATTCGTTGAAAATTGCTGGCGTTTCTCGCTAGAAGCAAAGAAGGAACGAATCGCTTGCTCCATTTGATCGACATCACCAGGTTTCACAAGAAAACCATTTTCTTGATCCTTTACTACTTGACCAACACCGCCAACATCCGTCGCCAAGTTTGGGATACCCGAAGCCATCGTTTCCAAGATTGCCATCGGTATCCCTTCATGATAGGAAGGAATAAGGTGCAGACTACAATCCGTTAACAGTTCTTCTTGATTTGTTGTCCAGCCATGTATCTCCACATTGGTGCAACCGAGCTGTTTCATTTTTCCAATGATTTTTGGCGTGGTTTCATCTGTATCTCCATAAAGATGGAATTGAATATCCGGCAGATCATCTTGGACTCGCTTCGCGAGTGTGAGAATGTCATGACTGCCCTTTCGCTCACAGATGCGACCAAAGGTTAAAACATTGATTGATTGTGCGTTATAGCAGTTTTTTTGTGGAACAAAAACGGCATTATTTATCACGATCACCTTCGTCGTAGTCAGCTTTTGGTAATACTCGGCCCACTCCTCACCTAATGCGACTATCAAATCCACTTTATTCAATATCCGGCGAATGTAGCGTCGCTTACTGACAGACGATTCTTCGTAAAACTGATCAAAGTTTGGCGCATGCATGTGAAAAATCGTTTTTGTTCCTTTTTGCGTCGCCTTCAGCAGCAATGCTTTTCGGTAAAAGCTGGCATCCTGCGATACGTGGAAATGAATGATTGCTTCCTCTTGTCCTCCGGTATCGATAAGCACTCGACGAAAAGCTCGCATCGCATAGCGCAATTTGCTCTGTTCTTTCCATGAAAAGATATACTGTATCTGCCAGTCTTGATTTTGCGGAAAGTAGTGAATGAAATTCCGAATTACCGTTGAGATACCACCCTTTCCCGAACTTTCTGGTCCTACCATTAATACTTTTGTCATGTCTGCTCCTTTTTTATTTCCTGAATGAGCAAGCACATAAACCCAAACACGGTCGCCGATAACGCCGAGAAAAAGACATGCCCCACCAAGAAACTATAAATAATCGTAAAAAGTAGTAAGAATACACAGAATTTATTCACACCTCGTTGTACCGCCAGATTCAGAAAATAGCCCATCACTGCCAGCAAAACTAAGGTCCCGATAATTCCATAAGAAAAAAACATATCGAAAAAATCCATCTCGATTAATCCGCCTTTTCTGCCATACCAGTTCCAACGATTCTCAAAACCCGCACCGAACCAAAAAACATATTGATTCTTAGGTAGCTGTAAAAAGTTGGTCACTGCATCCTGAAAATAAACATTTCTTGAACTAAGCAACAATCTCGGCAGATCATCCTGATACAGTGTGCGAAAATAGGAAAATCGTGCGATAATACTGGACAAAGATTCCAGCAAAAGTTCTTTTCCCTTCATCAGCAGGAAAAACAGCAATCCTAACAGAAATTCAAAAATAAAGAATTGTCCATACAACGTGTGGCTCCGATAATAAAAAAGAAAATAGAATAGTAAATAGATGGAATAGAGAACCCCTGTCAGCAACCCCGACTTTGTTCCTAAGATCAGCAGACAATACATATTAAGGAAATACAGGGTTACTAAACCACCTGCTGGGATCACTCGTTTCTCCCGCTGAATCAGAAACCAGCCGATGAAAAAAAGCATGATCAAAAAGGCATAAGCAATGTCGTTCGTCGCAAAATAGAAGCCTTTAAAACCAGCCGTATCATCATAAGTACTATTTCCCAGACCAAACAGATACGGAATGATCAAGCCGGCAATTAACAGGACATCCAACATAATCGTTAACCAAGCCAATTTCTTAGTGGATAGATACTCCTCATATTGTTTGCCGAAAAAAGGAATCAACAGGCAGAGAAAGAAGCGAATGATATAAGACAGCTCTTCTACTAATAAGGAAAGTCCTGTTTTAAAGAAAACGGTTTGAACGATACAAATGATCGACAACGAAAATAACGTAACAAGCAGCAGAATATAATCGCCCGACCGTTTTATCCCTTTCGATAAAACACCAAAAAAAATATAGGCAATAAAAACGATTCGATAGACAGTTCCTAATGGAATGTTATTGCCATAAGAGATAAACACTCCGTTGAAAACATCTATTAAAGGAAAGAGCATTATTAACAGCAAAAAAATATTTATCTTTATCCGATCGACCACCATACATCTCCTTCCACTATTAGAAATAGCCACATTCGTCATGTAACTAACAAAATATAAGTTAATAATAATTCAACAAATAATTAACTAAACATCTTTTTTTGTTAATTACAGGTCGGAATTTGACAGGTAAACTTTAAGATGAAAGTATAAAATAATAACCATAAAATAAAAAAACTGATATTAACAAAACAGAAATTATTTTGCTAAACCATTTTATTGCTTATCATCATTTAATTACTTATAACGTTTTTGACGCATTAAAGTAGTGGAGGGAGGCGCATAATAAAGATGTTATTAATTAACCAACATGCGGACCTGTTCGACAAAGAGACGGTTACAAAAATTAAAATTATTTATCTAATGAAGGAAAGTAAAAATTGGTTGTCTATTGACGAACTATCTGTTCAATTAGAAATTAATCAGCGAACCATTTTGAAGTACCTTTCCTTTATTGAAGAAGATATCGATTCTTTTGGTTTAAATAATGAAATCGTGTTGAAGAGTCATACGAAAAAGGGGTATTTTCTGCATTATGACTTTGAGCCGGTCATAGAGGATTTGATCTTTCGAATCATTGAGGCGACCATTAATTATCAATTGTTAATGAGGATTTTTTTCTCAAAAATGACCTCGATCATTCAGTTCTCACACAAGTATTACGTTAGCGAATCATCCTTATGGCGCATGATCAATAAGTTTCGAAAAGAGTTATCACCCAGAGGGATATCGATTGAGCGGCGCTCTTTGGAACTAATGGGAAATGAGATTCAGATCCGCAGATTGAGCTTCTTTTTATTGTTGAATTCCCATACTAGAGGGAATTGGCCCTGTGGCAGTACGACAAAACTCATTACAGAAAAAATTATTGAACGGATCGTTCCTTTTTTTCACTTATGTTTATCCGATTTTGGCTATAAAAAGCTTTTTTGTTTGATCGCAGTAAGTATCGAGCGGACAAAAAAAGGAAAACACATTTGTTTGACCAAAGAATTATGGGAAAATATTGAAAAAAATGATCTGTTCGAACAATTTTATTGTGAGTTGAAGGATGTCCTGCCAAAGGAACTTTATCGGCGCGATGAGGTAGGATTTCTTTTTTTGTATATTTTTACTTTGGATGAAGTCTTTAATGATAATTACATTCGAAAAAATTTCAGTGCCTTTCATTTCGAAAAGAAAACCCAGCTGCATCAATCCGTCGAGATCTTTAAACAACTCTTATTTGACGAGCAAAATCTTTTCATTTCAAAGGAAGACCTAAAAATTGTCGATAAAAGTTTATACAGTGCACACCTATACGGTCAATTGTTCCAGAATGAAGAACAAACTGGCTTTTATACATATGAACTTTGCGCACAGGCTAGCGGAGGCACTCCTCTTCATATGCAGAACCGATCAAAAGAACTAATTCGCTTGCTTTATAAAAAGACGAATTTTGCCCTCTTTAAAGAGTCCAACTATTTGCTGTCCGTTTATTCCTTACTGCTGGAATCAATCACACCGCTCCATAAGATAGAAGAACCTTTACAGATTTTCTTGGCCTCCGATCTATCCAACTTGGAAGAACATAAACTGATCAAAATGATCAAAAATGAATTTATTGGACGGTTTAAACTGGAGATTTATACCCATCATGATTGCATGCGTGAAATCAGCTCGATTGACTTGCTGCTGTCGACAAGAAGGACGTATTTAGATGAAAAACCTTTGATCCCAAATATCGTTATTCCAAGAGAGCCGACAAAGCTAGATTTTCATACATTAGAAGAAAAACTAAATGAACTTTTTACAGTTAAAAACCAGCAAAAAGAGCTTGTATCCTTTTCATGAATACAAGCTCTTTTTATGTCGTTCTTTAAAAAAAGCGACTACGTTTTATTTTCTGATAGGCTGGACGTTGTACTTCATCCCCGTTCAATAGATCCTTAATCATCTGTTCCATCGTGATCACAGTGCTCAACCCAAAACTCTTTTCAATCGCCTGATACGCCTCTTTTAAATAGAAACCTCGATGCTGAATACTATGAGCATCAGAAGCAACCATATAAACCAACCTATTTGCCAACATTGTGTGAGCTGTTTTTTGAACTTTTCTGCCAAAATAACCGACAATACTTGGCGCTGTCACTTGTGTCAACGCCCCCATCTTCAAATATGGCAACAGTCGATTCGGATCTCTAGTAAAAACTGCATTGCGTTCTGGATGCACAATAACCGGTGTATGACCTCGTTCGATCAGCTGAAAAAACAATTGCTCGGAAAAAGCTGGCACCTCCAAAGTTGGGAATTCGATCAATAAGTAGTGATTATCTATATCAGTAAATAGAATCTCCTGACGCTCAATCTGTTTTATCAACTCACCCGTTATACGAACCTCTTGGCCCTCATAAAGAGTTAGTGCAATCCCCCGTTGATCCAATTCCTGCTGTAAACGACGAACTGCTGGAATGACCATTGAAGCCGGATTATTGTATTCTCCATTATTATGATGAGGCGTACACAAAATATGTGTAATCCCCTGTCGAACAGCCTCATGGGCCATCATAATACTTTCATCAAGCGTCTGAGGCCCATCATCTACCCCATGAAGAATATGACAATGTAAATCAATCACCCACATCACTCCAAACTATCTGATCTCTTTTTTCGCAAGGAAAAAGACCACTTAATCCTCACCAAACAAGTATAAAAAAGTGTATCCATCTTTCCTTTTCCTGATTCTACCAAAGATCGTTAAATTGTCCCCATCAAAAACTGTTAATTTTTCGACAAAAATATAAAAGAGGTGATGAATACTTTAGCTTCAAGTTGATCTTATTTAAACAATAAATCCCCTTATTCTCCAAAAAAAGAGAAGCCAAATAACTTGGCCTCTCTTTTTATTGCTTTTTCGGATAAATACTAACTGTATAAGCTGTTGCGATAAGTAAAATCGTTAGAACGTGAAAGAATCTATACCTTTATACATATTATACGGTGCCCAAGCGTTCAATGCGAACCATCCGTTGCTAAAGGTAGGCAGAAAGGCGATTCTCTTTCCTGAGATTTTTTTCACTCGATGCTCCTTTCGATAACGCTTCTTGATGCGCACAAGCATAATCAGCATGAAAACTATCAGTGGAACACAGTTGAAGGTAATAATGGAGAAAGTGATGTCAATCGTCACCCAAAAATCTAATTGATAAGGAGTGATAGCTTTATCTTCCATAATATTCATGATATTTTCCGCCATCATATTTGTGTTCGCAGTTGAATTGATATTCGTTAAAAACACAAACGCCCATTTGGATATCGGGGTTGATGATGAAATTCGTGGAATAGTTTTGCGTATCGCAGAAATGTTCATTCGTGTCATCATTCAGCACAAATCACCAAGCCGCATAACGTGTATTTTTATCAACTTGATGAGCCGTGTTCGGTTGGTGGGATTTCTCTATGAGTCACTTCATTTGTGGTTTCACATCCACCGCTCCCAAATAAATTTGCAAACACCTGCTGATGTCCTTCACGTTTGAAGTAATGTAGCCTGTTGGAATCAAAGCTGGTTTGACTGCCACTTGGTACTTCTACGTTCTTAAAAAGGATAGCCTATTCCTTGTTATGATAGTTTCCTCTTTCGCAGCTTGTTTAGGATTAGCATGGGTACTGTGTAATCCCAACGGTTCAAAAATCACTTTCTGGGTAATCTCCGCCTGTAATGATCGAAGTTTTTGATCAATCTTTTGGCTTTCTCAGACAAATCATCCAAACTTATTGAAGAAAAACATCTCTGAAAAGCAGTTTTTGCGTTATACTTCTCTATGCTTGAGTCCTTTATATTGGTCTTGGATAAGTCATCCGAGAGCAGTATAAAGTTTTTTGTGCTTGGATAGCTTTAGTTCAAAATTTAAATTAGTTGGAAAAATCTTTGCAACACTAGTGTGTTCAAATGTATTAAAAAAGATTCTTTATTTTGTATAATTGCATTTTTCATTTAGGGTAAAACTACACCAAGCTTGTCAGCAATTTTTCTGATTCTTTTTCTAGTTTCTTCATAAGTGTAATCTAAATTGATCACTCTATAATAAGTCCTACGTGTAATTGCCAACTTACTTATTGCTTGAGTTATTGGAACTTGATCTTTATTTTTATAAATAAGCAACAAGCGTTTGATCTGCTTATCTGACAATTGACTTCCGCCACGTTTTCCACGTAGCTCTTTCCGTCTTTCTTCTTTCAACTCTGGAGTTAATTCTTCTTTATTACACTGTTTCTGATAAATAAATGGCCATACCTTTTTTGAATCTTCACTAGTTTCATCTAAACTTTCCGCGACTTCATCCAAAACGGATAATGCTTTATACATCGGTTCAAGTAATTCTTTTACTTCTTTGTCGGTACTAATAGTATTTTCGATTGTATAGGTATCATTCTCTTTTAATTCAAGCTGCTTCCTTGCATTTATAGATTGGCTATCCAAGTCTATATTTCTACAGTATTTCTCTAATTGCTCTTCCAATTTTTTGATTCTTTCTTGTGCATTTTTATTCTCAATTTCCAATTTATTTACTTTTAATTGTTCTTGTTCATAATCATGTTTCATTCTCTGATCCATTTGTTCTGTTATTTTTACATGAAGGTATTTTCTTAATTTGTCATTCTCTTGCTTCAATTTTTCTGCCTCTTCTATCCAAGAAGATAGAATATAATGAACTTCCTCATCATATCTAGCATTTACTAATATTCCATCTTCTTTTATTTGAGTTAATCTGAGTAGTAAGTCATATGTACTTTCTTTCTTTTTTCCAGCCTTATTATTTCTCATCATCTCCACCACCTATTGTATCTTTTATATTAACATAAAAGATACACAAAGTTTGATAACCAATACTGACTCACCCATTATTTCTAATTGCTACTCCTTCTTTACGTAAATAGTTTCAAATTCCTTTTAATACATAATTTCTTTTTTTCTGAATTATTGAAATCTGATAATTATTTCCCTTTCCGCTTAAACTCATTTTTTTTAATTAAAAACCCTACATAGTTTATTGTATGTTTCCAATTAATATCTTTACATATTTTGTTTTTTTATCCACTTTGATAGAATCAGTATTGAGTAAGTCATAGGTATTATTCGGCTAACTAAAATTCAAGTATATTGTTCGAATCCTAAGCTTTTGATGGTTTTTTAGGGGGCAAATTCCCTTCCTTATGAAATCCTAATTTCTATTTAGTGATAACCAATCAAGAGATTATAATGAGTTTATTCACAAATAAATCATGTAAAAAAAACTGTGGCTATCACCCAAAAACTGAATGATAGTCACAGATTTATTTTAATCAGCTACTCCATACGAAACATTGATGTGATCAACTATTCCCAGGACATTACGCCATAACTTCCAGCAATTCCTTCCATTAATAAACTATCCGCATATCCATCAATAAAGCTCGTTGCCTCACCCTCTGTTGAGAATAATCGACTTCCTTTTTCGATATTCTTTGATTGATCATCACCTTCATAAGCGTAGAACCAGACTGTGTATTGAACTTGTGGCTCTGGAGTTGGTGTCGGTGCAGGATCAGGGTCTGGTGTTGGATTTGGCGTAGGATTAGTCACCACTCCACCATTATTTGTTCCACCAGATGAACTTCCATTGCCTGTTGTTCCGTCATTTTTATTTTCACCATTACCAGAAGGTGTCGAAGCCGAATCAGAGGATTCGACATTCGTTTGGTCCTGTGTATTTGACATATTTGGAGTTGGTGAGGCCTGACCAACAGACTCGCCAATCGGTTGATTTGGAACTATTTTATCCGACTCCGTAATTTGTTGTTGATCAGTCACTACACCATTTTGATCTTGAACAGTTACGACATTGCCTTCAAACACCAGCTTATTTCCTGCATAAATCAAGTTGTAATCTCCAATACCATTCAATGAAGCTAGTTTTTCCATTGAGACATTCGTTGCTAATGAAATACCGCTTAATGTGTCTCCCCAAACAATAGTATATTCTTTTTTTCCTTCAACATCTTTTTTGATTTGCTCAATCGATCGCGCTTCCCATTTACCATCCATTTCTGAAGCTTGTATGTCTTGTCCCTTTAATATGAGTACTCCTGTCATTGTAAAAGCACTTAAAGCTAAACCCTTTCCAAGTTTTTTACCCAAATTTTTTCTTTTTTTAATAACTGTTTGCTTCTTTATATCTCTTCTCTTTTTCATAATACACTCCTTAATAAGTTCTTTTTTCTTTTGAAGTCACAACTTGTATTTTTTTCTTCTGATAATCATTACGATTATTTTTCAATCTCTCCGATAATTTTTCACTTCTCTTCTTATAATGATTACATCCCATTTTAAAGTGTTCGAGTTGATGTTGTAATCGTTGGATTTCGAGGCTCATACGTACAATTACCTGTTCAAGATCCTGACTATTATTCATACGCAATCGTTTTTCAACACCTTCTAGACTTTCACATTTTTCTTCACACCCTTCACAGATTGTAAAAAGTTCCTTATCAATAAATATTTGCGAAACGGAATAGTTACCACACCATTCACAAGTCATTTCACTAGCTAGTTCTGCCTCATATAGGATATTTTGGATCTGAGAAGACTGTTCACTTGGCTCTAAATCGGTAACAAGAGAAAGAATCCCTTGCTTTCTTTCTACTCGTTCAATCGCTATGCCAAGTTCACTGAGTTCCTTTTCAGCTTTTACCAATATTCGATACCAACCGTGTCCTATTCGATGTCCAAATTTAATTAGAGCCAGACAATTCATGCTTTTGTAATTAATTGAATGTTCTTCCATCAGTTGTCCTCCTATTATCGTTCTTTGGGAAAAGATTATATTTATATATTGCTATTAATCACTATGAACAAATAATACCACTATAAAGTGTTCTACGCAACTCTATAATTAAAAATAAGTGTTCTGTAACGTAGTTAAAGTGGCTTGTAAACCACCTTATTCTATTAGTAAAGGGATGGTGTACATGGAAGAATACGAATTAAGAAAATTAATCTCAGAAAGAGTTAAGTACTTCCGCTTAAAAAAGAGGATGAGTCAAGAAAAACTATCAGAACAAGCTGAGCTGGAGATTAAGTATATTAACAAACTTGAGAATCAGAAATATAATTTGAAAATAGATACTATAGAACAAATTATTAAGGCACTAGATATTTCTTATGAGGAATTCTTTAATTTCAACTTCACCTCGAGTAGTGATGAATTGAATGAACTCCTAGAAGCAATCTCTAGCTTCAAGAAAGAGGAACAGCTCATAATAATCGAATCAATATTAAGTCTTTTGAAATCAAATTATGAGGAACCTAAATAGCAAAAAGCTGCGGAAAATTTCCGCAGCTTTTACATATTTTTAATCTAATTGATACGTCCAATTATTATTGTATAACGAGAATCGCTCGGCACGATATGCCCAAGCACTTGTTGGAAAATCACTAAGATCAACATCTAAAACTGTTTCACCGTCTTCCGTGACTTCCATAATCGAGCTGGTCTTACCTTCATCACGGAATCCGAAATTGACTAAACGATTACCGGTATTGTTCAAGTAACGAGCACTACCGATGATTTTAGTGTAATAGTCTTTGCCTAGGTCTTCGCCGAAGGTCCAAACTTCTTCGATGGTCATTTCTTTTTCATTGATACGAACCTGACGAGCTTCCGAATATTTTTCGGAGTCTACTTCATCGCCGCGTGTCACAGAGATATTGTTATCGTAATACAAAATGTCCGTTGTATCCTCATTATCGTCCTGATCGGGCAGAACGATCGCTGCGTGTTGTCCACCGCTGGCTTTGACATCGCCGTCTAAGAAATATTTCTGGTAGCTGTCTGGCCAGCCGCTGCTGTCGCCCATGATCCATTTGATCTCGTTTGTGGAATAGTCAATTTTCATCACTGTGTCTTGATGCCTCCCAGAAATAATGATGCTGTCGTCTGCTTCATCATATTCCACTGAATTTTGGTGGAACCAATCATTCTTCCCATCTTCACGACTTGTGGAGTCATAATCTTCATAGAAGGATTCAGGTAAGATATCCTTCAAATCGATGGTTTTCTCAATCTCACCCGTTTCTCGGTTTAACTCGATCATCGTGTCTTCAATATAATTACTGCCGTCATTCACCGTTAATAATAGGTTCCCGCTTGGCAGTTCGATACCGTCATGATGAATGACTGTCATTTCCCCTTCGCTTTTCCCTGTATCATTTGCAGCACTAGAGCTGGAAAAATCGTAACGTTTGTAAATTTTTCCTAAGTAGTCCGTCTCTAGTAATACATTGTAGGTCTCTGCGTCGTTGGATTCTTTGGTCAGATATAGCAGATTACCGTTGTCTAATTCTTGAAAAATATGACTGTTGTAACGGGTTGAATACCAGCGAACGTCTCCATTCGCATCAAATGCATAGGCCCGTTTAGTACTTGGAACGACAAATGTCAACTCGCTGTCGCCAATGTCCATTTTGGTTGTATCTGCTTCTTTGACATCAATGTTGGCAATGGATTTAGCTAACGTTCCTGTTTTTATCGTTACCTTTTTTTCCACGCTGTTTCCTGATTCATCGGTCAACGTCACTGTCACTTCATTTTCAGTATCTGCATATAAACCTAAAACTGGGATACTATGATCGGTTGTATACTCGTCAAAACTGTTCTTGATCGTGGTCGCATCATCCTTACCTGCGACTGAAATATCCACCTTCATTGCTTCTTCCGTTTGGAAAAGCAAAAGCGCGGATAATGGGCTGGCATCATAAGGATCTAGCTTCACATAAATGTTGTCTTCATCGTAGTCGCCGCTTTCCAAAAGCGATTGATACTTCTCTTCTTTTTCCGTCTGATCCTCTTGCCACTCTTCATTCAAAGAAACGGAAAGCGCATCTGCCTCTGTCTCGTTTGATACTGTGCCGCTCACGCCGCATCCTGTTAAACAAACGGTCATTCCAATAAAAAATGTTACCTTCTTTAATGCTGTTTTCATTCACTTCCTCCTCATTCGTACTAGTTGCACCGACATCCTGTTTGCTTAAGATACTTGGCTGAATTCTTGATTTTTCAGTTCATACACCACATCGCAGCCTTTAGCGACGTCCTGTTCGTGGGTGACTAAAATAATACATTTCTTTTGCTCATGCGCAATCTCTTGGAAAAGCTTAACGATCTCGCCGGAAGTGGCTTCATCCAAGTTTCCAGTGGGTTCATCCGCAACGATCAGATCATGTTCACAGCATAAAGCTCTAGTAATTGCGACCCGTTGCTGTTGTCCACCAGATAGCATCGTTACTTTTTTCTCTGCTAGATCCTTGGTAATGCCGACTTTTTCCAAGTTAGCTAAGGCGTAGGCCTTTTTATCTGCCTGTTGGCTTTGGGCGATCTCCATCGCTGTTACCACATTGTCTACTGCCGATAAATACGGCAGTAGATTATAGGCTTGGAACACGATCGATACATCTTTACGGCGATATTCTCGCAATCCAATTTTTTTCAACGACTTGTCGTCATAGAGAATTTCTCCGCTTTTTGGTGTATCCAATCCTGCGATCAGGGATAAAAAAGTCGTCTTCCCTGAACCGCTTGTACCTAAAATTGCGTACATTTTGCCTTTTTCAAAAGTTAAATTAACGTTTTCGAATAATGGTCCGTTGTTTTCATACCAGTAGCCTAAATCTTTTGTTGATAGTGTCATTAAAAATTCCTCCTTTAATTAGGAAATCAATATTTTTTTCGGATTCAGTCGTAGAATTCCTGCTGACGAAAGGACGATCGAGAATAAGCTAATCCCTAGTCCAATTCCTGCAAGACTTAAAATTTCGGTTGGTTTCATTGAGATATTTAGTTCTTGAATTTCTTCTGATTGTGTAAATGGATTGCTACCCATTTGTCCGCCACCACCAGGGCCGCCGTTTCCACCGCCAGGTGCTTGACCTTGGCCGCCTTGACCTGGTCCACCGTTTCCTGCCGCATTCGCTTCTTGTCCGTCCGCATTTTGCGAGGTTGTTTGCTGACTCAACAACTGATTACCGACTGCATTGCCGACGACATTTCCGCTGGCTGCAGCGATCCCTAAAGCAAAGATCATGCAGACAAAAATCTCAACGAAGAATTGTGAAATAACTTTGACCCGTGATTCACCTAATGAAAGTAATACACCGATCTCATATTTACGTTCACGAATCGACAACATAATAATCAAAGTCAAAATAATGACTCCGGCTGCGGCTACTAAAATCACGATATTCTTCGCGAAGCTTGATACATTGTTCAAGGGTTGAAGCATTTGCTGATATATTTGATCATTGGTTTCTAAGCTAAATGTATCCGTATCAATCAATTTATTCGCTGCTTTTACAAAGCTGTCCATGTCTTTGGGATCATCTAAGTTATAAACTGCCGAATCGATCGTTTTTCCTTCCGATCCAGTCAAGGTGTTGACCATTGTATAAGAAGAAAAGATCGTGTTCGCTGGATTCATAAAGTTGAAGCGAGCACTCATGCTGTCGCCAGAATCACTTGTTTTGTAAATACCTTTAATGGTAACTTCAACATCTTTATCATCGGTATCTTTAATTTTGAATTTGTCCCCGACACTCAGATCATTTGCTTCTGCTAAACTTTGCTCGATCAATACATTATTAGTCCCTTCATCATCCGAAGTGATTGCCTCGCCTTCAACTAGGCTGGCTGTTCCTGATGAAAAATCACTGTAAGAACTACTTTTTGAAACACCTTTGATTTGGAAATCCCCTTGGCTCATTCCGCCAGGCGCTTCCTGTCCGCCAAATCCGGCAGCTTGTTCATCCGAAGATTCCTCTTCGCTGTCGCTATCGCTCGAGATCGGTGTGACCCCTGTGCTTTTATCCGCTGAAGTACTTGCTTCAAATGAATACGATTTAACATTTGATAATTTTGCGATTTTTTTCGCATCACTCAAATTAACGGGTGTCTGTTCAAAACTGCCTGGATCTGGACGACTGCTTTCGTCATCTGAATCTGAATCCGACTGCTGTTTGAACATCGCCTCTCGATTCGTTGATAAGGTGACGGTCGCCCCGACACTTTTTTTCGCATTCGTGGTCGCCAATTCAGCGCCGCTTCGGATCGTTAACCCCGCTAATACAAAAATTAATATGGCGGAAAAGACGGCGATCATAATGATGCTGCGTCCTTTCTTGGCCCAAAGGCTTTGAATCGCCCGTTTGATATAATTCATTTTGGTTCCTCCTTCATTTGTCTGTTTGTAGAATAGGCAAGCTGGCTTAACCGAAGCTTAAGCGAGATAAAAAAGTTTTTAAGGTTGATTTAGGAAAGCATGGTAAACTGAGGGAGTAATAGATGAAGAAGGAGAAAAACAATGATAAACCTTTTAATAGTAGAAGATGAAGCAACACTTTCAGATAATATAAAAGAAATCTTAGCGGATTTAGGTGAGATCACACAGGTCTATGACGGTGAAGAAGCCTTATTCGAAGCAGAAAGTGGTGTTTATGATCTAATATTGCTAGATCTGATGCTTCCGGGGAAAAACGGCTACGAAATCTTAGCAGAATTACGAGAAAAGAATATCCAAACCCCTGTGCTGATTCTAACTGCCAAAGATGGCCTAGAAGACAAAGTCACTGGATTTCAAAAAGGCGCAGACGATTATTTGACGAAACCTTTTTATCGCGAAGAACTGATCATGCGGGTTAAAGCGTTATTGAAGCGTTCGTTAGGGTTGTTTGCTGAGAATCAAATCGTCTATAAAAACATTATCTGCAACCTTGCGACAAAAGAAGTGACCGTCGACGATGATGTCCTATCAATCCAAGGAAAAGAGTTTGATCTCTTGGTTTATTTCATCCAAAATAAGGGCGTGATTTTAACGAAGGAGCAAATCTTCGATCGGATTTGGGGCTTTGATTCCGATACGACCATTACAGTTGTAGAAGTGTACATGAGTCACTTAAGAAAACATTTGAAGCCGTCAGGTGTCGATCAGCTATTTAAAACACTGAGAAATGTCGGCTACATCTTACAAAAGGATTGATGCTATGAACACCGAAATATCAAGAAAACAACGATTAAAATTTTTCTTCATAAATGTTGCTGCTTTTGCAGGTATCTTCCTATTATTAGGTTTTATAACTCTGCAGCTGCTGCAAAGCTCGGCCTATCGCCAAACAGACCTGTCACTAACTCAGATGGCGGAAAATGAACGCCTTATCCAGATGGAGATCAATCGGTACCAACAGGGCAATCCTTTTCTGGCACAAATGCCGGACGATCAGCTGAGAGAGAATGGACCAGAAGGCAACAATAAGTTCAATACTCAAATCATTTTATGGTCAAAAGAAGGAACGATTCTCAACAAAGACACAATTGGTGGACGGTTCACTGAACTGGAAAATTTGACCTTAGATAAGAAAAATCTCGATTCTGTTCAAGCATTAAGTTTAAAAAATGCAGGCGATTCTAGTCAAAAACTCTCCTTTCATTCGTATACAATCAAAGCAGATAAAGGAGAAGACATCGCTTATATCCAATTTTTAGCCAATACCAATCAAATCGCAGACTCAATGAAAACCTTCGAAACAACACTGATTATCTGTATGGTCGTCTTTTGGTTGATTTCGATTGGAATAAGCTTTTACATTTCAAAAATGAACATGCAGCCCATCATGATCTCATGGCGCAAGCAACAGGAATTTGTCGAAAATGCGTCTCACGAATTACGCACACCGCTGGCGATCATTCAAAACAGCCTGCAGCAATTGTTCACCCGACCCGATCACACAATCTTGGAAGAGTCCGAACCAATTGCCCAGGCCCTGAATGAAACACGACGAATGAAAAGCTTGACTGAAGATCTGCTGACCTTGGCACGCAGCGATTCAAATCAGTTGCTTCTGCAAAAAGAAGCTGTTGATCCCAAAGCCTTTATTCATCAATTAGCCCAGCCCTTCCAGGAAATCGCAGAAATGAACGACAAACATTTCGTCTTGGAAAACTTCGCCGATCAACCAATGATGGTCGACGAAAAACGTATCCACCAAGTTCTAGTTATTCTACTGGACAACGCGCTAAAATACACAGAAGCTAAAGAAAAAATCGTCCTGCAATCTGAAATCTCCAACGATAATTGGCTGATCGAAGTCAAAAACAACGGGCCATCTATCAGCGACGAAGACAAAAGACATATTTTCGAACGCTTCTACCGCGAAGACCGCTCACGCTCTAAAGAAACCGGCGGCTATGGTCTTGGGCTCGCGATTGCCAAACAGATCATCAATCAGCATAAAGGCAAGCTGTCCGTAAGAGACTGGGAACCTAGAGGGGTCGTTTTTCAAATACGGTTGCCAATGAAATAGACGACAAAACGAACAAACCCGCGATCAGATGACCGCGGGTTTGTTTTATACTTGTTTACTTCCAAGTAGCAATTTCTTCTCCTTTGATCACTTCAACTCCTGTTAAAAAATCAAACTGAAAATCTTTGGAGTCAGTAATAATCAGCATTACTACATCATCCAACCCAGCTGAAGAAATAATATTTCGGTCAAAGCGTAATAAAGGATCGCCCGTTTTCACCTTTTGACCTTCAGATACTAGCAGCTCAAGTCCCTCATTTTTGAGATTTACTGTATCCACTCCTACATGAATAAGCATTTCAATATTTTCCTGAGTCTTCAATCCGATTGCATGTTGCATTTGCGGGTTAGCCACCTCTATTCTTCCATCTATTGGAGAAATGATCAGCCCTTCTTTAGGAATGATTGCTATGCCATCGCCCATCACACCAGTTGAAAAGACTTCATCTTTCACCTCAGACAGAGGAACAGCCGTTCCAGTGACAAAAGCTTTTAAACTTTTTTTCTTTTTGAAAAACATGCCTACACTTCCTTATAATTAATCAGTTCAATACCTAATAGCTCCAATTCATTTTTGACAGCGGAATCAGTAAGAAATGCCACTTCAGCAGTACGAGGAATCAACAACGAAGAATTTCTTAAAATATAATCGTCCAAATAACCTGGATGGAAAATCATCATGTCAACCCCATCCTCATGAAGATTCGCAAGCAGCTTTTCAAAAGTACGATAAGGGTCATAATTCGCCTGCATTGACTCCATTAATAAATAGACTTTCGTACCATTCACATCAATAAATGCGTCATTTGTCAGAGAATTAGGCTCTTGACCTTGTGGCAATCCAGAATATTTCAACTCATTCTCTAGTGAAAATTGCTCCATCGCCTTAAAATAATTATCACTCGCTACTGCATGTCCCTCAAAATAATCTGGCTTTTTTCCAAATAGCTCTAAAAAGTGTTGATATTGTGCCTCAATCTCTAGCATTACTTCTGAAAAGACAACGAAATCTACAGCCGCTTCTCGATACGTTTTGGACGATTTAAAATTTCCCTCTTCATCTACTAAAGAGGGTATTTGCTCTGGATCACACAACGGTCTTCCAATACAAATATTCGTGTGCTGACTAAAAGCGATTGGTTCGTTCTTTAATAATTCTACACCATGGGCGGTCGCAGACATATTTACCATAACTCCGACACTTTGAATTAAGCCTTCTTTCACAGTTTTTTCTATTCCATAATTAACAGCTTCTGAATAACCAAGGTCATCCGCTCTAAGCAATACTTTCTTCAAGTAATTCGTCATTTTCTTTTGTTTCCTCCTTTACACTTAAGACATACGTAACAGCTGCTGAAACGACAAATCCTATTCCGCAAGCAATAAATCCATTAACCATATTTCCATTAGTTCCACCAACAAAAGAGATTAAACAAGCAAAATTTGCTACTGGAATCAACGTATAGGCGGTGACACCTGTTAATCCTGCATACAACCCACCAGCAAGTCCACCAACCATTAAACCAATAAACGGTTTTCTGTATCGAACACCCAAACCATAGACGCCGGGTTCAGTAACACCTCCGACTAGACACGCAGCTAGAAAACTAAAAGCAAGTGCTTTTTCATTTTTGTTTCTCAAACGTAAAAACGAACCCAGACACATTCCTGCAACACACATACTTGAAACAATAGCTGCAGGTGAAACTAATGAATCCTGCCCATTTTGCGCAAAAAGTGTAATCATTGTGGAGATCATCAATAGATGCATACCCGTCATTACCAAAAATTGCCACAACGCTGCAATGATTGCCACAGCTAGAAAACCACCAATCGCATCTAAAGATAATAGAAATTTACTGATATATTCTCCAGCCACAAATCCTGCGGGACCTAATACAACTAACGTGATTGGCAGCATAACCACCATGGTCAAAGTTGGTGTAAAAATTGTTCCCAACGTTGACGGAATAATTTTCTTAAAGAATTTTTCCACATATGACATGATCCAGATTGAGAGAATCATTGGTATCACAGTACTTGCATAATTCTGTGTAGCAACCGGAATACCAAAAACATCAAATGGTGTGCCATCTGCAGCAATCTGAGTAAAAGTCGGATGAAGCAAAACGCCTCCTAAAAACATTCCTAAAACAGGAGTGACTCCAAATTTTTTTCCAGCAGTGTATCCCAAAAAAACAGGAAAGAAATAGAATCCAGCATCGCCAACAAAAGTCAGTAACGTTGCTAAAGAACTGCCCTCATGAATCCAGTTCAACATTGATGGTCCAAAAACTGCCATGACCATCTTAAACATCGAGGCAGCAATTAGTACTGGAATCAAAGGCGTTAGGCTTCCAGCCAAATAGTCTAAAATCTTATTTCCTAGACCTTTTAGTGTAAACGGTTCTTTCTCTTTGCTTTCTTCAGTTTCTTCTTGTTCCTGTGCTCTACCTGTTAAATCCAATAAAACACTATAGACCTTATTTACAGTCTGTCCGATGATGATTTGATATTGTCCACCTGATTGAACAACGCCTAAGACACCAGTTGTTGCTTTTAAGTTATCCTCGTTGATTTTACTTTGATCTTTCAGGTTAAAACGTAGACGAGTCATACAATGAGTCATGTTTGAAATATTTTCATTGCCGCCAATATTCTCTAAAATGGATTGTGCCAATTCATTAAATTTAGTCATCTTTTTTACTCCTCATATTTTTTTCGTATAAACGGTTCATATGAATCATTAAATAAACCAATTCGTCTTCATTCGATTCAATTCCATAAAGTTGTGCAATCAATGTACCAACCTTTTGTGCTAGCTGATAGATTTCCGAATGTTGTTCTTTGATTGAATCCAACATTTCCATTCCTGGACCAATCAGTTCTTCTCCACTGCGCATTCGCTTTAAGTAATAAAACATATGCATGCAAAAACGATTGTAGTTAAACTCATCGCGATCAATCACAATGTGCAGATCCTGTTCAATCAAAATCGTTGTTTGCTGAATAATTTCTTCGATCAATACTTCTTCCTGTGATATTTTGTACTCTGACTGACTATTAACAAAATGCATCGTAATACTTGTCAGCTCTCCTTTAGGTAATACGATATGAGTCTGTTGCTGAATCATTTTGACTGTTTCTTCGGCTAATGAACTTTCTTTTGGGTACATTTGAGCTATCTCATACGAGTATGTCATTCGAACATCTTTATAAGTTGTCAAACGCTGGATCGAAAACTGGATGTGATCGGCCAAACTAAAAACCAAAGTGGGATTCAATTGTCCATTTAATTCCTTCTGAGCCATGTTGACAATCTCTGCACTTAAATTCAAAATTTCCTCAGGTATTTCTTTCAATAGCCCTTCAAAATATTCACTTAATTTGTAGAACGTCATTGTGATTTTATTCAGATCCGTTAATTCATAAGGAGTTTTAGGAAAGCCTAACCCTTTGCCAAAAGCAATCAAATGGTTTCCATTCCCATCAATCGCTTCCGCAACATTATTATTAATCTTCTTAATAATTTTCATTTACTCCTCCGCCTTTCCAATAAAAAAACTCTTTGAGTACACACTACACCCTCCTTTTTTAAAGAGAATGGTAATGCCTCAAAGAGTAACAATCCATTTTTATTTAAATTTCACTTAAAGAATAGCCGATAAGGAAAACGTTGTCAACTGCTTTTGAACTCTTTTACTATTTATCCAAAATATCGGCATGTTCTTCAATCCATAGCTTCACCTCAACCACCAATTCTTCAGGATAGGCATAGTGATAATGATCCGCCAGTTTACGCGACATCATTTCATACAGGTCAATTGTCTCCTGCAACGCACGCCAGCTATCCGCCGCATCAAATTTTCCAAAGACACCATTCAATCGTTCGAAAATGTCAGCATCCACCCATTCATAGATAAAACGACCCGCATGCCATGTATCGTACTCATCACCATGAATCATCTTTTCATACCATTCGATCGTTTGGAGCAGAACCTGTTTGCATTCAGCGTCTCGCAGCTTGACCGTCCACAACTCCTTGCGTACGATTTGTTTGGCTAGATAAATTGCCAAAAACCAAAAAGTATTCACTGTAAAATCAAAATTCTCCGCAGTAATAGGCTGTGCAGCAGTCCTTTCAAAGCGTTCAGGAATCAGCTGTTGAGCATTTCCAGTTTTATCTAGTAGCTCTCTCGCCCCGCGACGAAACCATTCAAGCGGAACGTTCTTTTCAACCTGAGCCTGAAATGCCGCCAGTGAATCAATCACAAAATCAACTTGATAGCCGCCTTCAAATAACGCTAACCATTCTAATCCGCCACCGCCGTTTTGGAACGGGATCGCGGTATTCAGTTTACCAAAATTTCCAATCCAGCCATTCGTATCCAGATACTGTTTTGGATCATCCACATACATTTGAATATCCATGTCAGAATACTCATCCGCCCCATGATCTTGCCGCGCTCGCGAACCGGCCACGTAGGCGACATGAACATCGTCCTGCTTTTGCCCCCACTGAGTAAATCGCTGTTCAAACTGCTGATAGAATACTTCACTTTTCATAAACAGCCCCCTTTTCCATTAATTGGATTCTTTTTCAAATCAAATCCAGCCAAACTTCCTACAAGCGTTATAGATCCCATCATCAACATTCCGATCCGTCACATAATCAGCCTGCTCTTTCAATTCAGCTACACCATTCCCCATCGCGATACTGGTCCAGCTCTTATCAAACATCACCAGATCATTCACGTCATCGCCAAAGACCACGACATCCTTTTGCGGTCTGTCAAAATAATCCAAAACATCCAAGATACCCTGCTTTTTATTATCGTGCTGACACATGGTATATTCCGGGACAAACCGCAGCTTCGCAAAATTGATTGGTTCTGGAATTAAATGGTCTTGATCCTTAGGCAAAGCCAAATAAAACTTGAAAATATCCTCCGCCTCATTCACATTAAATGTCGGATCAATGAAATACTCTGTCGGCTCTTGACGCGGTCCGACCTGTTCTCTAAATAAATCATTCCTAGCATAAACCTTCTCCGAATCATCCGTTGCAACCAAAACACCGATACCTTTTTCTTCGGCCTGATGAATAACCGCCAATGCTTCTTCTTTATCCAAAGGAGTATTCTTCACCAATTTATTTTTGATGACTACGCCCATACCGCCGGAGCACACCATGTTTTCCAGCCCAAGCTCGCTTAATAAATTACGACACTTGTAATGCGCCCGTCCTGTTGCAATCGAAACAAAATGCCCGTTTTTCTCCAATAGCTCAAGCGCTTGTTTCGCGCTAGGAACAACCTGACCCGTGCTGCGATCCGTCAAAGTTCCATCAATATCAAAGAAGAATAATTTCTTTTCCATTCTTTACCCGCTCCTTCGTCTTAATCCTTTTTATTGTAGCATATCCGTCCAATTCAAAAATTGTCCGTTATATTTTTACCATCGAAAAAAGGTACCAGAAAACGTTCTACAGCTTTCCGATACCTCGTTTTATTTTATTTAATCCTCAGACACATAGAAGCAAGTATAATCCGCATACTTCTCGATTTTCACTTGAAAGGCACTATTTGCTGGAACGGTGAACTCTTCGTTTTCACTAACTGTTTTCCATAACTCTTCATTAGGCAACAAAACAGTCATCGCTCCTTGTGTCACCTTCATGATTTCTTTTTTCTGGGTGTTGAACGTATAGCTTCCTGCTAGCATAAAGCCCAATGTAACATTTTCACCGTTCTCCAAATGGATCGTCCGGCTGGTAACCTTCCCATCAAAATAAATATTTGCTTTAGATTCTACATTAACCTTCTCAAACATACATACTCTCCTCTTTATAAAATCTATACATTTTCCGCAACTTTTGTCTTATAGCTTTTTTGCAAATAAGTAAGACCAGTAAAGATAATAACCACAATCACGATCCACGTAAGAGCAGTAATATCTAAGCCTGTCACAAATTTTGCGGCGATAATGACTCCAACAATACCTCCAATAGTAATACCAAGGCTGAGCTTTCTAGCGTACTCATTTGTTTTAATGAAATTGATACTAGCCACAGGCATCAGTGCGGCACAAGAAGCCGACATGATTGGAAAAGCGACTAACGGACTTAGCCCTAACATGTAAACCATAGCCATACAAGGCGCATAAAGTCCAACCCCCATGGTCATTAATGCTCCCAAAGCAAAGTTTCCAACAATTCCGATAATTAATTTAACGCCTGTTAATCCTGTAGCGACATTTCCTTCTCCAAGAATGTTAATCATGCCTGTTTGTTTTAATGTCATCAAGATTGCAGTTAGAATCAACGCCAATCCCATCACAAATTGAACCTTTTGTTCTGGAAGTCCTGTGACGTATCTTGAGCCGATCCAAGAGCCGATCGTAGCTGAAGCAACCAATAAGAACAAGGTTAATGGCTCTACCTTTACAACAGTAATGAAAATAAGCGCTTCCAACAAACACGATAACGCATGGCTAACATTCAATGTTCCAGGTAATTTTCGATCGTCATCTAACTGCCGAGTAACCTTCACCAAAAGCGTCGTTGGCGCAAAAGCTCCGATACCTAATGTGTCAAAAAAATCAGTAATAAATCCAATACCTATAGAAATCGGCATACTTTCATTTCCTAGATTCTTCCGGTGTTTGAAGATGTCTCTGCCGAAGACACTTACATGTAGACCAATGAACCCGACCAATACAACTAATAATACTGTTTTCATACATTGAACTCCTTTTGGAAAATTATTAAAAAAGAGCAGCTACCCCGTACTTCAATCAATTGCATGCTCAAGTACGTCTGTTTCCTTCCCACTGCATCATTTTTTTCATTCTTGCCTACACTGTATACATTTTCATATGAATGAAATTGTGATAACTAATAATTTCAAGCTTATCTACAGTAACCCAACTTATTAATGATTAAAAAAAACGTGATTTACTGATGTTTTAATCCTATTACTTTAAGCTCTCTACGCAACCATAAAAAATGTGAATTCATGAACTTTAAACACTAGTTTAAACACAATTAGATGGCACAAAAAGACCTGAATCACCCCGAAACAGAAATGTTGTTGCCTTTGATAAGTTGTATTAATCATGCTAAATTCATGACAAAACATTTCATAGCCTAAGAGCATGTTTCTAATCAAAAATCCAAACGATTATTGTTATACAATTCACATTAAACCAGAAAAATAAAAAGAAATCGTATTTCTTTTATTGATTTCCCTCGTTTATCCTCGCTATGACTTTTCATTTGCAATTATAGTCATAAAAAAAATATTTATCAAGACTTTTTTCATTAATATGAATTATTAATCCTTCGAATACGCAAAAAATTCATAAAAATGATCGAGCATCTCACTTACCTTCTAAGACAAGTAGACCAAATTATAAATTGAAAGTCCGTGCATCCAGCCTCGTCGTATGCTGAATGACATCCTGAAGAAAATTTAATCCACGAATTCAAGCAAATATGTTAAACTCAGACAAAAGCATAAAAAAGAGGAGAATTCTTGTGACTGAATATACTGGCTTCGACAAAATTTATCGCGACATCGTCATGGATATCATTGAAAACGGCACGGATCAAGACCCTGCTTTGGTTCGAGCAAAATATGCCGATGGCAGCCCCGCTCCTACTCGTTTTATCCAAGGTGTCAACTTTAAGATCACCCCTACAGACGGTATTCCAATTTTGAAATCAAAACGTGTCTTCCAAAAAACGCCTTTGATCGAACTGGAATGGATCTGGCAAGAATTATCCAATGACGTGACTTGGCTGCAGGACCACAAATGCAAAGTTTGGAACGAATGGGCTGGCGAAGACAACACGATCGGCAAAGCCTATGGTTTCCAGTTAGCCAAAAAATGCCGTAAGCTGCCAGACCACGACGAAAAATTAAACCAAGTCGAATACGTTTTGCATCAATTACAAAACAATCCCGGCTCCCGCCGCATCATGACCAGCCTATGGGACGTCGATGATTTAGACGAAATGACTTTGGAACCCTGTGTTTGGGCAACCAACTGGAAAATCAACAAAGGCGTGCTTGATCTCCATGTCAAACAACGCTCCGCCGACATGGCACTTGGCAATCCATTCAACGTCTATCAATACACGGTATTACATCGCCTGATCGCTGATCAATTAGGATTTGAACTAGGTACGATGCACTGGTGTATCGATGATGCACACATTTACGACCGTCACATCGATGCATTGACTGAACAACTCTCACAGCCAGTACCAGATAATGAACCTACACTTGTCTTACCAGACAAATACGACGAAAACGGCAAAGAACGCTCATTCTTTGATCGCCGCTTGTCTGATGTGAAACTAGAAAACTACGAACACAACGGCGTCATTAAATACGAAATAGCAGAATAGCAAATAGAGCAGTAAACGATTTCGGTCGTTTACTGCTCTATTTTTTTAAGCGAACTTCAATTCTATATAAATATTCTAAAAATTTGAACTTAACTTCAATTAACTTGATTGCCTAACAACATAGACCGACTAGTCTATTCTCATAAAAAACCTTCTTTTGTCAAAGTTGATTCACTGACACAAGACATGAGCATTGATCGATTGATTACATCAAAAGAAGTTGCCAAAATTATCGAGTAGCACCCGCTAATTTTGACAACCTCTTGAGTATTTTAGTTCAATTCTTTCTATCAATTATTGAATCTATTTATCTAATTCGATCACATTAACTAATCCCGATAGCTCGGCCATCCCATTCTTTCGCAAAGTCAGTGATCGAAACCCAAGCCATCGCGCCGCGGTCGTAAGTTTTATTCGGACCGCCTGAGCCCGCTTTAGCACTCGAGCTGTAATACAACGGATCATACACTAAAAATTTATTGTCCTTGTAACCAGCGATCACCTTGCAGTGATTGCGGATCGTATCGGTTTGATACGAGGAATAGCCATAGTACAATACAGGATTGCCGTTGATGATGCGATCGACAATATTTTGCGTACTAACATTGCTGATGTTTGACACATTGCTATACCATTTCTTCGCATAATTCGCTAACGAACCGGGAGTGATCACCCAGCCAAAGCCAGCGCCAGTATAAACATCGCCCTTTTGCCCGCCTTTGTCGCTTGGATACATTGGTAAATTGTCTTGAACATATTTCAAGTCAACCGTCTTTCCTTTAAATCTCAGCAGCATCGTCATCGAAGCACCCGCACATCCCCAAGGACTGAATACAGGAGCATATTGACTCACATAAGGAACACTCAGTGTGCGTTCAATAGGCGCGATCGGTTGTGCACCACCAAGTGTGTACCAAGAAATGCCTTCATTTCTCCAGCCAACCTTGATCAACGCATTCCGTTCACTCAATAGCATCGTATAATGGTGCGAGCCTGCTCCTTTTGAATTCGGATTAAATACTCGGTACATCGGCATCCCCGCCCATGGGGTGTGCCAAGCGATTCCTTCATAACGCCAGCCAGCACGTTTCAGATTGTCTCTTTCATTCCCATCTAAAGTAAAGAAATGCTCACCGGAATTTGGATTATAAATTCTGAATAATTGGCGACCTGACAAAGGCACTCGCATACTTATTCCTTCATAACGCCAACCTAGTTTCACTAGATAGTTTTTCTCATTCAGGTTCATAGTATGCAAATGTTCCCCAGAATTCGGGTTGTACACACGATAAATGGCGATCGTCGCAACAGTTGCCGCCTTCGTTTCTGCTTTCGGAGCAGCTGCAACCGCTGCTTTTGGTGCAACTGTCGTTGTTTGTGATTGAGACGTTGCCGCCGTAGTATTTTTATTAGCTGTCGAATCTTCTTTGACTGTCTCTTGTTTATTATCTGTGGTTGGTGTTTCAATGACTTCAGTAGTATCAGGCGCTGTCGTATCCTCAGTTTTGCTATCGTCTACTTCAGTAGAATCCGTTATTTCATCTGTGTCTGACGGCTTCGTCTCATCGGTTTCTCTCTGATCTTCAGTTGGAACCTCTTGTTTGGTCGTATCGCTAGTACCATCTGTCTCAGCAGGTTTGCTTGGTTCTATTGGCTCACTTGTTTCCGTTGACGGTTGTGTTTCCGTAGCTTCTCCTGGCACAGCATTCGTTTGATTATCCGTTGTCGGCGCGGCCTCTTCCACCGCTATTGTTTGCGGATCAACTACCTGAACAGCTTGCTCTTTATTAACCTCATCTGCATAGACAGCCTGTTCATCCGTGGCAAATGCAGAAGCACCCAATAAACCTAGAAAGACGATTGGTGCAACAACCCATGTTTTTTTCCTCTTATACATCTTGAAGCGTTTCTTTTCCATTTTTACCCTCCTTCAAAATAATAATTATCATTATTATTAAAACACGTATTATTTATTAATAAAAGCCTTTTCAAGAATATTGATTACTTTTTTTGTGCGTCAACCTGATTAATTGGGTGCATAAAAGTTTTTTAATGATCAAAAAAATGAACAAATTAGATTCTAAACAAACTCCATTTATTCCCCTTACCAAAAAAATAAAGTATCCACGAATAATTATTTTCGTGGATACTTATTAAAGAATCAAACTATTTACTACGTTTGTCATAGCTATGTTCATTTTCAATAATGGGCTTTACTGATTGAGTGATTGCTTCTTTTATCATTTTATTGTAATCGCATACATTTTATTGATTTCTATAATCTTCTAGTTCATTCTAGTCTAGATAAGGCGAGTCAAAACTATTCAACCAAGAATAACCAATTCCCATAATCAGACCTCCGCCGATATAGTTTCCTATTAAAGCAAAAAACAAGTTATGAACAACTGAAATGACGTTGAAATTCTCTACTTGTCCATGTGATGAAAAATAGGCTAAGAATAACGCTGGAAAGTTGGCAATCACGTGCTCATATCCTAGAAATGCGAAGATATAAATAATAAATACCGTGGTGATAACTTTAGCAGCATCATCTTTCATTTTCAAACAAATCAATACTGCGATATTTACAACAATATTTGCAAAGATTCCTTCAATAATAATTTGCAAAGACGATTTCGCCAATTTTGTTGAGATACTATCAAAGAAAAAGTTGTGCATAGATAATTGATTAAATGGTGACGTATTAGAAATCAAAAAAGAAAAGAAAATTCCACCAATCAAGTTAAATACTAAACATGTACTTAGAATTTTGACCGCTTTCTTAAATGTTAGTATTTTTTTATGATACGCGATTGTCATATACAGCATGTTAGAAGTTCCTAATTCTCCATTCAAGAATAGAATCATTACTAGCGACCAGCTAAACATAAATGCAAAGAGAAATTTCCCGCTATTTGGTATGATTTCTTCTGATCTCATTGCAACGGCAAAAGCAATTGCCGTTCCAAGTGATAAAAATAGACAGGCGTAAACTGAACGTAATGCGTATCGAAAGTAACTATGTTCATAAAGAGAGCTTTTCGCCTTAATAATCCGAGTAATCTCAATCATCAATGGCGATTGATCTATTTTAGAATTTGCACTATCTGATATTTGTTTTTCCACTCAACTACCTCTTTCCATTACTATCTTGTGTAATTTTTAGTATAGTCTCTGCTCGCGCGATTTGTTCTTCGGTTGGACTACTAATATCTTTTAATGGATAATCGATACCCAGGTCTTCCCATTTATATTTTCCCATCGTGTGATAAGGTAAAATTTCAATTTTTTCAACATTATCTAGTGTCTTTACGAACTCGGATAGTTGTTTTAGGTATTCCACCTGAGTTGTCTTACCAGGAACCAATACATGACGAATCCAAGTTGGTTGACCAATTTCAGAAAGATATTTCGCAAATAGTATGATCGACTGGTTACTACTGCCAGTGAGCGCTTTATGGGCTAATTCATCAATATGTTTGATGTCTAACAGAATCAGATCTGTGTAGCTTAATAACTTTTGAAGTTTCAAAAAAAACGTCAACTTTTTAGTGAATGGTTCCCCACATGTATCTAGCGTAGTATGAATTCCATAATGTTTAGCCTTTTGAAACAAATCAATCAAAAAATCAATTTGTAATAGCGGTTCTCCACCACTTACTGTAATTCCTCCACTGTTACCCCAATAATGCTTGTACCGTATTGCTTTTTCTAATAGCTCATCTGCCGTTACTATTTTTGCTTTTGGATCATTTTTTCTCCAAGTATCAGGGTTTTGGCAAAACTGACAACGCATCTGACATCCCTGGAAAAAAATAACAAATCGGACACCAGGTCCATCCACCAAGCCAAAACTTTCAATCGAATGAATTCTTCCATATAAACCGGCTTCCATTCCTAACTCTCCTTCTTTTAAAAAAGGACGAATGGAGATTATCCATTCGTCCAAATGACTTGATTACATTTTTTGATGGAAAGTTCGACTAATAACGTCTTGTTGTTGTTCTCTTGTCAAATCTATAAACTTAACCGCATATCCCGAAACCCGAATAGTAAAATTAGCATACTCTTCTTTTTCTGGATGTTCCATTGCGTCCACCAATTTTACCTTACCAAAGACATTGACGTTAATATGATGAGCACCTTTATCAAAATACCCATTTAGAACATTTGTTAAATTTTCTACTCTTTCATTCTCATCGTGTCCAAGAGCATCTGGATTAATGCTTTGTGTATTTGAAATACCATCAAGTGCATATTTGTACGGCAATTTCGTTAACGAATTGAGAGAGGCGAGCAATCCATTTTTTTCCGCACCATATGAAGGATTCGCGCCCGGTGAAAGTGGTTCACCAGCTAAACGTCCATCAGGCAAATCCCCGGTAGCTTTTCCGTAAACAACATTTGATGTAATCGTCAAAATAGAAGTTGTTGCTTCTGAATCTCGATAAGTCTCATAATGATTGATTTTATCCATGAAAGATTTTAACAAATCCACCGCAAGATCATCTACTTTATCATCATCATTCCCATATTTAGGAAAATCCCCTTCTATTTTATATGAGATTACAAGTCCATTTTGATCTCGAATTGGATATACCTTCGCATATTTTATTGCGGATAGTGAATCTACCACATGTGAGAATCCAGCAATACCTGTTGCAAATGTTCGATCAAGTTTTGTATCCATCAAAGCTAATTCTGCAGCCTCATAATAATACTTATCATGCATGTAGTGAATGCAGTTTAAGGTATTTACATATATTCCCGCTAGCCACTCCATCATTGCGTCAAATTTCTTCATCACCTCTTCGTAATTTAGTTTCTGATCTGAAGTAATTCCTCTATACGCTGGGCCAACTTGAGCATTTGTTTTTTCATCTATACCACCATTAATAGCGTACAACAGGCACTTTGCCAAATTAGCTCTGGCGCCAAAGAATTGCATTTCTTTACCTGTCTGTGTTGCCGATACACAACAACAGATCGCGTAATCATCTAACCAAATTGGACGCATAACGTCATCATTTTCATATTGAATGGAAGAAGTATCTATTGACACTTTTGCGGCATATTTCTTGAAACCTTCTGGTAATCGTGAAGAATATAACACGGTTAAGTTTGGCTCAGGTGAAGGCCCCATATTTTCTAAAGTGTGTAAAAATCTAAAATCATTCTTGGTTACTAATGTCCGACCATCCAGTCCCATTCCTGCCAAAGCCAAAGTCGCCCATATTGGATCTCCCGAGAACAGTTCATTATATGACGGAATTCTGGCAAATTTTACCATCCTTAATTTCATAACCAAATGATCAATCAATTCTTGTGCTTCTGTCTCTGTTAGTAATCCTTTTTCTAGATCTCGTTGAATATAGATATCTAAAAAAGTAGAGATTCTGCCAATGGACATGGCCGCACCATTTTGTTCTTTTATGGCAGCTAAATATCCAAAATAGGTCCATTGTATTGCTTCTTTCGCAGTTTCTGCCGGACGAGAAATATCATACCCATAAGCTTCAGCCATTTCCTTCATACGTTTCAAAGCATTGTATTGATCTGTTATTTCTTCACGTAATCGTAAATCATCTGTCGTAAATTGACCATATCCAATATTGTCATAATCATTGAATTTTTTCTTCATTAAAAGATCAATTCCGTATAAAGCTACTCTTCGATAATCCCCAACAATTCGACCACGACCGTAGGTATCCGGCAATCCGGTAATAATTTTATTTCGACGAGCAGCACGAATTTCTGCGGTATAAACATCAAAGACTCCTTGATTATGTGTCTTACGGTATTTCGTAAAAATTTCTGAATATTTGGGATTAGGCGTATATCCATAACTTTCCAAAGATTCTTCAGCCATTCGAATACCACCATAAGGCATAAACGCTCTTTTTAGGGGTTTATCTGTTTGCAATCCAACAATGGTCTCTTGTTCTTTCAATTCAGAATCAATATAGCCGGCACCATAGGCATTCGCAGCTGTTACAATATCTGTCTCCATGTCCAGGACTCCGCCATTTTCCCGTTCTTGCTTTTGAAGTTCTTGCAACTTTCCCCAGAGCTTATCGGTTGCTTCGGTTGGCACTGCTAAGAATTCAGCCGTACCATCATAAGGAGTATAATTTGTTTGTATGAAATCTCGAGTATTAATTTCTCTTCTCCAAAGTTCTCCTTCGAAGTCTTTCCAAGCTACATCTGTCATTTTGTCTCACTCTTTCCTAACCGATTTTGATCATTTCGCAAAGTGGATTACATTTACGTAAAATTTGAATGGACTTAGTAAATTTCCTTAATTCGCTAGCTGATAACGTCGGAGTCACTGTTTCTAGTATTCCTTCTCTTCCAATCACACAAGGTATACCCGCAAAAACATCTTTTTGCCCATATTCTCCTTCTAATAAAGTCGAGGTTGTTAGTACAATATGTTCATCTTTCAAAATCGCTTTACTAATTCGTGTTAGTGCCATTGCAATACCGTAATAGGTAGCACCTTTGGCTTGAATTATTTTATATGCGGCATCTCTTGTATGCTCATAAATTTGTTCTAGCTCATAATCTGTGACTTTAAGCCGTTCTTTCACATCATTCAAATTCATTCCGGCAATCTTAACAGTCGACCACGGTACAAATTCTGAATCCCCATGTTCTCCAAAAACATTTGCTGTTACATCCTGAGGCGCCAAATCTAATCGGCGACTTAATTGATACCTTAATCTTGCGGTATCCAAAGTTGTCCCAGACCCAATAACCTTTTCTTTAGAAAAACCAGAGTATTTCCATACTGCGTATGAAATGATATCAACAGGATTAGAAGCGATTAAAAAAATACCATTAAATCCAGAATCAATGACCTCTTCTGTAATTTTTCTAGCAATATCAATATTCGTATTTATTAAATCCAATCGAGTTTGACCAACTTTTTGTGGCACACCTGCACAAATACAGACAATATCTGCTTCACAGCAATCCTTATAAGTACCGCTCCAAACATCTACATTCGTAAAAAAATTGGGTAGCCCATCTTGAATATCTGAAACATCAGCCATTACCTTATCCTTATTTACATCGATTAAAACAAGCTCATCACAAATATTCTGATTCACTATAGAAAAAGCATAACTCGATCCGACCGATCCCGTTCCAATCAAAACAATTCTCTTATTCACAATCACATACCGTCCTTTCTTGGTGAGGAAGCGCTTCCTGACGCTGTTATAATACACAATCCTTTCTAACAAATTCATTAACATTTGTTAATGATATAGCGCTTTCTTCATTTTATAATGAGTAAAAAGAGAGGTGAAAGTATGAATAGCCAGCAGTTGAATACCCATTTTTCTGATTATGTTAAACACTGTAAAAAAGAAATAATCTCCACTCGAAAACGCGAGTACATTGCTTTTGAAGAGTATCAAACATCTTATGTCTATGTTGTTAACTACGGTATTGTAAAAATGAGTACTTTTTTAAGTGACGGTAACGAGTTTAATATCAAATTTGTTACCGCTGGAAATATCATTACATTACTTGAAGATGAGAATTCTTCTACTGTTAACAACCCTTTTTCTATTTGTACGCTGAGTGAAAATGCGGAGATTTTATTACTAGATAGATTAGCCTTCTGGAATGATGTAAAACATGACGAAATTCTAAATGAATACATTAGATTTTATTATCGAAAAAACCTTAATTTTCAAATTCGAAAAACGTGTGCGTTAACTAGTAATGGAAAACTGGGAGCTGTTTGCGAGCTGCTGAATGAATTGCAAGAATCTTTTGGTCGGGACATGAGCTCAGGAAGACTGATTGACTTAAATATCTCAAATGAAGAATTAGCTAAATTCTGTGGAATCTATAATGCCAGCAGTTTTAATAGAATTCTACGAAAATTAAAAGAGCTGAATATTTTAGAAACGTGTTCCAATAGAATAGTGATTAAGGATATTGAGTTATTATTAACCACCGCACAACAATAACCTTCACCCAAATTAAGTTCATCCAAATTTGGGCTTTTTGTATTGCACTTAACGTGTGAATTAAAGATAAATAAAAAAAGGCCAACAATTAAGATTGGCCCTGGCTAATTTAGCAATGTTTACATGTTCTGCAAATAGACCCCTTAACCGATAATGTCTTCGATCAGTGATAAGAATAGCTGCATTTGCTTCGTTAGGTATTTGTTTTTGTGATACGCATAGAGCGCAATGATCTCCTCATCTAACTCTGTAGGAACTGAGATCAATTTTTGCTGCTCCAATTCCTCAGTCAAAGCAAATTCAGGTAGGTAAGCGACCCCCATGCGGCTCATGACATTCCTTTTGATGGCTTCCGCACTCCATAATTGCATCGAACAATTCAGCACGATCTCTCGTTCGTTCAAATAGTGATTGATCGTCTCTTGAAAGACGCTATCCGGATAATAGCTGATCAGATCAATCACCTTGTTTTGCCCTGGTGTTACAAAATCCAGCGCTTCAGGCTCCTCTTCTGGCGAAGCAATCAAAACAGCCTTAAAACGAGACAAAACAGAACTCACAAGTGAACGTTCTTCTCCGCCAACATCATAATGAATACCAATATCCACACTGCCGTCCAATACGCCGGCACGAACACTGTCGCAGTCCTGAATCAGAATCGATAATTTTACCTTAGGTGCCGCTTCCTTGAATCGTTTTAACACAGGCTGCATTTTGTAGATCAGCAATGTTTCAGGCATGGCTACGACCAATGTTCCTTTCAGTTCGCTCATTTCCTTTTCACAGTTATATAGAGAATCCATCGCACGCAAGATGGTATCTACATGGGGCAAGATACTATCCCCTGCCTGCGTCAGCACCATCTTCCGACCGACCTTTTCAAATAATTGCAGCTGCAATTCCTCCTCCAGCTGCTGAATATGAAACGTAACCGTTGATGGCGCATAGTTAAGCTCCCGAGAAGCACCTTGAAAACTGCCTGTCCGCAAAATCGTTTTAAACGTCTGTAAATATTTAAGATCCATCTCTCTCCTCCTCTATTCAACATTATCGAATGAATAATTCTAAACATTCGGATATTTAAAATCAGCTATTAATGATAGTTTAGAGAAAAGAGAATGTCTGTGCAAGAACATTCGGATTTAAGAGGTGTAACTATGAATCATGCATTACAGAAAACTCGTAACGTAACCGTATTGGCGCTCATTTGCTGCGCATTGTGGGGGAGTGCTTTTCCCTTCGTTAAGGTCAGCTACGATTGGTTCCATATTGAAGGAATCCCCAGCCAAATTTTGTTTGCCGGCTACCGCTTTTTTCTTTCCGGTGTCCTCACCTTCATCATTGGCTGTTTTATCGAAAAACGTTTGCTGACGATCAAACGCTCGTCCATTCCCGCCGTATTTGGTCAAGGTTTGCTTCAGACGACGATCCAATATGCCTTTTTCTATATCGGCCTGGCTCATACAACGGGAACAAAAGGCTCAGTCATCGATGCCTCCAGCTCCTTCATTGCCATTATATCCGCCCACTTTTTAATCAAATCAGAACGAATGACGTGGACAAAAATACTCGGCTGTACACTAGGTTTTCTCGGGGTAATCGTTATTAACCTGACGCCTGGTTCGTGGGAAAACAGCTTTCAATTCAAGGGTGAAGGTCTTCTATGTATCACTGCGATCGCTTATGGCTTAAGTACCGTTACTTCAAAACTTCTGACCGATCGCGAATCTCCTATTACAGTTACCGCCTATCAATTGCTTTTCGGCGGCGGCACCTTGATTGTGATTGGCTGGCTGATGAAGGGTTTTATTGGCAACTTTGATGCAAAGGGTCTGATTCTCTTTGCTTACCTAGTCTTTCTATCCGCTGCCGGCTTCGGCATCTGGACGATCTTGCTAAAATATAATCCGGTTGAAAAGATAGCAATCTTTGGCTTTACTATTCCAATTTTCGGCGTTGCCCTTTCCGCATTGCTGCTAAATGAAGAGCTCCTTTCGCTGCGAAATCTTCTTTCTTTAACACTCGTTTCAGCAGGTATCCTAATTGTTAATCACGTAAAAAAAGGAACGGCGAAACCAATTGAACCTAGAGAAATCCAACAAAAAAAAGGTGTTCGCAATTGAACACCTTTCTACTATCCTTCTCTTTACTTCACAAATGCAGCCACGTCATCCGTCAACTGTTCAAAGTCCAACTGATTGACCGCTTCGATCTGCTGGATCATTTCTTTCGGCAGCTCAGGGTTCATGCCGCCGCAGATTGCTGCGCTGATGGCGCCAATAGTGTCGGTATCCCAACCAAGCGACGCGCTTAATTGCGCAGCCTTTAATGGCTCGCCCTTGGCTAATTCGATGATGACAAAAGCGCTCGGGATCGTTTCGATCGTTTCCATTCCGGTACCGATCTCTTCGTACAATCGTTGTAAAATAATTTGTTCATCGCTTTCCTGTCGCAGAATTTTTCGCGCTTGATTCATGCGGAATGTTAGTGAAGCCGCAGGAAAATCATGTCCGTATTCTTTAGCTGCGTTAATCGCATCAAAGGCGATCGACCAAATTTCTTCGATGGATTGCCCACCTCGGACCGTGTAGCTGATCGCCGCCGCTACAGCACTAGCTCCTGCGATTGCGATTTTCGTGTTATGGGTCGGCAGGCAGATTTCCGCAACATTTTTCACCAATGTCGGCAAATCACGATAATCACTAATTAATCCGATCGGTGCAATTTTCATCGATGCCCCATTGGTCGTCCCTGTGACACCAGTCTCTTCGATTGGCACGCCCTGAGCGATTTTTTCCAAAGCCTTGAGCGTTGAAGGTCCTGAGACGAAAGCCGAAACCGGCGAATTGTCATTCCATTCTCGTAATTCGGCGATATAGTCTGCCACGCGAATCTGTCCTTGATTTTTCTTGATCATGGATAGGATCATTAGCACGTTCAATGTGTCATCCGTAATAGCTCCCGCCGCTAATTTCCGACCAAAGACATCATTTTCATTCGATGCGATTAATTCTGTCACCCCATCGGGAAAGTTCTGACGGATTTTTTCCTGCGACCAGCATTCTGTCGGCATCCCCATTGCATCGCCCAATGCTCCGGCCGCTAATACGCCCCAAATCTTTTCTCTCACCTAATTTACCTCCGCTAAGTTGATTGTTTCTGCTTGATTATTGAAGGGAATGACCGTCATTACATTATCGTTGATTTTGACATGTCCTTCCTGCTGACTAAGAACGTCTAAAAATTGATCAGAATTTGTAACGGTCACAAAGGACTCGATAGAATAGCCTGCTTCCGTTACCTTTGCCAAATCGACTTCTAGAATTTTCTCGCCTTGAGCCACTCTCTGGCCTTTTTCCACTAACGGTTTAAAGCCTGCTCCCTCGAGCTCCACTGTGTCAATTCCGATATGGATCAACACTTCGATCCCAGTGTCACTGACGATTCCAATCGCATGTCCGCTTGGAAACACCGTTTCGACGGTGCCAGCTACGGGCGATACAACCTCACCCTTTTCTGGAACAATCACGAAGCCGCTGCCTAATGATTTCGAAGCAAAGCTTGGATCTGCTGCAGTTTCAATCGGTTTGATTTCTCCTTGTAACGGCGAAACTAACACTTCCGCTTTCACTAAACTTTTTTCTTCAGGATCAACGACATCTTCTTCCTTTTTAAAGGTCATATAGGTTAATACAAACGCCACCGCAGCTGTAGCGATCGAAGCGATAACTGCAAGGATCACGCCATTCATACTCCCGCTCTTAGGATTGATAAAGGCTGCGAACCCAAGAATCCCAAAGGACATCGTGTACATTTTTGTAGAAGTCAACGCTAAGATCAATGAACCCACAGCGCCGCCGATCATCGAGAACGCAAACCGTTTCTTGACTGGCAAACTAAAGCCATAGATCGCCGGTTCGATGATACAGAACAAACCTGACACCATCGCTGGAATCGCCAACGCCTTTTGATCCTTCGAACGCGTCCGTAAAAAGACGGCTAAAACAACGGCGGTTTGTGCAAAGTTCGCGGTAAAGGACATCGGGAATATATAATCCACACCCGATTGTGCTAAATTGGTAATCCCAATCGCTGAAATCGGCCAATGCAATCCGAAGATGACTAATGGTTGATACAGCAACGCAACGACTAGCGAAGTAATCAAAGGTGAGATCCCATATAGCCCCGACACGCCCGCACTAATTAGCGAACTAAGCACATTCGTCACCGGACCAACTACCAAAATCGCTAGTGGAACGGTAATCAAGATCGTTAAGAAAGAATTCACGTTGTGGGCAATCACTGCCGGTACGACCCTTTTCAGCCATTTTTCTACCTTCGAGCCTACGTAAACAATAAAGATGATCGGAATCACTGTGTATTGATAGCCAGTCGCCGGAAAAAGAATCGGAATACCAAAGAAGGTATTAAAGACCGGCGTTTGGAACAGCGTCCCCTCAAATAACGTGTACAAAGCATCGCCGCTCGTCAGCCCCGTCATCAGTTCTGGAATCAGCAACGTAGCACCTAACATCATCCCCACAAAAGGATTCATCTTGAAGGCCTTCGCACTCGTATAGCCTAATGTGACAGGTAAAAAGTAGAAGACCGCCTGCCCCATCGCATGCAAAATAATATAGGCCCCATCATCGACCGATAAGACATTCGTCGCCGTCAATAAAGCTAAGATCCCCTGCAGCAGACCAGAGGCAGTCAAGATTCCTAAAACCGGCGTGATCACTTTTGTAATCGTATCCACTAATGTACTGACTAACCCTTTTTTCTCTTCTTCAGCTGCGACCGTTTTCCCATCCAACTGCTCCTGAACCACTTGAAAAATATCAGCTACATTTGTTCCGACCACTACCTGAAATCGTCCGCTAGCAAACTGCGCACTCATGACCTCCGGCGATTTCACCACTTCCTCACGCTGCACCAATGAATCATCCTTCAAGGTAAAACGCAGCCGCGTCATGCAATGGGTGACGCTTAAGACATTCTCCTTCCCGCCAACCTTTTCCAAAATAAATGATACCAAATCCTGATACTTATCCATGTTACTTCCCCCTTTTTTGGCATATAAAAAAGGCAACACTCAAACAAGAGACTCTTCATCCCTTGCTTGGGTGTTGCCTGCATAATCAGTTACAATCCCGTTTATTTAATTAGCCGTTGGATATGGAGAATCAAATACATCTCCTCCTCCGGATAAATCCGACAGGCCAATTTGTCCTGTAGATAATTTTTGATGATCCCGACACTCTCAGTCGCCTTCGGATAAAATTGAACCACCTGCTCAAACATCTCCGGCACCGATTCCTGCCTCGGTTCGTTAATTATGACACGTTGAATAAAGAATTTCAAGTGGGTAACAAAACGAACATAATTCAGCGACTCCGTATCCAGCTCGATCCCTAGACAATCCTCCACGATCAAGACCACCTTCTGCAGCATCTCTGTCGTCAATAACGTCTGAGCCGTATCATTATTCAAGCCGCCATTAATAAAGTGAAGCGCAATAAACCCCGCCTCATCCTCATTCAGCTCGATTCCCTCATAATAGCCGATCTGCTCAAGCGCCTTCATCCCCGCCGCAAATTCCTTCGGATAAAACTTCTTGATCTCCAATAACAGCGCGTTTTGAATCGTTTCACCCTTTCTAAAACGATTCACCGCATAATTAATGTGATCCGCCAAGCCAATATACGTATTACCATCAAAGGTCCGATCCAGCTCCGCCTCCGCATTCTTAATGATCAGCGTCACCATCTCAAGACGATTGATCGGGACTTCTTCGATCAATTGAACAAACCGATCCGCCACATTCGGAGAATCCACCACGAACGTCTTCTCGATCTTATCCTTCTCAACCGTCTCGCCAACCCGTTTCCGAAAGGCGATCCCTCTGCCAATCAGGATACGTTCCAGACCTTTTGTGTCAATTACCAAGACAACATTGTTGTTAAAAATCTTCTTTATTCTCAGCAAGTTCTCTCCCCATCCTCCGGCAAACTTTCATAAGCTATGATACGGGTTCTTTGGGGATTGTCAAGGATGGAACCGAAAAGAAAAATATAACCATCATAAAATAATTATATCCAAAAAAACTTTTAAAACTTTCAGCTTAGTGCTAGTTTGTTTTATAGAATTTCTTAGCATATTTATAAATCTTTAACGAATGCTTGCATTCGTAAGTTCAAATTCACATGAAACTTCTGATAAAAATTACTGCAAGTTTCTATTTTTTTACTTTCCAATCCTATCATTTAATTCTTTATACTTTATTTTTGGTGTAGTAGAAATATCATTATTAGATACCTCATGTACTTTCACTTCCACTGGGATCGGAAATAGCTCTCCTACAATAAATGCCGTTCCTGTTGGCAAATATGAGATTCTTGTTAACTGGTTAGAATTAATATAAGGGATAGTTTTTAGCATATAGTCTAGGTCCAGATTATTCTTTATTCTATGAATAAGATAATTGTTGCATTGGGATAGCACCGTTGAAGATAGTTCGCTTGGCCTTTGACTTGAAAGAAAAATAAAACAACCGAACTTTCGTCCTTCTCTTGCGATTGTTTTAAACCGTTCAATTTCCTGAAATGAACTATTTTCTCTGAATCTAGCGATATATCTATGAGCTTCCTCCAAGATGAATATGTTAATGTCTCGATCCTTTAACGGTAACTTTTTATTATTCTCAAAAATTTGTTTTAACAGATATGAAGAAAAGAATAACAATAAGTCATCGTCCAAGGAAGAGACAGAATATACTATCACTTGCTCATCACTTATCAGTGTAGAATTAGTTTTATCCGATAACAGTGAGGAATATCGAGTCTGTATACTTTTGATTCTCATTTCTAATGATCCACAATGCGAACGCGCTTGAGCGTTTCCTTTACACTCTTCTAACAAAAAGGAGAACTCCAAACCATTTAATAAACTTTCGAAAGAGTCTACTCTATAATCACTTTCTTCTAATCTTTTTTGAAGAAAAGTATTGTCTGTTTCATCAGAGTGTTCAAATCTCATAGTTGATAGCAAAGAATCTAAAAATGTCTTCTCATCGCTACTAGAAAAGTTAGCATATTGTGCATTATATGAACTAGTATCAATTCCAGTACCAGTCAAAATATTGATTATTTTAGTTCTTTTTGCTACAGCATCTGTTTGAGCATAGCGAAAAAGTGTAAAGGCCAAAAAACACCTCAACCATTTCTCTGAAATTCGAAAATTATTCAATGCATCGGCTAATTTGAGTGCTGTTTGTAAAACTGGTAATTGAACCAAATCAGAAGGCTTCACTAAATTTATCCAATCCTGAAGATCCAAAGACTCAACGTTTATCTTGTATTCCTTTAGCACATCAATTGTCGAAACATTGTCTATTCCTGAATATTCATCATGTATATCCAAAACGTGTAAATGTAAATTCTTGGTTTCTAGTTTTTTCGTTTCCGAAATTAATTGCCTTATCGTTGTAGATTTCCCCGAACCTGTATTACCTAAAATAGCTGTATGATGGCTAAATATTTTCTCTGGATCGATCTCAGCAGTATATTTTTCCTCAATAACCCCTAATCTCAAAGCATGTTCCGAATGATCAATTGAAAAAATGATGCCATACTCATCTTCATTCGTTAAGTACACTCTATTTTGTAACGAGGGATACTGTTTCATGTTAAATTCTATTTTTCCATCCTGGATAATTCCAATAGGAATACATTCAAATTTCCCTGTATAATCCAGCTTTGAGTTTTCTAACTTGGTTAGTATCTGTTCTTTATCTTCAGCCTTTATGACCTGATAAATGAACTTTTGGTTTATATCATTAATAATAGTGACATAGTCAACTACTCCTTTGGCCACATAAGTATGACCAAGAAGATTGTAGTTCAATTTACTAAAGTCAGAAACTTCAAAAACTAACTTATTATAAGTTATACTTGAAACTCGTCCGATACTATGCATCTTTTTCACCTATTTTTTCCGCTGTCTCTCTCAGTAAGTATTTGTCAGTGATCAAGTTAAAGTAATGGCCTTTAGTACCATCTTCAAATAAACCTCCAATAAGATGAACATTTCTTTTCTTTTCAAAACTGCGATAAAACTCCTTCATTTTCTCCTCATCCTTATCACCAAATATGATAAGGTTAAAATCTTGGTTTTGAAGATTTTGAGAAATAATATTATTGATATGCTCATCTGGAAAACCATATCCCATTACAATAAGTGTCGTATTCGGTTTTTGGAGAGTAGTAGAAAATTCTCTAAATAATTCTGAATATGGAGATTGAGCAGTTTCCCTGTGTTTCAATACTGTTGGATAAATGACGATATTTTCTTCTTTTCCATTTCCTTGACGGAGTCTACCATTACCATCTTGGTACCAGTTTATTGAACCATGAATTTTGTATATATTAGCTTCTTTTTTTACTGGTTGCCATTTATCTTTGTATCGTTCTGTATCATCAACTAGACGATATTTAAACTGATTGATATCAAACGATTGGCTTAAATCACTTGAAAAACCCGTCGTATACGAAAAATTATTATGCTCCATCGCAATTTCATTAAATAAATCATAGTTGGTTGTAAAAACAGATAGTTTTGTACTTTCAATTCTTCTAGAATTAAAAATGGAACGGTAGAATTTTGTGTAAGTGTCAATCGTTTTTGACTTAGCATATTGATCATCACCAAATTTTGGAATCGTTTGAATGAACTCCTTTTTTATCTTTTCAAAAATTGATTTGAGCTCACTCTTTTTGTCTTCATTTCTCTCAAAACTTATTCCACTTTGAATCCAGTTTAATAAACCTTCTATATCCGTAAAATCATCAATCCAGCCATCCTCAACAAAATCAAAAACTTTAAGCTTGATATCAGTATTTTTCGGTTTTGATAGTATTTCCTTCATTGTAGTTCCCATCATTGGTACTGAAGGCGTGGAACAACCAGACCCTATAAAAAAGGCAAGATTGCTGGCTCTTAACGATTCTTTGATAAAACCACTAACATGTTCAATTTGACTATCAACCTCTTCAATTCCCTCAAGAACATCTCCTGCTCCCTGAAGGTGATACAGTTTTGCTTCATTCTCTTTTTCCATTGTTTCCATCCTTTCCAAAGGAAATTTAGACACGTTTTTTTATTTTCAATGCAGACATTCGCTTCGTTGATTTAAAAAAGATCGAAAATCAACACTTTTTACGAGAGATTAATTTTTCAAATCTTTGATTTCTACCCTTTTTTATTGAGACTCAATCAAACATACTATTTAACCATCAAAAAAAGTATTCTTATTTTTTCTGTTGACTTGAGCTTATACTCCTAGAAGGTTACAATATTCATTAATTAGATAACTAATAAAAAACACTTATAATGCAGACTAATTACGCACACAATCAATGTTACTACATTTCAACATAAATAGTTATTATTTTTTTGTGTTAGATATAGCGAATAGTTCAGCAAGACTTTTTTTAGTCGAGAACACTCACCTGAAGGAGGAACGAATGAGTTCAAAGCCTATACTTAATAAAATTTCTGATCTCTTTTTTAGCATGAGTGACGAAAAATCTAAATTGACTGCAGATTTAAAGATATTAAACAAACAATTAGAAGAGCAAAAAGAGAATATTGATAAATTGACCTCAAAAATTGAAAACAAAGAAAAACGAATGAATGAACTTAATACACTGACAGAAACTTTAAAGAAAGAAAATGAAGTAAAAATCAACGAGAACCTTTTGATTTCAAACAAATTAAAAAACTATGAAGATAGATTTGGGATAATTGATACGATACCAACTCCTACTTCTGATTTATTCTCTCCTACTGATCCTGATGCCAATGTACTATATCAGCTAATAAAATTTAATGGTGGTAATGAGTTTAGTGCGGAGCAATTAGCAGCTATTCGCTTCGACATGAAGACTCATTTGAGAATAATAGCGGGAGCTGGAAGTGGAAAAACTCAAACTATTTGTGCAAAAGCAGCCTATTTAGTTCAATACCAACAGATCAAAGAAGAATCGATTATAATGTGTACTTTTTCAAACAAAGCTGCTCAAGAAATGAATGAACGAGTCGTAAAATATATGAACGGTAGTAACAAAATCAAGGTAAAAACATTTCATAGCTGGTTCAACCACGAAGTCCAGATCTTGAAAGAAACATTTCCACATCTATCAACCATAGGAATACCAGGGAAAATAGAAAAAAAGAAAATTGACACTGTCATTAGAAAATTGATTAAGAAGTACAAGCTATACAATTTTGATAAATTTGAAGACACGAACATCGCGAAGCGTTTAAGTTATTGGGTAAATATGGGGTTTTCTGACACAGACATCATTCATTTTATTGAGGAACACTTTGATAAAGAGAATTTTTTTAAAGACACGAAACTGAGTACAGTTTTTAAACTTTTTCTAGACGAACTCGAAACAATAAAACGTGAAGAAGAAATTATTTCTTTTGATAACATGATGAATAATTTGAAACTCATTTTAGAAACTGATAACACTGCATTAAGGTATATACGTGATAAATATCGTTATATTTTCATCGATGAGTTTCAGGATATTAATCCTCTGCAAAAACGAATTGTAGAACTGATTTGTCCACCCGATAAAGAAAATGATCCTGAAACAAAAACTAAATTGATTATTGTTGGTGATGACGACCAGAGCATTTACTATTTTCGGGGAGCTGAACCTAAGTATATTAAAGCGTTTGATCAAGAGTACGAACAAACCTCATTAAGTTTAATGACAAATTACCGTTCGACCCTTCCAATTGTTCAAGCGGGAAATGTACTCATTCAAAACAATGCTCACGATCGGATTTCTAAATCTATGGTAGCGAATAATAAGGATACTTCTAACGATTGTTTTATTGCTGGTTTTGAAGACGAAAATTCTGAAGCCAACTGGATAACTGACAATATCTTTAAACTGGCCGAAAAAGAAGCCCCCTTTGCTTTCGACAATTCTTATCCAAATTATTCCGATATATTAGTTCTATATCCTACAAAATTACAGCTTCGATCACTCATGAAGTACTTAACAATGAAAGACATCCCTTTCGTAACAAAGGTTGAAGACAACCTCTTAGGCATCTTTTCAATAAATTTGTTCAAAGTGCAGTTCGATTTATTTATAGAAGCTAGAGCTGTTACAAACAGACAGGGAAAAGAAGAAGTTCTAAAAAAATTGATTCAACAGTATGCTTCATGCTTCTATATCAATTATGCTACTAGTGCTTCGTTTGCAAATAGATTCTTCGCTAATGAGCAATATACCGACGAGAATATCAGTGAGGAAATTGTTAATTTTCTTGGTAAAGAGAGACGTTTATCAAATAAAGAAAAATATTCTTCTATGATTTTCTTTGAACAAATAGAGTCCCTGCTAAATCATAATGATTTAGATTTGAAAAAAATTGCTGATTCACTCATAAATACACGAAAATTCAAAGCGGACTTGGACGAAGAGGAATTGTTATGGTTGAAGAACGAACTATACGATAAAGTGAATTGGAAAGGACTTTCGGATTACTATCAACAAACTGTAATGCAAAATGACAACATGAAAAAGCGTTTAGCTGAATACGATAACGGTCGACTCAATGCTGTTTGTCTTATGACTATTCATTCAAGTAAGGGGCTAGGAAAAAAGAGTGTATTTGTCAGAGGGGTTTACGATGGCTCATTACCAAATCATAGATCTCTTCCAAAAAATAAATGTGACCTAAAAATTGCTATTGAACGTGCCAAACCACCGAGTATTCTTGAAGAGCAAAGAAGATTGATGTATGTGGCAATTACTCGAGCAAAGAAAAATCTTTATATTACTTATCCGAGAACAGTGAATGAAAAACCGACGATTATGTCTGAATTTATAAAGGAGTCAAATATGAGCGTAAGAAATTTCTAGTATTAAGAAATAGTCATCCTCTCAAAGAGTTCATCGGAGAGTATAAAATATTTTGTGTAAGTTCCAATGGTAAAATGAACTAAATCAACCAGGAGGAACAGACCATGAGTATGCTCTCTAAAGATCAAATCAAAGAAATGATTCAACACTATGATATTAAGACTACCGAAGATATAAAAGACGCATTTAAAGATATGTTTGGTGAAACGATTCAAGAGATTATGGAAGCAGAACTGGAGACACATCTCGGTTACGAAAAACACGATAAAAAGACGAAGAGCACTACGAATAGGCGAAATGGTTCCAGTTCTAAGACCTTACGGTCCTCAGAATATGGCGACCTGCCGATTGCTGTCCCTAGAGATCGAGAGGGTGAATTTGAGCCTGCCATCGTTAAAAAGAATCAATCTTCTGTTTCTGGTTTAGAAGAACGAATTATTGCCATGTATGCCAAAGGCATGAGCACCAGAGATATTCAAGATCACTTTAACGATTTATATGGATCCGAAGTGTCTCCAACGCTCATTTCAAATGTCACAAATAAAGTTTTGCCGCTGGTAAAGGAATGGCAAAATCGACCTTTAGAAGCACTCTATCCAATTATTTTTATGGATGCGATTCACTTTAAAGTCCGTCATGAAGGCCGGATTCAATCGAAAGCTGCCTATGTTGTTTTAGGTATCACAGTTGAAGGTTTAAAAGAAGTTTTAGGTATTTGGATCGGCGAATCTGAATCATCAAAGTTCTGGCTATTGGTGCTGAATGAGTTGAAAAATCGTGGTGTGCAAGATATTTTGATTGCGTGTACGGATAATCTAAATGGATTCAGTGAAGCCATTCAAGCCACTTTTCCAGAAACAGAGGTTCAAAAATGCATTGTCCATCAAATTAGAAACAGTGTGAGATTTGTTGGTTATAAGGATTTAAAGGCTGTTACTACTGATTTAAAACCGATCTATAAAGCATCTACTGAGGAACAGGCTTTAGAAGCCTTAAGTGATTTTGACGAAAAATGGGGTAAAAAATATCCAATCATTACCAAAAGTTGGATGGATAATTGGACCGAATTGGCTACTTTTTTCAAGTATCCAGAAGAATTAAGACGAATCATTTACACAACGAATCTTATTGAAGGATTTCACCGACAATTGCGAAAACCGACAAAATCAAAAAGTGTGTTTCCATCAGATGAGTCGTTAATAAAGATGCTTTATCTTGTAACAATGGACGTCACAAAAAAATGGACCATGAAGGTCCAAAATTGGGGTCAAATTCTGTCACAATTCGTCATCTTTTTTGAAACTCGAGTGACCGATTACATTTAAGCTTTATGAACTTACACAAAATTCTTTACAGCCCCGTTCATCGATAGATTTTGAAGTTACGGCTATTCACGACAGTCTCTCACAACCTAGTATTTAGAAATACAATCTTGAAAAATAATATGTACTGCCACTCACTCGCAAAATAAAATGACACTTTCTTAGTACCTCGAAAGTGTCATTTTTATATTTATAAACTACTTGCCATCAATTCTGCTTGAGCAACAATTTTTTCAACAGCAATCTTTTGTAGATCAGGTGGATAACCATATTTTTTCAATAATCGTCTAACAGTCACACGCATTTTTGCACGAGCACTCTCACGAACGGACCAATCCACACTCATATTATTCTTGATTGCCACTGTCAATTCATGTGCAATTGCTTTAAGTGTATCATCACCCAGCACTTCTTTTGCTGTTTGGTGGTCAGCAAGAGCATCGTAGAAAGCAATTTCATCTCTCGATAGTCCCAAATCTTCTCCACGTTGAACCGCTTCACTCATATCTTTAGCCATCTGAATCAATTCTTCGATAACTTTAGATGTTTCAATCGTTCGCTTATTGTATCGATCAATCGATCCATTCAACATTTCAGTAAACTTCCGTGCCTGAATCAAGTTTGTTCGTTGGATAGCACGTACTTTTCCTCGCAATAATCGGTCTAACAATGTCACTGCCACATTTTTTTGAGGCAATGCTCGTACCTCTGCTAAAAATTCATCAGATAAAATAGATAAATCTGGTTTCTCCAAACCAAGTGATTCGTAAATATCGACTACACCTTCTGCAACAACCGATTTGGACAATAATTGTTTCAGTTGTTCGTCGACTTGTTGTTGCGTTGGCTTCGTTCCTGTCATATCTAATTTCATTAATGCGACTTTCACAGCTTTGAAAAAGGCAACTTCAGCATTAATATCTTGCGCTTCTGGCTCTGTAGCACACAAAGCAAATGATTTTGATAATTCGGTCACTAGATCTTTGTAGAGTTTCGTTTTTTCCTGACCTAACGCTAGAATATAATCCATTGTATTGTTAAGTGTTCTCATTTTTACAGAAGCTTTGTCGCTAGTGAATTCCTCGTAATTGATTCCATAAAGAAGTTCTGTAATTAAATCATACTTTTCCATCATTACATTGACAGCAGCAGCAACGTCGACCCCTGCCTGTTCTTGGTCACTTGGTGTGTACTCTTGTAAGGCTTCCTTTAAACTATCTGCAATGCCAATGTAATCAACAATCAATCCGCCTTCTTTATCCTTAAACACTCGGTTGACACGTGCTATAGCCTGCATCAAATTATGGCCTTTCATTTGCTTATCTAGATACATCGTATTCATCGCAGGCACATCGAATCCTGTTAACCACATGTCTCGAACAATAACAATTTGTAACGGATCATCATTGTCTTTCATCCGATTAGCTAGTTTTTCACGTCTAGCTTTGTTTCCAATGAACGGTTGCCAATCCTCTGGATCACTAGATGAGCCTGTCATAACAATTTTGATACGTCCTTTATCGTCATCATCTGAATGCCAATTTGGGCGAAGCTTAACAATTTCCTTGTATAGATCGATAGCGATTCGACGAGACATCGTTACAATCATTGATTTTCCGAAAGAAGCATTTTGTCGCTCTTCAAAATGATCCACGAAATCTTTTGCTAATGTCTCTAATCTTGATTTTGCTCCAGCTACTGCCTCTAAACGACTCCATTTACTCTTAGATTTATGAACAACATATTCTTCTTGCTCTTCCATAATTACATCTACTTGCGGATCAAGGTCAACTCCGCTTGATAGCTTCAGTGGGATAATGCGACTTTCATAGTAAATTTTGACAGTGGCACCATCAGCCACTGCTTGTGTCATATCATAAACATCAACATAGTTTCCAAATACTGCACGGGTAGATTTATCCGTACTTGCAATTGGTGTACCTGTAAATCCAATGTAAGAAGCATTCGGTAAGGCATCCCGTAGGTACTTGGCATATCCATACTTCATTACATAATCTTCATCGGTGCTTTGGGCTAATTTTCCTGAGAATCCGTATTGACTTCTGTGGGCTTCATCTGCCATAACGATGACATTTCTTCGATTAGTTAATGCAGACATCTCTGTTCCTTCATCGGGAGAGAATTTCTGCATTGTAGTAAAGACAATCCCACCGGCTTCGACAGATAGTAATTGTTTCAAATCACTTCGGCTTTCTGACTGTTTCGGAGTTTGTCGCAACAGTTCACAAGACTGACTAAAAGTTAAAAATAATTGATCATCCAAATCATTACGGTCAGTTAATACTACAATTGTTGGATTATCCAATTCTTGAATTAGTTTTCCAGAGTAAAAGACCATGGATAAACTTTTGCCCGATCCTTGCGTATGCCAGACAACACCAATTTTCTGATCTCCTTCTGATGAAGCAGCTCTTTTTGTTTCATCGACCGCTCGATTAACTGCATGATACTGGTGATAAGCCACTAAAATTTTAATCGTTTGCTTCCCATCATCTTTGAATAAAATAAAATGACGTATTAAATCTAGCAAAACCACTGGATTTAACATTCCTCTAATCAACACTTCGAGCTGAGTATGTGTTGTACTGGTTTCATTCTTGCCATCCATCGTTCGCCAAACCATAAAACGTTCTTCATTACTAGAGATCGTCCCAGCTTTCGCACTAAAACCATCACTAATAATCATAATTTCGTTAAAATTAAATAAGCTAGGTATTGTTGATTTATATGTTTGCAGCTGATTATATGCATCGCTAGTTCCCACGTTTTCATTTGTCGCATTTTTTAACTCAATAACGACTAAGGGTAAACCATTCACAAATAGAATTACATCCGGACGTTTTTCTTTATTTCCTTCTTTAATAACAAACTGATTAACTGCTAAAAACTCATTATTTTCTGGATGTGAAAAATCAAATAACCAAATTTTCTTTGTAACATTATTGATCCCTTCTCGGGTCTCAATGTCGATTCCATCTGTAATAAATTTGTGAAAGGTACGATTATTCACTGCCATATTCGGATGTTGAGGAATGACTATTTTACGTATCGCTTCCTCGATTACATCCATGCTTGCATCACGATTGATTGATAACAGTGCTTTTTTTAGGTTATCTATCAATATTAGATCACTATAACTTTTTCGCGCGGCCATTTCACCATCAGGTTCAAACTGAACACCAGACACTGGAGTATAGCCGGCATCTTCCAACCACTCTAAAGCTGTTTCTTCTAGCTCCGCCTCTGTAAAACGAAAATCAGACATGTAGCACCTCCTATGTCTCAAATACTTTTCTACTATTTATTCAAATTAATCTTTCCCTCTTACATGTTTAGAATAGTTCATATCAGTATTAATTAGTTTGAATTTCTCATTTATTCCTTTAAAGTCTTCCCTATCTTTGAATCCAAGTTCTCTCAGTAAGTGAAATTCTAATATTGATCTGAGTATTCTGATTGCGTAGCCCAACTCTTTACCAAATAAAGCTGATTTTTTTCGCTTTTCGTTATAATGTGTATAGTAATTTCTAGTGTCAGAAATAATCTTGGGGAAATCTTTCAAGTTAAACAACCCAGTCATCATATATGGGCTAATATATTGATTATTGTCTATAAATATTAAGTGGGCAATTCTTTCACTCAATAGAATTTGTTTTCTTTTCTCCTCTCTCACGAAAAAATCAAACCAATTCGAAGGAGAATCCTTCAATCTGTCTCCAATTATCTTAATATATTCTGATTTCTCATCAGAAATCATTCTTGAATGATATGTTTCTAAGGCTTGGCAAATATTTAAAAAATGGTTTTGCATAGAGTCATTTTCCGAATAATAGGCTCTGATATACAAATTGATGACAGGCTTTAATTTATTTGCCTTATTTCCCCATTCAAAAAGGTCAGCACTTTGCATGAGCTTTTTACAGTTGAAAAGAAAGGAGAATGGATGGAGTTGATCTAAGTCATTCTTTTTAGAAAAGCTTGATTCTACCTTAAACAAAGTATTTTTTATTGTATCATAATTTCCCTCAGGTTCTTGTAATAAAGAAAATTTCTGATAGTTTATCTGATTTTGAAGTGCTATTTCTATTATTTGTTTGAATGATTTAAACTTTTCTTCAAACCATGTGATACTCTGAAAAGAATTTTTACTAGTGACAATGATAGTTGGATATTGTCTAAATGCTACCTCTTCCTCTAAAAAATCGAAAGGTATGTTTGTATTTACTCGATATTTTATCTGGTAACTCTCTCCATCAAAAATAGTGATTTCATTATCATAATTTCTAGAAAGATAACAAGGGGCACCCATTTTTGTATTCCAATTAGTAATATTTCCCCATTTCATTATTCCCGAGACGCTATAATTGGCTTGTCTGAAAAATCTCTCATCACTCGATTTGAGACCACTAACAATATAATCTACTGTATATTTGAAGACTTCACGTTGATAAGAAATTTCTGACGTATGGCTATATCGATTTAGTCCAAAAAGAGAAAAAACTCCTCCATTGGCAAGCGTTACCTCTAGGTAATCTATCTCAAATGGTAATAATAAATTTGACCCAATTTGAGGACTATCATGACGATATTCAATAAATACTAGGAAACTAGTTAAATCTTTATTGCTGTATATAGAAACTGGATACTCGTTATAGTCATCATCTATCTTGCCTAGACCGGTGTGCTTTAGTTCATGTCGCACTGCTTTACACCTCGTTTATGAAATATTAAAATACTTCCTTCCTCGACAGTCTAAAAACTATACAACTTCATATTCACCCGAGAGAAGTCTAGGTAGTAAAATATTTCTGGTATCATTCAGACTATCATTTTCTTGTTCCAAGTTTTCAATTTGCCAAAACCAACACTTCACAATACTGCAAAAAATATTAATAATTTTGGAGTCTGGGATTATAACTGGAAATTTTTTCATAATTGACCCAGATACCTCTTTAAAAGTTGACCCTGTAGCTCTGCTTTCGATATCAGTTACTTTATTTTTTAGTAAAAGGTAAACAAATTCACTTTGATTTATTTCTTTTGGAACCACAGATTTGAAGCCTTGGTTGGTAGAGACTTCTTTACTAGCAATAGCAATGTACCCTATAGGGGCTCTGGAACTGAAAAGTACTGATTTAGCAGGAATCAATCTTGCACTACTTTTTGATAAACCTAAATTGGTAATATTTGTTTTCCCTCGAGAAATAAATACATTCTTTTGCTCTGATAAATCCTTTGGCGTAATCCAAGATATGGTCCCCTCTTTAAAATATTCCTCCTTTTTCTTTGAAGGCGTTCCACCACCAATGATCTCACCAATATCACTTAACTTACCCACTTCCCAGCCTTCTGGTATTTCTCCTAACTCACTTTCAGTCATCTTTCCACAACTAGTTTTATAAGGATTTACATTTTCATCAGGAAACTCAAAATCAACAAACCAACGTTTGAAAAGCGTTGCCGCCAATTCTTCTAAAGTAGTAATTATTTGATTGTTAAGCTCGATTTTATTTGTTAAACTATCAAGTATTTTTACAATACTTATTTGTTCTTTCATCGATGGAATAGGAACTCTTACAGCTTTTAAGGAAGTAGAAGCTTGCGCTATAGCTGGAACCCCAACCTGTGATTGATTCATGCTGAATTGTAATATTAATCGCAACAAAGAACCCATCAAAAATTTCTAGTAAAATGAGTTTAGGATAACAAACTACTAGGAGTGATTTTGATGGGTTCACACAAAAAGCTTACACGAGATAATCGAAAATGTATAGAGACGATGATTTATGATGCCAAGAGTATTCAAGAAATAGCGGACAGAATTGGTGTTAGCCGAACAACGATTGATCGTGAGTTGAAACGAGTACCCGAAGATTTGATCTATAATGCCGACAATGCGCAATTAGATGCGGAAATGAAGCGCAGTGCCTGTGGTGCGAAGTCCAAATGGACTTCTGAATTCGCTTATCAGATTGAATGTGATCTTGAAGACAGCTGGTCCCCTGAACAAATTGCGAATGATCGTCAAATAGTTTCATTCAAAACCATTTACAATTGGCTCTATGCCGGTATTCTTAATGTGTCTAAACAGTGTCTGAGACATAAAGGCAGAAGACAAGAAAAACAAGAAGAGGCACGAGGCAAAATGACTGTAGGGCATACCATTGATGAACGCCCAGCTTCTGTGTCAACTCGAGAAGAATTTGGACATTGGGAGTTGGACACAGTTGTTTCTAGCAGAGGGGAAAGCAAAGCCTGCGAAGCAACGTTTATTGAACGGAAAACACGCTTTTATTGGGCGATCTCAATGAGGGATCGTACCGCGAAGTCAATGGCACAAGCGATTAAAGCTTTTGTGCAAGACCTAGGGAGTCACAAGGCATTTTTAAGCTTTACGGTCGACCGTGGGAAAGAGTTTTCTTGCTGGAAAGAAATTGAGAAAGATTTAGACGTACCTATGTATTTTTGTGATCCATACTCCCCATGGCAACGCGGATCTAACGAAAATGGGAATGGTTTATTTAGAGAATTCTTCCCTAAGGGAACTGATTTTTCAAAGGTACCCCCTACGGAGAAACAGGAAGCATTACGCAAGATAAATATGCGTCCTAAAAAAACATTGAACTGGAAAAATTGTTGGGAAGTCTTTCAAGAAGAAATGTTGCAATTAATTTGACAATTCAGCTCATCAATAACTCGTGCTGGCCATATCTAGTATTTAAATAGTAATATAAGAATTTAGCTTCAATTAGTGTTGAATCCACAGTTAGTTTCATCCCACTTTGTGAGACAATATATTCTTCGTATTTTGAATTCTCTGGAATGTATCCAACTTGACCTAAAGTTCCTCTGTGAGTTATTACAATATCGTTTTTTTCTACTTTACTAGATTTTAGTTCATCAGCCTTTTCTTGAGTAACATAAACAAAATCAGCGTCATGAAAAAATAATTTCTTCAAATTGTTTCCACGAATAATTGGTACTCCCTTTTCGACAAAATTATCTTTTTTTATCCTAGAGCCAAATGGACCCATAGAGATAGCATTCTTTTTATCACTTTTTAGCTCATCAATTGTTTTTATATCCCAATCAACTGGAATTTTGCCAATGACTGTTTTTTTAAAATTCATACCCTATTCCTCCTAGGGCTCTCTTGATGTCTTCTTCTAGCTCATGAGATTTTTCAAATTGTTCTGACAGTGTTTTGGTCAATCGTGCCATTTTTTCTTCAAAAGGCTCACTATCTTCTTCTTCAGCGGCTAAACCAACATAACGACCAGGTGTTAAAATATATTCTTGATTTTGAATCTCCTCTAAAGAAGCTGACTTACAAAAACCAGCGATGTCTTCATATTCTGCATTTATTGTACCTTTCCAAGCATGGTAAGTATCCGAAACTTTCGCAATATCATCAGCACTAAATTCCTTATGAGTGCGATCAGCCATGAATCCTTCTTTACGAGCATCAATAAATAAGATTTCCTTACGATGATCACGTTCATTCAATTTTGACTTTGACTTGGTAGTAAACCATAAACAAACAGGAATCTGTGTTGAATAAAACATTTGTCCAGGAAGCGTTACAATACATTCAACAATATCTTCATCCACTAGATTTTTACGAATTGCTAATTCTGCACCTTGACTAGTAGACATACTCCCATTTGCTAAAACAAAGCCAGCTGTTCCTTCCGGCGCTAATTTTGAAACCATGTGTTCGATCCAAGCATAGTTCGCATTACCAACTGGAGGAACTCCATATTTCCAACGAGCATCATCTGTTAGTTTTTCTCCACCCCAATCACTAATATTAAATGGTGGATTGGCTAAAATATAATCTGCTCTTAATCCTTTGTGTAAATCATTATGGAAAGTATCTGCATTGTGTTGACCAATGTTTCCATCAATTCCACGAATGGCCAAGTTCATTTTGCATAACTGCCAAGTAGTAGGATTAGATTCTTGTCCATAAATAGCAATATCTCCAATCTTGCCTTGGTGTTCCTGGACAAATTTTTCTGACTGTACAAACATGCCGCCTGAGCCACAGCATGGGTCATAAACACGACCTTGATAAGGCTCCAGCATTTCTACTAGCAAACTAACAACGGAACGAGGAGTATAAAATTCACCTCCGCCTTTCCCTTCTGCACTAGCAAACTTGCTCAAGAAATATTCATATGTCCGACCTAGTACATCGGTACTGCGACTCGCTTTATCCCCAACTTTAATATTTGTAATTAAATCAATCGTTTCGCCCAAACGTACTTTGTCTAGCTGAGGACGAGCATAGTTTTTTGGCAAAACATTTTTTAATGTTGGATTTGCTTTTTCGATTTCGATCATCGCCTGATCAATAATCTGACCGATTTCAGGCGTTTTTGATTTCTTATTGATATTTGACCAGCGGGCATCCATTGGAACCCAAAAAATATTGTCCGCTAAGTACTCATCTTTATCTTCTGGATCAGCGTATTCATCTTGTGATAATTCAGCATGTTTTTCTTCAAAACTATCCGATACATACTTCAAAAAAATTAGACCTAATACGACATTTTTATATTCTGAGGCATCCATACTACCTCGTAGTTTATCAGCTGTAAGCCATAACTGTTCTTCGATTTTTAATTCGGCTGAAGCCATTATTTATTTCCTCCTTGGATTAAATGATTATAATTATGCTAGTGATGCATTCTTTCACAGACCTGTGTTCATTTTATCAGTTTTTCATGAAAAGTGTGATTTCAAATTATTTCATTCGAATGGGTAAATTTTGCTGAAAAAGTTCTTCCTTAGAATTAACCTTATTTAAAAAGCTGGGCATCGCTTTTGAAAAATCTCCTACAGTATCAACACTAACTATTCCTTTATTTACCAAGTGACTAAAGAATTTATGAAGATCTGCTACTTTATGTAAATTGATCATCTGAATTCCTTTTAAAGGCGAGTTGTCTAAACTAGAAAATGCGACTGGGTGAACTACAATTGGGATAATGTTTTGGTTCAACGCCCAAGCAGCGCCCAACTCTGTAAAACAAAAAATACTATTTAAATAATTCTCTGTAATTAGAAGTATTACTTGCTCGCAACCAACAATTTTATCTCTCATAAACGGAATATATTCTTCTCCAATGGGAATCGCAGTGTTCATAGCAGTACAAAATATTTCGCTTCTTTTTATATCCAAGCCCATCCTTAAAAACTCAACAAATTCATTGACTAATTCTTCATCATCCGAAGAGTGACTAATAAAAAACTTCACATTTCCCATATCCATTACCTCATTCCTTCAACTCAATTTGAATCGGTCTGTGTTCGAACAGATTTTGTATCTATTTCTTTATAATAATCTAAAATCGTTTGTTCTAACTTTGCTATTTCTTTTTCAGTCTCAAATATTTCTTTTTCTAAGTTCTCTAAATTTATTTCTTCTTCTTTTTCTATTTTATCGACATATCTATTAACACCCAAATTATAATCATTGTCTTCTATTTTTTTTGATTCAGCTAAACAACTAAAACCATCAATGTTCTTCTTAGACTTATATGCCGCGACAATTTTTTCAATATTTTCTAAACTAAAATAATTTTTTTGCCTCTCTTTGACAAATTGGTCTGATGCATCTATAAAAAATATGCTATCCTCAGCACGTTCTTTTTTGATAAGAATCAAACAAACAGGTATTGCTGTTGCATTAAATAAATTAGCAGGTAACTGAATTATCGTATCTATACAGTTTTTATCTTTTATTAGATGCTCTCTAATAGTTTTTTCTTTTCCCCCTCTAAATAAAATACCCATAGGCAAAAGTACTGCCATTAATCCAGTATCTTTTAAATGATTAATCATTAGTTGTATATAGGCAAAATCTGCCTTACTTTTGGGAGCTAACTTAGGAAATCCACGAAATTGATTATTTTTTTCTCCATTCCATTTTGAGCTATACGGTGGATTTGCAACAACAACATCAAAAATTCTATTTGGAAACTCATCAACTTCTAAAGAATTACTTAACCGAAGATCAAATTCACTTATACCAGAAATAACCGACCACATTCTGGCAACTTTCTGATTAAATCTACTCTCGTCTTGTCCGAATAGTTTTGCTTTCTCTGTTCTACTTGCAATAGACAATAATAAAGACCCAGATTTATACGTGGGATCGTAAATCTCCACATTACTCTGAATTTCGCTTTCAATAATTTGCGAAAGTAACTCACAAACTGTTTTAGGCGTATGTAAAAGTTTACTCCCTTTACCTCCTCTTTCAGAAAACTGATTTAGCAAATAATCAACAGATTCTTGAAAGATTTCAATGTCATTGTACCTATACAAATCATCAATAATTTTAAGCATTTCTTTCAACTGATCACTTGTTTGTCCTAATAAATTAAAGTCTAGATCAAAAAGATTTTTGTATTGATTTTCAGCTTCTAAATCAAACTCTTTAAAAGCTAAATCCAGTATTTGAGCTAGTTCCTTTTCTTGGTTGGTTTTCACTTTGAATTTTGCATACAAATTCTCTGGTGAAATAAAAAAATTTTGTTTAGCTAAGAACTCTTTTTTAAATGAACTACTATTTAACACCTCATCTAGCCTACATTTGTTACGATGCTTAGTCATTTCTGCTGCGTGTTCAACTTGTCCAGTTAAATATCTATAGCAAAATAGTCCTAACACATGCTCTATATAAACAGACTCCTCACTGACACGATTAGAAAGATTTATTAGCTTATTTAATAATTCCCTAATCTTAGTGTTGTCCATCCTTCTCGACCCCTCTTTCATATCTTCTTATCATCTCTCTAGTTCTGAGCTGTTTAAGTTTTATATTCTTGTCGCATAAAAAATTCAACCTCAATTGTGCGATATAAAGGTCCCCAATAGTTTTTTGTACATCTATAGCTGGTAACTCAATTTCCATGTTTTTAAGTTTACCTATAGTAATTTTTTTCATGACTGTTCCTTGAATATCTTGAAGTAATTGCTTCTTGCTAGCTTCACTTTCATTGAACCAGTACACAAAGTAATTTCGATCTATTTTCTTATCCAAGAAGGTCACTTTTGCAAAATTTGCATATATTACATTTCCATGAAACTCCTCTCTTACAATCGTACATTCGCCTTTAAATAAATTTATTACAATATCTCCTGAAAAGATTTGCTTTACATTCGTAAATGTTGCTATGCTTTTTCTATTCTTCATCATGTCACTTGCATATTGAGAGTAGAATTGTTCATTCTCATACAAAAAATACTTTTTACCGTCTTCTTGTTCATCAATTCTTGTTGCTAATGTTCCAGATTCTATTTCCAGAAGTTCGTTTAAACGCATCTCTAACACTCCTATAGCATTGAATTTCCTAATTTATTAAATATAGAATAGCATATCTTATACGAAACCTCAATGTAATATATCGATATTACTATTTTTTCTAAAGCTTAGTTTCCGTACTCGACTAAATATTAAAATTATAAAAAAGGGCAAAGTTAAATTAATTAACCTTGCCCTTTAAAATGTACTAATATGCTACAAATCTGACTATTATAAATTAACAGTAATCATATTACTGTCACGTTTTGATTTAAACTTCAAATTTTATTGGTTCCTTGATAGTAATCAATGCATGGTAATTCACTGATCTCACTTCCACTCATCTGATACGTATTGTCTGGTTGGATTATTCCCTCTGAAACAAAGTAAAATTCACATTTCATTATAACCTTCCTTTTTAATCTAAGAATCTTATTTTTATTGTAAATAAATACCTGATCTAATTTAAATTATAAAAGCTCTGTGTTGTTCATGGATAATACTTTGCTTCAATAATTGAAGTCTTCTTTTCACGATAGGGAGTATTTTGATATATCAGTATCCACAGTACTCAAGAGATTTGTAACGCACATTCCAATCTATTGAGTAAATGTCTAGTATGCCGGAATTAAATACTAAGAATGAGATAGCACCTAAGTTTTAACGTCGGAAAATTCTCCGCTTGAATAACGAAAAGATTAGATGCTCTCTGACAAAGGCGTTTAAAGTCGTGTATGCGCATTGCCGATCACTTGGTTAATCTGAACATTTGGGTTTATTCGTTGCTCTACTCGATTAGTAGACTCATTAACAGAATTTGAAATTTCTTCATAATTTTCCAAGTATTCTTGCATGACTGAAACAGAGGGATTCAAACTCCATAATTCTCGATCACCTATTGTATACAATCGATATTTTGCCCGTGTAGTTGCTACGTTAACAATATTATCATTAACCCATCGCACAGCACCTTTTGCATTCGAATCGCAGCTTAAAAGAAAAATAACTTCTTTTGCTTCTTTCCCTTGAAATTTATGAACCGTTCCACAATTTTCATTAATCCATTCTTTCATGACTTCCTCTTCTTTGTGTTTAGACTCTTTTGAAAAAAGATTTCTAAACCCATTAACTACAGTTGTAAAAGGAGAAATCAGATAAATATCTGGATAGCCATCAGCTTTTTCAAAAGCTTTATCGACTATTTCAATAGCTCTTAAAGCTTGTTCTTTCACATGATGGTCTTTATTACCATTCTCTTTTCCTGCTATGTTTATCCAGCAAGACTTTGAGTAAATAAATTCTGATTCTGACTTTTGTTTTCCAGTTTGAGATATCATTGTATTAGCATAAGATAATTGGTTGGATATGCTGAACATGGGATCAATGCATCTTCTATGAACAACCAAGGGACATCCAACCCACAAGTCTTCTTGATTATCTTGCTCCAAATATGCGCCATAAGGATTAATAGTATCAGCAAATGTTTGCACTGACAGTGATTTATCCATATAACCTGCTAACTCATCTGTTCTGAAAATTTTCTTGATTGCATTAACTTCGGTAGTAACAATTGGTTCGACCTGTTTAGGGTCTCCAACAATAATAGATTTTTTGAACCGCCATAAGGCTCCTATTGCCATCTGGGGTGTAGATTGACCAGCTTCATCAATAATCAATTGTCCAAGACTATTTTCATCTTCAATATTAGACAGAAATCTTCCAACTGAAGCAAATGTAGTTGAAATCACAGGCGTTATCAAGAAAAGTGTGTTTAGTAAATGCTTATAAGCTTTTTTTCGATCTCTCTTAGAAAAGTTACAATAATCCTCATTCCTAGGCTTCAATATCTTCCACATATATCCTAAATTTTGTAAGTTAGACCGTACATGTTTAGAAGAAAGAACGAAGTATTTGTTCAACTGTAAAGCCTCATAAAAAAGTTTCTCTCTAGCACGATCATATTCTTCAGAAATCCATGGTACTTTTGTCTGTCTATTAACTTTTTCCTCCATAGTTCCATGATGCGTCTCATTAAAGTAATCTTGATTAAATAGTTCAACCTTCGTTTCCAATTCTCTAATTTCTTCATCGTGTCTATTTTTTAGGCTATTACGTTCATCTAAAATAGAGTTGGCCTGTTTTTCTAAATCAAAAATAGTTAATTGGTAACCTTCAATTTTTGACTGTTTGTCTTCTATCTCTTTTTGCAAGATATCAATTTCGTTAACTATGGTTTTTATTTTTTTTATGAGTTTATTTTGTACTTTTTCAGTTTTGGCTACTTCAGAGTTGATATTATTGATATCTTCACGTATAGAATTTAATTCCTTCGTTTCATCTTTTATCGCTGTAATCGTTTCAGATGTTTTTTTGAAAATTTTATATCGAACTATTTCAAATAGATTTTTACTTTCTTCTAGTTTTTTTATTATACTTTCTTTCTTCTGTTTATCAGATTGAAGTTCTTTGAGAAGCGCACGAGCTTGTACAAACATCTCAAAGAAATTATTATTTTGGTCTTCAAATTCAACTAGTTGATTACGTTTGTCTTTCAATATCAACCTTTTTTTATTAACACTTTCTTCACCGTTTTGGATAAAAAACTTCAAGCGATGTATAGTAGCATCGATTTTTTCCGTCTTTTTTATAAGATTTAATTTTTCATTTAGATGTCTCTTATAAATGTCACTATAGTCTACTGCTTGTTTTTGTAATCCAATTACATATTCATATTGTTCTAAGAACTTTATTCGAGCTTCTTTATAAAATGCACGACTATCTTCAGTATTTTTATGAATCTTTTTCATCAAAGGTTTGAGCACCCTATAGAAAAAAACAGAAATATTACTTCTTTTACCTAATGGTGCCGAAATTAGTCCCCATTCTGAATAATTCGCAACTTTTGAAAGATCAAAATCTTGATCAGTGAGTTTTTGCGCAAATGAAGATAAATAAATATCATTTACCTCTATAGTTTGCTTCTCTTTTCTCCCTCGATCATTAACAATTTCATTAGTAACCGTTAGTTTATCTGAAGTTTCATTTAAATCAAATAGCTCACTAATTTCTGACACTTGTTCTGATTTTAAGCTATCCAAAAGCTTCTCTTGGTTCGGCAGTTCTTTAGTAATATTTTCTACAGCTGCATTATTTGAGGAGGCCACTAACATGCCATAATCCTTAATTCGCTCATCTTTTAAGGCATAATAGACCGAAAAGTAATTGTCATACCCTTTACTCTTTTTATCACCATCTAAGTATTTTTCGCTCTTGAATGCTGCATCTGCTCTCTTATACTGACTGAGTAACTTAGCCCTTTTTACAACATTATCAGCAACAACCTCCTTCAATAAAGTTGTTTTTCCTGTTCCAGGTGGCCCATTACCAGAAAAAATTGCTTCTTCCCCGCTAATATACTGGTTTATTGCCACTTGTTGCATAAAAGCAGGATTGTACTCAGAAGGCCATTTCCCAAGAGGTGCATTTGTAGGACAAAGAATAAATTCTATTAAATCAATATCATTTCTTACGTTATATTTTTCCCTTTGTCTTATCATTTCCGAAGTTTCTTCGTGTCCACTGCAAATATAATCAAGGAATAATCTATCAGAAGCTTTGCCTTGTTCTATGGATTTTCGAACCATTTCTAAATCTTCTTGATAAAAACCATTAATAAGATCGCTATAATCTTCTAAAGAATCATTTAATTTTTCATAGGCTTCTTTGTCTTTAAATCGATTATAAATTAAAGTAATATCTTCCTCTATATTTGAGTTATCAAATAGTTTATCGAAAAAAAAGGCTTTGATGTAGAACGATAGATTTCGTAAAAAAACACTATTTACTTTTTGATCTTCTGTAAAAAATTTTTCGTTTTCTTCGATTTTCGTTATCGTTTTTTTGTATTCCTCGATAGTTAGCTTGTTTTTCATTGTCGTCGCATCAGTGCCATAGCTATTTATAATCGCTGTTCCCCACAATAACGGTGATACACACAAAGAGCTCGGTATATATTTATTGTCTCTACTCATTTTTAAAGAAAATAAGCAAATTTTACTTTTATTTTCTTCTATTAATTCTTCTCCTTTAACGAGTTCCAATAATTTTTCAATGACACTGTTTCTACTGACTTTTCCTACAAACAAGTGAACATCTGAACTAATTTCTGGAAATAAGTTTTCAATATTAGTTGTCTCATTAAGTCCTTCTGCAAAATCATCAAATTTGTAGGAATGAAAAATTTCTATAGAAGTTTTTCTTTTGTAAGGCTTTAAATCCACAGCATTTACGATTTTATTTAAATATTTCTTTTTTTGTGTATTTTGTTTTGGATAATTATCCTGAGTGAAAAATTCCAACAAACGCCAGAAATCAACAACTCTCTCAGCAGTACGTTCTATTTCCATGCTAAACTCCTATTAATAAAGTTCTTTTTAGTAATACTTATTATTGTTAGCATATCATATTCCTTTTATGTTTTCTCTTATTAGTCAATCAAAGTTTCTTATACATACATTTGATCATTATCTATTATTTTTTTTAGTTATTTCATAAACAATTGACAAGGACTTTCTATTTTAAGCCGAGAAAGAATTATTACAAAAAAAAAAGAGAGCCCACTCCATCAGCTCTCCCACAAAATTATTCAGCTAACCTCTTCCCAACCCCATAAACCACCCAATCACGCTCGCGTTCTACCTGTATCAGCCTTAACCCAATATCATCCAAATACTCCCCAAACACATCCGGCTCCTTCAACTCAGACAAAAAGTATTTCACTTTAGAATACTCACATCCTATAAGAAAAATTCCATCATCAGTCAGTATTCTTCTTATCTCTAAGAGGCTTCCTTGCAGATTACTCCAATGAAAATGATTCTGAAAGGCGCAAATCAGATCAAAGCTATTTGAAGGGTAGTTAGTTTTCTCGATATTTGCTCTTTCGAACGTGATCATATTACCCGAGTGTAATCTCTGTGCTTGTTCGATGGCTTTTTCAGAAATATCTAGCCCAATGATTGACTTAGCCTTGAATCTTTGACTGAGGTAGTACGTGGTTGCGCCATTGCCAACACCTATATCTAAAATGCGGTGGAATTGTTTTGTTGGTAAAAATGACAGGCACCATTTTGCCATGGGCAAGTAGACTTTATTCCATAATTTCATCATGACACTCCCTACCCAACCGGTTGGTGTTTTAGATTGATTTAGAAGGTATTTATAAATGAAAAATAGTCCCACTACTATTATTAATAGGATAAAGAAACGATTCATGGCTTGTCCTTTCTGACACAATCTAAAATAATGATGTTCCCTTAATTCGTAACCTGGAATGGTAGCAGTTTTTGACAACATTTATAAGATGAAGTGAATGCATGATGATCGTTGTACCGATTGCCCTAGACAATGATCTTCCTACTGATTCGGATATTTACCAATTACCAAATGTGTATAATTTCCCTTTATAGGATCAGTATCTTTTCTATATCCATATCCCTGCAAATCCAATACTGCCTTATCTACGATCTTTTAATTTCACATTTCTCTCATTGCTTACATTGTACTTCACTTCAACATCTACTAAATAATAGACGACATGCTGCAAATCCTCTTCTGTCACGTCTGCCTCAGTGGCACTTGTTGTTTGTTTATATCTAAGTTTGACAACGTTCCCTTTTTTAAAAATTTCTGGTTCCTCAGTTTCAAATAATGCTTGATCTAAATAGCTGTCAACCAGCACCACATAAGACTTCTCTCCTATGGTTCGTACACTCGTAACAAAGAAATAATCGGTCCGTGTTTGAACAGGGTTTCTACCTAGAAGCAAGTCCAAGGACTGTACTTTTCTTGGATTTGAGATAGCCACTCTTTCCTCATCCTCATTGAACAAGTCCATAGGTGTTACTTGATCTAATTCATCATACGTATAATTGATAATCTCATCTTTTTCATATTTCAATTTCGTCTTCGTATCCCACTGTAAAAGTGTGCCACTAGAAATATCTTGAAAAATCACGCTATGACCATAATAGGCCTTAGATGCTCCCATCGGAACTCTATTATCAATACTAATTACTTTTGCTATTGTATATTTTCTCATCACATCACCTACTATCCAGTATATATTATAACTAATATTTTCTCGCTACCTACGCGAACAAGTCTAAAAAGAACACTCTTTGCGTTCGCTTTCATAAAACTATTATAAAAGAATGAAGACAACAAAAATAGTCACCCCATGAATCTCTTTCTCATAAAATCTCTTCTGCTATTTATTTGAGACTAATATTTCTACAAATATTATGTATTTGAGGACATAAAAAGCACTTAGCGAATTGCTAAATGCTCTAAATTAGAAAAGCGAACTTCATAGTGTACGATAAACCATCAGACCAATACCACTTTGTAATTCCATTCATACTTGCTACTTTAAATGGAAATCTGATTGATTCTTATTCCTTCAGTAATGGCGCCATAAGTAATCTTTTTTGATTTCTTGAGTTTGGTATGAAACTCAGGTTCAAGAAGGAGTGATTTTGAAAAGCATACGATGCCATCGTGTTCGTGATCTCTATTATAGGATTCTGAAATATTCCAGTTGTACGCAGCGTATTCATAAATTGCAGACTTGTTATCTTCAGCAATCAGACGTGCATAGGCTCCGTATCCCCTATTCCTTTTTCCACATACCTAAAAATTTCACTCATCTCGGTCTTCAAATTCCAACAGATAATTATCAAGCTGACCATTTTCTATAATCTTCATTTCGATCGTATCCCATTCCTTATGTTTCAGGAGCTTTTGAACGAGACCGTTCTCAATCTCTGCTCTCGTTATCGTGCCTACTTCATGATGGTCTATTCCACACAGATTTTCGATTTTATTTCCTTCTTCGTCTTCCTCGTAGCTTGAGTAAATGTCGTAATTGACCAAAATCTCATTATGCTTTCGCGCATTCCTTACTAAGCTATCTAAGCGTGCGATTTCATACCCAAAATACCTCAATGCATCCTCTATTTCTTCTTCGTCCCAACTGTAATGGGGCTTATTTTTCGCAAGAATTTGTTGAATATCTTCTTTTTGATCTTCAGTTAGTGATCCATAAGTAATCTTACTTTCGATCACTTCAGCTCCATCATTTTTTTCTTCAATTCTATATAAAACGTTTCCAGCTTGATCCAATAGATTGAACTTTACGACTCTTTGTCCATTCAACAGCGTGATCCAAATCACGCGTTCAGGTCGATACCCTCCAAATGATAATTGTGTTTTTTTATACTCTACTGTCACCTTTTCATTCTCCTTAACAATGTCTATTTTTCCCGTCATTATTATACAATGAGGCGATCGAATCAGACTAGCCATTTTCAACAATTAAAAACCCAAATTACGAGCAATTTTTTAATAAAATGACTTGTTTTTAAAAAAATACCCCCCAAAAAAAAGACCGGACACTATAACTCATGTTCGATCCTCTTAACTTAACTAAACCTTTCCAACACGTTTGCTGTCTCGGTCATGACTTCTGGATTAGTTTCGTTTTTATCTAATTCATGCAATAGGCCATCTAGTCCTTTTAGTCTAATGCCCTGACAGCGGTACCGCGAATGACTGGACGCTGGTCCTATAGCAGGCGTCGCTTTGAAAACTTAGTCGAATAAAAAATGCTTAATCTGCACTCCACTCAATGGGTTCGCTAGGTTCCACTATTCCGGGGCCTACTGGAGTTATTTCTCCTGTTTCTGGATTCGTAGGTTGATCAATGTAGTACAAATACCCGTCCTTTCCATATCTTCCAAGTTTGGTTTGGTCGTAGTATTCGCTATCCATACAAATATTGACGGCTCTTACGGCAATCGCCACTTCCTTACTTCCCTCAAAAAGCTCCTGCTCCCATAAATATTCGCATTCGATATTCAAAAAACACTCTTTAATTCGTGGTGCATTGATCGTTGTCGCTTTCTCGGCTGTAAGCCCTGAAGCGGTGATTTCGTCTGTTTCAAACTGATTATTCTTAATCGTTTTTACACATCGGTCGTACATATCGTTTGAAGGAAAATTTAACACGCAGACTTTTGTTTCCTTCAGTGATTGATACATATGCCCGTCTTTACTGACTTTTCCCAAGATACAGATAAAGTTGTCCAAGCCACTTCCCATAAAGCTAGACCAAGAGTGCAAGCAGGCATTTTCCTTGCCATTTGATTTCCAGCCTGTGACAACAAAAACCAATTGCGGCATGGTTGTAACAAAATCATACCAAGACAAGTTGCCGCAAAATGCGACGTATTGCTCAATATCATATCCAGCCAGCTTCTCTGGTTTATCAACAAGTGACACCTCTTTTTTCATAGCAAATCCTCCTTTTGATTTTAGATAGTTTTAATCGGTGATGCTGATTTTTTTACTCTCGTGAACAGTAGAAATACTATTGTTGCTCTGATGGGAGTCTTTTCTTTAAATCTCATTCATATTCTCTAATCGCTATGAAAACAGCGGATTTTTTACTTAGCTCTGTAAACCCGTTTGCAAATTTCTAAACATGTTCAGATCCCGGGGAAAACACTTACATTTCGCTATCCGATATTTATACTGATAAGTGAAGAAACAGTGGCCACATCGTTCTTCTAATCAAAGATAGATCTTAACGCTTCACTTAGTAATAGTTCGAATTGATTCAGCGTCGTTCCAAAGAAAAGGTTTGGCTGGTACGCAGACATGACTCGCGGGGCATACGTCTCCGTACTGATGGTCAAAGTTGCCAACTGTCCTATTTTTGAGTTTTTTTCGCCAACAAAAGCGATCAGATCAATATGATGATCCTTAGCCATTTGAGCGAGATCAGCTAAACGAAAGGTGTCGCCTGAGTTGGAGACAATAAAAATCAGAACATCCTTTTCAACGTTTTCCCGCAGAAACTCCAGATGACTATTAGCCGTTGCTCGGAAACCATAAAGATTCAGTGTTTCAGAAAAATGATTCGCAATATTTTGTGAGAAGCCTGAACCCAAGATCATGATCCGTTTCTCTCGATAGTCTGTTAGTAGACGAACAAACGCGTCTCTTTCTTCATCTGAAAAATTCTTCGTCAGGTTCGTTGCTAATGGTTTACTTCCATACGCGAAGACTAGCTCACTATAACCGGAATAACCGATTTTTTTCGCCATATTGACGATGGTCGCTGTTGAGACATAAGATTCTCTAGCAACATCGCGAATGCCTAAATCTCTTAGTGAAGCACGATTTTTATCCATAAAACGTAAAACGGCTGCTTCTGAATCATTCAACTGATACTTATCAATCAGCGTTTCAGTATCCATAAGATCCACCTCAAATTCTTTAGTTAGGAGTATTATAACATGACAAAAAATAATTTTATTCAAGATCCATGGGCAAAAATGACGACACGAAATGGCCTTCAAGGCGATGAAGTCATCTCAGCTCTACAAAAATCGATCCGCAGAGGAATGGAAAAAGCAGCCTGTGAATTTGCCTATGAAATGTATATTACCTCACCTCAATTTGAAGAAAAGCTATGGAGACGTTTATTAGCCATCAGCGTTGAGGATGTAGGGATGGGAAATCCGCAAGCGGCAATTATGATCAATACCTTAAATCAAATGCGCAAGGAATTTCAATATAATGAATCTGACCGGGCAATGTTTTTCTTTCACGCCATTCGTTACTTGTGCGGTTCAGAAAAAGACCGTTCCTCCGACCTGCTCAAAAATATCGTGATAAAAAGCTTCGCTATGGGTTATGTGCCTGAAATACCAGACATCGCATTGGATAAACACACCACGCGTGGACAAGAAATGGGGCGCGGTTCAGAACATTTCTTACATGAAGCAAGCAAAGTCGTTCCTCAAGCAAAGGTCGATAATGACTATAAGGAACAATATGAAGAAATCATCAAAAAGTATGACCCACAGCATGTTGTGCCAAGCACATTTGTTTTCAATCCTTGGCAAGTATAGGAGGGAACATCATGGAAAATTCTACAGTCATAACGAAGCTTAATGATTTGCTTAGCCCTTTTGCAGCAAAAATCGGAAATCAGCGACATCTTAAAGCAATCTCGAGTGGGATGATGTTTGGGCTGCCCTTTATCGTGATTGGATCATTTTTCCTGATCTTTGCGAATCCACCGATTAATATAGATCAATACAATCCAGCCACAGCCAATTTTTTTATGACATTCATGGCTGGGTGGAAGGATTTTGCAGTTGCCAATTATGATTTAATCACTGCTCCATACAATCTGACTATGGGTATCATCGGGCTGATCAGCGTTTTCGGAATCGCCTTCTCACTTGCCAGTGAATACAAGATTAATCCGGCCATGAATGGGATGGTGGCCTCCGTCATTTTTCTGATGGTTTGTACCCCTGTTAAAGAGGGAAACATCAACCTGAATTATTTAGGGACAAATGGGCTGTTCGTCGCAATCATCATTGGTCTACTCGTGGTGGAAGTGAACAGGATCTTTGAAGTGAAAAATATCAAATTAAAATTGCCGGATACTGTACCGCCAATGGTCGCCACCTTCATCAACACGCTCGTTCCTTTACTAACGAATATCATCCTCTTTTATGGGATTAATCTGATTTTCTTAGTAACGACAGAAAAGATTTTTCCTGAAACGGTGATGGACGTTTTGACACCAGCCACGAATATCGCAGGAAGTCTTGGTGGTTTCTTACTGATCGTGACCCTAGGGAATATCTTATGGTTGTTCGGTATTAACGGCTCATCGATCATTTTCCCGATCGTCTTTACTCTGGGAATGGCACAGACAGGACTGAATGCCGAACAAATGTCTAACGGGGAAACGATGACTCACCTAATGAATCTGCAAATGTTTCGTATTTCGGTTTTAGGTGGTGCGGGTGGAACGCTGGGGTTAATTATTTTGATGATGCGAAGTAAAGTCTCAGAGTATCGAACAATCGGGAAGCTATCCCTGATTCCCGGCATTTGTTCAATCAATGAGCCAGTCATCTTTGGACTTCCAATCGTTTTTAATCCGATTCTGGCGATTCCATTTTTAATAACACCGATTGTTTCCTTGCTGCTGACCTATTTCGCTCAAAGTATCGGTTTGATTGGAATTGGATTTATCGTTGATCCCTCCTTCACCCCATTCTTTGCACAAGCGTATCTTTCAAGTATGGATTGGCGAAATATCGTCTTCTGTTTGGTGTTGATCTTGATTAGTGCTATTATCTATTATCCATTCTTCAAGGTTATGGAAAATAATAAAACTAAGCTGGTGGATGAAGAACTGTAAATAGGATACAAAGAAAAATCCTCCATTTAGATACAAAAAATAGCTCAATTGTCGATTCTGATAATTGAGCTTCATAAATGCTAACGTTGCAGAAAAGCAGGCTACTCCCTCTAAGTAAAGACGAAAAAAATAAAACTTTTCCCACAATTTTTCTAAGCAACTTCCAAGAAAATACCTCGAAAAAAGACCGAACACCATACTTCGTGTTCGATCCTCTTAACTCAGCTAAGCCTTTCCAAAACATTTTCTATTTCGGTCAAAACTTCTGAATCAGTTTCAGTTTTTTCTAATTCCATCAACAGATGGATCGTTTCTTCTGGCGCTTTCTTTGTCAACTGGCCTAATGCCCAGACAGCGGTGCCGCGAATGACTGGTCGCTGATCCTGTAGACAGGCTTGAATTTCTGGTAGTGCTTCTTTCCCGCCGAGGTTAGCTAAGGCGATCAGTGCATTGCGCTGCAGCGGTTTTTTCCCGCGCCAAGATCCGGCTAAGTGTCCGAATTGCTCTTTGAACTCACGATTTGAGATAGATAGGAGCGGTGTCAATTTGGGATAGACCTCATCGACTTTTGGCTCCATCTCTTCGTGAAAATGAAAGTCTTTGCCGCGATTGTATGGACAGACGAGCTGACAAATATCACAGCCGTATATCACGTTGCGCATTTTCTTTCGATACTGCTCCGGCATCATGCCTTTAGTTTGGGTCTGATACGAGAGACACTTTTTAGCATTCATCCGCCCATCTCCTAATAGGGCACCAGTCGGACAGCCGGTAATGCAGCGTGTACAATCGCCACATCCGTTTGGAACTGGCTGGTCTGGTTCGAACTGGATATTCGTGATGATTTCGCCAAGGTACACGAAGGAACCGTATTCTTCAGTGATCAGCAGGCCGTTACAACCGATAAAGCCTAGACCCGCTCGTTGCGCAACGGCAACATCGACCAGCTCACCCGTATCGACTTGCGGGGCAAAACGCCATTGCGCTTGAAGCTGTTCCGTTTCAGCCTGCTCCTTAATAAAGTCGATCAACTTAGTCAGCCGTTCTTTTAGAATGAAATGATAATCCGTACCCCACGAAGCACGAGCAAATTGACCACGTTTTTCATCACGAGGGACCTTTTCGTGGATTTTGGTTGGATACGCCAACGCAATTGATATGATACTTTTAGGATCTTCAAATGTTTCTTCTGGATAAAGCCGTTCTTTGATATTTTGATGTTCAAATCCAGAAGCATGCCCCAGCGAGCGCTGCTCCAGCAATGATTCCTCTAGATAATCAAAAGGCTCGGCTGTTGTAAAACCGATTTTATCGATCCCTAGCTGCTTACTTTCAGCGATAATCCGTTCTTTTAACGTTTGCATAGTTCCACTCCTAGTTCGTATTAAGGAAATCATTTTTCAAAAACCGAAGAAATGAATCCGATTCTCACCACGTATGTCATTCTACTAAATCGGCTAAAGCCGGAAGTAGAACTGAGATCCTAGTTCGTATTAAGGAAATCATTTTTCAAAAATCGAAAAAATGAATCTGACTCTCACCACGTTTGTCATTCTACTAAATCGGCTAAAACTGGAAGTAGAACTGAAATCCTGATACGAATTTACAGGCCCTACTATATCACATGTTCCTTACTAGCAAAAGAAATCACCTATTTTGTCAGAATGCTGTACGGGAAATCCGTCCAGTACTTTTACAAAAGGTGATTTCTTTACATGGAATTTCTATATATATATTGATTATTCGTCAAGTCTAACTAATGCCTTTCTCAAAATCTCCACAAACCCCTCCCGATCCACATCATCCAAAACAAGCGTATTCTTCGGCTCTGGGGCAATTCTTCGAAAATCGCCATAGGTTAATCCTCGAGCGGGTGAATCATCGGTAATGACATGAATATCGGCGAAGCTGCCGTTGAACAGTTCTGGTTTTAGCAGATATACGACTGCACAGAGGTCGTGGATCGGTGAATTGATAAAGCCAAATTGTCGTCCGGATTGGTTATAAAAGGACAGTAATTCATAGGCTAGATGACTGACCTTACCTTTATTCTTTAACTGATTGATCTCAGCAGCGGCGGTCCCTTTCGCAAAACGTGATTCTACATTTTTTATTAACTATAGCACGGCTTGCCTAGAATACATTTGTTTATAAAAAATCGTTATGGCTGTTCGGGGTGTTAAACCTAATTCATCAATTAATTTCTCTGCATTATGCTTCAGCTCATCATCAATGGAAATTTGTAATTTAGCCATTGTTATTCACCCCCTCATTGTTTCTTTTATTATATCGTAAAAAAATGGATTATTACTATTTACCTGATCCTTTTAAATTTCTTTTGATTGATAATTATAGTGAAAAATAGACTATGCAGATCATCAAAAATCTGCACAGTCACTTGCTTTTCTAAAGCCTAAATTTATCTATTTTCAAGCACCTGATTCTCTTCCATCTCATCTAGGGATTTCTTTGCATAGATGTAACAGATAATCAAAATTATTGAGATCGTTAGTATTCCAGTCTCGCCCACTAAATACGGTTTGTTTTTCCCGCTAATGGATTGGTCTAATAGGATTTGAATGACGAAATTGTGTGTGAAATGGAAAAATGCCGCTGGCCAGACACTTTTTGATTTGAGACTTAAGTAAGACATCGGATAAGACATGGCAATACATTGGACCACATAGATCGGAACCTGGTACCCTATCGGAATGCTGGATACGTAGCCAGTGACTATCAGCGGCAGATGCCAGACAGCCCAGATACAGCCTGTGAAAAATGCTCCTTTACGATACCCAAAAAGCTTGAACATTTCACGATTCAAGAATCCGCGCCAGCCGATTTCTTCGCCTAAAGCAGTGATAAAAAAGATACCTATATACAGTAACAGGATTAACGGCTGACTTAAAAGAGTCCCGACTGTCTTCCCTGAAATGACGTCATTCCCCCGCATAATTAGGTAAATTCCATAGGATAAAAGGCTATATAAAAGTGGAATCCCTATGCCTACTAACACGTATTTTAGTTTAAATTTTTTTAGATTAAAGATCTTCTCGTCACGGTGGTAAAGCAGCTTAACGATTATCGCAGCAACTCCCGGACACCACATCAATAGATTTGCCATATTTATGATTTGGTAGTTGATAATAAGTACATAGAAGATTGAACTTAATGCAAAGCAGATAATCAGAAATGCAATAATTGATTTTTTAGTATCTCTCATAAACGTTTCCTTTCGGTAGTTTCAATTTTTTTTGTTAGCTGAATTGTAATATTAATCGCAACAAAGAACCCATCAAAAATTTCTAGTAAAATGAGTTTAGGATAACAAACTACTAGGAGTGATTTTGATGGGTTCACACAAAAAGCTTACACGAGATAATCGAAAATGTATAGAGACGATGATTTATGATGCCAAGAGTATTCAAGAAATAGCGGACAGAATTGGTGTTAGCCGAACAACGATTGATCGTGAGTTGAAACGAGTACCCGAAGATTTGATCTATAATGCCGACAATGCGCAATTAGATGCGGAAATGAAGCGCAGTGCCTGTGGTGCGAAGTCCAAATGGACTTCTGAATTCGCTTATCAGATTGAATGTGATCTTGAAGACAGCTGGTCCCCTGAACAAATTGCGAATGATCGTCAAATAGTTTCATTCAAAACCATTTACAATTGGCTCTATGCCGGTATTCTTAATGTGTCTAAACAGTGTCTGAGACATAAAGGCAGAAGACAAGAAAAACAAGAAGAGGCACGAGGCAAAATGACTGTAGGGCATACCATTGATGAACGCCCAGCTTCTGTGTCAACTCGAGAAGAATTTGGACATTGGGAGTTGGACACAGTTGTTTCTAGCAGAGGGGAAAGCAAAGCCTGCGAAGCAACGTTTATTGAACGGAAAACACGCTTTTATTGGGCGATCTCAATGAGGGATCGTACCGCGAAGTCAATGGCACAAGCGATTAAAGCTTTTGTGCAAGACCTAGGGAGTCACAAGGCATTTTTAAGCTTTACGGTCGACCGTGGGAAAGAGTTTTCTTGCTGGAAAGAAATTGAGAAAGATTTAGACGTACCTATGTATTTTTGTGATCCATACTCCCCATGGCAACGCGGATCTAACGAAAATGGGAATGGTTTATTTAGAGAATTCTTCCCTAAGGGAACTGATTTTTCAAAGGTACCCCCTACGGAGAAACAGGAAGCATTACGCAAGATAAATATGCGTCCTAAAAAAACATTGAACTGGAAAAATTGTTGGGAAGTCTTTCAAGAAGAAATGTTGCAATTAATTTGACAATTCAGCGTTAAAAAGTCTATAGTGTACGACTCTTCTGGTCTTTATTTCACTTTTGTTACGCAATGTCTGCGTCAGCATACAACCGTGCCCCAACGAACAATAGAAGCGCATCTAAGATGACCCAAAATAGCAGAACCATTCCTACATTCATTAAAGGAAATTCCCAAAATCTTGATAGCATGGAGAAGGCGGACAATGGATCACAAAGTGTCAGCCATTCTGCTGGAATCAGCTGATAGATTTGATAAATGACGGATGGAAAAGCGACCAAGCCGATTAAATAAATCGTAATGGTGATACTTGTTTTCTTGGTAAATACAAGCAGGCCATTTCCGATAGTGATCATTCCCATATATAACGGTGTCGATAAGATTATCTGGGCCAGAATTCTGGCGATAAAGGTTAGACTGAAGCCGCCAAATCCGAATAGAATCGTTCCTGCGACAAAACTTACTATTAAACATAGCAACGTGTAGGTCAGGCAGCATAGAAATCCGGTGATACATTTCGCGAAGAATACACTCTTGCGATCAACAAAATAGGACAAGCTGTTGCGAATGGTTCCGGTAGAATATTCCGCACCTAGTACCGCCACAGCAAAAGCTAGAATAAAGAATGGAAATAACCCGTCATCCCGCATCTGCTGAACGAATTCTGCCCCATTTCCAGGTAATGACCTCGCGGCACTGGCGGTAGATTGGACACCGACACCTCCAAGACCGCTGCTAGAGCCCAGCATGTTGACACCTGTAATGACGATAATGATCATTCCCGCCAGAAAGACGTTGCGAACCGCTGCTCCTTTTTTTATTCGAAAAATATCTGATTTAATGATATTAACCATCATTTGTGCTCCCTCAAGCTATTTCATCGATGACACTGATGAAATAGTCTTCCAAATTTATTTTTATTTCGTTTGACGAATAGATTTTTATCCCATTGGAACTTAGAAGCTCGATCACCTTTGACGTATCCTTATGGAAATCAAACAATCGAATTTCTTCGGTAGAATGAACCTCAAATTGCTTCGTATTCATCGTTGTCTGAATGATCTCGCTAGCCGTCACAGCGCTGCTCACCTTCATAGAGATATATCCTTGTGTATTTTTATCCAGCTCTTCCTTAGTAAATTCCTTCAATAGTGCTCCGTGATGAATAATGCCATATCTTGTGGCTATTTGAGTTAGCTCTGAAAGAATATGACTGGAAATTAGGATCGTAATCTTTTTTTCCTGATTCAGCTTGCTGATGATTTCTCGAAATTCGATCATTCCTGTCGGATCTAATCCATTGATTGGTTCGTCTAGGATCAATAATTCAGGATCGCCCATGATGGCAAGCGCAAGCCCTAGACGCTGCTTCATTCCAAGGGAAAACTGATTGAACCTTTTGCTTCCAGTTGCATCCAGATTAACTAATTTCAGGACCCGTTCAATCTCATTTTCGTCCGCAATCTCTCTTTGAATGCGATAATATTCCAGATTTTCTCGTGCTGTCATTTTTGGAAAAAAGGCGGGCGTCTCAATCATGGCACCAATTCTTTTTCTTGCTAGGATTAACTGTCCCTCTTCGCCGCTTCCAAAAAGTTCAAGATTGCCGCTTGTTGGATGGATCAAGGAAGTAACCAGCCGTAATAGTGTGGTTTTTCCTGCTCCGTTTTGACCAATAAATCCATAGATATCCCCTTTCTTCAACGTCATATTTATATTTTTAACGCCTGCGCCTCCAGAATAGTTTTTTACTAGATCATTTGTTTTTAAAATTGTTTCCCTCATTTTATGAGTCCCCTTCTCTTTATCTTCCTCACCCACATCCTTGAAATGCGGTGGTCTTACTATAGCGATTCAACCTATAATGAACCTTGAATTGTCTCTTTTTCCTTCATTTTGATGCAAAAAAACGCCTATTCATCCGCAGCAATGAATAGACGTTCATTTTTATAGTCCGTCGCCTGTTTATTTGGCGAAAAGATAGTTCCTTTTATTTCTGCTTTTATTCAGCTGCTTTATTCCAAAGTTATAGCCCAAAAGACATGTTAGCTGATACAACGGCAGCCAATATCGTAATAATTGGTTCACACTCCAACCAAATAGTTCATTGACGTAATATCCTTGGAAAGCACCGAGTTTTCTAAAAATAAATAACTGAAGCAGAAATAAAACATAACGTTCCATAAGGAAATGCGTAGTCCGAATTTTTCCTTTATAAAAGAAAAGAATGAAGCTGCTGATCAATAGTGCAAACAGACTAATGATCGTAATAAGCTTTGTTGAAGGTAAAAAATGTACAGCAATCAAAAATAGAAAAAATATGCTGTATTGGCAAAAAAGATTGTCTCTAATTCGTTGGAATTTTTGTTTTTCCACTCTGAGTCCGCCTTTCGTAAACAGTTTGTTGAGTGATTAGTGCCTTCAGCTATTTTCAAGTTTTGATCCACTCACTTTTACCAGCAGGATTTTTATCAAAATATTAATCGCCTCCAAGCACCTATTTTGTACGGTTGTGTCCAGAAAAAAACACGTTAACAATGATGGTGAGAATCAATGACAGTACGATGGATCGCATAAGCATTTATTTCACCTCCGTTTCTGTAATGCCTTTGATATGAGTGTTACTATACAGCGTCTATCTATAATGAACCTATAATTCAGGAGAGCATCTTAATTTTTAGGCATTGCAATGAAACAGACTCTACTCGTTGGCCTTGCTGAAAATCATTGACATCGTATCAAAATCAATTGTCCATGTTTGATTTTTCAAGAAATTATGGCCAACCATCGCATCTGATACGAAGCCGTTTGCTTGTCCTAAGCTCTCCAAGGCTCGCCACTATAATACTGTCCGATTGAGGCTTCTGACACCAATCGTCCAACGCCATAGCTGGAAACATTTACCGAGCCCACTTGAAATTTTTCGCCGTCAGTTCCTGCTAGTTGTGAGTTTACTAATTGCGGAACTGGCATTTTTAGCAGCTTCATCAACGCACCTGAAAGTATTGGCCCGTTCCCTCCTTTAGTTACTAAACCGGAATTTATCAGCATATTTAAATAGTTGTTTCGATCTACTGAGCCTTTTGTATGGAGATAATGCGTTCCTGATAATGTAAAAGGAACCTGATCGACCAACTTGTTCTTGGAAATCATTTCTTTTAGCAGTTTCTGACCAGCTTCACCTCTTAGAAACAATGTGAGTTCCCCAGTTTCATAATTGATCGTAGGAATAAATTGCTTCAAAATACCTGTTCCGATCACCGCATGAACAGCTGGAATTTCAGTGAAAATTTCTTTCCTAGTATTCGATAACGAACTGATTGTGGTGGGAACATTATTGAGCTCGATCTCGCCTAATTTTAGTGATTGTGCTTTTCCATAGGCAACCTCTCCAGAGCTTCCGCCCTCATATCTTCCTTGAAAATCAGCAAGCGATTCAATACCCAATTCAGCAGCCTTTTCCTTATCCAGCACCAACCCATCGGCACTTGTATCTATCACAGCATTCATTTTGACACCATTCACCTCGATCGGAATCACCGGAGCGGGATCTGTCGCTGTTAATGGAACTGTTACTTTTTCAACACCGTTCCAATTCATTAGATACGACTGTTCCTCACCAAAGTTTTCCATTAATTTTTGCAATGCAGATTTCTCTTCCTTTTTACTTTTCAGCTCTTTGACCTTTTGGTATTGATTTGTTTGGTAGTAAACATTCAGCAAGCCTTCCTTCGCTCGAGTGGTCAGCTCTTCTTCTTTGACCGTAAGAAGCTTTTGAAAAAGTTTTTCTGCTTGGTTATATTCTCCATGAATATAATGCAGCCGTGCAGAAAGCTCCATCGCTGCCGGAATTGGAGTTTTCGTACTTAGCAAGGGATCAACAATCTTTCTCGCATAGTCAAAATTTCCCAAAGCATACAGTGTTTGAGCATAAGCAATCTGGTTTTCTTCACTATCAGGTGAATCCTCCAGCAGCTTTTCCTGTTGTAGTAATCGATTTCCTAGTCCTTCTCTTGATACGTAATGAGTTGGATTTATCGGTGTGGAGGAAGAGGACTCGTTTGTTGCTTTATTGCCAGCCTCTTGCGCATTTTTAGTGCTGCACCCTCCAATAAAAACAGAAAAAAATGCGATATATAACACAATCGCAAGTATTTTGACTCTCATTATTCTTCCCATAGATACTTCTCCTCATTCGTTGATTTCTTTTGATGTCATAGTAGAATAAGAACCTTGATTGAAGCTTGAATTTCGAAAAAACACCCGCCAATAAATGGCGAGTGTCAATTTATGACCTGATATTATTGTAAAATGTTCGTTATTTCGAAAACTGCTTCTTTAGCGGCAGACGAATCGTAAACACTGTTGCTTCATTTACGGTACTTTCAACGTCGATTTTTCCACCGAGCTGATCAACAATACTTTGCGCAATGGATAACCCTAAACCGTAGCTTCCTTCATATTTTTGTCGAACCTCGTTTGTTCGATAGAAACGATCAAAAATCTTCGGCAGGTCTTCCTCAGCGATTCCGTCACCAGTATTTCGAAAAATAATAATCCCCTCTCGCCCTTTTGCTTCAAGGGAAACATCAAACATACCATTTTCATCCGTATACTTGCTGGCATTATCGATAAAGATATCGAAGAGTTGCTGCAATAGGACTTCATCGGTTTTGGCGGTTATTTTTGTCATATTTTTGTTGAGCGTAATCTTTTTATCTTCGAATTTCGTTTCGTAATTGGCCAACGCATTCGTCAGCAGCAGATCCAGTTGAACACTCGTAACATTCAGCTGGTCATAGCTGTTATCGGCTTTTGCAACGGCAAGCAATTTATTCACCAGCCCATTCATCCGCTTCGTTCCGCTAGAAATATTATTCAACCATTTCAACTGTTCTCTAATAGTGTCCTCTTGACTGGAATAAAGCACGTCGACATTTGTTGAAATGATACTTAACGGTGTCTTCAATTCATGAGAAGCATCGGCGATAAACTGCTTTTGCTTTTTCCAAGCCTCTTCCATCGGTCGGAGCGCACGATTCGTGAAGAAAATTATCACTAGAAAGAAGAAAATCATCAATCCAATCCCTACAACAATCAAAGTTGTTGCCAGAGAAGACAAGCTTTTCTTCGAATCGGTAATGTCTAAAAAGCGCATGAGATACGTCTCATCATTATTATCGATGACTTGTTCCTTATCCTCACTGCCATAATCAAAATTAGCAATGGCCGGAGCAACAACGTATTGCCATTCTCGTCCGTTTAGTTTAATAACGCCGCCTTCTTGGTTTTTCCAGGCATATTTTGCGGCCTTGTTATACTGCTTTTTAGACAGCTTCAAGGCGGAATCGATCATGATTGGTTTGCCGGATTTGTCTACCAGCATATTAAAATAGACGCCCGCACCCGTCACGATTCGATTAATTTCCACTGCATCATCGCTTTTCCCATCAAACGCTACTTTTCCGCCGGTGATTCGCAGCTGCTCCGCTTGATTCAGCTTTTCCTCATTATCTGATTGTTGGTTGAGATAGGTTGTAAGAAAAATGGTCGCGAAAGCCGCGATTAGGATAACTGCCACGAATCCCGTCGTCATCGCAATCAATCGTTTTCTAAACTGATTAATCATCGGCATCACCCTTCGTAAACGCTAAGCGATACCCTAAATTCCGGACAACTTTGATCTGAGTCACACTCGCTACTTGTCGTAATTTTTTTCTTAATAGCGAAACATGCATCTCCACATGATTGTACTCAGCTTCTGAATCATAGCCCCAAACCTTTTCAATGATCCGATCCTTAGAAGAAAGCTGCGGATAATTTGCTACTAGGATTTCCAAAATATTGGCTTCTTTTTTGGTTAATCCAAGCTCCGCCGTCTGGGTTTTTAAGCTTAAATTATAGGGGTTCAGTTCAAAATCACCGAAGGAAAGAATGCCATCGATCTTAAATTCGCCTCTTCGTCTGCTTAATGCCTTCAGTCGAGCCAAAAGCTCCTGATATTGGAACGGTTTGCTGAGGTAATCATCAGCGCCGCTGTTTAGTCCATCCACCCGATCATCCAATTCCCCCTTTGCCGTTAACATTAGGATCGGAATTTCGATCCCGGCTTCTCGCGCTTCTTTTAAGATCGCCAATCCGTCCTTTTTCGGAAGCATAATATCTAAAATCGCTAAATCATAGACCCCTGAAAGCAAGCAGTCTAATCCATACTCGCCTTCTTCTGCTATATCTACCAAGTAGCCTTGTTTTTTTAGTATTTGGGCGGTTGCTTCAGCTAGCATCGCCTCATCTTCAACTAGTAAAAGTTTCATTCGTCATCCTCCTTAAAACTTAGACTCTCCTCAATTATAAAGGATGAACCTCTAACGAAGCTTGAATCGCTAAAATAACACGAGTAATAAAAGCTTTCTTTACTAAAAGTATACATTCTCTCTCCTTTCTTCAGTCATTTATTTGGACTACAGCTTCATTATAGGTTTCCCGATTATAGTGAACTTATAAAAATTGAAATGAGGGCGTTTATATGAAAAACAGAAAAACCACTAATCGTTCAGCTAAATCAACTGTGTCTACCCTTCTAAGTGCAATTCCGTTCACAGTCCGAGTCGTTGTACTCACCGTATTGATCGGACTTTCAGTCGTCTCCTATAATATTGGCAAAGCGGTTACTGAAGCAAAAGCCAATAGTCAAACAGAAGTGACCTTTCCAAAGAAGAAAGCAAAAACATCCGTGGACGATGTGAAAATCCGACGGAACAACGGCAGATGGGAGTTCTCATCTGATGAAGGAATCTCGTGGTCGACAACACCTCCAGATGGTATTTATGAAGACGAAGATGGCCGCTTACGTTACAAAAGCTCAAAATCAGAAAACATCAACACTACATCCACAGAAGATACCTTTAAATTTCCCTTCAGTGATGAAAATGGAAGCAGCGTGATCATGAAACGAGAAGACGACAAATGGAAATTCTCATCTGATGGTGGGAAAACTTGGACGGAAGAAAAACCTGAAGGTGTGGAAGTCGATAAAAATGGGAAATTGACTTGGAAAAGCGAAGATGGAAAAAAAGTTTCCGAATTTGATCCAAAAGAGAATCAGTGGAAATATTCCGAAGACGGCGGGAAGACTTGGTCAGATCCGCTAAAAGAAGTAGAAGATTGGCTAGAAAACGGCTTTACGGTTCCTGTTGAAGACGGCGTTTCAATGAGAATCAAAGATGGAAAAACCCAATACTCCACAGATGGAGGGAAAACATGGACCGACGAAGCGCCTGAAGGCTTCACGGATAACATCAAATCTGTGATCACCAAGCAATCCGAGGACGGAAAAACACTCTATTCTACCGATGGCGGAAAAACTTGGTCAGAAGAAAAACCCGAGGGCTACGAGATTCCCAGTGTTCAAGATATCTTAGATTCCATCCCTGATGATCTTCTGCCAAATGATGACGAGCTGGACGAAAGCCAATCCACAGCAATTTAAAATACACAATTAAAAACGTGTTCGCACCCTTATTGAAGTAAATGAGTGCGAACACGTTTTTTATCTAATTTGGAAAATCAACTTACTAGCAAATTCTATTGCGTTTCATCCACGAATCCTTTGAAGAACCCTTTTTAGACGTATCAAAGGCCTTGCTTTCATCAAATTACTGATAGAATCCGTTGTACAATACTGGCTACAGACAGGCCATTTTGATGGAGAAGTTCTTCGGCGTTATAACGGTCATGAAATTTTTTGTCTACACCATAGTTCATTACTTTTATTTCTCGATCACCAAGATAGCTGGCTACGTTTTGACCGTACCCACCTTCTAAGATGCCGTCCTCCAGTGTGACAACTAGTTTGTGGTCTTTTTCTAAAGAGTCCAGTAAGAGCTTATCCAAACCAGAAATAAATTTTGGATTGATTATTGTTGCTTTGATACCATGAGTCTTGTTTAATTCGTCAGCAATGTTGACCGCTCGCTCGTAGAAATTTCCTAAGCCGAATAGTGCTACCTGCGATCCTTTTTGTGTTACTTCATTTTTATTAAGCTGTCCATAATCGGTAGTATCTGCTACTCCGCTCTCTTTTAACTCTCCCACTGGAACGCGAATCGCAACAGGATGATCGTTTTGCTCAATTGACCAATCCAACATCGCTAAATATTCTTCCTTGTTCGTTGGTGCCAAATAAACAATATTTGGAATATGGCTTAAGAATGGGATATCAAAAATCCCTAAGTGGCTTTCATCATTCATTCCGTTAATTGATGCGCTAAAGACTAATATCGTACCCGGCAGATTATTTAAGGCCAAGTCATGAGAAATTTGGTCATAGCTTCGCTGCATGAAGGTTGAAAATACCGCCCAGATCGGTTTTGCACCATTTTGCGCCAAACCAGCAGTCATAGTCACCGCATGTTCTTCAGCAATTCCAACATCTACAAATTGTTTACCTATTTCTTCCCGCTGTTCTTGAGAAAACAGCATCATTGGAGTTCCGCCGTTTATCGTGATAACTTTAGGATCGGCTGCCATTTTTTTCATTAGAAAATTGGCTGTTTCATTATTGTACGTTTGACCAGAGCCTCCCGCTGACAAATATTCTCCTGTCTCTAAACTGAATGGCCCTCCAGCATGAAAGGCTTCGCGATTCTCCTCAGCAAACTTGAAGCCGTACCCTTTAATCGTGTGCACATGAAGGACGACATGGTGTTGAATATCTTTTATTTTTTCAAATAAACCAATCAGTTCGTTCAAATCATTGCCATCAGCTAAATAATGGTACTCGAATCCCAAGGCCTTAAAGAAATTGTCCTTCGCTTGTCCATTGGACTCTCTCAGTTTTTGAAGGTTCTGATAAAGGCCTCCATGATTCTCCGCAATTGATTGTTCATTGTCGTTTACAATCACGATCGTATTGGTCGCTTGTTCAACAATATTGTTCAACCCTTCATAGGCGAGTCCGCCAGATAATGAACCATCTCCAATGATCGCAATGACATTATCGTCCTCACCCTTTAAATCACGCGCTTTAGCAACACCATTTGCTAAGGAAAGTGACGTGGAAGTGTGTCCAATTGAAAAAAGATCATGCTCACTTTCTTGCGGATTCGTATATCCTGATACATCATCATAGTGAGCAGCATCTGTAAACGCTGTTCTCCTACCAGTCAGCATTTTATGAACATAGGATTGATGAGACACATCGAAAATAAATTTATCCTTTGGTGAGTTAAATACATAATGCAGCGCAATCGTCATCTCGACTACACCTAAATTAGGTCCATTATGACCACCATGCTGACTAACTTTTTCTAGTAAGCCCTCTCTTACCTCAGTAACAAGCTCTGACAACTCTTCTGTAGACATTTTCTTTAAATCTTTTGGATTATTAATCTTCTCTAATAGCACTGTATTCCTCCATCTATCTCATTGTTGAAAATGTTCGATTGAACTTCCAAAATGAAAAATTCATTGTTTATCACTAGAAGAACTCTAAAACGTCCTCTTTGATAATGTTCAACTATTCTAGCACCTAAAGTTAGGTTTAGGTCAAATCATTTTTTACTTAGAAAGATTTTTTTTCGTCAACAACAGATACATTCAACGAATGAAATAATCACCAAGAAAGTTCATTCGTGATTTGACAAGCTAATAACTATTAGCTAAACTTAAGCTAACGACTATTAGCCAAGGAGAAAAAATGATGAAACAAACTACCAAAGAAAAGATCGTCACAGAAGCTGCTCGCCTCTTCGCTCAAAAAGGGTACGGCGCGGTCAGTGTAGACGAGATCGCTAAAGCAGTTGGGATCAAGGCCCCTTCTTTATATAAGCACTACAAAAATAAGCAAGAGATCTTTGATGCGGTCTTAACAGAAATGAATACCCGGTATGAGAAAAATATGGCGGCAGTGCAGATGGATGGCCGCAATAGCCGTGCGGATGCCGCGTTGTTTGATGGGCTATCAGAGGAACAGCTCGTATCACTGGGTAAAAAACTGTTTGACTTCTTTTTACATGATGATTATGCGGTAAACTTTCGTAAATTGCTGACGATCGAACAATTTCAAGATAATGAACTGGCAGCTATGTATACTAAGCAATACGCGGATGATCCTTTAACCTATCAAGGAATGCTATTTGCCCTGCTGATTCAAGCAGGAGTGATTCGGGATGGCGATCCGCAAATTATGGCGTTGCAATTTTATGCACCAATCTACCTTTTACTGTCGATCTGTGATCGTCATCCCGAAAGAGAGATGGAAGTCGTAAAAATGCTGGAGCAACATATCCGTCATTTTCATGCCTTGTATCAGATCGGAGCTGAAAAAAATGACTAAAAAACGAGCGTTGATTCAATGGCTGGGATTATTAGGCATGGTCAGTCTTTTGTCCTACACGGCGGCTGTCTTGTTCAGCCCACTGGCATATCCAGGATATGACTGGATGGCACAGGCAGTCAGTGATTTAAGCGCGGATAATTCTCCTTCACGAATCGTGTGGAACCAGCTGTCCTCTCTTTCGGGAATAGGCAGTGTCGTATCGAGTATGATGGTCTGTGTCTTTATTCAAGGGAAGCTGACCAAATCTTTACGCATAGGAATTTATTTATTTGCGGCCATGATGTGGCTATCAGCTGTAGGCTATACAATGTTTCCATTAACTGACAGCGGTTTTGCGGGGACCTTTCAGGACATTATGCATGTAGTTGTGACCGTATTGGTGGTTGTGCTGTCGATCGCCTCCCTGTTCATCCTGATCATCAGCGGTTTTCGTTCCAAAAAATATACTCCATTAGCAACCTGGGCGACGATTGCACTCTTCTTTATGATTGCTGGAGCTATCGGAATCAATGTCGTTCCTATCCAGTATTTCGGCATTCCTGAGCGGTTCAGTGTTTTTGCGGCAATGGGCTTCAATAGTGTTTTAGGAGTTTATCTGTTTCGAGGATTTTCTAAAGAATACACTCAAATTGAGCACTAGGGAACAAGCAAAAACATTGATGGCTTTGTTATGATTTTTCTAAATACAATACGAGAAGAGGACACCATCATGACAAGAATAGCCGATATCATGCTAAAACAGTTACCAGAGCAGCCTATGCTGACGCTTCGTAAAACAATCAACTTTTTCGAAGACTACGCGAATTTTATGGGAGAGGCCATTAACTCGATCCTTCAGCTGATCGAAGAAAACAACGCCTTACCAAGCAGCGGTCCAATCGTCTGTTTCCACAATATTGATTTAGAAAAATTGGATGTCGAGATCGGCTTTACTACACCAAGAGTATTTGAGGGTAAAGATGAAATTAAATCTTTGACCCAGCCAATCCGCACGATTGCTCTAACTATCGATCGAGGTCCTTATGAGAAACAAGACCCAACATTGGAGACGCTCATGAAATGGATACCTGACCATGGCTATGAAGCCGTTGGCGGTATTTATTATCACTATTTAAACAATGAGGAACAGCCAGAAAATGAGTATCTAACTGAGATGTCGATTCCTGTTGAGAAAATGAGTTAGTCTGTGTACAAAGACTAAACTTAAAAAACATGCGAAAAAAATGCATTGGATACCTCACAAAATGTTTAATGCAGATAAGCACGACGATTTTAATATAGGAGATATTTAGATAATTTACCAACAAAAGCCTTAACAGTCATCTATTAAGATTGACTGTTAAGGCTTTTTTCACACTATTGAATAATCTCCGTATAGCGTTGATAATAACTCTTCAGTTCGTCTGAAAGCGTAGTGTCTGTAAATAATTTATCGATTTTCCGCAAGTCATAGAACGTATAAAAATCGCTGTGATCAAATTTGTTCGCATTGGACACTAGGCATTTTTCTGCTGCGTTATCTAGTACAATTTTCTGCAACGTTCCCTCTTCAATACTAAAATTAGAAACTTCTGATCCTTTGAGTCCATTTGCTCCAACAAAAGCCTTTTTGATTCCAATTTTTTGGACGGATGCGTTAGCGATCGAACCAACGAACGCTCCAGTTTTTTCTCGATATAGACCGCCAATTAAATAGAGTTCAAAACGTTTTGTTTTATTTAACAGTGTAAAAACTGGCAAACTATTTGTAACGATCCGTAAAGAGGAGGGCTCGATATATTGTGTCATCAATTCAATGGTTGTGCCAGGTCCCAGAAAAATCGTGTCATCCCGTTCTGTGATATGAGATGCCGCTTTTTTCGCAATATGCTCCTTCTCTGCTGTATACAATTTCTTTTTTTCACTGTGGGAGAGTTCGAGGGCGTCATCAAAAGCTGCTTCTTTTGGTAGATCAAGTTTTCGAGCCCCGCCGCGGAACCGTATCAGCTTATTTTCCAATGAGAGCTCTTCTAAATCCCGCCGAACGGTCATATCCGAAACATCCAGTTCAGATTGGATAAATTTGACCGTAATCGATTCGTATCGATCACACAGCATTAGAATTGAACGATGCCGTTCTGCCTTCAACATGTGTATACCTCCGCTAATGTTGTCTATCGCTAAGAATTGCGACGAAGCAATTTACTGAAGTTTTTCAAGTACCTTCTAAAAAACTCGTACGCTGTTCCATTAGATTTCTGCTAAAACAAAATCTACGGCCCCCTTCGGATCACGGGTCAATTTAATATATTCGGCACCTTTGGTCGCTACGACCTTAACTCCGACTTTTTCTGCGTCCTTTTGAATGTCAGCCAGATACGAATTTACTTGAGGCGCCAGAACAATTAGGTCAAAGTTTTTCATAATATCATAATGCGACCCATAAGCGCCTGCTTGGGCTTGGATATTGGCGCCCGTCTCCTTTGCGCCTTCTTCAAGTGCATTGGCTAACATAGCGCTTGTTCCAGCTCCCGCACACAGAACTAAGACGCGTTTCCCGTCACTTAGTTTCTCTAACGTATCTTCCGACAGCGCCTCGACTATTCCGCCTCCTGATTCTGCAACTATTTCTCCGACTTCCGATTTTACTTCTTCCAGCTGCGCATTCTTACTTTCTTCCTCTAACAGGACAGCATCATAAGCTTTGATAAACGGCAGATAAATGACCGAGTCCACCGCAATTAAGATCAACGCAAGGACAACCGCTAACACACTGACTCCCGTTCCCAAAACAAGGCCAATCGGTGCAGGCGTTGCCCAAGGTAAGACATACATGAAACTGTTCATACTTAGAACATCAACAAAGAACTTGAAAATCCAAACATTGACGATTGGCGCCAGTAAAAACGGAATAAAGAAATACGGATTCAAAATCATGGGTGCCGCAAACAATAACGGCTCGTTCACTGCAAAAATAACAGGAACAAAGGAGGCCTTTCCGACAGCCTTCAGCTGTTTTGAACGAGCGAACAGCATGAATAGAAATGGCACCACCAATGTTGCCCCAGTTCCCCCCATCGTTCCGACAAAGTTTCCCATACCAACAGTCAATACCTTCGAAGCCTGTTCGCCATTTTGGAAAAGCATCAGATTCGTTTCAACATTCGCGTAAATAATAGCAGCAATCGCCGGCTCCACGATCGATGGCCCATGCACACCAACAAACCAGAATAATGCCATCGCACCCCAAATGATCGCAATTCCTAAATACCCATCCGCCGCGGTGAACAGCGGCTGCAATGCGCTGATTGCTGTATGCGCAAAAGAACCATGAAAGACATTCCGGAATAGTAGATCAATCAAAACTGCTCCGAACACAGCGAAGGAAAAAGGAATTACATCACGAAACATTTGTGAGATTGTTCCCGGAACCTCCTTTGGCATCCGAATCGTAATATCCCGCTTCACACAGAATTTATAGACATTGACCGTCAGAAATGCAGCGACAAAGGAAGCCAATAATCCCTTCGTTCCCACAAAATCACTGGCAAAACCGCCATCGATCTGCTCCACACTCAACATCATGAAGCCCGCGATTGATGCCAGCATGACTGATACTTCATTGATGGATTTCCCATTCTCTAGTCTGCGGTTCATGGAACCAGCTAAGCAGCGGGCGGTAGTTGCCGCTACCAGTAACCCAACGATTCCCATCGAATAACCATAGACCTTCCATAGCCAAGTCGATACTGCTTCTGGCAAAGCAACCCCGAATACCTCGGGGATCGCCGCAATCATGATAAAAATACTAGAAAATAAAATGGCCGGCATCGCTGTTAGAAAACCATCACGGATGGCGCCTAAGTAGATATTCCTCGATATTTTTTCGAAAAAGGGTTTGCCCTTTTCAATTTGCTTGATAATTGCATTCATAGCCGTTACTCTCCTTTACACTTGAAATTTATCTTTGTAAAGCTCAATAAAATCCTGCACCAAGTCTCTCAGTAATAAGGTGGTCATCAAATGGTCCTGACCATGGATAAAAATAAAACCGATATCTAAATTGCTGCCGGCTGCCTCATCCGCAAGTATCTGCGTTTGCGAATTATGTGCCAGCTTTAAATTTTCGTCCGCATCCTTTAACGCTTCATCAACATGTTCGAAATTTCCTTGACGAACCTCACCTAATAGCTTCATCAATGTACTTCTAGCATCACCTGAATAGGCGACAATTTCAAAGCCAAGCATTTGTAATTCTTCTTTGTTCATAAGTTTCTCCTCCTGCACCAATGTATCCCTTGTCAATTCAACCGCTGAGTTGGGAAGAAATTCTTTACTAATTTCTTCCGCAGCAAGTTAAATAATGGTTTTCGTTTCACTAACAAATTTGTACCAATAAGCAGACTCTTTCGGATAGCGCTCCTGTGTCTCGAAATCTACATAAAATAGTCCGTAGCGTTTGTTATACCCATTCGTCCATGAGAACATATCCATCAATGACCATAAAAAGTAGCCCTCCACATTGACGCCATCTTCAATCGCATCACTAAGCGCACCCAAATATTGACGAAGATAGTCGATCCGCGGCGTATCCATGATGATTCCATCTTCAAAATCATCCTTATAGCCCATGCCATTTTCTGTAATATATATCTTTTTGTAATGTGGGTAGTCCTGCTTGATCCGCATCAATAAGTCATACAGTCCTTGTGGGTAGATCAGCCAATCCCAATCTGTTCTTGGAATATCGTCGCGATATACCCGTTCGGCAATCCCATTCACGCGATAGACAGAGGTACCTTTATCCCCGGTGCCGTTATGGTAAATCTCGTTCGGTCCTTGATAAGCCTTGCAAAAATGACTGTGGTAATGATTGATCCCCAGAAAATCATTTCGCTGAGAGGCCTTTTCCATTTCTACATAATCTTCTTCCAAAAACTCATACGTCGCATCCTGTGCCTCACAAATTTCATCCAAAGCACTTAACAGCTCATCACTATAGCGACCAAGATAAGTCGCTTCTAATAAAAAGCGGATCGACAAAGCGTCTTCTAAAAAGGCCGCATGTTTGTCCGCTTCAGAATCTGAATTTGCGTACTTTGTCTCCAGTGAGTGAACGACGCCGATTTCGCCAGGATAGCCATTCTCCTTGAAGATATTCACTGTTTTCGCATGGGCCACCATCATATTGTGGAGACACATAATGATTTTGGTGAAATCAAACTTGATCCCCGGTGGAAAAACACCCAGCAAATATTGATTCGTCGCCACTGGATAGATCTCGTTAAACGTGCTCCAATACTCGACTTCGGTAAACTCTTCAAAACAGAATTTTGCATAATTCGCAAATGCATCAATGTTGTCTCGATTCAAAAAATCATCCTGATCAAATAGCATCTTCGGTGTATCAAAATGATGCAATGTGACGAAGGGAATCACATTGTGCGCCTTACATTGCTTGAAAATATCGTGGTAATAAGCAATGCCTTCCGGGTTCGGCCCCCCTGTTCCCTCTGGGAAAATGCGACTCCACGCGATTGATAACCGCAAACCATTCACACCGAATTTTTCACATAGCTCGATGTCTACTGGATACTGATGATAGAAATCACTAGCAGGATCAGGGCTGAAACGTCCTTGCGTTTCCAAAAATTCGTCCCAAGCAACCGCACCCTTTCTGCCTTCCTTCGTTGCGCCTTCACACTGATATGCAGCAGTCGCTCCGCCAAAAATAAAATGTTCTGGTAATTTTTTCATGCTCTTATCCTCCATTTAAAGTAATCGTTGAATATGAATCGTAAAATAAACCTGTTCACTGGCATTTAACTTTAATCCTATCGTCTCATTAATGATCTGATACATTCCCTCCGCCACACTGTAGGCTTCCGGATAATCTCGTTTTAAATCCGCTTCCAATTTTTTTGCAAATTCATCAACTTCTACTTCTTCCGTTCGTTCCAACATGTAACGCAGATGAATCATTAGGCGATCATAAAAATTTTGCGTTTTTTCTGTTCGAACAATATTCCTTTTCCGCAGGTACTCCTCAATAATTTCTAGCACCCGCTTCTGATCATCATAAAAATCTGGCGGAGAAGTCACCGGTTCCGGCGTTTTCCCCTGTGCATTGATGAAATGAATACTAATGTTTTTAAGCTCATCCTCTGGAAACGCAATATCCAACCGTTCTTTGATAATTCTCAGAGCATCTTCAGCAATTTGATACTCTGTCGGATATTGCTCACTGATATCAGGCAAAAGACTATTTTGATACTCGCCTTTTACCAAACGTTTATAATTCCAATAAATATGGTCGGTCAACGTGACGTAAATATACTCCTGCACCGAATATTGATATTTCTTGACGGCATTCTCGATGACTTCATAAGCTGTCGTGATAAAATCCAGCGGCACATCTTTTAGTAAGAAAGAAAAATTTTGCTTTGATTCTTCACTTTTCAATACAAAGAGATTTTGGATCGAATCCTCCGACAGCAAATCTCCCTTTTTCTTTTGAAAAACGAGTCCCTTTCCCATCGCTATCGCCTGTTCATTGTTTTTCTTTACGATGGCGATATTATTGTTTAACACCTGTACTACCCTGTACACCTTTCCTCACCTCTTTCGACGAAAAAAAACCGCAAACAACCGATTGGCGATCAATCAGTTACCTGCGGTTTTTGCCTAATTCAATAGTAACAATCCACTAATATTCAAATTTCAACATTATAATAGCATCATCCCACTCAATTGTAAACACTTTCAAACAAAAATGTTTAAATTTTTTCGAACTGAGCAATCGGACTGTTCTTTCTAAGCAAAAAAATTTCCGACTTTTCTATCTATCGCGACAGATGCAACAGCTCATACATAGCCCCGCTATCCGCATTTTCCTCTGGATAATTAGTAAAGAAATAAAATTCGACGTACTTCTTGTCCTCAAATAATCATCTATCTTTTATTTTTTGAAATTCTCGCCGTAGGTTTTCCCCATCTTTTACAGCGTTGCGGCATCTAGTAATAACTTCGCCCTCTCTATCATTCAATTTTCTTATCATCAAGCTTTCTGTGTCGGTAATATTCGCACATAAAGAATATTTCGCAATCGTTTTACGCGCTAACTGCTTGCATGTATACGTTTTTATTTTTGCTATTTGACTCGCAAAAAACGGGATCACATCGTCAGGACATGAATAGATATCTAACTTGGTCAATAGCAAGTATCGTAATTGTTCCGAAAATCTAGTTCCCGAGATATACCCTTCCTCCTCCTCTTCACTGCAATAGATCACGTAGTGTACTCTGTCTTGCATCGTTAACCACTCCTTCTTTCTAAAACTTTTGACTTTATCTGTCCGATTAATTACCGCAGCTACAATGACTCAAAAATCCTACTCTGTTCTTTTGATAAAGTCTCCTATCATCACTCACTCGTAGTAAAAGGATAGCATGGCATTTATTTTTGTTGTTCCTCAATCTTTTTTCTTTTTCTCAGTATTTTGAATTTATTTTTGTTCCGTTAGTACTTCAATAGGTGCTGTTACAGCGTTTCAATTTAACCTGTTTTCGATAGCTAATAGACAAAAAAAGGGTAACGAATCACAGCGTATGTCATTCGTTACCCTTTTTACTCTATCAAAATGTAGGTTTCAGCTTAATCAATACGACTGGATCAGTTCCTGAAGTTTCTCATGTGCAGCAGTATCTTCTGAGATTTGAAACGCTTGGCTCGGTGTATATTCTCCTTGACTGCCATCATCCGCGTACTCGCCAAACCCTGTGCTTGTGCTTAACGCTACCCCATTCCCAGATTTTAATTCATATACTCTGCCATTGTCGCCGAGCAAGTATTTGCTCACTGGTTTACTGAAGTCCATTTTCACCGAGTAATTTGACGCGAATGAATCAGCGAATAATTCCTGTTTTCCCACACCGCCATCTTTTGCCGTATAAAAGACACAGCCACCGATTGCATGAATGGGGAAAGCACTTTTTCCAGGCATATTATTATTTTGCACCTGAACTTGACCATCCGGCGTATTCGCATACCAGTCACCATGTCCTGCTGCGCCATGATCAAAATACCACTCACTCACTGCCATATTTCCAATAGCCGCACGCTGACCCGCCCAATCAAAAAAAACCTGATTGATTTGAGCTTTTTGTGCGTCGCTCAATTGAGGATTATTTTTTCTGGTAACCGTATCTGCCTGACTAGTACTCTGTGTCTCTTGAACCTCAGAAGGTGAACTTGAGGATGTCTCCGAAGTTAAAGAGTCGCTTTTTGCAGTAACAGATACCTCGATATCCGTGGAACCTACAGATTTATCATTCTCTTTATTTCCTGTTGAACGACAGCCCGATAATAAAAATAGTAAACAAAGTCCTAACACTAAATAACTACTGGTTTTCATCTTGATTCCTCCAAAAAATAGAGTGATTTTTGATAACTTATACTTCTGTTTAAGGTTCGATTAAGTTCCACCTATTACAGTATACCTAACCCGATAATCTTTTTCATTTTGCCAGTCACTCCGGTGGCTGGCAACCCTTTTTTTAGCCTAATCTGAATTACTCTAAAGGCTTCTTAGAACTATAATTTTCCCTCATCCAACAACTTTTCCCGAAACTGATCCCGCAAAGTAAGTAAATGCTCCTCAGAAAAATTCTGAGCCAATCGATAGCCCACATAATAAGGCGAAACGATAAAACGCGGTGTTAATTTCACGATATACTTTCCTGCGTCTTCAAAGAAGAATAAGTTGTAGCTGTCGCATCGACCATAATGATAGTCATTCAGCACATAGTTGACCGTTCTTTGAACATAATCAGCTAGATAATTGATCCCTTCTGATTTTTTAGAATCAACAATGATATTGATCTCTAAAAAGCCCATCACAGGATGGGTCGAGAAATTGATCGTTACATTCTTTTCTGCTAGTACAGGTATACCAGTAAAATTTTCAGCGTAAATTTGTGCTTCTCCATCAATCGCTTTTAATCCTACGATCTGCATATGCGGATGTTTCAGACTGCCACCCGATAATGGCCCATGATTTTTATACATGAGCACTGATTCAAATTGCGGATCGTTTTTTGTTTTTAGCCAACAATCGAAGGCAAAATTAAATAGCTCCCGATTTTCTTGCTTCGTGTAGGTAGAAATATCCTTATTGTGGTCATTGGTTTCAATAATGATCGTTTGAAAGGTATCCTGCAGGGTCTGGTATTTATTAAGAACCCAAAGCAATTCTTTTTCTCTTCTAAGAATATTTTCCTCTTCACCATAATCACAAAAGGGACAGCCGTTCTTCTCAGCGCTCATATGTTGAGGTTTTCCGTTAGCTGCTTGGGGTAAAAAGACTAACGACCCTACTTCTTTACTATTGTTCATAAATAAGTAACTCCTATCTGAATAATCTTTAATAATCATTTTTCTTACTGTTATGTGCCCTACATATACACTGGGTATAAACATACTATCAACCATTCCAATGATAGCACTTTTCTTCATCAGAAATGGTAGAAAAAAATTTTTGATTGATCATTCTTCTTTTATCAAAATATTTCAAGGTACCAAAAAGCCGCTGCTTTGTTCTTCAGCAAGTGTATTGAGCTCTCTTCAGCACAAAAAAGAGATGTCCAAATCGGTCATCTCACATTTGAAAACTATTCATTTGTCAGGAACCTCTAGGTTGTAAATAGTCTCTGCTTTCATGCTTTTCTATTTTGAAGCTCCTACTACATAATCCCGCTTTCTTCTTCCTCAACATATAACTGATCATAAACCGTTTCATCTAGTTTATATCCTTGTCCCCAACAAGTTTCAATGATTGTTCCTGTCACGTGTTGTTTTGCTAGCTTCTCCTTTAAATGTTTGACAAGTACGGATAATTGAGACATCGTCGAATTACTTTTTCTCTTGTTCCACATCTGTAAACAGATCTCTTCTCGTGAAAGAATATTTGCATGTTGTTGGTAAAGAATTCTGAATAATTTTACCTCACCTGAGCTTAATTTCAAGCTTGAAATTGTACGCTTTCCTTTTGGCTGCGGTAGAAAAACGACATTGTCACCCTGTCTAAATATATCTCGGCTTAAGGTTTCTCTCAGCACTTCGATAGATGGCCTACTTTCGATCCATTCGGTTATCCCCAGTTTTTTCCATTCCTCTAATTGTACCTCTTTCAATTCTTCATCTGACTTTCTGAAGACAGGTATTGAGTATTGTTTTAGTACCCCTAATAGTTCTTGAGCCTCCACATTCGCCAATGTTTCACTTAAAATGATGTGATGAAAAATTTTGACAATATCCTTCATTGAATTGTCCAAAAGACAGAAGTTTATCATCGCTTTTGTAGTAAATACTTCATGACCTAATTGTCGCAATCGTTCCTCAAAAGGTTGCTCATTCAATGGATTATTGGTAAATAACAAGATTTGGCTCATATTCATTCCTTCTTTCCGTTGTTAAAAATTGGTTGTGCTAAATGTCTCTGAAACTCTCCCTTTGCTAGGCAATGGTAAAAATAATTGCTCAATTGATACCCCTCACCCCAAAGTGTACGAATCGCTTCCTCTATTCCATAGACTTCCACGACTTTTTTCCGAATTCGAGTCACAGCCGAAGATAGTTGACTGAGCTTCGAATTTTGATTTTTTGATCGCCATCCTTGGCAGAGCGCATCCCTTCTCAGAGACAAATTCTTCGCCTTAATTAGCCTATGAATGATTTCTTTTTCCAGTTTCGTAAAATGAATATCCGAAAAATAAATAGGAACGATCAGCTTTCTTTGTTCCATTGGATAATTTCCTAGATGATCGTTAACGAATTCGTTCTGAAGCACCTGATGCTTATAAATCAGTTTCTCTCTTAACCGCTCTAATGATGCATTCGTCATTATCCAATCAGAAATATACCAATTGCTCCATTCTGCTAAAGTAGATTCAGATGGTTCTTCACCAACAATTCGGATCAAACAATCATTACGAAACTGCTTACCAAACTCTTTCGCCTCCTCATTTGAGATCGTTTCACTCAGAAAGATCAATTGAAAGGCTTGAATAAAGTTGTCTAGTTTGCGAGAATGGTCCCATTGATCCCACAAAGAGACCGAAATTAAAACTTCATAGTTCAACTTCTGAAGCTGTTTCTGTAAATAGGTATCAACAGAAATATTCTTTGTTAGGATTAAAATACGATTCATTTTCCACCTCGTTCTTTTGGATTACCTAGAGTTTATAATGCTATGTATAAACCGCTCAAAAATGAGCGGTTCTTTTTTAACTTGTTAATTGCTGCTGAATGTTTAAATATAATGCAATCGCTAAAACTCCCCAGGCCACAGTCACTAGAAATAACGCCCAATTAGGCAATAGATATCGCCACTTTGTCTTTTTCGTTCGTTCACAATATGAAAGATCTTTGATCAATAGAACGAGAAAAGAGAGTAGAAGAATTCCGCTAGTTCCTGCAGCAAACCAAACATAATTGTACATAGTTACTTACTATTCCTTTCTATTTAAGGTGCTGTCGTCAATGTCCAATCCATATTGGCCGTATAGGTATTTCCAGCAGTGCCGGTATTTCCAAGTAAACTCAGTTCAACATCACTAATCGCATAGTCCAATTGATAAACTCCTTGAGAACTATTACTAGTTAAGGAGACAGATGTACCATCTGAAGTGATTACCTTATTCCCTATTCCTCCTAGAGAAGTCATAGATTCATTGTACTGGTCATAATCGGTCACTTCTTTTAGATCGCCATTCTTCAGACTAATACTAGTGGTTATGGGTAATGTTTTTGTCCCACTGCTAAATTGCCCCAATTTAGCTGTTAACGACCACCCGCCCATACTCTCCTTATCAATCAAGCGAATATAAGGATTGTAGCCACTTTGATAATCTGCGGCATTTAATGTTTTTGTTTGTGCATAAGTTTTTACTTCAACTTGTCCAAACTTAAATGTCGGAATATTAATCAATCCTGCATTGCCAGGCTCCAAGTTTGGTTCATCTGGATCATCAATCCGTACAAAATTATCCGCTTTAATCGGAGTAGAGATATTTCCATCCAGTTCGATTTCTGCAGGCAATACTTGATTGACTGCGCCTGAAGCAGTCGTCGAAAAGGTAATGTCGGCATAATTATTGGTCGTTGCAGGAATTGAAATACCTGTTAACGCCAATCCTGATGCCCAATCACTTGCAGTTACAGGGAATGTCTGAGCTGCACCGGTTGCGGGTGTTACAGTAACTTGAGTTGGTGCTGCTAATCCGCTAGACCAGTCCGAAGTCTTCTTCAATACTATATCCTTCAGTGCCGTTGAGCTGGTATTTGTGACTCGGCTAGTCCATGAAACACCTCCACCGTTACTAATAATTTTAGGATTAGGTGTTAAATCGAGAGTGGCTGCAGCATTTCTCGGTGAGTAATAATACTTAATTTCCTTATCTGTTTTGACATTTGATATCAATCCTCCAGTTGTCGAATTAATTACTCCTGGATCATCTGTGACATTCTCCCAACCAACACAGTCCCAAATATTCGATGATGGATCAACTAATGCTATGCCAGAAGCTGAGAAGTTTGTGTTATCATCAACTGTTCTAGTTCTAGGATTTGTAAAAATATAAGATCCTGGTTTTAATGCAATTAGAGTACCATCTGAGTCTTTCAAATACTTTTCAGTGATTGTGCGTTTTTTTCGAGTATACTGGTACTGAATATTCGTATTCGTGTTAATAACTACTGAGACAGGAGTTGTTTTAGGTCGTAGACTTCCAGCTGATTCAGTACTAAGTTTCCAACCGTTATACTCCCACTCATTATTTCCCGCATCTGTTTTACTGGCAGCTGGGCTCCCTTCAAACGTATAACCATCTCCTATACTTTGGGTAGTATTCCAAACAGTGTTGATATTAGTCCATGTTGACCCTACATACAATTCTTTAACAGTCCGTGCTGTTTTTTTGTCATACACAATGTGGATCTCATCTTTTGAATCATCAAATTCGGCTTGGCAAGTTATACTTGGTGGATGCGTGTCATTAATTGAAGCTTGATTATTTTTACCTTTATACCATCCCTTATACGTATAAATATCTGTCCCAATCGTATATGTTTTAGGCAAGGAACTGCCTTTATTCATCGTGTACGTATAGGGATCTGAAGTAATATCAGACAATTTATTTTGTGCATATCCCGTTGGCGGCGTAATTCCCGTACCAGAGGTATCTTCGAATATTTCCTTGAACTGACAATAAACCGCATAATAGTCATAGGGAGGTACTCCAGTATCCCCTATAATTGAGGTATGTGTTTGTGCGTAGGGAGCAATACGGTCTTCATATGCATTGGACGTCCCAAACGTCAACGGACCTGAACGGTTAAATCCAAGTAACGGTGTTCCTACAAAAGACCCATCGCTTCTCCTTTCAAAATACTTTAATGACTCTCCTACATTTCCAGTATTATGATGATCCCAATGCTTAACTAAATAGACAGGCGCTCCTTTGTTTAATTCAAAATATTTTACGTAGCGAGCTAAAGCAATGGCTGGAACAACGTAATTTTGTGAAGTTTGCATTTTCTCATTATAAACTGAACCATAGCCGTTTGTAGTAGCATTAAAAGCTGGTATAGTAATGGTAAACTGATTAACCCCGGGAGTCTTTATTATTCCTAAAGGCGATGTTGATTGTGCATTCATCACACTATTTGTCACATCAGTATACCGAGATTCTCCTTGCAAACTTAATGCTTTAGAAAAATCGGTCCCATCTTTATCAAGAAAATTCATTTGGAGCGGCATTGCCGGGAAATTTGCTGTAGCTGTTGCAGCTAATACTTGCTTGGTTGAAGAAAAAGTACCGAAAAAGAAGGCCAAGCTTATACCTACTCGTGTCGCAATTTTGATCATTCTTTTCTTCATTCTCTATCCCTCCTGCTTCTTTTCAGGTAGATAAAGAGCGCTCCAGAGAAGAGAACAACACCTAAAATACTGATCCCCATTTTCATTTCGTCACCAGTCCTCGGAAGCAGCTTAGCTCCAAACGATTGATTGCTGGAATGATTTTCTGTAGCAGGAAGTGTTTTATCTGCTTCCCTAGTCTTTTCTTTTTCTTCTTCTGACTTCTTTTCCTTTTCATCCACGAACCCTACTCCTACTGGTGTCTGCCCATTAAAGCTGTCCGCATTAACAATAAGAGACGAGTACCATAACCCTGCAAAGCATAAAAGAATACTCAGAAATAGTTTACGCTTCATTTGATTTCCTTCCTTTCGTTCTCTTTACTATTCGAACAATCAAAAATGCAAGTACTGTCACTGTAACGACAATAAGAATATAAGCTGTGGTCATGTACCAATCAGGAATGATAATTTTGAAGGCAGTTTGCTCGTTCATCTTCTTTGCAATTTTACTTGTTATCGTAAAATCTTGTTCAAATTGCCATTTATTCTCTCCAACCTTTGCTATACCTTTAAAGGTATACTCGCCGGCGACAATCTGATTCATACCCCAGTCAATATGAAATGGGAATACTGAATTAGGTGCAATACTCACATTCTTTATTTTATTTTCTGCAATCGCCTTATTCGTTCCCTTTGAAACAATCTTACCTTCCACAGTCGCATCCTTGATAGAAACAGGTTCCGGATTTTGAATAGACGCCTCAAGGATTTTACTACCATAATTCAATTCAGGCTTCACTCCAGCTAACTTCAGTTCAGGCTCTCCATAAATTGGGCTTTTTTCCTCTTCTGTAACAACCATTCCAATGGCATAGCCATACGTATTCTGTACAGACAGACCTGTCTCCTTCTCATCCGCGTCCTTCTCTTTTAATGAAATACGAATGCCGCCTAAAAGAATACCTTCAAAAGGTTGATCGTTAGGAATAGATAGCTCTATTTCTGCTTTTCCTTCCGAATACGCCTTCACTGAAACCACATCAAATTTGGGTTTTGCTATAGCTGTTATTGGTAATTTCATGCTTTCATTCGGCTTTTTTTCTCGTTCATCATAAGTAATCAATCCATTTTTATTGGTCGCTGCACGAATAACTTCAACATTGTATTCCTGTGTTTCCGATGAATTGTTCAATATTTTTACTTCAATAGTCTGTGTTTGTCCCGGATGTACGAGTAAATGATAATAACTTACCCTATCATTGATCTGATTCTCCGGTAAGACTGACTGAACGGTAAAACCAGCCTTTTTCTTTGTTTCGGTTGTTTGATCGTTATGACTCTCCGTCGTATTTTCAGCATGGACAAACCCGCTTGGTAGAAAAAATAGGACGAGTAGTAAAAAAAGTATTTTAAAAAAAGTATCTTTATTTTTCATGTATACTCCTAAGAATGAAAACGGATTGAAGATAATTTTTCTTCAATCCATCTTCCGAATCTATCTTACTTATTCATGATCTAAATAGAATCTGTCAAGGTCCAGTCAATGTACCCAGCATATTGTTCTCCTGCGGCGACTTGATTCATCGGTGTTGCTGGAACATTTAATTCAATATTAGTGAATTCTCCTTGCCAGTAGCCTTCACCACGTCCATCTGCCGCATTTAAAGTGGATTCTGCTGCTGCACTCATAATCGTCGAACTAGTCGTGCTTAAAGTAACTGATGAAGGAACTACATCTGGCGTATTTGCACCTGCACCAGCAGTTGTTGGTGTCTCTACCCAAGTGGTAGGCGTCAACTCATTGATTCCTTGTGACATAGTAATCGTTGCTCCTGTTAATGTTTTACTGGTACCGCTATCTTCCAAATCCGCTCTTAACTTGGCTTCTAATTTCCACCCTGCGACACGTTTTCCACGAACATCTCCGACTGCAAAATGTTTAGTGGTTGTGTTTGACCCCGCTGCGCCACTAGTGTCAGACGCTGGATTACCTTCCCAGTCAGAATCTATCGCAATTTTAGTAACCGTAGTAACTGTACTTGTTGGAACCGTTGTTTCTGCGAAGTTAAACTCCTTAGGAACATATAACAAACCAAAATCTTTTACTGGTGGGTCTACTGGCGGATCAATAGGTGGATCAATTGGCGGAAGAACCAATGTCCCTGACTTAAATGATACTGATCCTGTAGAGCGACCACCATATGTTGCTGCATCAGCTGAAAGCGTCGAAGCCACCAATACCCCTCCCACAAAGGCTGTACTCAACAGACCTGTGATTAATTTCTTCTTATTCATCTCTTTCTCTCCTTGTAAAATATTTATTATCAAAAAGACTTGATAGTCTCTCTAACCAATAATCAATAAAGCAAAAAATGTACAAATCGAACATTTGATACTAAAATAAGTAAAATAGAGAAACTTTTTTCAGCTATGTTCTGGTTACTTTTTTTCATGTTTTATTCAAAACTAAGATTCGTTAATTAAATACTGATGTCTCAATATTTCTGCTTTATTCCTGACGGAGAGTGACGGCGAATAAAAAAATTAGGAATCAACTAAATGTCAGTTCTTCTTTTGAAGTAAGAAAAACTAAAAGAATATAAAACCTCTCGAAAAGTAAGCGTTTTCTTAAAAAGAGAAAAACGAAGTCCCCTATAATTCTGTAATCAAAAATTTTTTTTCGCGTCGTCATGTCATTTGTATAGTTAACAGATGGATGCTTCCATGCGATAGATTACTTCAATTCGCTGTTCAGTCATAGAGTCCGCATAGGTATCCAAGGTTAATTTTGTGGAGTTATGACCTAGCAAGGCACTAACTGATAAAATATCACTTTGGGCTTCTAAACAGCGTGTCGCAAAGGTATGACGTAATTGATGGAAATGGATTTCTTCCATGCCGCATTTTTTTCGAATTTGATGAAAATGATAGGTTAATAACCGTGGCTCCATCGGATGATTTTTCGTTGAAAAGACATAACTTCCTTTCGATTGTCGTTGATGCCTTAACAATAATTTTCGTAATGTAGGACTTAAAGGAATGGAACGTTCACCTGAATCAGTCTTGGTAGATCCAATGACTAATTGTGTTTTCTTATCATTTATAGCTAGGGAAATTCGTTGGTAGGTTTGCTTAACAGTGATGAGGTTCCGTTCAAAATCAATATCCCTCCAACGCAATGCTGCAATTTCACCAATCCTCAGACCTGTGTGTAATGCTAAATAGGTTGGCAAACCAGTATTATTCTTTTCGGCTAATGCCACTTTTTCGACCAATCGCTGCTCCTGTTTATTCAGAGAATGTATCGTCTTTTTTGTTTTCTTTGGAAGTCTTACCATTAAAAACGGATTCTCATTTAGATATTTTTTTCGTTTGGCTGCAGTCAGACATTGATTGGTGATTCGTAAAATAACCTGCATCGTTGAGACCTCAAGCCCTTTATCCAACCAATGTGACACTAACTGTTTACCAACAACTTCAGTCAACTCATTTAGGTATAAGGTCCCAATAAATGAAAAAACAAATTTTTTCAACTTATACTCGTAGGAACTATAAGTTGAGGGCTTTATTTCTTGTTGAACCTCTTTTAACCAACTATATCCCCATTCTTCTAATGGAATACAGGCACTGCCGTAAATCTCTTGTTGTGTAAGATAATAAGCTTTCACCGAATAGAGCTTCGTTCGTACTTCATGGAAAGTTTTTCCATAGATATAGCCATATTTGATTTGTCCACTAGGTTTGTAGCCTTTTTTATATCGGCCTTCCCAACGTCCATCTTTTCGTTTATAAATATTTTCTCCTCTGCGCATATCAGTTCTCCTCTTGACGGCTTATTTGACGGTAAATAATCGAGTTTTTTTTCGTCCTGCTTACTTCTAACTGATTTTCGTACAAAATTCTCAATTCACAGAATTACATTTATTCTTTTTTGATGATTTTTTTAAAAGATATTGATTATTCTTATCTTATATTTTATAATTAAGTCATACCAATTCTTTTTTTCATTAAATTAACACTGATGATATAAGATTTTCATTCATGGTTTTGAATAGACTAAGTAATAACCTATGCGAAAATAACATTATAATCAATATTTTTTTGATAAACAAAAGCAGATTCCCAACAATGTTGAGAATCTGCTTTTGTTTATCATGAACTTAATGTTCGTATCCTGAAAAATCAATATTATTAATCATCATGATATTTTGTTTATAAAGATAGTAAACGGTGATTATTCAAAAAAGTGATTTAGCTTGGTCGTGACTCTTACACCAATTATTTGGTTGTCAGTGTGCTCTAAGTTAGAAAATACTTCTTGCCACAAACATTTTGGACCGTAGCTCGCAAATTCCCGTTTTCTAATAAAAAAGATTTTCAAGTCCTCCTCTTACCCATTATTTAAGATCATTAAACAAGCGTTTTAACATAAATGTGACTTTACAAGTACCCAAAAAAACCGAGCAACCACATAATCATACATGGTCGCTCGGTTATTTAGTGATTTATAGTCAAAATACTAGATCCATTCTTGTTTCAAGACAAAATAACTGCCGCGGATTTCTCCGGCTAATTTTGATTTCTGTCTGGCAAACTTAAATTTTCCTTCCAACTCTTCTGGAATGTCCATTCCTTCTGAAAGTTTAATCCCTACTGCTCGTTTTGGTTTTTCCCCCGTTTTAGTATAAAGGACATTGATGACCATCCCATTTTCAAAATAAAATTCGGGCCAATATAAATCATCATCTTCATAAATAGCCACTTCCAAAATTTTCGAGGAAAACCCTAAATCACGTTCTTCCTTTAGAATTTTATTCAGCCAATTGACCTCTGCTTGCTTTTCTTTTGCTGGGAAAGTTACATACTCGAATTTGTATTTGTTCCAAAAATAGCGTGCTTCATTGGCCCTCAATCCAGCCAGTGCTGCGGACACTGGTGACGATTCCAAACCGATCGTTTCTACTTCTTTAAAATTCACTATATAGGACAATTCCATTCTCCTCTCTGATGAGTCAATAATCGCCTTAAGTATAGCTGGCTCATTAAAAGTCGACAAGAAATATGTATCGCGAGGGGATTTAATTTTTCCTTTTGGTAAATATATGTCGAATTTTGCTTTCTGAGACTCAATTATTGGAAGATATAGCCTAGGTGAAACAAAAACTGCTCACTAATTATGAGCAGTTTAATCGTCTTCTATTTTTTATTGTCTGCTCGCTACTGAACTAGCGACTCGTCAAATTGAGGCATATACAGCTGTTGATATGCCTGATGATCTAGTCGATAGCCTTGTCCCCAAGAGGTCTCAATTATCTCGCCCTCTATCTCAGACTCTTCCAGTTTTTTCCTTAATTTTCTGACCAATGATGAAAGTTGAGACATGGCAGAATTTGATTTATCTTTCCCCCACATCTCCATACATAAGTCTTCTCGAGATATGAAGGCATTCTGTTGCTGGTAAAGAATCGACAATAATCTGGATTCACCTGCGCTTAACGAAAGTTTTAAAATGTTGATTCGCTTTTTTTCAGGGCGGTATAAAAAGATATTCCCCCCTTGTTCAAGTTGTTCATGAATCAACTGATCTCGTAAAGCTTCCAATGTCGGTTGACAATTCAACCATCCTGTAAGGCCTTTTTCTTTCCATTCAAGGCTTTGTTTCTCCTCTAGAACCTCGTCTGTTTTCCTTAAAAAAACAAGCAGCGGTTTCTTTATTTTTATGAGTAAACAAGCGACTTCTTTATTATCAATCGTTTCACTAAAAATCACTTGATGAAACATCGACAATAGGTCATCCGGAACTTGATCATACAAAAACTTATCAACTAAGGATTCGGAGGTGAAAACTTCATTTCCTAATTGTCTTAGTTGTTTTTCAAAATTATACTCGTGAAATACATTTTTTGTTAATAGTAGTATTCTGGTCATGATTCTCCTCCGTTATCTCTACATTTTTTAATGAATGAAATAGAAAACTCAATTGTTCTAAAGGTTTCGTTTCTATTTCTCTGCTTTCTCATCGTTCAATTGCTTCAATAAAGCTTTTTGTTTTTTACTTTTACGCATTAAGTAGACTGCTGCTAAAGCAAATACTGCAACTAACGCGCCAAGGATGATGATCATGGTGTAATCCTCAGGTTCAACATCTGGATCATTTTCGTTAAATTTATTTGCTTGTTCACGAGTTACTGTAAATGCTTCTTTGATCGGCCACTTGTTGTCTCCGGAAACGATCGAGCCTGTCAAAACATAGTCGCCAGCTTCATAGCCTTTTCCTTCCATAGGAACAAATAAATCAAAAATAGTATTGGGCGCAAACTGCATATCTTCTTGATTCGTTTTAACAATTGCCTCATCTGAACCTTTTCGAGTTAATTTTGCTTGAAAATTGACTTTATTTATATATGTAGGCGTACTATTGCGCACTTTCAAAGATACTGCATTTCGCACATTCAATTGATCGGCCTGCGCCCCTTCAAAGACAACGTTTGGAGATACTAACTGATCGTTGTTTCGCAGCAATAAAGCAATTTGGTAGCCGTATAGATTTTTCAAATTGGTGGATGTTTCTTTTTTTGTGGTCTCTTCGGTATCTTTGGTTGATTCATCTTTTTGAGCTAAATAAATCCCGCCAGCGATCACTCCATCGACTTTTTCCGAAGGCATAGTAATCGTTAATTTCAATTCTTTTTCTTCCTGCGGTGCTAATGTGATCTTTTTTTCATTCAATTGAACAAGGTCTTCAATATTGTGCTTCAAACTCTTATCATATACACGTTCTTTATTATTATGATTGGAATATTCAACTACTCCGCTAGAATTGGTCATTGCTGAATTAATCTGCGGGATGATCACAACTTTCTCATCCGTTGGGTTTTTCAACATTACTGAAATTTCCTGTACTTCGCCAGAATTCATCAACAGATCAAAATAGGAAACTTCCTTATTGTATTGATTGTCTGGAATATTGGGTGTCACATTAAATTTTAGTCCATCGATTGCTTCAGCTGTTTGCGGAAACATCGACATACTGAAAAGCAGAAGTATGCTTAGTAAACTGATTACGAACTTATTTGTCCTCATGTACTGACCTCACCTTTATCTCGTCTTAGTTATCATAAAAATAGGCTCAAACATTGCCTAGAAAAACAGAAATGTTTGAGCCAACCTCACTTGGAACTTATTAAGTTGCTGGAGTTGCCGAAACAGTCCAAACGATTTCAGAATCGTAAGTACCTACTGATTTAGCAGATGCTCCTGGTACTTCTAAAGTGAAGTGTGTTAAGTCTAAAGTAGTTGTTCCTTTTCCAACTGAACCAGTTTCAGTTGCTGTTGCACCCATTACTTTTTTGTCTTGTCCTGGCGTCAATGCTAATTTTCCAGCAGCAAAATCAGTTGACCCTGAAACTGAAACTGAGGTTGGATCCCCGTAAGCAGACAATACTGCTGAGGCTAAATCATTGGTACCATCATTGAACTGAGCTGTTTGCTGAACAGTTACACTCCAGCCTTTGCTTGCAGCACTACGACCATCAATTACTTTTACTGCGCCTGTAGTAAGGTCTGTCGCCGCAGCGTTTTCGTTATCTGTTCCACTATCCGTTGCGTAATAAGTCTTATCCGAGTCATACTGAATCGTATGAGAACCAAAGTTAAGGTCATCTGGTAATTCAGAACCAACTAATTCTAAATCGCCCTCGACATACGTAACGTGTCCATCTGTTGTTTTAGTCACTGCTGCGTCTGCTGTCGGCAGTGCCGCATTCACTCCTAATAGTGAAATCCCAACGATTCCAAATACATAACCTAATGCTCTTTTCTTCATATTTTTATTCTCTCCTTAATTTTTTTTATAATAAAACATCAAGTGTTTTACTAACTTAGTTAAATAAAGCATGGTACAAAATAGTAAAATCCCAATCCCTAAACCAACGGTTGACCATTTTAGCAGGCTCCCTGTTTGCGGAAGCCGTTTATTAGATTGTGATCCTGATCCAGAGGAAGGGGACGTTTTAGAAACATTTCCCTCTTTCGAAGTCGTTTCAGAGGTCCCCGTTTCTTCTAAATAGAAACCGACCTTTCCAACTGAACCATTTTTATTATTTTCCAATTCCTGAGCTCCGTACCCCACAGAGGTGTTAGCAAGAAGTACAAACAGGCTTAAGAATAGGCAAGCAAAGAATCTTGTCAGCCGCTTTTTCATTTTGTGTTGTTCTCCCTTCCTCCTCTTACGGTACATCTGATACCAGCCACTCTAGTTGAGTGGTATATTCACTAACATATTTTTCAGCATTTCCAGGAACCTCTAACGTAAAGTTCTCAATCGGTAATTCAACGATTCCTTTACCTTGCCCGCTTGCAGCTTGTAATAACGTACTTGAAACCATTGGTGTTAGCGTAACTTTCTGATTACTGACACCGCTTGGTACTCCTCCGGTACTTTGACTCAAGTCAGGCTGCCCCACTTTGAAAGATAATTGTGCTCCAGTTATTTCTTGATTAGAAGCGTTCTTAAATTGTGTCAATTGCTTCACCGTTAGAGTCCAGCCAGTGCTAGATAAACGAGTATCCTTAACCACTACTCCTCCAGTCGTAATATCCGCTGCTGCCACATTTTCATTGTCAGTGCCGCTATCAGTAGCGTAGTAAGTTTTGTCGGAACTATAGTCAATCTTATGCGTCCCAAACTTCAAATCATCTGGAATATCAGCAGTCAATAATTCTAATTCTTCGCCGCTACTTTCTGGCTGCCACTGAGCAGTAAACGTAATATCTGCTTGTCCCATCGTATACGTAGTTGGCGAGCTGGATAAGAAAGGATTTTGATAAATTTGATTATCTTCACTATTTAACCAACCGACAAATTCATGATCTGTTTTAGATAAATCACCCTTTGGAGAGACATTCACTGTGTCTCCTTGATTATATAAAGTCGGATCATTCGGGGTGATTCCGCCATCCGCGCCATTAGAATCATAAGTCACACTGTATTGTTGTTCACGACGAACGATCATGTTGATTTCATGTAAAATCATGTCAGGAGTTCCGACACTATCCTCACCAACAAAAATTCGCTCACCTGACTTATGGTTCATCCGTTTTGCTGTTAGTTTCGCTTCCTGATAGTCTGTATCCGAAGTAAATAGTTTGTTTTGAGCAGCTTGAGAAGTATCAACTACCACATTATTATTTGTATCCGTTCTAGTAGCTGTCCATTCATAATTCGAATACTTTTCGATATTGAAATTGGCGGATGTTGAATACGGTGTAGATGGTGTTGTATTGAACGCTTCAGAAACTTTTGTCTCATAATTTTCAATAATTTTGATATCTTCTTGTGAACCATCGATGTCTAGTGCATGGTCTTCAACGTAAAAAGCTGGATGATTCCCATCATCTGGTTTAAGCCCTTTAGAGGTTGTCGTGATCCGCAGTTCATTAGGCTGCTCATTCCAATCTTCATCAAAGTTCTTTCCATTATAGATAGTAAGAATTGGTTGATCCGCTGAAAAACTTCCAGTCAGCCATATTGGATATTGTTGAGCAGTAACATCTATCACGTCGCTTAGATGTCCACTTCGCTGACTGCCTCCACCATCTATATTTATACTGATATTCTCGGTTTTCAATCCGTAAGTTCCACTCTCAATATCCATAGAGGTTTCAGAAATCATCATGTATCCTGGTTCATCAGGCTCTTCAAGATTTATTCCTTCGTTAAGAGTCTTTATCGATATCAGATTATTCATAAATTCGTAATATTGTTGCCTTACACCCTTAATTCCAATATCGGCATTTATAACCTTGATATTCGTTCCGAACAGGATTATTTTTGAACCGGAATTTTCATCGCCAAGAGAATTATCAGCATTTATAGCGATATCCTTCGCATCAATCGTTATAGGAATTTGAAATGAATTTGGATCTCCAGTGAAGTACAGTCTCAACCCTAGGGGAGAAACGATGCCGCTCCCTTCACTAGCAGTTACATCAACTTTCGATCCTGTGTCACGTTCAGTTTCACAATAGCTATTAATAGAAACATCACGCGCTGTTTCTATTCCCACTGAACGAGCATCTACTTCTACGTAAATTAACCCCTCAGTATCAGACAATGCATTCTCTACGCGAGCATCTAACTGAGATACTTTTATCCCCCAGTCTCCCTCGGCTTCGATCGTCACTGATTTATCTCCGATAATGCTCAATCTTGACTCCACTCCATCACATGAATAGATACCGTAGGAACGATCTAAAGCAATCGGTGCTGTTCCTTTCAAACTTAAGTCAACTCCAGAATGCTCCATTCCTCTAAGTAAAATTATTCCGGCTGAAACTGGCAGAGCCTCATTTAAAATGTCAACATCTGAACATAACTCTTCAATCGTAGAAACAGTTGTGCTCGATTCGCCCGTTGACTCTCCTAAAATACTTAGTTTAGGTTTTGGGTCATTGAACTTATCCGTAAGCATCTCTTTCCCAACAATTCCTTGTCCCTTGATTGCGGAACCCCAAATATCGACTTTTTGTTCAGGAGTTACTCGAAGCTCTCCAGAAAAAATTCCAGTACCATCCTTTGACTGACCATTGACTTCGCCTGATGTCAGTTGCATAGCTCCTGCATCAATCTCGTAACTACCGCCATATTCAGAAAAACTTCTCATTATGATTCCAAATCCTGTGTCAGTCGATCCATTCAATTCAGACAGATGCTCTTCAGCATTGTGAGATTCTGGATAGGATTCATAGTAGTTCGATTCAACCCCATTCCCTGTTAGAGCAGTTCCATTGATCGTCCCGCCGTAATTTGTCAAAATACCTTCGACAAAAACGCCGATACCATTCGATGCTTCTCCTGTTAAACAGGCTACATAGGTGCGATCTGTTCCTTCTCCAGCTATTCCAAAGCTTGTTTCTACGGTTACTCCATCTGTAGAAAAAACACCATAACCATTCGAGTCGGACTTACCTGTCAATTCCGCCCCATCTAATGTATACATCGAAAAAACTGCGCCTGAGCCATACGAACCTGTCGCTTCCGCGTACATTTTCGTTCCAATTTCTCCTTTATATTCTCCATAGGCATTTCCTTGTTCGAGCTTCTTTCGAAAAGCGGCCATTTCAGAATAATTATCACGAAACGGCGGGTTTTCATCCGTTATACTAATTCCTGCTTGACTAGCTGTTGCGTGAACATTGCCAGTAATGTTATCTGTGCCATCGATCGTATGAATACCAATCTTGCTGGATGTTACATTCAAGTCTACTGGCTTCCAATCCAACTCCTCTTTCTCTCCGATAATCAATTTTGGTACCTTGATTCCATAATCCAAATTATTTTGAATATCTAACGCAGAGTCGCTTAAAATGGTTAACTCACCGTTGGTTCCATCAGTAATAATGATTTGCTGGATACGGTTAACGCCAGAAGATCTTCTTTCAGAATAAAGTTGATTGTCAGTAAAACTTCCGGTATTCGCAATTTCAATAATGGTATTTTCGTCATACAGCCCTTCCTCTTTGACATGGGTAGCTGGATCGTACGTACCGTCCGCGTAATCTCTTGGTTCATCCATCAAAAGATAGCTTCCATCAGCTTTCAAGACAATTCCGGTACTCTCAACTGTTATCTTCGATGCAACAGTATCTAACACTCCTCTAGTGATCTTTGGTGAGCTGTTCGGCGTTTTCTCTGGTTCAGTATTCTCTGGGACCCGAGTAGAAGATTCTTCTGTAACTGTATCGTCTTCATCCTCTTTTATAGCCGTTGATTTATCAGTGAACTCATTTTCCACGACATTACTCTGAATTGTCTCTCGTGGAAGAACATCATTATCAGATTCAGGTTTAGTTTCAGCCAAAACAACACCTGAGCACATTTGTGCACTAGTACTAAAAATGAGCCAGATGCTTAACACAGCTCTTGATTTTCGGATCATCCCCCTCTTATTTTTCACGTACTTAGACTTTTTTCCCAAAAACTATACACCCCCTACTGTGCTTCGATTGGATTAAAGCCCATCGCTTGAACACATCTCCACAGAAAAAGTGACTTTGTTTTGATCCTGCTAAAGGCAAAATCATTCACTCCTTCCAGAAATCACTTCAGAAGTGATAAACTGGTTTACTTCGCTAGTTTTAACTTTTCTTTCAAATCGTTCATACAACTTCTCTTTTTTTATTTCGAACAGAATGAGAAATTTCTCGTTTAGTATTTGAACAACTTTCTGTTAAAATAAAAGGAATAGTGCTAAGTTATTTGACTAGCTATCCAAGCGCTTCTTGGTATTACAAAAACCAAGGAGGACACTAAAAACTTTGATAAACGAATGTTTAAAGGGATGCCTTGACGAAAACTGACGGCGGATAAATTATTCTGCGGATAATTTTCAATTTTCTAATGGAAATAGCACATTCGTGTGCTTTAGCCGCTCCGAGTAAGCGCTTTCTCGGTTTTTAAAAAAAGAACCGTCCAAAAATCGTATTTCTTTTTTTTTTTTAGATTTCAACTAATTTTTTATTGTATTATTTTTTCCATTTGATAAATAACCTGCATACGTTGTTCGATCATCGAATCCGCATAGGTATCTAACGTCAATTGCGTCGAAGTATGTCCTAACATAGCACTCACAGATAAGATATCTCCCTGCGCCTCCAAACATCTTGTCGCAAAAGTATGTCGTAATTGATGAAAGTGAATCCCAGTGATTCCCGCTTTTTCCCGAAGACGGTGGAAATGGTACGTCAATAAACGTGGTTCTACCGGTCGACTATTGCATGAAAAAACATAACTGCTGTTTGTTTTTTTCTTTAACCGCAGCAGTAGCTTTCTTAATTTCGCTCCGAAAGGAACAATTCTCACAGCTGCCTCTGTTTTGGCTGAAGTGTAAATCAGTTGTGTTTTATGTAACCCATCTGACAAGGCCAATCGTTGGTAGGTATTACTGACTTGAAGAATATTTCGTTCAAAATCGATATCTGACCAACATAATGCCGCAATCTCTCCAATTCGCAGCCCCGTATACAATGCTAAATAAGTAGGTAACCCTCGTACGCCGCCTTCTTTTAAAGCCGCTTTTTCTAAACCGCGTTGTTCTTTTTGTGTTAACGCGCGAATCCTTTTTTTCTTTTCCTTGGGTGTCTTAATAGAAGAAAATGGATTTTCTTTAAGATATTCTAGTTTCTTGGCTTGGTTTAAGCATTGGCATAAAATACGTAGCGTCACTTTCATCGTAGAGCCTTTTAGACCATAACTAGACCATTGCCGAATTATTTCTTTCCCTGTATCTGGTGTTAAATCATTCAATAAATAACTGCCAATAAAAGGAAAAACATATTTTGTCAGTTTGTATTGATAATTTGCATAGGTAGAGGGCTTTACTTCCCGTTGGATGTGTCTTAACCATTGCCTTCCCCATTCTTCAAGTGGAATACAAAAATTCCCGCGAATGTTTTGGATAGTCTGATAACGAACCTTTAAAGGATAAAGCTTCATCCGTACCTCATGCAGTGTTTTTCCATAAATATACCCGTATTTTACTTGTCCATTTGCCTTACGACCTTTTCGATATCGTCCTTCCCAACGACCATCTTTTCTTCGATAGATATTTTCTCCTCTACGCATATTATTCTCCTTCATTTTGACGGCGAAAATGACGTTCTAAACAGACGTCTTTTCTCCATGTTTTTTACTAACGTATTAATTTCATATTTCTAAAATCATACTAAAAATGAATTTTTATCGTTTTTTTGTCAAAAAAACATTGAATTATTAATTTGATTAACCTATAATGGTGTTAATGATTAAATTTAATACGTTTTTTAATCTTTTAAACTAATTTTTTGCTTGGTTTTTGTAATACTAAGTAAATTTCGAATTATAAACTCTTGAATGATTGACACCTCTGGCGTAAAAAACATCCCCTCTGTTGAGGGGATGTTTTTTTATGTACATACTCCAGTTATCCTTACTTGGTCATCCTGATTTTTTACAGGATACAATCTTGCTTTTTCCTTCAAACATTTATTTTCTCGGCTATTCGAGAACTACCTCCTCTCTATAAGTCACCCTAACAGATTAATACCGGAGTCAATGATCAAAAAACAAGCTATCCGAAGGCTGTTTTTGATAGACAACAAAAAAACAAGCAATTTAACTCTTGAATTGAAATTTTGCTGCTCTTTATTTCGTTTTGTTTTATACCTTATCGTTAAGTCCTGGATGTAAAAAAATAAATTCTAATTACAACAAATAAATTATTTTTACTGACGTTTATTATTTATACGAAATAATACAATTGTATTCTGATTAGATAAAAATTAACGATAACGAATTTTATTAACAAAATAAATATTTTCTTACAATAGATTAACAACGATGTTTATAATAAGGTCGAATTAATAATTGTTTTAGGAGAGGATTTTTTTGAAAAAGAATGCTATATGGTTCATGCTCTTCAGTATCTGTGCAGTAACTTTGTTTGAACCATTTGTAAATGTTTATGCGAATCAAATAAATGAAAGTAAAGATACACCCGCAGCATCAACAGTAGAAGAATCTACAAATCTAGGGTCAACCTTATCAAGCAACATGATTCCTTCTGCATCTACTACAAGAACGAATAATGGTCAACCAGAATCATCGACGGATAGTACATCTTCCGCCAAACAAACAACAACACCAAAAGAAAATGAAACTAGTTCACGGACCGAAGGGATTACCGCTACTTTTATAAATGGTGATACGCTATTTAAACAATCTTCACTGAATAAAAATAGCATTGTTCCCTATCCTGGTGCGCCAGAATTACAGGAAGGACAGATAAGTTTTGTCGGTTGGTTTACAGCACCTGTTGGCGGGACGCAATTCGACTTTAAAGCGCCTCTCCAACAATCGGCTACATTCTATGCCCATTTCAATCAAACTTATTTGATTCAATTCAAAAATCAACAAGGAACGGTTATCGATTCGGAAGATGTCAAACCTGGCGAACTGATTCCTAAAACCAAGATTGACTTAACACCTCCTGCGGGAGAACACTTTTCTTATTGGTATGTAGAAGGTGATACCGCGCAGACTCCCTTCAACTTTGATGCGACCAAAGCGGAGAAACACTTAGTTTTAGTGCCAAAATTCAGTGCTGAAAGGACCGTCTTGTTCATTTCAGAAGGTTCTCAAATTGATCCAGAGTATGTTAACGATGGGGAAGCCGTCCCAAAACCGAGCGATCCAACAAGAGCTGGCTATACCTTTTCTCACTGGTCCACAGAGAATAATGGTGCAGAGGTATATAATTTCAATCAACCGATTACGAACGATCTAACATTGTTCGCAGTGTGGACGCCAAAGAAAGTCAACTATACAATCGCCTATTGGATGGAAAAGCCCAATTTGTCAAAAGACCCTGGTGAAGATGTTTCTAATTACAATTTTGCTTGGTCGACGGTCAAAAGTGATGGTGAAGCTGGAGAAAAATTCAGCATGAATCAAACGTTAGCTGATCAGATCAAAAACTCAGACAGTCAAGGAACAGCCGCACTGAATTATTCAGCGTATGCCTTCAGTGACACGCATACCATTTCCGGGAATGGTCAAACGGTTATAAATGTCTACTACAAACGAACGATTTATCAGGTACACTTTAATTTAAATAGAAATGATGCGGAAATGACCGCAAACGGAACAACCTATACAGGTGCCGATACTGATTTATATACGATTTCCGCTAAATATGGACAAGACATTCACTCTTTATGGCCAGAGAATCCGACCGTTAAGAGTTCCAATGAAAACTTTCATGGATGGTTCTATCCATCTGATTCCACAAGTTCAGGAAATACAACTACCGGTAATCCAATGACGTTGACAAGCAATTTAATCTCTACAACTGGAAAGAATGATTTGACTTTAAAAGCCGACTATTCGACCTCGGCCAAAAAGAATGTTAGAAAGATGTATGTCGAATCGTTCAATCAGACTAGTGAGAAATTTGAAGATCACTATTATGATCTATTTGATACACAGCTCTACTATTCCTCGTCAGGCGGTTATATAGAGGATCCAATTTATGGATATACGTTTTATAAAAAGCAAACTGAGGATTCTTATAATGGCAGCTATTATTATCTAAGAAATAAGCATACCTTAACGTATAATACTCAGGGCGGTGATTTCCGTGGGCAAGATCAATCAACCACAAAAGAATATCAAGAGACGATTACTGCACCTAAAGATCCGACTAGAGCTGGCTATACATTTGCGGGCTGGTATTTAGACTCTGCCTATCGTGAAAAAGTTGATTTCGATACATTTACTATGCCAGATAGCAACGAAACCTTTTTCGCAAAATGGGAATCAAATCAAAATACTGTTCGCTATTATGATTCGTTAGGCGGTAAGCTGCTACTGCAGCAAGGATATGCGGACAATGAACAGGTCGCATTTCCAAGCAGCTATGTAAAAGGCGAAACTTATGTGGAGGGCAAAGGAATCTTTAATGGCTGGTTCTGGCAAGTTGGACAATCCAGCTTTGAGTTTTCTGACACCATTCCCGTGACCCACGATATTGATCTATACGCAAACTGGCAAACGGATAGTTTCCATGTTTCTTATGACCTCGGAGAAGGTATCGGAACAGCTCCCATTGATGAAAAGGACTACGATCTAACCACGAAGGCATTAGTAAAAGATAACAGCGGCATTACCGCACCAGCTGGAAAAGTCTTTATCGGTTGGAAATCAGATCAGGATAATACGATCTATTATCCTGAGGATCACCTGCAGGTACGAGGAGAAACGAAGTTAACCGCTGTCTACGCTTCTGCTGAAGAAGTTGTCCAGATTAATTATCACGCTGGTGATTATGCAGGCAGCCCGGAAGATGTGTCTCAAAAAGCGATCAAGCAGTCGAATGTTACATTGAAAGGGGCAATTTTTGAACGTCCTGGAAAGACGTTAGTTGGATGGAGCAACACACTTAATGGCTCTAAAGACTATGATCTAAGTGAATCTGGTGTTGCCATAGAGGATTCGAACATGGACTTATATGCTGTCTGGAAAAATACGCAGGTCAACATCACCTTCTTACCTGGCGACAACGGCACATTGAATTACGCCAATCAGTCGATAACTACTCCTGTTGATTACGGAACGCCCTGGAAAGATGCGGCCATAAATGTTCCCGCACCAAAAGCTGATCCAGGCTACAAGTTTTCAGGCTGGTCTCCTACATTGCCTTCAGCTGATGAGCAATTGACGAAGGACGCTATTTTTACAGCGCAATTTGTGAAGAAAGTAAAAGGAACGGTGACGGTTAGATACGTGGATGAAAACGGTCATAAAATCGCGGATGACCTCTCCTTAACAAAAACAGAGGGCGACAAATACGATGTTTCTGGCTCAAATTATCAGCTTCAAATCGATGGCTACAAGCTGAAAATCCTACCAAACAATGCAAAGGGAACCTTTACTGACAACAATATCCTAGTTATATTTACGTATAGTAAAGAAACTCCAAAACAATCAGGAAACGTAATCGTGAAATACGTGGATGCTGATGGGAAAACCATTCATCCAGACTTGGAATTAAGCGGAGTAATTGGAAGCTTGTATGATGTCAAAGGATCAAACATCATGATCGAAGGCTACCATTTCGTGAAATCTACAGGTAATATGAATGGGATTTTCTCTAAAGATCCAATCTATATCACACATGTCTACAAAAAGAATCAAGCCGTCCAAAACAATGGTAAAACAAACGGCGTCACACATAAAAGGGCAACGAGCACAATAAAACATCAACCATCTAGTCAATCAAAAAAGAATAAAACTAGTTCTACTATTCAACACCGCGCTTCGAACTTATTACCAAAAACCGGTGAAGACAAAAACAGCGGTTTACTACTTTCAATAATCGGCTTTGTTTTGATACTAGGAACCTTCAGTATCGTCCTAGTAAAGAAACAGGATCGCAATAAATAACCATTAGAGTGGAGCAATCCACTCTTTTTTTTGCATAATCAAAACAATCCATAATACCAAGAAGCCCCCTTCGATCTTGTAATCGAAGGGGGCTTGGTATAGTTAATTGAAATTTTTATTATAAAAAGGCTAAACATTATACCGTTAATTTAAACAGTTACTTCTCTTTCAAAGCATTTGTTCGGACTTCCGCCTCGCGCTTTCTAGAAATAAGCTTGCAGACTAAAATAATACTAGTCAAACATAAGGTAACCCCATTAGCCATGATAATCGCAAAATCCGACTGTACTAACCCATGAATAATCCACAAAAAGACACCAACAACTTGTAAAAGACATGTTTCAAAAGCAATTGACCGAGTATCCTTTGTTTTTAATATTTTAATTACTTGAGGTACAAAGGCAATTGTTGTTAATAACCCTGCTATACTTCCTATCATCGTTTCCCACCTTTTCACCATTATCCTGAACGTTCTAGACTGACTCAATTTTACCATTCAAGGAACATGAAAAAAGTGGATTCGCATAACTTAAAAACTGATTCATAATAATTCATCCAAAAGGAAGAATATTTGTAAATCGTCTTTTCATCCCACTAAATTTTTTGTCATTCTTTATGACTTGCCCGATGCCATCTCTGGATCGTTTGGGTTAACAATTTTCGCAAAACAGGCGTTAACAATAAGTAGAAGACAACATTGCCAAAAGCATGCATCACATCCACTGGAACCCCGGCCAAATAATATGGCAGAAACGCTGAGATTCCCAAAAAAGGTGCTTGAACCGCAGAAATGAATAATCCAAACAACAATCCTGTGATTCCAGCATAAACCGCTTGTATTAGAATACTGCGCTTAAATGCAGGAATCCTTTTCAACATCCCAGTCAACAAGATAATTAAAAAATAGGTCGCGATTTGTGCAATCGTCCAGACACCCATCCCCATGTAAAAATTCGTGATGAGAATCGAAAGCAGCCCAACAATCATCCCTTGATAAACACCCCAATAAATCGTAATGATCAATAGGATTGCTGTAACTGGCTGGACATTCACAATAAATTGAAAGGAGGTTCGACTAACCACACATAATGCTACAAACATTGATAAAAGGCTTAACTCCTTTACCCCTAATGAAAAAACCGAATAAATCGTACGGCTAGAATTGTTCAAGTTTGAACACCACGCGATCATTATTTTTCAGCACAACATCCTTCGCTCCAGAATTTACTTCCTCATCATTGATGGTAAACACCCAATATTTATTGTTCTTCGCATCCTGTGCATGTCCATCAATCGATGTAATCATGCCATCTTTATCCTCAAGTTCATAATTTTCCTTTAGTACATCAAATAATTTTTGACCATCTTTAAACGAAACCTCTTCTTTAGATAGCTCATTCTCTCCATCTAACAAAGTAATACTTGCTTTTTTCTCCATTTTTTCACTGCTGGATACTTTTGCTTCAGCTGAGGAATTGTCTGTAGAATCCGCCTCTTTTGATGTGCATCCACTAAGTAATACTAAACTGATTAGTACCGCAAAAACCAAATCTCTTTTCTTCATTATCCTATCCCCTTTAACTTTATTAACTAAAAAGACACCCAAAATCAATGGGTGTCCTAAAAAAATTAAAACAAACGCCCCTGATATTGCTTGTTCGAATCAATCAACGCCAGTGTCTGACTTTGCTTCATGCATTACAGTAGAAAGGGACTGTAAAGGACTCTCACCTTTTTCCTGACTGCTGATTGAAAGTTATTTAGTTTTTAATCAATATCTTTCGACTTACTCTAAAGACTATCTGACACCTATGATTTTGCAGATTTCCGTTTTTACATTCTCACTTGCCGCTTTTACTAAAAAACAGTTTGAAAACAAACAGAAAGCACCTTTATCTATATTCAAAATAACAGATATGAAGACTGAAAGAAAGACTATAAAAGAAATCCATCAGCAATAAAGCATGACAAAACAAATATGTAATACTAAATTGAACAAAATTGCTCTTTGATTAATAACTAATGTTAGCTATTATTTCTTCCCTCTAAAATGTGAAAGAGATAACATAAGATTGAAAGAATTGGATAGATAGTGCTAGTAGAAGTTTCAGAGGGGCTTGTAGATCTTGGGTATTGGTTGGTTGATCCAGTAAAATTAATCCGCAACCTTGATTATATCTATATATATTCTGTTATCACTAACCGCAAATGTAAATTGATAACCATCTGAAGTGACCGTAGTTTTGTCCCCGGATTCATAAAAATCATTATAAGCTGTATATACTTTGTCGTTATCAACCTCATAATTTATTAAAAAAGAAACAATGATCGCTGCTAGTTCTTTATCTGCCCCTTCTTCGGCGATCATGCTTAAGCCAACTAATTTTCTGTTCCGAATATGTATCCAAGTTTGAGCATCATTTTTATCATCAGCGATAAAAATACCGCTATCCATAGGGACAGGAAATTCAGTTTCGACGTCTTCATCTAGGTCATTCAGGGTCTTATTCATTCGATCAGCAAAATTATCGTATGAATCAATCACTGTTCTCTTCGGTAGTTTTATTTCAAATTTTGATCTTTTTCCATTTTTTAAAAGAACATTGAGTCTTAGCTTTTGGTCAGTGATCGATGCAGGAATGCCGAGATCGAATTTTTTACCATCAATCGAAACTGAATCCCGAAACCCATCCTCTCTCATAGAAATGACTGCTTTTATATCAGACTGCGCTTCTCCTGTGATGTAATCCAAAAGTCCGCTACTCTGGTCTACATGCGTTTTAATTGTTGGTTCAGGTGAATTTTTCGTTCTGCAACCACTTAAACTAGCAAATAAAATTAGAAAAATGACTAACCTTTTTTTCATTTATACCCCTCCTCGATAGCCCTATATCTTCAGATTTCCAATGATAATTCTAGCTCGGGTCTCACACGCATTTATCTTATCTAACTACAATTGATTTTAATATCTCGGAAAACTAGTCTAAATTAATTTATATAGAGCAATACATATGAAACAAAAGAAACAACCATACTAGGTGTATTATTCAATACGTGTACAAGAATTGCATCTTTGATATTTTTTATCCGGTAGTATGCATAAAACAGAATCATCCCCATAATCAAATACATCAAAAACGCAATAAAATTGTCAAATCCATATACCAACGAAAAAAGGATCAGTGTAATAACCGCAAACAACCATTTTCGATCAGGTTTAAACCAAATATCTGTGAAAATCCTATGAAAAGCAAGTTCTTCTAAAATCGGTAAAACTAATACTACAATCACATTGAAGAGAATGAAATAAGGGAGAAAGATTGCAAAAGGATCATCCGTCTGTAAAGCAGCATCATTAGAAGTCATCGCATTCCCCTAACATAGGCATTCACAGAGGTTCCAATGATTGCAACAACTCTTAAAAGAAAATCCCGACAGTAATACCGAGATTCTTTAGCCCGATCATTTGAATCGAAAATAGCTATACGCTATTGATCGTCAGCTGCAACTGTGCTGTTTTCTGAATACAAAAAAACTAACAGTTGCTCTATTTGATTCAAAGGATACCCTTATTTTCTATCAAAAAAACAGTTATTCTCGTCACTCATTCACTATTCTACCCGTTAACCAAAACGAGCCCGAAATAATACTATCTTCCGTGATTTCTTCCGTTACCAGCTCTGGATCAACAACCACATCAAACACTCCGCCCAACGTCTTGACCTCAGCATAATAGAAACTTTCACCAGTATGAGGGTTTCTTATTTTCTTAACCGTCTGTACTCGTCCGCCAAAAATCGCAGTGGATTCTGGTAGAGACTCGCTTTCTTCTTCACTAAATAATCCCGAAGGAATAAAAAATTCAGTTGCAAAATTTCCCCCTTCATTTTCTTGTACTTGTTTATAAACATTTTCATTGGCATAGATGTTCAACTCATGTGCAAAAGCTGCAAGTTGTACCTCCTTAATTACAGGAAAATGTAATTCATGGAGAGACATATCTGGCAAATCAAAGACAAAAGGATAAGCAAATTCTTCTGGATCTCCTGGATCTGCTTCAGAATAAACTTGTCCATCTAAAACTGTCGCTGCAGGGTTCTCAACCTTTTCTGTTAAGCGGACAGTTGAAACAGCCATTCCTTTAAAATGAGGATTCAAACCAATCATTTCATTCGCCTCGTTCACTTGCCCCCACAGCTCAACCCCTTCTCCTAGTTCCAATTTTAAATAAGCATTTTCACCAGCCTTAATTCTTTCTCCTGATTCATGAACTAATCGGGCATACGCCATAAACTCCTCATTAGAATTGATTGGTAACCCTATTGTCGAAAAATGACTAACCATATTTTTTTCCTCTCTTTCCCTCAGTTAAATACAATACTAGAAAACCCAATACTCCTAATAAAAAATTTTAGAGTATTGGGCTTCAATGTGTTAAGAACCTTTCATCACATTCCGAATATCTTAAATTGATCATTCGATGATTCAAACGCAAGTTTATGGAATATTAGAACATCATACGTGCATATCTTTATCCAACCACAAATGAATTTAACATCTCAGTGACTATATCCCCATTTTTTTCAAAGAATGAAGGTAGTCCGATGAAATTAAGAACAACATACTCTGTCTCCGTTTCTAAATAATAAAAACGAACTTCTGCCTTTACTCCTTCGGTATTTCCTATAAAGCTGTATAGTTCACCTGTATAGTGGGTCGTTTGATAGGGTTCTTCCTTGATTGTTTCTTCTATTTGGAATTCATCATCAGATATCATATCCTCTTTCATTGCTTTCTTTACAATATCGAAGTTCTCAATATCAGTCTTTTTGACGCCAGAAACCATCACTCTTTCCGCTTTATCTTCATTTCCAGCGGTAAGTGAGAATTCTTCGTCTTCAACAACATCCCAACTATCCACAACTTTCATCTTGTATTCTCCCAACCTTCCAATTTTGATTACTTTTCCAACTCTAATTATAGTTTACACTAGCTAAAAAGTTATTAATAATTAAAAATGTTATTTACCGCAAATAAAACTAAAAAATATTTAATTTAAAATATTGATAGTTGGAACAAATCGTCTTGCTATTTCAACTATATAACATCAAATACTGAGGCTGCGGATTACCCAACATTAAGATGACAAAGAACGCAAACAAGAAATCCGAGGAAAATCGTAGTACGATTTTCCTCGGATTTCTTGTTTGCGTGGCTGAGTTTTTTTCTACTATTTTAAAAGACCTTTTTTTACAGCAGGTATATCTGCTTGAGCCACATATGCGGAGCTGGCACTGCCTTTTTTATTTCGCTTTACTTTGCCACTTCTTGTTTGTTTTACCCGTTTCCTTAATCCGCTATGGGACTTCATTTTTGGCATTACTTGTCTCCTCTTTCACTCCATTTCTCCCTTAACCTGTAATATTAACGCTCAGTGTAAGGTGGTATCACCATTTCCATAGTCTCACTCCTCGAATAAAAAAATCTTCTCTACAGCAAAATTATCTGATTTAGATAACCTCATTGTAGAAAAGAATCTTCATGTCGACTTCTGAATTCTTGCTCTATTGAATTGGGATGCACATATCCAGCTGTACATACTCATTTTCCCAATCAATAGCTCGATAAATCGTTAATCCATATTTTTCTCTCATGTAATAGCCGCTTTCTGGCAACCAAATTCTGAAAAGGCCCTGTAGCACTCGAAAGAGCCCATCAATCGTTCCCTGATAAGGATATACTGCATACTTTCCGCCAGAAATGATCATCGTATTTTCATCCACTAATGGTTCAGTAATCGTAAAACACAGATCACAAATACTATTTTCTCGTGTCGCTACTGCTGGGTCATTGTAGAATTTTTCTATCATGATCGCTGTGTCGTCATAGTAGGCACTCTTCTCTACAAGTGTGGTCCAGCAATTCTTCAAATCATGATAATTTCCTAGGGTTCTTTCATAAATGACGTGCAGATACGTCAATTCTGTTACTTCTACCTTCGATTGATAGGCTTCAAAGGTATCCAATACTTCCTGTTTATCAGGATAAAATGGATTTGAAATTACGGTCGCCTCCAACGATTTCCGATAGTCGCTAGGTGAGCGTTGATAGTAATCCTTGAAAATGGAGCTGTAATTAGAAGCGCTATAGCCATAATCCAATCCAATATCCGTGATTTGCCTATCCTTTTGAAGCTTCAAATCAATCGCACTTTGTTCAACTCGTAAGCGTTTGATGAAGGAATAAACACTTTCTCCGGTCACCTCTTTGAACATTCGACAAAAATAATACTTTGAAAAAGACAGGTGTTTCGCTACATCCTCAATCGAGATCGGTTCAGCGAAGTGATCTAAAATATAATCGATACTTTTATTTATGATGGCTTTCTTATCCATTCATCTGCCCCCCCCATCGTTAACTTAGTTAGTAATAGTATAAAGCAAAAAGGATCGGATAAGTCTCCGATCCTTCATTTCCTTATAGCTTTGCCCTACTCTTCTACTCGTCGACGAATAATAGTTTTTAACGTCTTTTCCCTTATTTCCAAGCTAGTCGAAGCATGCTTTTCATTTTCATAGATATCAACGATCAGCCCTGAAATATACATTTGACTCATTCGACCGGGCACTGGAGAACTAAATAACTCATCATAAGAGCTTTGGATTACTACATCGCTTAATTTCGCGATTGGAGAAAGTAGATAGTTCGTTATTCCAATAACCGTTACATTGTTCTCTTTAGCAATACTGATCGTATCAATGAGATCAGCGGTTCTGCCGGTTAAAGAAAAAACAATAAGCAAATCATCTGCCGTCATGACTGCCGCAGCATTAATTTGAAAGTCGGAGTCTAACAGCGCTGTTGATTGTACGCCGTTTCTTAAGAGTAATTTCTCTAAATCTGTCGCTGCCAAACCGCTTTGACCTTTGCCTAAGATATAGATGTGGCGTTTTTCTTCGATCAAACGGACGACTTTACGATAATCATTTTTGTCGATCAGCTCATGAGTTCGATCCAATGTCTCTTTAATTTTATTCAGTAAATCAGTATTATTAAAGCTGTCATGCTCCAGCTTTACATTATTTTTGGCGATCGAGATTTTTAGATCGGTAAAACCAGAAAAACCCACCTTTTTACAAAGCCGATTGATCGTGGCATCGCCTACATTTAATAGTTGCTTCAAGTCGCTTATGGTATTGTGGATGACCTTGTCTTTATTTGAGACAATATAGTCCGCCACTTTCCGTTCAGATTTAGTTAATTGGTCATAATGTTCGTTTATCATATCAACAGCATTCATCAAGTTCGTTCCTTTAACAGTTAGATTTCCATCACAGATTCAGTGTTTCGTTCAAATTTATGATACCATCTTTCCCTACCTTAATCATATCATTAAAATCAATTGTTTCCGTTCTTAATTGACTATACTCTAGAACCATTGGTAGGTTCATTCCTGTGACAATTTGAAGTTTATCCTTATATTCAACATTTGTCAGCAAACGAGCAACAACATTTGCCGGCGTTCCAAATGCAAGATCACAAAAGACAACGACACCGTCTCCTGAATTGATAGAATCGATTTTTTGAACTAACTGTTCATTAAAATCTGAAATATCCTGCCCAGCCGATAAAGATAGAACAGCCAATTGCTCCAGCTTTCCCGAAAATAGTTCAAGTGACTCTCTCATACCTTCTGCCAATCCTCCATGACTGACTAGTAAAATTCCCTTCATAAACTTTACGTTCCTTTCTCTATACGATTCCAAAGAATGATAGTGCGATCGACACGATAATGGTCCCGAAAATAACTTTAGAAATACTGATTTTTTTCTTTCCAATCAAAAAGTAAAATAGGAACAACACAAGGATGGCAAAAAGTCCTGGAATCAAGTTATCAAAATTGTCTTGGATCTTCATTTTTGTTTCACCAAAAGTGACCGCCAAAGGTGTAACTAAAGTTACCATGGACGCGGTCAACGCACCCATCATCATCATCCCGAGGATATTCGCGCCTTCTAACACATCTGTCATTAAACGAGAAGATAAAACATCCTTGATCGCTTCCCGGCCCTTGACATAGGTTAAATTGGTGGTCAAAACAAGTTCGCACATCAAAATGAAATTCCCTAAAAACAGCATCAATAGTCCAACGTACGAACCTCCTGCAGCTAAAGTACTGGCTGCTAGAATACACAATGTTTGCAGTGTCCCCGCACTAAATGAATCGCCAAAGGCTGCTACAGGTCCCATCAAACCAGTTTTTATTCCAATAATCGCTTTATCTGAAATGGTCCCTTCATTGGCTTTTTCTTCTTCCATCGCGAGAACCGTTCCTAAGATCAATCCGCCGGCAGTACAATTCGTATTGTATAGAGCTAAATGCCGTTGTAAAGCTTGTTTTAAGTCGTCTTTAGTATCGTATAGTTTTTGTAATACTGGCATTAACGCATAGGTGAAGGAAATTGACTGCATTCTTTCATAGTTTAGGGATATTTCAGTCGAAAAATACCACCTGAACATCGTTTTATTGATATCAGAACGGGTCAGTTTCTTTTCATTCTTTTCCATTTACTTTACCCTCCTATTAGCTCAGACAGCTGCTTACGATTAAACACGGTAATAAAGGCAATAGAGATCGCTATGATCCCCGTTACCAAAGAATTCATCCCTAATACAGAAACACAAACAAATCCGATAATGATATATGGAATCAGCCGTGGTTTTCCGATCGAATTAATGATCAGTGCAAACCCTACTGCCGGTAACACTCCGCCGGCAACCTCTAGGCCATGCATGATCCATTCAGGAACAATTTTCAAAAGATTCAGCATAACATCCTGTCCAAATAGCACGACGATAAACACAGGTAAAAACAATAATAAGAACGAAGTCGCGACAGGATACCAGATAGCTGCTCGAGCGATTCCCTTAGTGTCCACTTTTTCGGCATATTCATCCGCTTTATGAACCAAAGGAACGTTGATAATTTTACGTAAATTCAATAATTGCGCGCCCAGCAAACCTAGTGGAACAGCAAATGCGATCGCCTGTTCCACAGACAAACCTGTATTAAGAGCGATTGGTATCATAGTTGCAGCAGCCATCCCCTGATCCGTCGGTAAATTGCCGCCGGGTGCAATAATTCCTGCAAAGACGGCAGCAATTCCCCCACCAATCATGAGTCCTGACTTGACATCCCCATAAATCAGTCCCGAAATGATCCCAATAAAAATCGGATTACCGATGAAAAACAGCGCGAAATATCCCCCGATCATTCCGCGGCTTAGCCAATAAACCAATGCCATTGCAATAGCCATCAATACACTATTATCCATAGTATTTCCTCCTATCTACTTGATTTTATTCGCAATACTCTCTAACGATAATTTTTCATTTTCTGGAATCGGTTGAATATACACTTTTAATCCATTTTTTTGTAATCCCTGTAAACAATCAAATTCTTCTCGAGATAAAGCGACGCCCGAAGTCACAAAATGGCGCTCCTTTCCTGTTTGAACGGCACCAACATTCAGTTCGACTAACTCCACACCCTCTTCTAGCGCTTGCTTCGCATTTTTTATATCTCTGAAAATAAGCATGACATCATCGTTTTTCTTATCCAATGTTTCCTTCAATTCTGCTAAAGTGACGATCTCCACTTCATTTCCTGGAGCTGCCATCTTGTAAATGTCGCACATAAACTCGTCGTTTTTCAGCTCGTCATCAGCTACAATGATTCGGTTCACTGGATAATATTTGATCCACTTTGCGACTACTTGTCCATGGATCAATCGATAATCCACTCTGACAATCTTTTGCTTTGCCATCTTTCCTCTCTCCTTCTTCTTTTTTGGCTAAAGTTTCACTCTGTCACCTGTCTCTAAACTCTTATGAATCGCTTCGGTAACTCTCGCTGCCTGCAGCCCATCATAAACATCCGCAACAAAATCAGAACCATCGATCAAACTGTCAATAAAGCTATTAATTGGATCTGCACCAAAACCAACGACTTTATTTTTGAAATCATTGAAGAAAAAGACATTCGGTGTATGTGATTTTTCATTGTCGATCATCTCAACACCACGATCCTGATTGTTGATACGAATGTATTTTTCTGATGTCAAAATTGAAGTCCGACTATCATTCGCTTTCGCAAACCCTGAAGGCAGAACCCAAGAATTTTCTAGCATCCAAGTGCAATCGTTTTCAAAAGTAATCATAGATTGAATGCTATCATACGTATCGACACCCATACTACGCAAGAGTTTCTTTGAGCCAACGGAATAAACTTCTGTAACCTCACAGCCCATGTACCAGCGCATCAAATCAACACAATGAACACCTAAAAAATCAACTGGATCAGAAGCATTTCCCCACTTGAACCATTTAGTCGGAACGTCAATCATATCATCCATGTTCATATAACCACGAATCGGATAGCCATTTTCAGACTCATTCAATTGATTGAACGTATAGATTGCTGCTGGATCCCAACGTTTATGAAAATCAACTGCTACTCGAACATTCTTTTCTTTAGCTGCATCCATAATCGCTGTACAATCAGCTACCGTTATCGCTAACGGCTTTTCAATCAACAGATTAATGCCATGATTGATACAAGCAAGTGCAGGTTCCACATGCAGATGATCAGGCGTAGCGATTGAAACCGCATCCAATTTTTCGTTAGCTAATAACTCCTCTACCGTCTCATACGTTTTTACTCCATACTTTTCCTCCGCCATTTTTCGAATATCCACATTAAAATCACAGACAGCTGTCAACTCTACAAATGGATTCTGTTTATACACATCCACATGATGAATCCCATAAATCCCGACACCAATAACCGCAACTTTCAGCTTCTCCATAAACAATTATCCTCCGTTTTTATCAATTATGGATTAATTATCCATAAACCAAGTTTAGCAGGTTTTCCTTTTATGTCAATAAGGAAATATAGTTTTATTTACGCTAGGAGCAAAACAAGCATCAAAAATCGAAATAAATCGACTTACTGCTTTACTTAATTCAGCAAATTAAAAAGAAATCTTCCGAATGCTGAATTGTCAAATTAATTGCAACATTTCTTCTTGAAAGACTTCCCAACAATTTTTCCAGTTCAATGTTTTTTTAGGACGCATATTTATCTTGCGTAATGCTTCCTGTTTCTCCGTAGGGGGTACCTTTGAAAAATCAGTTCCCTTAGGGAAGAATTCTCTAAATAAACCATTCCCATTTTCGTTAGATCCGCGTTGCCATGGGGAGTATGGATCACAAAAATACATAGGTACGTCTAAATCTTTCTCAATTTCTTTCCAGCAAGAAAACTCTTTCCCACGGTCGACCGTAAAGCTTAAAAATGCCTTGTGACTCCCTAGGTCTTGCACAAAAGCTTTAATCGCTTGTGCCATTGACTTCGCGGTACGATCCCTCATTGAGATCGCCCAATAAAAGCGTGTTTTCCGTTCAATAAACGTTGCTTCGCAGGCTTTGCTTTCCCCTCTGCTAGAAACAACTGTGTCCAACTCCCAATGTCCAAATTCTTCTCGAGTTGACACAGAAGCTGGGCGTTCATCAATGGTATGCCCTACAGTCATTTTGCCTCGTGCCTCTTCTTGTTTTTCTTGTCTTCTGCCTTTATGTCTCAGACACTGTTTAGACACATTAAGAATACCGGCATAGAGCCAATTGTAAATGGTTTTGAATGAAACTATTTGACGATCATTCGCAATTTGTTCAGGGGACCAGCTGTCTTCAAGATCACATTCAATCTGATAAGCGAATTCAGAAGTCCATTTGGACTTCGCACCACAGGCACTGCGCTTCATTTCCGCATCTAATTGCGCATTGTCGGCATTATAGATCAAATCTTCGGGTACTCGTTTCAACTCACGATCAATCGTTGTTCGGCTAACACCAATTCTGTCCGCTATTTCTTGAATACTCTTGGCATCATAAATCATCGTCTCTATACATTTTCGATTATCTCGTGTAAGCTTTTTGTGTGAACCCATCAAAATCACTCCTAGTAGTTTGTTATCCTAAACTCATTTTACTAGAAATTTTTGATGGGTTCTTTGTTGCGATTAATATTACAATTCAGCGAATAAGATCTTTTTGTGTATAATCAAGGAAATCACCTTCAAAGGAGAAACACATGAAAAAAGAAAACAGTTCGTGCACGACCCTATTAGTCGGTAAAAAAGCATCCCTTGACGGCTCTACCATGATTGCTCGAATTGAGGACGGTGGACAAAAACCAAATCCTTCTCATTTTGTTGTCATTCAATCAAAAGATCAACCGCAAAAATACCGCTCTTCGATCACTAAGTTCGAACTTGATCTGCCGGATAATCCTTTAGACTACACCTCCACGCCTGACTTAGAGAAGCGTTTTGGTATCTGGGCAGGCGCCGGGATCAACAGTCAAAATGTGGCAATGACGGCCTGCGAAACAATCACCAACAATTCTCGTATATTGGCCATTGATCCTCTTGTAGAAGATGGCATCGGTGAGGCGGATTTTGTTACGATCGTACTGCCTTATATCCATTCTGCAAAAGCTGGGGTTTTGCGGCTTGGCGAATTAATCGAAGCTTATGGGACATTTGAAACGAATGGCATTGCTTTTTCTGATGATAAAGAGATCTGGTACTTGGAAACGATTGGTGGGCATCATTGGGCTGCAGTAAAAATTCCTGATGATGCGTTCGTAATTGCTCCAAATCGCTTTAACATTGACCATTTTGATTTTGAATCTGCTGATACCTTATACTCTGCCGATTTACCAGAATTGATTGAAAATTATCAGTTGAATCCTGATCGTGACGAACAAAATTTACGTCATATCTTTGGAACTTCAACTAATAAGGATGGGCATTACAACAATCCAAGAGCATGGTATATTCAAAAAGCTTTTTGTAAAGACAGCGGAAGTCAGCCTGAGGATCAAGAGTTGCCGTTTCTTGTTTATCCCGATCAAAAGCTATCGATCGAAGATATCCAATGGGCGCTCAGCTCACATTATCAAAATACACCTTACGATCCTTATGGTGATGGTTCTGATGCTGATAAAACTCGTTACCGTGCGATCGCACTAAATCGTAATGAAGAAACTCATATCCTTCAGATTCGCTCGCATGTTCCAAAGGAGATCGCGGCGATCCATTGGTTAGCATATGGACCAAACACATTCAATTCGCTCGTTCCATTCTATACAAACATTACTGGAACGCCTTCCATTTATCGGGACATTCACTCCACATTTCAACCAGACGATATTTATTGGTTGAGTAAAACAGCCGCTCTTATCGGGGATTCAAATTTTCATTTTTATGAGAATCTCAGAGATGATTTTCTAGCAGAATCAATGATTGACTATCTAAAGATTCAACAGATAACCGATCAACATTCGATGGAAAATGTGAGAAATATCCAGTCATATTTGGAGGTTGCCAATCAAAAAATGGCAGAGATTTCGCTTGAGAAGACGAAGAAACTGCTGGGTGAGATGATTAAAAAGGGCGCACAGTCGCTCATCATTGAGAAATAATACTTTTTCTAACGCACAAAAGAGAAGTTCGAATGATTTTCGAACTTCTCTTTTTTTACGATCAGATTGGTTTTTGTATTTGCAACGACAATCACTAATCTGCCATATTTTCTATCTGCATAGTAATCAATCCTAAACCTGATAGCTCAGCAGTACTGCCCCGCTTTCATACTTAATAACATCTTTAAGCTCCAAATCAATCACCTTATGTTCCACCGGTAAGCCATCAAATACAGTCGGAAATCCCACTCGACCATCAATTCCAGCACCAATCAAAAGGCTGATTTCATCCAAAAGGTCTGCTTCCAAAAAAGCGGTGTTGATTGCTGGACCGCCAACAACAGCCATACGCTGTACGTGAAATTCTTCTGAAAGTATTTCAACCGCTCGTTTAAGATTAATTCGCTCTTCTCCACAAACAATCCATGATATATTTTTGGAATCAAGATACGCCAAATATTCTGTAGAAACCTGTTCACTGGTGATGATTAAGTACGGTTTTTCCATTTCAGAAGCGTCAGGCCAAAGAAGAACTCCATGAGTATCTACGATCACCTCATAGCCATTTTTAGCTATTTTCTTGGAAAAAGCTTCCTCTCCTTTTGCCTTAAAATTCTTCACTTCAAATTTCCCCGGTAAAGCAATTTCTAACTCTGCTGTTACTCTACCACTAACGGTGGTAGGTGTTTCTAATGCTTTTAAAGTATTCGAGTAGTCCTCTACCCCATTTAGTTTTCCTGTCATCGTGCAATCAATTCTTCCATCAATAGAAGTCATCATATGACATACGATAAATGGTTTCTCCATCCAATTCTCTCCTCATGTACGAATCAATCATTTACTTGCCATATCACAAGCAAAGCGCACCTGCGCTATGATTCTATCCGTTATTTTCCTAACTTCGTTTGTATTCAGCTCATGCTCTACTGCCATAATAAACCTAAAGTTAACTTTAGGAGCAAGCATAAAAATGAAAAAATTTTTTAGCTGCTGAGTTAAGAAGTCCTTTTCTTCTCTACAAAAAAGAAGTCCGAGAATCACTCAAACTTCTTACGATCAGATTGGGTTTTGTATTTGCATAATGACTACTTTTCTGCGGATATCATCCAGTACCTTGTCTGAAAAAATACTCGAAGGAACTCGAAGCACTTTCGGAATTTTTTCTGCATCTACTACATGGCGCAGCTGTTCAGGAAGTAAATAGATCGTATCTTCTTCAAAAATCTTGATGTTATCAACGAAAGAAGCTTTCACTTGATAATTCTCTCCAAAGCATACCTGCATATTCGCGATTGGTTGGCGATACTGAGAGAGGCAGACATACGACTCATAGGGCTGCTGACAATTGTTGACGGCAAAATGTAGATTACTTTTTGCTTTGGGCTTTCACCAGAGATTTCCATCAATTTTCTCCATCTATATTCACTACAATAATATTCCAGACGATTCCGTACTTGTCTTTGACTGACGTGTGTAACGGACTGTAAAAAGTTTTTGTCGGAGGAAGCAATATTGAGCCCTCTTCTTTTAGCTGATCATACATCTTCGTTGCTTCATCAACGCCATCAGGATTTATTGTCAAATGAACATTATTTCCAACAACGACCGGTTCAGAGAATTCATCCGCAAAGGTAACCTGTGTCCCAAACAGTTCCATGTCTCCGTGAAGAACATAATTACTTACATCTTCCTCCACACCATCTGGAACATATTCATTGTATTTCAGAATTTTCTTATTTTGGCCAGAGAAAACTTGTTCATAAAACAGCATCGCTTCTTCACATTGTCTATCAAATAAAATATACGGTGTCATCATATTAGTGAGCCTCCTAAAAAAAGAATTTCTTTCATTATACCATCGAGGCTATGAAGGTACCCAATTGCTCGTTGCTAATCGATCATTGATTTCGATTTGAGAATACTAAATAGTAAAACCTTCTCAAGTCTCGACCGTTTGACTTGAGAAGGTTACTATTCATTTCATCGCTTTTTTATTCAAGGCCAGAGAAAAATAGTTCTCCACTACTTCATTACTTGCTCTTCCTACAACTTAAGCCAAATCCGACCCGTTCGTAGCAATCACGTTTTTAAACCAATCAAATGAATCCTTTTTCGAACGTTTCAACGTTCCTTTCCCTTCATCATCCAGATCAACATAGATAAAGCCGTAACGTTTAGACATTTGACTCGTACTTGCACTGACCAAATCGATACATCCCCATGGCGTATAGCCCATTAGCTCAACACCCTCATCGATGGCCTGTTCCATTTCCTTAATATGATCCCGCAAATAATCGATACGATAAGGATCATGGATAGCACCATCTTCTTCTACTACGTCTTTTGCTCCTAGACCATTTTCAACAATGAACAATGGGATTTGATAACGGTCATACAGCTTATGCATCGTAATACGCAGACCAATAGGATCGATTTGCCAGCCCCAATCACTCGCTTTTAGGTACGGATTTTTCTTAGATCCCAGCAGATTTCCGCCTACTTCCTCCCCATCTTTTTCGTAAGTCGCAATGCTACTCATGTAATAACTGAAGGACATATAATCAACCGTCCCCTCTCGTAGAATCGCATCATCGCCGGATTCTTTTTTGATCGTAATCTTGTTATCACGGAAAAACTTATTCATATAGCTTGGATAATACCCGCGAATCTGCACATCTGAATAGAACAGATTCGTATGATCTCCGTAGATGCCTTCCATCACATCTAGCGGATTACACGTATCAGGATAAGCCTCCATCCGAGCGAGCATACAACCGATCTTAGCATCTGGAATGATTTCATGACAAGCCTTCACAGCCAGTGCACTGGCAACAAACTGATGATGAGCTGCCTGAAATTGCGACTGCAACATATTGTCCGTTTTATCTGCTAATATCCCTCCGCTTAAATAACCAGTCATACCAATGATATTTATTTCATTGAATGTCAACCAATACTTAACTTTATCTTTATAGCGCTCAAAAAGTACTCGTGCGTATTTTTCAAATGCTGCGATCGTCTTGCGAGACTCCCAACCGTTTTGCTTGAACGCCAAACCCAGTGGAAATTCATAATGAGAGATTGTTACTAAGGGCTCGATGTCATATTTCAGCAGTTCATCAAAAACGGCATCATAAAAAGCCAAACCCGCTTCATTCGGTTCGCTTTCGTCGCCATTCGGAAAAATCCGCGGCCATGAAATTGACAGTCGGAAAGTTTTAAAACCCATCTCCGCAAATAAAGCGATATCTTCTTTGTAGCGATGATAGAAGTCAATCCCATGGCGCTTAGGGTAGACACCTTCCTTATCCTCCATCGCTTCCTTTACATCAGCAGTCGTCATTGGTTTCGTGATGCTATGCATATCCGTCCCGTTTTCTTTAATGTAACGAGCAGTATCAGCAGTCGACCAGCCTTTTCCATCTTCTAAAAAAGCTCCTTCAAATTGATTGGCTGCAGTTGCGCCGCCCCATAAAAAATCCTTCGGAAATCCACTCATGCTCTTCATCCTTCCTTTTTCCTTCAAGTCTATTGTATAATTGACATGCTTGATTTCCTTCATCTTATCATAAGAAAGGTCAAGTAGAATTTCATGTTTTTAGTACCATTTTCATTCTTCATAACTCATTTTCACATTTATGAAAATGAACGATTCGATTTGATTGGAGCGTGTCTAACCTTGCCAAACCTCTTAGATTTTTTAACCTATTTAAATGTCAATGGAAAAGAAACCAGTTACTCTAAGATCATCATTTTTTTGCTCACACATTCAACAGATGTCCAATCGTTGACCATTTCTGAAATTGCTGAGAAATGCTATGTTTCTCCGGCAACACTGACTCGTTTCAGCCGCCATTTCGGCTTCGCTTACTTTAATGAACTCAGAATTTGGTCGGAATGCCGCCTTATAATGGCTTACGTATGAACGAACAAGAGTATCAACTACTCCAGAACGACCCAAAAGAATACTTGGAAAATTATAGTGCTGAAATTATCACTTCAATCCAAGATGTTCTGAAAACAATTGATATTCCTGAGATTGATCAGCTTCTCAAAAAAATCAATGACGCTTCTGAAGTGGTTTTGATGGGGTATGGTGCTACTTTAGAAATCGCAAAAGAAGTTCAGATGTCCTTTCTTTCCAGTGGGAAAATTCTATATCTAGGTGAAACAGAACCCCTACAAAAAGAACTGATCACTGATTTAAACCCAGATGCATTGATTATTCTTATCTCATCCTATGGAACCTTGCTGACGAAAGATCCAGAATTGACTCGCATGATCAATACTAGTCCAGCTAGTTCCATTTTTATTACTCAAAACACCAAAAATACATTAACGAATTTATTTACCCAGACGATCCAAGTCACTAGTCAAAATTATGTGCAAATAGGCACCTATCCTCTAACCTTCTTTTTTGATTACCTTATTCGACGCTATGTCAGTCTCTTTGGACAGAAATGATCCAGAGAGACCTTTTTCTTCCTACTCATCAAAAGAGCTAGATTCAAATCTTTTCATCTCTTGTTGCTAAAGACTTCATCATCGATTAAAACAAAAAATAGTTTTTTTTACACATAAAAACGGAGTAGATTTCTCTACTCCGAAAAAATTCTAACTTTTTGAGGTCGGTTCACATTGATAGATATATGGCCATTCGGCTATCATATTCTATTTATACCCTCAAGCAACTTTGTGAAAGTTATCCTGAGAGGTCCAACTATTACATGCAACTTCTATATAGTTCAATAATCTCTTGTACATCAGTTTCTTTAGGATTTCCAGAAGTATTGACATCTTTGAATGCATCCTCTGCAATTTTCGGAAGATCTTCTTCCTTAACACCTAACTCTACTAAGTGTTCTGGAATGCCTACGTCTTTACTTAATTGACGAACGGCGGCTACAGCAAGCTCTGCGGCTTCCTCTGGTAACATAGCGTCTACATTTTCGACGCCTAACACACGTGCGATTTCGCGATACTTTTCTCCAGCAGCATCCTTGTTGTAGTCCATCACATTAGGTAATAATGCCGCACAGGCAACTCCGTGAGGAATATCATACCACGCAGATAGTGGGTGAGCCATCCCATGTACTAAGCCCAGCCCCGCATTTGAGAAGCCCATTCCAGCGACATATTGTCCCAGAGCCATTTCTTCACGAGCTTTTTGGTCATTTTTGACTGAGGCTCTTAAAGAACGTCCAATAATTTCGATCGCCTTAATGTGCAGCATATCAGTCAATTCCCACGCACCTTTGGTAATATACCCCTCAATCGCATGCGTCATCGCATCCATACCTGTAGCTGCTGCTAATGAAGCAGGCATTCCCATCATTAAGTCACTGTCAACAAAAGCCACAACAGGGATATCATGGGGATCGACACAAGCAAATTTCCGGTTATTCTCTTTGTCTGTAATAACATAATTGATCGTTACCTCTGCTGCCGTACCAGATGTTGTTGTAACCGCTAAAATAGGGACAGAAGGATTTTCTGTGCCAGGTTCTCCTTCTAAACTGCGAAGATCGGCATGATCTGGATTATTTGTCACGATTCCAATTGCTTTTGCCGTATCAATCGAAGAACCACCACCAACTGCCAATAAGTAGTCTGCACCAGACTGTTTGAACGCTGCGATTCCTTTGAATACAACCTCCATACTTGGATTTGGTTCGATTTCATCAAAAACCTCGTAGGATAAGCTAGCGTTATCTAAAACATCTATGACCTTAGTCGCTACTTGATGTTCGATTAGTGCCTTATCTGTTACTACTAAAGCCTTTTTAAACTTTCTTGTTTTTACTTCATCAGCAATCTTTTGAATCGCGCCTTTTCCAAAATAAGAGGTTTCATTCAACACTACCCGATTTGTCATTTTAAGACTCTCCTTTAAATTATCGATATCTGTTACTTTTTTCACATTCTAACTCATGGTCATTCCATATTTGCATGACGATGATCCATGTCGCCTTGTTCCTGGTTTGTTTGTTTTTTCAAGTCAATGACCATACTGTCATATACTAACCATGCTAGCTGCTCAAAAGAAGAGCCATTGGGTTGAATAGATGGTGCTTTTTCTACTACCGGCCCTCGAGAAGAAATACCTGGGATCTGGATATACGCATCCGCCATAGAACCGATTTCTCCCTCTGGGCTGATGGTAATTGTCGCCAATTTTGCTTCCTCACTTTTCGCTTTTTTAGCCATCGTCACTAAGCTCTCTGTTTTTCCCGAACCAGATCCAATAATCAAAAGATCACCTTTACGAATCGAAGGTGTTGTTGGTTCCCCAACAAATCGTGAGTCAAAACCCAGATGCATTAAGCGATTGGAAAATGCTCTTGCCGCAAAGCCTGAACGACCTGCCCCTACTATGAATACACGTTTTGCATCTAAAATTAGTTTTTCTACCTGATTCAATTGCTCTTGATCAACCTGTTTTGCGTCTTGAGCCAACTCTTCAATGATTGATAGTAAGTTCCCACATACTTCCACGAATATCTCCTCCTATTTCAACGCTGCTTTGATCAAGCGAGCTTCTTCTTTTGGATTATCATTGTTGCAAATCGCCGAACCAACGATCACGATATCCGGTCCTACTTCCACGTAATCAGCAATCGTTTTGCTATTGATCCCGCCAGCCACTGAAATTTTTGATTTCTTGGCTAGGCGTTTTACTTCTTTCAAATCTCCTAGCGGTGTACGTCCTGCATGCTGCAGATCCGCACCAGTATGAACGGCTAACACATCAACACCGATTTCTTCTAATTGCGGTACACGTTTTTCTAAATCATCGACACAGATCAAATCAACTGCTGACAATTTCCCCATTCGCTTCGCTGCTTCATCGCATCCCTTGATAGTCAGCAAGTCGGTAACACCTAATACTACACAGTAATCCGCTCCGGCTTCATATGCCATTTCCGCTTCATAATCACCTGCATCCATGATTTTGTAATCTGCTAGGATTTCTTTGGCTGGAAATGCTTTTCGGAAGGCTTTAATCGCATCTACACCTGCACGCAAGCAGAATGGCGTACCGATTTCAAAGATATCTACATATTCTTCTACCTCTTTGGCAAAAGCTAAAGCTTCTTGTAGTTCCATTTCATCTAAGGCTAATTGTAATTTCATTTTTAGTTTGCTCCTTCTTTAAACTCATTGATATGTTTTAGTACTGCATCGTACAATCCTGTATTTGATTGAATCGTCGTATACTCAGTAATGGCTTTTTCAATTCCATTTGCCTTAATAAAGCTTTGAATTGTTTGTGACTCTTCATCTTCTTTATTGTCGAAAAAGAAAGGTGCGGCAATTGCTTTGGCAATATTGGTATAAGGTACACCCATTGCTTCCGCTTGAAGTCCTGGACTAACTAATCTGTCTTTTGCTCCAAGTTTTCTGATTGGGTTACGGCTTACTCGTGTGACCATGTCTACATATTTTGCTTGAACGTAACGATTAAGTGCGAACTCAACATAATCCGCCAAGTCTTCAAACGCAATATCGTATTTTTTACTAAGTAATGCTGCTACTTCCCGCATTTCATCTCTTACACTGGTGTAAATTTCTTCATCAGCGAATCCCTGCTGGATCTCAGTATAATTCTTGATATTTGATAAGTATCCGCAATAACAGTGTCCGCCATTGATAATGAATAATTTGCGGTCAATGACCAAGTCAATATTCTGGGTGTATGACGCATCTTTGATCGGTTTTGATTCAGGATCGAATAATGCCGTCTGTTCAATCGCCGCTTCAAAATCAGCCCCGACTTGAATTACACTTTTTCCGTCTTCTTCAATCAGCATCACACCGCGATCGGTGATCGTATTGGCAAATCGAGCGGTCTTATCCAGTACTTCCTCTGTGACCTCGTCATTTTTTTCCATAATAAGTTCTTTCAAAATATCAGAAGCTTTATAGGCATTTTCAAAAGCTAAGATATTTATAGGATCAATATTTTTTTCTGAACGTTTTAGTAATCCTTTTGCGATCACAGGAGCGATCCATTTCAGATTTTCAACTCGGACTGAAGTAGTTAGAATTTCAGCGTTCGCGATTTCTTCTGCTACTTCATTTTCCTGTTTGATCGAATGATACGCTACAACATTCGTGATGGTTTTTCTATTATCTCCACGTTCAACTTCAATCAAGTCAAAGGAGTTTGTTTCATTGATTTGATCAATCACTTGATCATTGGTATCCACAAACACAAGGCGGTAACCACTTTCAAAAAGCAAATCGCCCAATAATCCTCTACCAATTGCTCCAGCACCAAAGTGAATAGCGGTTTTCATTTAGATGACCTCCTTGAATATCGACACGACTTCTTCTTCAGATTTTGCTTGGCGTAATTTCTCAATATTCTCCATTTCAGAGCATACTTCTGCGATTTTCCCTAAAATTTCTAAATGTTGATTGTCTCTTCCGGCAATTCCGATCACAAGGTAGGCTGTCTGATCTCCAAAAGGAACACCATCAGGTACTTGTAAGAATGAAATTCCCGACTCATGAATTTTTTCAATCGATTTTACAATTCCATGAGGAATCGCTACATTATTCCCAATGTAAGTGGAAACCTCTTCTTCCCGCTTCAACATATCTTTAATGTAGCTATTGTCAACATATCCATTTTCAACTAACACTGTCCCGGCACTAACAATTGCATCGATTTTATTACTATACTGTTGATTCAATTTGATATTTTCTTTTTTGAATACATCCATCTATCTGCCCTCCTAAATTAATTCTGTAAGATTTTTCTTTAACTCGTCCGCGATAAATTGAATAATCATTTTTTTATTATGTGAATTTAGTATCCGTTCAGTTTCTTCATCAGTTGATAGAGAGATAATTAGATTACTGAGTAAGGCTGTCACCTTCTGATTTTCATTTCCAGAATGACAAATCACCAAAACTTTTCCGTTAAAGTCAACCTCATTATTCTTTCCTATTCGTGTAATATTAAGTACCAATAAAGCTGTTTTTTCTTTTTCCCTCAACGGACAATTTAATATCGCGTATTGACGATTAGGAACTTGATAATAATTCGCTTCCCAATCCATTTTAATATTCTCTATCTCTTCTTCTGTTAATATTATTTCCTGCTGCAATACGCCTATAATTTTTTCGGATAGCTTTTCCTTTTCTACAAGCATGTCCAACAACTTAAAATTATCTAATAACCGTACTGCTACATTAGTGCATTCGTTTAAACTGTATAGTGTCTCTACTGAGTTTCCGTTATTCAATGAGTGATCTTTCTTTTCCTTTTGCAAGACATTCAAACTGCGATACTTATGGTTCTCAATTTTTTGTCGAATAATATCGATCTCAGTTGTGTTGAGTAAAGGAGAAACTTGCATATAATCATTATCTTGCAAAAACAATGGAACTGTAGATAGGACTAGTTCATACTCTTGTATATCAATATCCACCAGTTCAATCAACGACGTAATTTTCTTGACATAAAGCTCTGGAATCTCACGTTCTAAACGACTGGATAACATTTTCGCAGATCCCATGCCACTAGAACAAACGACTAAAACTCTAAAAGATTTTCGAACTAGCTTATCTAAAGCAACCGCAAAATACAAAACCAAATACCCAATTTCATCTTCAGGGAAAAAATTTTTTCCAAATGTCTCCGAAGAAGATTCCGTCACCATAACATACAAACTATGATAATTTTGTTTGATCTCATTTTCTAATGGATTCCGAATAGAAATCCCGCTATTTACCCGATTGATAGCTTTAGAGAGATGCTTTTGCAACCCAATAATCAAATCGGAATTATCTGCCAAAGTAATACCTAAACGATTTTCAATTCCTTGGATCAACTCAATAATCTTCTCAGGCAGATCCGAAATATTATTTACTCCAGAACTCTCTGCGTCACGTTCACCAAAATAAATTTGAATGATCCACATAAGATAATTTGAATAATCATCTGCAACTTCATTAGAAACACTCTGTTTCAACGTTTGGTGGATTTTTTCGACCAAAGCATTCTGTGCACCGATCGATTCATTAAAAATCAATTCCTCTTTGTTCGTAACAGCATGCCGCCACAGCCCCACTAAAAGAATAAATTCAATCCGTTCAGCATCACTGACCTTAACACTCTGTTCGATTGCCATCGTTTCGATCACTTGATATGTCTCTTCGAAGATCGATCCATATTTTGCTTCTGTCATCTTTAAAAAGACCGAAGGATACGAATTCATTTTTCTTAACCAAGCAAATAAGATGGTTATATCAAGGTTCTTCGTTAAAATATCCATCAAACAGATGTGCTTTTGATACAAACTGCCCTCTACCTGTATCCCTTCCCCCATCTTGCTAATTAAGGAAATATTAGCTTTTTTCAGATACTCTTTAACCTGCGCCTGATCTTTCTTGATCGTTGATAAAGAAACTTCTAAAAAAGATGAAATTGACTGTAATTTTACATAGTCATCCTCCATCAATAAGAATAGAAGGATAAGGTCAATTCGCTCCTCTGCACGATAATCTTTGTCTTTTACCTCTGAAGAAAGGGCTGCTTTGAAATTTTGGATTTTTTCAAGTTTGCCTTCAATAATCATTCCTTTATTGGGAATGCTGGCTAATTCCAACCCTTGCTTTTCAATTTGATTTCGCACATCTTCCATTTCACGATAAACCGTTCGTTCGCTGAGCTTCAATCTGGTCGCAACCTCCTTGATAGAAAGTGCTTCTCGTGAATCAATCAATAACAAAATAATCTGTTTGACCCTTCTTGAAATGTACATTCCTTCCACTTCCTTCCCTTTGTGATTGCTACCAGATCGAGCTGCTTTTCTTAATCGTTATTCACTATCTTTAATGAATTGAATAAATCGTTCGTATTCACCATTATCAAGGAAATTTTTGATCGTAAGAATCGGTACCTCTTTGTTTGGATATAAGCTTTTGACCCGTTCAACCAGATTTTCACTTGTAATAATCAAGTCAACTTCATCTGGAATATTATCAACCGAGACATTCTGTACAGTCACGTCGCTTAACATCGCTTTTTTCGCTTTATTTCTGAGCATTGACGCGCCCATTGCGCTTGATCCCATACCAGCATCACAAGCGATGATGACCTTTTCAATTTTCTTTGTCGCTTTTATCGGAGTTTCTGCAACTACCGCTTGAGTTGCTGAGTTGATGACGGTTGAAGAAGTTTCCGCCGCTAATTCGATTTCAGGAGCTTCCTCAGACGTCTTATCCATCTTCAAGAAGAAGGCGGTCACTGCGAACGAAACAGCCGTCGCGATAATATAGCATGCAATATTTACTACAAACGTTCCTCGAGGCGTCATCATTAGCAGCGCTAAGAAGCTACCAGGAGAGACCGCTCCAACAGTACCTCCACCAAATAATTGAGCAACTAACAAGGCTGCCATATTTCCTAACATCGGTCCCAATATCGTAATCGGTTTGATCATAGCGTACGGGAAAGCAACTTCGCCAATCCCACCCAAGAACATGATCAAAGTAGAGGCTGGTGCAGATTTCTTGGCGATACCTTTACCAAATAAGGAGAACGCAATTAGCAATCCTGTCCAAGTCCCTCCGTTTGCTTCTACTAGGAATAAAAGAGACTTCCCGGTTTCCGCCACCTGATTTAAACCAATCGGGATCATGATTCCATGATTAATCGCATTATTTAAGAACATGACCTGCGCTGGCTGAACAAAGATACTCGTTAGCGGAATCAGATTTCGTGCAGTTAACCAAGCAACACCATTTGATAGAATCGTTAAAACAACACCAAAAATCGGTTCAACAACTAAGAATCCTGCGATAGCAATAAAGAAACCAACAATACCTAATGAGAAGTTGTCAACCAACATTTCCAATCCAGGCTTCACATGTCCTTTGAACAAGCCATCAACTTTTTTAATAATAATCGCGCCCAATGGGCCCATAATCATACCGCCAATCAGCATAGTAATATCTGCCCCGATAACCACACCCATTGTAGATAAAGCTCCGATTGCACCTCCACGTTTCCCGTAAACATTGTAACCGCCAACATAACCAATCAATATAGGCATTAAATATTGTAGAATCGGTCCAACTAATTCATTTAACTGTTCATTAGGTGTCCAACCAGTTGGGATGAAAAAGGCTGCTAAAAGTCCCCATGCAATAAACACACCAATATTCGGCATGACCATTGCACTTAAAAATCCTCCCATTTTTTGAACCTTTACTCTCAATGTAGATTTCGTATTTGCTGATGAGACATTATCCATTTTTACCTTCCTCCTAAAATTATTTCATAAACGTTTACAAGTTCATTCTATGGTGATGAAATCGTTTTATCTAGTGAAACTAAGGTCGTTTTTGTCAGATGACTGTTTGCCAAAAATGGCTTTGTTATGTAATTGTTCTTTTATATATAATGATAAACTACTACATAAGGAAAACAAAGATGATGGAGGTCTTTCAATGAAATGTGTAATTTTTGATATGGATGGAACATTGATCAATTCCGAAGAATGCTACTATCAAGTCTGGCAGCGATTGATTGAAGAGGCCGGTTATCCACTCAATAAAGCGTTCTATAAAACCATTCTAGGTTGCCCAACAACAGAGATAAAGGAACTTTTCCTTGCTCATTATGGAGCAGCTTTTCCCTTTCAAAGTCTTTTCAGCTCTTTTATGCACGTCAGAAATCACTATATTCAACAGGCAAAATTCGACTTAAGTCCAGGTATCACTCAATTCTTTGATCTTTGCCAAAAACAAAATATTACATGCGGTGTGGCCACATCTTCTCATAAGGAAGAAGCAATAACTCTATTAAAATCAATGGGTATTTGGAAGCAATTGCGTTTTTCAGTATTTGGAGATGAGATAGTAAATGGCAAGCCAAATCCAGAAATTTTCGAAAAAGCGGTTCGGAAATCTGGCTTTAAGAAGAATGAGATTGTTGTTTTTGAGGACTCAAAAAATGGTTTGTTGTCCGCAAAACGAGCCGGTTTATACGTATACCAAATTAATGATTTTATTCCACTTGATGAAACAGATTATGCTCTTGCCCAATATACGTTTAAGAACTTTCTTGAAGTGTTAGATTTTTGTGGAAACTCACCTGTAGAACTATAGGTTAAAACTGTGAAATAAGTCATAGTTGTTAATCTGAAGTGAACTATTATGAAACGGGGATGTTTGTAGTGAGCTGATATTTTTTTATGAATACTTTTGATTTTTTACGAGATTGATTTAAAATACGGCACCTATCTATACTCTTTAATTTCACGTAAAAAAACTCCAGAAATAGACGATTTCACGTCATTTCTGGAGTTTCCTTTCAGAGACGTCTGACACAGCCTCCTGTTCAATCACTATTTATAAGAAAGCTTTCCTACGTTTTCTTGTGGAGATAGAATTTGTTTGACCTGTGAATCTGAAAGCTGAATATCATAGAACTTTTCATAGTATTCAGTAATTTTATCTTCCATATCAACATCTGAAAATTCTTCTGGATAAGTTTGCTTTGCCAACCACCATAATGTCAGAGGTGCATCTGTAGAAGGCGGCCACCATCTGTGGATACCCAATGGAAATTTGTGGACTTCTTTGTTTTCTACAGCTGTAACCGTACTCCAATCATGTCCTTCTACGGCAGTGTTCTTGTACAGATCCTCTGGCATGACCGATGTCAGTGTGGACAGAAATATTTTTTCCGGCTGCCATTCATAAATCTGCTCCATGTTCACAATATTTTTTTGTGCTGAAAGTGCAACATTGATTCCGCCAGTTGCTTCTACCCAGTACTCACCAAAGGTCCCTTTACCTGCGGCAGTCAGCGCGCCTTCGTTATAATGAGCGATTTCTAACACCTTTACTCGATCTGCCTCTGGAATCTCTGCTAAACGCTCTTTGATTTCGTTCTCTGTTTCTTTTCCGTATTCGATAATGCCATTGACTTTGCTTTTTTCTTGAAAAATATCTTCAAATTGATTTAGCCATTTCTCAAGAGTCGCTAATGGACTTGTACCACCGGCAGTCGGTGAAAAACCAACTGCGGTTATCCCCGCTTCTTGAAGCTTTTCTGTGTTTTCTTCACCAGAATAAAATACGATATCAGGTGCCATATTAAGTAACTCCTCGATATTCAGCTCACCATTTTCGTAAGCTGCTGTAGAAACATCCAAAATATCCGGTGCATACTCAGAAAGAATCGAATTCTCAGCTGCATTAAGTGAGTCCGGCGGCATGACAATCAAATTATCAACATTTCCACCTTGATATACTGCTAATACAGACGGCAATGGCAGCAATTCTAAGATTGCAACTTTTTCTATTTTCTCAGGAAGAGTGACTTTATTACCGTAATGATCCGTGATCGTACGTTGCGTTTCTTCCTTTGTTTCTTTCGTTTCCAATGACTGGCTGCTTTCTCCACATCCGGAAAAAAGCAGCAGTGCTCCAACAAACATGAGCCAATATATCTTCTTTTCATCATTTCTCCTCTTTCTTACATAATTTCTAGTGCTGTAACTGTTTGATAGCTTCCAAGTACATGGTCATTTTTCCCCATATGAACCTTAACTTGAAACAATCGTTCAAGGTTTTTTTCGGTTACAATTTGTTCTGTTTTCCCAAATAAGACTGGCTCTTCTTTGTAGACTAAAAGTGCCTGATCGGCAACTCGAAGACCATGTTCCGGATAATGAGTATTGAACAGACAGGCTATGTCGAGTTCCTTTGCCAGTCGCTTCATGAGGTCCAAGACCAATAACTGATTTCTAAAATCCAAATTGGATTCCGGTTCATCAAGAATCAAGCACCTAGGCTCTGAACACAAAGCCCGAGCAATCAATACCATCTGAAATTGTCCTCCACTCAATTGACGACAGGATTTGTTTTGAAGATCTAATACTCCAGTCAGATCCATAACCTCTTCTGCCTTTTGTTCATCTGCTTTTCCTGGCTTTCCAAATGATCCCAGAAAAGCGTTTCGCCCCATCAAAACGAAGTCCTTCACTGAAAAGGCTTGTGTAACTGTTTTGGCCTGCGGAACATATCCAATTTTCTGCCAAAATTCCCTATAACTGATTTTTTCTGTTGGCTGACCATCAATAAACACATTTCCCGTTTTCCATGGCAGCAAATTCATAATGCATTTTAACAAGGTCGTTTTCCCCACACCATTGGGACCCATAATAGCTAGAATCTCACCACTCTTAACTGACAAATCAACATTTTCCCATAAAGGATCTGCTTTCGGATAGGCATAACTTCCATTTTTAACTGTCAACTTCATTACCAGTTTCCTCCAGTTCGTCTTAATAGAAAAATAAAACATGGGGCACCGATAATCGCTGTCAATATAGAAATTGGGATTTCAGATGAGACCATGGTTCGCGCCAATGTATCAACGATTACCAAAAAGACAGCACCTAAACTAATACTCGCTGGAATCACTCGAAGATTATTATTTCCAAACAGCATACGACTTAAGTGTGGGATCAATAAACCGATCCAGCCTATTTGACCACAGACTGATACAACAGACGCGGTAATAAACGCTGATGCAAGGATCAACACAAGACGCAATTTCTGAGTATTGACACCTAAAGATCGTGCCTCATCGTCCTCAAGCATCAGCAAATTGGATTTCCAGCGAAAAAGAAAAACCAAAAATACACTAACTACGATGAACGGCAGACAAACACTTAGACTTCGATAGGTCGTGTTACTCAGACTTCCCATCAACCAATAAGTGATTGCGGGAAGACGATCGTCTGTATCGACTACATATTTGATCATTGATACCCCTGCTTGAAATAAAGAAGAAATTACCATTCCTGATAAAATCAGCATAATCATTGTACGTTCCCCACGTGATTTACTGACAGAATAGGTCAACATCAGTGCCGCAATACCAAAGATCAAAGCAGATAACTGAACTAGCCATAAGTTTGCATTCAACGCTAAAGCGATCGCTGCTCCGAAACTTGCTCCTGACGCTACACCGACTGTATCTGGCGAAACAAGTGGATTAGCAAATACACTTTGCAGGGCGACTCCCGCTACAGCCAAGCCGCCACCGCACAACAATGCCATTAGCACTCTTGGTAATCGCATATTTACAACAACTGTTACCGCTTGAGTACTAACTGCTTCTCCGATATTAAGAAAGTGAGCCAGCAGTACTTGAAAGGATTCCAGCAAACTCAACGAATACCTACCCATACCTAAACAAATAAGAGCGGTAACAAAAGGAAGAAGCACTAAAAAGATCGTAATCATTAATTGCCTCTTCTTACTTTTACCCATCTTATTTCTCCGCACAATTCACGATATACCGCAAATTCTTTTGTTGATGACGAAAGAAACGGGACATTGAAAGAAATTGTTTTCTGTTTTCTGTCTTTAACCCATTTTTTATAATTCTTACAGCGCCTATGAAACCTTCATCACGAATTAGTCCAATCGGGCTCATCAAAGACATTTTTCCTGTACGTTGGTCAGTCTTCTTAAACCCGACTGATTGATAATGCGTTAACCAATCTTCAACCGTCAAAGGAGCCACTTTCATTTTGATAGTCTGGCTTAGTTGGCTCTCGACATGATCTGTCAAACTGATGTCGTGTGTTAACAATTTCCCACCAGGCTTTAGTACGCGATAGTACTCATTAAGCGCTTTATGCTTTGATCGGTCATCCAGCATCGTTAACATTGCTTCATTTATCACAATATCGAAGGTATTATCCTCAAAGGGCAGCTTCAGTGCATTCCCAGTCTGTACCTTGACTATCTTTTGAAGCCCTGCATGATTGATATTTTGCTGTGCTTTTTCCAATGCTTCACGATCTATATCAACACCAGTAATTTGGCACTGGTATTCCTGCGCCACCTCAATCAAAGTGGTCCCCATATTACAGGCAACTTCCAGCACTTTTTTTTCAGCTGTAAACTGTCCTTGCTCCATCAACCAGTTCGTTGCTTCGATACCACCTGGGCGCAGCCGCTTCTTTCCCAGCTCTGCTAAAAACAAATGTCCTACTTTTTTTGCCATACTCAACGATCTCCTTATTGTGGTTTAACAACAACTAGAAGCATTTGAAAAGCTTCTACCGCATACAGTGCGTGTCGAATATTAGCTGGTAAAATGATCATTTCTCCTGCATGAACCGTGTACTTTTCTTCAGCGATCGTGATCTCGGCTATTCCACTAAGTAGATTGACCATCGCATCTCCTTTAGAAGAGTGTCCACCGATTTCCTGTCCAGTATCGAGTGAAAAGACTGACATCCCTAAATCATTTCGCTGAACCAACGTCATACTTGCAACCTGTCCCTCATCAATCGGCACTTCATTTCTTAAATCCATTACTTTACTGTGTGATAGTTTTTTTATGTAACTCATTTTATTCGCTTCCTTTCTTTTATAACGTTTCTATTTGTAAAAATTTGCAGCGCTCTGTAGCATAAATTTCATGCAGACTATTTGGTGGAATAACGATCATTTCCCCCTTTTCTAACGGATAGCATTTTTCGTTCATCTTGATCTGCATTTTTCCATCAATCAGCTGAATCAGCTTTGTCATACTCGTTTGTTCTGCACTGATACTCTCGTCTCGATCCAACGCATAAATCATCAATGGCATATCAATGTTCAATGAACGACTCATCGAACGGCTTCTGATTTGACCATTCTTATAACCAACAAGCTCATTTAATGAAAAAATAAACTCATCCATCTTGACACCCCTTACATCAGTTTCTATTTTCTGGTAAAATGAACTCACTCAAACGATATTGAGAATCATTCTCATTGAAGAATAGCACAAGTTCATATAAAATTCGGTTGCATTTGCAACAAGGGGGAACGCTATGGAAAAATATCTTTCACTTCTTCAAAATACGACTTTTTTCAAAGGCTTTGATCAGCCAGAAATGTTCAAAGCCTTGAATTGTCTCAAAGGACAAGTCGTTTCCTATGATAAAGGAGAAGTTCTTTTATACTCAGAAACAGTTAGTCAATCTATTGGTATCATCTTAGAAGGCACCATTTACCTTAGCAAAACAAACATTCATGGAGAACGTCAGATATTCGCCGAACTCAATGCTGGTGAATTATTTGGTGAAAATTGCCTGTGGGAGAAAAATACGCTCAATCATTTTGAGATCGAAGCAGCTGGCCCCTGCACGATTCTCTCAATTGAGCGAGACAAAATTTTGCATCCTGAAAAAACGACATGCATTTTGCGACAACGGATCATAGAAAATCTTTTCCATCTATTGTTGTTAAATAACCAGTCATTATATCAAAAAATCGATTTGGTCGCTCAAAAAAATTTAAGAGAGCAACTTCTCTATTATTTAGAGCTGCAAGCACGAAAGAACAATGCGACACACTTCAGCATCCCTTTCTCACGTCAGGAGTTAGCTGAATATCTCGGTGTTGACCGAAGTGCACTGTCCAGAGAACTCGCAAAAATGAAAAATGAGCGATTGATTGATTACAGAAAAAATAATTTTAGCTTATTAGAATAGCTTTTATCCAATAAAAATAACAGTACCCCTTCTTAACCTAGAAAGGGGCACTGCTATTTTCTATTCTATTGATACATCTCATAATACCGAATTTGACCAATGTCCATAGCTAACTGATTATTAATCACTTAAATCAGCACACAGATCCTCCAAAAAATGAAGCGTAATTTTTCTAGAGTGGTTAATTCTAACTAGTTAGAATTCTCTATAAGTTAATTCCTTGTTTATTGTTATGTTTGATGATCCTATAAATCTCACTTTTCCAAAAAGAGATACACAACTATTAGTAAAAACCGATCAATTACCTTTTCCCACTACTGCTATCCAAACCTCGAAATTTTCTCTCTTTTCCCCCTTCAAATAGACCTCAAGCTGATATTCAACTGGCTCGTAGTCCAATGTCGGGAAAAAATCAGAATATATTTTAGTCCTTAGCTCTTGATTTATTGATCCTTCTGCATCAAAAGCGAACCCTCGAAACCTTATCCATAGACTCTCAGGAATTTCCTTGATTACATAGCCCTTGGGAATCTTCTCACCATCAAAAAGTGTCGCAATATAGTATTGGTACCCCTCCCCATCATATGAAGAACCATCTGCAAGACCTATAAGTTCTTTTTTTGGTGATGAAGAGTAATTCCATAATTCTTTCAAAGTCCCGTCTCGATCACATTTTTTCCAAAATGCATCTGCTTTAACATCATTCGCGAATTGCTTTTCCACTTTTCCAAGTAATCGGAGCTTTCCCTTTTCTTCAATTTGATAGTCCATAATGGCTCCTCCTTATATTTTTCCCTCTTCAGTTTACAAAGATGGTTTGCAAATCCATTTCAATACAATAATTCTACTATAAATAAAGCTAAAACAGCCAACTCCTGTAATTAGAAAATAGAAATAAAAAAAATCCAGATAGGCTTCCTATCCAGATTCTTCCATTATCTATCCAGTTTTCATTTCCCATCAAACTACTTTTGAAAAGAATAGCGGATTTAGCTTCCAATTCAAAAATGAAACAATGCCATTGCCAGAATCAAAAAAAGTGTACTGCTCCTTGTCATGATAAAAACTTATGATTCTTTCATCACTTGTTTTTTCGATTGCGATCTCTCGAACATCGCAGGGATAGATTTCTTTTTCCTTCACTTTATAAAGGCCTTGATGTCTATTTATTCCGATGATTCCCTGCTCATATTCCACTTCCGCAAAATAATAGTCTTCCCCATTCTTATCCACAACCTTGACGTAAGTATTCATGACGATCCTCCTATTTTTATTTTAAGTATACGTTGTGATACCGGTTCCACAGGAAATGTTTTGCTCAATAATGATAGGATGATATTTTTTTCAGGTCCTCCGCATGTATATATATCAATGGGGACTTTCACATCTTTAAATAAAAAAGCATCAACTGATTTTCTCCTTTACCGTACATAGGAAAGAAAGAGAATCGGTCGATACTTTTCTAATTATATTTTAGTCTTGTTATGACACTTGGCTTGGTATTTATATAGAAGAGAAACGTCTAAACATTGTGGCGATATTCATATGGCAGAACTTTGGTATTGTTGTAACTTGGGCAATCGCGAACCCATTCTAGAGATTCTTTCAGGATGGCTGTTTGTTGTTCCACATTGTTTGGTTCACCAGCATTTGATCCGATTGGTACGTGTGGTGCTGTGATTCGAGGAGCACCTTGTTGGCGAGCAATCGGTGGAAGTGCAGCGATCACTACACAACTCATCCCTTCCGCTTCACAGCAACGTGTCACGATTGTCGCTGAGCGGTGACACGTTCCACAGCCTCCGGTACAAAGAACGATATCTACGCCTTGTTCCTTTAGTTTTTTAGCGATCTCTGGTCCAGTTTCATTTTGGAATTTTTCAACATTTCCGCCGCCGCCCATGAAGGTATAGGTCTCTTTTGATAATGATCCGATGAACCCTTCCTTCACTAATTCATGCAGACGATCAATTGGGAACATTGCATTCACGTCTTTATTGATATCAGAATTATCAAAGCCGCCGTGTGTTACCATCAGTTCTGAAGATGGCGTATCGAAAGAAATCGTACGATAACTAAAATCTCCTGAAGTATTAAATGGCACATCACTTTTTTTATGGATACCACCAGCCGTGATAAATGCCACTTTACATTCATTCAAAGGTTTCTTTAATTCTGTAAAAATAGGTTTTGGAGTAATCGGTACAAAAATCTCAGATCTCATACCCTCAACTGTTGTCAAACTCATTATTATAGCCTCCTTAAGCTAATCTATTTTTTCTGAATAGTCATTTTACTGAAATAAAACTCGACTGCTAAGCCTTCCGTCAACTCGACCGAAGTAAACATCCATCTTCTAGGCACATAGATCGTCCCTAACTCTTGATTGATCGCTACACGAACTGCTGTATCATCTACATGAATGATCTTTCCACCAAGCAGACAAGGGAAAAGTTCCTGCTGCTGCATGAGCTCGGTATCATCATAATCCAAGGGACGAGAAACGGTCTGAATGTAGCTGAAATAGAACGCCAGCTTCGTTCCTGCTTCGATCTTCTCGCTAGTTTGAATCATTTTTTCTGGTACGGTGATTAATCCCAATCGCCCTCGCAGATTAATGATGACTTGACTGTCTTCATTCGATTTGACCGTCCCCATCATCAGAGTCGGATTGATCATATATTTTTCTACTGCTTCCATCTTAATGAAGCGTGCCGCTATCGAGTAATTTATTGTCGCCTAGATTCAGTAAATGATTGTTGTCGTTGATAACATTGTTGTTCCATTTCTTCGGTGCTGCTTGGATCGATACACCAGCCATCTTGTTTTTAAGCATTTGAACAGAACGTTCCGCTGCTTCTTTTGTCACACAAGAAGTTCCCGCAATATCATTTTCAAATCCGCCTTCATCCATGTTCAGTTCAACCATGGCATCCGCGTATTTATTCCCCACAACCAGTTGTCCTTGGTACGCACAGAAAGATACACCTACTACAGGAATATCCCGCATACCTGCTTGACCAATATGTTCAATAAAGTCGATATGGTTATTTCCGAAGCCTTCTGTTGTGATAATACAACCGTCGATGTCTAACCCTTCAAAGAGCGAACCTAATCTTTCAGATACCCAGATTTTTTCATCGTTTACCTGCGGTGATCCAACAAAGATTACGCCGACCAAATCTAATTCTTCATCTTCTGCTAGACGTTCTACTAGCGGTTCGCGAATATAATGACGCGTCATTTCTTTGGTAGCTGGTCCAATACACGTCAATGCATGGATTGATCCATCTCTAACTTGGTTTGGTGTTAAAATAATCGGTACATTTCCGCAGTCAACGTTCATTCGGCCGCCCGCAATTCCGCAAGGTTCTGAAGGACAGATGACATTATCGTGCATCGCACCTTGTCCCATGATTTCCTTCACTAAGACGATCCGAGGATTGCCCTTACGGCGAATATCTTCACAGATTTCTTCTTGAACGATCTCTCCATCGTAGCCTTTTAATTCTTCACGTACTGCTTGAATAATAAAATCTTGTGCTTTATGTGCCGCCAACGGTCCAGGTCTTGACATACCTGAAAGTTTTTCAATGACCGCTTCACAACGAATGATGATATCCTTCTCATCAGCACAACCTGGATGGCCAAAATACATTTTTTCATCTAAATAACCTTCTGATGAACCAAATTCATGAACTTGCGTGCCTTCTTCATCAACCCCTGTCAGCATGAAGACAACACCATCACAAATCTTCGTCACACCACGGCCTAATTCACCATCTACTTTAGTCGCGATTGGGCAAACATCCATGATTGTATCCGTATAGATGTGACGTTCATCTGGTTTGATAACATCCAGTTTAATTTTTTTCACTAGGTTGTCTTCTTTGATCGCTCCTTCAACCAGCTTGCGGTCGATCGTGATCTTGCCTTTTTCAATGCTTGTTTTATCGCCGATTTCAGCGTCAGTGATTTTTATATGCTGTTTCTTTAATTGGCGAATCACTTTTTTCTCACCAATAGTTTTTTCAGCCGCAGGCGCTGGAGGTCCGGCTGGTGCTGGTGCGCCAGCGAATCCCAAGTTTGCCGGTAGTTTTAATTTCAAGCCTTCCAGTTTGTCGATCTCAACTTCAATCATACCGCTGTTTACTGCTGGCGCTGGAGGTACCACTTCTGGTTTTGGCGCAGGTTTTGGTGCTTTTGGTTCCGGCTTGTTCACCCCTTCAAGTAAATCAGAGGTTAGCTGAATCAACGCTTCACTGTCTTTTGCTAAGGTCGCCCCAACAACTTCTTCGATCGTCAATCCGTCATCACTTAAAGTGACTAAACCTGCATCGACCATGTCATCAAATAGAGATGGATCTTCTAGGTCCTGGGCACTGATGACCGTTCCTTTCTCTCTGCGACAGCATAGAACTGCAGGATCTTTCAGATGTTGCTTCAATGTTTCTTCGGTGATTGACATTATACTCTCTCCTTTTATATAAAAATTTTTGTATAACCGTTTTTAGGTAGTGCTCTTCATTCTGCGAACTAATTTCAAGTTGCAGGCACGCATCGAACCGTCCGTCGCATGATAAACTGGTAATTTCATTTTTGGTGCGCAGGACATCACTGTATTAGAGCAGTCTGTACAATTGCTGATCAGAATAGCTTCTGCCCCGGCCTTTTTCAGAGCCATGACTTTTTGTACTTGTCCCGGACAAATCCCAGGATTCGTACATTTCAATGTCCCTTTAACTTCAATTGCCTGCTTGCAATATTCAACACCCGCTATTTCTGAGCCCATACTGTCAGCGATTTGTGACAACCGCTCCTTATGCGCTCCGCAGGCACAAACAAGCAATCCGATTTTTTCAGGTCCATTCCAGAACACCTCTGAAGCGATCAAGCCGCCCGTCGTCTTTTGTAAATAGCTATCTAAACTAGCGCGTTTCCCCATAAATGGTCCGCCCTCAATGATTTCTCCATATTCCTTGCCGATTCCGCCTGCCAGATCAAATACTTCAGAAAATTTCATCCCTAAAGGCATGTCAAAATAGGTCTTGATCGCACCAGAATCTACTAGCTTTCCAGCAACGGTCAAGTCCTTATCAATCAGCGGTTTTTTCAAATCGACCGCCTGATACACGCGAAAGACAGTTTCTAAATTGATCACAATTGCATCCGCCGCTAAGGGCAGCTGATCCACATCCAATAAGATATCCAGACATTCCCGCACAACCGCTCGTTCATCTCCAACTGGATAAATATTCGGCAGTTTATGAATACTGATTTTTTCAGGAAGTTTGCTAGTCAACGCTGCAATCGCCGATTCATGATGCCCTTTGATAGCGATTATCGCTTCTGTGGCATTCGTCAGTTCCATAATAAGCTCGATACCGCGGATGATCTCAGCAGGACTTTTCTCTGTCCGTTCAATATTGTGGCTGAGAACCGGCTCGCATTCTGAGGCATTGATCAAGATCGTTCCTTTGCCTTCAAAACGATGACTTAACTTAACCGCAGTTGGAAACCCCGCTCCGCCTAATCCGATGATTCCTGCTTCTCGGATTCGATCTAACGGCGCTTCCGAAGAAAGCTCAACGTACTCTGCCTTTTGAACGTCATCCGGTTCAATCATAATGTGCGTTTCGTTTATTTCTTTAACAGTGCCAGAAATACTGCTGTGAATATTATTTCCCAGCTTGTCTTCCTGACAGTGAGCGATCACTTGCCCCCGTTCTACCCGTTCCGTTTTTGTGACTGCTGGTTCACTTGGTGCACCGATCCCTTGTTTTAATGCAAATCCATAAACATTTGCCATGCTTCTATCTCCTTATTTTTGCTAAATTTCTTAGAAAATCAGATCTACTCCATCATTCTTAGAGCAATGAATGGATAACTCCGTCCACTATTTGATTCACAGAAACGACTACCGGCATATTCATAAAATCCATCGTTGAATAAGAACCGATATATCCGCCAGGCTGGTTTGGAAATACCGCAGTCTCATACATATTTCCTAGTCCTGAAACACTTTTGATCAAGACAATTTTTTGAACGGCCTTCTCAGGTTTACAGTCGTATTTTTCTATTCTGATGGGCTCAGTATCGTTTTCTTTCAGTTCAAGTCGAACATTATTAATTATCAGATCCGCAATTTTATGAGGTGCACGTATGCCTTCTTTGGTCCGCCCTTGCCCCTCCTTGAACAAAAAATTAATCTGGATAATCGTATCGTTTTCTCCTGGAGTTCCAGCCGTACCAAAAACAACTTGCTCCGCTAAAATTCCTTCTGAAGATCCGATATTCGCTGGTTCAAAATGGCTGTTTTGCTCCACTCCAGTGATCATTGCAGTTACACCCTGAAGCACATGCGTAATTCCTTCCCCCAATGCACCAGCAGCCTTGCAGGCAATTGGGAAAAAATCCAAATTCGAATGTACCGATTGATCACGTTGATTTGGTGGAATCAGAGAAACGTCAACCTTTTCGATCCATTTTTGATAGGTCGAAATATCTGGTACCTCTTGTGTCATGATTAGTTTTTCTTGATCAATCCGGGTTTCCTCACCAAAAAACACTGTTTTGATTGAAAAATACTTTCTTGTTAGTTCAGGCCTGTGTGAATACGTAGAAGGACCACTGACCGCTACTTTCTTTTTGGCTATTTTATTTTTCAAAATCGAAACTGCTTTATGGGCATCTAGGATAGATAGGTGATTTTCTCCGACAACACAGGATTCGTAACCCATCGTTCCTTTATTCAAATCAATCAACGTTTCTAAATAGTCGCTAGTGTAAACTAACCGCCCCTGCAAACCAAAGAAACTCATCCCTACAGACGGAAGATTACGCCGCCCCGCTTCTTCGATTACGCTGACAAAATCAACATGATGATTGCCCCATGCATCAGTGACCACGATTACACCATCCGGTTTTAATGCATCCAGCAGGTCTCCGACTCTTTGTGCAGTGAATACTTTTTCCAAATAATTTTCCGAAACGCCCGCAATGATCACCCCTGGTACGTCAACATCAGGATGCTGCAACAACTCCTTAACGACTGGGCAATCGAAATGAAACAACGAAGTCATTTTCGTACTTGGTCCAAGCCCCATACTCTTCTCCTTTACTAAATCTTGAGACAAAATGTGCACAACAAAAAAACATACCTTTTGCTAACAGTATGTTTTCCTCGTCCTATTCTATTAGACACACTCATCCCGTGTTGCCACGTCTAAATAAGCACTACTTTTGACCATCACAAATAAGGTGGCTGCTATTCCAAAAAACGCACACTTATCCCTTGATCAAAAAGCTCACAAAAAATGAGACCGTCTATTGATATAGAATACGGTGAGAAAATGTTGATTCACATACTGTCTTAGAACACGCTAAGATTGGTGTGCGTACTCAGGAATTTAGAACTGTACGATTGTATTCCTTTACGAAAGTCATTTTCTCACCCCATTCCTATGTAAAATTTATCACAAGATTCAGTAATCGCTTACAAACGAAGGGTAACACTCAATATTCTTAATGTCAACTAGGTTTTTTAGATAAATTCAAAATGAGAAATCAAAGAATAAATAACTTTAAATATATAATTGAAAACAATTCCACCAAGTTTATCGTTAATTAATTTTCAGAAAATTTCCATTTTGCTAGTGATTCCTTTTTTATCCATTAACTTAGCTTCCAAATTATTAAATAGAAAATGAAACTTGAAAATATCTATTTTCAACATTTTTTTAAATAACGATATTACAGTTCACACTTTCTTTTATTAACTATTTTCAATCATACTTTTTTATCACACATCAGATATTTCCATCCTGATAAACAAGACAAAAAATAAAAAAGGAGCTGTCCAATAGTGAACAGCTCTATAAAATTAAGCTAATAGACTCAGTACATAATACACGATCCAAGAATACCATTGTGTTCCAACTGCTAGTGATGTAATTTCAGTAGCACCTCCAGGAATCTGGTAGCCAATATCGGCTGCTAATCCAGTCATAATTGGTGCCGCTATGCCGGAAATATAGAGTGTAATCGCCGCGATAAAGATACCTGTAATTACACCTCTGAATAGATTTCCTTTGGAGGGTAAGATCGCAAAGATCATATAAAACGGCAAAGCTGTCAAATCTGCTAAAGGCATAGTTTTGTTTCCTGGTAAAATGAATGCCAAAACTAAAGTAATTGGAATCATTAATAATCCTAGTGACAATACAAAAGGATGGCCAATACCCAAAGCAGCATCTAATCCAATATGAATTTCTCGACCTTCAAATCGTTTTTCCATAAATTCTTGCGCGGCTTCAGAGATCACGATCAACCCGTCCATTAATAATGAAACCATTCTTGGAATCAAAACTAATGATGCTGCGATTGATACAGCAGTTGTAAGTACATCTGAAACTGGCATACCGGCAACAGCTGAGAGCAGACCTCCGATAATCAACCCCATCATCATCGGTTCACCAAAAATTCCAAGCTTTTGTTGAATTTTTTCTGTGGTCCAATTGATTTTGTTGATCCCTGGGATTCGATCTAATAACCAGTTCATTGGATATCCCAAAACAGCCCACCCTGTTGTTTGCAATGCAGGTAACGAAATCCCTTCTAAACCGAGAACTTCAGAAACATCTTTTTGTGTCCAATCCGCTAATTTGAAAATAATTGCCATATTTATCACAGCACTCAATACAGCTAAAATCATACTGCCTGTTGTTAAGTATAACGCGCTGGAGATAAAGAGCGGCTGCCAATAATTCCAAATGTCTACATCCATTGTTTTTGTTAAGTTAAACATTAACATAATAATATTGGTCGCAATGATCGCTAGAAAAACAAAAGGAACAACTGGGGTTCCCCAAGCAATGGATGATCCAATCCCCCAACCAATATCTGTAGCCGTCAAACTGAAATTATATCTTTCAACTAAAGCCTTTGTAACTGGCGTGATGGCATTCATCATGACACCAGACATTACATTGATTCCGATGAAACCAATCCCAACAGTTAGTCCTGCTTTAAAGGATACTGTCAGTTTTCTCCCAAAAACGACACCCAATATAGTAATGATGATTGGCATCATTACACTTACACCTAAATCAATGATGTATTTAAAAAAGTCAAAAACAACTGACATTCTTTTTCCTCCCTATCGTTAAAATCCTAAGATTTCCCTTAACTCCTGTTTTGTTTTATCACGACCAATTCCCGTTAGGAAAGATCTTCCTAAAACAACGGGAACACCACCTAAATCTGCCGAAATCGTTGTGGAACTGATCACGACGTCAGGTTTTTTATTAGCAACTTTTGAAGGAACATCTGACACAATACATTGACTGATATCAAAAGGGATATTATTTTCATTTAAAAATTCGGAGACTTTTTTTACAATAACTGTTGAAGTCGCAATTCCAGTACCGCAACAAACATAAATTCTTTTTCTATTCATTTTCATCGTCCTTTCAACTACTCTTTTTCTGGGAAAAACATCACTTTTCCAAAATTATCTTCCGGTTTCTTATGAGTGATCGTATCAAAAATATTTGGTCCTTCTGCTAGGGTTAGGCGATGCGTAATCATTGATTTTAGTTCCAGTTGATTATTTTCTAAAAGTGCCATGATTGTATGCCACTCTTTTCCAGGAAATGGACCCGAAACACAGCTCCATGCGCCCCAAACTTTTAATTCGCTGCGAACGATTTTTTCAAAGTAGAAGCGCTCGATTGAAATATCGGCGTAGGGAATTCCCATAAATACTATACCGCCACCTTTTTTTGCATAGGCAAACACTTGGGCAGAAGTAATCGGTGACCCAGCGGATTCAACCACGATATCTGATAAAAGTCCGTCAGTATATTTGCTGATTGACTCTAACGTGTCTTCTTTTAAGGAATTAATCGTATGCGAGGCCCCAGCTGCTTTTGCCATTGCTAAAGCTTCATCAGCAATATCAACTGCGATAATCTTAGTTGCCCCGAAAATCTTCGCGAATTTGATTGACAGCAAACCGATATTTCCGCAACCTACCACTACTACAGTGTCACCAGCCGTCAAATTGGTGTGATAATAACCGTGCACCACAACCGCTGACGGTTCAATCATTGCTGCTGATTCGTAATCCACAGAATCAGGGATCGGTACACAGTTCTTTTCTGGTAATCGAATGTACTCAGCATAAGCTCCCCCATGACGTGCTCCAATAACTGTTAAGTTCTCACAACGAGCAAACTCTGCTTTCTTACAGTAATAACATTCTTCTTCCACATCTAAATCGGTACATGTAAAGCAAGGGGCTCCGGCTACACGATCACCAATGGCGATATGTTTGACTTCCGAACCGATTTCAACTACTTCTCCAGAAAACTCATGTCCCCAAACCATCCCCTCAACATAGGGGCCTAATTTTTTGTAGCGCGACAAGTCCGACCCGCAAATCCCCACCGCTTTGACCTTAATAATTACATCTGAGGCTTTTTCTAAAATTGGTCTCTCCGCTTCTTCATAACGTAAATCTTGTTTTCCATATAATTTTAATGATCTCATCTGTCTGACTATCTCCTTACTTTAACGCATTTTCTAATGTTGCTAAGCGGTCTGAGGCAGAACCTGAAAACATGTATGAACCAACTACGAACCAATTTGCTCCTGCTTTTTCACAAGCTTTGATGTTCTCATCATTAACCCCGCCATCAACTTGAATATCTATGTCTCGATCCCCAATCATTTCTTTTAATGCCGCGATCTTTTTATAAATTGGCTGATAGAGCGTTTGTCCACCTAAACCTGGATTTACGGTCATAATCAAAACGTAATCGATTTCTTCTAAAATCATATCGAGTGTTTCAATCGGTGTACCTGGATTCAATACTACCCCTGCCTTTGCACCTAACTGTTTGATCAGTTGGAGTCCCCGCAATAAATGCGGCGTCGCTTCTTGATGAATACTGATATATTCAACGCCCGCTTCGATTAATTGCGGAATAAATTTCTCTGGATTTTCCACCATCATATGAACATCAAATTGAAACGGCAGTATTTTTTTTAGATCCGCTACTTGTGTCGGACCAAATGCAATGTTCGGAACAAAACTACCATCCATCATATCCACATGCAGTGTATCGATCCCTAATTCAATTAACGGTTTCACTTCATTTTGTAAATTTCCAATATCTGCTCCAAAAAGCGAAGGCATGATTTTATTCTTTACCAAGTGTGAAATCTCCTTTCAAGTCTTCATAAATCTTGTCTAACATTTCTGACTCACTTGTATAGCTGTTCTTTTTATTAAAAAATAACATCTGATACTTCCCATCTGAATTTCTTAATAGTTTTACCCACATTTCATTCTTCGTAGGAACTAAAATGAACCATGGTGAAGCGGCTTTGACTTGTTGCCAATCTACATAAAGCTGATTCACAGATAAATCAGGCTTTTCAAAAATTATTTTTTTGATTTTTGTTGGAATGTAATACATATAAATGAATTTAGAATACAAAAGCAGGCCGCCATATACCGCAAATAGAATCAGGAAGATACTTTTGTGTTCGATCAAGAATGCAACAATCCCTCTTCCAAAGCTGCCAAGCATCCGGTCATTTAGTTCTTCAAAAAGGCTCTTCATGTCTATTTCTCCTATCTTTTGTCAGTTTAGTAATTGAATAACATCCGATTCATTTTTTGAATGAACAAGGGCATTCATTTTCTCTTCATTTTCAATCAATGAGATTACTGATTGAAGTGTTTCTAGTTGTTTATCTGGTTCCTTGATCGCTAACATAAATACTATTCTGACAGGAACTTCGATATCCTCAGCACCCATTTCCTGAAAAGAAACGGGCTGCTTTAATATTCCAACTGCTATTGTTGCTTTGTTAACATGTTTGCTATCAGTATGAGGAATGGCTATTCCGAAAGTCGTGGTATTCAACCCTGTTGGAAATATCCTTTCCCGTTCCTTGATTGCTTCGATATAGCTTTCTTTTACAAAGCTGTTTTTATATAATCGTTGAGCTATCGTTTCAAGAATGCTCTCCTTATTAACGTTTTCTTGTTCTTCAAAAAAAGTAATATTCTCCGGAATCACCATGTTTACTAAATCATTCATACGCATTTACCTTCCATTTTTCCTTATTTACCTAATAAACGATCACCGACAGCACCGCCAGGATGATTGATCCCAAATTGTTCTTTAGTAAATCCCGTATAAGTCATTAACGCGATACATACCGCATCAAAAGTTGACATAACAGCTAACGTGCTGGCAGAAGCTAACATATTGAAGGTGTCTGGTTCCTTATTTACGACAATCTTCAAGAACAACTCTGAATACTTGCCAATAATTGATGCTGGATTTTCTCCAACTCCGACAATATAGGCCTTTTGCGCCTTGATCGACTCTAGTAGATTCACTAATTCTTTTGTATTGCCGCCTTTTGAAATCAGAATGACGATATCTCCCTCATCAATGATTCCCATTGATCCATGAATGGCATCGGCTGGATTCATGTATACAGCGGGCACGCTGACACAAGAAAGTGAATGGACTGTTTTCTTAGCAGCAGCGCCCGAAGTCCCACATCCAGTAACAACCACCTTCCCTTTTTTTTCACCAATTTTTTTGACTAGTGTAGTGAGTACTTCCACGTCTACTGTTTCCTGTAACTTTGCAATCGTAGCGGCTTCAATACTTAACGTATTCAGTAAACTATCTTTTATTTCTTGATTATTCATCCGTTATATTCCTCTCTTAGTTAGAAATTTCTTTTAATATCTTAAACACTTCTCGTTTATCGTCCGTGTTCGTCAATTTATCGATGATTTCTTGAGATTCAGCAATCGTCAAGATATCGATAATCGCTTGATTGTGTTGTTTTTTATCAATTGGTGCAATGAAAAAAACTAATTTTAGAGCGTGATCTCTTGCATAATAAAAACCTTCGCGAACGATCAATAAGCTGATACCTATTTTTTTAACACCATCGGCAGGTAACGCATGTGGTATAGCTACTTCTTCTCCTAAAATTGTATAAGGATCAGCAAAATCATGGCTATCGATCACACTTTGGATATAGCCCGTTGTTACAGAACCGTCTAATAGTAGCGGTTGACCAGCCAATGTCATTGCTTCCTGATAATCCACTACGCGATCAATAATCTTGATCTTATCCAACGTAAGAAAATCAGAGATTCGTAAAATACTATTTTCAAATGCATGACTGATTCGTTCTTGTTTGATCGGTAGTTTTTCACCCAGTATTTCTAGGATACTTTCCTTAACAGCCGAATGTTCTTCTCTTGGGATGAATTCTATAATTTCTCCCATAATTCTTTCAACAATATTCAATTTGTCCTCTACGCCAAACACCTTTTTAACCACTAAGGCACGCAGCTGTTGTTTTTCCTCTTCTGTCATTGCAGCCTGTACTACAAAACAATTATCATACGAATGGAAATGACCGATTGAAAAAATGATATCTACTTTTAAATTACTTTTTTCAAATGCACGATGTGAGACTGGTTCATAAAAATAGACTTCTGGAAAAATGTCCATTAATTGAGACAACATTAGTTGTGAGTAAGTGACACCTTTGGGACAAATAACTATCGCCGTCTTCATTTTCGGATAGTCTGATTTTCCTTGTGGTAAAATTTTCGACCCAAAAATTAAGGAAATGTACATAATCTCTATGTCGGGTAGCGGTACTTCTAATAACTCTTCTAACGGTTTAAAACAGTCTCTAATAATTGAATTTAGGAAATCATATCTAGCGATAACATTTTCTAAAAATTCTTTTTCATATAATTCATTCTTTTCATTAATCAAATAGCGGATACGGTAATACGCTGGTGTTAGATGATACATCAAGCTGTTTAAAATAATCTCACGATCTTTTAGTTCAATTGATGTTTTGATCTCAAAATTATCAATGCATAAATTCAACGCTCGTCTTAAATTATTTGTGATCGTCTCATTTACAAATTTTGCAGAAATTATTTTTGAGGTCAAAATTTGCAACGAGATATAAATCGTTTCTCTTCTGCCGTATTTGTCTAGCAATAGAATCTGCTTGATTAAACGAACTTCTTCCAACTTAGAAATGTCTAGTTCTTCTTCATAGGTTTTTTCTTTTACGACTTTTCCACTGTTGATTCGATTAAATAGAATTAACAGAAAGTATGGAAGTATCTTAAATTGCTCGTCTGTGAAACGTATCTCCAGCTCCGTTTCTATCTGTTTTAAGTTTTTCACCATTTCAAAACGCTCTCGCGATGTTGCACCAGAAAATCCATCTAAAATTTGAGTTCCATTAGACATTTTGTTAACATGATAGAGAGTTTCTTTTACGAAATCTCTAATAAGTAATTCGTTTCCTGAAATTGAATAGCCATGTATGCGGGAATAAGTAATTTTAATTGAATGGACAATCAATTTTTGTTTAAGCTTTGAAAGGTCTCGTAAAATTGTATTTTTACTAACCTTCAACTCATACGAAAAATACTCGAGTGAGAGATCTAACGACTCATTGAATAATAATAGTGCAAGTATCATTATTCTTTCGTCCTCTGAATAGAAAAGCTCACTACTTTTCTGAGTGTCTTCATCTTTTTGAATAAAATTTATGACAGATTGCTCGATGACAAATCCACCATTCCTTGTTCTTTGTATACTTGGCAATTCATTTTCATTCAAGTAACTATTGATTTTACTCATGGCATACTTGATTTGATCTTTTGTTAATTGTAATTTGGTTTCCAACCCCTTTCTTGTCGTGTTAGGGTTAGTAACGATTTCTTTTAAAACGATATAATATTTTTCTTCCAGCATTTTCTAACCCCTCTCTTCTGTGCTGCTCCCGATTTCAATATTATTCTCCTTTCCTTATGCTTACATTATAGATTCTGCATGAATAAAAGTATAAGCGTTTTCATTTAAAGATTTCCCCAATGGAATCCCTCACTTGGTGATGTTATTCTACATACTCAATTAGAAAACTTATATAGAGTTATTATTTCAACACCTTGTTTCCCATTATAGTTTAAATTCCAGCAGCTTAGCGGCGACTCTTGTCTTTTGAGTATTCTGATTCTTAAATTGATTTATTACTAATACAAAAAATCCTCTACTTTTTTCAAAGAGAGGATTTACAAAATAATGTATGTTTATTCTTAAACTATATAAGTCAGAACGATCTATTATTATTAAAATGAATACCAACTTTCATATATTCCAGCTATCTCCCCTATTTTGCGCCTCATTTCCTCACGAACATGTGGCGGCTCTAAACATTCACATTTTATTCCAAAGCTGAAAAGAATACTATAGTAAAAATCATTCTCGATAAATGGAAAATCCACTAGGTAATGCTCATCGCCATCTGGTGAAAAGTGCTCATAGGTACAAAAATCCAATACTCTATCCATGACCGAGTAATGAATACGAAGTTTGATCTGAGTCTGCATTGTTTCTAGGATTTCATTAAATTCCAACTGTGGTTTTTGATAGTCTCGGGGAATAAAGGATTCTGTTAACAGTTGCAGGTCTGACATGCGTACCAGCTTGAATAAGCGATAATCGTTTCTTTCATAGCAATAACCTTGCCAATACCAATGGCTATTTTTTAATACTAGCTGGTAAGGTTCAACCGTGCGTTTAGTTTTATTCCCATAACGATCCGCATAATCAAACATCAGCAATCTACTTTCACTTAAAGCTGTCTTGATTATTTCTAGGTAGGGTTTGATATTCTGATTGCCGATCCATGGAGTCATATCAATCGCTAGTTGATTCGCTTTTATCTCAATGTCTTTCGCTCTATCGGCAGGAATAAAACTCTTTACCTTCGCAAGAGCATTCACCAACTCATCACCTCTTGCCATATTGGAAAGACTGGAAAGTCCCATTAGAATGGCCGAAAGATCAGTGGTAGAAAAAATATTTCGATCAACTTTATAATTTTCCATAATTTCAAAACCGCCGCCTACTCCCGAGGTTGAGCGAATAGGAATCCCAGCTATATTGATGGCCTCGATGTCGCGGTAAATAGTACGTGGTGAAACTTCAAACATATCCGCTAATTCCTGTGCACCGATGCGTTTTTTATCAAGAAGTATCATAATAATACTGACGAGCCTGTTCACCTTCATCTAATAGCCATCCTCCAAAATTTATTTTCCTCAGTATAGATTGTTGTCAGAATGATGTCAATGATCGTTGGAAATGCTGGAAGGAAACATCAAAAAGCCAGGGTTCCCCCTGACTCAGTCAATTATTTAATAGAATATGAAGGATAAAACTCACGATTTTTACCAGCTACATATTCATTTGTAACAACTTCGAAAGAATCCTCTAATTTGATATCATTGCAGGAACTTCCAACCAACAGATCAAATTCTCCAGATTCAATTTTCCATCGATACTCTCGATCAAGAAAGGCTATCTGGCTTAAATCAATGGTACATTCAACTGTTTTTCTTTCATTGACATCCAAAGAAATACGACAAAATCCAACTAATTCTCTTTCTGGACGAATAACAGTGGATATCTTGTCTTTCAAATATAGCTGCGCAACCTCTTCACCTTTGCGGGAGCCATTGTTTTCAATTTCAAAACGAAATTCTAGTTTTTCAAACCCATTGATTTTCTTTTTGTGAATAGTTAGATGGCTATACTCAAATGATGAATAGGATAAGCCATAACCAAAATAGTATCTTGGTTCATGTGTCAAATCGATATATGAACTGAATGGTGACTGTGTCCCTACATGATAACTCGATCCTCGGCCATGATTATAATACAATGGCGCTTGGGCAGAACTGTAAGCTACGGAAACTGGTAATTTCCCGCTTGGATTATTGATACCCAAAATAGTTTCCACAATCGCTTGGCTACCGAATTCACCCGGATTCCATGCTTCAATGATTGCTGAGGCGTATTTATCGGCAGCATCACTGGAAATAGGTCGTCCATCTAAATGAACAATGATAAATTCACAGCCAGCTTGTCCCATTTTTTTTAGTAATTGTTCCTGACAAGGTGCTAGATTAATACTGCTTGAGTCGATTCCTTCACCAGTACTGCAGGAAGTTCCCCATCCATACTTGCCCCCAACGACGACGATGGATATGTCTGATTTTTGCGCCAGAGTCAATGCCGCAGCATGATGCGTTTCATCTGATCCAACATAGGGGAAACCATATGCATAGCCTACTTGTGCAGACGGACACTGTTTTACTAGTTCATCATAAATATTTCTGCAATTTTTATAAGCCGAATTCGCGACTTCTTCTAAATTTGGAAACTCCACATCAATCATTGAGCCTTTATACGTATCCTTGTCTTGATATTTCCAGGCTTTCTCTGGCGAGCTTTCGATTCCTGCCATCGTATTTCTGCCACCCATAGCGAGCTCTAAAACACTCATATAAGAATAACCGCCAAAAAGACTTCGCGTAGATTTTGCAAGATGACCAATAACCGCCACTTTTTTATTTGCGATTTTAATGGGCAGGATCCCATTATTCTTCAGTAGTGTCATTGATTTTCTTGCATAATCCAAACTGGTTTCTTTTGATTCTAAAGAGTTAAAAACTTGCTCAATTGTAGTTACATCATCAGGAAATGGCTTCTCAAATAATCCCAACGCAAATTTTTCTGTTAATACTCTCAATACAGCTTGATCCAACAAATGTTGATCGATTTCACCTTGTTTAAGCATTTCAATTAAGTTATCGTCAAAAACATTCGGTGTGGGAAATTCCATATCAAATCCCACCTCTAAAGATAATCTCGCGGCTTCATCTCGATCACCGCAAACACTCAAACGCGTGTACAGCTCTTCTAATGATGCATAGTCAGAAACCAGCAGCCCATCAAAGCCCATTTCTTTTCTTAAAAGATCCTGTAATAGTTTTTTTGAACCTGCGACAGGTTCGCCATCAACCGCTCCGTAATGATTCATTACGGAGCGCAGGTTTCCTTTACTGATTGCTGCTTGAAATGGCTTAGCAAAAATTTCTTGTAATTCCCTTTCAGGTATATTGGTCGCTGCCGCATGGATTCCACCTTGACCTGCTTGATAGCCAGCAAAATGTTTACTCGTTGCCATGATAGCATACGTATCGTCTTTACCAGAATATTGAATTCCTTCAACATACGCAGTTCCTAAAGCGGAGACCAGCATTGGATCTTCGCTATAGCATTCGCCATATCTCCCAAAGCGGGCATCGCGACTGACATCCAAAACAGGCGCTAATGCATGTCTGATACCAACAGTACTCATTTGTTTTCCGATAACTGCACCAGCTTTTTTCTCTAAATCAACATCCCAGGCTGCACCTCTTCCGATTCCAGTGGGAAAACTGGTCGCATCTGGCATAAGTACACCTGTCAATCCTTCAATATGGAATAATGCAGGGATATTAAAGCGACTTTTAGCCATCACTTGTTTTTGATAATCCGTCAATTTTTGTGAGACTATTTCTTTATTTTCATCCCAAGCTGCAGCTAAAAAAGCCACAGCTCCGATGCCATTGGTAAAATCATCCTGTAAATTCGGACCATTTTTGTCTTTAGGATTATAGCATTGCAATTGAGCAATTTTTTCCTCAATCGTCATCCGATGAAGAAGGTCAGTTGCTCGTTCTGAACTTGATAGATTTTTATCTTGGTACTTCAAATCATTCAAACCTTTCTTCGGGCAATTATGCCAGCTCGTTCTCTTGTTCCGGTTTCGTCATGAAAAAGGTCAGGACAGCACTTATTCCAAAGGCTACCACAAAACAAACGATCCAACCAATTAAGGAAGATGGATTCCCGTTCGGATTCATGTGTGCACCAAAGGTCAATACGCCTCCTACTGTCGCTGGGGAGTACTGGTTTACACCTAGTACTGTACACAACATTCCAGCAATACCACCAGAAATCATTGCAGCAATAAATGGTTTTCTATAAGCCAGTGCTACCCCAAAAATAGCGGGTTCAGTGATACCAAATAAAGCTGAAGTCATCGTTGAAAAACCAAGTGCCTTCTTTGTTTTATCTTTTGTTTTCAATGCAAATCCTAGTGATGCTCCTGCCAATGCCCACACGCCCATACCTAAAATCGGATTGAATGCGCTTGAACCTTCACGCAATACAATATCTGTCAAAACTGGAATTAGCGCGTAATGAATACCAAACATCACACAAACCTGCCAGAAAGCTCCGAAGAATAGACCTGCCAAGATTGGACTTAGGCCATACATCCCCATAACAACACTTCCTAATAATTTACCTACTTCTGTAAATACAGGCCCTAATACGAGGAACATAACGGGAATCATGATCACAACTACAATCATTATTTTTATAAACTCTAAGAATTGCGGAATATATCTGTCTAAAAAGTGCTCGAATTTTGCTGCGATCAACGTCCCAATCAACATAGGGAACAAGGAATTTCCATAACTAACTTGTGGTACTGTGATGCCTAGAAAAGTTAATGATGCCGCTTCACTGCCTAGAGCAGTTGCAATAGCTGGTAGAACCATACTAGATGCAATCGCACCAGCGATATAAGGATTTGACTTCATATATTTAGCCGTCGAAATCGCAATCATGATCGGCATGAAATATAGGAAGCCATCATTTGCAGCCGCAAGAATAATATATGTCCCATCAGTTTCCTTTAATAGACCCGCCAAAACAAGCAGTGCTAACAATCCTTTGAACACCCCAACAGCTGCCATAGTCGGTACTAGAGGATAAACGGTATTCATCAACATACGAGAGATTCTATTAATCAGCTTTTCCTTGTTTTTCGCGCGAATAGTATCTAGTTTGCCTTTCATTTCCGCGACATCGTCATCCATCTCGATTCCATCTGCAGTTACTGCCGTTTTAACGGACTCGCCATCTGTTAACAGAACATTTACATCTTCATAAACCTTGCTGACTTCATTTCCAATAACGACTTGAAATTGGCCCCCAGCTCTGATTACACCTAAAACTTGATCCATCGCCTTCAGTTCGTCTTCTTTGGCAATCGCTTCATCTTTCAATGTGAATCTCAATCGAGTTGCACAATGTACAACAGCTTCGATGTTTTCTTTCCCACCAACTTTTTCAATAATCGATCCTGCAAGTTTTTCATACCCCATTTTTTTCACCATCAATCCAATGATCCATTAGATTGTCCTTTCAGTATTTTTAAGTGGTCTCCGGTTTCCATTTTTTTTGAAATTTAAGTTTAGGCATTTCATTTTCAAATTCAAAAGGCAGCCAAACGTATTCCGAAATACTTGTATCAATTTTCCATGAGCTTTTTTCAATCGGTTTTGCCAAATCAACAATCCAACGATCCCCGATAGCAATATACAAATCTTTCCCTTCGACCTTCAACACACTGCTGATTTGAGAATTGAAACTGTTTTTTTCACTATCATCAATACAAGGGTCTCCCATGATATACCAAGGGCCGTGCATCCTCTCCGCTCTGGCTATTAGTGACGAGTTCGGATAATAACCCGTTGTACCTGAAGTGATCATGTAATAATGGCTATTGCGTTTAAAAATGGCTGGCGCTTCTCTAGCAATAGGTGGACCTGCAAAATGCAGATGCGAAGTATACTCTCCAGTTAAATCTGTATAATCCTCATTTAAATCCGCTACAATAACTTCAGTATGAACTTTTCCAAAGACTAGGTATGCTTTCTCGTCATCATCTACAAATAGATCAAAATCTCCGCTGCTCATCTCTAAAGGAACAATTCGTTTGATCAGTTTAAACTCTCCGGTTATCGTTTTTGAGGTGGCGATCCCCATGTATTGATCGTTCCAATCGCGTGGATTCTCATCTGAACCAACTAGTTTGCACCACATGACATATTCCTGGTTTTTCCTGTTGTAAATGACGTGAGGGCGATCCATTATTCTTGAAGGATGAAGCGGATTTCCTAAATCTTCTGACGGCTTCAAAATCGTATTTTCAAATTGCCAGTTCACTAAGTCCTCTGATGAATAGCAGTTTACGCCTTTGTGCCAAATGCCCGAGTCGGCTTTCGAGTCCTGTTTGTTTTCTCCAAAGAAATAATAACGCCCCTCAAAATATTTCACGCTGCCGCCATGGGCTTGAATCCTCTGGTCTTGATCATCAAACCAAGGAACGTCTAATTCAATTTCTTTTTTCATTATCTTGCCTCTTTTCTCTTGTTTTTCAATTAGATATCAGTAATGTAGCAATGCTTTCACCGTGACGCTTATCACCAATCGCATCGATTATCAGATTGTCATTTTCACTATTAGTGAGTACTACAATGATCTCAGTTGAAAATCCACTTTTTCTGATCCGTTCTAAATCAACGTTTGCAAGTTGCGTGTCTTTCGTAACCTCTGATTTCTTATCAACAAGGATTTCAAAACCTTCACCATTGAGCTCGACCGTATTGATCCCTATGTGGACAAGAAACTCTTTTCCGTCATCAGTTGTGATCCCAATCGCATGATTAGCAGGGAAAATTGATGTGATGATTCCTTTTAGGGGCGAATAGATTTTTCCGTTAATTGGCTCTACCACAAATCCATCACCAATGATTTTTTGCGCAAACACAGGATCCGAGCATTCATCGATGAAGGTAACTTTTCCGTCCACCGGATTGTATAAATTAATCTTTTTTGCTTTTTGCTTTTTACCAAACATGATTCTGCCTCCTTTCCTAGTTCGTCTTTTTTATATGAGTCAATTCTAAGTTCACTTCTCCACTTAACCCCAATGGTTCAAAATTAAGATACTGTGATAGAAAATCCTTCATGTATCGCCCTAAGCTATTAACTACTTCAATTTTTAGATGATTTGTCCCAACACTCAGATGATCAGTCAAATCGAAATCATATGGATAACTGATTCGCGTAGCGATCTTTTTCTGATTGAGATAAACTGTTGCAATTTCATTGGCATTTTCAATCTTCAAGTCCGCTCGATAAAAGGTATCCTTGATCTCCAGCTCCGTCTCATAACTAATGGTGCCGCTAAAGTCTTCTAGTACATCACCTAATCCTAAAAGAGGAAGATGTTGGACAATCGCTGGATACACGGATTGAGAATTCTCGACCCCTTTTCCATCAACAGCAATCGCCCATTGATGACTCGTCAGATCATAAATGGTAGTCGGCAGCGTTTCAGGTATTTTCTTTTGTTCCTCTAATAGACCACTATCTTCAAAAAGAAGAATGCTTTCACCTTTAGCCAAAGAAAATTCAAATCCCTCAGTTTGCTTGATTAATCGTTCTACTTTATTGGTTAGCGGATTAACGGAAAAGAGCTGTTCATCTGTTTTAAGATTGCATTTAAAGTTTACGTTAGATAGCATGCTTTCATTAAAAAGCATATAAATCGACTGCTTCTCTTGTCGATAATGAAAGTACCGAACATCCTTGTAAACATGAGCTGTTTCCAATTGATCAATGTCCATTGTGAGCAACGCTAGAGAGAGAGCCTCTAAAGCGAAAGTCGTCGCAGTTTTCTGGAGCTGAGAGATTGTTTCAGCTATATCGGTTCCTTCACTGGCTCCTTTTAGAAAACCGTCAATAAATAGTACATCGACCCCTTGTCCCGCCAATAAGTTCAGCTTTTTGATCGTCTTCTCAGGCAAATACTCTGAATAAGGAATTAACAGTACTTTAAATGCATGGGAATTGATATGAAAAGCCTGACTATTAGAAGAGCTGTTCTCCACCATTTCACAAGAAACAAAATCAAACTCAATTTGATTTTCTGTCAAAATTTTAGTGACTTTTTGAAACGGCAGTGTATTTCCGGTCCATTCTGCCTCCGCATTGTATAATACAGCAACATCCGAACAGTGTTCACCACCGCTAAACAAATCACTGATTTTATTCATATAACGCATCAATTCACCAAACCCAAAATATTGCGGGTTTTCTCCATGAGCATAAAAATGAGGCGGACAATCTGAATCGGGAAATTCTTTCATCGTGAAGGCATGAGGAACAAAATAGTTAACTCCGCGAACAAGCAAGTGATCTGCCATCCATTTCATCAATTTTGTTCCTTCCGCCCATCCATAGGCGCCGAAAACTTCGCACATCGTTCGCCCTTTTTTCTTTGGATCTAGATAAGCCAACGAAGTCCCTAGTTTCGCCAAGGCATAATGGAAAAATTCACCATCCCAGCCGTTTGCGGTCATTGACTTGAAGTAGCCTTGATTTTGATTGGGTAAGAGCTGATGCAAGACTATATCAATACCTGACATGTCTTGACCAGCCATTGATTTGAAGAAGTGCCCGGCACCATAACCTAGACGGCTATGTGCATTATTATCCTCAATGACATGCCCAATATATTTCACCCCATGTCTCTCACACCATGCGCCGATTCTCTCGGTAAAATTGTTTTTGTATCGCTCAGTAATAAACGTCATGTATGCAAAACGCAATTGCTTCGCTTCTTCTGATTCTCCTTTATACAATAGAGGCAGACATGCTAAAAGTTCTTTTCTACTAATTTGCAAAAATGCAGCAAAATCTTCAGTCATCTCAGGATACCAAGGCAACGGCATATCTTTTTTCCCTATTGCGGCGTCGGGTCCTTTGATATTCCCAAATCGCGGTTCATCTGAGAAGAAACCTTCTATGCCACGGCCAAATTTTTCGCCATACTTTTCATAATGTGCTTCATAAACCGTATCGATGAGAACATCCGTTGCTTTAGCAACTAGAGGATTTAAATAGCCCTCCGTTGCATGCTCCCCGCCTTCTGTCGTTTCAAAACAAACAAAAATACTCCAATTTCCGTCTGGAATATCCCAGTAGAGCATATCCCCTTTTACATGTTCACTGATATCTATAAGCCTAGAGTCATCAATCTTTTCATAGCCCGTCATAGGTGCTGCGACGACAGAAAGGATTGTTCCCTTTTCTATTTTCCTTTGTTCGCTGGCTGCCGTTTCGGTACCAACATTCATAAAATTGGGCCGCTTCTGAGTTGTCCATTTAATTAATGTGCCAACATTCTTTTTAGGCCCCACCACATCTAATTGATAGTAGCTCAAGAATAATTTTTGATATTCTGGAAAATCTGCTTTAATTCTGCCAGCTGCGTAACCTGTCGGAAAATGTTTATCATCCAAGATCCAAACAGTCATCCCAAATTTTTCACATTCTTCAAGGATGATGTCTACATCTGTCCACCATTTCTCAGCTAAAAAATCTTCATGCGGACGCGACTCAATACAGATCGACTGAATGTCACTTTCAGCTATTTTCGAAATATATTCGCGAATAATGACCTCTTCTTCTCCATGCATCCATAAAAAAGGCATGATATGATTGTCATATTCATCGTTAATGATTCTCTCTATTTTTTTCAAACAAACACACCCTACATCCATAATTACTTTGATTTATTACTGTATCTAGAGTATATTCAATTCAACAAAAGAAATATATGTCAGAAAACGGTTTCTTTTGTATCATATTTTTAGATTTTTTGAAAGGAGTCTTTTCATGAATTTCAACACGGTTCAAAAAAGGATTTTCGCACTAACTGATCGTGAAGAATACTATAAAAAGAATGGCGTTCTTTCCAAGGAGTACTATCAAAAATTAGCTAAACGAGTTGTTAACGATACGGAAGTCTATATCTTTGATGATTTGATTCCTGCCGGTCAAAATTTTAACATTGTGAAGCATACCCGATTTATTCCCGTACCGCTCCACACTCATAACTTCATTGAACTGAATTATATCTATTCCGGTACTTGTACGGAACATATCGATAATCGAAAAGTCACTCTAACAAAAGGTCAAATCTGCTTGATCGATACGTCAGTTCCTCACTCTATCGAAAAAACGACGGAAGACGATATTATCATTAATATTCTTGTCAAAAAAGATTATTTTATTCAACAGCTCACACAAGAAACCTTCAAGAGCAGTATTGTCTTTGACTTCATTCTTAACGCGCTATCCGAAACACAAAGTCATGATCAATATATTGTGTTCAAAAACAATGAATATGATCAGATTCGGCTTATCATGGATCAAATTTTGTTTGAATACTTTGAAAATCGAATCGGCAATAATAAAATTATTGAAAACTTAATTGCTATTCTATTTACACTATTAGTAAGAAATTTCGAATATGACACTAATAAAAAAGAAAAAAAGAGCAAAGATCAGATCGTTGCTCTGTTAAAACATATTGATAAAAATTTCATGAATTTGACTTTGCCACAGCTTGCTCAGCGGTTCAACTATACTTCCAGCTACCTCAGTACATTGCTAAAAAGAGAAACAGGGAAAAATTTTAGCCAGCTTATTTTGGAAAAGAAATTGGATCAAGCAGAATTTCTACTGCGAAATACCGATAAATCTATCCAAGAATGCGCGCGCGATAGCGGTTTTTCTAATACTACTTATTTTTATTCGAAGTATAAAGAGCACTTCAAAAAAATGCCTTCGACCGATAGAGAGGCCTAAATAAGTGACCGTAGTCCTTTTTTTATTACTATGTATTGATTCTAAGAGACTTGGCTGTATAATAATTTATTCTGGATTCGCTTTAGCAAAAAATGAAAAGCGCTGACCGTACTAAAATAGTGCGATCAACGGTTTTTTGCTTATTTTAATTTATTGAATACTTCAATCGAAAGCGCAATATCTAAAACACCTGAACCAACACTTTCGTTTAAGGTAATCTCTTCATCGCTTTCACGACCAGTCACCTTACCTGTTAAAACTTCACCGACTGTGCCAGTGATTTTGTCTTTTGATATTGATCCTTTTTCGAATGGAATAAGAATATCACCAGCTGCTTCCCACAATCCTTCGATATGTTCAGTAATCACTTTATCCGCTCTTAACACCGTTTCTTCATCAATTTCCTGCATAAAAGAGGTGAACGATCCAATCGCATTCACATGTGTTCCAGGTTTTAGAGAACTGCCTTTGAACACAGGTTTTAAAGAGGTGGTACAAGTACAAACGATATCTGACTTCGAGACGCACTCATCTCCAGAAGCTGCTACAATAATTTTATAGGATCTATTCTTAATTTTTTCGATTCGTTCAATAAAGCCAGCAACTCTCTCTGGCGCGATATCAAAAATGTATACCTCCTCAAGCTCACGAACTTCTTGGATAGCTAGAACCTGTGAGTAGGCTTGCAAGCCGGAACCGATAATACCTAGTTTTGAGGCTGATTTCTTTGCCATCAAATCAGTCGCGATTGCCGCACTTCCACCTGTTTTAATCGCTGTTAAATAATTGGCGTCAATCAACGCTTGAAGTTCACCTGTTTCTGCTGAATACAGGCTGATTTTCGAGATTACGCTGGGTAAGCCTTTGTTCAAGTTTTCTGGAAAGACCGAGGAAAATTTTGAACCGAAAAACGGTTTATTTGTACAATTGGCAAATAGCCACTGTCCAACGTTCTCTTCACCACGGATCGGCATAAAAATACGATCTCCCGCATAAATCTCTCCTTTAACATTATCCTCATATGCTTCACGAATAGCTGGTACAACAACATCCATCGTCATTGCATTTTGAACCTGTTCTTCACTTATCTGCAGCATTTTCTTCCTCCTAAATTAAAATTCCTAAAGCCTTGTGTACGAAACTTCACATTCTTTTGCTGAAATACCAAAATCCATCCTACACAGATAGAATGGACTTCAGATATTTAGATTACTGTTTTATTCTGCCCAGATGTCTCCAATTACATAGCCTTCTGGGAATGGATCTGACGGATCAAGCACATAGTTGCTGAAACCATAAATCCAAGCTTCTCCTCCTAACGTGGGAACAACCGCTTTATAATCACCGATCGTTGTTTCCTCAACAAGATGACCAGTAAAGACATTGCCTAATACCCCTTCATGTCTGAAGGATTCATTCAACCCTAATTCACCTTTGGCATACATCGCCGCCATTTTTGCACAAGTCCCCGTTCCACAAGGACAACGATCCAAAGCACCCGTCCAAGTTGCTGGATTGTCAAAATCAACTTCTCCGCTTGCAACCATTACAGCATTTTTGCGATCCGCTTCTGGATTATCCGTTGTGCCAGACAATTGTGCGATCGTAATTCCTACACCAGGATAATGTGGATGTTCTACCGGCAGCTGATCCTGTGCAGCTCGTAAAATCAATGCGGATACTCGCGCAATTTCACCGCCTTGATCGGCCTCTAGATCAATCCATGGGAACTGTTCAACATCTGCGATAACGTAGAACATCCCACCCCACGCAATATCGACTTTTACTTTTTCAACACCATGCCCAATATGCGGCACATCAATGACTGTATCTGTATAAGGAGCAAATGCCGGAACATTTTTAAAGGTTACTTGCTTTACCTTACCGTCTTTACATTCAGCCTTGATCCCAATCAAACCTGCAGGCGCTTCCAATTGGAACTCTGTAACGGGTTCTTGCATCGGTAGCATACCTGTTTCAAGCAATACCGTTACAACAGAAATCGTATTACCTCCGCTCATCATAGGATATTCCACTTGTTCCATAATAATATAGCCAGCCGCAGCTTCGGGATTTTTTGATGGTACGATCAAATTACAGCACAATGGTGGATATCCCCGAGGCTCTCTCAGCATTAATTTGCGTACTTGATCATCATTTGCTTCCAAATATTTCATTTGGTCATATACCGTGTCGCCTGGAATTTGAGGAACACCACCAGTAATTACACGCATCGGTTCTCCCGCGTGTGTTTCAACTGCTTGAATCATTCTTTTAAACATTTTTCTATCTCCCTTCGTTCTATAAAACCTACTTTTATTCTTTTACGAAAGCTGTCATTACCATTTCTAGTGAAGCATTTGCTGGCAGATCGCTAATCTGAGAGATTACTCGAGCGGGTTTGCTATCACCAAAAAAGTTTGCATATTCTTCATTGATTGCTGTGTAATCCGCTAAATCCTTCACAAGTATGTCCACTTTAGCGACAGTCTCTAAACAGCCTCCGCCTTCTTCAACAATTGATATCAGATTATTCAAGACAAGATGTGTCGCCTTTCTGATATCTGTTTCTAATTCATTTGTTACCGGATCTAATGGCACCTGTCCAGAAGTAAAAATGAGATTTCCTTGTTTCGTTCCGTGGCAATAAGGTCCTAATGCCTTAGGTGCCCCCTTCACGCTAATTCTTTCCAATCCGCTTCCTCCATTCGATTTCTATCTGCAAAAAACGAGATTATCTCAGAAAAACATACTATTGATGATAATCGATCGACACTCCTTGACTTTACACTTTTTTTCACAATCCATTTTTCAGCCATACAAGCTATTAAATAATCTTATAGTCATATTATAATCAACTGATTATATTTTGCAACACCCTTTTTATTTTTAATTCATGATTTACGATTCTTTTTTTTAGTGTACAATAAAAAAGAAGTCCTTTATGGGCATACTACAAATCACGAGGTATAAAAATGAGATCGAAAAATAAGGAAATTCAACGTAAACGAATGCTGGGCTATTTCATTGAAGCCACTCAAATGATTATCGAAAAAGAAGGAATCGAAAATGTCACCATCAGAAAAGTCTCTTCCTTAGCCGGCTATAACAGTGCCACACTTTACAATTATTTTGAAAACCTAGATCAGTTGATCGCATTTACGTTGATCAACAATGTACGAGAATACTTTATTGCCCTCAATGAAACAATTACTGGGAATGAAGAATCCTACATCACCTTTCTGTTGACTTGGAGAGAATACGCTCTTTATTCATTCAAAAACCCGGAGATCTATTCTTATGTATTCTATTCGAAGTATTCCAGCAGTGTTCTAGGATATGTTGACAGCTACTTAGATACCTTTGAAGTGGGAGACATCTCTGAAGACAAGGAAAAGTACCACCGCTTTTTGGGCCGCTCGATCCAAGAGCGAGACGATCTGATTGGTGATCCTTGTATTAAAGATGGCTATATCGCAAAAAAAGATAAGCAGTATATCTTTGATTTTTGCTATGCTCTTAATTTGGGAATGTGCACAAAAATGAAGAATGGTGACTTTGATGATCCTCAATCAGCAACAAAGCTCTTTTTGGATTACTTAATCGACTTTTTGCTGAATCATTCCACAATCTCTAAAGACAAAGACGAATTACTAGAATCTATTCTCTCATTCTAAAAAACATTGAATGATCCTCGCATTATTGAGAATCATTCAATGTTTTTTTATTTATCCACTATTTATTCCCTTCTAGTAACGGGACAGAACAACTTTTCAAAAAAAGTCTTGCTTATTATAATCAATTGATTATAATATCGGTATACAAGTTATTTCGTAGCTTTTTAGATTTTTTTGTGAATAATTGAATAAACTTTTTTAATCGATTATTCTAATTTTACCCGACACTTTTTTTATTAACTATCTTTACACATTATGAAGTTCAATAATCTTATAGCTTTTTTTCACAATCGAATAGGAAATTCAGAACATAATTTTAAGCGTTCATTGTCTTTAGTTGATACATCAAGAAAGGAGTTTTTTATTTGATTAATAAAAGTTATACAGAAGCACCTCTATCTTCTATCCACAAAAAAATTTTTATTTGTTTTGTATTAGGACAAATTTCATGCGGTTACGCACTTGGAATCGCAGGAACTGCTCTGTCTAGTGCCACAGAACCTCTGGGGTTATCGAGTTTTTGGGTTGGCCTTTTAGGTGCTGGGACGTTGATTGGTTTATTTGGCAGCCTAATAGTAGGAGGGATTGCTGATAAAATCGGCAGAAAATCTCTTTTTATGATCGATATGTTCCTATTTACTGTTTTATCCTTCTCTCAGTTTTTTGTTTCTAATGTTGTTCTCTTGCTCATTATCAGAATTGGGATCGGAATCACCATTGCCATCGACTACACTGTAGGTAGTGCATTACTAACAGAATGGTTTCCAACCAAACGCGGACCACAATTCCAAAGTTACTTGATTATTTTCTGGATGTCCGGCTTTGTCGCTTCTTATCTGAGCGGCAGCCTCATTACTGGATTCGGCGACGATACCTGGCGCTGGATTATTATTTCTTCAGGGATTCCAGGTATTGTTACAGCTATCCTTCGTTTATTCCTTCAGATACCCGAGTCACCTAGTTGGCTGGCAAGTACCGGTAAGAAAAAAGAAGCCGCAGAGATTGTTCATCGCTACTTAGGAAACGAGTATAGTTTGCCTGTCGATGATGCTAAAGAAAACAATGAAGAACCTGCTTCATGGGGAGAACTTCTGAGTCCGCCAGTTCGACGGAACGTCTTAGTCGGCGGAATTTTCTACGCCTGCCAGGTGTTCCCTTTCTTTGGGATAGGTATCTTTCTGCCACTGCTTACTGAGAGTATGAACATTGGTAACCCAAATGTTTCCGGTGTTTTATATAATGTCTTCCAAATTGTTGGTGCTTGTATTGGTGTTATCTTGTTCCATTATATATCTCGAAGGTTTTTCATTGTCTCAACCTTTTATATTTCGGCGATTGCTTTAGCGATTATGATTATTTGGCAGTCTGCTCCACCAGTAATCACTATGATCATTTTTTCAATTTTTGCGGTGGTGTTATCCGCAGCAGTTGTACTAGAGAATCCTTATCCTCCTGAACTTTTCGATACTCGCCTTAGAGGATCAGGGCTAGGAGCTGTTATTGCTATTAGTCGTGTGGGCGCTGCTTCTGGAACCTTCTTATTGCCGATTATTACCGATCATTTTGGCGTATACGCTACATTAGGTGTATGTCTACTCTCTTTACTAATCGGTGGAATAGTCTGTCAAATGTGGGCACCAGAAACTTCCCCAAAATTTATAAAAAAAAGCAGCGTAGCAAAGACTCGTTTAGTTAATTAGTACGATTTTCAACCCAAGGACATCAATTTTCTTACTTGATGTCCTTAGGGTTTTCTGTACTCATATCATTGGCTCCAAACCGCTTCCGAAACTGCTTCGGACTGCTGCCAAATTTCCTTTTAAATCTAGCGATAAAATAGCTGAGATTATTAAATCCTACAGCGAAACAAATCTCAGATATCGGATCCTCCGTACTTAGCAGCAACTCTTTTGCCTTCAATAGACGGTAATCAATGGTATAATTCATCGGCGATTGATTAGTATAGGCTTTGAATAGATTCGTACATTTATTCTTATTTATAGGGATCACTTGAGCAATCTCCGTAACGGTGAGCTCCCGTTGAAAGTTCTTATGGATAAAATTAAGCAGCTGATAGATGTCCTGATTTTCTTTCTTTTCCGATGAAGTAGGGTAATTTTCGATCTCATTGAGACAACTAAGTATCAGTTCGTAGATTTTCAAGAAATTATAGCGTTTATTTTCTTCCACAATCCCCTTTAATAGCCCCCTTTGATGAAGGGTGAGCATCAAGAATGCACATTCAAAGTTCCGATTATTTTCTATGTCCTTGATCGTTGATCGATATAATTCCTCATTAACAAAACTAGGCGAAAAATCAATACAGACGTATTCCACCTCTTCGGTTAAAGGAAGCGCATGATGCAATTTCCGTGAATTAATGATGATCCCACTGTTTTCATGAACTTGATAAGTCTCTTTTTCAACTGACAGCTCCAGGGTTCCCGAAAGAACAAACGTTAGTTGAAACTCTTCGTGCCAATGCCACATCAGCTCATCATTTCTAGACCTCTCCAGAGTTCTATGATAGATCGCGATTGGAAAATCACCAATTCGATGTTCCGTCTGTTCCTGTTCAGCTTCATTTACTTCAAAGTACATCACCTAAGACTCCTTTACACGATAATGATAAAAATAGCATTTATTTTGATAGATATCCACGAATACGAAGCTCTATAATACAGTATCACAACAATATCGGTAAAATCAAAAGGAGATCGTAATGAACATAGCAGAAAAGAAAACAGGAATCCTATTCGCAGGAATCGCTGCGACCTTATGGGCCATTTCAGGAATATCAGGACAAATTTTATTTAACGAATATCAATTCTCTGCCGAATGGCTGGTTTCTACCCGGATGTTTATTGCAGGGATTCTGTTACTTGCTGCCTCAAAACTCATCAATTCGCACACTTTATTCGCGCCATTCAAAGATAGAAAGGATCTCCTCGCCATTCTTACTTTTTCTATTCTTGGGATGTATGCCGTTCAATATACCTACTTTAAAACGATCGAACTAAGCAGCGCCTCTTTCGCTACGATCATTCAATATACAGGACCATTTTTCATCATAATTTATGAGGCAATCAAAAGAAAAAGAATCCCTAATCGAAAAACCTTACTGCTGATGCTGCTGACACTCATTGGTGTCTTTTTGATCGTCTCCAATGGACATATCTCACAGCTGACGATCACACCCGCCTCATTGCTTTGGGGCATTGGCTCTGCTGTTTCTTTAGCCTTTTATTCCGTTCAGCCCCGAAATCTTTTAAAAAAATACGGCAGTCTGCTAGTCGTGGGCTGGGGAATGTTGATCGGAAGCATTCCCGCAAACGTGATTCAACCATTTTTCCAATATTCTGGAAAGCTTTCCCTCGGCTCGCTGCTTCATATCTTGATTGTGATCGTACTTGGGACAGCTGTTTCTTACTTCATTTACTTATCTAGTTTGGCCTATATTTCATCTTCATTAGCCAGCATTTTAACCGCCTTCGAACCGATATTTGCGACATTTTTATCCGTCCCAATTTTTCATACCTCATTGACACTTGTCGCCACGATCGGCTTTTTTATCGTCATAGGAACCATTCTGCTATTGCAGAAAGTTTTATAACAAATCACTCAAAACAGTATCGCTGGATGCTGTTTTTTTCTTTTTCGAAAACAGATTATTAACACTGCTAAACAGGTTTTATTACTAAAAAAGAACGATCTCTCCTATATACAAAAAAGCGATCCGTTGTCAAAATGCCCGATATTACATTTTCCCCTCAAATTTGCTAGTTTTTTTAATGAGCAATTCAGCTACTCCTGAGTAATTAGGCTTCTTAAAAAAAGAACAATATAAAACCTGCAATTTTGCCTCCCTAAATGTAATTTTGACGAGTTTGCCATAGTTTGTGTTTGTGCTTTATCGTTAAGTCACCGGTCGGAAAGAATAATCGAAAGTGGAGCGGGTAGACGTCACCTCTCCCTTAACTATAAACCTATCTAGGAGGAAAAATGATGAATGAACAAATCCTGTCTCATCGGCAATTGTTCCATTTAAAATCAAAAACACTTGAACATCGTATAACAAACTACTATCACAAAACCCAAAACAGCAGTTTAACTATCAAATATATTTTAGCTCTACATGTCCGCCATCAGCTTGGGGATGAAGAATTTGCCTTTATTTTGAAGGATCTCGTCCGTGAGATATTCATGAATACCAAGGCGACCCGTACCATCAAACGATTTTTCTATTATTTTAAAGATTATTTCATGGCACCGGAATGGCGCACATTAAGTGCCAAAGTATTCCCGCTCCGCAGCTTTGGCGAAACAGCCAAATCAGTTCTCCGTTCATTGATTTCAATTGTCCGCCCAGAAGAAACTAACGAACCTTGAAAAGAATCAAAATTACACAAGGAAAAATTTTAGAAAGGAAATGAGAAAATGCAAAAAGATTTAGTCGCCACATTTAGCAACAGTCTAGGTAAAACCCATGACTGGACTTGTAAAGAGTTAAATCCTGACCTGCCAATACAAAAAATCAAAGAAGCCTGCGAACTACTGACCAACTTAGATATTTTCGAGCAAAACGGCGTAAAATTATTCGATTCTGTCATAACCGCAAAAATCATCACTACATATGAATCGGATATTTTTGATATAGAAAAAGCACCGAAAATCGAGGAGAGAAGAGCTCCACAAAAAACAGTAAATGAAGCAAAAAGCGAAGGTATTCTCAAAAAAGAGGAAGTGATAACCGCACCGAAAACAACAAGAAGTTATGACTATTTACATTCCGAATCAAAAAAAGCGATTGAAAAAAGTTTAGGAGATCCTGTGAGCACAGCGAGCCTGCAGCCCTCATTAAACATCCACACACCCAAAAGCGATAATCCGCTAATTACGATTAATGAAGCAAATTCTGCCACTGCGTCTTCCCAGCCGATCGATACACAGCCAGAACAAAAAAGCCCGAAAAAGGGCCTTCTCGGTTGGATTCGCCGAAGGAAAAATCGAAATAAAGACGACCCGGATATTCGTACATGATATCCAGAGTCGTCTAGTTAGATGTTGTTCTTTGATAATTGAATATAAAATCATACATACACTTCCATATTTTTTTAGAGAAATTCCTGTATTAAGAGAAAGAAAATGAATAATTTCCCTTTAGAATTGGATCTATTTCAACCTATAAAATAAACCATTTGCATCTTTGAGCCAAAAATATCTTTTACGAAAGTCGTCGACGGCGATCATATACAATTCTGTGGAATTACCAGAAACATTTAGAACTTTCTTACATCCTGTCTCCCCAATTCTTTGTTATGATAGAACTATCAAATACAAAGGAATGATTATCCATGAAGAAAACAGATGATTGTTCCTCCTAACAATAGAACATTTAATTATTAGGAGGAATGGATAATGACGTTCACAACGATTGATTTAGAAAAATGGGAACGGACCGAGGTTTACAATCATTTTTTGTCTCAGCAAACATCCTTTAGTCTCACCAAAGACATTGATATTACTGCTCTATACACTTATCTTAAGGAGAATGACTACTCTTTTTATGCGGGATTTATTTATCTAACAACGACTATCGCCAATCAAGACACGCATTTCCGAATGGGATTCGATAGTAGCGGGCAATTAGGTTATTGGGATCAATTGGTTCCAATGTATACCGTATTCGATAAAAGGACCCAGCAATTTTCCACATTATCGACTGAATACTCCAAGCGTTTCAAGACATTTGAACAAAACTATTCCGCGGACGTGGAGGCTTTTAGTAATACTGGCAAGTTATTTCCACAGCCAAATTTACCAGAGAATGTCCTTAGTATCTCCATGATTCCTTGGACTTCATTTACAGGATTCAACTTGAATATAAACAATGCTCAACCGTATCTTCTGCCAATCTTAACTGGCGGGAAATTTGTCTTTCGGGACAATAACATTTTCCTTCCCGTCTCCCTACAGGTCCATCATGCGGTGTGCGATGGTTTTCATGCTGCGCAATTTCTCAATCTATTTGAGGAGATGGCTTCGGAACCTCAGGTATATTTTGACTAAACAAATGTAGAGCCTATTACGTTGTGTGTAGTAGGCTTTTTTCCTGTAGAAATTAGAAAGACCACTCGAAGTGAGTGATCTTGAAGGTTTGTTTCTCGATAAGTTTTTCGTTTCATCAGAGGTTAATCTATTCTTATTTGCAGAAATTTTCTTGCTAGTAGAATGGCTTGATATTGGTTAAAGACACAATTTTTCAGATGCTCCTGCCTGATTTCGATATTTTCAAAGGCATTGCTGCTTAGATCGATATTTTTTAGATTTGTATCAAAAAAGCTGACCTCATTAAGATTACTGTTCGCAAAACGGGTCTTCGTCAACCCGCATTCTACAAAGTCGGAACCGCTCAAATTGACCGCTTCAAAGGCAGATTCCTTTATTTTAGAATCGGAAAAATTTGAATAGTCCATTTTAGATTGGCTGAATAACGTATTGCCGATATAGCTTTCTGTAAATTTTGTACCGGTAAACTTGCAGTTTATAAATTGAACACGATGAAGCATACTTTTTATCAACACATTGCCTGAGAAATCACAGTCTTCAAAAATGCAATCCGTTGCTTCGAAGCGTTGAAAGTCGTTTGCTGAAAAAACTGCTCCTCTAAAGATCGATTTATACAGGATCGGATGATCAATTGTTTGCGCTTCGATCACTTCTTTTTCAGAAATTATCGCTTCTAGTTCAAACGCCTCATTGTCATAAATTTGAAAGAATGAGCCTTTATTTAGTTGGGATTCAGTTAGTTTAGGATCAAGCATGTTATTTCCTCCATTCATGAACTCATCCTAACAAACCACAAAACGGCTTACATGAGTAAAAAATGAGAAGCATCAAGCTGCTTTTCAACAGCGATAGCACGGACATCTTTCGAAAAATGCTCAGAATCCTCCTCTCCAGCACAAAAAAACGATTTTCTTCATCAAAATTTTAGAATCTTTAAAACATAAAAAATACGGCACAATTCTCCTGTGCCGTATTTCTCCAATCATTCATCAAAAACAACGGTTAATACCCTTAAACTATAGGCAAGCAGATGGAAATTTTGAAATGTATCATTAACGATAGACTCTTCCAAAACAGTATAAAAAACTTCCTTCAAATCCTCTACATCTAAAACGTTTGTTTTAGTCTTCAGCTGCTTGAAAAAAAGATGCCACCGCGTACTGAGAACACTGAATACCTGCTTTTTTAATGAATGGAAATGATCCAGTTCAAAGTTGCTATTCAGCTGGAAAATAATTCTCCCTCGCTCCATCAGTTCCTTGAAGCGAGTCATTGCAATTAGACGATCCATACAATCGGTTAAATCTTCCTTCGATTTAACATAAGGGATTCGCTCCTTTAGCACATCCACAAAAGAGGTGTTCAACGAGTAAAGAAATTCCCTCTGATTGCTGTAGTATTGTCCGAATCTTTTTTTACTGACTTTCGCTCGCTTTAACAACGCATTCAACGTTAGATCGAAAGAGGATTTTTCAGCCATCACCTGCTTTATTCCCCGGAATAACTGATTGTCCAGAGTTCTTCTGGCAACCTTTTCTGTTAGTACAACTTTCATTGATCTCTCCATTTATCCTTCCGCTAGTGATTCTAAGATGAGGGCTATCTGGGAAGAATTTTCAAATTTTTTCTTTTTAGACAACCGATAGCCATCATTGACAATAATCGTAAAATCACTCTTTTCCTTCATTGCCAATTTCATTAATTTGGAAATATATTTCTGCCTAAGATTTCCGTTAATAACCAGCTTGCCTTTAGCTGTTCCAACGAGTTCTTTTACTCTTTTGATTGAAGCATGGATATTTTTATGAAAGTCCTTGAAGGTAATAAAATGCTTGATTTTTTTAGGACTGCTCCCCAACAGGATATCCGTCTCAACAACTGGTTTGCTTGCTAAATTTTGTCGCTGTAAAATATATTTTTGGATTTTATTTATCATATTCGATTCCTTTCCTTTTCTCCGATTCTTTGGGAAACTTCAATTCAAAATACGGTTCTATCAACGTTAATACTCCGACTCTTGTCTTTTGACAGTTATGAAAAGCATTTTTGAAATGTCGTTTCAGCAGGCCCAAATCATCCACATTTCTACGCCCATACCGATTAAAAAAATCGTACTTAACATGAACAAAAACAGCTTCTTCCTCCGGCTGCCAGCCGGAATTGCTGGTGAAGCAAAAATGAGATAGAAAATCAGATGCTTGGCCGCTGATAGGAAAAGTAATAGTAGTTTGGCCATCACAGTCACATCTGTTTCCGAGAATCAGCGAGCCGTTGATAATGCTTATAGAGTGCTGAAAAATACCCCACATAATCCTTGTTCCACGGCTTTTGCTTTCCGCAGAAATGCAGGATTACCGTGTTATTCATGACCCAATCCATGTCCCTTACTCCCTGACTAAAGAATAAATAATACTCAAATTTACGCGTGTCGTAGTTCCAAATACTATCATCCACAGGCAATATCCGATGACCATACAAACCATTTAGAACATCCTGATCAGGTAAGATCAATCCCTGTTTATTTCTTTCTATATAGGCGTAGATATCCGAGGGCTTCATTTCATTCCTCATTTGATCCAAATTCATCAATAAAACACCAGAATTGAAATAACCATTTGTCTCATAATTGTTCAGTCGTATTTTATTTACGTACTCAGAAATGCCGTTTTCCATATTGTGGGAAGCAGCCGCAAAAAGATAATTATCAAATTGAGTCTCATAAATGGATTGAATCGAATTAAGAATCAATGTATCGGGATCGATATACAGGATTCTTTGAACGGATTCTGGCAATAATTCAGCCGCCAACAATCGATAATACATGGCTTTTGAATAATACCTGACAGAAGGAGCATTCGAAAACACATCGCTGGGAACCTCGATCACTCGAAATTCTGAATGCCTGTGCTTGCATTTTTGCTGCAGCTGTTTTATTTCCTTATCGCTGACCCCTTCACAGAAGGCATAAATCGTAAATTTAACACCGGGATTAGTGATGAACAACGACTCGAGCATGGTATTAGCCGGTTGAACGTAGTTTCGATCAAAAGATATAAGTATATTCATCTCCATACATCCTTTCTCAGTTTTTTTGTAACAAATCCACTTTTGCCAGTAACTCCGATACCATCATTTCTAAAAATTCAGTTTCATCAATGACCTTGATTTTATGCTTTTTCGCCTGCAGAAGATTTACGTAAAGATAGGCCTCTGAGCGTTTCATCGCATTGTTTTTACTCTGATCTCCTTCAGATACAATTAAATAATCTGTCCTTTTCGAAACTTCTCCTTGCACGTTTCCGCCAATGCCGTATATGAGGGCCGCCATTTCTTTTATTGACAGGCACTTGGGAGAACCTAAAATCACAAAATTCATCTGTCCACTCCTTTGATTAAATGTTGATTTTCTTCCTGTGGTACTATTAACATAAAGTATCCTATTATAGGAGGGTCAAGCGAATGGATAGAAAAAATCTCTTATCAATCGGCGAAGTTTCGAAATTGTTCGATGTTCACATTAAATCATTGCGCTACTATGAAGAAATCGGTGTATTTAAGCCCCACTATGTTGATCCAAACAACCATTACCGCTATTACTCGTACCAACAATTAAGTGTCCTGGAAGCAATCAAGACCTGTATTGAATTAGACATTCCACTAAAGAAATTTGAGGCCTTTACAGAAAATGAAGGGACAGTCGTTAATTTCGCTGGTATCCTTGAGTACGGAAAAAAACGGGCTCTAGAGAAAATAAACATTATCAATGATAGTTTGTTGAGCATTGAGACGATCCAAACAGAAATTGAAAATAGCATGCGGCTTCCAACAAATGGTCAAGCCGTAATTACAGAGGTGCCGCGAAGTTACTATTTCATCAAACCTTTTGAAGAGACTTTTTCCTTAGATGATTATTACGAAGAATTCGTAGATTTGTTTCAAGAGGCAAAGAACTGGGGCTATAAAACAGGATATGATATGGGAAAACTTTATATTTTTCAGGCACAAGCCATTAAAAAATTTAACTTTATTCAAGTCATCGATCCTGCCAATTCAAAATATATTCTGACCATTCCGTCTGGCGAACGAATCGAGAAATGTGTCACTGATAGCAGGATCGACTATGCAGCTGACGAGTTTCCAGATCTCTTTTCAGATGATCGTACCAAAATCGTGCTGGAATCTGAACTGATCTCATCGACCTATAACACAGAACAGCCTCCCTTCAAACTTAGTTGCAGTAAAAATGTCCCGGAAACCATTGGGAGTCTCTAACAAGAGCCATTAACCGAATAGATTATTTCACACAAAAAGACTTCTCTTTCATAAAAAAGAGAAGCTTTTTTGTATATTTTCTATAGTTTTTTCTGAAATCCATCGCCCCACTAAACCACGCGATTCAACGTCACCATTTCAATCATGCCCTGTGCAAAGGCTTTTTGTAAAGGACTTTTCCGATCTTTACATTCCGCAGATAATCAATTTGACTTTGGATTATTTGGCTATCTAGAGCATAAAAATTTAAATTAATGCGGATGATTAGACCTAAAAAAAACTCTAGAGGATTGAATCCCCTAGAGCTGCTGAGTATTAAGTCGATCGTTTTAATATTATTAGTTTTTGATAACTATTAGTCAATCTACTGACGCTTTTGTTTAAACTTGTTAAATAAGAATGCACATAGAATCGCGACTAAACCTATCCCTGCAATGGTTAGCGAGCTATTGTGGCGGCTCCCTGTCAGTGGTAATTTTTTCTGCTGGTATACATTGCTGACTGAGAATGATCCACTGGTCCCATTCCCCGAACTGTTAATACCTTTATTATTATTTTTATCTACTATTGTATTGGTTTTTTCTTTCACTTCGATTGTTGCCGTGCTGGTAATAGCCTCATAGGTATAAGATACCTCATACTTCCCGACTTTTGTAGTGTCGACTTTCCCTGCCACTTTTATATCTTTAAATGAGACGTCCGCTCCGGTTTTATTTACTGCGCTCTCAAAATTGTCTTCGGCTTGCCAATTCTCTCCCTGATAGATTGTTGAATTCTTTACGGTTACATTCGATCGGTTTTCTTTTACTTCGACTGTCGCGATGCTGGATGCATCGTCATAGCTATAGGTTATTTTATATTTACCTGCTTTTTTGGTATCTACTGTACCGACTACTTTTATATCGTTGAAAGAAATCGATTTTCCAGAGTTGTCGCGAGCACTCTCAAAATTGTCCTCAGCCTGCCACTCATCCCCTTGATAAATTGTTGAATTCTTTACGTATATCTTTGCTTGATCCGGATTATCTTCCTTCACTTCTACCGTTGCGACACTTTCAACACCTTCATAGCTGTAAATTATTTTATACTTACCGATTTTTGTTGTATCTACGGTGCCTGTTGCTTCTATATCCTCAAAGGCAATCAGTTCTCCCGCCTTGTTCAGGGCACTTTCAAAATTGTCTTCGGCTCGCCACGTTTCTCCTTGGTAGATCGTTGAATCCTTAACTGTTATATGTGCTAAGTTCTCTTTTACTTCGATTGTCGCAATACTTTCTAGACCTTCGTAACTATAGACTATTTCATAGTTGCCCACTTTTTTAGTATCTACTGTACCAGTTACTTTTACATCTTCAAAAGAAATTGAAGCTCCGTTCTTGTCTACCGCACGTTCAAAATTATCTGCCGCCTGCCAAGCGTCTCCTTGATAGATTGTAGAATCTTTGACGGTTATACTTGTTTGATCCTCTTTTACTTCAACATAAGTAGCCGTGACCGCCCATGCCCATGCGGAATCACTCTGGTAGAAAAGAATCGGATAATAACCCGCCATACCAGTATCTACATCATGTTCAATTCTAAATTTCTCTAATGGGACAGAAAGCCCAAATTGATTTGTAATGGAAACAATATGGTCCTCAATCTTCCAGTCCTCACCAACAAAAATGGATTGATCTTCCGTTATAATTGAGCACTCCTCTTCCCAAACATACTCTCCAGCCATCGTCTCATCAAAATGAGCGGCCAGCTCACTTGAAGAATAAGAATCAATCGTATTTTTCTTTATCCATTTTCCTGTATACGGAGAATACGATGTCGGGCTTGCTAAACCAGTATCATCGGATAAGATCGTCTTAGGTCCTAACTTTAGTGAAGTTATTGGAACCGGAGCCCAACTAGAACCCCAAAAAAACATGCCGCTCATATTTGTCACTTTACTTGTGTCAAAGCTGGATATATCTAAGGTTTTCAAACTATCCGTTGATTGAAACATATAGCTCATGTTTGTCACATTACTTGTATCAAAATTCGACAGATTTAATGAAGTGAAACCTCTAGCAGCAAACATCCCTTGCATGTTGATTACCTTGGAGGTGTCAAAATGAGAGACATCAATTGACGAGATACTCGGTGTACTGAACATGTAACCCATGTCAGTTACGTTCATTGTATCAAAATTAGACACGTCTAAAGAAGTGAGCTTGTTTGTGTTTGAAAACATAGATGCCATATTCGTCACCTTACTCGTATCGAAGGTTGACACATCCAAAGATTCGACATTCATCATAGTACCAAACATATTTCCCATATCCGTCACTTTATCTGTTTTAAAGTTAGATAAATCTAACGCGGATATCTTACTTGAACTTCCAAATAAATTGCTCATATTTGTTACGTTAGATGTATCAAAATGTGATACATCTAATGTTTCTAAATTCCCCATAAAACCAAACATTCCGTTCATATCTGTTACGTTAGATGTATCCAGAAGCTCCATGCCTTCAATTTCAACAACTGAGGATAACCGATAAAACAACCCGCTGCTGCTCTCATTCGCCTGAACAGGTCCTTCAAAGATGATTTTTTTAATAACTTCATTGTACTCTCGCCAATAACTAAAAATATAAGAATGCCCAAGTTTTCCTGCCTGAATATGGAGTGTTCCTTCACTATCAATCTGCCATGGACATGAACCAAATGTTCCAGAGGCTAAATCGCTAGCACTTGCAGCAGATAATTGCAGCTGTTCTTCTGTTTCAGTCGTTTTCTCTAGTGATTCTGAATTTTCTTCAGTAGTTTCTCCTGTCGATACATCATCGTCAATACTGCTTAAAGACGGTTCCTCACTTGACATCGTGGTGAGTTCTTCAAGCGTATCATTGGATACAGCATTAGTATTGATTTCCGCTGCATATGTTCTTGTCGGTATGATTTGACAAGATAAAAAGATCATCGTTGTCAGTATGGTTGATGCTTTCTTTACCCATTCCTTTTTCATTCATCTTCTCCTTAAAATTTTTGACTGGAGGTCCTTATAAACGTAACCACCCACTTTACTTTTCATAATACAGGGGTCTTTGAAGATATCAATTTACATTTCCGGTAGATTTGTAAACAGTTTTTTATGATTTTAATAACAATCAATAATCACTTGAGTTATTTATTGAAAAAGGAAATTAGTCATCGTACTATCTTTAAGGGCCCATATTAAAAAGTTGTTTTAAGGAGCTGAATAACATGACTACTTCTGTGATTCCTATGATAATCATCGATTCCACCATTGAACTCTTGCAGACGAGGTCTCTTGATCTGATATCGATTACGGAAATTTCAAAGGCGGCTAACGTGAGCCGTGTCACCTTCTATAACTACTTCCAAAACAAAGAAGACATTATCGATGTATTGGTTGAAGACCTGCTGGTGACATTTGACAACATCCAAAAGAAAAATCTTCCATTTTTAGAGCTTGCCAATTTGACAAATTCTAGTGCGATAAAAGAAATCTTGTATCCTAACACATTAGAAATCATGCATTTCTTTTATGAGAATCAAGCTTACTTAGCATGTCTACTGTCCGATCATTGCGACATTGACTTTATGGACCTCCTTCATACTACCTACTACAATCATTTTTTAAATGCGCTACCCGAAATCTTTTCGACTAAATTTTGTGAAGATACGATTATCAGCTACGCTTCTTATATGACAACGGGCGTAAAATCCATCACCGAAGAATGGTTTATCTCCGATTTTGCTCAATCCCCAGAGACGATCTCTGATAGAGTCTTGTCTATGTTAGCCCCTTCTCTTATGGAGCTGTATACGAGAGATAGTTAATTAAGAGATTTAACTTTTCATAATAAAATCGTTCTACTGATTTGCTTTTTCTTTTTTTAGACCATCCGTGGGTTTCAAAACAAAAAAATGACCCAATCATCAATAATGATAATCGGGGCTCCTGAAGCTATCTAACAAAATAGGATTTTTTTAGTCATCGTTACTTTTCACATACCCATCTATAAAACAGAAAAAATGCCCAAAAAGACGCGTCACAAACTGAATTGCAAAGCGTCTAAAATAATTGATTTGATTGGTTAAAAAGTTATTTTTATACCTTTCGTTCTTGTTCCTCCACAATTCGATGGAGATGGACGAGTAAATATATTTTCTCCTGTTTTGTGATATTCAGGCCGTATTCCTTATCGATAAAAATTTCAAAGGCTCTAATAATAGCAACTTCTTTGGTCATTTTTATAGCTAGCGTTTGGTACAATTCTTCTTTATCCTCGTCAGGAAAGAGATTCCCTTCATAAACTCGTTCACTGAAATAGTTTAGATGAGTCAAAAAGCGGGAATAGGTGAAGGTATCACGATTTATTTTTCCAGCTACAATTCTTTGAACGATTTTTTCGAAATTATTCATCAACTTTGCGATACTCTGATCTCTTTGATGAGAAGAGGATTCCAGCTTGGCATTGACGAAATGAAGTCCAATAGCTGTTGCTTCGCTATCTGGCAGCTGTATTTGAAGTTCTTTATTAATGAGCTCCACTGCATATTTTCCAATAAGATATTCATTTTTATGGTAGAGCATCACATCGGGATAATTGAAATTTTCACCAACATTTCCAGCTTTAAGACGCTTAGTAACAAATGAAATATGATCAGATAAGGACAAATAGAGGTAGTCTTTCACCTCTATTTGATAGCTACTAGCAGCATAATCGATAATCTGTTTTACCAAATTTATATAGGTATCATCTAGGGTACTAGCTAATTGAACGAAATTCGTTAGCATTTTATTATCCGTTAAAATGAATACCTTTTCGATCTCCTCCTCATAAACCTCATGACCGATCGCTTTGTTAAAACCAATACCCTTTCCCATCAAAATACATTCGGTACCTGCTTCATCTAAGGCTAAAACGAGAGAATTATTCATCACTTTTAGCACCTGCATTGACTCACCGCCTTATCTTTTCTCTAATCTGTCAGCCCGTGATTTTGAATCACTTTTTGATACCAATAAAAACTGTCTTTAGGTATTCGTCTTAAATCCTTTAAATCGTGATCTGCTCTATTTACATAAACAAATCCATAGCGTTTTTTAAATCCTTGATGAGAACTTAATATATCCATCACTGACCAAGGACAATACCCGAATAATTCGACACCATCTTGAATGGCATCATAACAGGCTGCGATGTGGTCGCGAATATAATCAATCCGATATTGATCATGAATTTTTCCATCTTCAGTCAACACATCCGCTGTTCCTAATCCATTTTCAGTAATAATCAACGGCAATCGGAATTGACGATAATATTCATTTAGGACCAATCGTAATCCCATTGGATCAATCTGTGCACCATATTCTGTGGCGATTAAATGTTGGTTCTTTTCAACTCGGAAGTACCCATAAAGATCAAAGTCAACATCTTTTTCGCGTGTTCCTAATGGATGCTTCTCATCCACTGGGAGGTAACTAGCCACTAGTGTTCGATAGTAATTCAGTGCAATAAAATCTGGTTTTGCCGTAGTAAGAATGTCTTTATCCTCTGGTAGTGTAACTGGTGAAATATCAGCCTTTTCTAAATAGGTTTGATAATAGCCAGGATATTGTCCAAAACAATACATTTCCAACGCATAATTTGTTTTGAAATTGTCATTCATTTTCGCTGCCCAAACATCCATGGGCTTATTGGAAGCAGGATAGGTCATCGTTGATGAGACTGCGGGTCCGATGCTGCTACCCGGAATCATTTCGTGGCAATCATTCGTCGCATGCGCATGCGCAACAAACATATGATAATCCATTTGCGCCCGCACCCGTTCTCGGTCTTCCGGTTTCACGTCGTACATATTCATTCGTTCATCCACGCGAACCATCAAGTTTTGTTCATTATTCACTTGCCAGTGCTTCACTCGATCACCAAACGCTTTGTAGCATACTTGGGCGTATCTTCTAAATGCGTCCACACAAGCCCGTGCTTCCCATCCATTATACTTCACAGCCAGTGCGTACGGTAAATCAAAATGATACAAGGTCACAAAAGGAATAATTTCATTTTCAATCAAGCAATCGATTACTTTATTATAGAAGGTAATTCCTTGCTTGTTCACCTCACCGTTTCCATCGGGGATAATTCGTGTCCATGAAAGAGAGAAGCGATACGTTTTCAATCCTAATTCTTTCATCAGTTTAATATCTTCTTCATAATGGTGATAAAAATCACTCGCTACTTTTGTATCCGCCTGTTGAACAGAGCGGGTAAATGAATTATGGTCTGCAACGGACTCTCCTTTACCATCTTCATTCCAAGCTCCTTCTATCTGAAAGGCAGAAGAAGAGGCCCCCCACCAAAAGTTTTCATCGAATTTTTTCATACATTTTAGCTCCTTCATACTTTGTTAAATTAGTTAATCGTTCATAGAATAGCGCTCATCTATCTCTAATAGTCAGTTAAACCGCAGTATTCGTCAGTAAAAACAATAAATTGCTGTTTGTTTCAATATGATTGTCTTTGGTTGAACCAATCGCTACATAGTTATTCGAATTCGTAATAATTACTGATGTCGTTAAGTCGTATCCTGCAGCTTCAATCCCTTGCATGTCGAAGGAAACGATTCGCTGTCCCTTGGTCAAATGCTCCCCAACACTCGCATGCTTTTCAAAAAACTTCCCGTCTAAATTCACTGTGTCAATTCCAATATGAATCAACATCTCAACCCCATTATCTAACGTTAAGCCGATGGCATGCATGGTAGGATAAAGCACACTAACTGTTGCATCCATTGGCGTTACGATCTCACCTTTACTTGGATACACGGCGATTCCTTTGCCCATCGCCCCAGAAGCAAAGACTTCATCTGGAACTTCTGCTAATGAAATCGTCCGACCTTCTACCGGTGAATCTACGACTAAATCACTGTCTTCAACTACTAGATCATCGTTAATTGCTTCCTTCACTACATCCGTCAGTGTTTCATGAACTTTTTTTGCACTTTCTTCTGGAAGGTCATTAAATCCTAGCACAACCGTCATGATACAAGCGCCGCCAAACGCAATTAAACATCCTAACAAGTAGCAAACAAAAGCCTTTGTACCTGCCTCCGCGTATACTGGGATCGTTAATACCCCTTGGTTAGCAAAGGCATTCCCATACGAACCGCCCCAGCCCATCAAGGCTCCGCCTAGCGCCCCGCTGATCACAGCATAAATCATTGGCTTTTTCAGACGTAGATTGGCTCCATAAATTGCAGGCTCAGTAATCCCGAACAACGCAGTTACCGTAGCTGAGGCAGCGACCGTTTTCAGATTTTTATTTTTTGTTTTCAAGAATACGCCTAAGGCTGCTCCAGCCTGAGAGAAATTGGCAGCACCAGCAAAGGCTAGTAAATTTTGACGACCCGTTTTAGCAACATCGTTGATCCCGATTGGAATAATCGCCCGATGCGCACCAAAGATAACCAACACACACCAGATCCCCCCAATGAAGGCCCCCAATAGAATTGGGCTCAACCCCATAATGTAGTAATAGGCCCAGTTCACCACATTACCAAAGTAAATACCGATTGGACCAAAAACCATTAAAGTTGCTGGTACCATAACCAATAACGACAATGTCGGAACCATGATAACCTTTAATACTTCCGGCATGATTTTTTTAACGAAACCTTCTACGTAAGCTAAAACAAAAACAGCAATAATAATCGGCACAACTGATGATACATAGTTTGCTTGTGTAACCCCAATACCAAATAAGGTTACTGGATTCTCGCCTGTCATTAAATCAACAATTGCCGGATAGCAGAGTGTTGCACCCAAAATCATAGCGATATAATCATTGGTTTTAAAAACTTTAGCTGCTGAACGAGCTAAAATAATCGGCATAAAATAAAAGAGTGCGTCAGAAGCTGCATTCAAAATGATGTAGGTGTTGTATGTCTTAATGTCAACACCATACATATTCAATCCAATCAATGCTGCAACCGCTAAAATTCCTTTTAACATACCTGATGCTGCAATTGCTGGAACCGTCGGTGTAAAAATGGCAGCCACTGTATTTAAAATTTTCGTCCCAAGTCCAACTTTTTCACCATCATCAGGACCAGTTTCCTCTAATTCACCCACCATCGGCATAAGCTCATCATAGATTTTTTCAACTTTATTCCCTAAGACGACTTGAAACTGTCCGCTTGCTTCAACGACTTGGATGACACCTTCCAAATTTGAAATGACTTCTTTATTTGCTTTGCTTTTGTCCTTTAGCACAAAGCGCAAACGAGTAAAACAATGGGTCAAGCTTGAAATATTCTCTTTCCCACCAACCTCTTCTAAAATTCGTTGTGCCACAGCGTGGTTATCCATTTTTTAATCCTCCAAAAATTTATTTTGTGTGATCTTCGATTTTCCTTGGCCAAGGGTTCGCGTTTTTCGACAAAAAAAGATCAAATATACATAAATAACACCATGATCCATGGATGTCATTTACGTACACTTGATCTCGCCTGCATTACCAGTAACGCGTCAAACGAACGCGGTTATTAAATTTACAACCACACTATAGCATGCGATTTTTTCAAATGCAAGCGAATTCACGAATAAAAAATTTATTTGCATTTTTTTCTCGTTTTACGTTATGCTTGTCCTTGAATTTTTAAATCATGAAAGGTGTGTTTATCATAAAAAAACAAGAACAAAAATTATTGTTAATTATAGTCGCGTTATTTTGGTTTGCCCAATATGTTTATATTCCTTACCAGACGCCTTACTTAGCAACAATCAATGTATCTGCGAATTTCATCGGGATTATCGTGGGCTCTTATGGCATCTCTCAGTTGGCACTACGCCTGCCTGTAGGTATCTTGGCAGATTTGCGACCGAACCACCGCTTGTTTATTTCGCTAGGCACGTTGTGTGCTGGGATTGCATCTTTATTTCGCTACTTCTTTCAAAGTGGTACTGGTTTTCTATTAGGCAATATTTTCTCAGGGTTTGCTAGTGCAACATGGATTTCTTTCATGGTTTATTACCTCAGTCTTCATGATAACCAGATGCAAACAGCCGCTACAAGCAGAATTATTATGACAAATAATATTGGTATGCTGATTGGATTTATTACGAGCAGCCTATTATACAATCACATTGGTATGGCGAATATTTGTTTATTAAGTGTTTTAGGAGGATTCTTTGGTTTTGTTATTTCATTAAAATTAAAAAAAACAAAATCTAATGTAGAAATATCTGTTAATGTAAAAGAGCTACTAGCTGTTGGTAAGCAGCCAAAATTAATTCTATTCTCTTTTTTAGCACTTATTCAACAAGGAATCCAAATGTCCACAACAATGTCCTTTACAAACCAATTAATCAAAGAACAGGGCGCGACTGATTTTCAGGTTGGACTATCCTCGATTACTTATATGTTATCAGCGGTTATCTTTTCTCGAATTGGTTCGGGTATCTCTTTGAATGCTCAGCGAAGAAAATGGCTGACATTCACATCATTTGGACTGCTATCACTTTATTGCTTTACTGTTCCATTGGCGAATGCCCTGCCGCTTTTTTATCTTTTACAAATCATTCCCGGTGTTGGCACGGGAATCCTATTTTCACTACTCACTTCTGAAGCCATGGAAGGCATTGAACTAAATAAAAAATCAAGCGCAATGGGCTTCTTTCAGGCAATCTACGCAATCGGTATGACGCTTTTCCCTGTCATAGTCGGCGCGATCAATAATGCAATGAATTTGAAAGCTGCCTACTGGATATTAGCAATCTCTTCGCTTGTCGGAGGGGGAATTGTCCTTATTTATTACACTGTCCAAAAGCAGAAAGAAATGAAGAGTAGAAAGAAAACTCTCTCTAAAACGACCCTCAAAAGTTAGCTCTAGGTTAACTTTTGAGGGTAACAAAATTACTTCCATAGAGGTCTTATTTATCTCGTATTTACTGAGTTAAATCACAACCTATCACATCGAAACACCTTACCCATCCGCCCTAACAAACGGCATGCTCATACATCGAGGGCCACCGCGTCCGCGAACGAGCTCGCTTCCTGGTATCGTATTTATTTTGACGCCTGCTTCTGTTAATTTTTTATTCGTGATCGTGTTGCGGTCGTAAACGATCACTTCGCCTGGCGCGATCGCCAAAGTGTTCGCACCATCATTCCACTGTTCTCTTGCAGCAGCGGTGATATCATTTCCTCCGCAGCGAATCAGTTCCACAGCAGGAATATCCAAATAGCGACACAGAATAATCTCCAATGTATCCGTTTCTTCAATGATTCTCACTTCACCATCTGAGTTAGAAAGTGAATAGACTACTAGAGCTCCTTCGATCTGCGGATGAATCGTAAACTTGTCGTAATCCACCATTGTAAAGACAGTATCCAAGTGCATGAATTTTCGTTCCTCGCCGATGTTGAAGGCCAGTACATGCTCGAAGCACGGCTCCTCTTCAAAAATGCGGGCAGCCAATTTTTCAATGGATGCCATGTCCGTTCTTTGCGAGATTCCAACAGCTAATAAGTTATTTGAAAGAACTAACACATCGCCCCCTTCTAGCCGCGTACTGTCCTCACGGGTATAAAGTTGATTGACAGGCTGCTCGGCGAACATTGGGTGATGTTCGAAGATATACTTCCCATACAAGGTCTCTCTGCGACGGGTTTCAGCATACATCTTGTTCAGCGAGACGCTATTTCCGATCGTCGTAAATGGATCGCGAGTAAAGTACAAATTCGGCATCGGATCAATATAAAAGGGAGAGGCACCGTCCATTATGTCGGACCGTTGATCATTCATTCCCATCGATAGCTGATTCTTTCTTAAACCTGCCATCGTTTGGTCAATAAATGCGCGATTGTCTTTGATCGTTGAAAAATAGTCCGCAATTTCTTGTTGGATAGAACCATTCTTGATTGCGGCTTCAGCTAAATATTCCTGTAAAAACGCCTGCTTGATGTCATCGCTCGTCAATGACTCCGCCGCCAAATCCTCTAAATAAATAACCTCGATGCCCTTTGATCGCAACGTCTTCGCAAATAAATCGTGCTCCCTTCTGGCTTGTTCAAGAAATGGGATGTCGTCAAACAATAACTGTTCCAAGTAATCGGGCATCAAGTTTTCCAACTCAAGTCCAGGTCGATGGAGAAGCACTTGTTTCAATGGTTCGATTTCCGAAAAAACATGGATTGGTTTCTTCATAAACGCTTACCTCCTTACTCGTTTCAAAGTAGTCCTTTTTTCCAAAAGAAAAAAGGACGTCTATTCGAATGCTGTATATCAATCAACTATTATCGAGCTAGTTCGTTAGTCAAAAAAGAATGCCTAATGAAAGTATAGAAGAGAATCACTTATAATCCAAGTTCCTTGCTGTTTCAAACAAAAGAGCCTCGAAAGCCCCCCATTACAACTGATTTAATTTTCAATCCGTAAAAATGATTCTAGTCGATCTAGATAATAATAAGAAGATTTTTTGATTCAGAATACCACTCAGAGTCCTTATGTTATCTTAATGTATTAATCTACAGTTCTTGAAACAAGATTCACTTTATTCCTCGCAAATCTTTCAGCAAAAATAATACATGGTCATTCTGAAAGGAGTACAATAGGAGTGTGAGGTGATAACAAATGGAAGTGAAAGGTAAAAAAAAGAGTATCCAAGTTAACATTGACAAAGAGTTGTCGCAAAATGTTGATTCTGTTTTAGATTCTTTAGGGGTGAATCCGACAGTTCTCATCACAGCGTTGTACAAGAAAATAGCCGAAAAGGGGGACATTCCTTTTTCCTTGGGACTGACTGAGACTGACCGAGAAAAAGCAATAAACAGACTTGCTAAAGCAGCAAAAAAGGTTCCTACTAAACAACTGAGCACTATGGATGAAGTTAACAAATGGTTGAACGAAGAGGATAAATAATTGGCCCAGTCATCACATTCGATGACCGGGCTTAAACGTGTTGTATACTCTGCAAGGTTTATTCTACTTTTGAATACCTATCCCCCTCTATTTTCTGTCGACTCAGCTGCTTCCCTTCCTGCTCTTTCTTCCAGTAGCGAATCAGATAAATCGCTAATAGCACCATCCAAGAAAACCCTTCTGAGAGTGCGATGATCTTGCTTGCGAATAGGTGAACGAAAAGATACGACGCCGCGATCCTGACGATTAAGGAAGTTACACCTGCGACACTTGAAAAGACCATATCTCCACAGCCTTCTACATAGCCTCTAATTACCATTGAAAACCCATAAATGAGGTAGAAAGGTGCTAATGTTCGGAAGAATGTTTTCCCAATCGCGACAGATTCGGAGGAAAGTCCGAATAGCGCTAACAGATTTTCCCCAAAGAAAAAGATAAAAAACGAGATGCAAAGAGAGATTGCAGCAATCATTACTAGACCGATTTTTAACGTCTTTTTGGCCCTTTCTTGGTTTTCAGCGCCGATATTTTGAGCCACTACAGTCGCCACACCGGAACCGAAATTCACGATCGGTAAAAAAATGACGGAGTCGACCCTATAAGCCGTCGTGATCGCCGCAATGGTTTGTTCGCCAAAACCATTCATAAATTTTTGAAGGATGATATTCCCGATTGAACTGATACTGGCCTGAATTGTCGGCGGTACACCAAACTTTGCCCCGTTTTGCATCGTCACTTTCGCAAATATTTTTTTGTCTATTCTATATTTCAAATAGGGATAGATTCTTTCGGTATAAAATATAATATAAAGCGTCATCGCGATTTGCGAAATGACCGTAGCTACAGCAGCACCCGCCGCTCCTTGTCGAAGAACCGCGACAAAAATAATATCTAGTATCACATTAGCAATCGAGGAGATAATGATCGAGACAAACGGCGCCTTGCTGTCTCCAGCCCCTCTTAGTACCCCCGTGTAAACATTATAGATCGCCAAAAAAGGAACCCCGATCAGCATAATTTTCAAATACTGACTGGCTATCACCATCAATCGCTCAGGCGTATCCAGAATTTCGACAATCCGAGGTGTAAAGACAATCCCCAATAGTGAAATGACTAAGAAAAAGCCGCCTAATAGGACCATAAACGAAAACAACGTTTCCCGCATTTTCCAAAATGCTCGTTTCCCATGGTTTTGCGCGGATAAAACAGATAAACCTGATGTAAAGCCGATAATCGCTGTGATACACAAGTTATAAATCGCGGTCGTAGCCCCTATGGATGCTAACGGCAGCTCGCCTTCCACATTTCCCACAATAAAGGCATCAACCCAATTAAACAATTGCTGAAACACCCCGCTAAGAACCAACGGTATGGTAAACACTAATAATACCTTTACGATACTTCCCTGCGTCATATCCTTTCCCATAAAAAAACCTCCTTCAGAAACCTTAGCTAAAAAAAAGGCGTCTAGAGTTACGCATATGCAGGAAGATCCTCCGTACATAAGGGGTAACGTCTAAACGCCTTGTTCATTGATCAAATTAAAATCTATTCTTTTTTATTAAATTATCAGATCAAAAATGGAAAGTCAATGGGCGGTCAGGCTATCATGAAAATGATTGTTCTATAATCGTCTGCAATTTTATTGAGTAACAAAATCAAATAAAAAAATTACGTGCCTTGATTGTTTCAGCTGATTAAAAGCAACACTCTTGATCCAACAATCGAAAACGTCGTACCCATCTCACCCTTTTTATCGGAAAAGGATCTATTAACAATTAACTAAAATTTTTGACGATTCATTCGTAAATTGAAAATAGAAGACTGGTCGCGCAACTATATGAATTGCTCCATCCGGAATGATTTGTTGGGGATAGTATCCTTATTAATAAAAAAGATATTTATGAACGCTAAGTGATGTCTTAAACAGCGTACAGTGAATTAGCGAGTTCTCATGCATTGGTTTTGAACAATGTTAAGAAAAGCTTCTTTGTAGTAGCTACCACTACCGGGCCAATTTGCTAAAGAAAACAAAAAGTTTCACTCATCCTGCATCTAGGAACCACCAAGGAAGATAAAAAAATTTAGTGATGTATTTGAATTACTGATTAGCACCATCACTAATAAAAATCTGAATATTTTATCTCAGCAAAAATAACTTGATAGTTTTTTCCAATCTCTAATTGATAGGATCTAACTTTAAGCTTTTGTGTATTCTTCTATGCAAATTTTAAAAATCTAGGCAGCAAAATAGCCAAATCATTATTTAGAATGATTTGGCTTCATCAGGCGTTCTTAACTATCCACTTCTAGCCTTTCAGATTATTTCTGAAAAATCGGCAGTTAATGAAACAGAACTATAAATTATTGATCTCAGTAGTCTAACTCATCACAATATTTCCCCATTTGATTCAATCACTTTCTTATACCAGTAATAACTATCTTTAATATAACGTTGCCCAGTACCATTCCCCGTATTATCCAAATCGACAAAAATAAACCCATAACGTTTTTCCATCTCAGAGGAAGAACAGCTGATTAGATCAATCGGTCCCCAAGGATAATAGCCGATAAGCTCAACTCCATCAGCGATCGCCTCTTTTAATTGTTTGACATGTTCTCTAAGAAAAACGACACGATAGTCATCATGAATCTCGTTGTTCTCATCCAATGTTTCCATGAAGCCCATCCCATTTTCCGCAATAATAATCGGCTTTTCATAACGATAATAATATTCGTTCAAAGCAATTCGCAGACCAACAGGGTCCATTCCCCAGCCCCAGTCATTTGTCTGTTCTGAATCAACGTGTTTATTAGGATGGACATCCTTCGTTTTACCATCGATATTAAATGTGTAGTAATAGGAGATGCTAATGAAATCGACTGTGTTTTTTAAATCTTCAATATCTTCTGGTGTGATGGCTATCTTTAGATCGTTATCTGCGTAAAAACGATACATATATTTTGGAATATAGCCCTTTGCTTCCACATCTGAAAAATAGTAGTGTAATTGATTGTCTTTTAAAGCGGCAAGAACATCTGCTGAACTGCCTGTTTCCGGAAAAGCATTTGAATAAGAAGCCATCATCCCGATTTGGAAATCAGGATTGATTTCCTTGGCTTTTTTGATTACGCGGCCACAACCAACTAACATATTGTGCAAGCCTTGATATTTCGCTTCAAGCAGATTCTCTACTCGATCACTTGGAATTCCCAAATGATTGAACGATTCAAACTCAATCAAATTGATTTGATTGACCAAAATCCAGTAGTTCACTTTGTTCTTATAGCGTTCTAAAACCGTTGTGCAATAGTTTGTAAACATGTCAATGACTTCACGATTGTACCAACCATTATATTTAATTGCTAAATTCAAAGGCATCTCGTAATGAGAAAGAGTAATTAACGGTTCGATATCATATTTTAGTAATTCATCAATCAGATTATCGTAAAATTTTAGACCAGCTTCATTAGGCTGCGCATCATCTCCGTTAGGAAAAATTCTTGCCCAACTAATTGATGTCCGAAATGATTTTAGTCCCATTCCAGCAAGCAGTTTGATATCTTCCTTATAGGTATGATAAAAATCAATGCCATCTCGTTTAGGATAGCGTCCGATTTTGTCATTTAACGCGAACTCTACTTCTTCCATACTCATTTCTTTATTCGAACGTTTATTTGGTGGAAGATCCCCTTTATAGATATTGATATCTGCAACACTCAGGCCTTTTCCATCTTCTAAGTAGGCTCCTTCTAATTGATTCGCTGCAACAGCTCCTCCCCAGAGGAAGTTATCCGAAAATTTAGTATTGTTCAAAAAAATCATCCTTTCATCTTTTACTTTATTGAAATCTAACGTTAAGCTTTTTTATTCACTAGCTGGTTGTTGAACTTGAGGCAAAACAGCTTTATTTTCTCCTTTTTTCGAATCTGATGCATACACTTCTTCATCTTTATAGACGAGAAGCGTCAGCACAAAGGTGGCAATTCCACTGACTGCTAAAGCAATGATCATATAGTACAGGTTCGATATATCGTTTCCAATAAAACCAGGAAGTCCCACTAGTCCAAAGGAACCAAATGAATAGAAATGTACCTTAAACAAACCAGCGATAATTCCACCGACAAATGAACCTGCCATCGCACACCACAATGGCTTCTTCAGTTTAAACGTGACACCAAATAGTGCCGGCTCGCTCACTCCAGCGACAATGGCTGTAAATCCAACCGATGCCCCTAGCGACTTCATATTCGTATCCTTTGTTTTGATGGAAACCGCCAGTGATGCAGCACCTTGAGTAATATTGTAAATAAAGTTTGCGACACAATAGAAAGGTTCATACCCAGCTGTCCCCATCATCATAAACATGTACGGTAAAAATCCGAAATGCATGCCGGTAAAAATGACAAATGGCAAAATGGCTGAGAAGAGACCCACACCTACGAAGCCCAGTGTTTCGTAAAGCCAAATCATCGCTGAAGCAAAATAATTCCCTAAAATACTGCCCATCGGTCCAAAGAGACATAGGGTCAAAGGAATCATTACCAAGATCGTTCCCAACGGTACCGAAATTGACCGAACAATCTCAGGTGAATACTTAGTAAAAAATCGTTCAATATACGACATGACAAAGACTGAAATAATAACTGGGAAAACTGTCGATGAGTAGGATGCCGCATAGATCGGCAATCCAAATATAGAAAGACTTGCTCCATCGTTTACCATGCTGACAAAATTTGGTGCTATCAGCATCGCGCCGACAAACATTCCTAATCCCATATTGACATTGAATTTTTTAGCGGCTCCCGCACCAACAAAAACAGGTAAGAAATAAAAAGCCGCATCACTTATAAATTCAAATACAAGATATGTGTCTGTTTTAGGCCCGAATCCAATAAATCCTAATAAAATCAGGCAGATTTTTAACATCCCACCTGCAACGAGCAGCGGGACTAATGGTGTCAAGCATCCTGAAATACCATCTAAAACGGTATTAAAAAGTGATTTCTTTGTTTTACTAATTTGTGTATCCTCAACATTGGGAACTGAAAAATTGGTTTTTTCACTGATCCCTTTATAAACGGTCGCCACATTTTGACCGATGATGATTTGTAATTGATCACCTGACCATTGAGATCCGATCACATTTGGTGCATTTTCAATTGCTTTTAGATCAACTAAGCCCTTATCCTTCACGTTAAATCGTAAACGAGTAATGCAATGGGTAAAGTAAGTAACGTTATTCTCTCCACCGACCCATGTGGAGATATTATCAATTAGTTCATCATAGTTTTTCTTTGCCATGACTATTTAAACTCCTCTCTCGTGCACAACCGATTGATGTGCAGCATCAAATACAAAAGTTCTTCCTTATCAAAACTAAAATCGTAAATTGAGGTTAGATATTCATTGATTTTTACTGAACACTGATAAACATTTGGAAACCCATTTTTTAGTGATTCAAATAACTGATAATTGTCGCTATCAATACTTTCTCCTTGCTCTCCACGTTTCAATAAATATTGTAAATGAGTAACAAAACGCGAATAATTGAAATCGTTCTCATAAATACGGATGTTCATTGTTTCTTCGATCAACTCTTTGATATGTTCAATCACAAAATTATTATCAATTTTTTCTTCTTCCTGAGTTATCGCTGCCGCATTGATCAAGTGAATCGCGACACCAGCAATTTCTGATTTTGGCAGTTCCACTTTACATTTCTGTACAATCAGCTTTACTGCATAATCACCAATATCATATTCTTTTTCATAGAGTGACTTGATATCGTAATAAATCGGCATATCAACCTTCATATTCTTTTTCTTGCGCTGAATAGCAAAAGCCAAGTGATCCGCCAGAGTAAAAACAATGTTTGAGTTTAACGCATAATTCAATTTGGTTGTAGCATAATCCATGATTTGGATAGACAGCTCGATCATTTCTTGTGGGATATGCTCGATCATTTGAACATTTAGAGGACTTACTTCATAGAAAGTCTTTTGTATTTGTGAAAGTTCAATTTCAAAAGGCGGCTTTTTAAAGCCGATTCCTTTTCCAAAAACAATCACTTCTGCCCCTTTACTATCCAGGCAGATACACACATTATTATTGACATTCTTGATTGCTTTCATAAGAAGTCTCACCCCCTCAATTTATGAACGACTGCTATCTCATCACCATGTGTCACATTCCCCTGTGTCAAATGATGATCTAGCTTAAATTCTTCTGAATTAGTTAGAACAACTGGAATGGTCAAATCCAAATCACTTTTTTGTTCCTTGATCGTAAACAGATCCAGCTTTAAGATCGATGTTCCAGTAGTTACCTTTTTCCCAACAGGAACGAGTGCTGCAAATCCTTTTCCGTTTAATTCAACTGTATTCAAACCCACATGAACTAAAATTTCTGCTCCGCTATTTGTCGTAATTCCAAAGGCGTGTAAAGTGTTTGCTATCAAAGAAATTTTCCCACTACATGGTGCTCGAACAACGTCATCATCAGGTTCTATCGCAAAGCCATCCCCTAATAATTTCTCAGAGAACATTTTATCGTTAACCTCTTCAATCGTAATCAATTTTCCTTGGCACGGAGAACTTATTCTATCAATTTGCTCTTTTCTAAATAAATTCAACACCCTTTTCACACTCCTTTTAAGTAAACAAAAAACTCTTTCAGGCATCCCAAATACACATGTTCTATCACAAGACACACGTATCATCAGGAAAAGCCTCAAAGAGTAACAAACCTTTTGATCTATTTAATTATAAAGCTGAACACGCTGCACATACTTCACGCAGCCAAACTAGTAAAGCCTCTAGCTATTTTTATTTAATCGAGATCTCTTAAATTGAGTATAAGTGCAGCTACCCAATAATTCAATAAAACTCATTTTCAAGTTTTGGAAAATGGATTCAGTTCATCCTTAATCGTTGCTCCTAAGAGGACGATCCACGTCAGAAGTGCTCGCTGTGAGTAAAAAGTCGAGGATAAAACAAGTTCATAATCACTAAAAGAAACGACCTCCTGCAATAAAGTAAATTCTGGGATCATCGGAATGTATGTAATTACGATCTTGAAGATATGCTCAAATTTTGAGAGTAGCTCCTGATGCTCCCTGATCCACGCTCCCGACAAACTAATAATGAATACGACATCACATTTTTCAAGGGCATATTCAAGAACATCTTCTCGAGCATTGCGATTGATCTCGATCACATTGATCCCATTTTGTACAAGCATTTCTCGTAATAAATTCGCATTAGGAAATGAATATGAACTACTGATCACTACAACATTTTTACCGTTTATACAAGCATTTGAGATACTATGAATCTGATTTTTATCTACTTTTTGATTGATTTGTCGGTCAATTTCATAAGCATCTTTCAGGAAGATATCCATGTTCTCTTTTGTATTTTTTTCTAGTGAGAACCTGTCTAAGATAGGATTTAAATAGAAAGGTTCAGCATCTTTTTTCAATTCTAAAAAACTCGTATATCCTATCTTTTTACAAAATTTCGAAACACTAGCAGGCGTCGTATTTGCCAGATAAGCAATTTCAGAGATATTAGCATCTTGAATTTCATTAATATTTTCCAGTAACGTATTTGCGATACTAAAATCAACATCTTTCTTTAAACATTTAAACATAAATTCTGATACTCTTGAATGTAGCCTAGAAGTGGCTGCCTGAACCATCCCCATCCCCCTTTCAATTAAGATAGATGTGACTCTATCTAGTTTTTAATCGAGTACATACTTTTATAATACAATGATTTCACTCTTGCTTAAACATATACTTTTCAATCATGAAAAATTTATTACACGAATCGAAGAATATGCTTGTCTAGTATTAAATATTGCTTGATCCTCCTTTAAACACGAAAATAACCCAATCATCAGAGTTAGACGATTGGGTTTCATTGAAATAATATATGTTTATACTCTTATGAATTACATAATTCACTGTTCGAATGATTCGAGACTACTGTTGATGAAACATAGATTTAAAAGCATTTCATCTACTCAGAAATTTTTTTATTAATCTAAATTTTCACCATTCGTCTCAATCACTTTTTTATACCAATCAAAGCTTTTCTTTTTGTATCTAGTACCTGAGCCTTCACCATAGTCATCGAGATCAACATAAATGAATCCATAACGTTTACTCATCTCAGATGAAGAGCAACTCACAAGATCAATTGGCCCCCAAGGGAAATACCCAACTAACTCCACACCATCATAAATCGCTTCCTTCATTTGTTCAATGTGCTTCCGATAAAAATCAATTCGATAATCATCCTCAATATATTTGCTATCAGGAAGTGCTTCAAAAAAGCCCATCCCATTTTCAGTAATCATAATTGGAAGTTGGTAGCGATCATAATATTCATTTAAAGCAATTCGTAACCCGATCGGATCAACTGTCCATCCCCAATCATTTGACGGTAGACGATCATTGGGATTTACAGAAAAATCATTTTTAATTGATTCCTCGTCTGCCACCATAGCGTAATAATAAGAGAAAGTAACAAAATCTACTGTATTCTTTAAATCATCTAAATCATGTACTCCAAATTCAATATCAAATCCCTGTTCTTCAAAAAAACGATAAACATAGCGAGGATAAACACCTCTAACTAAGACATCTGAATAATAATACTGCATTTGATTGTATTTTAACGCCGCCAAATTATCTTCTGGTTTAGATGAAGCAGGATAAGCATTATCATAATAAGACATCATTCCGATTTGCATCGTTGGATCAACCAATTTCCCGATCTTTACTGATCTTGCACAGGCAACTAACTCATTATGAACACCTTGATATTTGGCTTCTCCTAAATTTTCAACACGATCACTTGGAATCCCCAGATGGTTAAACGATTCATGTCCAATCAGATTCATTTGATTAACCAAAATCCAATACTTCACTTTTCCTCTATAGCGTTTGAACAGTGTTTCTGCAAAACGGGTAAAGAAATCAATCGTTTTTCGATTATACCAACCATTGTATTCAGTAGCCAGGTACAATGGCATCTCATAGTGAGATATTGTTAGAACTGGTTCCATTCCATTTTTCAGCAGTTCATCAATCAATCTATCATAGTACTTTAACCCTTCCTCATTAGGGACCAACTCATCACCTTTAGGAAAAATTCTTGCCCAACTAATGGAAGTGCGAAAAGCATTCATTCCCGTTTGGGCTAACAGTTTCAAATCCTCTTTGTAAGTATGATAGAAATCAATTCCTGTTCTTTTAGGAAATACAGCCTTTTCATTATTTAATAAGTCGTCAATGTCTTTCATCGATATTTCCTTGTTACTCTTTTTTTCTAATGGGATGTCATTTCTAAATTGATTAATGTCAGCTACGCTTAAGCCTTTTCCGCCTTCTTTATAAGCACCTTCGAGTTGATTAGCAGCAACCGCTCCTCCCCAAAAAAAATTGTCAGGAAATTTCTTCATGTTCTTGATCATTTTTTCATCTCCAATTTCAAAGATTTATAGATATGAACCATATTACAAGCTGTGTGATATTCACTGTACACAGTCATCACTGTATCCTGTGCATGGGTAAATAGTAAATTTGGTGTGAAGTCCTCGTCCTCTAATGTACTTTGAATGACTTTGGTTTGTTCTTGATGAGCAATAACAATCTCCTTTTTTGCCTCTTTTAATTTTTGCTCAATTTCAACTTCCTTCAATTTTTCAATATTCATCATCATTTTCGACAAAATGTCTCGGCAACTACCTGCTTTCATAATCATAGTCATTGAAATTTCATTTAATGAAGCAACACTAATACTTTTTTCCGACATAGCAATTATTCTCCTTCTTCCTGTAAACTTTGATTATCATAAATCTTGAAAAATGGATAATAGATAATCCATGAAATCGCAAATAGGATGAACACATAAAGGACTGCCATAAATGAATGAGTAGAGAAAAAGGCTTGAATCGGTGTAGGGATATACCACAATTCAAAAGTATTAAATGGAATTTGAACAAGTCCTATTTTCATTACTAAATAAGTTAATGCTGGTGCAAGAAAACCCATAATCCACATTGGAATCATCAAAATCGGATTAAACGCTACTGGAGCTCCAAAAATTAAAGGCTCATTTATATTAAAAATAGATGGAATCAACGCAGTTCGACCGATCAATTTATTTTTTTGTGATTTCGATAGAAAGGCCAGCATTATGCATAGCGCTAAAGTAGATCCGCCGCCGCCAATTGTTACTATGTTCAGTGTTTCATTCACAAAAATATTTGTCGGTTCATTTCCATTTGCAACCGCACTCATATTCTCAGAAATTGCTGGCAACGCGATTGCAATCTCCACTGGATACATAATCCAACTTGAAATACCAAAAGTATAAAAGAATGCATATCCCAAAAATGAAATAAGTACGAAGCCCCAAAAGCTTTGTCCCAAACTAATCAGCGGTGATAGAATCACGTAAACTAAATCAAAAAGATTAATACTAAGTACAATAGTGAACACCCAACCTACTACTAAAATGACAATAATTGGAATTAAGGTATTGAACCAAACAGTAACAAAATCGGGCATAGTCGTGTCCTTTTTGAAAAAGGAAAACTTCGCAAATAAGTTCATTATAAATCCTACGAAAATACCAGCGACCAAAGCTGCGACCATACCACCTGCGCCAAGATTTGCGAAGACTATTGTCATATTACCTGCTTCATCAAATATCGGCGAAATAATCATCAAATAAAATGCTAATCCTGCCAAACCTGCTTGTTTACTAGTGTTACGATGTTTCTTCTTTAACATCACATTTTCAGGAATTAAGTAAGCCAAGAACAAACTAAACAACCCAAAAGAGAAATCACTTATAGGTGTCACATCTGGAAATCCCGGTATATATTCTTTTACTAATGTTAAAATCGTGGCAAATGATCCAATAAAAATCATTGGCATCGCACTTAATAATGAATCTTGAATCGCAGCAACCCAAGGATTTCTAGCAATTTTATTAACCTTAGAAGAAAAATCATTTTGCATCCACTCAATAAATTTTTTCATATTTTCCACCTATTTTTTCATATTTTTTTGTGAAAAATCTAACAGTGCCTTGCCATCAAGTTTTCCGTATATTTGTTGTGGTATTATTTTAATAGGTACATCATATGGAGCAACGATTTCAGCAAGCTCTGACTCCAGATATGCTAAATGCGGACCAATCAATAAAAGATCAATCTCATCTGCAAAATCTTCAATTTCTGAATCGCTTCTGGCAAAAAATTCAAATTCAACTCCTGCTTCAGATGCCGCCTTGCGTGCATTCCCCGCCAAAAAACCGCTGGATGCACCGCTGCCACATGATAACATTATTTTTTTCATAAAAAACACTCCTTCGTATTTGATAAGTTTATTCTAGAGAAGAAAAAATTTTAATTCCAATCGAAGAAGTTCCTATAGTTAGGAACTCCATAGATTAGAAAATTGAGGGATTTTTTTGTACTATAATTATATCTAATAACGAACTCGTAGGGAGGGATATTTTAATGAAGAAAAACGAGGACTTGTTAATTGATTTTCTGATGAAACATGAAAATTCCTATGTCAATGCTTCATCGTTATCTGACTTGTTAAATGTCTCCACTCGCCAAATCAGAAAATACATACAGTCTATTAATAAGAAAAAACGGATAATTCTCTCTTCTCATAAGGGATACAAGATTGATAAGAATCAATTTAGTCAGTCTGTAAGTATGAAGGAAAAAAGTGAGTTTTCTTTATCAAATCCGCAAGATCGTCAATTTTTATTGGCGAAAACATTGCTTTTGTCTTCAAATAGCATCTCCATAACCGAGTTGTTCAATCTACTATTCGTTAGTGAAGCCACATTGGATAGAGATTTGGAAATTATTCGTGAGCAACTAGCTAGATTTCAAATAGACTTAATTAAAAAAAATAAAATGATCACAATTAATGGAACTGAAACTAAGAAAAGAGCTTTTATGCGTTCATTGATTAAGCAACAGTCTTTTGATTTTTTTGCGGTTTCAAACTACCACTCTTTATTGCATTCTAAATATGAATTGAACTCAATGAAACATGACCTCAAGAATATTTTTGAAAAAAATCAAACGTACATGAATGACTATGTCTTAGATAACTTCATTGTACATTTAACTATCATGATTGACAGAATAAAAGCTGGATATGAAATCGTCAGTTCGAAAAAAGAAACGAAAATTTATTCAAACTTGATAGTGGATCTATACCACTACATGGAAGATGAATTTTCAATCTCGCTTAATCCTCACGAACGTGCAAATATCTACTTGCTAGTTCAAAATAATATTTCTGCTATAGATTATCACAACATGGACTTGGACTCTTTAGAGGACTATATTGATCCTGCAATTATTGAATTTTCAGAAAGTGTAATTACAATGATCTGTAATGAATACTACCTTGATCATTTCGATCGTGAGTTTCAATTGCAGTACACCATACATCTAAATAATTTATTTCAAAGAGTCGAAAATAATTACACTATCCGAAACCCATTAACAGCGAAAATTCAAAGTGAATACCCATTAATCTATGATATAGCAGTTAGTATGGCTCAAGAAATCATGAAAAATTTCGGAATAAAGATTAATGAAGATGAAATCGCCTTCTTAGCTTTTCACGTGGGTGGCTATTTTGAACGTAAAATGAACAAAAATAAATTACGTACATTAATCGTTACACCAGACTATTATCAAATGAAAGATTCGCTTGAACGAGAAATCAAAGAACGATTTCAAAAAGAACTTGTTATTGTAGGTACTCTATCTACTTATGAATTTAAAATGCTTTATGCAGACGGTAAAAATGATAATGTTCAAATGATAATAAGTAATGCCCTTGATCCTACAATCAAAAACGTAGTTACAGTATCACCTTTCCTTTCAGAGGAAGATTTATTAACTATCAATCATAAGATTTTGGAGACACGTTCCAAAATTAAAACTAAAAAGCTTATCGCACAATTGAATAAACTTCTTAATTCGGAACTATTTGTCGGAGATAGTCAAATTACGAAAAAAAAGGAAATGATTGATGCCTTAGTTCAACTTTCTGTAAAGAAGAAATATTCGAATGCCTTGTATATAGAAGATATTTATGAACGTGAGACTATGTCAGAAACAGCCTACAAAGGTGTCGCAATTCCACACTCCATGGTTTCTAACAATGTCAAAAAAAGTTTCATTGCGGTAGCCACGACAACGTCCCCTATATCCTGGGGAAAGCAAGCTGTTTCTTTGATTCTACTTTTAGGAATTACAAAGGAGGATAAAAAAGAATTCAGCGAAGTCTTTGAATTATTAATTAGTATCCTTAGCAATAAAAAAAATTTAGACATTCTTTCTGAGCAAAGCTCCTTTAAAGAGTTCTTTCAACTATTAATTGCCATGATTGAATCATAAATCCTTGATATCCTCCATGTTTAAAGGGCGTGGAACCCTTGTTCTGCGATCTTTTTAAACGTTTTGTAAAAACGCCATTCTCCTGGAAGCCTGTCTGAGCCATAAGCTCGGCCTGTGGTTTTCAAAACATACGCCCCCCCTTGCGAGTTCTAGTCGTAAGGGGGGGCGTATGTTTTGATAGTGGTTTTTCAGTGGAAAATCGACAACAATCCTCTAGAATAAACAGGCTTATTCTGTCATTTTGTTGAGGTACTTATTGTAAATATCTGTCTACCAACTTTCAATCATAGAACCTTGTACAAGCACTCCTAAAAAAGTCCCCATTCCGATTATTCCGCCAAAGAAAAAACCTACTATTTATAAAAATGTGAGCTACAGAGGGCGTGCTAAAGTTTCAGTCAGTGTACTTTACTATCATTATTGTATTTCCTAATACTACTCAATACTAAACCTTCTTTTCCCTTCGTCGCTCTATTCTCAAGTTTGAACTCAGCATTGTCCACCTTCTGTTTGTTTAAAAGAACAGATCCTCTCAATGTAAGCAGATAGGATGACTGACGAAATACCTCAACAAAACACCACATCGTAGGGATCGACATCAGCAGACCTCCGATATTCAAAAGTCCTTTGACTGCCTCCATTCCTCCTGAGGCAAGAAGCAAGTATGCAATAGACGTGACAAGAATGCCCATTAAAATCTTAATTTTTCTTGGCGGTTCATCATCGATCTGCATTTTACATACACATAATGTTGCAAGAACAGAACACATCGGATCGGCTAACGTACAGAATGAACAGATAACTGCTATTAAAAATATGAACATCGCTATTTTCCCGAATGGAAGCGTTCCTAGAAATTGATAAACGGTCGTCTGCATCCCGTGAGATTGGATCATTTCCCAAATATCTACTTGACCAGTCGCTTGAACATTGATAGCCATACCTCCAAAAATACCAATCCAAATAATACAAAAAATAGACGGAACTAGGATGTTGACCAACATAAATTGGCGAACTGTTCGACCTTTTCCCATACGTGCTAAAAACATGCCAATTACTGGGGCGTAATTAAAAAAAGAGTTCCAGAAAGTAATTGTCCATTCGTTTGCCCATTGATCCTTTGGCGCTAAGGTATTATTGTGTGTGACCATCCCAAAAAAATTATCGAACATGTACCCAACTGATTCTGTACTGATTTTTCCAATAAACACCGCGTCTCCAGCTAATAGAATGTAAATCAACAGGCAAGCAAATATGATCATCGTGACATTCGAAAGATTTTTTAACCCTTTTGACATTCCGGCAACACAGGTCAAAATGAAGATGAGCCCTACTCCTATCGCTAAGAATAGCCATAATACTGGTCCTTGTTTTAAACCAAAGAGACTTTCCACACCCGCACCGAGTTGCAATAATCCGGCTCCCATCGAATTTGATACCGCACTTGCCAAACAAAAAATTGCAATAATATGAACGGCAGCCATCAACCAAGGAATACGCCGTTTAAATGAACATTCGATCAAGGAGCCAAAGGATAAATCTTTTTTCAAGTTATAAGCAATCAATGCGAAAACGACTCCACATAATGCGTACTGACAATATTGGACAAATGTCCAATCGAACATCGCTTGACTAACTGCGAAAATCGCCGCCTGCCTAGAACCACTCTGAACTCCTGCTGAAACTGGCGGCTGAATATAGTGAAACATCGGTTCACCGAGCGCCCAGAAGAGTACACCGCAACCGATCCCACCGCAAATAGCCATGAAGCACCAATTATGAAATTTGAAATCGGGCTTGGCATCTGGCCCGCCAATTTTAATATCGCCAAATTTGAACAGAACGATTACCACGGCTAATATAACAGCCAAAAGAGATAATGAGTTGATAAACCAGCCAAAATTATCGCCAACAAAATACGTGGCATTACTCAATAAAGCACCAAATTCTTTTTGGAAAAAAATACCAAAAACTATTTCCAAAAGTAAAATTGCTAATGCTGTATAAAAACCAACCTTGTATAACTGGTATTTAGGCTTCTTAGTCATAATTTCCCCTTTCATTTTTTGCAGTATATTCTTTACTGACAACAGCTTGCAGATTAATTCCAGGATTCTTCTAAAAAACGCAAGGCTCCAAGCTAAAAGCTAGAAAACCTTGCGTTATTTGATCCAGAAAATTTTTCATCGCTTTAAGCGACTTCTGCTTCTGTTTTAATAGCTTTATCGACACTGATACTATCAATTTTTTCTTTACGTTTTTTCAAAATCAATGAAGCGCCGACACCTAATACTGCCCAAACAACTAACCAGACCAGCATCATATCGAATCCTAATTTTACATTGCCAATGCTTTCACCATATGTGATGAAACGACTTACTACAGGCGGAACAAAAATCTCTGGTGTCAGAGCGATTAATGAAATCAATCCGGTTGCCATTCCAGTCGTTTCTACAGGGATACCTGCATCTCCTAAAATCGACCAATACGTTGATTTGATAACATTGGTCATATAGGACAAAATTACTGTTGCTACAATACAAACGGCTGTTAATGTACTAGTAAAGAAAATCGCTACGACACTGATCGCAAGTCCTGCATAGACCAGCATCATTCCCTGACCTTTTGTCTTGAATTTATCAATGATCACCCCACCGGATAATCCAGCAACAAAGACAATGATGTAACTTCTAATGATCGAAAGCGTACTGGAAACACTTGGAGTAAGATGTAATACTCGCGTACAATAAGTCCCGATAAACCCATTCACTGTGTGCCACAATGCGTAACCGCACATAATAACGAAAATACAAATCCATGTTGAAGAACTCGTTAATGTTTTGAACGCTACACTGTCTTTGAATGAGGTTTTTGTTTTTACGCCGCCAGTGTTTCCAGCTGTTTTCTTTTCTTCATTAGGCATGAAAATCATTACAGCCACCGTCAATACAGCAAAGACGACCGCATTGATCGCTAACAACATTCGAAAACCAGCGACTTCTGAACTGAACAATGCTACAACTGCTAAGCAGCCCATCGCGATCAAGGTTTGACCGATCCCTCGCAGACTTTCACTAACGCCATAGATTCGACCTTGTTCTTCCTCCGAACCAAGCTGCCGAATAGCGGTCAAATAAGGTGACCAAAATGTCCCCACACTAAACACACCATACAAGGCATGGATGATCAATAATGATGTAAATCCTGGTAACAGGAAATACCAGATGGTTGTCGCTGTCATACCGATCGTTGAAGCAAGCAGCAACTTCTTGGTGCTGAATTTTTCTGCTAGAAATCCGCTCGGTGCATAGCAAAGTACATTGAATATGCCATAAATCGAACCAATCGTCCCTAACTGAATATCGGTCAAACCTAAAGCCACTTTCATCTGATCATAAAAACTAAAACGTAATAAGGGTGTCAAGAATACCATTCCGGCGATCAAACTAAGTATCAATAATATCAGGTTGCGTTTGCCTTTACTTTTCGGCTGTTCACTCATAACACTTTCTCCTTTTCTTGCTGAATTACCTTTCCAGCTATCTTAACTGGAAAAGACAGGTCCAAATCTTTCAAGAAAGAAACGCGCTCATACGCTTCTTCATAGCTCATCGCCGGAAGATGCTTCAACGGATAATCTCGTTGTAAATTATCGTACGTCGCTTGTCCTAGACGATGATACGGTAGAAATTCCAATTCATCACAGGTAGCTAAGCTCTCACAAAATTCTGCTGTGTTTAGAATATTCTCATAGGAATCGTTGATCTCCCAAATCAATGGTACTCGGATACACAGTGACTTATCCTTACAATCCTTCGCTGCCTGAATAGTATTTGCTAAAATCGTCCTATTACTGACACCGGTCCATTTTTTATGATCAGCGTCATCCATATTTTTCAAATCAATATAGAAGCCATCCAGATATGGTAATATCTTCGCTGCCTCCCGATAGTTGCCATACATATCCAGCTCCGCCATAGTATGAAGTCCGTTCTCTTTGCATTGAATCAGAACTTCACGAGCGAAATCCGCCTGCACTAAGACATCCCCGCCACTCAGAGTCACACCGCCGCCGGTATGATGATAGAAGATCTCGTCTTTTTCGATTTCCTTCATCACTTCAGCTAAAGTCATTTGTTTGCCATAGATACATTTTTTCCCTGTCGCGGCATTAAAACACAGCTCTGGTGTCTTTTTTTGTGATTCTGGCGTGGAACACCACTGGCAACGCAACGGACAACCCTTGAAAAAGACCACTGTTCGTAACCCCAAACCATCATTGGGTGAAATTTTTTCTATTCTAAGAATTTGTGCTGTTTTCGCCACTGAGATTCTACCCTTTCAAAAAAATCTGCTGGCAGTAATTGGCGGACTGCGAACTACTTGCCAACAGATATTTCCCTATTTTTTTGTGTTAAACTGCGACATGGGCACTACGTGAAATGATATCGTCTTGTACCTCTTTACCCAGCTCAACAAAGTATGCTGTATACCCCGCAACCCGAATCAGCAGTCCTTTATAATCTTCTGGACTTTCTTGGGCTTTTAATAGAACATCACGATCGATCACATTGAATTGGACGTGGAATACACCTAATGAACACATACTCTTCAAGAAGCCCATCAACGCTTGTGTTGATTGTTCACTCTGATTGAAGACAGGATCTAACTTCATGTTCAACAAGGTTCCTTGGTTAAACCGAGCATGCGGCACGTACGATACAGACTTGATGATCGCGCCCATTCCTTCAATATCAGTCCCTGCACTTGGACTTACACCATCCGCCAATGGCAAGCTTGCATTTCGACCGGATGGCAGAGCACCAACTTCTAGACCAAACGGCGTATTTCCTGATACTGGTAAAATACCAGCAGTCATGTGACCGTATTTACTATCGTAGGATTCGATCAAATCTGAAATATACGTGAATAGATCACCCGTTAGTTTATTTACGTCATCGTCGTCATTTCCATATTTAGGAGCTTCCATACACATTTCTTGGATTTCTTCATAACCAACAAAGTCGGCTTTGACTGCTTCCAACAGCTGATCCATTGTGAGTGATTTTTCGTCATAGACCAAATGCTTTACAGCAGAAACGCTATTCATCAAATCAGCAACGCCAATCGCATCTAGCCCATTACCAATATTGTATTTCGCTCCACCCCATGCATAGTCTTTCGCATTCGTAATACATTCCTCAAAAGTCATCGATAAGGCTGGACAAACACGTTCCAAACAAATGTCGTCATTCACATGATTTCCCGCTACCATCGCATTGATAACAAAGCGGATTTGTTCTTTGATCGCGTCTAAGAACTGATCAAATTCAACAAAGCTACGAGGATCACCTGTCTTAGCAGATGCTTGCACTCCGTATTTCGGACTCACACCATCATTCAAAGCAAACTCAACGATCGAACCTAAGTTGTAATCCGCATAAGAGGTGTAGCAGCGCTGCTTCCCGGCTAGATTCGTTTCCACACAACCACATGGATTCCAGTTATAAGCTTCCTTCAAAGGAATCCCTTTACTTAACATCATTTGGATACCCACTTCATCACTGTGGAAAGCTGGGAATCCGGTACCCAGTTTCATCAGCTCAACGACCTTTTTCAAGAATGAATTCGGATTGCGGGCCATATTGTAACGAACGGATAGAGACGGTTGATATAATTGAACATCCATCGTTGCCTGTAGGATCATGTAGGAAAGATCATTGACTGCATCCATCCCGTTCTCGTCGACCCCGCCAACACAAACATTTTGGAACATTGGATAGCCTGCGGAGAATTGGGCAGTGACCTCATCTTGGAAAAGACACGGTTCACTGAATTTCACCCATAAGCAGTCCAGCAATTCTTGCGCTTGTTCCTCTGTTAAATCTCCCGCTTCTACATCAGCTTTATAGAAAGGATACAAGTATTGGTCCATCCGACCTGGATTATAGCTGGCTGCATTTTGTTCCATGAAAATACATGTTTGGTAGAAATACAGTGATTGGATGGCTTCACGGAATGTTCTGGCAGGTTTTTCTGGTACATGTTTACAAATTTTTGCGATTTCTAGAAGTTCTTCTTTACGCTTCGGATCAGCTTCCGCTTCAGATAACCGCACTGCTTCCGCTGCATAACGTTTAGATAATTGAAGTACGCCATCTGCACTGTACTCTAAAGCACGCAGGTACGTTAATTTGTCATAATGCCCTGGTTTCGTGATATCCAACGTTGCTCGAACTTCTGAAATTCGTCGTTGAATTCCTTCGATTCCTTCAGTGATGATCAGCTCATAACCAGCAGTCGTTTCACCCCAGCCACGAACGGCCTTCCGATTGATGTAAAGGACGCCGCAGTCACGTAAAATTTTCGTATCTTCTGGAATTTGTTTTAACCATTTTTCAAAGGTTGACTTACCTTTCCAATAGGGCTTAACTTCATGGTTAAAACGCTCCCGATCCTCATCAGTTAAATAGAACGGGTCGTATTCCCGTGTACTAATCGTATCTAACTCATCTTCTAATACAGACCAGCAAGTATCCGGATTAAGCAAGCCGCCTCTTTGTTTACTACCGGAATTTCCGACAACCAACTCGTCATCCCAGATTTTTACTGTTTTTTCCAGACATTGCTTCCGAAAAGCAAAAGCTTTTTGAACCACAAATGGTTCTCCCTCTGATTCTTGAAATCCTCTAGTTAGAAGTACTGCGTTTTCTAGATCCATTTCTGGACGTGTGCTCATTACTCGATCTTTCAAGCGATTTACACGTGTCATATAAGACTTATTTGTCATTCCTGTTTCCTCCAATTAATCATCATAATTTCTACATTTTTCAACCCTCATAAGCGATTCATTTAAAGCTTAGCCGTGAGAAGTTTTCACCATTTTAAAGTTTACAAGTTCACCATTGAGCAATAGAGTCCACACTAATTTTTAAGAACCTCAATAAAAAGTCTATCTGTTGATTTTACTATTTATCCTCCAATTACTTTTCGAATAATGACAGAATTTTCCTCCAATCTCTCTTTTCTATTTTTGCTGCGATCGCATTATTTTCTCACCAATAAGATACCACCTTGAGAATCATTTAACAAGATAAATTTTCCTTTAAGAAAGATAAATATCTTATTTTGTCATTTAGAGGTGCTGAAAAAGCGCTCAGAAAGCGCTCTATTTCTATTCAAAAAGCTTTTTATTTTCAATTTTTTATAACAAATCTTTTTGACAGAATAAAGAGAGAAAATTCGAGCGTATGATTCCTCTAACGTAAAAAGAGGCGCAGAAAGGTATATACCTTTCTGCGCCTCTTGATTGTTTAAAATTCGCCTATTTCGATCCAGTAACTGATTGATTCATCATCGAATGAATTGGTGATCGCGTGTTTTGTATTCGCTCGAATCATGATACATTCACCTTCTTCAAGTACATATGAGTCAGTGTCCTCTAAAATCAATTCCAGTTTTCCTTTTGCGACAACACCAAATTCATCATAGCTGTGTACTGAATAATGCTCACCTTTCATATTTCCAGAGATCGTCATCACATTCATCTTAAAATGAGGATTTTCTTCATACAGGGATTCAAAGCTTAATACATCCGTCATCCCGTAAATTGGTAGACGTTCCTCTTTTTTTAAGATATATGATTTATTCTTGTTCTCATTTGTAAGCTTCTCTGATTCTTCCTTATCGATCATTAATTCATTTGCGGTTATTCCTAAAACGAAACAAATCTTTTGAATATTTTTAGCTGAAGGATTGACTGTCCCTCGTTCGATCTTACTTATATAGCCTGCGGATATACCAGCTTTTTCAGATAATTGTTCAAGAGTCAGCATCTCTTCTTTACGTAATTGTTTTAATTTTTTTCCCATCATTTGATAATCTGTCATTACTTCATATCCCATCTCTTAGGTTATTCTTCGCAAGTGTAAGCATTATAATATTATAGACTACGCTTTCTATGAAAGCAATATTTGAGATAGATGGGAAATTAGCAAAAAAATAAGAGCACTTTTAGTAGCAAAGTGCTCCCCAGCTTCTTAAGCTTCGCTCAATTCCCTACAACGTTGCACACAGGCTTTGATTCCTTCATCAAAAGCTCGGTTAAAGCCTAGTTCATCCATTTTATCTAACGCAGCCAAGGTCGTACCACCAGCTAAACGCAAACGATCCTCCAATTCTTGAGGTGTTGATCCAGAATTCATCAACATTTCCGCACTGCCTTTCATTGTCTGGGCAAACAATTGGAGAGCAGTGTCTTGATCAAACCCCATAGCTACCGCTGCATCTACAGCAACCTTTGCCATCCGATAGAAAAAGGCCGGCGAAGATCCATTCAACGGAACTACCTCACACATTAATGATTCAGAAATCTCTTTGACAATCCCACAGCTAGAAAGAAAGTCATAAACTTTCTCAAAGTCTTCAGCTGTTACAGCAGATGATCTCGAAACAGTAAATGCACCCATTCCAACCTGAGCAGTTAAGTTAGGCATACAGCTCACTGCTTTGACAGATTCCCCTATATGCTCCTTATACCAGTCTGTACTGATCCCAGCAGCAACAGAAAGAATAACCGTCTCCTCTGATAATGCACTCTTTAGTTCAGCAATGATGCGATCAATTACCTGAGGCGTTACTGCTACGACTACCACAGGTGCTTTATCAACTAGTGAGCGGATTGATTCATAAACTGTATAGCCTTTTTCTTGAAAACCGTTCCGCACTTCTTCTGAAACATCGAAGATCCCAACCTCTGAATTCGCGTAAACACCGCCTTTTTCTACACCACCAAGAATTGCTTGGACAATATTTCCTGCCCCAATAAATCTAACTTTTGCTGTCAAAATACTCACCCTTTCAATCGAATAGTTTTTCCCACAACTTCAAGTTTTTAACAACGAAAGAACGAAATTCAATGCCGTTCTCACATTCTAATCAACTTCGCGCTAAGTATAGCTTGCGAATTTTATTGTGTCAAGACAAAAAAAGACAAAAAATGATAATTGTATTTTTAAACCTAAAATAAAAAGGGGCCTATAACTATATTGGTGAATTATATTTCAAATGCATTTTTTGAAAATTTTATACGTGATGTAGACCAAATAATTATCATCTATTTTACTATCTGAATTTCATTAATCAGCCATATAATACTGAAAAAAACTACGTAAAACGAATGAACTTTAGTTCAAATGGGGTTCAGAAAAATTGAAAAGAAGCCCGTCTTAAATCTCGGACTTCCATACCAATAATTGGATTAGCATAGCCCCTAAAGCTGCTCACCATTGGTTTCGATAACTTTTTTATACCAATCAAAGCTGGCTTTTTTGTATCTCTTTCCACTTCCTTTACCATAATCGTCAATATCCACATAAATGAATCCATAACGTTTACTCATTTCTGAGGACGAACAGCTTACTAGATCAATCGGCCCCCATGGATAGTAACCTATTAATTCTACGCCGTCATAGATCGCTTCCTTCATCTGCTCAATATGCATACGTAAAAAATCAATTCGGTAATCGTCTTGGATGGTGCCGTTTTCGTCAAGCTTCTCATAAAAACCCATGCCATTTTCTGTGATCATTATTGGCAACCCGTAACGATCGTAATGATTATTCAGGGCAATTCTTAGACCGATCGGATCATAGCCCCACCCCCACTCGTTTGTTTTTAATTTAGGATTTCTTTCTGAGGCTTGATCTCCCTCACCGATCATACGAGTATAGTAATAAGAGAACGATACAAAATCGACAGTATTTTTCAGATCCTCTTCGTCATTTTCACCAAAGACTAAATCAATAGAATTTTCTTCAAAATAACGATACATATAGCTTGGATATTTCCCTCGAACCAAAACGTCAGAGTAGAAATACTCAGAAATTTGACTAAATTTCAATGCAGCTAAATTATCCTCAGGCATCGGTGATTTCGAATATGCTGCAGAATAACAAGTCATCATCCCAATTTTCATGTCTGAGTCGATGTCTCGAGCAAGCTTTGTTGCTCTGCCACAGGCGACCATTTCATTGTGCACACCTTGGAATTTGGCTTCTTCTAATTTATCTACTTTGTCAGCTGGAATGCCTAAGTGATTGAAGGATTCAAAACTGCTTAAATTAATTTGATTGACCAAAATCCAGTATTTAACTTTTCCCTTATAACGTTCAAATAGAGTCGTCGCAAGGTTAACAAAAAAATCAATCAACTTTCGATTATGCCAACCATTGTATTTCAAAGCTAAATTCAACGGCATTTCATAATGAGAGACGGTAATTAACGGTTCCATCCCTTGGTTAAGGATTTCATCAATCAATTGATCATAGAATTTCAATCCCTCTTCGTTGGGCTCCGCATCATCACCATTGGGAAAAATCCGAGCCCAGCTGATTGATGTTCTGAACGATTTCATTCCTGTTTCTGCGAGTAAAGCAAGGTCTTCTTTATAGGTATGATAAAAATCGATTCCGGTTCTTTTAGGATAATGCCCTTCTTTATCATTGATTGCATAAAGTATATCCGCTGTAGTTTCTTCCGTATTCGCTTTTTTCTCTACCTCGACATCATCTCTAAAGCGGTTGATATCCGCTACCGACAATCCTTTCCCACCTTCTTCAAAAGCGCCTTCAAGCTGGTTGGCAGCAACTGCTCCTCCCCATAAAAAATTCTGCGGAAATGATTTACTGTTTTTTTTCATCTATACATTCTCTCCTGTCTCTATTTCTAATTGTTTTTTCTCGTATATTTTGAAAAATGGATAATAGATCGCCAGATATATCAAGAAATTCACAATCACAAGTAAGAGTCCTGTGATACTGGCGGTCGCTATCGGTGCAGAAATAAACGATGGAAAATTCCATGCCGCTGCGAATGGGTAACCGATTCCTGCAACGATTCCCGTTTTAAAGGCAACATAAGTTATGACTGTACAAATAATTGGTCCCAAAAAGAACGGAACAATCAGTATAGGATTCAGTACAATCGGCAGGCCAAATAGAATCGGCTCGTTGATGTTGAAGAAACTCGGAACGATCCCTAACCTGCCTAAGCTTTTCAATGCACTGCTTTTTGAAAAACACATTAGTAGACACAAAGCCAATGTTCCACCGCCACCACCGATCCATAAAAATGTGAAGACAAATGGTTGGACACCAAGATTCGGAATGCTTGCTCCGGCAATAACAGCTTCCATATTGGCTGTGGCATTCACAGTCCAAATCGGTGTCATGATCGCACCCAAAACAGCAGGATGAATTCCGAAAAACCACATGATGGCTGTCAAGGATACAAAAACCAGTGGTGACAAAATCGAATTCGATGACGCACTTAAAATTGGTGTCACGATTGAACTGATCAAATTATTGATATTAAATCCTAAGCCATGTACGATGCTCGAAATTCCCAAAGAGGACACAATAATAGGAATCAACAATTCGAAGCTTGCGCTAATATTAGCTGGAACAGAATCTGGCATTTTGATGGATATGTTCTTCTTTTTACAAAAATGCATAACCTCTACTGCTAACAGTGATGCAATAATTGCTGTAAACATCCCTTCGCCACCAAGGTAAGCGGTACTTAGAAATGTTCCTTCATCAAATGCTGAAAAGATCATTGTTGAAAGAAACGTCAATAGCGCACTCAACGCACCATTTGTTTGATCCAACTTGTAAATTTTTGCTAAGTTCGTGCCGATACCAATACATACGTACACTGATAACATGCCTAGTGTCATTTGGTAAACAACCATAAATACGTTTACAATTCCAGCGTTACTTCCCATAAAATCAACATAGGCTTTTGGCCATGGAAAAGTTGGTATCAATAAACAAACCGCCCCAATGATCGTTAACGGGATCGTTATGATCAATCCGTCTCTAATTGCACTCAGATGTCTTTGGTTTGAAACTTTATTCATGATCGGCATCAATTTCTCTTCAATTGCGCCCATAAATGCTCCCATAATACGACTCCTTTTCTTTTTTTGAATAATCATGATTACCATAACCCAATTATATTTAGAGCCTCGAACGTTCTCAACGAAATCCGTTGTCCGCTTTTGGACAACGAGTATAATTGCTCGTTTCTATCGAACGTATCCATCTTTTTACTATGCTATACTGGATAAATAAGGAGACCGAAACCATGACTAATCAGAAAAATAAATACATCCATTTAAAATTAATCGAATATATTTTCAATAAAAAGAAATTTGATACAAAGTTTGTCATCGCTAAATCATTATTAGATCGAATTGATGATTTTCCAGATGTAACCATCGAAGAGATTGCCTACCAAGCAAATACCACTCCTTCAACTATTTCAAAGTTCTGTAAACAATTGGGGTATGACGGCTTTACTTCTTTCAAAAACGATACTAGAAGATATGAGCCTTCAAACTTATTTGATCAGTTTCAACATCTTTTTTCAGAGCAAGGCTTGGAACAATCTATCAATTATTTTTCTAGGCAAAATGACCTGCTTTTTAGAGAGCTTTTTCAAAGTTTTGACGATAAACAAATGGAGCGGATCTCAAAAAGAGTCCTTGCCTCAAAAAAAGTTTCCATTTTCAGTGGAGTACATAGCATGATTGCCGCAAATTTATGTTCTGAGTTATTATTGCCTTTCGGGATTTTCGTCTATGAAGTGGAAAGAGACTCTGACACAGCAATGCTTCAATCATTAATAAAGGAGTCAGATAGTATATTCATTGTTTCTTTGACAAATGAATGGACATTAAAGAACTTAGAATCGTTAGATATTTCAAATGAGGAGCTAAAAAAATTCATTCTGATTACTTATCAAGATTCCACTGTGCCTTTTATTCCTGAAGTTGTCTCACTCGTAAACATTCCAGATATTTTCACTTCCACATACAATTCAATCAGCGGCCTTTTTTCCTTTTTCATTTTGCTTTCCGCTTATTTAGAAAAAACAAACAGTCAACATAACTCCTTTAAGTCATCAACAGATAATCAGATACACCCATGACCTGCGAAATTCTGAATTTTTGTTGAATCCTTACCAATATAATAAAAAGCGATCAAGAGATTGATATATCAACCTTTTGATCGCTTAAAACTTATACTTCTTTTTACCCAAAAAAAGAGATGCCCGCACTTGGTCATCTCACTTGCATAAGGTATTCATTTGTTAATGCGCTTTGCACTAGAAGATACCCTCTCCCCCAAATCGTTTTAAGCGTTTCAGGATCGTAACCAGCCAGCTCTAGTTTCATCTTGATTTTCTTTATCAGTACAGATGACTGTGAAAGGTGCGAATTGTTTGGTGCTTCGTTCCATAAGCTAATGCATAATTCTTCACGCGAAACGACTTCCCCTTTTGCTTGAAGTAAACAATCCAATACCACCAATTCTCGATTAGATAGACTGTTTTTCAGTTTGTCTAAATCCCCCAATGTATTTTTTCTCGGATAGAAGAACACGATATTCGCTTCTTCTTTTTGATAAACCGCTAATTTGTCTGACAGCTGTTCCCGCAAATGATCAATCGAGTGTTCTGTGATGATCCAATCATTAATGCCTAGTTTTTTCATCTGTTCTTCTTCCTTTATAGAAGGCGCACTGTTTAGCTTCCGCAAAAGGATGTGATCCTTGGTCTGCAGGACCGGCAGAATCATTTGAATCTCGTTGTCTGAGATCGTTTCGCTGATAATGACTGTCTTATATAATGTTAAAAACTGCTCTAGCCACTCTTTTTGTACTGCCTCTTGATAATCCTGCACTAAGAGCCGTTCAAATAATTCTACTGTACAAAATACTTCGTAATTCAGATACTGCAACCGTTGCTGCAATTCTTGTTCCAGGACTAGATTCTTGGTCAAAATCAAAATAGGTTTCATCGAATGATCTCCTTTTTTATTTTTTAAAAGGAAGTAAGCGTACACCTACTTCCTTCAGTTTAATTTCCTAAAAAGTAATTCAGCTGTGTTTGCCAATCAAGGTACAAGAAGATTGCGGCAACGATCGCTAGCAGCATGATAAACAATAAGCCGCAATCGACCAATAACACTGTTGATTTCTTGCCATATTCCAATCGTAGACGGCTGTCTTTGATAAAAAAAAGTAAAAAGCTGATCAAACCGCCTAACGCGATCGCGCCGAAAATCCCCAGCCAAACTGGAATCGTCATTTATTATTTCCCCCTATGGCGTGTCATCCAATGACCACGTTAATTTTGCTTTATACACTATTCCCTTTTTTCCTGCATTGGCAGGTAGATTCAAAGAAATCTTGTCAAAGGGCATCCGCAGCTGCCACGTATCTTGACCCTCATTCGGCTGCGCCGTGACTAAGGTCTTTGCAGTTGGTTGTCCAGCAACGATTGTTTCCGTTGATTGAACACTGCTAGGTACATCCACACCAGTAGGCGATGGATCAATCGTTTCCTGCGGGGTATCCCTGTCGGTCACTCTCTCAATCGATAGGTTCTCCAGCTTCAACGATGTTCCTGTACCATTTGGCATCAAGGTATTCGAACTATCTTTAAAATCAGATAACTTCGCAGTTAACTTCCAGCCCACACTAGTCGCACGGTCATCCTTGATTCGAGTGTAGAAACCATCTGTTACGACATTGGTGTTGGTCTGATAATCTACCGCATCGAGACCATACGTTTGTGCCGTATTCTGAACACTCCTAATTCCATGATTGAAATATACAGGAACAGAAGTAATCGCTATGTTTTTACTATCCTTAGGAGTATACGTCTGTTCTTCATCTAAAACTTGAACAGCCCCACCCTTTATTTGAATAGCATACGGACTGCTTGGAGTAGCATCTCTCCATTTTAGTTCACCCTTCGCTTCAAACCATTCCTCTGGATTACCTGTAACAGTTGTCTTAAATGTAATTTTTATCATTTGGCCAGATGCCAAATCACCTAGACTATTGGTTCCATCAAGATCACTTATTGATCCAGTCGTGCCATCGACTTCAATACTACTTGCATCTATAGTCAGTCCTACGGGTAAATCAAGGATCGCTCGAATTTCCTCAGATTTCACTCCACCCACATTTGTAATAATCCATGTCCACTCAACTTCCTCCCCAGAATAGACTTTCTTATCCTTTGGTTCCAAGCTAGATGCTAGATCACTAACAGAGTAAAATTGAATGTTTCCCGCAAACTCCTTAGAGCCACTTGCAGCTCCTTCTGTTAATTGAGAGCCATTATAGTTAAAGCTTAAGTATCTACCCTCTAAAGATTCTCTCGTAACATTAGATAGTTCAATAATATCTCCGTTAGGTGTTAATATTGGACTTCCTATAATAGTTCCATTTGTTGCAGTCAATCCTAACTGATTAGTTGTTTTTAGAATATCTACGTTTGCTTGACCACTCACAACAATTGGTACAGGCAATAATAATTGTTGACCCTCAGCCTTTAGTATGCTTAATTGAGTCAGCCCATATGCGCTAGTAATATCACTAATATTGTTTTCATTGCAATCCAATGACTGTAGTGCGAGATTTTGACTGACATCAATTGTAGCCAACTTATTACTATCGCACTGCAAAGTTGCTAACGCCTCTGCGCCCGCTACGGTCAGGCTTGTTAGTTCATTAGATCCACAATTTAAAGTATTTAATTTTGATAGCTGATTCACATCAAGCTCAGTTACTTGATTATTCCAACAATTCACAAAGTACAATTCTTCCGCCCCATTCAGGACAAGAGACTTCAAGTTATTATTTTGGCAATACAAGGAATACAACTTTTTATTTTGGCTTACATCCAAAGTAGTCAGCTGATTATTTTCACAGTATATTTGATTTAACTCATCTGCACCAGATACGAGTAGACTAACTAATTTACTATCATTAGCTTTTAGTGTAACCAATTTTGAATTTTGTGTTAGATCTAAATTCGTCAGTTGAGTCCTTTGACATTCTATACTAAGCAACATCGTATTCTGACTCAGATCTAAATTCGCTATACCACTGTCGTAGCAATATAAGGATCTTAGCTTTGGATTTTGACTAGTATCTAATGTAACCAACAATGGATTTAAATTTGCATCCAATCTGTCTAAATCATTGGCGCCGGCAAGAATGACATCAACCAATAAGGAACACTGGCAACAATTTACATTTTTTAATTTGGCGTTAGAACTTAAATCCAGTTGACTAATAGAAGTCGACTCACAATTTAAAGTTAATAAGTTTATATTTTGACTAAGATCTATATCTGTTATTGGGTTCCAACCAACATTTAAGCTGGATAACTTTACATTATATGTTAGATCAATAGCATTTATAGAATTATTAATGCAGGTAAGGTTACTCAAATCTAAATTTTGACTGACATCCAAACCAATCAATTGGTTAGCATCGCACAATAAGCTAATCAACTTTGAATTCTGTGTCACATCTAGACTAGTCAATTGATTAGACATGCAATCCAAACTAACCAATTCAGAATTTTGAGTTACATCCAAGCTGCTCAATTGATTAGCTCGACAATTTAGGTTAGTCAGTTTTAGATTTTGGGTTACATCTATACTATTCAATTGACTTGACGCAAAATTTAAAGTTTCCAACTTCAAATTTTGCGTTACATCCAGATTACTCAGTGGATTTGAACTGCAATCTAGAGTAGTCAACTCAGAATTAGATGATATATCAAAACTACTTATTTGATTTTTAGAACAATAAAGAGTTTTGAGATTTGTCGCATATTCTATACCTTTTAAGCTTGTAAGACTTCTGCGTTCAACACGTATGGTAGATAGGTCCGCCAGATCATCATCTGTTAATTGATCTTGCGCCTTTCCATATCCAGACCAAGAACCACCACTATTCGTCGTATTTTTATCTTCACGTAGTAACTTCGCAAAATCAGCATCAATATCCACACCTTCAATCAAGTTCATCGTCTGTGGGCCAATTCCGCCACCTCTGGGTTGTGGTTTAGCTTTCGTCTCATTCTCGTGGGCATCCTCTGTGCTGGATTCAGTTGTAGGTGTATCTTCAGATGATTGGGTCTCTGTTGCTTTTTTTTGTTCACTTTCCGGCTCTTCTTCTATAGTAGAAACTTGAGTAGCCGCTTTTTCTTTGTATTCCTTCAAAGGGTCATCCGCTACCGTACTGAGGGTGGTTTCACCCATGGGGACATTATCAACCGTTTCAGCGTTAACTAAGGAAAAAGGAAGCAATGGCATCAGTAATAGAACTAATCCAAGGGTTTTACTAACTTTCTTGTTCATTGTCTTCCTCCTCCTTTAGTCGTGTGAAAAGAAACAGCCAGAAGCTGCTGGCGACACAAACTAGTCCTGCCCACTGCATTCCCGTCTGTCGGGTTTCTCCCGTTTTAGGCAAACTTTTTCTGCTGCTTACTTGCAGGAAATAGTTCTTCGCGCTGCCTAATGTCAACGGCGGTACATCCACGAGCGGTGCCGGCGTTTTCGGATCAGGATCAGGTTCGTTTGGTAATTTTGGATCAGTCGGATCTGTTGGGTCTTTAGGATCTACTGGTTGTTCTGCTTCAAAACTAATGCCCACTTGATCGTCCAGTTCTTCCCCAAAAACGGAAAGCGGGGAAAACAAGGCGATGACAGAAAAAAGTACCAGCCATTTTTTTCGTTTCACATCCCTCACTTCCTTTCATGACTTTGTTCTTGCCACTGCTTTTGGCGGCGAATTAGATAACCGATCAGGCCAATCAACGCGATCACTAATGCAGCTCCAGCCCATGGAACCCAAGATGGAACTAAGATTTTATAGACTGTCTCTTCATTAACCTTATCTGCTTGATCTTTTCCAATGGTGAATTCTTCTTCCCATTTCCAAGTACGTCCATCTCCCGTAGCGGTACCTGTAAAAACATATGTACCAGGCAAGAAACGTTCTAGTCCCAATGGGATCTCAAAATCAAAGTTTGAATTTGGCGCGACAGAAAACTTCTCCATTTCATGTTTAACAAAAGTTTTCTTTTCACCTTTTTTCTTGATCACACCGTTGATTTTCATATCCTGTAGGACTTTCGGTTGATTGTTCTGAATATTCGCTGCAACTACTTTACGTCCATGAGAAACAGTCACATCAACCTTTTTCAAATGCAAGTCTGCCCCATGATTGAAGGTCTCTTCATCTTCTGTCAGCATTAACGCGATCACTCGTGCATATTCAGGTACTAATCCGGTTTTCTTTTTATCCTTATCATCGGCTTTACGCAAGAAGCGAACAGAGCCTAATTTGACACCAGAAAAGGCATCTTTGGGCATATTGATTTCAAAATCGACGATTTTTTCTTCATAATTTTTAACGGTCACTTCTTTGACATTGTCTTTGACATTGACAAAGCTCGTGATCGGTTGTTTCAAACTGTTATCCAGCTTTGGTTTGTCTTGCGCATAATCGATCGCGCCAACAGAACTGCTGACGGCATCATGAACAGCCACATGAACCGTTACGGGTTCTTTTTGTGTGCTGATTACTTTCACCTGAATGGTTTGTTTTTGGCTTGGTTCCATTTTTAGATAGAAGAATGTTCTTCGCTTATCGAACTGGTTCTCAGGAAGAACACTTTCGACTGTATAGCCGGCAGGTCCTTGCGATTCTTCTTCTGCCTGTGCGAATAATGGAAAGCACAAACTAATACAAAACAATAGAAAGAAAGAACTATAGTATCTAAACATTTTACGTCGTGTCATGGCGTCCTCCTCCAATAAAAAAGGGGAGAGGAGACGCCCTCCTGCTCCTCTTTTCGTATTCATTAGATAGTGTCATCCAATGACCAAGTTAAGTCTCCTGTATAATGGTGTCCTTTTTTTGCAACATTTGCTGGTACGGTCAGCTTGATATTTTTCATTTCCATCGCTGTTGTTCCTTCATATGAAGTCACAGAAGAACCAACATCTCCGTCTTTCATAACTTCTGTCGCTGTTGCAGCACCTGTTGTTAAGCTGTAGTTGGCTGCCATCGTTGCCGTATGGGAAGCTGTTGCCGAAATAATCCCAGCAATTTCTGGTGAAACCGTTCCTTGATAGCCATGTTTGTCCGTATCAAATTTCAATACCGCGCCATCTAATTTCGTCGCGGGGTTTGACGTACTCACTAAATCTGCTACTTTCGCAGTTAGTTTCCACTCTACATCTCCTGAAGTATGGTCGCGAGCGTCTTCTACTACGGCATATTTGTGAACACCACCAGCTTCATCCTGTTCATCAAAATCTTGAACTGCTGTATTCACTGTATTGGCTGAACCAAAATCTAGTTCGATCGGTGTCCAACGAAGTTTCAAATCGCCACTTCCTCCTGGTTGGTGAAGCGAGAAGCCAATCCCAACTTCTGTATCCGTGGTATCCACTTCTGCCGCTAGTGCCGTGCCACCTGCTACAAACATCCCTAAAACAGTCGCGCTGGCTAACATGCCTGCAAATAATTTTTTCTTCATCTCTTAATCTCTCCCTCGTTTTTATTTTTTTGAGATTTATATCAAAAGGCCAATCGCCATCGATACCAAAAAAAAACAGAAAATAATTGAAAAGAAATGGTAAACTTATACAGTACGAGTTATTTTCTAACGGTTAGATATTGTCTTGTTTTAAATAAAAAAAAGGAATACTTTACAGATAGTATCACTGGTACGACTTCTCTATATGACGGGTTATTTTGACGGCTCTATGTAAAATTGAACATCCGATTAAATAACAGAAGCACAAAAAATATGTTTATCACTCTTAATATTTTCTTAATAAATAGATTGGATTTTGATTACGGCCAGTTTTAAAATATCCCCTTCAATGTTAGCGCTTACCTCGTTAGAGCAAGACTCTTCTACCCCGTCGAAAACAATTAACTTTTTTTCATTTAAAAATAGGCTAAATTTAATAAAAACTAATTAACCAACTAGTGATTCTATGGCGAAGACCGCTGCGATGCGGTCTTCAGGCATAGAATCGGAATATACATCGTATGTCATCTTAGTTGAAGTATGACCCAGCAAGGCACTTACAGACGTGATTCCTACTTTAGCTTCTAAACAACGGGTCGCAAATGTATGACGAAGTTGATGAAAATGAACGTTTTCTAGCTTCGCTTGCTTCCGCAATTGATGAAAATGATAAGTCAATAATCGTGGTTCGCAGCCTTTATTTCCGACAGAAAAGACAAAATCACTGGTTGTTTTTCCTTTTAATCGCTTTAATAATCGTCGGACCTTTTGATTCATGGGAATGATTCGATGTGATGCCGCACTTTTTACTGAATCGTAGTTCAGTAGCGTTTTTGTTTCTCGATTGATCTGGATTCGATTGCACGTGTGAGTGATCGAGATAACTCCTCTAGAGAAATCGATATTCTTCCATTTCAATGCAGCAACCTCTCCAATACGCATTCCCGTATTGAGAGCCAATGTTACTGCTTGGCTTTTATCATCATCGCATTGGTTTACCGTCTCCATCAATGCACGTTGCTGTTCAATGGTCAATGCATGGACTTTTCGCCTCATTCTCTTAGGTAATTGCACGGCATTGCAAGGATTCTTATATACAAGACCTTTCTTCTTCGCATCATTCAGTGTCTTTTTTAGCAAACAAACTATGATTTGAATGCTATTTGGAGATAACCGCTTTTCGATAAAGGATTCCACTGTTTCTTGAATTTTATCGGTTGTTACTTGATATAATGGGAGTTTTCCTAAAAAAGGAAGTAAATAGTGAGAAAGTTTGTAACAATAATCAGAAAACGTAGAGGCTTTAACAGTTTTTTGCTGATCTTTTTTCCATTGGATAATCCATTCACCATAACTCATCAAACTTTTTCCGTATAACGCAACCATTCGTTCTGATTGTTGTTTTAAAGGATACAGCTTATCTTTAACCGCTTGGTATGTTCTCCCATAGACATATCCGTACTTAATCCTGCCGTTACTCTTTCTACCGATAGCATAGCGTCCTTCCCAGCGTCCATCTTTTCTATAATAAATATTGTCACCTTTAGTTTTTTGTATCCTCATAAAATAACCACACTCTCTATTTGATTTGACGAGTATCTTTGACGGGTAAAGAAATTGTTACTTTCCATTAAACTTTCTAGATAGTTTTCGCTATTACCTGATTCTAAAAGTTAAAAAACAACAATAAAATTTAAATTATTATTGCATTTCTCTTTATAATATCCTATAATATGTAATGTAAAGTTATTGGCGAACAAATAAGTGATGTTTATTTCGGGTTATTTGTCAGTTTTCCTGTTTTTATTTAAAACAAGAAAAATGAATTTTTACTATTTGATAACGATACTTACTTTATTCCCATTTGAACTACTCTATCAATCGAATCATTTTCAACCACTAAAGAAAGTCTTTTCTTTGGTGGTTTTCTTTACCTTTAATTTCTGCTTCTTTTCTCTAATCAAGAGAACGGGTTGTAATTTTTTTACCCTTATAGATAAAAACACAAACATCAATTAATAACAATGTTTTTTCTGAAAAAGTTACGAAAAAGGCATTTTATTTACCTAATAGAACAGACTCTCTATTTCCATCTATCTTTTCCACTATAAAATCACTACGAGAAAACCAGTAAATATTGTTATGTTTTAAAAAAATTAAAGCATTTGAATCGTGCATGTTGGATATACTTTAGGCATTAACTGTTGAGGAGTGAATGCACATGTCAAATGAAAAGTTATTAGGAAAGATTTTGTACAATAAGAGAATGTCGGAGGATTGGTTGGAATTATTGGAGAATGCGCCAGCATTTAATCGTTTTGATTTGAAAGCGATCTCAGCTTTGCTGGTTGCTCCTTGCGAACTTGGAACGTTGATCATTCGTGATGATCAGTGTTCTTTTCTCGATAACGATCCGTTGAAGACCGTAAAGCTTTTTCACGAAACCCATCGTTTTTTTGATTATTCGGTGACTCGGCGGTGTTTCCCGGCGATCGACGGATTTTCTTCCTATAAAGTTCCCTTTGTAAATTGGCACTATGCTTTATGTCCGCTTGAACAGCCGGAGTCTTGTACTTGGATTAATCCGCTTGAGATTTATGATTTACGGACAGTTAAACAAATTTGCTACGCGGAGTTGACCAACGGCTTGATCTTAGAGATTCCGACACAAATGCGCAGCTTCATGGAGCAAGCAGAAAAGGCGATCTATGCCCTATGCTATTTACGACGTGAGTATTCTCTTACACAGGAATACTACGGCGCCCCACTAGATTATATTCAGCTGCCTGACACCCCGTTTCATAAAAGGCTGCGTAAACGACCGTTACTCCAGCAATGGATCACCCAACGAGGTGTTTTTCATCAACGCTATTTTAGTGAAATGCTGAATAAGCATAAAAAGGAATGATCGCTAATCTATGACCATACACAAAAAGACCCAGCGAACCTCATGTTTGAGGTTCGCTGGGTCTTTTTGTGGTCATTGGGTAGACGATAATTAGAGCAAGTTGTCACAATAACGCAACCTATCTATCGAAAAAAAGCCAGCTTACATATATTGAGATGCTTCCTCTAGTTAGGTATTTCTAGCCAGTATTAGTGGAGCTCATTCCATTATTGCCTTACAGGCTTTCTTTATTGGGCAATCAAAATTTTGGCGCGTGTGCTGTGCTTGGTTAATCCCTATTTATAAAAATAATCCTAAAACAGCTACAGTAATGAAGATAAGGTAATCTACTAGCATATGGCAAATCCAACTAGCGATCAATGAACGTCCACACTTGATATAAACATAGTTGAATAGTAGTCGAGAGACGCCTTGTATTAATAGAACGTGCGCTAGTGTTTCAACCACATTTCCATTCGTGTACGTTGAAAAATGAAATAAGCCAAAAGCTATGGCGGTTACAAGAGAACTTATTATAATGTTTGCTTTTTGATTGACGATTTCAAAAATTGAAATACTGATCATTTCCTCCGCTAACAAGGCAAATGGAATAAGAATCAAAAGTAATGGCGTCATAGTATTGGTTACACTGTTAGGAGCGGTATGAATACCAATTGATTTTAAGAAAAGATCAATTAAAGCACTTAAAACCATGTTCACAGCAAAAATTATCGGAATCCACTTCCATGTGCCCTTTTTTGGTGCACTGAATAGTTTTTTAAGACCTTGTTTGCTAAATATCAACGGTAATCCTATGAGACATGCTATGAAAAGCGTGTCTTGTTGAAATAATCCTATATGTAGATTTACATTGGTCATAAGATAAAATCCTATGAGCATAACCGTTAGTCCAATGATTTGATTTATTGATTTGTTTGTCATGATTCTCTCTCCATTTGCAATATTGTCAGTTCATAGTTAACTTTTACCATATAATAATAGGTTGTTTCGTTTTGGTCAGATATTTAGGACCTTTTTTTGCGTACAGAGTTCGTATTTTATTAAACGAAAAAATACGCTCAACATATAAAGAAATCCTTAAGACAAAGGATATTTCCAACTTATTTCATCAATAATTTCTGTGTTTTCCATCTAACAAATGCTGATAATCCAATGTTTAAGCCGTAAGCAAAAAAAAGCCTTATCGTCAAAATCACCATCCTTACATTTGCCCCTCTAATTCACAGTGTCTTTCCTTCTCTTATTTTTATGATCCTTATAAAACCGGCATTCTCAAATGAATGAAATGAAAGACACCTGTATTTTTGTGCCTAAAATGTAATTTTGCCGGTTTTGCCATAGTTTGGGTTTGTGCCTTATCGTTAGATCACCGGCCGGTACCAAAAACAAAAACGGAGGAAACAACGATGATTCAAAAACTAAGCACGAAATTACAAGTCCACTTACAACTACCAGGAGTGGAGAAATTAAAGAAGGTCACATTCGCCAATGTTGTAGACGAGCCCGCAGAAGCGGAAATCATCAAACTAGGTGAGATCATGACCGAGCTTGATCAAGAAGATACATTATTAAACGGCGTAATCATCACCAGCCAATCACGAGTAACGAAAGACTAAGGAAAAGGAGAAAAGATAAATGAAAAAAATAGTAGCGATTTTTAAAACTAGCACTGGACGCTCACAAACATGGAGCTATCCAAATCCTAATGACACATTGTCCAATCAAGAAGTACATGGCATCCTAGAAAAATTTACCTTACTGAACTTGTTTAAAAAGGACGACGAAAAACTGTTCAATCAAGTCGTCAGTGCTAAGTATGTCGAAACAGTCGAAACAATTATTTTCTAGCCACACAGATTTGAGGAGCGGCAGACGTGCCGCCTTCTCTACTAAATAGAATTGGAGGATCAGACCTATGAATGAACAAGCGCTCTCTCATCGCCAGTTGTTCAACTTAACATCAAAAACACTTGAAAAACGGATTACAGATTACTATTACAAGACGCAAAACAGCAGTTTAACCATCAAATATATTCTCGCCTTACGCGTAAGACATCAGCTTGGTGCTGAGGAGTTTGCGTTCATTCTGAAGGATCTTATTCGCGAGATTTTCATGAATACTAAAGCCACTCGTACCATGAAACGCTTCTTCTATTATTTTAGCGATTATTTCATGGCTCCAGAGTGGCGCACGTTATGTTCAAAAGTATTCCCGCTCCGCAGTTTTGGCGTAAAAGCCAAGGCAGTTGTCCGTTCCTTGATGTCATTTGTCCGTCCTGAAGAAACAAACGAACCTTGAACCTAACCTACCTACGCAAATAAAAAATTAAGAAAGGAAAACAGAAGATGAAAAAGGATTTAGTTGTCAAATTCGCAAACAGTCTAGGGAAAAACCATGACTGGACCTACAGAGATTTGAACCCCGATCTGCCAATACCAGCGATCAAAGAAGCTTGCGAACTCTTGACCACGTTGGATATTTTTGAACAAAATGGCGTAAAACTATTTGATTCCGTTGTTACGGCAAAGATCGTGGATACGTATGAAAGAGACGTTTTTGATGTTGAAAAAGAGCCAATGATCGTCGAAAACGAACCCTGTGAACAGGAACAAGCACAGGAAGCAGTCCCTTTCCAAGCACCAGAGAACTATGGCTACTTGTTCGAACCCTCAAGAAATGCGATCGAACAGAAGCTTGAAGGTCCCGCAGAAGTGACGAACGACCACCCTTCATTAATAATAACTGCACCACAAATCGGAAAAGCACCGCATACAGAAATAGAAAATTCTGCCAGTGCGTCTTCACTGCCTAGTGCTGTGCAATCGGAAACGCTTGAATCGTCAAGCACACAGAAAAACTTCTTTGCTTGGCTTCGCCGAAGGAAAAATCGAAACAAAGATAATCCAGATATTCGATCCGGTGATGCACCGCCCCCCGTCTAAATCCTGACCTTTGAAAATTTAATAGATTTGCGTAGGTATTTTGACTCGCGTTATCACCTTCCTGCCTGAGAGGAGGTGATGCTTTTGAGTGAGCTGATGAGATACATCCTTGCTCCACTCTTTGTGGGGCTGATCATTGCCCTCGTCAACCACTGGTTAAGCGGGCATGATCCATGACGATTGAACGATAAATACACCTGCGATCATTGTGATCGCAGGTGTTACATAAAATTTTCAAATACATAAGAATAGTTACTCTTGTTCCTTAGATGATTTTCCTCTCTGGTTTACAACAATTACTGAATCATTACTCTAACTCTTTCTGCCATTTTTTCAGAGTTTCTATGTCCACTCCACTAGCTTCTGAAATTTGAGACAAAGGAAGAGATAATTTTAACAAGTTTAAAACAAGGCTTCGTTTCTCTTGTTCTCGACCTTGAAGGATTCCTCTTTCTTCGGCTTCTTCAATCGCCGTAGCAAACACGGCATCATGGATCGCTTTTGATTTATCGATTTTCATGATCATCTCTTTTTCCTCGCTTTCCAATGTTAAGAAATCTATTTTTCGCTTCGCTTCTTTCAAATACTCGGGGCTGTCACTTAAAATTTCTCCTGTTTTTAAAAAGTATTGCCAATGGTACGCAGGGCTTTTCTTAGCGACGTTTTGATTTTTCAAACTTAAGAAACACAGAATCAACAGTTCTTTTCCGTCTCTATTTTGAAAAGGACGATAGGTTTCTTCATTCAATAGACGAAATAACTGTAACGCTTGTTCATTCCGATCAAACAGATGAAAGTCCACGATATTGATGCCATATGCCGGTCTCAGACTGGAAAAATTATTTTTCTGCTCTACTTCACTTGCTTCTAAATTTCCAAAAGGAGAACGAAAGGCTTCAGCCAAATAGAAAACCGCACGCTCATGGAAATAGGCATGAGATTGAATCTGGCATTCGATCGTCGTATGGCTGCCGTCTTCGGCGGTCGCTAATACATCTACTTCTGTGCGAAAAATCGCTGTTTCCTTATAGGTCTTTTTATAGCTGTCGATATGGTAGGTTTCTTTTGGCTTCAGTGACTGGAACTCTAATCCTAATAGATCCTTGATAAACGCCTTTAGAATGTGGGATGAATCTTCGGAGGTCAGCATCTTTTTAAACAATAAGTCATTCGTCGGTAAATATTTCTGCATTGTTTTCCTGCCTTTCAGATAGGATCATTCTCCAAACTGAAAGGCTTTTCTCGCCTATAGTATAGCATGGAGAATGACGAGCTATCAAAATTCTTCTAGCATAAGCTACGCAAAAAGATGGGATAACAGGCGGTAATCATTCAGAAATATTAAAAACAGATCTTCCGACTACACCAGAAAAATTAATGAATACACTTTTCCTCTCCTTATTCAATCTGTTTCATCATTTGGCGATTGTCACTTCGATTAGCATGCGGAGGAAGATTATCCAGACTTGATTGTTTCTTCGAGCAGAACTAAAATGCACATCGAGCAAGGAATCGATAGAAAAGAATCTGATTCTGTGCTATAACGAATTTTTGAATACTAGAATCATGAAGGCCCTACTTGATCAGAAGTAGGACCTGTTTGAATTCTCTCTTTTTTCTGCTAGTTCAATCAAGCTAATTTTCAAAAAAGGGGCTTGAAGGAGGCTGTTTTTGAAAATCAGCTTGATTATTATGGTTTAGAATTAGTAGTCATCTTAAAATTATTTTAAAAATAACTACTAGAAAGTATCCTGCGAGGCGATAAAAAATTAGAATCTTAATACTAACCCATAACATTTTGAACGAACAATCCATACAGCAAAATTTACAGAATTTCAATTACGAAGTCTTTGTATCGAATACAATCTTAGATATGCTTCTGCGAACGGACGACTCTTGGGACGTATCCTTTTATCAGGTAATCATACTTAGTGAATCCCTATCCAATAAAGAAGTAAAACTAATCATGCCCAAATTAAAAGAAAAAAATGCCCTAATATTTAGAAAATGCGGATGTGATCCCTCAAAAAAAGAAAAAGATCTTTTGGATGCGTTAAAGATTGATCAATGGATATCCAAAGAAATCGGAATAGATAATTTGCGTGAATTAATTAGTGAGTCTACGTCTCCAATCCTTGAAAATGTGAAGGAAACGCAGCTTACGAGGAATCTCGATGATTTTCTTATAGACTTGACTAAGAATCAAAAAAAATGCTTTTTAAAATTGTACGAAGCGCACTCTTCAATCGTTTCACGAGAAGAACTTTGTCACTATATTTGGAATGTCGAGCCCAATCGATCAAATTTGGCTCAACTTTCAGTTTTAGCAAAATCCATTCGACAAAAGCTGATACGAAAAGGGTTCCCATCAGATGTCATTGAGACTGTCTGGGGCAAAGGATACCATTTGAATAAAGAATCCTACAATAGCTATCGCGGATCTTACTAGTGTTACTTAGTGTGGCTAACGAGCGAATAGAGGAAAATATTGAATTATTGAATCTAACCCAACAGGAGGAAAAATGATGGAAATCAAACTAGGCTATTCTTTTCAAGGAAAAGAATGTCATAACGAAGTAATCCATGGAACCATCTGTAAGATATTGAAAGAGACGGTCATTGTCGAAAGTGGTGTAAAGCACTATGTAGTAAAAAAATCAGAATTGACGAAAAGAAATCCTTAAAATTACAATCCGCACTTCGATCTACGATATCCTCCCTAAAAAACCATCCATGACACGTTTCGTCAGAAACATGTATGGATGGTTTTTGTGATATAGAAATTCAATCATGCTTTTTACCAAAGTTTTCATTATATAGTTTCTGGTTCCAACTACGCATTTATATCCTTGACTACTGTCCTATGTCTATTTCAACTTTACTGTTTCAAATCCTGTCGCATAATCAAACTCGACGGGTTCTTTTTTATTTAGCAGCTCTTCATCCAATCTCAGCTCAAAGACCGCTTGATTTTCATAAGGATTGAAGTAGTAGGTTACATTTGATACATCAAAAACGGCACGATATTGCGTATAGTCAATCGATCCGTCCTTCTTAATATTTACACCTTTGGGAATCGTCACGTTATCTAGAATTTTAAAAATAGCGTTCAGAGAGGCCCCTTCCGCATTGCCCGTCTCAATCAACGACCGTAAATAGACTGTTCGCACGAACCTTTCTGGTGACGTGTAGCCGCCAGGCAGTCCATACGTACCCGATCCTTGACCAAAGGGTTCTATTTCATAATTTTCAAGCTTTCTATTGGGAAAACTATTAGGCTGAAGGCTCAAATAATTGTTCAGGTTTTTTAAATGCCACTCAAACTCTGGGCTATTGGTCATCACGCCGACGGGATTATCCTTTATCACTAATTCCCCGCTGTCTGATTCGATTACCACCGTTTCTCCAGTCTTATCTGTCACGATATAATGCAGCGGAGGAACAAATCCCAACAGCGGCACTTCCTTTTCAACTACATTCACAGTCGCAATTTTTTCCCGCAGCTCAGAAATACTCTCGATTTCACCTAATAGCCAAATGATGAACTCATGGGGAGCTAAGTTCACATAGTTTTCTTTGGCTTCTGAGCTATATTTTGCTTCATTGAGAAAATAGAGCTCTGCAATCGCCAGCCCCTTTTCATTTACACCATCTGCTAGAAAATATTCTCCTAAGTTGCGTCCCGTACCTAAAAAACCATATTTCGTTCGTTGCGTTTCACCAAATTGTTTTTTCCAAGCATACTTTCTAGGGATAGCCACTGGTCTTCCTTCAAGCTGAAAGCCAAAATCCATTGTTCTTGCTAAAAAATGCTGCTGCGAATTCGTTGTCAACGTTAGACTCGTACACATGATCTATTGCTCCCTCTATAAATAAATTGCGTCATCGCTCGTTTTTGAAAAATTATTTGAAGCGATCTTTAACCGTTGAGGAAAGATCCTTGAATTGTTTTCCTACAGCTTTCCCTTTTTCCGCATATTCTTCTCCGATACTTTTCCCTTCTTCGCTATATTTTTCACCTAATTTTGCGCCTTGTTCTTTTGTTTGTTCAAAGCTTTCCTTTAATTTATTGATTTCATCTTTAAATGACATACAGCTCACTCCTATTCTTCGTTAATAAATTTTTTCCAGTCAATAATCGTAAAATTGCCGTCCGATTCTTTCGGTAAAATCTCGGTTAACAGATGAGCCCGTAGTTGCTCCATGTACATTTTCTGAGCCTCCGTATGAATCGCCTTCACAACATCTGATTTCTCTTTGACTAATTCCTTGTCAATGAACATCGCATCAATAGGTTCAAGGTTTACATGTGAAAGAAACGGATTTTCTCCCTCAATTGCTAAGAAAACATCTAAAAAGTTGATCGCTTCTTTCGGTTTTTTCAGTTTGTATCCACCTTGTTTTGAGGCATAGGATTCAATTAAATCTGCATGCTTTAATTTTGTAGCGATCTTCTGTAAGTACGTGTGGGAGACATTCATTCGTTTGCTGATCTCACTTGATTTTAGTGAGTCGTTCTCAGGTAATTCTGCTAACATAACTAAAATTCCGATCGCTTGGACGTAGGATGATGATAATTTCAAGTACTCACCTCTTTCTAAGGACATTATATATCCGCAGATAATTTTTGTCCACAAAAAAAAGTTTCGAGAATTCTAAATACGATTCTCGAAACTCATTACGATTCTATTAACCAAAATCATACAGATCATGGTATTTTTGATAATTGATCATCCCTAACGAAGTGGTAAATAACCGAGACTTCGCTTCGAGTTCCACACGCAATTTCTCAAATTCTTTGCCTGTGTGTTTCTTTGGTTCATTTTCTTTTCTTCTTGGATCAAATAACTCCTTCATGATGGATTCCTCCTTCATCATCTCTTTTTGTGGGAGGCGGACAAATACGTCATTAGTTCTCTGAAAATACAGGGACTTCTACTGCTGGTAATACTTTCGTCATCCATAAAAACTCAATATCGTGCTTTTTAAATGGGAGCAACATGCGCTGATAATCACGTTTTAAGTAAAATAATTGAGCAGTTTTTCGTCCTGTTAAAACAATTCGAAAATGACCTTTTTCTTGGGCAAATTCTTCCAAACTGCTCATTAATTGATCACCGATATGCTGTCCTTGATATGCTGGTGAAACCGCTACCTGGCGAACACGGGCGATACCAAATGGATACAACTGGATGGATGCGGTTCCTACGACTTCCTCGTTTTCGATCGCTACAAAAACATTCAATGCTTTTTCTTTGTCCCAATCAATTTTTCCGCCTAATACCTGCTTGCGTAATTTCACTGCACTGGTATGTTCTTTACTAAATAATTCAGCCATTTCAATTTTCATTGTCAACGACCTCCTTCTCTATTGCTTTGTTGAGTTATAAGCGATCGTTCATTTCTCTAAACAAGTCTACGATCGCTTTTTCATCATTCTTTTTACCAATTTTCCCAATCACTATCGTGGGGTTGGTCTTGCGACCCTTTTTTTCGCGGATCATCTTTGGAACCCATCGGACCGGGACCAAAAGGACCAGGGTTGAAGCCCCCTCTGCCGAATTGATTGCGCATTTGTTCTTTCCATGCTCTTTTCAATTTACGGCGATCCGCTTGCGACATTCGACCGAAATCTTTCATATGAGGGTCAAATTGCATTCTCATCGCTTTTAAAGCTTCAATCGCTTCAAATGGATCATTAGGAAATTCAGGACGTCCTCCAAAATCTTCGCTCCAGCCATCGATCACCTTATTCAATAATTGATCCAAGTTCTGTAATTCCTCGTCTGTCAACCCAGCAAAGAATTCTTCTGAGCGTTCCTGCGGTTTATTCAAGCTTACTTTTTCGCGCCCGATTTCTGTAATATAGATTCGTTTGATCCGTTTATCTTGTTCATCTTCGTGACGTTCGATCTCACCGCGGCTTTCCAATTTGTTCAAAATCTCGGTTACTGAACTTGGACGCATATCCAAAATCTCAGCCAAAACGCCAGAGGTCACACCATCTTCTTCTGCTAAAATATCTAAAACCAACTGTTGTGTTGGTGCACTCTTCTGACAATTGCCTACATCCATCAAACGGCGGCTGGCGCTGCCTACATAAGACAAACGTTTTAATAATTCTTTCGTATAGTCACTCATTCTTCCGCTTCCTCCTTTTGTTTAGGTGCCTATATTTTAGGTACCTAACCTTTATTTGAACTTAGTATACTTCGGTACCTAATCAATGTCAATGAAATAAATAAAAAAATTTTCGGATTATTTGACAATTATTATGTGAAAGCTTAAAAATCCCTTTACTGGCAACACCATAAAAGACTTTTGATTTAAAAAAATTTTGCATTACCAAATCTCGTTCGAAGGGAGCCAAAGGAATAAAATTAGCTCCCCTAACATGTCTTTTCAGGGGAAATCTGACCAATTATTTTAGCCGTCCCAAAATAATTACAGTTTTAAAAAAAGCTTGTTTTACCCGATAAATAAAGTGTATAGTGATAAAACATTTTATTTTTTGGGGTGTAATAATTATGGTAAATAACCGATATGAACAATTAAAAAAGGCAGAGTTAGGTGCACTGATCAGTATCATCGCCTATATCCTAGTGTCCGTTATGAAACTGGTCGTCGGCAATCTCGCAAATTCTGAAGCCTTGCGTGCAGACGGTCTGAATAACTTCACAGATATCCTTGCCTCGATCGCTGTTTTGATTGGACTGAGGATTTCGCAAAAGCCGGCAGACGCAGAACATCGCTACGGTCATTGGAAAGCGGAGAATGTCGCAAGTCTAGTGACCTCCTTCATCATGCTGCTGGTAGGGCTGCAGGTTTTATACAGCTCGATTCTTTCCGTAGTGAATAAGAAGACCGAAGCACCTGATATGACGGCGGCTATTGTTGGGATTGTCTCCGCTATAATTATGTATGGTGTTTATTATTTCAATAAACGACTGTCCGAAGAAGTCAAAAGTCCCGGTCTGCTGGCGGCGGCTAAGGATAATCTCAGCGACGCTTGGACCAGTATCGGTACAGCGATAGCTGTTTTTGCGGCCTCCTTTAACCTAGGCTGGCTCGATAGTGCTGCCGCCATTATTGTGGCGTTGCTGATCCTAAAAACGGCCGTCGATATTTTCAAAGAAAGTGTCTTTTCACTATCTGATGGCTTTGATCAGGAACAATTGGATCAATACACCGATGCCCTCGGTCAGATTCAGCAAGTCCAGACAGTCAAAAGTATCAAAGGCCGCAGCTACGGTGCCAACGTTTATCTTGATGTCACAGTGACAATGAAGCCTGATCTAACCGTCAAAGAAAGCCACGATGTCGCCGATCAAATTGAACATTTATTACAGGAAAATTTTCAGATTTTTGAGACCGATGTACATGTTGAACCAAGTGAATAGAAAACAACGCGCAAAGGAACCCTCTGAGATCACTCAGAGGGTTCCTTTGCAATTATTCGTTTATCACTAAGGTTATGATTGAATTTATAGACTAAGAACAACGAACGGAGATATAGATCAATCGCGATGGATAACCAGATGCCGGCGATTCCTAGTCCAAGACTTTTGGCTAGAACGATTACACCAACAACACGAATTCCCCACATTCCGAAGGCTGTGCTATATAATGGCGACTTTGTATCGCCCATTCCTTGCAAAGCACCGGTCGTTATTAAACTGATCGCTAACCCGGGCTGTGCAAAAGCATCGATGCGTAGTGCAATCACGATCTGACGTAACGCTTCCTGATCTGAGGTAAACAGACCAGCAAAAAATGGTGCACCAAAGAACAAAATAACTCCAAGGAGCGACATGAAGATTACTCCATACTTTGCAGCAGAATACCCGTAGCGCTTAGCCAGCTGATTATCACGAGCACCGACCGCATTTCCTACTAAGGTGGTCGCTGCCGTCGCTAATCCGTATGCCGGCATATAAGTGAAACTTTCGATATTCCCTGCAATCGAATGCGCCGCAAACGTTTTGGCGCTAATACTGACAATTAACCCAAAATAAAGTACTTGTCCTAAACGCATCACCAGCCGTTCCAAGGTTGCGGGTATCGATAAATTAACCAACGGACGATAATTCCCCGCGTTAAACAGCGTCATGGGATCTACAGGACTTTGCGATTGCTGCACTTTTAAATACAGCAGCCAACACCCCAGAATACGTGACAAAACCGTCCCGATCGCTGTTCCTAAAACCCCCAAAGCAGGGATCGGTCCTAATCCGAAAATCAAGATATAATCAATCACAATATTGCCGATATTCACGACCACACTGATTTTCATTGGTGATTTGGTATCCCCTGTTGCTCGTAAAATGCTGCCGAAGATCGTCATCAGCCCCATAAACAATGCACCGCCGCCAACGACGGTGAAAAATCTCAGTGATTCCTGCAGGACTGCTTCTGATGCGCCCATCACCCGCAACAACGATTCTCCAAAAATGATCGATATGATCCCCAGCAGTAGGCTAACGACTACGGTCAAGATAACGGCCTGATTCGTTACCGTTTGTGCTTCATCCGGTCTTTTTGCTCCGATTTTTTGAGCGATCAGAGCAGAGGCCCCCACCCCTAAAGCAATAAAAAGTGCCAGATACACATTCAAAACTGTATTGGCAATCCCGACTGCCGTCACTGCCACCAATCCGATCTTCGAAATCATCAATGCGTCGATGAAGCCGACTGACGTCTGTAAAATATTTTCGATCGTCGCGGGAATCGCTAAAGCGAGGATCTTATTCTCTTTGATAGAGGTCATTTTCCCACCTCGCTTAAAGCATTTTGCTGTATTGATGGATCGCTCGCCGTAGACTTTCTAATTCTTGTTCAGTCTTTCCGCTTTCTACCGCATCCATAAATGTGTGATCCGCATGTGCCTCTAATAATATTTGAGAGATTTTTTGAATTGCTGACTTCGCTGAATTCAATTGAATGATTACTTCATCAAACGGTTTTTCGTCAACGATCATTTTCTTGATCCCGCCGATTTGCCCTTCGATCCGATTGATCCGTTTTACTAAGTTATCTACTTGATGGTCTGGTCTATGTGACATCTTTTTTCCTCCTTTTTTATACATAAAGAACGAACATTTACTTAAACTGAATAAAATGAAGTGTTTAATAGCTATTTCTATCAAAATATGGTATATGCCCCCATACCCCATATTGAAAGAATAATCCTTCTCGAAAAATATGTCAATGTGCAAAAAAAAGCCTGCAACACCTCGTTGCAGGTCCATTTCTATTCAATTAATCCCCCGTACCTTCGTCTGACCAAGGCAGGTCCGTCGACAACAGTGCAGCAAAACGCTTGTATTCATCACGTTCTTTTAAACGATGGTTGCGCCGCTTTTCATATCCTCCGCAAACCATTTTTTCCTCGGTTGTTTCTGGAATGACCTTAGGAACGGTAAATTCAATCTCTTCATTCATATGTGACGGTACCGCTACAAATGTCGTGAAGCAGGTCGCCGCCAAATAACGTTCCCCAGTCGTGAGATCTTCGCCGATCACCTTCACAAAGACCTCCATCGATTTATTATGTGTACCAGATACATAGCATTTCACACAAACGGAATGGTTAGCATGCAAGGGTTTTAAAAAATTCAAATTATCCAAAGAAGCCGTCACTGCACCTCTGCGGCAATGACGTGAGATCGAAATCGAAGCAGCATCATCAATCAGTGTCATCAGCTTTCCGCCAAATAAATAGCCGAAAGGATTTAAATCGAAGGGGAAAATACGGTGTGTTTGAATCACACGAGATTCACGACAAGTTCTAGTATCAGTCAATAAATTCACTCTTTCTATACATCATTTTTCTCTATTTCAGGTAAATTATCCCACCTTCTTCTTTTTTTTTCAAAAATTCTGAAAAGTATACAGTTTTACGGACATTCGGTATACTTGTTCTATAAAGGAGGAGGTCCATCCTATGGAAAAAGAAAAACCTTCAAAAATTATTCAATTTTTTGGCGGTAAAACATCGTATTATATGATCGGGCTGATCATTTTAAGTGCTTTAGCCATCTATTTATTGAATACTGTTTCATTTATTTTCAGACCGATCGTGGTCATTATCACTACAGTGCTCCCGCCAATGGTCTTCGCGTTGCTACTGTATTATCTGCTGAATCCAGTGGTCAATTTTTTAAATAGAAAAGGCCTTTCACGAACCCTTGGTATCGTACTTACCTATGTCGTGATTCTTGCTGTATTCTTTTTTGGTGGTGCCAGACTCATTCCAGTGATCCAGAATCAGGCACAAGATTTGATCAAACAATTTCCAAAATATATGAATGATTTTCAAGAATCAATCAAAAACATCCTAGAAGCTACACCATTTGCGGCTTCTTCTGATCAGGCCTTGAACTCTCTGGATAAATTAACTAAGGAAGCACTAAATTACTTAGCCAATAACTGGCAAGATGGTGCTAAAGGTTTAGGAACAATCTTTTCAGCTGTTTCTAGTACTGCTATCACCTTATTTACTGGGCCGATTATCGCTTTCTTTTTGCTTCAAAGTCCCCACAAACTTTACAATTCAGTGATCGAAATGATTCCGCCGCGTTTCAGAAAAGACGCCAGCTCATTAATCAAGATTGCTAATCAGCAATTAGGCGCCTTTCTAAAAGGTCAAGTCATTGCCTCACTGCTACTAGGATTAATCTACTGGGTCGTGTTCTTGCTGTTAGGCTTGCAATATGCCACAGTGATTGCCTTGGCTGCTGGGATTTTAAGTATTATTCCGTATATCGGGTCTTTCTTAGCTTTCTTGCCTGGTGTGTTCATCGCCTTCCAAGATTCTACTTTTATGGTGGTCAAATTCGTTATTGCATGGTTCGTTGTTCAGTTGCTTCACGGTGATCTGGTCGTCCCTCGTGTGATGGGCGATAAATTGAAGATTCATCCAATCACGATTTTAGTCGTTTTACTAGTTATGGGCGATCTTCTAGGATTAGTCGGTGTCATATTTGGTATTCCGATCTATTCGATGATTAAACTACTCGTCGTCTTCATCTTCCGCAAATTCAAACAACGTTATAATAAGTATTTTGCTGATGAGGGTGCCTATCGCAACACCGGATTTTCAGAGGACGATTATTTATAAAAAAAGAGGCTGTGTCCCGATTTTTGGGATACAGCTTCTTTTGGATATGTCCATTTTATAAATAGATTGAAAAGAACATCAGCATCGCGCCCAGCATCACGAACAAATGCCAAACAACATGCATATATCGGCGATTTTTCATACTGTAAAAAACTGATCCTACCGTGTAGGCAATGCCGCCGCCAACTAACAGCAGTAACCCCTTCAATCCAACACTTTGATAGAGACTAGGCAAAGCAATAACGACCGCCCACCCCATCACATTATAAATGATCGTAGACAATTTCGAGACTGATTTCACCTTGCTTAATGTCAAACTTTTATAAACGATTCCGACGATCGCAGCCAACCAGATAACACTTAACAGCACGATTCCGATCGTTCCCTTTATATACAATAAACAATAGGGGGTGTAAGTTCCAGCGATCAGCAAGTAGATTGAGCAATGATCGAAAACTTGAAAGACTTTCTTTGCCTTCGTAAAAATCAAGCTGTGATACAACGTCGATGCTAAAAACAACAGCAATAGCGAAACGCCATAAATAATAAATGAGACATAGTGCAGCCCACTGCTGGCCTTTCCTAGTAAAAAAACAAACCCAACAATACTTAATATCACACCCACACCATGCGTTACCGCATTCAACACTTCATTTGTGATCAGATACTTCCGGCTAAATTGTGTATTCATTTATTTGTCACCTCGAATAATTTATTAAAGACACTATATCATGGTTAACAAAATAATTCAATCTAGTTTTTGAAACTAGATAATAAATTTAACCTAATAAAATTCCTTGCTTGACCAATTTGTAGCCAAAAACCAGCTCCTCTTCGACATAAATCTCCGCCTCTTTCTTCTCATTCAGTACCTTGATCAGTTCCTTTAGTGTCAATGGGTTGCTTCGTTCCTTACTCAAAACGATTTTATTCCCTTCTATTTTGATGGTTATATGGTTTGTCTGTTTTTCCCCGTCGTCCACAAAGACGTAAGTATATGAAGACAATTTCTTCAGTTCGCCGGCAGCATCTACTTGAATGGCCGTTAATAAATCTTTCGCTTTCATCCTTCTCACCTCATATACGTGCTTTTGCTTTCATTATAACAAAAAGAAAACGATGAATCGGGTTGTAAAACTCCCCAACTCATCGTTAAATTGTTAACTTCTATCTAAACTTTTTGCGATCGTATTTCCTAGAGTTTGAACAACCTGAACCAACACGATCAATAGAATGATGGTAGTATACATCACAGTCGGCTCATTTCGTAAAAAGCCGTATTGGTAAGCAATACTGCCAAGTCCTCCTGCACCTACTAAACCGGCCATTGCCGTAGCACCAATCAAACCGATCATAGCAATCGTCAATCCACGAATGATCCCGCCTCGTGCTTCTCTCAACAATACACTGCGAATAATGTGAAAATGACTGATTCCCATCGCTTGATAGGCTTCAATCACTCCACCATCAACTTCTAATAAAGATGTTTCTGCCAAACGAGCCAAATAAGGGGCTGTATAAATAATTAGCGGTAAAAGTACACCCTGTACACCAATAGTAGTTCCCATAATTAGTTTTGTCAGCGGTAAAATCAAAAACAATAAAATGATAAATGGCAAAGACCGCAGAACATTAATGACACTATTTAAAATAGTATAAAGGGGTAGATTACTATTCAATCCCCCAGGTCGAGCAATGACTAACAGCACACCTAAAGGAATCCCGATAACAATCGACAAAATTAGAGCTATAAAAACCATCACAAGTGTTTGCCCTAAACCTTCGATGACGACATTTCCCCACTGATTCCAAAATTCGCTCATTAAACAACCTCCTCAATAAGAACACCTTGACTTCGAATATACTCTTTTGCTGATTGAAAGTCAGATTCTGTTCCGCCGTCAAATTGTACAAGCAGCTGACCATGACGTATTTCTTTCAAATATCCGATATTGCCGCTAAGAATATTCGGATTCAATTGAAAATCCTTCGCGACTCTCGCTAACACAGGCTCCGTCGCTTCTTCTCCAATAAATTGCAGCTGGACTAGACGCCCACTGCCCTTATAGGTCGCTAAAACCTCTTCTGGGACGTTGTAACCATCATTTGCCCCAATAAACCGCTTCGTCGTTTCTTCCTCAGGACGAGTAAACAAATCAATCACAGGTCCTGCCTCTACGACCTTTCCATCCTCCATGACCGCCACACGATCACAGATACGTTGAACTACATCAATTTCGTGCGTAATCAAGAAAATAGTGATCCCTAATTCTTGATTGATTTTGGTCAACAGAGCCAAGATCGACTCCGTTGTTTCAGGATCTAACGCGCTGGTCGCTTCATCTGACAATAAAATCTCAGGCTCGTGTGCCAGTGCCCGTGCGATTGCCACGCGTTGTCGTTGACCACCAGATAATTGTGCCGGATAGTTATCTTTTCGATCCGTCAATCCAACCAAGGCTAGATACTTATCGACCCGTTCAGCGATCACTTCTTTCGATACTCCCTCCAGCTTCAACGGCTTCGCGATATTTTCATAAACCGTTGCGGTAGATAGTAAATTGTACCCTTGAAAGATCATGCCGATTTTTCGTCTAGTTAACAATAATTCTTTTTTGTTTAGTTCCCGTAAATTCTGCCCTTTAATCAAGATATCGCCTGTTGTCGGCGGTTCTAAGAAATTGATCATGCGGATCAGGGTGGACTTTCCTGCGCCAGAATAGCCTACAACACCAAAAATCTCGCCCTTTTCAATCGTTAAATTAACCTCTTTTACCGCTTCAACACGACGTTTTTTTTGTTGATAGACTTTTGACACATTTCTAAGTTCAATCATATAAATCCTCCTAAGCTTAAAATGCAGGAACAACTGAGCCCTTGAATTTCTCTTCAATGAATTTTTTCGTTTCATCAGATTGATAATACTTTTTGATTTCTTTAACGATCTTGTCGTCTTTGTTCTCCGTCCGCACCGCAAACACATTGTAATTAGGGTTATCCTTTAATGGTTCGTGATAGATTGCATCATCGTTGATAGTTAGCCCTGCTCCGAAAGCAAAGTTTGTATTGATAGCCGCAGCCGCCAGCTCCCCTAACTGAGAAGGAATTTGTGAGGCTTCCAGCTCAACAATCTCGATATTCTTAGGGTTTTCCGCGATATCATTCTTAGTGGCCTTAATTTCGACACCCTCTTTTAGCTTCAAAACACCCGCTTCTTCTAAGAGTTTTAAAGCTCGATATTCATTTGTCGGGTCATTCGGCACACCGACTTTGTCTCCGTTTTGAAGTTTACTTAAATTAGAAATTTTTTTAGAGTAAACCCCTAATGGGAATGCAACTGTTTTAAATGCTGTCTCAATTTTGTAATCTTTATCCTTTACTTGCTGCTCCAAGAAAGAGAGGGTTTGATAGCTATTGCCATCCAAATCACCGTCACTTAACGCCGTGTTGGGTGTATTATAATCATCAAAACTTTTTACCTTGATCTCAAGACCGTCTTTTTTTGCTTGTTTTGCGACCTCCTCTAAAATTTCTTGATGGGGGCCCGAAGTAACACCAATCGTCACCTTTTTCTCATCCAATGGTTTCGCTTCGCTTTTACTGCCGCACCCTGCCAACACTCCGCTCACTGCTAATGCCGCTACCCCTAATAAAATTCCTTTACCTAATTTTTTCATCATTCATTCCTCCAATTATTTTTTTGCCAAAGAAAAAAAGCTCGTCCTTTTCCACACTCTAATGTGCCGAAAAAGGACGAGCTCACTCGCGATACCACCTTCATTTGCAACAGTCTCACAACTATTGCCTCAACAAGTACATCTATACTTGAGCGTTGTTAACGAGCGCTGCCCCGTCACTGCCTACTTATCGGCAATGCCATTCAGAGACCATTTTCTAGATCCATCCACATATCCGCTCTCACCTTATCGGACTCTCTTTGATGTTTCGTTATCTATACTTTTCTCTTCATCACGTTTCTTTGTTTAGCAAATTGATAAATCGTATCTTACACGTCTAAAGTTCAGCTGTCAACACTTTTTATCATCGAAAACACAGTTGACTTTAATTTTGACAAAGACTAAACTAGTTGAAATCTCACTAAACTATCTGTTTTTGCTTTTATTGATTTAGTTTGATAAAAAGCCTGTGGTTAAAAAAGAACCATTTTCTTTGGAGATTGGTTTCTTAATATGAAAAAGGAGTTGAATTCAATGGACATCACCACTGAAGTACGTCCAGGCGCCAATAGATACGCCTGCGGAGAAAATATTCTCCAAGATCTACCAAGCTATCTTGCTGATTTTAGGAAAATTGCTGTTATTACAGGCGAAAAGTCCTCTGAGGCTTTCAAAAAATACTATCGTAAAGAGCTTCACTATCCTACCTACAGATACGATGGTAGTTCTAGTCATGAAAATGCCGTCCAATTAGCCAATAAAATCGAACAGGCAGAACTGATTCTAGCGATTGGCGGTGGACGTGTAATCGATACTGCGAAAATGGTTGCTGAAGAATTAAATGCAGAGCTGATGGTTGTTCCAACATTGATCTCTAATTGCGCACCCTTCACACCAATTGTAGCTGTCTATCACCCGAATCGCACCTTCAAAGCCATGGGATTTATGAAACGTGCGCCTTTCTTAACATTAGTTGATTCGAAGTTCCTGCTGGCAACACCAAAAGACTACTTCGTTGCTGGTATCGGTGATACGTTAGCTAAATGGTACGAAATCGAAGGGATCACAAGAAACCTGCAGGACGATGAAAAGTCTGCGTATGTTCGCCTTGGCGTCGCAAGTGCTAAAGCAATACAAGAGCTTCTGTTAGAAGATGCGATAACAGCTATAGAAGATCTTAAGCAGAATAAGGCTACCCCTGCTTTCAGTCGAGTAACAGATACAATCATCGGTTTAGCAGGAGAAACTGGTGGTTTTGCTGCTGCTTTTGGACGTTCAGCTGGCGCTCACGCTATTCATGACGGTCTTTCCTATCTTGAAAGCACTCATGAACAACTTCATGGAAAAAAAGTTGCCTACGGTATTCTCGTTCAATTAGCTCACACAAAAGACTTAGACGAAATACAGCAATTAAAAGCCTTTTACCAAGCAACAGGACTTCCTTTAAAATTAAAAGACTTGAATGTGCTTGATTCTTCTAAAGCTGCTTTAGACTCGGTCATTAACCATGCTGCTTCATCCAAGGAAACCTTTAATATGGTAGATCCTAACATCACAGCAGATCAAATATATGAAGCCATTCAACTTGTAGAATCTTTATAAAGTTTACCCTTAAACCATTGAGGTATACCTCAATGGTTTTTTATTTGAAGTTTACTTTTTGATTTTAGGTTTACTTCAATATAATAACCAACAAATCTTTGCTATTATTGGACTTTGGTGATGTTTTCACTTAAATAAATTAAAGTATACCTTATATTAAAAGTAAACCTCATACATTCTTATTCAATTATATGAGGTTTACTTTTTTTGATTGTTTTTTTGAGTTCAAACGGTTTACTTCAATTAAAAAAATATACGTTTACTTTAATTATTTTAGCACTTAACACTGGTATAAAGAAGTTTTTTTGAGGTTTACTGTTATTATCATTGTACATTTCATTAAATAAGTTTACCTCAAATGGTTCACTAAAAGTAAACTTTTTTTATTTAATAAAGTTTACCTCAACTACATTAAGGTTTACTCTTACTAAATTTATTGAAGTATACTTTTTCATAAGAATTATGGTTTACTTAAATATAAAGGTAAACTGTAATGTACAAATTTAAGTTTACTTCATTATCCATTACAAAGTTTACCTTTTAAAAAAAAATAAAATAAGTATACCGTATAAACAGTTGTTCATTGAGGTTTACTCTATTTTTTTGAAGTGAACTTTAAATCTAAAAAATAGAAGTTTACCTCATTATAAAAAGTTTACTTTTCAAATGATTAATTAAAATTAAAGTATACTATATTTAGTTTTAAAGTAGACCCTAATATATATATAGTTTACTTTAATTGTATAGAGATGCTTCTATTAAAGTATTTAGGTTTTAATACAGTTTACTTATTATTATTTGAAGTACACTTTTAAGTTGTTAGAAGTTTACCTCATTATTTTTAAAAGGTATACTTTAACTTAAATAAAGTATACTCTATTTAAGTTAATTCAGTTTACTTCAATTGACTAATTAAGGGTAACTTTATATATTAATAAATACAGTTTACTTCAATTTTATAAGGATTTATAGTTTACCTCATTTTACTAATTGTAGTAAACCTTATTGCTATTATGAAGGTTTTATAGTAAACTTTAATTGAGAAATTATGATTGGAGACTTTTTATGCCAAAGAAAGCAGAAACCTATGTAGTAGGAAATTTTAAGGGTGGCGTCGGTAAATCGACTACCGTACAGATGCTCTCCTTTGAAAGTGCCTTCCGTAAAGATCGCAAAACATTAGTAATCGATTTAGACCCGCAGGGGAATACGAGTGACGTCTTGTCACTGACAGCTGAAAATTTTGGAAACAATACGCTACCCGATGAATTTGATGCAACGATTTGGGAAGCTGTTCGTTCAGGTGACATCCAATCTTCTATTTATCAAATTATGCCAAACTTAGATTTGATCCCAGCAAATATTTCTTTTTCTGATTTTCCCGATTATATGATTGAAAAATTTCCTGGTGACAAGGTATCACAATTTAAATATATGGAAGATTTGATTGAACCTTTGAAAAATATTTATGATGTGATCTACATTGATGTTCCACCTACAATCAGTACTTATTCAAATGCGGCCATGTACGTGGCTGAATACGTTATTGTCATTTTGCAGACACAAGTAAAATCCTTAAAAGGGGCCCAAAACTACATTGATTACATGAATTTCTTCATTGAACAATATGAAACTGACTTAGAGGTTGTTGGTATCGTACCGTTTATGATGCAGAAACGTGATTCTGTCGACCAAGAGATTTATACTGCAGCAAGAGATATCTACGGTGCACATCTTCTAGATACAGTGGTCTTGAGTCAAAGTCGTTTAAAACGCTATGATGGGTCCGGAATTACCTATGAAATCAACAAAAATGGCAAAGTTGAGCAGTGGGACAAGCGTGCACACGAGGTTTTCGTCAATATTTTAGATGAAATTGATGAACATCGCCTCATATTGAGCGGTGAAGAGTAGGGGAGACGTTGAATGGCGAAAAAAATGAAGCTCGATTCGCTTTTAACGGCGAACAAGAAGAATAAAGGCATTGAAAAAATGTCGGAATACTCTAACCAGGACAAAGAGGAGAAAAAGCCTAGTTCTCAAGACCTCTTAGCAAAAAGAACGTTAAGTCCTGAAACAGATTTTCGACGTTCTTCATTCCATGAAGAAACGAGGCATTTTAATGAACGAACACTTCCTCATGAACCAGCTCCTCAAACACAAGAAAGTGAAGCAGGGAAGAGGGGACGAAAACGTCAATATTATGATCCTCGTTTAAAAGCATTAGAAATGCAAAAAATCTCTGCACGCACAAAGATTCGCATGCAGAATTTGATCAACGCAAAGTTTGACGGCTATACACCCGATAAGATGATTGATTTTTTATACGATTATTACCTTGAAAAAGGGCTATCTAGAGATGACCGAAACTTCCTAATTCAGCTTGAAGAAGCTTCTATGGAAGAGTACAAGGAGAAGCCAAAATATCAAAAATTATTCAAAGAATTAGAAAATGATGAGAAATAACTCCAAAAAAAGTAAACCGTAATGTAGATACTATCTTACATTACGGTTTACTTTTTTCTAAGCTAGGTCTTATTTAAGTTTACCTTTATTATTGTTAATTCTTTTTAAAAGTTTACTTTTCCAAAAATACTTTTTCCTTTTTATAAGTTGTGGATAACTAAGGAAGCCCTTATGCGCATTACTTTTTATCCACATTCTTAAGTGAGGATGATAGACCTCTCACTTTAATTGAAGTTTACTAAAAATACTTTTACATCATTTAATAAAGTAAACCAAAATTGAGTTTATCCTTATATTATAGTAAACCTCAAATGCTTTTATAAAGATATTAAAAGTTTACTCCAAAAAAAGATGTGCTAGAATCGCTTTACAATAGGCTTTCAATCAATTATTCTATACATGTAGAAAAAAACGAAAAAAAAAAGAGTTTAAAGATTTGGCGATCTTTAAACTCAAAGGTTTGAGCTAATTTTGGCGAATTAGCCTGTCACATTTAGATAAATTTGTAAGGGTTAGAAAAATTGGTGTTTGCCTAACCTTTGTTAAGTATACCATAATTTGGGTACTTTCTCAATCAAATATCCTGTGATAGTAAAGCATTCCTTTAAAAACTTTCGTTATTAACTTTGAGAGTGAACTAAGGAGGTTTTTTGTCGTGTCCACTAATTTAGATAACATCATGACTGCAACAAATTTACCCAACGGAAATTATATCCCAATTGATTTAAATTTAATCAACAATCCACAGTACAAAAATCTATCCATTGAAGCAATGATGCTGCATGCTCTATATACTATGCGTATGACTTGCAGTATTTACAATTCCCAAAAAGATGGCAGCTGGCTTGATGAAGCTGAACATCCTTATATTTATTTTTCTAATGAAGAGGCAGCAAAACTACTGCGTGTATCTGAACGAAAAGTAACGAATTTGAAAAATGCCTTGATTGAAGCTGGACTTATCCAAATTACTCGTCATGGTCTTAAAAATTATCGTATCTATGTCGCAAATCCAAAAGCTCCAGAAGCGAATGTTGTTGTACAACTATCATTTAAAAATTATACCAGTACAAAAGCCTTGGTCCCTGTGGGAAAATCAGTAACTGAGAAAACAGCAGAGTTATCCACTGTGGATAGAGAAGCAGATTCTGCGGCTTCGAACACGCACGATTTGCTTACAAGTACACAAAAACAATTAGCAAAACAAAATACAAATACTACAAAAGCAACAGGCAATGCGTCAAAAAATCTGAACAAGTCTCAGGATAACAGCTTAATCGAGGGCTTGAATGCTCGTTATGCACATTTGTTGCCACAACAAGTGTTTGATCGTTTTTTACCTTTTTGTGCTGGTGACTATCAAAAAGCACGCTGGTTTGTGGATACAATTTTTAAGGCAAAATACGTCAGCACACAAGACTATATTAACGCCGGTCTACCTGCTGAAGCAGAAGTTTTGACCTTTGAACACAATGAGTATTTCAGATCAGATATCAGTGACGCTGTGGCTAAAGCAATTGAACAAATGTATCGTTACAAAACAGTCAAAAATCCAGAAGGCTTCTTCTTTGCCTTCATGAAAGGGTTCTTTACGGAGAAAACCCGACAATATTTAGTAGATCACTATGAGATGACGCCAGAATTGCAACAAACGCTTTCATACGTTCAATTGACTGTTCAACAAAAAAAGGAGCGGCAAAAATCGCAAAAAGTCGCCTAAAATCGCTCCTAAGACCTCAAACCTTTGTTATAATGTAGCGGAGTCTATCTAGAGAAAGGTTAATTTTATGAATAAGTTTAAACTAGCATTTTTTGGCTATAGTGGTCTTTTAGGACTAGCCGTCGGAGTCATTGTAGCTTTATTTATGGGTCTAACGGAGCTCGGAAACCAGCTTTTATGGCAAATTTTGCCTAGAGCGCTAGGAGATCCGCGCTTTTATCCCTTAATTATCTGTACAATCGGAGGCGTAGCGATTGGGTTTTTTGTAAAAACATTCGGTCGTTATCCGAGCACCTTGCAAGAGTCATTTACTGAGTATCAAGAAACAAAACGAATCGATTATCACGATGGGAAGCTAGTCCGGAATTTATTAGGCTCCTTAATCGTACTGCTCTTTGGAGCTAGTTTAGGTCCAGAAGCGGCATTAGTTGCAATTATTGGTGGTTTAATTACCTACATGGCAGATCGCAGGAAAATTCCTGATCAAGAGCGAGCAGATATGATAGAGTTTGGTATCGGGACCTCACTAGGAGTAATCTTTATGACACCGCTGTTTGGTGTTGGACGATCAGTAGAACGCGACAATTGGCAGGTTGTAACGGAAAGCAAACTTAAAAAGTATGTTTTATATATTTTCACTACGTTTACTGGTTTTATTGGGTATCTTTTAACGTATAATATTTTTCCAAATCAAGAACAAGTTTTTGCGATCCGGAGGATGGAGAGCAGTTTCACCTGGCAGGGGTTATTGCTAGTTATCCCAATGATTATTTTAGGAGCTCTTTTTGGCAAGTTTTTCTTAGTTTCTCAAGAAAAAGGAGAAAAATTGAATCAGCGGATTCGTAATCCATTGCCACTAGCTATTTTTGCAGGAGTTCTTTTAGGGGTGGTAGGAACGATTTCACCGTATTTCTTATTTTCCGGCGAGCATACGTTACTATCTTTTACTCGGCAAGCGGAGACGATGAATTTTTTCATTTTGCTGTTGATCGGTTTTGGTAAAGTTGCGATAACAGTAATCTGTTTAGCCTGTAACTGGCGTGGAGGAACGATCTTTCCAATGATTTTTGCTAGTATAGCAGTTGGTTTAGCTTTCGCGAACTTATTGCCGTACTCGCCGGGGCTATTAGTTGCAGTGTTTACAGCCAGTGCTTGTGCGGTAATTTTGAAACAGCCTCTTGCCACGGCGTGTCTCTTCTTACTGCTGTTCCCAGTAGAATTATTTTTATGGATTTGGTTGGCGGGATATCTAGGTAATTTGTTTTCACAACGGATTCCATTTTTCCACGAAGAGCAAACAATCAAATCCTTCAAACTGCCCGAATTACCGAAACGTACAAAAAAACCAACGGTAAAAGCAGAAAAAGGGGAAACAACACGAGCTGTTGCTGAATTAAGAAAAGCAGCGGATCGTAAAAAAGCTGAAGAGGCTGATAGTCATCCACGTGTTGTTGAACCAAAGCAAGAAATTTTAGCACGAACGCAGCATGAACCGGAAAGAAACAATGCAACAAAAACAGAAAAGCAACCTTCTGATGTACCAATGACTCGAATGAGTCGTCATCGGCGTAAATAAAATAAGAAGAAGCAAAAATTCGTCATTATGATGAATTTCTGCTTCTTTTTTGCTATTCTAAAAGGATCTTTATTTGATTAAGGCTCAATAATATTAAAATAGCGTTCGTCTGGGTTTGTTTCAAAAAGTAGATTCCATTCTTTTAAATCATCTGAAGGAATATTGAGCAGCTGATTCATAAAAGCCATTCGTTTTCCTCGATATAAATGATTAGTTGAAGCTATTCCATCTGAAGATATCGGATAATAAGTCAAGATTCCTTGCCAATAATCGAGGTGATAGCAGGAGGTTTGTTGTCTATAAGAACCACTTTCAAAAGCCCAGTCATCCTCAAACAGAATTGTTCCAAAGAGATGTTTTTCTGTAGGGATGGTCAATATACTTAGGTAATTGAGTACCATTTCACCAGTGAGATGATCAATCAAATCTGGGGAACTGTTTGCATAGTAGTTAGGATCTTTTAGCGTTCCTTGTGAGAGTTCCAACGCCCCAGTTAAGTATTCATTACGCCAAGTTCCTGATTCTGATTGATAACCTAGTTGGGTGAGGGCCTTTTTACAAAGAATCCGTGCTTCCTGGTTGTCTGGTTCGGCAAAAACAATGAGATTCGTCACTTTAGCGACCCAGCGATAGTTTCCTTTTTGATAATCTTCGGACGCTTTTTTCAAAATTTCTTCCGCGCCGCCCATATAGTTGACGAAATTTTTAGCTTCTTTAGCAGGAGGTAAAGGATTCAGATTTACTGGATTTGAGTCATACCAGCCCATGTATTTCTGATAAACGGCTTTGCTGTTATGGCTCACCGTTCCGTAGTAGGGTCTTAAATACCATTTTTCGGTCAGGTTTTCCGGCAGATTGATCTGACTTTCTACTTCGTTGAGGGTGTAACCTTTGTTGATAGCGGATAGTGTTTGATCATGAATCCCTTTATACATTCGTGCCTGTGAGATAAGGTAGTCTTTAATTATGTCGGGTGCCTCAGTTGTAGCATGACGAGGCCAAGTATGTGCATGGAACATTACTTTCGCATGAGTGCCAAATAAATGATTGGTTTCCAATAAATATTTTGCCCAAGCATTTGCATCTCGAACCTGCGCACCTCGTAGTGTGTACAAGTTATGCATAGTACATGTACAGTTTTCCGCCATCCATAATGCGTCGTACTGGGGAAAGAACGTATTCATTTCTGCTGGAGCTTCGGTACCTGGTGTTAATTGGAAAATAAGTTCTAATCCATCTACTACAATTGTTTCATTTGTAGTGATTTCTTTTGTTGGCAATTCGAAGCTGACCGTACCTAGAGATTGACCTTGGCCGATACCGATTGACAGTGAACCAGCAGGGGATTTCTCCAGCAAAGTGCCATATTGATAACCGGCTCTTCGTCCCATGGCCTTACCCGACATTAAATTTTCGGTGATTGCAGCTTCGGTAAAACCTGCTGGAGCAAAGATAGGGATGGTCGGGTCTAGTGTGAAATCAGGAAATAGGCCGCGAAGTCCTCCAAAGTGATCGACATGAGAGTGGCTGATGGTTATACCTGAGATATGTCCATCAACTATCGGATACCGATTTTTTTCAAACCATTGATTGGCAAATTCAATGGCGGCTCGGGAGCATTCGATGCTCATTAAGGTATCAAAAACCAACCAATTATTTTTCGGTGTCAGAATCAAGGTTAGGTTAGCCATATCAAATCCGCGAAGTTGAAAAATTTTATCGGTTACACGAAATAATCCTGTTTGATGGTTGCAGCGGGCATTTTCCCATAAGCTGGGATTAGCGGAATCAGGACATTCCGTTTCTAAAAATTCATAGGCTTTTTGAGACCAAATCACTTTTTCTCCTTGTTTGATTTCAAGCTGATTAAAAGAGGCAACACAATTTTGTTTGGCTAAATCTAACTCATGATTGTGATCAAATGGTAGCATAGTTCCAAGTTGTTTGTTTTTTTGACAGGTACAAGAGCTTGCTTTATCCATAGTAACCCTCCTCTTTCAAGTCTAAATAAGACTATATGTTAACAGTAAGCGATTTCATTCGTAACTGTCAAACTGCTACTGAAAGAAAAAATAAAGATTTGCTAAGTTAAATGGCGCTTTTTTTGTTCTACATCTTTTATTTTTTTTGAAAGCGTTGACCAAAGATCAGCTGACTGCTACTCTATTGATTAGAAGGCTAGAACTTCAAAATAGGAAGGATCGTGTGACGATGTTAAACGAAGGAAAGATTCGTGCGTATTTGGAAAAAGAGAAATTGGATGCTTTTTTTATTGCCAAAAGAGTGAATGTTCGTTTTACTAGCGGTTGGACAGGAGACGACTCATTCATTTTGCTCACACAAGAGGGACAATACTTTTTGACTGATCCGCGTTACACCGAGCAGGCAGATATCGAAGTACCCGATTATGAAATTATCAACTGGCGCTTGCCTGGTCGAACTGTTGGAGATACGGTGGCACGCTTAGTTAGCGAAAAAAACATAAAGACAATCGCCTTTGAAGCGGATTATTTAACTTATGATATGTATTCTGATTTTACATCAAAAACAAATGCGGAATTTGTACAAGCAGGTGGCGTGATCGATCGTATGCGAGCGATTAAATCGCCACAAGAAATTCAATACATGCAAAATGCCTGTGAAATTTCTTGCCGTGCTTTTAATCGAATTTTGGATGATATTCGTGTTGGAGTGACTGAAAAAGACCTGGCTGCCAGGCTTTCGATGTACATGGTACAAGAGGGTGCTGATACACAGCCTTACGGGAATATTTTGATTTCTGGAGCGAATACATCCTTATTACATGGAATTCCATCTAAAAAATCAATTGAATATGGCGACTTCGTCTTAATGGATTTTGGCTGTCAATACGAGGGCTATATGTCCGATATGACTCGAACAGTCGTTGTCGGAAAAGCGACCGATAAACAGCGGGAAGTTTATGAACTGGAAAAACAAAGTTTAGAAGCGGCTGAAGCTGTAATGAAAAATGGTGCAGCGGTAAAGGATATCTATCAAGCTTCTTTGAAACCATTGGAAGGAACAGAGTATCCGCAATATACCTACCGTAACATTGGGCATAGTATCGGTTTGTTTGTACATGAATTACCATATATCGATGAGCAATATGACGACGTATTAGAAACAGGTATGGTGATGACGATCGAACCAGGGATCTATATTCCTGATTGGGGCGGTGTGCGGATTGAGGATCAAGTTTTAATCACCGATGACGGCTACGAAAATATGATTAGTATTTCTCATGATTTGATTGAATTGTAATCGTGAGATAGGCTATACTAAGACGACGACGGCATAAGCTGTCGTCGTTTTTTGACACTTAATTATTCTGATATTTTTATAGTAAACGATTGTATGAGTTTGCGAAGTTCTTCGTAAAAAGAGGGGGGCGACCGATGAATGAACGGGAAGCGTTTGATTTTGTCTACGATATTGGTGAAACATTATTGAAAAACGGCGCGGAAATCAAACGAATCGAGACGACGATTCGTCATATTGCAGAAGCTTTAGAATTAAAAGAGTTTGATAGTTTTGTTTTAATTAATGGTATTTTTATGACTGCCCGTCTAAAGGATCAGACCGTTCAGGCGCGGGTAAGAGATATTCCAATCTCACCGATAAATTTGGGCAGGATCGAACAAATCAATACCTTGTCTCGACGATTAACGGAAAAACGATTGAGTCCGGAAGATGCCAATGAATGGTTGCAGGAGATCAAGCACGAATCCTTTGCAACAGTTTCATTAAAGATTTTTGCTTATGCTTTCGGTAGTGCCAGTTTCTGTTTTATTTTTGGAGGAAGTCTTTGGGATACGGTTGGTGCACTCGCCCTAGGTGTTCTCTTAGCCTGCTTTACTATGTACTTATTACCTAAATTTAATATGTCCGACATTATCTCGACGATTACCAGCAGCGCTTTTGTCAGCATTTTAGCGTGCCTATTTGTTCATTTTTTTCCTATTTTGCAATTGACGAGTTTGGTAACAGGTGGAATTATCTCACTATTACCTGGAGTGGCGCTCGTCAATGGTATCCGTTATTTATTTGATGGGGACTATAGTTCAGGATGGGGCCAGATGGTGAATGCATTGATTACGGCTTTGTGTGTTTCCGTGGGTGTCGGCCTCGTTTTACGAGTATTTAGTATACTTTGATTGAATAAAAGTCATATTTTCAAATGAAGAAAGGAGTGGAACCGATGATCAATGGGTTTCTTCAGGTTTTAGCCGGTTTTCTGGGGACAATTTCTTTTGCGATATTGTTTGAAGTGCCGCGTCGGTATTATGTGTATTGTGGAATGATCGGTGCTTGCGGCTGGTTTATTTATTTAGTGATCATGCAATTTTGGGTAGCGCCAGTCGCTGCGACATTCATTGCCTCAATGGTTTTGATCTATCTTTCACGTGAGGCCTCCTTTGCCTTAAAAGCTCCAGTAACGATTTTTTTGATCTGTGGTATTTTCTGCTTGGTTCCCGGAATGGGGATTTACAATTTTACTTATAATTTTTTTATCGGGGATTCTATTAAAGCTGCTCAAATTGGTATTCAAGTTTTGAAAATTGCTATTGCCATCGCGGTAGGGATCACAGTGGGGTATGAATTATCACCGAAGTTTTTCTATTCCTATCACAAAATGCAAAGGAATAAAAATTCACTCCCGTGAATAAATCATTTAACGGTCTTGTTGTATAACAGGGCTGTTTTTTATTGTATTTTTTCCCAAAAAAAACAATTTAATAAATAGTGAAAGTGTTATTGAAGTTCCCATTATTTTAATAAAAAAACAAATTCATGAGAGAAGAGTAAGGAATGAAAATTACTGGAGATATAACGGATTTTAGCTCAGTTTTTTTAGAATTATTCCAAACAGATAGCGATTTAGAAAAAAAGTGTAAAGAATTGTTTAAATAAGCCAAAAGATATAGTAAACTAGTGGAAGCGGATACTAATAATTAAATTTGATTTTATTCTTAGAAGTACTTGAAATTCAAATGGTTTTATGGTTATTTTAAAACTAGTGATAGGTGAATAGTTGAACAATTTTTTTGTTGCTGATTTCAAACTGTTGCATAGCAGTTAGCTTCCGCGAAAAAAGATTACTAACAGCTACGTGAAAAACAGAGCTGTTTTTAATAATGCCGACAGGCGAATAATATATTAATAAAAGGAGTGAAACATTTTGAAAGAACGTCGCGTTGAAAGAGTAATTGAAAAAATGAAAGAACAAGGTTATGGCCAACTGTTAGTTTCAGATCCAACAACTATTTTCTATCTAACTGGTCGCTGGATTCATCCCGGTGAACGGTTGTTAGTATTAGTGATTACTCCAGATAACAAAAACACATTAATCGTTAACAAATTATTCCCAATCGAAGAAGACTTGGGCGTGGAAAAAGTATTTATTGATGATACCGACGATGCTGTGAAGAAGGTTCTTGAGTATGTTGATACTGACCAAAAAATTGGTGTGGATAAGAACTGGCCTGCTCATTTCTTATTACACTTGTTAGAACTTGTTCCAAATGCCAAATTGGGTAATGGTTCAGAAGTGACAGATGCAGTTCGTGCTATCAAAGACGAAGAAGAAAAACAATTGATGCGTGATGCGCAAGCGGATAACGAAATTGCTATTGATCGTTTGAAAAAATTATTGCCTGAAGAATTGACTGAAGCTGAAATGTCAGACAGATTGGGTCAAATCTACAAAGAATTAGGCAATACCGGCTTCTCATTTGACCCTATCGTAGGTTACGGCGCAAATGCGGCAGATCCTCATCACGAAACAGATGATTCAAAAGTGAAACCAGGAGATTCTGTCATTTTAGACATTGGCGGTATCAAGAATTCTTATGCTTCAGACATGACTCGGACATTCTTCTACAAAGAAGTATCTGATAAAGGTCGTGAAGTCTATGAGATCGTTAAAGAAGCTGCACAACGTGCGATTGACCTTGTGAAGCCAGGAGTTAAATTCTCTGAGCTTGATGCAGCTGCTCGCGATTACATCACGGAAAAAGGCTATGGAGAATACTTTACGCATCGCCTTGGCCACTTTATCGGAATCGATTGTCATGAAACAGGCGATGTTTCAGGAGCGAATGATAATGTTGCTGAAGTTGGCAATATCTTCTCAATTGAACCAGGAATTTATATTCCAGGAGAAGTTGGTGTACGAATCGAAGATTTGGTGATCGTAACAGAAGACGGTTGCGAAAACCTAAATCATTATCCTAAAGACTTAGAAGTAATCGGTTAGGAGGCCGCGCAACGTATGAAAATCGAAGAAGGATATATGCCTTATCTAGGGCATCAGACTTATTATCGTATTGTTGGTGAACAAGCTGGTAATAAGAAACCATTGATTGTCATGCATGGCGGACCCGGATCAACTCATAACTATTTTGAAGTCCTTGATGAAATGGCGGTCGATGGCCGCCAGATCATCATGTACGATCAATTAGGTTGCGGGAAATCTGCGGTACCTTCACAGCCGGAACTTTGGACAGCTGAAACATGGGTCAATGAATTGATTGCTTTAAGAGAGCATCTGGGTCTGGATGAAGTCCATTTGTTAGGACAATCTTGGGGCGGAATGTTAGAGATCATTTATGTTTGTGATTATGCACCAAAAGGCATCAAGAGTATGGTACTTTCAAGTACTTTACCTTCTGCTAAACTTTGGGCACAAGAACAGCATCGTATGATCAAATTTATGTCAGAAGAAGATCAAGCAGCAATCGCAAAAGCCGAAGAAACAGGCGTTTATGATGATCCTGCTTATCTTGCAGCAAATGATCGTTTTATGGTACGCCATGCGGCACCAATATTTACCGAGGCTGATCCTGAACCGTTGCGCCGTAAAAAAGTGGCGGGAACAGAAAGCTATGTAATGGCTTGGGGACCAAATGAGTATTCGCCTGAGGGTACATTGCACGGTTATGATTACACGGATAAATTGTCTGAGGTCACTATACCGACACTTGTTACAAGTGGCACAAATGATTTGTGTACACCGTTAGTAGCGAAAACTATGTATGACGCGATTCCAGGAGCAAAATGGGAATTGTTTGCTTACAGCAGACATATGCCTTTTGTTGAAGAACGTGAAAAATACATGAAATTGTTGGCAGAATGGTTAGAAGCAAACGATTAATATTTTTATAAGAGAGAAGGAATGATAGTGGAAACAACTCCAGTAAAAAATAAAAAACCTTTTGGGTTTTATGTCTGTGCATTAGGGTTCACGTTTGAACGATGTGCCTTTTACACAGCGAAGTACATGTTAGCAATTTGGATTGCAACAACGGCTGCTTCTGGCGGATTAGGCATGACGAGTGCACAAGGTGTACAAATATCAGCTTGGTTCGTTGCTGCAACATACATCACACCGACAATTGGTGGATATATTGCCGATTATTGGCTGAGCCCTCGACTATGTGTGGCGGCAGGTATGATTATGATGGGTATCGGCTACATGTTAGCCTGGCAGGCAAGTTCTATGGGTATGGTGTGGCTGATGATTATTCTAGTTGCGCTTGGAACTGGTTTGTTTAAAGGAAACCTTTCTGGTGTAAATGCGTTACTATTTAATGATGAAAAAGAACTAAATGAAGCTTTTTCAGTACAATATTCATTTGTTAATATCGGCTCATTCATTGGAACAACTTTCTTAGTATTATTAATCCCTGCATTTGGATACAATTTTGTATTTATGATTTGTGGCGTTTTATTATTGGTTGATGCATTATGGTTCATTTTTAATAGTCGCTCATTAGGTGAAGCAGGTAAGAAACCATTTAAAGTCGATCAACGTCAATTTGAGTCGGCAGGTAAAAAGACAGAAGCTGCTGATACTAAACTGACTTCTGGAGATAAAAAACGGATCGTTGCTATTATTTTGGTTACTTTGTTCTCAGTTATTTTCTGGACTGTATGGTATCTAGCTTATATGCCAGCATATTTCTATTTTGGATATGGTGACGGAGCAGGATTTATTGAACGTGCGAATTGGGTAGTTGGAAGCTTCAAAATCCCAACGTCTTATTTCGATTCAATGAACGCTCTGACTTGTATCGTATTAGGACCTGTTTTAGGTCGTTTATGGACAAGATTAGCTGCACGTCCAAAAGGCGATATGAGTATGTTTAAGAAAACGGCACTAGGAATGATTCTAGTTGGTGTTTCTTACGTTGTTATGGTTCTTGCGGATATTGTTGGTAACGGACATACATCAATCATCTGGTTAGTTATGGTAAGTTTGTTGATGTCAATCGGCGAAATGATTTTCTCTCCATTGGGCAATTCATTTATCGCAAAACTTGCTCCTGCTAAGCTGATGGGGCTATTGCTAGGTTTCTGGACGATTGCAGTATTCTTCTCACAAATGATCTATCCAGTTATTTACGCTTTACTAGAAACAGATGTACCTGGAGACTTCCAAATGGGTTATGGAGTCTTAGCCGCAGTTGTTATCGTATTAGGTGTAATTCTATGGTTTGCTAGTAAAACATTGGATAAACTAGAAACAGCTGAATAATTTACGCGTTAAACTCTTGCCTCTTTTTATTAGAGGTGAGAGTTTTTTTGCGTAAATTATAATTAGAGTAGTAAGCATTAGCAATTTTTAGGTAAGGATAAGAATGTTTTTTTAATGTGAATGAGTATACATATAAATTTAGATTAAACGACAACTAAAATTGATAAATGAAATTTATAGAGAAGTTTTTCTATTATAAAGTTCATTCATTAAATAACGACTGATATGACTGAGTTGAATCGTGAAATAACTGATTTGTATGATTGGTATCTTTGCTTTTTCATCAAATTGTCGACAATGTGTAGTCTTTAGAAAGATTATGAAATCAATATTTGTAAACGGTTTTTAGGAAGTTGCTGAGTTTGATGAAAATTTAATTAGAGAATTCAAAAAAAAGGATAATTTGCAGAGTTGTTTGTCAGAAAATATCAAAATTATTGGAAACCACCTTTTACATGAAGTGTGAGTGTGCTATCATTTACATGAACTACGGGTGGCTGATTTGCTCAAGTTCGAACAAACAAAAAAGCAAGGAGGTGAAATAATTTGACACAAATTCTTATACCATTAAAACAACATGTCGGCGCTCCTTGTAAAGGAATCGTAAAGGCAGGTGATCAAGTCCAACGGGGACAATTGATTGCTGAACCAAATGGTTTAGGTGCAAATATTCATGCAAGTTTTTCTGGCAAAGTAGTAGATGTAGATGGAGACAACATTGTTCTGACGATTGATGACGAACAAGATTTTTCGAAATATCTACCTATTCCTGAAACTGAAACGAATGCGAAAGCTGTCGAAGCGGCAGGGATTGTCGGAGCAGGGGGAGCAGGTTTCCCAACATTCTTAAAGCTAGCTTGTGATATTCCGGAAGGAACCTTTATTGCAAACGGCGCAGAATGTGAAGCTTTGTTAGCTCATAACGTGAAGCAAATGAGCGAGCATATCGATCAATTGATTCGTGGAATGAAATATTGTATGGAGATGACTAATGCTCCTAAAGGTGTGATTGCTGTAAAAGGCAAACATCGTATGTTAGTTACACGTCTGTTAAAAGCAGTGGATAACGAGCCAACACTTGATGTTTATCAATTGCCGGATATTTATCCTGCAGGAGATGAACGAATGATTGTTCGTGAAGTAATGGACATTGTTTTAGAACCAGGTCAATTACCAACAGAAGTTGGCGCTGTGATTGATAATGTGGAAACGATCAAACGTATTGCAGAAGCAATTGAAGATCGAAAACCGTTCATTGACAAAGATGTGACCGTATCTGGTCGCGTAAAACAAAAAGAAACTGTATTTGTTGATGTGCCAATCGGGACACCAGTCAAAACATTGATCAACAACGTTGGCGGCTATGTCGAACCTCATGGTGAGATCGTAGTTGGTGGACCAATGACGGGAAGAAGCGGAGATGAAATGACGCCTATTACTAAAACTAGTGGTGGTGTGTTAGTCGCAATGCCATTCCCTCAGGAAAGCCGGAAAGTCGGTCTTTTGATTTGCGAATGCGGCGGCTCTGCCGAACGTATGACCGAGATTGCTAACAACATGGGCGCAGAAGTTGTCGCTGCTGAAAGATGCAAGCGAATGGTAGAAGTAAATGGAAGATATAGATGTGCCTTGCCAGGTATTTGTCCAGGTCAAGCTGCGACTGTGATGTCCTTGAAGAAACAAGGAGCAGAAGTAGTGATGACTGGATCGTGTTCCGATTGAACGAACACCGTTATGGGTGTAGCTCCTAGGTTAGGAGTTCCGGTTTATCATCATACAGATCATGTACTGCGGGCAGATGGTCACAGACTATATCGTAAATTACCTACAAACTAATTTTAAAAATTTTAGGAGGATTTAACGAATGTCTATTACAGCAGAAACTGCTCAAGAACATGCCAAAGACCCTGCAGTATTATGTTGCCGTGCGGAAGCAGGCAAAGTAATTGCTCCAGATGATTTAGAAGATCCAGCGATCTTCCCAGATTTAGAGGATTCAGGTCTGTTAGAATTACCTGAAAATGCTCTAACAATCGAACAAGTACTTGGTACGACATTGAAAGAAACAACGGATGCGTTGGTTCCATTGACAAAAGAAATATTAGATGGTGTTTCTGAAGACACTGAAGAAGTAGCGGAAGAGGAAGTGCCTGCTGAAGAAGCAGCTCCAACTCCAGTTGCTCCTATTGCTCCGGTAGCACCAGTTGCGCCAGTCGGCGGACAAACAATCAAAATCCATATTGCTGAAGGACGTGGTATTGATCTAGAAGTGCCAATGTCTATCGCAGGACAAATGGGTGTAGCTCCAGCAGCGCCAATGGCTCCAGTTGAGGCAGCGCAAGCTCCAGCAGCACCGACTGTTGAAGAAGCAGCTCCTGAAGCTAAAGTAGAAGAAAAAGTAGTTCGTTCAGTACGTCGTGATCACATGAAGATTGAAAAAGTCATCTTTGGTGATGAAACAAAAATTGAAGGTACTACATTAGTTCTACGTAAAATGGAAGACATGTGTGCGGAAGCAGCAGAACTAGAAGAATTAGTTGAAAGTGTTACTTTTGAAATCATTACACCGGATAAATATAACGAATACAGTGAAACGATCATGGACGTACAGCCAATCGCTGCCAAAGTTGATGGTGCGGACATCGGCCATGGTGTTACTCGTGTGTTAGATGGCGTAGTAATGGTTCTTACAGGTACGGACGCAAACGGTGTACAAATCGGAGAATTTGGTTCATCTGAAGGCGAATTAGACCGTAACATCATGTGGGGTCGTCCTGGTGCACCAGATAAAGGCGAAATTTTCATCAAAACACAAGTAACAATCAAAGAAGGCGCGAATATGGAACGTCCTGGACCATTAGCCGCTCATAAAGCATCTGACTACATTACTCAAGAAATTCGTGAAGCAGTTAAAAAAGCGGATGAATCTTTAGTTGTAGAACAGGATGAAATCGTACAAAAACGTCGTATTGGTAACAAACGAGTGATTGTCGTAAAAGAAATCATGGGTCAAGGTGCAATGCACGATAACTTGATTATGCCAATCGAACCAGTTGGAACATTGGGAGCGAAACCTAACGTTGACTTAGGTAACTTACCAATTATTTTAGCTCCAACTGAAGTATTAGATGGTGGTATTCATGCATTAACATGTATTGGACCAGCATCAAAAGAAACTTCTCGTCACTATTGGAGAGAACCATTAGTACGTGAAGCGATGGAAGACGAAGAAATCGATTTAGTCGGTGTTATGTTTGTAGGTTCTCCGCAAGCGAATACTGAAAAATACTATGTTTCTAAACGTTTAGGTATGACGATTGAAGCTATGGATGTTGATGGCGCAATCGTTACTACTGAAGGATTTGGTAATAACCATATTGACTTTGCTTCACATATTGAAGAAATCGGCAAACGCGGTATTAAGGTTGTCGGAGACTCTTATTCAGCAGTACAAGGTGCGTTAGTTGTCGGAAATACTGAAATGATTGCAATGGTCGACAATAATAAATCTATGCAAGGGATCGAAAACGAAATCTTGTCTAATAACACACTATGTAAAGAAGACGCGATTCGTGATTTAGCAATGTTGAAAACACTGATGGGCGGCGGCACAATCAAAGCTGCTGAACGCAAATGGAATCCAAACGTGAAAGCGAACAACATTGAAGTCATTGAAAAAACGACAGGTAAGAAGATTGATTTAGTTCCTAACGAACAAAGCTTGCCTAAGAGTAAAAAACGTCAAGAAATTTACGAAGTAGAATAAGGTGAAGTAATGGATGGAATGAATAAACTCAAATATATTTCGACGGAACAGATGTTTGAAGGGATCATCGTTGAACTTCACGATGCCAGCGTGACGATCGATTTAAAAGGTCGTTTAGGCCAACTTAAAATACCTCGTCGAATGATCATTTCTGAGTACAATTTAGAAATCGGTCAAGAAGTTGGGTTTTTAATGACTTATCCAGAAGTTTTGGCGGAAGAACCTGACGAGCATTATAAGACGGCTATTTATGAGCACGAGCGTCGTCGGGCCGAGGCCAGAAAAAAACGTGAAGAAGCAGGAGAGGAGAATTAACACATGGGCTTAACAGTCTTTGAAGGGTTACAGTCAGAAATTTTTGTACCAATTACACCAAAATCTGTCTTTACCCCTGTTAAAAAAGAGCTTAAAGAAATGCGCGTGGCATTAGCAACTGCTGCCGGCGTACATTTGAAAACAGATAAACGGTTTAACTTAGCAGGTGATACTTCTTACCGTGAAGTACCTGATACTGCATCAGTAGATGAATTGATGGTTTCTCATGGTGGGTACGATAATGCCGATGCTAACCGCGACATTAATGCGATGTTCCCATTAGACCGTTTACATGAATTAGCAGCGGAAGGATTCATTAAAGAATCTGCCCCTGTACACTATGCATTTATGGGTGGTGGGGGAGACCAGGATGCATTCCACGATGTAACTGGACCTGAAATTGCTCAAAAATTAGTAGAAGAAGAAGTCGACGCTGTCATTTTGACCGCTGGCTGAGGAACCTGTCATAGAACTGCCGTGATCGTGCAGAGAGCTATTGAGGAAGCGGGAATTCCTACTATTTTAATCGCAGCATTACCACCAGTAGTACGTCAAAACGGTACTCCACGTGCCGTTGCACCACGAGTACCAATGGGAGCGAACGCTGGAGAACCAAATAACATCGAAATGCAAACAGGTATCATGAAAGATACTTTGGAAGCATTAGTAACAATCGAAACGCCAGGGAAAATTGTTCCATTACCTTATGAATACATTGCCCACGTCTAAGTCAAGAGACTGATTTAATAAGTGCTCAGCGTCAAGAAATAAGACGGAAATTCCTAAAATTGTTTTTCAAATTTTTGTGAATTTTCGACTTATTTCTGAATGCTAGTTCTGCTTAACGTAGTTTAGTAGTAACTGTCTGCGTAGAAGATGCTACTTATTAATCGCCGTTTACTTTGAAAGTAGGTGTGAATAATGCGAGGCGAAACTTTAAAAATCAAAGTTTTTCATATGGAAGAAGTCACCGCAGGTAGCGACTTCCGTATTGAACCAACTCGGTTACAATTTAAGCAAGACTTTGACTGCAAAGACGCCGCTATTCAGAAGCTGACGATTCGATTACTCCCACCGCATCAACATGAAGTTGAAACCAACACCATCATGGATATCATTCCGATTTCTACGAAGGTGTTGGGTGCGTTGGGTTCAGGGATCACGCATACACTTACCGGGGTTTCTGTTGTGATGACAGGAGCTATTGAAGAAGGAGAACAAATGCATGAATTTGGCTCTTCTGAGGGTGTTTTGCGTGATCATTTAGTATTGAATCGAGCAGGGACGCCTAACGCTGAAGACTACATTATATTAGTAGATCTCCTAGCGAAAAAGGGGACTCCTTTTAATCGTGAGCTCTGTCTTAAAATGTTTGCGATTGTGGATGATTTTATCCAAGAGATTCGCGAAAGAATGAAGATGCTGGAAGGTAAAGATGCCTGTGAGTCACATGTCTATGAAGAGAATACCAATCCAGGAAAACCTAAAGTCGCTTTGGTCAAACAAGTGGCTGGTCAGGGAGCAATGTATGATATGTTGCTTTATCCGAATGAGCCGAGTGGTTTCAAGGGTGGATGTTCCATCATCGACATGAACAATATGCCGGTTTTCTTGACAGCAAATGAGTATCGCGATGGAGCAATTCGTTCCATGGTTTAACTGAATAACGGATAGGTGGTGTCATTATGGGGATTGGCCCATCAACAAAAGAAACATCACTGCATCACTTTCAAGATCCACTCGTCGAACTTCTGGGCAAGGATCCTGATATCGACTTTCAAGGAGTCGTAGTAGTAGGGACCCCGCAAAGCAACGCGATGAAATATCTAGTTGGGCAGCGTACAGCTGCATGGTTGGAAGGGATGCGCACAAATGGTGTGATCGCTTCAACGGATGGCTGGGGAAATTCAGACGTAGATTTTGCGAATACCTTAGAAGAAATCGGTCGTCGAGATATCAGCGTGATTGGACTCAAGTTCATTGGTACACAAGCAAAATTTGTTGTTGAAAATGACTTTACAAAGCACGTACTAGATTTTAACAAATCTGAAGCAGGTATCGAGACAGAGGTAGTTGGTGAAAATACTATCAATCAACGGGATGCAGTAAAAGCGCTTGCGTCAATTAAATTAAAAATGCGAAAAGACAATCAACAAGTACGTTAGAGAAATTTTTTTATGAATATGAATCAATAAAGTACTATTTTTAATTAAGTAGGAAACAAGGAGGATAATCATGAAAGTATCAAAAATGATCTCAGCAATCGACACTCATACAGCAGGTGAAGCTGCGCGTCTAATCATCGGTGGAATTCCAAAATTCCCAGGTGAAACTATGGCTGATAAGAGAGCTTATTTGGAAACGGAAGCAGACGACTTGCGTAGAATGCTGATGTTGGAACCACGTGGGCACCGAGATATGTTTGGCGCTTTTATTACTGAACCAGTTCATAAAGAAGCTGACTATGGAATCATCTTTATGGATTCAGGCGGTTATTTAAATATGTGTGGACACAATACGATTGCAGCTATGACAGCAGCTATAGAACAAGGCTGGGTGGATGTAAAAGAAGGCGATCATGAAGTAAAAGTTGTTCAAGATACACCAGCAGGAATCGTACACGGAACAGTACATTTAGATGAAGACTACTCAGCAGAGTCAGTGTCATTTGAAAACGTGGAATCATTCCTTTATAAAGAAAACGTGAAAGTCAATGTTCCTGAAATTGGTGAATTAACAATGGATATTTCTTTTGGCGGAAGCTTCTTTGCTATTTTGCCAGCAGCATCGATCGGTTTGGAAATCAAACCAGAAAATGCTTCAAAATTTAACGAACTTGGTATGATCATTCGCGACGCAGTGAATGAGCAAATCGAGATTCAACACCCAACATTAGATCATATTAAAACTGTCGATCTTGTTGAATTTTATGGTCCAGCAACAAGTCCAGATGCAACCTATCAAAACGTTGTTGTATTTGGTGATGGACAAGTTGACCGTTCTCCTTGTGGTACAGGTACAAGTGCAAAACTTGCAACTTTATATGGCAAAGGCGAAATGAAAGTTGGCGACACCTTTGTGTATGAAAGTATCTTATGCACGAAGTTTAAAGGCGAAATTGTTGAAGAAGCTGAGGTTGGAGGATATAAAGCAATTATTCCTCGTGTAACAGGTTCGGCTTATGTCACTGGATACAACTCATTCTTAGTTGATCCGAAAGACTCCTTGAAGGATGGTTTCCTTCTGGGATAAAGATGAAGGAGGGGTAATATGGTAACATTATTATTAGCGATTTATGTTGGTTTGATTTTACTACACACAGCAAATATGGGGCGCGACTTAGTCAAAAATAAAGATGACTTAGGACACGGAAATTGGTTTGTTTCAGGAATTATCGGTTTCGTTACCGACTTCTTGGATACTCTAGGGATTGGAAGCTTTGCGCCAACAACCCTGCTTTTAGATTTTACAAAACAATTAAGTTCTGACCGTTTGTTGCCAGGAACGCTTAACGTAGGTCACGGAATTCCAGTATTGGTTGAAGCGTTCATCTTTACTCAAGTAGTAGATGTATCTCCAGTAACTCTGTTCGCGTTGGTTGGTTCTGCTACAATTGGTGCATTTATCGGTTCAAGATTTGTAACTGGCTTGCCGGAAAAGAAAGTTCAACTTTGGATGGGCTGGGCGTTGATTGTTACAGCAGTATTGATGTTTGCTCGTCAACAAGGATGGATTGATATCTTGGGTGCGGATAATACTGCGACAGCGTTGACAGGTATCAAATTAATTATCGGTGTTGTGATCAACTTCTTCTTAGGAGCATTGATGACGATCGGTGTTGGTTTGTACGCGCCATGTATGGCAATGGTTTATATGTTAGGTTTGAGCCCGCTAGTTGCTTTCCCAGTAATGATGGGTTCATGTGCTGGTTTAATGCCAATCGCAAGTTTAAACTTTGTTAAGACAGGTGATTACGCTCGTAAGGTTAGTTTAGCGATCACTGTTGGTGGGATTATCGGAGTAATTATTGCTGCGAAATTCGTAACTGGCTTGGATTTAGAAATTCTAACTTATATCATTATTCTAGTAATCATTTATACAGGTATCACTTATATTCGTAAGAGTATGAAGCCATCAGCAGCAAAAGCTTAAAAATGAATTGAAAACTACCTGCTCAATTTGAGCGGGTAGTTTTTTTGTAAGAATAGTGTAAAAACTGTTTTACGTAAGATGATATTTAAATAGACAAGAAAAATACCTTCTGTTAGAGTTAAAAAAAGATTTGAAAAGCAGGTGGTTTTGATGGGTGTAAAATTAAAGGAATTACTAAAAATACCTTCTTTACGAGAAGCAGAAATAGTGAGCGGAACAGAAAATATTGATAACACAGTAACATCTTTATCTTTTTTAGAAGTATCCGATATGGCCTTCTTTAATGAAAAGATTCAAATGCCTGATGAATACTATGCTGGAGAATTGGTTATCAGCTCTTTTTTTACAATAAAAGATGACGTGGAAAAACAATGTGAAGCAATTCGTCGGCTGCATGCTTTGGGAGAATTAGGAATAATTATTTATTATGTGGGAATCGTTATGGAAAAATTATCGCAAGAGGTAATTGATGTAGCGGAAGAATTAGGTTTTGTGATCATAAAAATGCCTGAAAATGATTATTCTTTACGCTACAACGAAGTTATCGTTGAGGTTATGTCAGAAATATTAAAAGATAATTCGGCGGAAAATATCGTAAATGAGGTTTTAGAAAAGACATCATCATTACCTGATCATCTTAGAAATGTGGAGATGAGTTTAAAGATACTTTCGGATCTGTTACGGTCAAATATTTTACTGACTGATGGAGAGGGAGAAATTATCAATCAAGTAAAATGGCCTAGAAATTCAAAAATAGATCTCTCTCATTTAGTACGAAATGAGAAGAATAATTCACCAACTAAAAGAGATAATTATTGGTTCTTTTACAAAGAACTGTATCATAAGGATAATGGTGTTCTACATTTTTATTTAATTAAAGAATATGAACCGTTAACACCGTCTATTTGTGAACAAGCAGTTGAACTTGTGCAGGTAGCACTCAATTTATGGGGGAAAAATCACGGAGAAATTAGTGAATACGGTTTAGTCAAAGCGATCTTAAACGATGAAAGCGAAAAGATGTATCGTTTAGCGAAGAGACTTACCATCAATGTTAAGAGCATTAATCTTATGTGGGTGATACAGTTAAAAAATCATCATCAAGAAAAGGAACTAAAAAAAGAAGTTCTCGAGTATATATCGAAGTATTATCGCACAAGTATTGTGCAGTTGGTTGGGAACCAATTAATTGTTTTGTTAGGAAATTATAGATACAACGAGTTGGAAGTTTCTCTAAGCGAGCACTTTTTGAAAGATAGTCAGTATCAAGAAGATATTGAGAGTTTGGTAGTTTGTCCTCGTTTGAGAAACACGACTGATGTACGTAAGAATTATCAGATGATTGATACTTTAAAAGGGAAAATACCTACTCTATTTCAAGGCAAAAAGAATTTTACGATTAGTGAAATCCGTCAAGTACAGTATGCACTAAATTATGTTCAATCAGGCGAAGCAGAAGTCGACGAAGTATTGATGGTTTTAGAGCCTATTCGGAATAATCGAGAACAACTGATGACGCTTTGTACTTTTCTATTAGATGTGAATGCAGATTTTCAAAAATGTGCAGACCGATTGTTCATACACAAGAATACTGTAAAATATAGAATTAAAAAGATTAGTGAGCTTTTAGGATGTGATGTGACACGGGTTTCTGATAGTTACGAATTTTCAATTGCTTGCTTGGTTTATCGAATGGTACAACGCTAGACTTCCGAAAGGGAGTCTTTTTTATTGTTAAAAAACAAAAAAAACTCTCATTTATTTTTCATTTTGAAAAAGACGGATGGGGAAGTCTCACGTATAATCGAAACTTATATAAGGGGGAATAAATATGAAAGATAAAAATAAAACACAACCCTGGTACAGTCTAGCATTTATTTGGGGCGGTTCCATGGTCTGTGTCCCAAGTTTATTGATCGGCAGTACATTGGTTTCAGGCATGAGTTTGGGGAACGCCTTACTAGTTGGATTGATCGGTTATGCGATTACGGTAATTATTATGGTTCTTCAAGGTTCCCAAAGTGTAGATTTGCATAAACCAACAGTTCAAATTGCCAAACAAGTTTTTGGCGAGGTAGGTTCTCAACGAATTATATCGATTGTATTGGCTATTGCTTGTTTAGGATGGTTTGGAATTCAGACTAATGTTGCGGGTTCAGCTTTTGCAAATCTTTTAGGACTCTACGGAATTCATATTTCTGTCCCGGTTTCATCAATTATTTGGGGAATTATTATGTTGATTACGGCAATTTACGGTATTCGTCTAATTCGTTTAATTAATTACATTGCGGTTCCTTATTTGGTAATTGTTTGTTTATATGGTTTATTTGAAGCTCTTTCTTCAGGACAAGGTACGCAGCTTTTACAAACATATCAGCCGCTTGCAAAACTTTCCTTTTTTGATGGATTAGCAGTTACTATCGGTTCTTTTGCTTTAGGGGCTGTGATTGCTGGGGATTATTCGCAATACTCTGGAAAACGATCTGATGTTGTTAAAGCCGCCAGCGTGGGAATTATTCCAGCCGGTATTCTGATGATTGCTGTAGGAGCAGTTTTAGCGATCGTCAATAAAACATCTGATATTAGCAGTGTTTTTATGAATATCGGCTCGCCTCTGATTGGAGGAATCGCTTTGATTTTAGCTACTTGGAAAACGAATGTAATTAACGCCTTTTCGGGTGGTCTAGCAATCATTAATGTTTTTGGTATCTCAAAAGAGAAAGAAAAAATGGCAGTTGCAGTTGCTGGCGGTATTGGAACGTTGTTAGCAGTTGTCGGGATTTTGAATTATTTTGTTCCGATTATGTCTATCCTGTCAGCAATGGTTCCCGCAGTTGCAGGAGTAATGATTGCTTCTTATTGGGTCATTCAAAAGGGAGATCCTACGAAATGGGCACCAGTTTCAGGAGTCAATTGGTTGGGGATAATTTCATGGTTAATAGGAGCGGTAATCGCAGTTGTTCCAGTATTATTGGGCTTTTTCCCTTCTTTGCCGCAATTTCCTAATCAGCCGCTGATTGGAATATTGTTATCGTTCATCTGCTATTTAGCAGGGCACAAGCTTTTTGTGAAACAATCGAACAATCAACATATGCATACAAGAGAAATGGAGGAATAACTATGCGTTATTTAGATGAAAAAGCAGTTGAGAATATTGCTGTAGGAGCAGCCTTTTTAGGTACAGGCGGGGGTGGCGATCCTTACATTGGTAAAATGATGGCTTTATCAGCGATCAAGGAGTATGGGCCTGTTCAGTTAATTTCTTCAGAGGAAATTGCGGCTGATGATTTCTTTATCCCTTCAGCTATGATGGGAGCGCCATCGGTACTAATTGAAAAATTTCCTAAAGGGGATGAATTTCTTCGCGTATTTCAAAAATTAAGCCGCTATTTAGGCATTGAAAAAATTGCTGGTACATTTCCGATGGAGGCCGGTGGTGTTAATTCGATGATCCCTATTGTTGTGGCAGCGTCACAAGGTATTCCTATCGTGGATTGTGATGGGATGGGTCGAGCATTTCCAGAATTGCAGATGACGACCTTCAATTTGGGAGGTGTATCTTCGACGCCCATGGCAATTACTGATGAGAAAGGAAATATTGGGATCTCGGAAACGATAAGTAATAAATGGACTGAAAGACTTGCAAGGGTCCAAACGGTTGAAATGGGTGCTAGTTCATTGATCAGTATCTATCCTTCAACTGGGCGTCAATTAAAAGATCATGGTATTCACGGGATTGTCACCCTATCAGAAAAAATCGGTGAAGTGATTTGCAGCAATGAATCCGAAGAAGCGGTTAAACTAGAAAAATTACTAGAGTTAATTGATGGTGTCGAACTTTTTCAAGGAAAAATGATGGATGTCATTCGAAAAGTGGAAGGCGGGTTTAACTTTGGTGAAGCAACTTTAGAGGGCTTAAATGGAGATGCAGGATCATCAATGAAGATTTGTTTCCAAAATGAAAATTTAATTGCTGAAAAAAATGGCGAAGTAGTGACCATGACGCCAGATTTGATTTGTATGGTTGATTTAGAAACCTTGATGCCGGTAACAACCGAAGCGCTAAAATATGGAAAAAGAATTCGGGTGCTAGCTTTGCCATGTCATGAAAAATGGCAGAGTGCAGAGGGCATTAAAACCGTAGGCCCGCGTTACTTTGGGTATGATTTAGACTACGTACCATTAAAAGAACTAGTTACAAAAGGAGGACGTCAGCATGTATAAAATTGGAATTGATGTTGGAGGAACGAATACTGACGCAGTAATCATCGATGAAAATTTGGAGCTCGTACATGGAGTGAAGGTTCCCACTAGCGGTGACATTCAAACAGGGATTGAAAATGCTTTGCATAAAGTAATGAGTGAATCTGAAATTACACCGAGTAAAATTAGTCATGCGATGCTTGGAACAACTCAATGCACAAATGCAATCGTAGAACGAAAAAAACTATCCAAAGTAGGGGTTATTCGTTTAGGATATCCAGCAACTGCATCAGTGAAACCATACACAGCATGGCCAGAAGACATGGTAGAAGTTCTAGGAGAAAAATATGAACTGCTGCATGGCGGTTACGAGTACGATGGCCAGATCCTGTCGGAGATAGATGAGGGCGAAGTTAAAACGGTTTTGTCTAATTGGCAAGGCGAAATTGAATCCTTAGCTATTGTGGGTGTCTTCTCTTCTTTAAAAAATGATCAAGAATTATTAGTGGAGGAGTGGGCCAAGGAAATTTTGGGTGAGGCAGTTCCAGTATCATGTTCATCACAAATTGGTTCTGTGGGTCTTTTAGAAAGGGAGAATGCAACTATTCTGAACGCTGCTTTAGATAAAGTCATGAAATTAACGAGCAGCGGATTTGAAAAAGCCTTGGAAAAAGAAGAGATTCGAAATGCGGAAGTATACCTTTGTCAGAATGACGGAACCCTGATGTCGATTGAATATGCGAAGCGTTTTCCTATTCTAACAATTGCTTGTGGCCCGACGAATAGTATTCGGGGTGCTTCTTATTTAGCAGGAATCAAGAATGCCATTGTTTTAGATGTTGGCGGTACAACTTCAGATTTAGGAGTGTTAGCGGAGGGATTCCCTAGAGAATCTTCTTTGGCAGTTGATGTCGGTGGAATTAGAACAAATTTCCGGATGCCGGATATTGTTTCTATCGGACTTGGTGGAGGAAGTATTGTTAGACAAGTTGGTGATCAGGTTACTATTGGCCCGGACAGTGTTGGGTATCGCATAACCGAAGAAGCCCTTGTCTTTGGCGGAAAACAATTAACGACGACGGATATTGCTGTAAGACTAGGTATTTCTGATATTGGAGATAAGTCACTTGTTGCAGATATTCCCATTGATTTTGCGAAAAAGGCCTATGAAGAAATTAGAAAAATGACAGAAGAAACCATTGATAAAATGAAAACAAGCTCTGGAGATGTTGACTTGATTTTAGTTGGCGGCGGAGCAATCATTATTCCTCAAGAATTAGAAGGAGTAGCGAATGTTTATCACAATCCACATGGCGGAGTAGCGAATGCAATCGGCGCTTCTATCGCTCAAATAAGCGGACAGTACGAGCAGATATATATTTATTCAAAACTTTCACGGCAAGATAGCATGAGCGATGCTAAAGAAAAGGCAGCCTATCAAGCTAAACTAGCCGGCGCACTTGAAGAGACGATCGAGCTGGTTGAAGTAGAAGAGACGCCGCTAGCCTACCATCCAGAAAATGCGACACGTTTACGCGTCAAAGTAGTTGGGAAAATGGAATAGTTTTTATTGTTCGTATCGGGAAATAGCTAGCCTATTTCTCGATTTTTTATATTTTATTAGAAGCAGTTCCTTTGCAATAAATTAAAACGTTTTTATTGTAGATAGAAATCGTTATAAATTGAGTTGAAATATACGTAGAGAAACAAAAAGTAAACTGTTATAATAGAAACCGTGAAGGATGGTGGAAAGCATGGAGACAATCCAACAATTGATCGTCTGCGGCGGATGTAACGCAAAAATCGGACCAGGGAATTTAGGGGAACTGCTGGCAGATTTACCTAAAACAACCCATGAGAATTTACTAGTGGGGTTTGATTCGACAGATGATGCTGCTGTTATTAAACTACGAGACGATTTAGCAATTATTCAAACATTAGATTTCTTCCCGACGATGGTAACAGATCCGTATCTTTTTGGTAAGATTGCAGCTGCAAATGCTTTAAGCGATGTTTATGCGATGGGCGGAGAAGTGCTGTCGGCGTTGAATATCGTTGCTTTTCCAGAAGAAAAAGACTTAACTATTTTAAAAGAAATCTTACGTGGCGGTGCGGAGAAGGTTCAAGAGGCTGGCGCAATCTTAGCTGGTGGACATTCAATTCATGACCAATCGGTGAAATACGGATTGTCTGTTACCGGTACGATTGATCCAAATAAAATTTATCAAAATAATACTTGTCAATTGGGCGACCACTTGATATTGACAAAACCATTAGGCGTGAGCATCATTACGGTGGGCTACAGTGCCGAAGAAATTAGTGAAGAAGCATTTGTGAAAGCGACCACGAGCATGGAGACGTTAAATAAATACGCAATGGCTATTATTCGCAACTACACAATCAATAGCTGTACGGATGTGACTGGTTTTGGTTTGGCCGGACATTTGCATGAAATGCTGAATGAACGTTTTAGCGCGGAGATTCAATCAAAAGATCTGCCTTATTTTGAAGAAGCCTATCAAGGTGCGAAAGAATTTATCCTAACAGCAGGCGGTCAGCGAAACCGAAATTACATGGAAGAAAAGATGGACTTCCAAATCAATGATTTCGGGATCGAAGAATTGTTATTCGACCCGCAAACTTCTGGTGGTTTATTAGTGAGTGTACCGGCAGAAGAAGTTGAAGAGCTGCTGCAAGAATTACAGGCAGCTGATATTCCTGCACAAGATTTCGGAATGGTTGTCGAAAAACAAGATAAAGAATTGATCATTTATTAAGAAAACGTTGTACTAGTTGCTGCTTATTTTTAGTTATGATGAGAAAAAAATTGAGATCGGAGTGAATAGGATGTTTAAAATTGATGCTTTAGGCAAAGCTTGTCCGTTACCGGTAATTGAAACGAAAAAGGCGTTACGTGAACACGAAGTTGTCCAAACGCTGGTTGATAATGAGATTGCAACACAAAATTTGAAAAAAATGGCTGAACAGCTTGGGTACATATATCAAATGGATCAAGCTGCTCCAAATCATTATACGGTAGTCATTTCAAAAGCGAATGCAGATTTGACTGATGAGATACCGCAAGCAGCAGAACCGATAGCGACTGTTGATGATTACATCGTCGTAGTTGATACTAATGTAATGGGGCGCGGCTCTGATGAATTAGGGAAAAATTTATTGAAGGGCTTCATTTATTCATTGACCGAACAAGACGTACTGCCAGAAAAAGTAATCTTTTATAATGGCGGCGTACAGTCAGTTGTTGAAGGCGCTGACTCACTAGAAGATATCCGCGGCTTAGCTGAACAAGGTGTTGAAATCTATGCATGCGGGGCTTGCTTAAATTTCTATGAATTGACTGCCGCTGTGGGTGAGGTAACAAATATGTATCGTATCGTAGAAATGATGCGTCAAGCGCCAAAAATCGTTAAGCCGTAAATGAAGCTAGCTGTTAGCTTTAAACAGTTATGCTGATAGGCCTAAACAGGTATGTTAAAAAATTAGTACACAAAAGGAGCAGTTTTTATGCAGACATACGGTGTTGCACTATTTTATTCAACCCGGGAGGCCATGAAAGCTGAGGAAATCGCGAAGGAAGCCCAACTTGCCGTTCGAATCATTCCCACACCGGAAAAGATTCATGCTAGTTGCGGCTTTTCTTTGAAATATCCGTTGTCTGAAGAAGAGACTTTGACTTTGTTGCTTACAGAATCGGAGATTGCTTCGGAGGGCTTTTATCATGCAGCTCAAGAGGGATTGAAGACAGAATATACGTTGGTTCAGAAAGGACAGACAGATGGCTAATATTGTAATTGGAACAGCGGGACATATCGACCATGGAAAAACGACATTAATTAAAGCGTTGACTGGAATCGAAACAGATACGACGAGCGAAGAAAAGAAACGCGGAATGTCGATCAATCTGGGTTTTGCTTATTTGGATCTGCCCAATAAAAAACGGGTGGGAATCGTAGATGTGCCTGGACATGAAAAATTTATCAAAAATATGGTCGCTGGTTTGCCGGGGATCAATCTAGTATTGTTGGTGATTGATGCGGCAGAAGGTATTATGCCGCAAACAAAGGAACATATAGATATTTTGACTCTTTTGGGGATTCGTGATTTCTTAATTGTGCTAACGAAGGTAGATACTGTTAACCCAGATTTGAAAGAGCTGGTCATTGAAGATATTCGCGAACAATTAGCGGATACACCATTAGCTGAGGCGGATTTGATTGAAACAGATGCAGTAACTGGCACGGGAATCAACGAGTTGTTGGAAAAAATCCAAGAGCATTCGGAAGAAGTACAGGAGCGTTCAGGCAGCGGATCGGCACGTTTGAATGTTGACCGAACGTTTAGTGTAAAAGGATTCGGTACGGTCGTTACGGGAACGCTATTAGATGGATCAATCAATGCTGGAGATGATCTGTACTTGTATCCGAGCCAGAAAAAGACACGGGTACGAAATATCCAAGTTCATGAAACGGATGTGAAAAGTGCGCAGCCGGGACAACGAACAGCGTTGAATCTAGCGAACATCGCAATGGAGGATATTCAACGCGGCGATGTTTTGTCTGTTTCAGAAAAATTAGAAGATACGTGGATGCTGGATGTAAAAGTGACTTGTCTGCCTGAAGTAGATGGCGGTATCGGTTTATGGGATCGAGTTCGTTTATTGATCGGTACACGGGAAGTGATGGCACGGACCGTTCCTTTGGGTGTGGATTGGATTGGACCAGGGGAAGATGGATTCTTGCAGCTGCGTTTAGAAGAGCAAGTTGCTGTTAAAGAACGCGACCGTTTCATTTTGCGGTCCTATTCACCGATGTATACGATCGCTGGCGGCGAGGTCCTAGATGCGGCGCCACATAAACATCGCCGTTTCAAAGTGGAGATTCTGGAGAGCTTAAAAGCCAAAGAAGAGGGCAGTCTGGATGAATTGATTGCGGATTTCATGATCAATAAGAAGCAACCATTTACTCAGGAAAAAGAATTACTGGAATATCTAGGTGTAAGCAAGGAAGAGCTACAGCCAATCTTAATGGAAATGATTTCAGAAGGTCGAGTAATAGAAACGAAAGTCGGCTATTTGGCACAAACAAGCTATCAAAAATTAACCGATCGTTCAACAGAAATTCTATCGGCTTATCATAAAGAATATCGCTTGCGCTATGGGATGCCTTTGGAAGAATTCCGTTCACGGATGCGAAGTGTCTTGGCTGAAAAAGAAATCTCTGCTTTGATGGCCTTAATGAAAGCCAGCTTAATCAAAGAAGCGAATGCCAAAATAGCACTGGTCGATTTCGAAGTGACCTTTAATAAGTACCAGCAAGCTGCGAAAGAAAAAATCGAAAAAGCTTTGGAAAAAAATGGCTATACCCCCGTCAAAAAAGAAGAGTTATTTGACTTGGATAAAAATGCTGAGGAAGTTTTAGAGGCGTTAGATGGTGAAACAGTCGTTTTCTTGACACATGAGTATGTATTGTTAAGGAAAGTATTTGATCAAGCGGTAAAAGAAATCCAAAATTATATCACAGAGCATGAACAGATGACCTTAGGTGATTTTCGTGATTTGACGGATTCCAGCCGTAAGTCTTCAATGTTAATCTTGGAATATATGGATAAACAGGAAATTACTAAACGAGTGGAAAATTACCGGATACTGGGAGAGAAGGGAAAGTAAATGGGCATTTACTTAGATAATGCTGCTACAACAGCTCAAAAACCCGCTGTTGTGGCAGAAGCAATGACGGAGATTCTGACTGGAGAATACGGCAACCCTTCTCGCGGAGCACATGGCTATTCATTGGCAGGCTTTCGTGTAGCGGAAAAGGCCCGCAATCAAGTTAAGGACTTGTTTAATGCAGATCGGCGCTATGAGGTTGCTTTTACCAACAATGCCACAGTATCTCTGAATGAAGTATTGAAAGGCCTAATTCAAGCTGGAGATCATGTGCTCACGACTTCTTGGGAACATAATTCGGTTTTACGCCCGTTGTATCAATTAGAAACGCAAGGTGCTAGCTTCGATGTAATTTCCAGTGAAGCGGTAACCGGCTGTTTGAATTATCAGGAGTTTATTGAAAAAGTTCGTCCAGAAACGAAGGCAGTGATCTGCAATCATGCCAGTAATGTCACTGGAAATCTCTTGAATCTTGAATGGGTCAAGCACTTTTGCGCAGAGCACGAGCTCTATTTGATTATTGATGCGTCTCAAACAGCGGGGGTCGTACCGATAGATCTAAGTGATGGGAAAATCGCGGCATTGTGTTTTACCGGGCACAAATCGTTGTATGGTCCGCAGGGGACGGGCGGTGCTTGTCTGCTGAGGGACTTGCCGATAGAACCAGTAATAACCGGCGGGGACGGTATGCAGTCGTTTTCAAAAGTTCAACCGAAGGAATTGCCGACTTTGTTGGAAGCTGGAACGTTGAATATTCCTGGGATTGCTGGATTGACTGCTAGCATTCAATGGTTGATGGGAAAAGACTTTTCAGAGAAATTGGGTGTCTATTTTTATCAAGAGCTGCAAAAAATTGCTGGATTAACGATTTATGGTGATTTCACTGGTCCGCGTGTAGATGTTTTTTCGATCAATATCAAAGACGCCGAATCTGCGGTTGTCAGTGATCTGTTGTGGGAAGAGTATCAGATCGCCACACGACCTGGGTATCATTGCGCTCCTTTGATGCACGAAGCGTTAGGGACAGCGGATCGCGGAACTGTTCGTTTGTCATTTTCAAGTTTTACCACTAAGGCTGAAGTCGATACAGTCTTGGCAGCATTACAAAGTCTGGCGTTACGCTAAGAAAGCAGGTGGCCTATGTCAAAAGAGATTCAAAATATTTTAGCAAGTTTGCCTTCCGTGGATGTTTTATTGAAACAAATTGATCCGAAGTATCCCCATGGAAAAGCGAAGGAAGCAACACAGCAAATCGTAGCAGGCCTCAGGGAGTCCGTGGTCGAAGGAACAAGAAAAACGGTCATTGATCAAAAAAAAGTCGTAGCGATGATCCATAAACAGCTGGAAGAAAAGCAATTTTCACTGCGTCGCGTGATCAATGGGACTGGAACGGTGATTCACACTAATTTGGGACGTTCGTCATTAAGTGAGAAAACGCAAGAGCAGCTGCTAGCGACTAGTTTTCATTATTCGAATTTGGAGTTCGACCTAGAAAGCGGCAAGCGCGGTTCGCGGTACAGCCATTTAGTATCGATCGTGAAGAAACTCACGGGTGCAGAGGATGTGCTAGTCGTAAACAATAATGCGGCGGCAGTACTTTTGGTTTTGAGTACGTTGACGAAAGAAAAGGAAGTATTGGTTTCCCGTGGTGAGCTTGTAGAAATTGGCGGCGCATTCCGAATTCCTGATGTGATTACGTCAAGCGGCGGCAATATCGTAGAAGTTGGAACGACTAACAAAACGCATTTAGCCGATTACGAAAACGCAGTGACTGAAGAAACTGGCGCAATCTTAAAAGTGCATACTAGTAATTATCGAATCGTTGGTTTTACAGAAAATCCAGCGTTAAATGATTTAGCCGAATTAGCCCATACCAATGGCTTGCCGCTGATCAATGATTTAGGCAGCGGGTTGTTATTAGATATGCGGCCGTTTGGTCTGCCATATGAGCCAACGGTAAAAGAGGTACTGGACCAAGGCTGCGACATCGTGACATTCAGCGGTGATAAATTATTAGGCGGTCCTCAGGCGGGAATCATTGTCGGTAAAAAAGAATACATTGATAAGATGAAGAAGAATCAATTATTGCGGGCGTTGCGGATTGATAAAATGACATTGAGTGCGCTGGAAGCAACCTTATCCTTGTATCTAGATGAAAAGGAAGCGCTGAAATCAGTGCCGACGCTTCAAATGATTGGATTAAGTGAAGAAGATTGTTTAGGGAAAGCAGCGGAACTTGCGGCAATGCTGCAGCCAGTTACCGAGTTGAGTGTGAAGATCGAAAAAGACAGCAGCAAAATCGGCGGCGGGTCTTATCCGGAACACTTATTGCCGACGTACGCGGTGGTAATAAGCAGTGAACGCTTTACTGCCGATGTCTTACAAGAGAAATTACGTTTAGCAGCAACACCAATCATTACACGAATTAAAAATGACTGCAATTTCCTAGATCTGCGGACCATCACATTGGAAGAGTTTCCGCTGATTCAGGAAAGTCTGCAAGATATTTTTAAATAAAGTAAAGGAGGTAGGACCATTCAACCACAGAAACAAATAGTTGCCGTATCTCATTGTGTTTTGAATCAGAATGCGGTGATCCATGGCTGGGAGCGAGCACGAGGAGCGTTTCCATTTGCGATCGAGTTATTGAGCCGCGGGATCGCATTGATTCAGCTGCCGTGTCCGGAGTTTATCGTGCTAGGGGGCGATCGTCCGCCAATGAGTTATGAAGAATACCGTGATTTACCGAACTATCGGCAAAAATGTCAGGAACTACTGCAGCCGATGATTCAGCAGATTCAAGCTTATCAGGCAGAAGGCTATCAGTATCTTGGGGTCATCGGGATCAACGAAAGCCCGAATTGCTCGATCAGTGGACAAAGGGGTGTTCTGATGGAAGAGTTTTTTGAGGCGTGTCAGAAAGCTCAGATCGGAACCAATTTTTTAGAAGTACCTACATGGTACAGCGAGGACGATCAAGGGAACTTTGAGAAACAGCTGCAAAGATTTTTAGAAAGAGGGATAAAGAATGAACAGTAAAGCAAGAGTAATCGCGATGTGTGCTATCGCAGTCGTTTTAAATGTTGTGTTGGGTGAGGCGGTATCGATGATGAAGATTCCGTTGTTGTTCCTGGATACGATGGGCACGATCTATATCGCGGCGAATTTTGGCATGGGGTATGGGATTATAACAGGTGTGACTACGAACTTATTGATGGGCTTATTCAGCGGACCATTATCGATTCCGTTTGCATTAGTGAATGTGGCGGTAGCGATTGTTGTCGCATTACTAGCGAAAAAAGGTTTTGGCTATAAACAAGCTTTGATTGCAGGTGTATTATTAGCTTTTATTTGCCCAATGATCGGTGCACCGATACGATTAGCGCTGTTTGGCGGATTTACCGGATCAGGCACGGACATCGTGATTATGGCGCTTAGAGCTTCTGGCAAGGAAATGATTAGTGCGACGTATTGGGGCGCTGTAACGGGCAATGTAGTGGATAAAATCGTCTCATGTTTGTTAGTTGCTTGGTTTATCAAGTTGCCGCAAATGAAACGTTTCGCAGTAAAATGAGCGTGAGCAGGTTCTAAGGCTAAGGTACTTAGTCTGGAATTTTTAAAGTGAGCTGGCTATCAACGAAAAAAGTTGAGGCTAGCTTATTTTTTTGTCTTCAATTTTGGTTAGAGAGCGATGTTGCTATTTTTGATGATTGTGCTATTCTTTAAGTACTATTTATTTGAGAGGGGGAATTACACATGGTTTGTATGCCAAAAATAACGATGAATCAAGATAGTTTACGATTCCATATCAGCTTTTGTCATACGCTTACCTTTAAATCAGTGTCCAAGGGAGACGTTTGCTCAAAAACACTTAAATTTAAAGAAAATGCATGACCATGCGGTAAAAACCTAAACTTTTGGAAGTTTAAATAATAACAAGGTCATGTTTGGATTATCCATACATGATTTTTTTGTTTCTCCATGGTCTTGCTTAAGGAGAAGAAGACAATGTTGATTCAAGCAAATAGGATTACAAAAGAATTTAGTACTACGCCAGTTTTTAGCGGCTTAACACTGGCGCTTAATACTGGTGATAAAATCGGTTTAGTTGGTATGAACGGCTGTGGCAAGAGCACATTATTACGGATATTAACTGGAGAAGAAGGAATCAGTGAAGGAAGTGTGAGTCGGCGAAAAGGGCTGAGAATCGGTTATGTACCACAAAAACTGGCCTATAGCGACGAAAGTGTTAAAGATTATTTGCTGGATAGTTTTGCGGAAATTGGCATGCTGCGTCAGAAATTGCAGCAAATCGAAAAAGCGTTGGCTGATCCTGAGGCGGAAATTGAGCAGTTATTGGAAAAATACGGTCGTTTGCAGGAACGTTATGAAGAAGCGGGTGGCTATACCCTGGAGGATCGAATAATCAGGACGCTTAAGGGCCTAGAGGTGGCGGACAAATTGGAAGCCCCGCTCGCTATGCTAAGCGGTGGTCAGCGCGTTCGAATTGAGTTGGCACGAGTCCTCACGGAACCTGCGGAGGTACTATTTTTAGATGAGCCTACGAATCATTTAGACATTGAGGGGATCACTTGGTTGGAGAACTATCTAAGGCATAGTAAGCAAGCGTATCTGGTAATCTCTCATGATCGAGAATTTCTAGATAATGTTGTGAATCGGATCGTTGAGATCGAAGGCGAGCAGGCTATCAATTATCCGGGGAATTACAGTAAGTTCGCCCAACTTAAACGAGAAAGAATAATCTTGTTGAAAAAGAATTATGATCTGCAGCAAAAAGAAATCCAGCGGCTCCAGCGAATGAGCCGACGGTATCGTCAATGGGGCAACGAATCGGATAACGAGGATTTTTTCCGCAAGGCCAAAGAAATTGAACGCCGCATAGAAAAATTAACACAAGTGTTAATAAAACCGCCTGAATCAGGCAAGAAACGCTTGCAGCAGATCACGCAAACGAGTCGATCGGGTAACGAAGTTTTAATTGCAAAAGGTCTCGGAAAATTGATCGGAGACCATATTCTATTTGCCGATTCAGATTTCATTATCTACCGACAGGAGCGACTGGCTTTAACAGGTGTTAATGGCAGCGGAAAGACGACGTTAATTCGTTGCCTGCTGGGAGAAGATTCGTTAGATGAAGGTCATATCAAATTAGGTGCTAGTGTTAGAATTGGTTACCTTCCGCAAACGCTGTATTTTGAAAAACCGGCGCAGCGTATTTTAGATTATGTTCGAGAGTTTCTGACAGAAGAGCAAAAGGCGCGGCAAATGTTGGCTCGATTCGGTTTTTTTGCCGAGGATGTATCAAAACGAATCCAAGATCTTTCCGGCGGGGAGCAGATGCGCGTATATTTGTTACGATTATTCCAGCAAAAAATCAATTTTCTGATCTTAGATGAGCCGACAAATCATTTAGACATTGACGGGAAAGAGGAATTGGAAGCCATTTTGGACGAGTTTTCCGAGACACTATTGGTGGTATCTCATGATCGTTACTTTTTGCGGAAAGTTACCCATGGTCAATTGGTGATCAAAGGTGAAAAAATCTATAAAGCTAGTAATTGATAAGAACATTAATAAGAGGACCTGTGACAAAAGTCTTGTCACAGGTCTTTTTTCCGAACAAATGGTGTGTCAGAAGTAGCTTCTTTGGAAATAAGCCGAAATTTCTTGAAGCTGACCACTTCTGTCACAATCTCTTCTTTGTGCAGATTTCTCAAAATGACAAAAATGTTAGGTGATTTTAGGATGTATCAATGGTTGATTTTCAATGAGTTCTATATAGTTGCTTTAGAAATTGATAAAGGAGCAATCAATGATGAAAAAAATTTTAATTGGTTTAGTTAGTTTGATCGTTATCGCCTTTGTAGGCTTACAAATAGCAGATAAAGTTGTAAAAGGCGGGGAAGATTACTACGTTCAAATTACCACCGATGGACAACGAATCGATGAAAAGGATGACAGCGGCAATTCATATGTTGACTACAAATACTCCTTGCCAGGCTATGACAAAGACGGGAATGAGAAAGAGTTGAACTTTAACGCGTCAAAAGATCGTCCATTGCGACGCGAAGCTTTTCTTAAGATCACTTGGAATAAGAAAAAGGGCGTAACCTCTTATGAAGAGGTCCAACAAAAACAAGTACCGAAAAAAGCAGCGGAAAAGCTAGGGGTCTAGCTTTTCTTTACGACTAAATGAAATAGAGAAGAACTAGGATTTTAGTCTAGCTTTGAAATGTTTAGCTGGAAAATCGCTAGGACGAGTATCAATTTACTTTCGGGTTAAGAAAATGACTGTTTAAAACCGAGATAGGAGTGGAAGTATGGAAAAAATTGTAACGGTTAATGAAGTGAAGAAAACTTACGGAAAAGGCAATCAGAAACAGACACAGGCTTTAAAAGGAATTTCTTTTGAAGTAGAAAAAGGCGAATTCGTCGGAATCATGGGGGCTTCCGGTTCAGGTAAGTCAACACTATTGAATTTGCTGGCAACTTTGGATAAGCCTACCGATGGAAAAATTCGGATAAATCAAGCCGATGTGACAAAACTGTCTGGAAATAAATTAGCCGATTTTCGCAGTCGTGAGATTGGATTTATTTTCCAAGATTTCAATTTATTGGAAAATTTGACCGCTGCGGAAAATATCGCGGTGCCTTTGTCTCTGCAAGGGGTTAAAGGGAAGGACATTCATCGTCGCGTGGCTGAGGTTGCGAAACGTTTGTCGATCGACAGCATCCTAAATAGTTATCCCGCCCAAATCTCTGGCGGTCAAAAGCAGCGTGTGGCCGCAGCCCGGGCCTTGATCACGCAGCCGACTATTCTATTAGGGGATGAACCTACAGGTGCTTTGGATTCGAACAGTGCCCGTGATTTACTAGACACGATGGAGGAGTTGAACCAAAAGGACCAAGTTTCGATACTTTTGGTAACGCATGATCCTTTTTCAGCCAGCTATTGTCAACGGATTCTGTTTATCAAAGACGGCGTAATCTATCAAGAAGTTAAAAGAGAAAATCAAACGCGAGAGGCTTTTTATCGTCAGATTTTAAGTATTCTCGGGAATTTAGAACAGTAGGGGGGATTCGATGCTTTTAAAATTATCACTTACTGGGATCAAAGGGCGTTTGAGAGATTATATCGTGCTCTTTTCAGGGCTTGTAATGGCCTCTGGGATCTTTTATATGTTTGAAAGTTTGGCTACTAATAAGGCCTTTTTAGAAAACAATTCGATGATTTCTTCGGTTGTTCTGATTTTTCATCTAGGAACAGTGCTACTGTCGATCATCACTTTTGTCTATATTTTGTATGCTAATTCATTTTTGATGACGATGCGGCAAAAAGACTATGCCATGTTTATGATGCTGGGGGCAAAAGGACGTAAAATCGCACAGTTGATCTTTATTGAAACCTTTGTTGTCGGTATTGGCGCTACATTAGTCGGGACGTTATTAGGAATTGGCTTAAGCAGTATCGTTCAACAATTATTGGTTCAACAATTGGCCATTAAGATCACGCATTTTACAGCGATCAATACCTCAGCTGTTGTGTTTACAATCATCTTCTTTGCGGTGATATTCTTACTTGCTGCCTTGGTGAATGCCATGACGATTGTGAAAAAACCAATCTTGAATTTATTGAAGGCGAGCGAAACGCCCTTGCCGGCTAATCGTAAATTTGTGACATTAATCTTAGAAGTACTCGCTGGCATTTTGTTTTTAGGCATTGGGTATTTCATGATGACTCAAGTGACAAAATTGGCATTCTTGGCTTTAGTCGTAGCGTTGGTCACGATTATTTTGGGGACGTACTTTGTTTTCCATTCGATCTTGATTTTCGTGTTGGATATTCTAAAACGCCGCGACAGTATCGCGTTGAAGAATTTGAACAATTTTACTTTGTCGCAATTAAGCTTCCGTATTCAAGATTATACGAGAATTTTATCGATGGTGGCGATGCTCTTCGCATTAGCGTTAGGGGCGATTACTGTGGGATTAGGGTTCCACAATGAAATTATGAAAATGACTGAAGCGACTTCGGCTTATGATTTGGTTCTAAATAATGGACAAAATTTCAGTGCTTCCGATCTTAAACAGATCAACGCGACTTCGGATGCAATTTATCAGCAAAAAGAGGACAATGATACTGTTTATTACGATCGTGCACAATTTGATCAAACCCCTTTAAGGACGAAGGAATTGACCATGAGCCGTCAGGCGAAAAAAGTGGCATACACGGGTGAACAATTGGCCAATGATGTAACTGCGTCCGACCAGTTACGTTCATTAGAATTACCGGAACAAAGTGCGAAGAAGCACCAATTTTTAACGAGTGAAGCGTTTGCGGCTTTACCCAGCAGTGCAACTGAATTACGGGTGATAACGGTAGCGGATTTTACGAAAGACAAAGAAGCTTTGAAAAATTTAGCTAATGAGAATTTCCGTAAAAATCCTACGTTGGATAAGAATATGAGCAGTATGAACCAAAAGGTTTTGGTTTATGAGCTGTACAATGCTTTGTTCTCTGGTTTTGAATTTATGGGCTTCTTCTTAGGAATCGCCTTTCTAACGATGTTGGCAAGTTGTCTGATGTTCAAGATTTTATCTGGCGCGAAAAGCGATATTCAACGTTACAGCATGTTGGAAAAAATTGGGACACGTCGGAATTTGTTGAAGCAATCTATCCGTAAAGAAATCGGCATTTTGTTCTTAGTGCCTGGTCTACTTGGAGTAACGCATGTATTGTTTGGATTGCAGATGTTTAAGACTCTATTGAGTGAACCCTATAGTAATATTTGGCTGCCGTTTCTAATTTTCTTTGTTCTATACTTTGTCTATTATTTATTGACAATATGGATCTATACGGGGATTGTGATGAAACGCGAGGCTTAAATAATCTTCCGGCTATGCCGGAAGATTATTGTTATTTTATGGATAATTATTAAGATTGTGAATTTTTTATGTCTTAGGAAATTTTCATTTGATCTGAAAAAGCTAAATAAATAGGGGTTCATTCCTTAAATTTTGAATGAAATAGCGTGTTTTATTTAAAAAATATAAAATTGACTAGTCATTCGTAAATAAAAATGCATATTTTTTAAATCTGCTCTATAGTGGTAACGGACAATTTAATAGAGAAAGAAGTGTTCCGGATGAACCGGGTAAAAAAGGCGTTTACCAATCGTTGGCTGATCTTATTGACAGCCAGCATACTGTTTTGGGCAAAGACGATCTTAGCCTATTATGTTGATTTTTCATTAGGTGTGGAAGGGTCTATTCAATCCTTCATTTTGTGGATCAATCCGATTGCCACGACGTTGCTGCTTTTTGGCGTTTTCCTCTACGTCAAGAAATTTAAGCCGGCGTTAATCGTGTTGTTTTTAATGGATCTGCTGAATACATTGATCCTATATTTAAACGTGATTTTTTATCGCGAGTTCACTGATTTTGTAACGATCAAATCAATTTTAGGGTTCTCTAAGGTTTCGCAAGGGATCTCGGGCAGTTCTTTTGCCCTGATGAAAGCTCACGATATTTTCTACTGGGTGGACTTGATCGTCTTTTTAGGGATACTGATCTATATTTTTGCCAAACGCAAGGAAATCGTCAGCAAACCAGTCAAAAAGACCTTTGCTGTGTCAATCAGCTGTTTGGCCGCGTTGACTTTTTCAGTCAATTTATCTTTGAGTGAGGCTAATCGCCCACAATTATTGCAGCGGACATTTGATCGATCCTATATCGTAAAATATTTAGGATTAGATGCCTTTACTATTTACGATGGCATCAAAACGGAGCAGACAAATAGTGTGCGAGCTCACGCGTCTAGTAATGGATTAACAGATATTTTGAAATATACAAAGAGCCATTATGCAGCGCCTGATCCAAGTAAATATGGTATCGCAAAAGGCAAAAATATCATCGTAATCCATTTGGAAAGCTTCCAGCAATTTTTGATCAATATGAAAGTTGATGGACAAGAGGTCACACCCTTCTTGAATAGTTTGGAAAATGACAACAAACAAACCTTGGCATTTGATAATTTCTTCCATGAAGTTGGTCAGGGGAAAACCAGTGATGCGGAGAATATGTTAGAAACGGGAACCTTTGGCTTATCTCAGGGCTCATTGTTTACACAACTAGGTTCAGATAATACTTTCCAAGCTGCGCCAGCGATTTTGAATCAAGAGGCGGGCTACACAAGCGCTGTGTTCCATGGGAATGTCGGCAGCTTCTGGAATCGCGACCATGTGTACAAAAATCTCGGCTATCAAAATTTCTTTGATCGCTCCTATTTCAATCAATCGGATGAAAATCTAGGGTATGGGATCTTGGATAAGGATATGTTGAAGGAAACGGTTGGTCATTTAGAGCATTTGCAGCAACCCTTCTATTCAAAATTCTTGACGGTAACGAACCATACACCGTATTTGACGGATGATAAGAACTTTAATTTCCCTGCGTTAAAAACAGGAAATAGCACTGTCGATGATTATGTACGAACGGCTCATTATTTGGATGAATCATTGCGGCAATTCTTTGATTATCTGAAGACTTCAGGTGTTTATCAAAATTCGATCTTTATGATTTACGGCGACCACTTCGGAATTTCTGATAGTAATAATAAAGACTTGGCCAAGGCACTAGGAAAAGATCCAACGACATGGAGCAAATTTGACGATGCGCAAATGCAACGGGTACCTTTGATGTTTCATATCCCAGGATATACAAATGGCGGCATCCAGCATCAATATGGTGGAGAGATTGACGTTCTGCCTACCTTGCTGCATTTGATGGGGATCGATAATAAAAAATATATTCAATTCGGTACAGATCTATTTTCACCGCAGCATGATCAAACCGTCGCTTTCCGGAATGGGGATTTTGTTACACCAAATTATACGGAATTAGGCGGTGAAACGTATGATAATAAGACAGGTGAGAAGGTTGATCCAACAGCCTTGAATATTACACCAGAGATCGACAAAGAGCAAAAGCACGTCAAACAGGCGTTGAGTTTATCTGACAAATTGAACCAAGAAAATCTGTTGCGTTTCTACACTCCAGAGGGCTTCACTCCGGTCGATCCGAAAAAATACGATTATCATGACTTAGATAAGAAAAATACTGCGATTGAAAATCAAAAAGGCAATCAATCAACTAGCCTTTATTCGAAGAACGGTAATAAAACAACAGCTGCTCTTTACCCGCCAATTCAATAGATAGGAAGAAGAAGTATTCTTAACGAATGCTTCTTTTTGCGCGTTCCACTTTGCGCTTTAGGACATTAATGGGATTGTATGCGAAACGAAAATAAGCTTGAAATAAGAAACTGTTTATTCTACCTTTCAAAACTAGTATGTGGGACCTTTTAGCTAGCTTCGATTCCCATACATTTCCGCCAAGTGCTAAATCAATTCAGCAGTTGAGCGATTATTTGATAAAATAAGTGTGAAAGAATTAAGATCGTTAAGTCGTAAAAAGTATCCTTTAAAAATCCGGGTGCATTTTCTTTTAACGTTTTCAACATAATAATCATCCTTTCGAGGGTTTATGATAGTATGAAAGTTACCATAAAGAGTGAAGCTTATTATCGCCTTAAAGGATCCTAAGAAAGTATAAACGTTGCATCAATTTGAGGTGAGAGGAATATGTTTGATTCGGAACCTATTTCGGCTTAGAATATACGTATAAAGAGAAAAGGCAGGATCATTATGGCTACTGTTGAGAATGTTATACAAATTTTTTTTCATCCAATTGTATTATTATTGGATGTTTTATCGATCGCTATTATTATAATCGGAGCGGCTCTGGCTTTTTTCAAATTGCTTCAACGCGGAAGCAAAAGAGATTTCACTTCTGTTCTGCAAAAAAATAAATATATCAAGGCCTATTTAGGCAGTTATATTTTACTAAGTTTAGAATTTCTAATCGTAGCGGATATTATTGAGACCATTATCAATCCAACTTTTCAGGACATTATCAAATTAGGTTTGATTGTTGTAATTCGGACGATGATCTCTTATTTTCTAAATAAGGAAATCAGTGAATTTTCTGAAGAACAGATCGACCAATAGGTATTAATCAGGTTCAAATTTTACCCAATAATTTAGTAATTTTAAAAAAGAAAGAAGTATCCCAGAGAAGGCGCTATCTTTCTTTTTTTCTTTGCGATTTGTTATTGATTCCAACTCAGATGAATGGTATGATTGTTTTGTTTCGGGAGTGGATGGGTTCTGGTGTTCCCTCTGGTCTTCAAAACCAGTATGAGGAGTTAGGAGCTTCTTGGGTGGGTTCGATTCCCACACATTCCCGCCAATATAAAATATATGTCTGACAAACACTGAATTGACGCCAATGTAGACAGTGTTTGCCGGACTTTTTTATTTTACGGACCGTTTTTGGACCCGTTCTATTAGAAATTTGTATATTCGACCAATTGATCGACGGTTTCGTGTGTCCTCTTATCGGTAATATGCAGGTAGGTATCCATAGTAATTTGAATTGAGGCATGGCCTAACCTAACCTGAACATCTTTCACTGTAACACCGGCTTCAAGAAGCATAGTTGCGTGGGTGTGTCTTAGACCGTGAATAGTGATCCGTTTTAAGTTGTTTTGCTTGATAATAGAATTCATCCATTTTCTAGGTTTTGACAGTTGCATGAATGTGTTTCGTTCATTACTAAACAACAGCTGGTTAGGCTTGAGCGTATTATATCCTGAAATTAGAAACTCTTTTCGCTGGACTGATCGCCAATGTTTCAGTATATCCAATGTCTTTTGATCCATTGGAATAGTACGTTTTGAGTTTTTTGTTTTAGGTTGTTCAACATATAAACGGTTGTTTTCACCTCTCGTAAGAGTTTTACTGATTCTAATAGTTTTATCCTTAAAGTTAACATCTTCCCATGTGAGAGCTATCAGCTCACCTACGCGCATACCGGAGAAGGCAAGCGTTCGGAAAAAGGCAATCATTTTTTGTTTACCATTTTTATTTACAGCTGCAAGAAAATCTTCAAGTTCCTGTTTTGTAAAGAAGTTAGCAATTGATTCATCATCGAGCGCTTTTTTTCGTTTTGGCATTGTTATCTTCTCAAAAGGATTACCTTCAGCATAGCCCAGACTAATTGCAAATTTTACAATTCTTGAAGCATCACTTATTGTTTTACGGTAGTTTACTAGTTCTGTAACTTTACTGTTTGCAAAAGATTGAGCTTTGGAGACAGGGATTTTATTAACTTTATAATCTTTGAACACTGGTAAAATGTGTAATTCAAACATTTCCTTTGTTTTGCAGTAAGTACTTTCTTTTACAGTGTTTTTATAGCTTACTTCCCATAAATCATAAGCTTCTTGGAAAGTGATGACGATGTCTTTTTGTAATCCATCTTTTTCAAACTCGATTTTCAATTTGTTTAGAGCTAATTGGGCTTCTTTTTTAGATTTAAATCCATAGCGTTTAGTCCGGATCTCCTTGCCTGTAGCATCATCCTTCCCTAGGTAAGCTCGAAACATCCAAGCCTTTTCTCCATTCTTTTTTTCATAAGATTTAAATGTTGCCATAACAATTCTCCTTATCTTGCACGGACCGGTGTTGATAAGATATAATTATGACAAATAGGCCCTGTAAAAAGGCTAGTTTATGTGATCACGATCTAACTCTTGGCGGGGTAGGGATCGTGTTTTTTTCTTTTCATTGATAGAAATTATTATCGGACTATCTAACTGAAATGAAAAATGATATCAAGCTATTTCTAAATAGTAAATAGCTTCCTTTGTTCAAAAATAGAACGTTTGTTTGTTTTTTTGGTAAAAAAAGAAGGAGCTATATAATCTCCAATTATTTTCTTCTCAAAACTCTCTATGCTGACCATTTCCTGAAGTAAACTATTCCGATCATAATAAGATTTACCTTTGTATTTAAAAACCACAAAATCTGCATCATCAAAAGTCATCATACAATTAATTTGTAAAAATCTAATAATACGCCTTTGGAGTAGCCAGTCAGGAACATCAAAAAGTTTTAACATCTCTACATAATTCATCTGAGGATCACTAATTGCTACATATAAACTAATGTCGGGTATGTAGTACATCATAGCAGCTGTATTTGCTTCAATTTCAATTTTTTCAGTGCCAGTGTATAAGTTTTCTATACCATCACGGAAATTCTGAGAACTATCAGTACTGAGGTGTAAAGTATCATGACCGATTTCATGAACACGTCCTACATTTTTAGTATGACGGGTATTTGAATCATTTATCATGATACTTTTTCCTAACTCATCTCGCATATAATGTCCCACGACTTTCTTTGTAGAAAAATTATGCTCGATATATTTAATGTCCCTCTCAGCTGTTATATATTCGAAAAAATCATTTAAGTGAAATTTTTCAGGTGAGGTATGCATTCCATGCAAAAATCTATAAGTATCAATATTACAAAGTTTTTGAATTTCTAGGTACCGATCAATCTCCATCCACTATTCGCCTCGCATCATACGTTTTCTAATAACCAAATAATCTTTCCATTCTTTTTCAAGTGTAGCTATCTCATCATCAGTCATACCCTCAGTTTCAGCTTTGAAAAATTCAGTTAAATTGTCTTTAGAAGAGTCAGGTTTCTTTTCATCAGGAGAAGGCTTGTCAGTTCTGCCAAGCAAGTAATCAGTAGTGACGTTGAAATAATTAGCAACCTTCTCAAGAGACTCTGCTTTTGGGCTACTAGTTTGCCATGAATAAAATGCATGTCTACTAAGGCCAAGTTCTGTAGCAACATCTTTAAGACTTTTACCTTGTTTTTTTGATAACTCAGAAACCCTTTCAAACAAAGTCATAAGAGAACATCCTCCTGTTACACACAGTTATGTTATAAAACTTTATACACAAAACGCTTTACTTGTAGAAAATTTTATAATAAACTGAGCGTGTAAGTTAATTTGATAGAAAAAGCGCACTAAAATACAAACCTTAATTAGCACTAGTTTGGCGACCGGATGCAACAAAAAGTTTTGTTATAGGCTTATTTCTTCATGTCTAAATAGTATAAAACTTTATACACGATGTCAATAGAATAAGCAAATTCTATCAGATTAACTTACTCAACAATGAAGGAAGGAGGGGGGGGAATGTCTAACTTGGCGAATGGACGAGCAGCAATAAAGCTGTTTCTAAAAGAGAACAATCTAGTAGTAGAGGACTTAGCCACTGCATATGGATACACAAGAGTAAGGATGCAGCAGATTTTGGATGGGCGATGGAGTGGACCAAAGGCGAATAACACCGTTTTAGAAATAATAAGAGATTACAGAATTAGGACACCAAAAGAAGAGGATGAAGAACGTGATTGAGTTTGTTTTAAGTAAAGAGCAAAAAGAAGATATTCGTTCTGAGATAAGCGTTCTAATCAATCAAACGGTTGAAAAAAACGCTTCAGTAAAATATTTAGGTCGAGAGTTCCTTCGAATTGGAGAGACGGCAGATTATTTAGGTGTTACTCCAGCAACGGTAAACAAGTTTTTCCGACTAGGTTTAACTGTTTCCGTTATTGATGGAACAAAACTTGTATCTAAAACAAACATAAAAACATTTGTAGAAAGTTTTGAACAATAGTAAGCACGGACCGGTGTTTATAAGGTTTTTATCTTAATAGTGCGAGGAGATGAGTAAATGAAAAAAATACACTGGTTACGACGACTAACTCTTTTGTTAGCGATGTTTGGTGTAGGAGCAGCTGCCGCGACTGTAGGAATTATACCTATATGGATAAAGTTCATTTTAGTTGCTGGGATTGGTGGGCATTTACTATTAATGGCAGAGTTCGAGTATGAAAAACAAAAAAGCCTACCTCGGGTGCCACCGAGATAAGCAAATAAAATAATACATCTAAGGAGAGTGTAAAACATATGGCAATGAAAATCAATAAGTTGGAGATTGAGAACGTCAAGCGGGTGAAGGCTGTCAAAATTGAGCCTACTCAAAATGGACTTACGATTGTTGGTGGAAACAATAATCAAGGTAAAACAAGCGTACTGGATGCTATTGCGTGGGCTTTAGGAGGTGACAGATATAAGCCTAGCCAAGCAAACAGAGAAGGATCAATGACTCCACCGAACCTTCATATTGTAATGAGTAATGGACTAGTTGTAGAACGTACCGGTAAAAATTCTTCACTAAAGGTGATTGATCCAGATGGTAAAAAAGGTGGGCAATTGCTACTAAACAGTTTTGTAGAAGAATTAGCTATTAATTTGCCGAAGTTCATTGATTCTAGTTCAAAAGAAAAAGCACAAACTTTGCTACAGATTATCGGTGTTGGCGATCAGCTCTTTGAGTTAGAACGTTCAGAAACCGAAGAATACAATAAACGTCACACAATTGGTCAGATCAAGGATCAAAAAGAAAAGTATGCGAAAGAAATGCAGTTTTATCCCGACGCGCCCAGAGAATTAGTTTCCATTCAAGACTTAATTGATCAACAACAAGAAATCTTAGTCCGTAATGGAGAAAATCAACGCAAACGACAACAAGTAGCTGAAATCAGCCAACGCTTTGAATTGGAGCACAATCAAATCGAGAGTCTGCGGCAGCAATTACTTGAATTAGAAACGAAACATAATCAAACCTCTCTAGACCTTGAAACAGCTCAAAAATCAGCCAAGGATCTTGAGGATGAATCAACGGCTGAACTTGAAAAGAATATTGCTGAGATTGAAGAAATCAATCGGCGTGTACGTGTGAATTTCGATAAAGATAAAGCAGAAGAAGATGCGCTGGACTACAAGAATCAATACGACACTCTGTCTGCTGAGATTGAAAATATTCGCCAACAGAAAACAGATTTGCTTACAAATGCAGAATTGCCATTGCCTGGATTGTCAGTGGAAGATACAGAACTAACATACAAGGGCCAACGTTGGGATAACATGAGCGGCTCGGATCAGTTGAAAGTATCCACGGCTATCGTTCGCAGATTGAAGCCAGATTGTGGGTTTATCTTATTGGATAAATTGGAACAAATGGATCTTACTTCATTAAATGAATTCAGCCAGTGGCTAGAGCAGGAAGGCTTACAAGCTATTGCTACTCGTGTTAGCACAGGAGAAGAATGCGAGATCATCATCGAAGACGGCTATGCGGTGAAAAACAAAACAGTATCGACTACTCCTGATCAACAACCAGTAGTGGAGAATAAACCAAAGTCATCATGGGAAGGAGCAGCGTTCTAAATGAATATTACTACAGGAAGAGTACCACGCGCACAAAAAGTCGTTCTATACGGTGTTGAAGGAATTGGTAAATCAACTTTTGCGAGTCAGTTTCCAGATCCATTATTTATTGATACGGAAGACTCAACTCTTCATATGGACGTGAAACGATTCGACAAGCCAACAAGCTGGACTACGTTAATGCAACAGGTTGAATACGTCAAACAGAATAAGCCTTGTCAAACTCTTGTTATCGATACGATGGATTGGGCAGAAGATATTTGCAAGCGTCATTTAATGGCTGCCAATGGTTGGTCGGCTATTGACTCAGAAGGTTACGGTAAGAAATTTGTAGCTCTAGCGAAAGAAATGGGCAGTCTACTAAATCTGTTGAGTGATGTTATTGATGTCGGCATTAATGTCGTCATTACTGCACATGCAATGCTTCGAAAAAAAGAAGAGCCTGACGAAATGGGAGCTTATGATCGTTACGAGTTAAAACTCGAAAAGAAGACAGCACCGATCGTCAAAGAATGGGCGGACATGGTACTTTTCGCAAATTATAAAACTACGATCATTACTGATAGTAAAACAGACAGCAAAAAAGCGACTGGTGGTCAACGGATGATGTACACCACTCACCGACCAGCCTGGGACGCAAAAAACCGCATTGGTTTAGCGGATGAATTGCCATTCGATTACGCACAAATTGTATCTGCTTTTAGTGAAGTATCACTACAGCAAAAACCGATAGCGAAAGAGGAACCACATTCTGGAGTGATTACAGAATCAGAACCTATCTTTGAACCGGAACGAAAGATGGACATTCCTGCAACAGTCCCACGACCGGTAGCTGATCTGATGACGAATGATCAAGTGAGTGTTGACGAAATCATGCAAGTGATCTATCAAGGTGGGTTTATGCCAGCAGATACACCACTAGAAAATATTCCACAAGATTTGTGGGACTACCTAAGCACCAACTGGGGCAGCGCCATGAATTTATTAAAAACAAAGATTAGAAGTTTTTAGGAGGATTTTTAGATGAACAACGAGAACGAATTTATTGGATGGGATGACAGTTTTGTCGCCGAAGAAAGTCAATTTACTTTATTACCTGCAGGAGAATATCCATTCACAATTGTTGGATCAGATCGGAAAATTTATGACGGTAATAGTGACAAAATCCAGAATGGAACACCGTATGTTGAGCTTGAGGTAAAAGTCAAAGGACAAGAAGGAGAAACCACGGTTAAGGAAAGATTGTATATGGTGAAAAAATTCTCCTGGAAACTCACGCAATTCTTTACTTCTATTGGTCAGGCGCCAGTTGTAGGGCAACCATTTTCGCCAAATTGGAACATGGTTATCGGAAGTACTGGTATGGCAAAAGTTGAAGTAAATAGTTACACAAAAGACGGTCAGGAAAAGCAAAACAATCGTATTAAGGAATTTCTGAAACCTGCGGCAAACGCCAATACTATGCAGCAAACAGGGCAGCAGACAACACCAAATCAAGCCGGTTTCCAACCAGGAGCATTTTAGGAGGGTATAAGTATGAAGAGTGAAATTGAAATCAATCTATCAGAACTAGCAAATGGAGCTATTCAAGAAAAACTAGACGGCGAATTAGAAAAAGTATTCGAAAATATTCATGATCCAAATACTAAGGCAACGGATAAGCGCACAGTAACTATTAAACTCGTGTTTAAACCAGATGAAAATCGTCAAGTGATTGCAATGAATAGTAGTTTTTCAACTACTCCAGCACCAGTTCGTGATTTTGACACGACTATTTTAACAGGAAAAGATTTAACGAATGGCAAGATTGCTGCTCGTGAATTGAAATCAGAAGCACCAGGTCAAACCTATATAGATCCCGAAACTGGCGAACCAAAAACAGATGTCGGTCAATCGATTGACGTGATCGAAAAAGAAGAAGCGAAGAAAAAACAAATTATCGACTTACAAAAGAAAAGAGGATAAATAAATGGACTTAACTAAAGAAGCAATCAAATTTATGACAGAAATGGAAACAAAGCCACATGAACGAATTATTGAGATGGATGATGATCGTCTATTCTCAGTGAACGCTGCAGGAAATGTTGAGGAAATTTACCCGAAAACTTTTCTGGCAGTTGAACAAATCAACATTAATACACTAAGCGGCATTGTGAACTATATCAAAGCCAACATCGAACGTATTGAATCAAATTTGATTCTGCACATCAAGGATGAAAAAAATGTATCGCTTATGGGAACTTTAGAAGTTGATGGAGATCGAGAAATGTTAGCGACTGCTCGTGCAATAGTTCCAAGATTTGATTATGGTCATTTTCACGATATGGAAGAGTTCAATATTGCTCTTCAATCAAAATTTGTTAGTACAGAAGATCGCGAAATTTTATTACAAGTGATTGGCAACGTCTCAGAATCGAACGTAAAAAATACTGGTGACGATGGTGTTAGTCAAGCTGTAACAGTTAATCAGAGTATGGTTACTCAAGTAGATATGAAAGTACCTAATCCTGTTGTGTTGGCGCCTTTCAGAACGTTTGTGGAAGTGGACCAACCGGAGAGCCAATTCATTTTTAGAATGAAAGATGGTCCACGCGGTGCAATATTTGAGGCTGATGGTGGTGCTTGGAGAAATGAAGCAATCGTCAACGTACGCGAATACTTCGAGAAAAATCTAAATGAAGAAATCGAAACGAAACGAATCACTATTTTAGCTTAGGGGTGGTTATATGATGATAATAGCATCGTTTATCGTTACTTTTTTAACCAATGTAATTTTTTTCAGATGGTATACAGCAGAAATTGCGAAAGAAATGAAAAAAATAGAAGAGAGAGTAGATAGGAAACTACTCTTCTTCGGGGGAAAAAACCAACGAGCAAAATGATTCACCTAATGAGGATATAAAAACATGCTTGCGTAATGTACGAATTTCCACTTCTTGATCTATAAAATAATCTAATGTTTTGGAGTGCTCCATTTGCAATTTTTTAGTCTCCAAAAATTCTTGTCCATTTTCAAATTGTTCATAAAGATTTTGGTTTTCTTGTGAGAGAAGTTCGTTGCTGTCTATATTTATTAACCCATATGATTCAAGAGTATTGAGTGCAGAAGGTGCTGATATTGTACCTTCATTAGTTAGGATGAGATCCTTGACAAAATCGATCCCACTTGATGTGTTTTTTATAATAATACTAATATCCACACAAGGGGTTGCAATTGGATACCTGAGATAAATGGTTTTCAACAAAGAGGCATCTTCTGACACTAACTCTGCCAGTATTGAAGAAAAGCGAGGAGAAGAAAGACCATTTTTGCGATCGTCTACTAGACCCGCAATCAAATTAGAAAAGTATTCTCTCATTTCGTCGTTTTCAAGTTGGTAACGTGAATCTTCCATGACTTTTAGAGCCAAACCTAATTTTGAAATATCACGATTATTCTCAGGGATTACGTCCGTTTTACAATTAACTTTTTCTACAAAATCTTGATAGGATTTTTCACTAATCACATTGAGCTTTCTAAGTGGTCCCATAACAAAGTTTGCAACTCCGCCAAGACCTTCACCTAATGACTTGGTAGCTGGTCCAAAAATATTTGTGATCAATTCTTTAGGAATTAATTCGATATTAATTAGTGAGCCTTTCTCATCTGACATAAAATCATCTCCTTGAGAAAAATTATACCAATAAAGAAAGGGATTTTCTATGCAACTAAGACCTTATCAACAGGAAGCACGAGAAGCTATCCAACAAGAATGGGAAGACGAGAAGAAACGCACTCTTTTAGTTCTCCCCACAGGCTGTGGTAAGACGATCGTATTTAGTAAGGTCATCGAAGATCGAGTGAAAAGGGGCGAGCGTGTGCTCGTCCTCGCTCACCGAGGTGAATTACTAGATCAAGCTTCTGATAAATTACAAAAGTCCACAGGACTTAAAACAGCGACAGAAAAAGCAGATCAGACGAGTATCGGAAGTTTTTTCCGAGTAGTCGTTGGATCAGTACAAACATTAATGCGGGAGAAACGGCTAAGCAAGTTTCCTCCTAATTTTTTTGACACAATTGTGGTTGATGAAGCTCACCACTGTATCAGTGATGGCTATCAACGAGTTTTGCAGCACTTTGAAGACGCAAATGTATTAGGTGTTACTGCAACGCCTGACCGTGGAGATATGCGTAATTTGGGGTCATACTTCGAAAGCTTGGCTTATGAGTATTCATTACCACAAGCTATTAAAGAAGGTTACCTATCACCGATTAAGGCTCTGACTTTACCGTTGAAATTAGACTTGTCTGCGGTTAAGCAACAAGCTGGCGACTTCTCTACTAAGGATTTAGGGACTGCGCTTGATCCGTACCTCTACCAGATTGCAGATGAAATGGCGAAACATTGTAAAAATCGCAAATCAGTCGTTTTTCTTCCGCTGGTAAAAACATCTAAGAAGTTTCGGGATATTTTGAACGATCGTGGATTTAGAGCGGCAGAAGTAAACGGAGAATCAAAAGATCGAGCTGAGATTTTAGAAGACTTTGATAATGACAAATACAACGTCCTTTGTAACTCCATGCTCTTAACAGAAGGTTGGGATTGCCCTAGTGTTGATTGTATTGTAGTTCTTCGACCAACGAAAGTTCGCTCCTTATATTCACAAATGGTTGGGCGTGGAACACGTCTGTATGAAGGAAAAGAGGAGCTTCTTTTATTAGACTTCTTATGGCATACAGAACGGCACGAGCTTTGCCATCCAGCACATCTGATTGCCAGCACTGATGAAGTCGCTAAGAAAATGACTGAGAATATCGAGGAATCTAGTGAAACAGGATTCGCTATCGATCTTGAAGAGGCAGAGGTACAAGCGGAAAAAGATGTTGTTTCGGAACGTGAAGAGGCTTTAGCCAAACAACTAGCTGAAATGCGAAAAAGAAAACGCAAGCTTGTTGATCCGCTGCAATTTGAAATGTCGATACAAGCTGAAGACTTATCAAGCTACGTTCCAAGTTTTGGCTGGGAAATGGCACCGCCGACTGATAAACAAGTTCAATCACTTGAAAAATTAGGCATTCTACCTGATCAAATTGATAACGCTGGAAAAGCTACTAAAATGTTAGAACGGCTTGAAAAGCGTAGACAAGAAGGGCTTGCGACACCTAAACAAATTAGACAACTAGAGCAACGCGGATTTAGGAATGTTGGAACATGGAAGTTTGAATCTGCTAGTAAGATGATTGGGCGGATAGCAGCGAATGGATGGAGATTGCCACAAGGGATTAATCCTGGAACATACGCTGAAGAAGGTGTGACAAATGTATCCTGATGAAATAAAAAATTATGTAACAAACGAACAGTTTTTAGAACATCGACAACTACTTAAAGACCTGAAAAAATATTATATCAAACTACACAAATACGGTGAAATGAGCAAAGAATATTTAAGAGAAAGCTTAGTAAATCTAAGAGAAGAAAAGACAACACTTGAACGATATTATGCACGTTGGAAAAAGAATAAGGCCTAATGAAAGTTCCTGTAAGTGGGGCTATTGCGTAACTAATTTAAAAAAAAGAGAAAGCTGCAAGACTATTCTTTAAAAACTTAACCAAATAGGACGTTTGAATAATCTAAAATTGCATGAATTAAAATTGGAACAAACAAGGTTCCGCTCTTTTTATAAGCCAGAGCAAACAGTCCACCGCCAACAATCCCTTGACCTAATAAATTACTTGAAATGTTGGTAAACAAATCTGAAAGGGAGCCATTTGCAATAATTGTTGGCAATAGTCCATGCATAGCGCCAAATAGCAAACCACTAATGATTATTCCTATTCGAAAACCATATTCTTGATCTATTTTTGTGAATAAGTAGCCTCTGAAAATAAATTCTTCAGAGAAGGCGACGATCACTAAGTAAAAGAAAGCTAAATAAAAGCCTTTTACTGTGAAATCTCCGTTAGACAAAAACATAATTAAATAGACTACTAGTAGTAGCACACTTACCAACCGAGAGTTATTCGTAAAGCCCACTTCACTTAAGGGTCTGTTTTTCAAAAAGTTTAGGAAAAAAATTAGGATGACAAATAATAGATTAATTATAGTGTCTGATAAAAACTTAATCCAAATATTTTGTGAGTTGATATCTTTTAACGAAATTAACCAGCCTTTGCTCCATAAAAATGAAGTAGAGAAGTAAAAAAATACCCCATAGAGAACAGTCAGGAATACAGCCACTAATACAGTTTTACTAATTTTCGTCATTTTTTTCCTCCGTCATATGCTTATACAATTTGTCGCTTCATCTAAAAAGGATAGGATTTTTGGATATATTAGTCAATATAAATTCCACTAATGGAGGATACAGAGGAGGAATCTAATTGGGAGATATGGGAGATTATTGGCGAGATGTTAAGCCGTATCTCAAAGAACGTAGGCAGAAACATGTTCAGCACATGGGAAACTCTGCTAGTAGAAATATAGAAAAACTCGGTTATGACTACAAACACTATCCTAATAATCATCAATTCGCTATCGAGACAAAAAAAGGAATCATTGATTATTGGGGCACAACAGGAACTTGGATCGATCGGAGAACTAAAAAAAGAGGTAAAGGGCTTGAGAGCCTTAGAAACTACTTAAGTCAATAAACGACAGCTATCAAGTAGGAAAAAAGGGGAGTGAGAATAACGAAAACAAATTTAATTTACAACGAGGACTGTTTAGAAGGAATGAAAAGAATTCCAGACAGATCCATCGACATGATTTTATGTGACCTTCCTTACGGAACGACTGCAAATACATGGGATTCAGTCATACCTTTTGATCTTTTATGGGTCCAGTACGAGCGAATCATCAAAGACAATGGCGCTATTGTTCTCACTGCAAGTCAGCCTTTTACCACTGAAGTAATAGCCAGCAACAAAAAAATCTTCAGGTATGAGTTGATATGGGAAAAAGATAATGCTACGGGATTTCTAGCGGCACATATTAAGCCGATGAAGATCCACGAAAATATCCTTGTCTTTTATAAAAGCACTCCAAAATACAATCCGCAAATGAGAGATGGCTTTGCAGCGTATAAAGCCAAAAACGGAATGGGGAGTACAAATTACAGGCAACAAAGAGAAGTAGTGACAGAATCAGACGGGAAAAGATTTCCGATTAGCATTTTGAAGTTTAAGAGAGACAAAGAGAAGAGCCATCCAACACAAAAACCTGTTGCGTTGTTTGAATATCTGATCAAAACATTTACAGATAAAAACGAGATCGTTCTTGATAACTGTATGGGTAGCGGAACAACAGCAATTGCTTGTTTAAATACCGATCGAAGATATATAGGCTATGAAACTAATAAAGACTATTTTGAAATGTCTTTAGACAGAATAAAAAACAATACAACTCAACTGGATCTGTTTGGTTAGTTCCGGTAACCACACCTATCAAAGAAAAAACACTGAGTACTAAGCTCAGTGTAAGTATCAAATATTCATTTGCATTTGACAATCGATTATCGCATCTTGTATTTTATCAAAACTCTTGATGTCAAGGTCATAAATGGAGAGTTTCATTTTCATAGCTTTGATCTCTTTTAAGTTTAAAACAGCAAATAGACTTCTAATAGTCTTCGCACTAGGATTATCAAAGTTTGCTTTTTCTAGGGAAGCATATATTCGATAATTAGAAACATAAACGTGTACAGGATAAAAGTTAGTCATTGTTTTCACATCCTTATGGTACTCAACAACCATAACACCAAAAAGGATAATAATGTGAATAAGAGGCGAAACGTAAGTAAAACATAATCCAATGACTATGATTGACGAATAAAACCAGCTGTTTCCGCAACTGGTTTAGAGCTAAATTGATGTACTTCGACTGTTTATTTAGCTCTTCATTAGTATAGCACGTATATTTTTAAAATGATTGCCAAGACTGATGAGATGATAAGTCAGTAATCTCAGCCTATCAAGTAACTTACTGGCCGACAATAATGTCGGTCAGTTAATTAGGAGGTATGAAATGAATAAACAGGATATTTTAAACCAAATTGAATGGCATTTAAAAGAAACTGAAGGTGAGAATGCCTCTGGTACGTTCGACCAGGGCTACAAAGAAGGTTGTTACCATTGTGAAGCCTTGATTGAGCAACTAGACGAACCGCAGAAAGTCAAAGTGAAGCAGTACGTAGCCGATTGGTACGAGGAGCATAAACATAATTTGAGCAATTCGTTGTGGGAATTTACTGTCGAATTGAATAAAAAAACTAAAGTGATGGGTGCTTTATATACTGAATTTGAAAGTTGGTTCATAGAACATCCGCGTGCATATGAATTTATTTCAAGTATGAGGAACGGCTACGAGGTTGAGCAAGAGCCGAAGTATACCGTTGCATTCGAAGGAAAAGGGGATCAGTTGAATTATCGTATTGCACTATTTGGATTCAATAGTCATGGTAAACCGTGCATTGGTTTTTCAAAACGCAGCAATCTTACGCCAGTTTGCAAAGATGAAATGTTGACTGAATTAGAAATCAAAAGCTATGACGAGCGCTTGTGGACGTTTGCGGTGCCAGTCGAGAAAGTGTAGGTGTGAGTATGAAGTTAACCAAGTATGTAGTAGGAACTGTATTCAATGATCGAATTATTGAAAAAAGATATTTAAGAACGAAAGAAAGAGCTCTTAAACTGGTTCCTGATAATCAACGAGATAACTATTATACGAAGTATTTAGGTGAAGAAGAAATAGATTTATATTGCGAATGTTGCGACAAAGAATTGTCTGCCGGGGATACTTACATCAAAGAAGATGAGCATACAAGATATTGTGAAGATTGCTATGAAGAGGACACAATTACTTTTTATACGGTGGGCGGCGAACCTGTAGGAAATGACAATGAAATAGTAAGTTATGACAGTATGTGGCTTGAGCACTGATCAAGTGATTATTATTTCCGGTAACCGAAGCGATAACGTAGAAAAAAGACTACCGCGGTGTGGGGCGGCAGTCTCAGAGCTAAGGGGGAAGCTAATTTGTCAATTAGTTACCTAGCTCAGTGTCTATTTCCTTTAGACAAACTAATTTTATCAAGAGAGAAATGTGAGTTTCAACCGCGAACGGTAGCAAGGAGGAAAAAGAATGGCGACATACAAATTATTAGCCGCTGGGCGTGACAGCACAGGGTATTACTATACGAGGTGGGATAGGGCAACTCCAATATCTGTTAAAGCAGAAACAGAAGCGGAAGCACTAGAGAAAGCCAAAAAGGCTCTAGGTACACCACCAGGCGTTTCTGACAGCTGGGCTTTTAGATTAAAAGGAATAGTGGTTGATTAGATAGAAGCTATAGCAGAAAAAAGACTGCCGCAATCACTCGGCAGCCTCTGAGCTATGGGATGTTAATATCACTGATCAGTTAATTATCTAGCTCGACACCATTGTACAACAAGGAACTATATAAAAAAAGACCGCCGGAAACGAGCTGACAGCGGCCTTTGAGCCAAGTGTCAAAAAATGATCGTAATCATTTTAAGAACTCCTTTGCTCTATATATAGGATATCTCATCATGCTTAAGCGAACCTTAAAGTAAAGAATACCAGCCGCAAAAGCGACTGGCAGAAGAAGTCTAAACAAAATATTCCAGTTTAGTTCTTCATCTGTAGTCGGTCACAGCTACATGGTTAATCGTCAATGCTGATCTATATACTTGTTTTCCGCCAAGTAGGTATTAAAGGTAATGACCGAGATACCTGTTATTATTTTATTAAAAAATAATAACATTTATTAGAATAATCAGTTAAGAAAAGGATAAAAAGGCACCAAGCTTTTGTTTGATAGTATTGCGTCAATTAGTCGAAAGAATTCGGTAACGAAAAAAATTGCACAGAAGAAAGACCGCTGCAATAGGGTGGCAGCGGTCGTGAGCTGACTGAAATATGCGCTTAACCCGATTAAAAAAGGAGTAGTCAGCTCACGTACATTGTACAACAAACAAGAAATGGATGTGAAACAATATGATACCGAAGTTTAGAGCGTGGGATAAAAAATATAAAATGATGATGAAGCTCAATCGAACGTGATGAAGATTCGGATTATATCCGGGAACGTCGACTATCACGTAGAAAAAAGATAAAACACTATATATTGTATGCGAAAATACGTTCCTACGATATATTGTGGATAAACCTGTTGATATGTGCATAACTAAGACAAAATATTTAAGGAGAAAAAATGGAAAGCAAATTAGATTTAACAGAATTGCTTCAATGCGTTGATCCATCTACGCTTTCTTATCAGGAGTGGGTCAACGTTGGTATGGCATTAAAACATGAAGGGTACACCGCTCATGATTGGGATGTGTGGAGTCAGAATGATCAACGGTACCATGCAGGCGAGACCTTCAAGAAATGGGAATCATTCCAAGGCACCGGATCACCAGTGACAGGCGCAACTATTACGCAACTAGCAAAAGATAATGGTTGGCAAAGTCATTACTACGATGGTGACGATGGCAACGAGATTATCGGTTGGAATGATAGCTTTGAACCAGTAGACGTAGACAAAGGATACAGATTTGTTAACACCGATTGGGTCATGGGTAAAGAAATAAAGGAACCTGCGAACTGGAATCCTTCAAATGAGATTATCAGTTACCTAGAAGCGTTATTTAGCCCTGGTGACATTATCGGGTATGTAAACGATGGCTATCTTCATAAAAATGGAGACGTTGAAAAATGGTTACCAAAAGCAGGCGTTTATACCCAAACTGCAGGCGATATTATCGAAAGACTTAGAAAGAACAAAGATGATATCGGAGCCGTTTTAGGCGATCCAAATCCAAACTGTGGCGCTTGGATTCGATTCAATCCATTAGATGGAGACGGAGTGAAAAACACTAATGTAGTGGATTTCAAATATGCGTTAGTGGAATCTGACAGCATGAGCATTGAACAGCAAAATGAGATCATTCGAGAGTTAGAACTCCCTGTAGTAGCTTTAACATATTCGGGTAGTAAAAGTCTTCATGCGATTGTAAAAATCGATGCTGTGAACTATCCGCAGTATCAAGAACGTGTTGATTATTTATATAAGATAGTAGAAAAGAACGGACTGAAAGTAGACAAGCAAAACAAGAATCCTTCCCGACTCACTCGCTTACCTGGTTTCGTTCGCGGAGATAAAAAGCAATTTCTTGTTGCCACAAATCTAGGTAAAGCTTCATGGGAGGACTGGCAAGAATACATTGAGGATATGAACGACAATTTACCAGATCCAGAAAGCTTGGCTGATTTATTTGAGAAGGCAATCGAGTTAGCGCCTGTATTAATAAAAGACATGCTGCGACAAGGCCATAAGATGTTGATTGCTGGACCAAGTAAAGCCGGAAAATCCTTTGCGTTGATTCAATTGGCGATCGCTATCGCAGAAGGTCGCCAGTGGTTCGGCTTCGATTGTATTCAAGGGAAAGTATTGTATGTCAATCTCGAATTAGATGAAAACTCAGCAAAAAAACGATTCTTCGATATCTACAATAAACAAGGATTAGGTCACGCAAACGTATCAAATATTGACATCTGGAACCTTCGAGGAAAAACCAGTCCAATGGATAAGTTAGCTCCTAAGCTGATTCGCCGGGCCCAAAAAGAAAATTACATTGCGGTGATCATTGACCCAATTTACAAGGTTCTGACCGGAGACGAAAATAGCGCTCACGAGATGGCGAACTTTACAAATCAGTTTGATAAGATCGCTACCGAATTAGGTTGTGCAGTCATCTATTGTCACCATCACAGCAAAGGCTCTCAAGGTGGAAAAAACTCAATTGACCGATCATCGGGATCTGGAGTATTTGCACGCGATCCTGATGCAATCCTAGACTTAATCGAATTACCCGTGACTGAAGATCGTTACATGCAACTTGAGAATGACGCGACATGTCAGACCTTCAACGATGCAATAAAGACATACAATCCAACTTATGACGATGTAGGATTAGATGATCAATTTAGTAAAAAACAAATGCAACATCACTTAATGTCGGCCATTCGATCACAAGATATTTTGAAGCAAGTAGAGATTCAACGGCAAAATGCTGTACGTGCCGCGCGACAATCGACAGCCTGGCGAATAGAAGGAACTCTTAGAGAGTTTCCGAAATTCGATCCAGTCAATACGTGGTTCAAGTATCCAGTTCATGTGTTAGACGATACATTGGCCGATATCAAGTTAGAAGAAGACCCAAAAGAGAAATGGAAAAAGGGTACTAAGAAATCGAATGAGTCAAGAAGCGAGAAGACTAAACAGGAATTAGAAGAAGCATTCAACATTTTAAGTGAAGATGGAAGCCCGATCGAAGTGAATCAGGTTGCCGATTATTTAGAGCTATCAAAAAAATCAATTTATGGTCGTGTAAAAAAACACAAAAACTTTGAAGTTAACGGTGGTTATATTAATCGAACAACTGAATAATTTTGTCCCTTGCTATTTAGCCCGTAACTAGCCTGTAAATAAAAAACATCCGGTAACGGTCTATCAGCTAGTAACAAGCCCGTAACAATGTGAAAAGCTTATTCTGTCACTGTCTCACCGTCCCGTTACTCTCTCCCTTTTAGGGATAGAGAGTAACGGAGACTGAGAGAGACTGGAATTAGAGGGTAAAAGAAATTTAAAAATAGGTATGTATCAATATAAAATAACGTGAGGTGATACGAGATGCAACGAATCATACAGAAGGTACAAATGAGACTGTTAGGGAAAAATAAAATAAAGTGTCCTAGCTGTAAAAAGAGTTTTTGGATGCCTCGTGAAAAAATGGAGTTAGCAAAAAAATTTAACGGCCCGTATTGTCCGAGATGTGCAAAACGTTTAAAAGAAGAGGTGTTGATTGATGATTGAATTTTTTATGCCGATAATCCCACCAGAAACGACTCATCAGCAAAAGAAAGTACACGTCGTAAATGGGAAGCCGCATTTTTATGAACCGGAAGATTTGAAAAAGGCACGATCAAAATTGATGGGCCATTTATCTGATCATGCACCGGAATATAAAATCATGCAGCCAGTTAGGATGATGGTGAAGTGGTGTTTTCCAATTACAGGTAGCCATGAGGATGGGGAGTACAAATACACGAAACCAGACTTAGATAATAGTAATAAGCTTCTACAGGACTGTATGACTAGATTAGGTTTTTGGAAAGATGATTCCTATGTGGTTAGCTTGATCATCGAAAAATTTTGGGCTGCGACTCCTGGGATTTACATAAGAATCGAGGAGATAGAATGAATTGGCAAGCTTTTTTCACCGATCTTCAAAAGTGGATGCAGTCATCCAATGAGTTCATGAAGCAACATCCGATTACTTCGGACGAATATTGGCAATGGCTAGTTGAGTCAATGGGAATGCTAGGAAATAAATACAATAACCATCCAGTTGCTATTAGGTTTTTATCAGTGTTAATAGAAATTCAGGATGACAATTTTAGAATTGCTATGGGGAGGAATTGAGCTTGACGGATAAACTAAGCAAAGATACATTAGCTGCAATCACTCAAGAGGTAATAAAAATCGAAGCTAGAAAGGGTAAGGAAAGAAAGCGAGAGCGTAGGAGTTGGAAACTAAGGAATACAACTCTCTTGCTAAAAAAGTATCAAATGCTTCGAGAACATTGCGAAGGTGTAATACCAAAATTGACAGAATACGAAAATAGTTTATTTGATCCAGAAGAGTTAAATCTCGAAACTTTGATGAAGTATAAGGCTCGGACCAAAGAGATGTTAGACTACTTTGATCTAATGTTTTCTTCTTATTGCCAATACTGTCACAATCAAGGTCCGATGGCTGAAAGAAGATTTAATATCATTCGTCAATTATATGTTTTTGAAAATTCAAATGAGTATAAGTCGAAGAATGACCTAGCAGCTTTTTACAATATTGATTCTAGAACGGTTGATAGAGACATTAAGAAGGCCAGCGAGGAATTATCAATCTTCCTTTTTGGTATTGATAGTCTGGATGATTTATCTCATGTCCTTTTCTTGTCTTGAGTACGTCTTACCTTAAGTGTTAATATGATAGCGTGAAATAAATTTAATTAATCCGCTGCACAGTAATTTATCTAATCGTTACTATGAAAACCCTATTAAGTAGCATTGGCACTTGGTATAATGAAAAGTAGGGAGTGATTAGTATGGACAAAAAAAGATTTAGATATTCAATCCTAAAAGAGATTGATAGAGAGAGAAAAGATGTAAATGCAGAATTATTTGGTTTAGATGAAAAAGAATTTCTCGCACATATTAGCTACTTATATAGAGAAGGATATATAACTAAGCCTATGTTAGCTTCGAACATCGTTTATTCAATGGCAGGCGTTTCGCTGACCGGCAAAGGAGAAAAATACTTAGATGAAAATTCTGCGTTTGCTAAGGGATATGCTGCTGCAAAAGAAATAAGAGAATGGATAAACGCTTTAAAACCATAATTCATATTACGAATAAATTTTGGACCACTCACTCGAGTGGTCTTTTTATTTTGTCCTGCTAGGAGGCTATGCAATGAGAACTTACTGGTATGTGTCATTAAACAATAAATACCCGCCGCCGATGAAAGGACAGCAAAAACGTGTAGTAATGTCTGTTCAGATGAAGACGAAGTATTCAATTGTAGAAATGACCAGGGATGCAACATCGGTAGAGATTGATCATTGCAAGCTAGTCTATTATGGGTACGGCCATTGGAAAGAGGACCATATCCAAGAGAACATCAGCAAATACATATAGAGAGGTGGTGGAGCTAGTGTGGAAAAATGGGAGTTAGCCTATAAGGACAGACAAGAAGGTATGAAGTATAAAGATATCGCTGAGAATTACGACGTTTCCATTAACACTGTCAAAGCTTGGAAGTCTAGGAAGTGGAATAAGAAGGAACGAACTAGTGATCTGCCGCCTAAAAAGGTTGCACACAAAAAAGAAAAAGGTTGCACACAAAAAAAGTTGCAACCCGTTATAGATAATGATGACCTAACAGAACAGCAAAAAATGTTCTGTCTTTTTTATTTACAACACTTTAATGCTACGAAGGCATATCAGCAAGCTTATCAGTGTGATTACAAGGTAGCTAACTCAAATGCTTATCTTCTCATGGTAAAAGATGGTATTAAAACCGAATTGAGAAGACTGAAAAGCGAACTGCAAAGAGATATCTTTGTTGATGTAAAAGACTTGATATTTGAGTACATCAAACAGTTTTCTGCTGATATAACCGATTTTGTTGAGTTTGATTCAACTGAACATAAAGTATATCAGCTTGATGAAGGTGGAGAAAAGCAGGAGGTATACAATGATTTCACTGGTGAATTAGAAACGTATAAAATATCAAGTCTATCATTGAAAAAATCTTCTGATGTTGACGGAACACTTATCCAAGAGGTTAAAAAAGGTAAAGATGGCGTTTCTATTAAGTTGTATGATAAGCAAAAAGCTATGAATGAACTGATGAAATATCTTGGTGGAGACAAGCTTCGTGAAGCTCAGATTGTGGCAATGAATAAAGACAAAGATGACGATACTGAGATAGAAGATGATGGTTTCTTAGAGGCCTTGGAGTCAGAAGGTGAAGAACTATGGGCAGAAGAATAAAACAAGCTGTTTTTAAGTTCAAACCTTTTAGTAGAAAGCAAAAGCAGGTATTAACTTGGTGGACGAAGAAAAGCATTGTGAAAGATAAAGATGGTATTATCGCTGATGGGGCGATTCGAAGTGGTAAAACCATTTCGATGTGTTTGTCATATGTCATATGGGCTATGTGTACCTTCGATAACAAAAACTTAGGGATGGCCGGAAAAACAATTGGATCTTTTCGTCGAAACGTACTGTTTTGGTTAAAGTTGATGCTGTTAGCTCGTGGCTATCGCTTTAAGGATCACCGAGCGGACAACATGCTAGAGGTTACACGCAAAGGAAAAACAAACTACTTCTACATCTTTGGCGGCAAGGACGAACGATCACAAGACCTAATTCAAGGGATCACCTTGGCAGGGATGTTCTTTGATGAAGTAGCATTGATGCCAGAATCGTTTGTTAACCAAGCAACGGGTCGTTGTTCTGAGGAAGAGTCAAAGTTCTGGTTTAACTGTAACCCAGATGGTCCATATCATTGGTTCAAACTGAATTGGATTGACAAAATAGCGGAGAAAAACCTTGTGTACCTTCACTTTACAATGGATGACAATCTTAGTTTGTCCGAGAAAATTAAGAAACGTTATCGCAGTATGTACTCTGGAGTGTTCTATCAACGGTATATATTAGGTCTTTGGACGGTTGCTGAAGGAATAATCTATGACATGTTTGATCAAACTAAGCATGTGTTTGAAAAAACGATAGATTTCATTTTTGGAGAAAATTATATAAGCATTGACTACGGTACGCAAAATGCGACCGTTTTTTTATTGTGGCAAAAAGGTAAAGATGGAATTTGGTATTGCGTGAAAGAGTATTACTACTCTGGACGTGATAATAAGAAACAAAAAACGGACTCGGAATTTGCTGCTGACTTAGAAGAGTTTGCTAAAGGGATTCGAGTTAAAAAGATAATTGTCGATCCATCAGCAGCATCTTTTATTGCAGAGTTGAAGAAACGCAATTTATCCATTAAAAAAGCAAAGAATGATGTTCTAGATGGCATTCGTTTTGTCGGGACAATGCTGAATGAAGAAAAAATAATGTTTAGCAAAGATTGTACGAACACGCTAAAAGAGTTCAGCGCCTATATATGGGATACGAAAGCTATAGAACGCGGAGAAGACAAACCAATTAAGCAAAATGACCACGCGATGGATGCCGTGCGTTATTTCGTTTATACAATCATCGCTAAGAATCCAACAGCGAAAATAAAAAATCGTCCATCATGGATGAATTAAAGAAGGTGAGAAAATGGCGATTGCAATCGATCGTGAACTAGCTGGAGATATAAACAATCCTAACTTTGACGTAATTAATTACTGTATTGAAGAACACGAGAAAGAAATCCCTCGTCTTCAAATGCTTTTTGATTATTACGAAGGAAGGCCACATAAAGTAGGGAAGGATTCAGATAAGACACCTCATGAAAAGGATGAGTATTTTGTAAATAATGCTAAGTATGTTACTGACTTGATGGTTGGCTTTACTGTAGGATCCCCAATCTCATACACGGGAGCTGAAGGGAATGATATTCAGCCGGTTCTTGATGCACTGGACACAATGAAGGTAAAGAAACACGATAAAGAGCTGGAAAAAGGTCTGTCAGCAATGGGCGTTGGAACGGAACTGCATTATTTAGCGATTAAACCAGGCACTGAGAATGAAACGATTCCTAAAATTGCTTGGATTGATCCGCGTGGAATGATCGTTGTTGTAGATGACACTGTTGAGCGGCAAAAACTATTCGCTATTCGACCAATCGAAAAGCAGGACCTGAAACGAAAGAAATTCTGGGAAGTTCAGATTATTACAGCGAAAGGAACAATCATCTACAAATCTAAAACAAAGGAGCTATCTAGTGACTCCATGTTGGATACGCCCAAATTTAAAGAGCATTTCTACCAAGAAGTACCTGTTGTTGAGTTTAGAAACAATGAAGAGAAGCAAGGTGACTATGAACAACAGCTTTCTCAAATTGATAAATATAACCTTTTGCAGAATGATCGTATTAAAGATAAAGAAAACTTTGTAAAGGCGATCATGTTTCTATTTGGTTTTGGTCTCCCTGATGAAAAGCCTAATGATATTAATGGAACTATGGCTGTAGAGGCGCCGTCAAAAGAAGAAGGTGGAGACGTAGAATACGCGACGAACACTTTTACAGAATCAGAGGTTCAGACGTTGGCCGATTCATTGCTGGATGACTTCCACAAGACGACATACGTCCCTAATCTGAACGACGAAAGTTTTGCAGGAAATATCAGCGGTGAAGCAATGAAGTATAAATTGTTTGGTTTACTGCTTGTATTGTCAATTAAGATCGGGTATTTAGAAGACGGCATTGTAGAACGACTTCGATTATTACAGAATATTTTACGTGTTAAGGGTCAAAATGTTGACGTTGATGGTGTGACAATAAAATTTAAGCCGAACCTTCCAATAAATCGGTCAGAGATTATTAAACAAATAAGTGATTCTCAAGAATTTATACCACTCCTTATTAGTTTAGGATGGCTTGATGATATTGACAACCCAGAAGAAGTTGTTGATATGTTGGAAGAACAAAAGACTAAGAACATGGAAATGCAAGCTAAAGCATTAGGTGTGCAGGCAAAAGACAGTCACTCAGATTTAGATGGTCCACCAGGAGAAAAAGAAGATGAGGAGAATGATGATGAATAACCTAATTGACAAAAAGCTAGCAGAAATGCATGAGAATAATATGACTTTGGAAACGACTTTTTTTGAGGCGCAGAAAGGATTGAGCCTGTTAGCCAAACAAAGTAGGTTCATGTTTGATGAATGTATCGCGAATGGCTTCACCGAAGACCAAGCTCTCAAACTGGTAATAGGATTATTTTCAGGAAACGGAGGTTAGCTGGATGATAAAAGCAACATTCAAAAAGAGTAACGGTTTGTTTATTGAATATGAAGTTACTGGGCATGCTTATTTCGCTGAACCAGGCAAGGACATTGTTTGCGCTGGTGTCTCTACTCTCTTTATTACGATTACTAATCAAATGCTATGTAAATCTTATGTGAAGTTACACGATCAACGAGTGTCAATTCTTAATCCAAATGAGATTGATAATGCGTTAGTCGAAGCGTTGCTTTGTGGCTTGTATGATATTCAGCAAAAATACCCCGAACATGTTTCGGTAGAGGTGATCGAATGAAAGCGAAAAAAAAACCAGTTGTTGTTGAGGTAACTATTTTTAACGCAGAGGATTGGATTTACAAACGTCATAATGCTTATCCGATGGTAGATACAAGGGATGTCACGATGGGTGAAAGCTCTTTAGGAAAATACTTCACTTATCAACCAGTAATTCATACGCTGGAAGGTGATATGGTAGTAAATCATGGTGATTACATTATTAAAGGGGTTCAAGATGAGTATTATCCATGTAAACCTTATATTTTTGAACTAACTTATGAAATCGTGAGTGATTAGGAGCTGATTAAATGGCTCAAAAGAAACAAAAACAAAATGACTTCTATTGGCTCGATCGCGGTATAAAGCAAGAGAAGAAAATCAATGATGCCGCTCAACGAGTCGAACAAAAGGTTATAACTGCATACCGTCAAGCTCAGAGTTACTTAACTCGGCAAGCAAGAAATTTATTTAGTCGGGCGAAGCAACGTTCTGGGATGGATGAAGAAGAAACCCGAGCTTTGCTTAATCAACCCATCCAGCCTGATGAACTAGTAGAACTAAGAAAGCTTGCTGATGATGTATCTAATCCTGATCTGCAAGAGTCGGCAAGAAAACGATTGAACGGTCTAGCGTTTAAAGAGCGAATAACAAGAGCCGAAGACTTGAAAGCTAAGTCTTTTTTAGTTTCTAAACAAATAGCTGATGTCCAGCTGAGCAAGTCAACCGACTTCTATATTGATGTCATACATGACTCTTACAATGAAGCAACTGCCGAAGCAGTAATTCAACAAATTGAACAAGCTGTGTGGGATGGTCAAAAGTATGACTCGAAAATAGAGACGTTCAAGCAAGCTCAAAAACGTGGCGTGCCAATTGAAGTTTGGAATGATCCGAAGAACCGATCGAATGATTACGAGTTTAAGGAGCTTTCCACAAAATATACGAAAAATATTCTGGATTCACATTGGCACGGATCGAACTATTCAAAAAGGATATGGAAAGATACTGAAGCCTTAGCCAAACGTCTTGAAGAGTTATTCACTGTTGAGTCTATGACAGGGATGTCCGAGTTTGAAATGGCTAAAGCGATAGCCACCGAATTTGACCGCTCAATTGGTGTTGCTCAGCGTTTAATACGTACTGAGGCCAATTACATGGCGAATCAAGCAAAGCTCAAAGCATGGCGCGACAGAGGTGTAAAAGAATATCGTTTGGTTGCTGTTTTAGATTTTAGAACTTCAAAGATTTGTCAGGGGAAAGACGGTAAGATTTATCTTGTTTCCGAAGCTGTGGTTAATGGGGCAGCCGGAACATATCCACCGTTTCATCCTTGGTGTCGAACAATTGCTGTTGCGTATATCGGAAAACGATCACTGACAGGAAAACGAACTGCTAATGATCCGATCAGTGGTAAAACAATGACAATTGAACAACGTGATACTTACGATGATTGGATGAAAATGCTCAAAGAAAACTATTCGGATGAAGAAATAGAAGTTCAAAAGAAAATGATTCAGAATCGGAAAAAAGATAGATCCGATTTAAAGCGACTTAAGGATACATTGGGGGACGAACATAGCCCGAAATCATTGGAAGAGTATCAAGAAACAAAGTATAATGACAGTGAGGCATGGGAGCAGCTCAAGCGAAAGTATTCGTTGCAAAGGTCCATTAACAAAGGAACACTGACAACGAATCTCCATTTAGAGAGCCAGCAACGTCACGAGCTTGGTCATCCACGATACGAAAAGTATGTTGCAAAGAATAAAGCAAAAGGTCGACCAACTCCGAGTTACATTACGGCCGATATGGAGAAGCTACAGAAAATTGTTGACGAGAGTTATTTGTCCGGCGTGATCAATAGAAAGAAACCTAGTCAAGCATTGATCGAAATTGAAATTGATACTGATAAATATGGAGTCGCCTATGACCGCCATGGAAAGAATCCAGCAGCGACGAACCGCTACAAAATTCATATGTCTAAGGCTAAAACACACATTGTTCCTATGCATCCAACAGAAGGGAAGTGATGATTTTGAAATTGTGGGAATATGTAAATGAAACTGTAAAACTTGAGCTATTAAATGGAAAAATCATCAAAGGCCGTGTTCGATTTTGGAACGATGAAGAGGATACCGAGGACGGAGAAGATGAAATTGTAATAGGTCATGAAGTCTATGGTATCTCACAAATCAAGTCAATTGAATTAATTGAGTAGTGACACTTAATCATAAATAGTTGGTTAAGTGTTTTATTATGCCCAATACTTTGAAGGCTTAAAAAGCTAAGTAATTCAAAAATAAACGTATGTGGGTTCACAACTAAATATCAAATGATCGAGCACTGTGTCTGGGCTATAGCGTGGATGGGGTGCTTTTTGTTATGCAGTTTTGAATGTGCATGGGTAAGGAGAGTTCTATTTATGATGAAAAACAAGCAGAAAATGCAAAGGTTTGTTCGGTCTCTTTGCGAAGAACCATTAATCCAAATGAATTTACAATTGTTTTCTGAAGAGGGAGACGGTGATGAGGGAGAAGGATCAGAAGATGATGAAGCCATTTCCTTTAAAAACCAATCAGAACTAGATTCCTGGTTTGACAAAAAAATGTCTAAGTCTTTGGAAACTGCAAAAGCCACATGGGATAAAGACCAGGCTCAACGAATTAAAGACGCAGAGAAAAAAGGAAAGATGACTGCTGAAGAACAGGCGCAATATGAGCTGCAACAAGAACGTGATCAATTAGAAGCAGATCGACTATCACTAAAGTGTGAGAAGGACGAAGCAACAACAATCAAACGGTTAGCAACAGATAAACTGCCCGATTCATTATCTGACACGTTAAAGCCACTTTATGGCGGAGATGAGGATCAACTAGAAGAAGCGTATCAAGCAGTATCCAAATCTTTTAGAGATGCAGTTGAGTCAGCAGTAAATGAACGGTTGGCAAGCAATGCTACACCGCCTGCTGGTCAGAACTCTAAAAACTCTAAAGAATCACTTGGTAGTCGTGCAGCAAAGGCCGCAAATGAACGAACAGCACCAAGAACTGACCTATGGGGTCAAAAATAAGGAGGAAAAAATATGTTTGCAGGAAAGAAAAAAACAGTAGAAGAAATCAACTTTTTAGCGAGTGCTAATTTCCAAAACTTTACGGAACAAGCAGATAAAAGTTATAAGGCTGGAGAGATTTATCCAGCTAATGATAATACTGCAAAAGGTATTGTCTTTAACGATGTGACAGTCACTGCCGAAACTGGGCCACAGCCATGTGCAGTAATGGTTGAAGGGTATGTTTTAGAAGATCGTTTGCCTGTGGCAGTTAATGCAGATGCAAAAACTGCTATGAAAGAAATTAAATTTAGATAATGGAGGGTATAAATATGTTAACTAAGAAAAAAATGAATTTACAATTATTTGCTGGAACACCAATCACTGATTTATTCACTCAAAATGAAGTCTTGAACTATGTTCGAGATCGTGAGTATGCGCCGTTATTAGGTGAAACGCTGTTTCCTGAACGTAAAACACCGTCACTAACCTTTGATCAAATTAATGGCGGTAGCCGAATTCCGATTGCTGCCTCTGTTCATGATTTCGATACTGAAACAGAAATTGGTTCTCGCGAGGGCGGAAAGCAAGAATTGGAACTATCTCTTATCAAGCGCAAATTGCAATTGAAGGAGAAAGATATTATTGCGATTGAAAACCCACGAACTCAAGCTGAACAGGATTATTTGATTGGTCGTGTTTACAACGATATTGATGTTTTAGTGGCTGGGGTACGAGCGCGTATCGAAGCTATGCGGATGGAAATGTTAGCCACTGGAAAAATCACTGTGGCTGAGAATAACTTGAATCTGAATGTGGATTATAACATTCCGTCAGAACATCAAGAGGCCTTAGCAGGCACTGCACTATGGACAGATCCTAGTTCAGACCCATTAAAGGATTTGGAACGTTGGATTGATGCAATGGATGTAACACCTTCGAAAGCTTTAACTTCTCGTAAAGTCTATCGTGCCTTAGCATCTCATCCAAAGATTATTGCTGCAATTTTCGGCAAGGATTCAGGTCGTGTGGTTTCTCAAGGTGACTTAGATGCATTCATGGAAACACACGGATACCCTGTACTTCGCACGTACAATGAAAAATACAAAGTACAAGGAAAAAATGGGAAGTATACTACGAAAAAATATTTCCCTGAAAATCGTTTTGTAATGTTTACTGACGATACTTTGGGTGAAACGTTATATGGACCGACTGCAGAAGAAACTCGTTTGACTCGTGATGCTTCTGTCGACACTAGTGTTATCGGAAATGTTTTAGCATGTGTCTATGATGAAACAAAGGATCCAGTTGGTACTTGGACGAAAGCAGTAGCAACTGCATTGCCATCATTTGCAGCAGCTGATGAAGTATTCCAAGCACAACCAATCGCCTAGGAGGTAGACAACCATGTTAAAAGTAAAAGTTTTAGATATTCCTGTATTTTATGCAGGAAAGAGATATAAAACAGGTTCAGAGTTAACAATCAAAGAGGAGCATCAAAATTCTCAATTAATCGAACTCTTAGAAACTGTAGAAGACAATCCCTTTAAGGGTGTGAAATCCGAAACCATACGTAAGGCATTAGAAAAAGCTGAAGTTGAGATTCCGGAGTCTATTAATGATCGAGAAGAACTGATCCAATTGTTTATTGAAAACGATCTGACCTTGTAAAGGGGTAGTTAGTATGAATGCAACAAATCAAAAAGTGTTGGACCGATTGAAAGAAGAACTTTCAAGAAAATTCTCTATTTCTGGAGAAGCAGAGTTAGCAGTTTTAGCTGACGATCTCAAAGATGCAGTGATTGATGCACTAGATTACTGTAATCGAGATACGCTCATAGGGAATATGTCTTCAGCAGTAAAAGATATTTTCATTTTCCGAAGAAATACAGAAGGGGTAGAAGGAGAGACGTCACGATCTGAAGGTGGCGTCTCTCAATCTTTTGAGGTCGGTATTCCTAGAAAGATTCGGTCCAAATTGAATCGGTACCGTGTCGCGAAAGTGAGGTCGTTCTAATGGTTGCTATGAGATTACGACCGAAAGATCTAAAAACTGTTTATTTAAAAGAACGCCTAATTGGCCAAGACGACGAAGGAAACTTTCAAGAAGGATTCTCGACGCAATCAACTGAACTTCAAATGAATGTTCAATCTGCGGGCGGACAAGTCATGGCTTCTGTATATGGCCAAAGCCTTCCTTACATCAAGTCATGTAAATATCAGGGTGATCAAATCAAAGAAGGGAAAAATGAAAAAGATGGGATTTGTCTTTATGTTAGTAAAGATAAAGAACCAGACTATGAAATTGTAGCTATTCAAACATTTTCCACTCATTGTAACGTGACATTGAAGAAACTAGGTGATGAAGATGGGCGTTGAGTTCAGAGGTGCTGACCGTCTGATGTCAAAAATACGAGCGATTCCTAAAGTGATGGAAGATGCTGTTTTTGAAGCGACATTCGATATTGTAGATGAAACTGTAGCGAGAGCATCAAGTCGTTTGCAATCGTCAATTAAGTACGGATCAGGAGAATTAAGTGGCTCTCCAAAACAGGAAGTCGTGATCGATGGTAAAGGCAAAGTAATTGGTCGTGTGTGGTCAGATAAAATGGAAGCATTGTTTCGTGAACTTGGTACTGGGCCAGTTGGGGCCGAATCGCCAAAAGATTTACCACCAGGTGTGAATCCTGTGTATTCTACCGAACGGTGGTTTATCCCTGCTCACAAAACACCAGTTGATCTTGAAACAGTGTATGGTATCCCGAGAGTAACCATTAAAGGTCAAGATTTCTTTATGACTCGTGGGCAGCCTGCTAGACCTTGGCTATATCCGTCAATGAAAGAAGTGATTGAAATGGCCGACGACATTTATAAAGATCGTGTGCAGGAAGGACTGAGGGAACTATGACAGAGCGTTATAACATAAAGCCTGATATTGTTACTCAGTTGAAAAAGGTTGTCGAGCTGAAGCTCGTATCTGCTGAATATCCCAATACATGGTCGCAAATGCCCGCAGCAATTTATTCGACAAAAGCAAAGCCACACAAGAAAGACATATCTGACAAAGAAGCATTAACTGAATGGACAGTAAAAGTTGATTTGTATGGAAATAAGTCATTATCAGCAATACAGAGTGAAATAATCAAAGTATTGAAAGAGATTGGATTTAAAAACACTGCCAGTGATGATGGCAATCAAGATGCACTAAAACGTTTGATTCTAACATTCAGGGGAGTGGTAGATAATCGAACGCTTTTTGTATACCAATAATTAGGAGGAAATTCCATGAAGAAAACAAAAATCTTGCCGATGAATTTACAATTATTTGCCGGTTTATTAACTAAGGATACAAAGTTGTCCATGAAATCAGGGGCGGAAACTGATTTTAGTGAAATTAAGGGGCTTCAAGCAGTTCCAGAAGTTGATGGAGATCCTGAACAGGTTGATGTGACTACTCTAGAAGATGCGAACAAAAAGTATATTTCTGGTATTCAAGATATGGATTCATTAGAATTCACGTTCTTATATGAAAAAGCAGTCTTTACAAAATTGAAAGCTGTCCAAACGTCTGGAAAAGAAGCTCAGTTTGAATTGGAGTACCCAGACGGAGCTGTTTGCACTTTTACAGGTGGTATAACCGTGAAAATGGGGTCTGGTGAAGTAAACGGAGCCTATCAATTTACCTTAGCTGTAACTGTCTCAGATGGTCCAGATTGGGCGTAAACGATTAGCAAGAACTATTCGGGTTAGAGATTATTCTCTGACCCTATTTAAATTTTAGGAGGACTAGTAAATATGAAACCAATGAAAGTAGATTTTGGAGCAAAAACGTTATCCCTTGTATTAGATGGAAGCGCAACTGTAGACATTGAGAAGAAATTAGGAAAATCATTGTTCGGAATTATGATGACTGGTAACGGTGGAATGAAAATGCCACGTTTAGGAGAAATGCTAACCATTTTGCATTCAGCGAACCAAACAGCAAACATCAAGTCTGCGGATATGACGAAACTTTATGATGAATATATTTCTAAGGGCGGATCAATGATGAAGCTGTTCGAAGTCATCCAAGAATTGATGGAGAAGGCAGGTTTTTTCGAGTCGGAAACGACGGACGAAGAAGACCTAGTTGGGGAAGAGAAAAACGAGGAAGAGAGTCTAGTGTAGGCTTCTCTTCCTTTTCTGATTTGTTACAAGGGATGTATCCCAAAGCAGTAGAGGCGGGAATACCTGCAGAGAAATACTGGTCAATGACCTATGAAGAAATAGTAATACAAGCTGAAGCAAATGTTGCGATTAGAAAGCAGCAGCTAGAAGAAAAAGCCATGATGGATTACAAAGCAGCACAATTGAATGCATATGGTTTTAATGATCCGAAGAAAATGCCTAAACCAGATCAACACTATCCATTCTTAAAAACAGAAGATAAACAGGAACAATCGAATCAACCGCAAGATTGGGAAATTATGAAGGCCCGAATGATTGAACGGACTGAAATGATAAAAGCAACTCGAGAGCGGAAAAATAAACAGGAAAAGGAGGGGATAGATCATGGAACTGGATAGACTTGAAGTTGTCTTTGATGGTGACCTGAGCCCGATTGAGGAAAAAGTCGCTCGATTTGAACAAAAGATGGACTCAATGATGAGTCGAGTCAAAAGTTCATCGGGACAGGGAATGGATGTAGTAGAAAAGAATTTATCTGATTCTAAAGGGTTCGATAAATTTACAAAACAATTCGAGAAAATGAATTCTAATTTTGATTTTATGCTGAAGCGAATGAACCAATCAGCATCAAGTAATGGTGAAGAAGTTGGAAAATCACTTTCTGCCGGTGTATCTAAAGGCGCTGTCAAAATGACAAAGGATGTCCAAACGGCAGTTGATAAAGTGAACACGCAAATGCAGCAAGCGAAAGCAGCACAACAACGAATTTCTAATTTGCAGGCTAATAAAAACGGTGCTCGATTATCTGGTGATACAAAAAGTGAGTCGAGAATAGGCGAACAAATTTCCAAAGTACAAATTCAGATGAACAAGTCTCAACAACAAGCTCAAGCGATTGTTCGAGGGTTAAGATCCGAATATGATGCTATCCCCAACTCCCTTTCAAGTATTTCAGCTAAGATGGAAGGCAACGAACGGCAAATTGAAGCAATGAGATCCAAAGTCAAGGCCCTGAAAAATGAAATGAAGATGCAACAAACAGAAACAGGAAGCTTTTCATCTGGAAAGTGGAAATCTACAGGCGTTCAGGATACTCCACGATCAACCAAGACCGCGGAAGCAATAACCAAACAATCAGCAAAAATGGAGAAATTGATTGCAGACAATGATGCTTTACAACGCTCATATGCTCAGTTGGAAGATCGTTCTGGCGTTCTAAAGACAGCATTGTCTAGTGTAAATACGGAACTTGGCGAGCAACCTGTTAAGGCACGTATGGCAGCAAATGGCATGAGAAATCTTTCGGGGTCTACTAAACAATCCGAAGGACTCTTTTCCCGATTTAAAAACATGATGAGTAATTCCATCGGCAGATTTGGTGGTCTTTTTGATCGACAATCGAAGCAAGTTACTAACGGAACATCTAGAATGGCTCAGGGTATGGGTGGATTTGGCCGATCCATGAAAATGCTATGGTCACAGTTGTTCTTGTTCACTTTCTTATACCAAGGAATCATGACTTTAGCTGGAGGTCTTTTTAAAGCATTACAAACTAATGCTCAGTTTTCAGCAAGTTTAAATCAAATTAAGGTCAATTTACTAACGGCATTTTATCCGATTTACCAAGCAGCTCTACCAGCAATAAATGCTTTAATGTCAGCTTTAGCTAAAGTAACTGGCTATATCGCTGGATTTATATCCACACTTTTCGGAATGAACATCGGTGATGCATTCAACGGTGCACAAGGACTGATGAATAATGTCCAAGCATTAGATGATACGGGTAGTGCTGCATCTGATGCATCAGACGGATACGATGAGATGGCCCAATCCATTAAGGGTTCAAATAAACAACTTAAAGATCAACATGATAGAACAGAGGCAGCTCGGAAAAAGGCTAAAGAGTATAAACGTCTATTAGCGGGATTTGATGAATTAAACATTTTAGACTTTAGTGATGATTACGATGACGAGTCAAATGAGTTTGTTCCTCAAGAAATACCAACAAGGCCAAAGAACCCAAGTGGTTCAGGATCTGATCCTTGGGCTGACTTTGGATCCGCAGCAATTCCTGAAACGCCTAAATGGTTAACGGATTTCGCCAAGAAGTTTAAAGACATCATGTCGAAACTCTTTGATCCAATAAAGAAAGCTTGGGATGCTCAGGGTCAGAAAGTGATTGATGCTTGGAAATATGCGCTTAAGGAAGTAGGAGGCTTGATCCAAGCAATTGGAAAATCGTTCATGGACGTATGGACTAATGGCACAGGTCAAAAATTTGTAGAGAACCTACTTATCTTGTTGGCGGATGTCCTAAATATCATTGGTGATATAGCTGGAGCGTTTAGACGAGCATGGGAAGATAACGGGCGCGGGACCGCGCTAATTCAATCTATTTTCGATATGTTCAATGCTATTTTAGAACTACTACATCAAATTGCAGTATCTTTCCGCAATGCATGGAATGATGGTTTAGGAGAAAAAATTGCAGGACATATACTGGAAATATTTACTAATATAAACAATACTATTAAGAACTTGGCAGATCGTCTTTCTATAGCTTGGCAAACAGGTAATGTTGGTGAATCAATCTTTAAAAGGATTCTTGGCATAATTGAGGGTTTGTTAGGAAATATAAACAATATGACGAAGGCAACAGCCGATTGGGCTAAGACACTTGATTTTACGCCTCTGCTTCGATCAATTGATGGGCTTTTGAAATCGATTCAACCTTTAACAAAAAATATTGGTGATGGACTTGAATGGTTTTATAAAAATGTTTTATTACCATTAGCGGGATTCACAATTGAAAAATTGATACCGGTGTTCTTTGAAGCTTTAGCAGGTGCAATTGATTTAGTTAATGGAATAATTAACGGATGTAAACCGGCTTTTGATTTTTTATGGAATAATATATTGAAGCCTCTTGCTGAGTGGACTGGCGGAGTAATCGTTGATGTATTGAAAAAAATCGGAGACGTTTTATCAGGAATTGGGAACTGGATATCCGAACACTCAGAAGGCTTTTCAACATTTGTAACGATAGTTGCCTCATTTGCCACAGCCCTTGGTTTGGTAAATGGTGCTATTGCTATATGGAACGGAGTAGCGGTAATTGCAACTGGAGTAACTACAGCTCTTAGTGGGGCAATAGCTTTCCTTACTAGTCCAATAGGATTAGCAGTTCTTGCTATTGGAGCCATTATTGCTGTGGGTGTTACGTTGTGGCAAAACTGGGATACTATCAAGGAAAAAGCTGGAGAGCTAGGAGCTTGGCTTTCTGAAAAATGGGAAGGTATAAAGACCGCAACGGCAAATGCTTGGAATAATGTCAAAAACTGGACTTCGGAAAAATGGAATGCTGCGAAAGACGCTGTGACTAGTAAAGCTGGTGAAATTTATAACGCTGCTAAAGATAAATTTACGAATACTGCAAATACAGTTCGCGATAAGGCAGGTCAAGCAAAAGATTGGGTTTCGAGCAAATGGTCTGATTTAAAAAATTCCACTTCAAGTAAATTTGAAGAAATACGTTCAACGGCTGGTTCGAAGATGAACAGCGCAGCCGAAGCGGTTAGGTCTGGTGCAGAGACAGCCAGAAGTAAAGCCGTTTCCGCATTTTCAAGTTTAAAGGATGGAGTCGGCGGGCATTTAAATTCAATAAAAACTATAGCTTCAGAGGTCTTTAAGAAAGTCGGGGGATGGGCCTCAGATTTACCTGGCGATATTGCAAAAGGTTTGTCTAGCGGCCTGAATACGATTAAGCAAGCCATGAATAATATAGCCAATGGATTAGCCTCTGGTATAGGAAAAGGTGTTAATGGCATTATCTCAGGAGTTAACTGGGTGATGAGTAGTCTGGGAGCTGGGTGGCGATTGTCAACATGGCAAGTTCCCTATTTCAGTTATGCTACGGGTACTAATTCACATCCTGGTGGTTTAGCTATGGTAAACGATGGAGACGGCAGTAATTGGCGTGAGATGTACAAATTGCCAAGTGGACAGATTGGTATGTTCCCAAATCAAAAAGATTACATGGTCAATCTTCCTAAAGGGACTCAAGTGTTAAATGGCCAAGACACCAACAACTTTATGAGTAATATTCCTCACTACAAAGGCGGATTAATCGATAGCGTTAAGAATTTCTTTGGCTCAATCAGCCCTAGTGCTTTATTAGATCGTGCATTCGAAAAATTCGTTGATGTAGCAGGAATACCGGAACCCGGAGCTTCAATGGCTTTAGGCGCAGCAAAGAGAATTAAATCTAGCGCATTTCGAGTTGTCAGTGATCGTATCTCTGAACTATTCAGGCTTGATCAAGAAAATGATAGTAAGAAAAAGGGGTTTGCTAATGGAGGTAGAGTAGATCATTTTGGCTGGTACAAAATGTCTGAGGGGAACAACACCGAATGGGTAGTTCCTGTAACTAAACCAGAACTTGCTTTCCAAAGAATCAATGAAGCACTTGATTTCATGGGATATGAAGGAATACCGGATCTAACAATGCCAGAAGTGTTCAGAGATTCATCGGATGGTTATAGCGGTTCAAGTTCTTCTCGAAGAAAGAACAAGGGTCTTTCTATCACTGGCAATGGGATGGAAAACCTATCAGAAAATTTACTATCTAGTCTAGGTAATACGATTGCAAATGCAATTATTAGCGCCCTATCAAACTTGGATTTAAAAGGAAATGATGGTGCATTGGAGGTAGTTTTAGAGGTTGATTCAACAAGACTGGGACAAGTAACTGTTAGAGGCATTAATCAATATCATGAACAAATAGGGAATGTAGAACTAAACTTATAAGGAGATGAGCTAATGGATTTCTTAGTATCAGGATCGAATGTTGCAACACCTAAAGAATTGTCTGTAAGCATCCAAACCTTAGACAGTGGTTCTAGTGGAAGAAATGCAAATGGAGACATGGTTCGAGATATTCTCGGAAGAAAAACTAAATTGGATGTAAAGTGGGGACCTTTGGAAATTTCAGAGGTCTCTTTAATTTTACGATTAATTGATTCGGCATTTTTTACTGTTAGATATCTTGACCCACACGAGGCGGGGCTAATTACGAAAACATTTTACTGTGGAGATCGAACGATTCCGGTTTATTCGTGGAATGAAAAATTTTCAAATATGATGTGGCAAGGCTTGTCCGTATCGTTAATAGAGAAGTAGGTGAAAAGGAATGCTAACGGTTACGAATGAATTTTTTGAAGCCTGCAAAGACAAAGAGCGCGAGGTATTTTCTCGCGTAATTATTAACGATAAAACTACTTATCTAAAGGATAAAATCAAGAAAATAGATTATTCCATGGGAGTACTAGGTGGCGAAAGCTTTCAGCTTGGGTCGACACAATCGGCAACAGTAAAGATTGTATTCTCAGAAATTATCGAAGGTCTAAAGGAATTAGATGAGGTAAAAATAGAAATAGGATTCAAGATCAGAGGAACAGGCTTGCCATCTAATATTAACCATGTATCTAAAGTTGATAGAGCGAAAGTGGGAAGGGCTAGGTTAGTTAGCTATGTTCCCGATAGGTATGAATTTGTTTCTTTAGGAAATTTCTATATCTCTGGTCGAGTCGATCCAGATAGAAATGAAAAAACTACAACTGTTGAAGCCAGAGATGGCTTTATTTTTTTGGAAGAAAACTATGAGTCATTGTTGAAATATCCAGCAAAACTGGCTGATGTGGCACTAGAAATAGCAAACAAAAGTGGATCAGTTATTGATCCTGTATCGTTTAATCATCTGAGCAATTACACAATAAATAAACCGATAGGATACACATACAGGCAAGCAATTGGTTTGATTGGACAATTCGAAGGCGGTTTTGTTTGTTTTGATAGAGAAGGAAAATTATCTATTCGGACATTATCAGATCCAAACTTCAAAATTGATCCTAATGAGTACTTTTTAAAAGGACTTACTAAAAGTGAATTACTTTATCAACCCAGAGGCATATCTTGTAAAGTGATTAATCAAACTGATGAATCTAATAATGAGGCAACAGTTCTTCAGTCCGGTTCAACAAGTGGAGCACAGATTTCTTTGGAAAATAATGTGATGACACAAATCCTATTGGATGATATTTTCCAGAAAATAAGATACATCAATTTTTATCCGATCACTTTGAAGTGGCGCGGAAATCCTGCTCTTGAAGTTGGAGACTGGGTAACCATGACGGATAGAGAAGGAAACCGATTTAAGTCACCAGTTCTTAATTACGCAATGACTTTTGATGGTGGTTTTAGTTCAACTGTTAGTGCTGACACTAAAGCCTATTCAGCTAACGTGTCATCATTCAAAGGACCGCTACAGCAAAAACTTGATGAAATCGATTATAGGATTGATGCTGCTGGCAAGAACAATGTTTATGAAGGAACTGAAGAACCAAAAAATCCCAAAGAGGGAGATATTTGGTTTAAAAAGAACGGACCTGATGATGAAATATGGGTTTATAAACAAACATCACCTGGAGTATTCGAATGGGTAATGACGACCTCCACCGCTTTAGAGGAAAGTATTAAGGAGCAAATTGAGAATTCTACTCCAAAAGACGAAATAGTTAAGACCATTAATCTGAGTGACGAGATGGATGGTAAAGAGTGGCTGAAAATTAAAGGAGCAAAGTTATGGCTAACTAACGAGACGAAGATTGACAAAGCCATAATCACATCGGCAATGATTGGATCAGTTGATGCCGGAACTATTAGCGTCGGTACTCTAGATGCTTCTAAAATAAGAGTCATCAATCTTGATGCTTCGTCCATATCTACGGGAACGCTGAATGCTATAACGATTAAAGGTGCGACTATAACAGGATCAAAAATCACGTCAACAGGTACGGATTACAATATGACTTTAGATAACGGAGCTATTCGGTGGAACAGAAATTCTGATGGAAAAAAAGTATTCGAAATATATAGTGCGATCAGAAATCAAAATGAAGGTGTCATGTACTTCACAGTTGAAGATGGCGGAACCTTCAATTTGAAAAGTAATAAACTGGGTAGGAATTTTATTACTGCATATGGTTCAACTAGTACTATGCAATTAAACTTTGACTTGGATAAATTAAGTCTTTATTCATCAACTGGGAATACGTTAAGTTTCAGTGTTGAACGAACTGGTTTTTCTTATAGTACGAACGACAACGGAACATATAGAAATTTGTATTTACGTAACAATGCGTTCAGAGCTGATATAGGAGGCAATCAGTATCTGTATTTAACGAATACGGGATTTTCTATAAATGCTACGGGCATAATGAGTTTTATTACTAGTAACACAATTCAACTGAGAGGCACAACAACAAGAATGATGAGCGATGCTTCAGTTGACAAATCATTTTATGTATATGGTACAAAAAGCTCCATTGTAAGGACTGAAAATTATGGTGAACGTTTGTTATATGCTTATGAAACACCGGAATATTTATTTGCGACGTATGGTAAGGCGATAACTAACGAAGATGGTTATGCAGAAATAAGTATCGAAAACATGTTTTTGGAAGCAATCAATACTGATTCAAGAAACTATCATGTTTTTGTATCCCCATATGAAAATGCAAATGTTCATGCATGCTATTTAGAGCGTGATCGTTTCATGGTTAAGTCTGACAAACCCAACATAGAATTTAGTTGGCAAATAGTAGCTTATAGAAAAGGATACGAAGAATTTTATTTGGAAACTCCATCCAGCAATAACGAAAAAGCACCAAATTTGCTTCAATATCCAATAAGCATTACTGACATGACAGAGAAAAACTCTAATCAAATATTAAATTACGAGAAGGTGAATTAAATGAATGAGAATGGTTTTGAAGTAAATGCGGAAAGCGTTATTGATCAATTATTAAAAAGACTGTCTCAAGTAGAGCTTGAAAATGCTTCGTTAAAGGTAGCTTTGGAACAAGTTCAAAACAATAAACAAAAAGTTACAAAAGAAGGTGAGTAAATGGCTTACGAAAAACAAATTTGGATTCCTTATGATGACAATAAAACAGAGGAACAAAATATTCAAGACGGTGCAGTAGTTACTGCCGAAAGAATGAATCATTTGGAGACAGGGCTAGATGAACATGAGAGTGACAAAGAGAATCCGCATAAGGTCACAGCAGAGCAAACAGGTGCCTACACACAAACCCAAGCAAATGAAAGATACATGCGCAAGAATGCAACAAATTACGGCTCTGGTGACTGGGACACTTACACAGAAGTTGGAACGTTTGGAGTTACCAATTTCACAGGGGCTAATGCACCAGCTACAGGTCTTGGAACAGGTACTTTACTTGTACAAGCCTTTGGTGGGGGTGGTACGGGAAGAACTCAATTGTTTATGAATAACGCTAGGTTTTACTTTAGACGTTACAACGGTCAAGTTTGGGAAACATGGCAACGTATCTATACTAGTAATGATGTTAACGACAACTTTATGCAAGTATACACTACAGCTATTGTCGCTCAGGATTGGAACACATTAACTAGTTCAGGTACGTACAGCGTAGAGAATTCAACGGGGGCCAACAAACCAACTACAGGTAACGCTTGGGGCCAGTTGTTAGTACAGAACAAAGGTAATGCTACTAATAACACAACTCAGTTATTCATTGGTGATACTGACATTTATTTCAGACGTAAGTCAGGCGCTACTACTTGGGGAGCATGGCAAAAACCAACACCTGTTATAGCTACAAGCGCTGAGGTATCAGCAGGAACGAATAATACTAAGATGATTACACCAAAAGCGTTAGCCGACTCTAATCAAGCTACTACAGATGATGTGGCAAACTTAATCAAAGCTGAACAGTTACGAAAAGGTAGTCAATTTGTGTGGGGAGAAAATAGACAACTGTCAGACCCAAACCCAAACTTAGGCAGTTTTGGTATTTCAGATAACAACCAATATTCGGGTGTTCCTGACGTAGTAGACCCGTATTTTACTATTGATAGTAACGGGCTTGCCGTAATTAAAAAGGCAGGTACGTATAAGGTTACAGCCAACATTAAACGTCAATTTAGAACAGAAACATCCCTATGGCATTATGTAGCGTTAAATCAGCTAAATGCAGACGGTTCAGTTAAGACTAAATGGGACTGGGCGCCGCTTGGTGGTACTATCCGTAATAGGAATAGAACTCCATCCCAGTTGATTATTACACTAGAGGTAGGTCAGAAGTTACAGCCGTGGAGTGAGTCTAGTGTATCCAACTCAGGAGGAACTTCTAGCCCGTTACAATTCTTAAATGTTGACCAATTTGGATTAGAAAGATTAGGTGACTAAATTAATCACTAAGCACACTCGAAAGTGTGCTTTTTATATTGAGAGAGGGTGAAGTATGAATTTCGAGTTATTACTTTCGTTTTTGAGTATTGGCGGCACACTAATCGGTACATTTGCAGGCATAGTCTTTTCCAACAAGTTGACAATTTATCGTATTGACAAATTAGAGGAAAAGGTTGAGAAACATAATAATCTAATTGAGAGAACTTATAAGCTCGAAGGGCGAATGAATGAAGCGGAACATGATATCAGAGACATGAAGGGAGGTGGTGCAGATGCAAAATAAGACATTTGAAATATTGAAATGGGGAGCTTTGATCGTAATACCGGCTTTGGCTACATTTGTTGGCGTAGTTGGCAAAGCGATTAATTGGGAGTACACAGATATCACAGTGATAATCATCACAGCGATCGGAACTTTCTTAGGCACGGTACTTGGCGTATCTAATCGAACATTTAAGATGTTTTCGTCAGATGATGAATAGGAGGAACTATATGAAAAAGAAAATTTTACTTGGAGCCGTTGCGGCTCTTTTTTTGTTGCTGATTTTCCCGGTGAATGTAGATGCTGCCAAGGGTGATTTTGGGACAGATGTCGCCATTTATCAAGGAGCAAACGGTCGGTTTGGTTATGCTCATGATAAATTTACAATTGCACAGATTGGTGGTTATAACGCCGGAGGGTTGTATAATCAGTGGACCTATGAAAGCCAAGTGAATTATGCTTTGAGTCAAGGGAAACGAGCGCATACTTATATTTGGTATGACACATATGGTAGTATGTCAATCGCTAAGACTACGATGGATTATTTTTTGCCAAAAGTGAAAACGCCGCGAGGTTCGATTGTTGCATTGGACTTTGAGCATGGAGCGAGTTCAAATAAACAAGCAAACACTGATACAATCCTATATGGAATGAGGCGGATTCGCGATGCTGGGTACACACCGATGTATTATTCTTACAAACCATTCACGCTGCAGTATGTGAACTATCAGCAAATCTTAGCCGAGTTTCCTGATAGTTTATGGATGGCTGCTTATCCAAACTACAATGTAACTCCAAGTCCTGTATGGTCGGTATTTCCAAGTATGGACGGAGTAGCAATCTATCAGTTCACTAGTACGTATGTTGCCGGAGGATTGGACGGAAATATTGATTTAACAGGAATCACTGACAACGGATATACGACTTTACCTGATCCAAATCCAAGCGAAGTAACGGACATATACAGAGCTGGACAGAATTATTCTGTAATGGAAGTTGCTAATGATAAAGGCCATGTAGATGGATTTGGTGCTGTTAACGGTAAAATTAAGGCTGAAGGTTGGAGCACACGAACTAAAAAGTATCAATACGCATATATTTTAGATCGCACGAATGGAAAAGAATTGAAGCGGATCAAGTTAAAAGACTTGCCGCGCGCTGATGCTGCAAAAGTATATAGCCGGAATGATGTTGCAGGTTTCAATATCGAATTCAATCAGAAGGATGTTTCTGGTCATTCGATCATTATCATGATTCGGAGTACAAACGATCCAGACGGCGATGTAAAGAATGGTTTCAGTGATTTGACTGAAACACGTTGGTATCTAGACGTATAGGCATTATCTCTTATCAGAAGATAATACTAAGGCTGATCCATTCATTTGTGATCAGCCTTCTTTATTAAAATCAATGAGATAAAAATAGTGCTTTTCTCTCCGATAGATGGTATAGTGTTTTAGTAATCGATTTTGAAATGTGATATGGACTGTATGTATTTTAAAGTATTGAACTCCTTTTACTATCAACAATTAATTGCAAAAAAACACGTACTTTGATACGTATCAGGAGGAAACATACATGAATAACGGTACAGTAAAATGGTTTAACGCAGATAAAGGTTTTGGATTTATTACAGGTGAAGATGGCAATGATGTATTTGCTCATTTCTCAGCTATCCAAGGCGACGGCTTCAAAACTTTAGAAGAAGGTCAAGCAGTGACTTTCGATGTTGAAGAAGGCCAACGTGGACCTCAAGCTACAAACATTCAAAAAGCTTAATAAAAATTAGTTGAATTATCTACCGTCTCCTCCTAGGGGCGGTTTTTTTGTACCCTTAGCTCAGTTGGTTAGAGCAGACGGCTCATAACCGTCCGGTCGTAGGTTCGAGTCCTACAGGGTACATAAAAAGACTACCTATTACGGTAGTCTTTGCTTTCATATTATAGAAGCTTTATCAAGATATCAATTAAGAGAATTGTAATTAAGATCCAAAGTGTGATCCTTTTCCATAACGGAGTTTTCCCGCGAAAAATTGTAATGTCTTCATGTATCTTCTTTCGAATCTTCTTAATTTTCCTATCCGTCATGTTAGTCACCTTGATCGCGTTTTCTATATCTTATCAAATAGAGTAACTAGGTTGCAATAGGATGATTGATTAAAAGGTGTAACACTTATTTTAACAACTCTGTTTTCTTCGCTTCAAATTCTTCTTCTGTTAGAATTCCTAGGTCAAAAAGTTCTTTCAACTTTTTTAAATCTTCAAAGTTCGCAAGCGCACTATCTGTAGGTTCAGCTGATTCATTACAACTGATAATATAGTTGAATCCTTCCATAGTAGATTTAGCTAGAAGATTATGTTGGCTATACATAGCGCTAGATTTATCTAGTTTCAAAGCGAGTACAGATATAGTGTGAGTTGCACGCTTATTATTTTTCACTGTAAAAAGAATTTGAATACTAGAACAATAATCTTTGTCTGCTTTTTTAACCTTTGAAAGTCCACCAATGGTAGCTCCAGCATTACCAAAAAACGAACCACCAAGGATCGCTCTTCCAGCATCAATTCCACCTTCAACAACCCTTTGATTATCCTGCACCAGTTCAAAACTAATTAAGTCTTCGAATTTAAAAACTTTTCTAGCTGCCTTAAATAGTTTATTCTCTTCATCGATTTTCATTAATCCAAACTTTGTAGTTGTGCTAAATTCTGCGTTCTCGGAATCCTTATTTTTCGAAAAAAGTCCCATAATATGCCCTCTTTCAATTGATATTTATTATATGATTATTCTAACATCTTAAGAAGTAAAATAAACTGATATTTTCTGAACTCAATCATTTTCAAGATTGTACTTATTTTCTATTCTAAACGTTATTCCAAAAGTTATACTACAATTTTGTTTCCATCCATCCTGAATCCGAAAATATCAATTGAATCGGAACCAATCCATATTTTTAGACTTTTTGATTTATTGTTCATAAGAGCTAAATAAAAATCTTTAATTTTCAAATCTGATTTCTTTGGTTCTCTAAATAGAACTAAGTTGCTTTTATTATCAACACGAATAGTAGTGATAGGCAGTAATTGTTTTTCAAACATTGAGTAAATACCTTCATACTCGTTACTAAAAACGTTAGTAGATAAAGCTGTTAATAGATCACTCGCTCTCATTTTATCAACTTCCTTAAAGGCAAAAATTTAATTGAAAATCCATTTGTCATCGCTTCTAAATTCATTCTTATAATTTCGGATATAGTAATTGTAGTGATGCTTGCTGTTCGATTTATTTAAATAAAAGACAAAACACTTTTCATCAATCTCGTAAATCGCATTTGGACCAAAATCCCAAAGAGATTCTTCTAATTCAGCAAAGGAAATATAACCTTGCTCATACTGCAAAATTAAGTTCATTCTAATCACTCCAATTATGCAGATTTAACTTTCAAGTTTTCAAAATCATTCATATCACGTTTTAAATACTCTCTAGCAAAATCTAGATCAAGAACCCATTTATCTATATCGTATTTTTCAATGATTAAGGGCATACGATCATGAATAGGAGATACGGTAGAATTTGGCTCTGTTGTCATGATAATAGACTCAGCGACATTTTCATGCATGCGATAGAAGCCAGCAACATACATAACTTTTCCGCCATCAGTAAAAAGAAACTTCTCTTTATCGGCGTTCCATTCATAGAATCCCGTCATGGGGAAAACGCAGCGCGATTCTCGAAAAGGTTTGCTGAAGGTTTTCTTTTCATCAACTGATTCGGCACGAGCGTTGATCATTAATTGTCCTTTTCTAAATCCTTCGAATCCCCATTTTGTAACTCCAGGAACAACTTCATTATTTTTATTTACACCTAATGTCAAAACGTTATTAGAAGGAAGTATCTCGCCTGTAGCAATTTCTTGCTGCTTATACTTTTCTTGTTTTTTTGCAACATCAGCTATGATTTGCCAGTATTCATCAATTTCTCCAGTAGTGGGATCAAAGAGATAACGTCCACACATTTTACTCACTCCTTTTTAAAAAGTCCGTGTTTTTCAAGATCGATGCCAATATACCGATAGACCTTGATTCTCGGATTCTCATCTATATGTCTTAAAGTAAAATAAAAAATATGATCTTGGCCATCTACACATTTATACCCAGGGATTTTAAAATACGTCAATTTTCGCCTATTCATTAAATACAAAAATTCATCTTGCAAAGCAAAAAGCGGAACATCAGTAAGTACATAATTCAAAAAGTCTTTTGTGAATCGTTCAGAATTCTCGGTGTGGTAATCAAATTCTAAGTCATCGGTATTGAGAGTCAAGAAAGCCGACTCCATTTTTCAGAACTCGATAGAGAAATATTGTTAATTGAATCTATCGAAACAATCTGAATTCCGGTTTCCACGGAAAGGTAAAGCTTATTTCCGTTATAACCTTCAACCACACCGGTAACATCCTCAAAAGCAAATCCTTCTGAATTGAGTTCACTTAACTGAATGATCACTGAATAGCGATACCTATATGCAGTATCTAGAATTCGTGAAATTTCAATCTCGCTCATTTTCTCTCGTCTATAATATATGGTGTTTCTAATCGTGTTGTCTTTTTCCATTTCGGAAGTATGCTCACTTAAGTAGAACCCCATCCATTTGGCCATCCCACGATCGTCATAGTTTCTGACAAACGGATCAGGATGATATGCCATAAACGCTTCGCCCATTAAAATCATCCTCTCAAATTTATAATCCATCTAAACCGCCAGCACCACCGTTGTGGCCACCTACCAAACCCGCGCGTTTTATGCTGCGACCAGATTCTAGTGTGGAACTTGCACGGACAATACTAACAAACCCATACTTTTCTCTGATCAGGTCCATAGCCTGATCTATTTTAATTCTCTTTTCTTGATCTGTCGGATCTTCAAATAGATTTAGTTGGTCACCACCGTCATATACTAGATCAGAGTAGGTGACACCAATATGACGGATAAAACCTCGTCCATCATAGAATTTATTAAATAGAAATAGAAGATGCTCCGTTAATTGGTTTGTATCATTAGTCGCGGTAACTTTCATCTGACGGCCAAATCCACGTTTCCCTTCATCTTTGCTATAACCAACGAAAATGTGAACGGTAGTAGTTTTCGCACCACGTCGTCGCAATCTGATGGCGACTTGCTCAGCCATTTCACGTATTAGAAGCGGCATTTCAAAACCTGCATAATCGCGTGGTAAGACTTGACTATTACCAATATTCTTCCCTTTTGGAACATAGGGATTTTGAAGTTTGGATCGATCGATACCATTTGCATGATGATAAAGTTGCATACCCATAATTCCGAATTTTTTATGTAGACGTTCAGGTGATGCATTTGCTAATTCTCTAATGGATCTAATATTCATATTTTCTAGGTTTCGTTTCATGCGGCTACCTATTCCCCAGAAGTCATCCATTTCTCCGATAGACCAGACTTTTGACGGAACATCTTCATAGTTCCAAAGTGCCCGCATGTTGTGATTTTTCTTTGCTTCATTATCAAGTGCCAATTTAGCAAGTAGAGGATTACTGTTAGACATTCCTACGGTGCTAAAAATACCAGTTGCTCTTAAAATATCTTGCTGGATATGTTGCGAAACAATATCTAGTTTTTGCGCACGATTTAAGCTTGGATCAGGCACAAAATAATTAAGAGAAGCCGTTAAATCAACAACCCCCTCGTCAATGCTGTACCACATGATATCTTCATCAGCAGCATATTTGCGCACAACATTTTGTATCTTCAAGTTTTCAGCTATGTAGTATCTCATGCGCGGCGGAGCAACGATCAAATCTTTGACGCGAGGGTTTTCCGCTTCGGTAGGGAGATCCCATTTGCGCGCCACGTTACGTACTCCTAGAACTTTCTTTGCCATTGGGCTGCTTGCTAATATTAGACCGCTTGTGTTGTCAGCAGTAGACATCACGATCAAAAGGTCACGGAGCGGATGTAGCCCACGCGATACTAACTCGCAGCTGGCATAAAAGACTTCATGTCGATGAAAGCATAATCGCGTCGAGGTTCAAGGTCGTAGTTGAAATTAATGTCATTCATAGTCAATCACTCCTCTCTTCACATTATACGAACGTTTGTTCGTTTTTGTAAAGCGAACAGTTTATTAAGAATATATACACAATATAAAGAATATTATTATTAAAAGGTCTGCTATAATAAAATTTGAGGTGAAATTAATGGAATCATATGAACAACAAATAACAGATTTGCGTGATCTAAAAAAATAAACCCCAGGTAGGGGTTTAAGCTCATAGTTATTTATCAACACCGGTCCATGATTTTAATGGTACCGATTTTGGTACCGTTAATGCGTAGTATCAATAACGATTAATTCATATTCATATGTGCTGATATCGGCTTTTGATTAGTTAATTTGGCTATTATGGGGCAATAATGGAAATTTGAGATTCCCACACATTCCCGCCAATATAACTTCAATAGCCGATGAACCTTGATTTAGATTTTTTCTAAGCAGGTGCATTGGCTTTTTATTTTAAGAAGAATGGTGGGCTCAAACGATGAAAGAATACAAATTTGACTCGAAAATTTATGCTTCGGACGTTGGTAAAGGTGGCGCCTATATTATTTTTCCATACGATATTCGCGAAGAATTTGGTAAGGGACGTGTCAAAGTTCAAGCGAAGTTTGATGGTGTGGAGTATCAAGGAAGTATCGTAAATATGGGTGTAAAGAATTCGGATGGCAGCATTTGTTATATTTTAGGAATTCGAAAAGATATTCGGAAAGAGATAAAGAAAGATATCGGTGAGATGGTTAGTGTGCGTGTTTACGCTATTGACTAGCCTTAGTGGGTCCGCTCAATGATCTTATTGAGGGCCATTTTTTATACAAGTATAGAAATTTCATATAAATAAATCGCTTAACAGCAGTGTCGTGTCCGGCTTCACGTACTAGCTGTATTACTCAAAAACTGAGCGAGTTCTTAGATGTATATCAAAGAAATCTGTATGGGAAATCAGTCAAACAGAAATATTTGTTCGGACATATATAGTAAGATTTTGCTATTTCTGTTAATCTGTATATAAAGAATAGTTGATAGAAAGGATAATGTATGAATATATCAAAATATCAAATGATCGCGGATGAATTGAAGTCTAAGATTCTTTCTGGTGAATATGAAGCAAATACAACGATCCCTCCGGAATTGCAGCTGCAAAAGGATTATCAGGTCAGCCGCCATACGATCCGTCAGGCGATCGCCTTATTGGCCAACGAAGGTTTTCTTCGGAAAGAAAAGGGCTCTGGGACATACGTGGATGTTAAGTATAAGCGAACAGAGAAGACTCATGCTGGTCTTAAGACAATCGGAGTTGTTACCACCTACTTATCGGATTACATTTTTCCCTCGATTATTCGTGGAATTGAAAAGACTTTGCGGGAACAGGGATATTCGCTTTTATTAGCCAGCACCAACAATGATTTTCAGCAGGAGAAAGAATGCCTTGAAAGTATGATCTCTCAAGGTGTGGCCGGCTTGATCGTCGAACCAACGAAAAGCAATCAATACAATCCGAATCTCGCGTTCTATGTTCGTTTGAGGGAACAGGGAATCCCCATGGTGATGATCAATGCGGTTTATGAAGAAATCAGTGCGCCATTTATTTGTGTAGACGATGTTGAGAGCGGCTTTTTGGCAACAGAGCACTTGATCAAAAAGAATCATCAGAAATTGATGCTGGTAACAAAAATAGATGACTTGCAGGGAAAATATCGAATGAAGGGCTTTATCAAGGCTTGCGAAAAATTCGGAATTCAATTTTCACCTGAGGATATTCTCACTTATGAGACAGAGACTAGAAAACAGATTTTTGATCACGTGATAATGCGTTTAGAGGCAGAACCTCAGCTTACTGGGGTCGTTTGCTATAATGATCAGATTGCCAGTAGTTTGGTGGATCGCTTAAGCGAAGCTGGAATAAAAGTGCCGACTGATATTTCGGTGATCGGAAACGATAATTCTGCTTTGAGTAAGATCGGCAGTGTGAAACTAACCACATTGAATCATCCGAAAGAACGATTAGGTCAGGATTCAGCGAATTGGATCATCGAGGCGATTGAAGAAGGTCGTGAACCAGCTAATATTCTTTATCAGCCGACGTTGATTGAGAGAGATTCAGTAAAACAATTATAGAAGGTGGCGCAGCCCATATGAATGGGCTGTTTTTTTGTGCGTTTAAAATATGTACGAACAAAATCTAGCGTTTACGTTGACATGTACGTACATAAATTGTATGATAGCGGTATCAAATGGAGAATGAAGGAGGAGGTTCCTATCAAAACGAAGGAAATGATCGCAAAAACCAAGCTTGACATCATGGATGGAAAGACTGCGTTAGGAATCGAGTTTGGTTCTACTCGTATCAAATCTGTCTTGATCGGTTCGGATCTGGTCCCGATCGCTGCAGGCAGCTTCGAATGGGAGAACACCTTGGAAAACGGTATTTGGACGTATTCGTTAGAGGATATTTGGAAGGGCTTACGCGTCAGCTATCGCAAAATGGCGACAGAAGTATTTGAAGAATACGGAGAAACTTTGACAACGATTGGTTCGATCGGGTTCAGCGCAATGATGCATGGGTATATGGCTTTTGACCAAAATGATGAGCTGTTGGTTCCTTTTAGAACTTGGCGCAACTCGATCACAGCAGAAGCGGAAGAAAAATTAACAGAAGCTTTCCGCTACAATATTCCACAACGCTGGAGTATAGCACATCTGTATCAAGCGATTTTGAATCACGAGGAGCATGTCAGCAGGATTCATTTTTTAACTACGTTGGCAGGCTATATCCATTGGCAGATGACCGGACAAAAAGTATTAGGTGTTGGGGATGCATCAGGAATGTTCCCAATCGATACAGAGATAAAGGGTTATGATCAGCAAATGCTACAGATTTTTAGTGATTTGACACAAGGGACAGTTTTTAAACAAGAGTTAAGCCAGATTTTACCGAAGGTCTTGCTTGCAGGTGATTCTGCTGGATTATTAACTCAAGAAGGAGCGTATTTATTAGATCCGACGGGGACTTTACAGGCTGGAATTCCACTTTGTCCGCCAGAAGGAGATGCCGGAACAGGGATGGTTGCGACTAACAGTGTCCGACAAAGAACCGGGAATGTTTCTGCTGGAACCTCTGCATTTGCCATGATCGTTTTGGAAGAAAAATTAGCGCATGTTCACCCTGAAATTGATTTAGTGACCACGCCAATGGGGGATTTAGTAGCAATGGTTCATACGAATAATTGTTCCTCCGAGATCAATGCCTGGGTCAATTTATTCAAGGAGTTTTCGGAAGCGTTGGGCTTGGAAGTCAGCAGTGAGAAACTCTATACAACATTGTTTGAAAAGGCGTTGGAGGGAGCGCCGGATTGCGGTGGGATGCTTTCTTACGGCTATTATTCTGGTGAAAATATCACGGGTATGAATGAAGGACGTCCATTATTTGTCCGGACACCTGAAAGTCGGTTTGATTTAGCCAATTTCATGCGGCTGCATCTTTCCAGTGCTTTTGGTGCGATGCGTATCGGAATGGAGATTTTGAAAAAGGAAAATATTCAGATCGATAAATTAGTTGGGCACGGCGGTATTTTTAAAACACCAGAAGTAGGTCAAAGAATTTTAGCCGCTGCGATGGAGGCTCCTGTCACGGTCATGGAAACTGCTGGAGAAGGCGGCGCTTGGGGAATTGCCTTACTAGCGGCTTATCAAGCAGAAAAGGAAACCAACTCATTAGCTGAATTTTTGGAAAAGAAGGTATTTGCAGCAAGTGAAGGCGTGACGCTTGAACCGCTGGAGGAAGACTTGCTGGGATACAGCGAATTTATCAAACGTTATGCAAAAGGATTGCCGATCGAAAAAGAAGCAATTAACGGATTGAAGTAAGGAGCGATTTTTAAATGTTAGAGCACTTAAAAGAAGAGGTTTTTCAAGCGAATTTGGCATTACCAAAACAAGGATTGATCAAATATACCTGGGGAAATGTCAGTGCCTTCGATAAAGAAACAGGTTATTTTGTGATCAAGCCTAGCGGTGTAAGCTATGACGAGATGAAGGCTTCTGACATGGTCGTTGTTGATCTGGATAATCAGGTGATTGAAGGAAAGTTGAAACCTTCTTCAGATACACCGACCCACGCGGTTCTATATAAAGCCTATCCCGAAATTGGCGGCATTTGTCATACACATTCTACTTGGGCAACAATTTGGGCGCAGGCGGGCCTTGATTTACCGGCAATGGGAACTACGCACGCTGATACTTTTTACGGCACAGTTCCATGTGCGAGATTTTTAACGCAAAAGGAAATCGACGATGGGTACGAATATGAAACAGGAAATGTCATCATTGAGACCTTTAAGGAACGCGAAATTGCGGTTATGGAAGTTCCAGGGGTTTTACTGCATGGCCATGGGCCATTTACGTGGGGTAGGGATGCCAACAGCGCGGTCATGAACGCGGTTGTCTTGGATGAAGTAGCGAAGATGAATTTATTTGCGCGGCAGTTGAATAGTTTCGCGGAGGAATTGCCGCAACGAGTTCTGGATAAACACTATTTAAGAAAACATGGAAAAAATGCCTATTATGGGCAAACAAGATAAATACATTATTAAGAAAAAGGATGCCAGTCCAACTTTTGCCAGTTTGTTAAGTGAAAAAGTACCGGACGTATTGAACAGAAATATATGAAAATAAACTAGTTGGATGGTATACGGCTTGAAGATCAAACTTATTTTTCTGTAAGAAAAATAAATACACTATTATGAAAAAGGAGCGGACAGTTATGTTAGAAGTTAGTAAAAAGGAATTTTGGTTTGTTGTTGGATCGCAGCATTTATACGGAGAAGAAGCGTTAAAAAGTGTGAAATCTGATGCGGAAGCAATCGTTAAGGGGCTAAATGACAGCGGGAAAATGAAGTATCCGATCGTACTAAAAGAATTAGCTGTTACTTCAGACACGATTACGAAACTTATGAAAGAGGTCAATTATCGTGATGAAGTTGCGGGTGTTATTACTTGGATGCATACCTTCTCACCAGCCAAAATGTGGATTCGCGGAACCAAATTATTGCAAAAACCGTTGCTTCATCTAGCAACGCAATTCAACGAAAGTATTCCGTGGGAAACAATTGATATGGACTTCATGAATTTGAATCAATCGGCTCATGGAGATCGTGAATATGGCTTTATCAATGCTCGTTTGAAAAAGCAAAATCAGATCGTAGTCGGCTTTTGGCAAGCTGAAAGAGTACAAAAGCAAATTGCTGACTGGATGGATGTTGCAGCAGCCTACAATGAAAGCTTCGAGATCAAGGTAGCACGTTTTGGTGATAATATGCGTAATGTTGCAGTAACTGAAGGCGATAAAGTCGAAGCGCAGATTCAATTTGGCTGGGTGGTTGATTACTTTGGCATTGGCGATTTAGTGCAATATGTGGATGCTGTCAAAGATGAAGAGGTCGATACTCTGTTTGCTGAATACAAAGAATTGTATGATTTCGATTATGGGGATTACGATCACGAGACTTGGGAAGCACGGGTCAAAGTTCAGGTGAAACAAGAGATTGGGATTCGTCGTTTCTTAGAGGCGGGCAACTACACTGCCTTCACGTCAAATTTTGAAGATCTATATGGCATGCAGCAGTTGCCTGGATTAGCTGTTCAACGCTTGATGGCGGAAGGCTATGGCTTTGCTGGAGAAGGGGACTGGAAAACAGCGGCATTGGATCGTTTGATGAAAGTGATGGCTCACAATCAAAATACTGGCTTTATGGAGGACTACACTTATGAACTGGCTCCAGGAAAAGAAGCGATCCTGCAGTCGCATATGATGGAAGTCGATCCAACGTTGGCAGTGAATAAACCTAGAATCGTTGTCTCACCACTATCAATGGGCGACCGTGAAGATCCAGCTCGTTTAGTGTTTGATGGTAAAGCAGGAGACGGAGTTGTTGTCTCTATGGCAGACTTTGGAACGCATTATAAACTATTGATCAACGAAGTCGAAGCGTTTGAACCAACTGAGAAGGCACCAAAATTACCCGTTGCACGTGTGCTTTGGAAAGTAAAACCGAATTTCCATGAAGGCGTGGGCAAATGGATCGAAATTGGTGGCGGACATCATACGGTGGTGTCATTGAATCTAACAACGGAACAAATCATCACTTGGGCAAAACTCGTGGATTTAGAGTATGTAACGATCAAATAGAACAGAAGATATTGGTTTGGAATTTCCAGACCAATATTTTTTTAAATGAATAAAAGTAAAAATCACTATTAATTTTCAAAAAGGTATTTACTTCTGAAAGAATTAAAGGTATATTGTACTAAAATAATAAAAGTAAAAAAGACTAAAAGGAGTTTTACGAATGGCAACCAATTTTGATTCAAAAGAGTACCTAGGTAAAGTCGATGCTTGGTGGCGTGCAGCCAACTATATCTCAGTCGCACAAATGTATTTAAAAGACAATCCTCTATTAAGAAAACCTCTTGAAAAAGAAGATGTGAAGACACATCCAATCGGCCATTGGGGCACGATTGCAGGTCAAAATTTCCTATACGCGCATTTAAATCGTGTAATCAATAAATATGATTTGAATATGTTTTACATTGAAGGACCAGGCCATGGTGGCCAAGTAATGGTTTCAAATTCATACATCGACGGAAGCTACACGGAGATTTATCCTGAAATCACAGAAGATGAAGACGGATTGAAAAAATTATGCAAAATGTTCTCATTCCCAGGCGGAATCGCTTCTCATGCGGCACCAGAAACACCTGGTTCGATTCATGAAGGCGGCGAACTAGGCTATGCGTTGTCACATGCTACAGGCGCGATTTTAGATAATCCGGAAGTGATTGCTGCGACCGTTGTCGGCGACGGCGAAGCAGAAACTGGCCCGCTTGCTGGCGGCTGGTTCTCAAACGTGTTTATTAATCCAGTAAATGATGGGGCGGTATTGCCAATCGTTTATCTAAACGGCGGTAAAATTTCTAACCCAACAATTCTTTCTCGTAAGAGTGATGAAGATTTGCAAAAATACTTTGAAGGATTGGGTTGGAAACCTTATTTTGTAGAAGGAAATGACCCAGAAAAAGTACATTCAGCAATGGCTGAAACACTAGACAGTGTTATTACAGAAATCAAAACGATCCAAGCTGAAGCACGTAAAGGCAAGGCTGAAGATGCTGCAATGCCGCAATGGCCAGTGATTTTATATCGTACACCAAAAGGCTGGACAGGTCCGCAAACATGGGACGGCGAACAATTAGAAGGGACATTCCGTGCACACCAAGTGCCAATTCCAGTTGGTTCAGAAGATATGGAACATGCGGATAAATTAGTGGACTGGTTGAAATCCTACCGTCCAGAAGAATTATTCGATGAAAACGGAAAAATCGTTGATGAATTGAAAGAAATCTCACCAAAAGGCGATCGCCGTATGGCCATGAACCCGATCACAAATGGCGGGATCGATCCAAAACCGATGAAAATGCCAAACTGGAAAGAGTATGCGATTGATACGACAACTCCAGGTGCTGTAATGGCACAAGACATGATCGTGTTTGGTCAGCAAGCCCGTGACATGGTGACAGAAAATCCAACAAACTTCCGTATTTTTGGTCCTGATGAAACAAAATCAAACCGCTTGAACAAGGTGTTTGAAGTAACGGATCGTCAGTGGATGGAACCAAAAAACAGTACAGACGAATGGCAATCTTCTGCCGGTCGTGTGATCGACGGACAATTATCTGAGCATCAAGCTGAAGGATTTTTAGAAGGGTATGTATTGACTGGTCGTCATGGTTTCTTTGCCAGCTACGAATCTTTCTTGCGTGTCGTTGATTCTATGCTTACTCAACATTTCAAATGGATGCGTAAAGCGAGTGCTCATGCATGGCATAAGGAATATCCAGCATTGAACTTGATTGCGACGTCAACGGTATTCCAACAAGACCATAATGGCTATACCCATCAAGATCCAGGTGTATTAACGCATTTGGCAGAAAAAAAACCTGAATTTATTCGTGAATATCTACCAGCAGATGCGAATAGCTTAATGGCGGTAATGGACAAAGCGATGCAAGACAAGCAAGTAATCAACTTAATCGTTTCGAGTAAACACCCACGTCCGCAATTCTATTCGGCGGATGAAGCCGAAGAATTAGTTGAAAAAGGCTTGAAAGTCATCGACTGGGCAAGTACCGATAACGGAGAAGAACCTGACTTAGTGATCGCGGCAGCAGGAACAGAGCCGAACTTGGAAGCATTAGCAGCGGTATCGATCTTAAATGATCAATTTCCTGATTTGAAGATTCGCTTTGTTAATGTGGTCGATATTTTGAAACTGCGTCATCCGGATATCGATCCTCGTGGTTTAACAGATGAAGAATTCGATGCGATCTTTACTGCTGACAAACCAATCGTCTTTGCTTTCCATGGTTATGAAGGTATGGTTCGTGATATCTTCTTCGATCGTCACAATCATAACCTGCATATTCACGGCTATCGTGAAAACGGCGATATCACGACACCATTCGATATGCGTGTCTTCAGCGAATTGGATCGCTTCCACTTGGCACAAGACGCAGCAAATGCGGTTTATGCGAAAGAAGCGGAAGAATTCTCAGCTGAAATGGATCAAACCCTAGCGAAACACCATGACTTTATTCGGACAGAAGGACGAGATATTCCAGAAGTTGAAAATTGGAAATGGGAAGAATTAAAACGCAAAGAATATCACTTTAGTTAAGATAGGAAACCTGCAAACAGTCCGATACTTCGGGAGTGTTTGCAGGTTTTTTAGTTACAGCGATTTTGTTTTCCGATAGTCCTTTGGCGAAACGCCTTCCTTTCTTTTGAAGAGGTAGCTAAAGTAGTTTGGGTCATTGTAGCCGATTTCTGACGCGATATTCGAAAGCTTCCAATCAGTGTCTTTTAATAATTGCTTGGCTTTCTTTAGCCGTTGTTCGGTGAGGTATTCGATAAAGGTTTTTCCGAGAGCTTGTGAAAAGATCGTACTGAAATGCGAACTGCTGAGATTGATATGCTTGGCAACGCTGCCCAATGATAAGTCCGTATCAGAATAATTCTGCTTGATATAGAGGGTTGCTTGATCCAAGAGATCGCGATATTGCCCCATGCTCTCATCGATGATGCTCTTTTTCAAAAAGTTCAGGATTTGATTTAAATAATTTCGAAATAACAGCGGCTCTGAGAGAATAGCCGATATTTTTGTTGGCGATGCTGTAGTGAAGGTTTCTTGGATTTGCGTATTTTTTTCCTCAGCTAGTTGATTTAATTCATTGAGTAAAATCAGGCGAAACAGTAACGGATTTTCTTCTTTATCGGTTTTTTCACACAGTTCTTCAACCAGTACATGGATATTTTGGTTGCTGATTTGATCGATTTTTTGTTTTAACTGGATTGCTCCCTTGTACTTGTTCATTTTTTGATCCACATCTTGATAGTGGAGAATGGGATGTTTTGTCTGGATCAGCGAATAGTCCAATAGATTTTTGGCCGTCTCATAACTTTTTTGTATTTCACTGATTCGACCGACAGGATTCCCGATAGCCACGACCAGTTTGGCATCAGTGGTATTCAATTCGGTATAGAGTGTTAACGCGGTCTGGTCGACTTTTCGCAAAAGCGCTTCTTCATCTGTATGGATTAGCAGAATTTTGATGAAGCGAGATGAGAGACAGGAAAAAAGCGAGTTGTCATCTTCTTCAAATAACCCCGCCATTTTTTCTCTGAACCGCTCATAGTCAGCGAAATTTTTATTGATATGATTGGCGACTAATAGCACGATGAACTTTTTCCCGGCGATTTGTCTGTTTAGCCGCCGTGCTTCTTCGATCGCTTCTGCTAATGTTGATTGATTTCCAAACAGGGTATTTAAAAATAGATTTTTTTGTACATCGAAAGAGTAGGTATCGACTATGGCGGGCTGATCCCTTTGCTCCAAATGGGAGATAACTTTTTTCAGGCTGTCTGTTAATTCTTCAAGCTTGATCGGTTTCAGCAGATATTCAGCTACTTGCAGGTGAATCGCAGCCTTGGCATAGGTAAATTCATCAAAGCCGCTGATAAAAATGATCTGAATATCCGGTAATAGTTGTCTGACTTCCTGTGAAAGTTCGATACCATTCATGAAAGGCATCCGAATATCTGTTAGCAGGATATCTGGTTGGACCTCTAGGATCTTAGCAAGCGCTACTTCGCCATCTGCGGCTTCCCCCGCCAACTCGATCGGTAATTTTTCAGAAAGCTGTATTAGATTTCGTTTTAACGATTCACGAATGAGATGTTCATCTTCAGCAATAAAGACTTTATACATTTTTTGAGACTCCTTTTTGCATAGTCGGGATAATCACGTGTACCGTCGTACCTATGTCTATGATACTAGTAATGTCGATCTTTGCTTGTTTTCCGTAATAGAGTAATAGCCGTTTGTTGACATTAAACAACCCGTAGCCTTCTTTGAAATCGGTATCGAGACCGTTCCTTAATTCGAGATTGATTTCTCTCAGTTTTTCCGGCGGAATCCCTTTTCCGTTATCAATAATATAGAAATGGATGTAATCCCGTTCATCTAAAAAGGCTTGTACGATGATTTTTCCGGTTCGTCTTACCAGTTTCGTTCCATGATAGACCGCATTTTCGATCAAGGGCTGCAAAATCATTTTCAGCATGGAGTAATTTTTAATTTTTTCTTCGATCTCGATAGAGTAGGTCAAGGCGTCACCGTACCGTATTTGTAAAATAATCAGATAATCGCTGATGTGCTTGATTTCCTTTTCGACGGGGATCCAATCCTGTCCTTGGCTTAAGGAAATTCTAAAAAAGTCGGAGAGGGCATAGGTCATTTCTTTGACCTTCTCAATCTCGCCCATTTCCGCTAAAACTAAAATGGCATCCAAACTATTATAGATGAAATGCGGCGTGATCTGGGCTTGCAAGACTCGGACTTCGCTCTGAGCTAGGTTATATTGCTTTAGTGCATTTTCTTCCAAAAGAACGACTAAATTATCTGCCATATCGTTCATGCTGGTGCTCAATTTTTGCAGCTCGTTGCCGGGAAGTGTGTGGATTCGATAATTGAGCTTGCCATCTGACAGAGCATCCGCCATTTTGATCATTTCGTCCATCGGCTGCTGGATCTGTTTGATCAAGCGCATGTTCGTAGTTCTGGTAAAAAGAATGATGGTGAGGATGATCGCTCCTTCGATCACGGATAAGATGATGATTGAATGCCGGACTTGCTGACTATGACTGGCGGCCAGCTTGATCTCGACGTTGACAAAGTCTTGGAGAATATCATGGACCAAATTGGTCGCAGATTCGACATGAACCATCAGTTCTTGATTTTCTTCAAAAGGCTCATCTGTTTCAATATTATGAAGGATTTTCTCCAGATAATTGTTTACATTGTCTAGGGACCGGTTCACGATGTTCAAGGTCGCTCGTTCTTGCGTACTCTGGGTATTTTTCTTAATTTGACCAATTTCTTTTTTTATTCGGTTGACACTGTTGCTCTTCTTGAATTCTGTTGGGGTGAGTTGGCCATAGGTAAGACTCCAGGCTTCCTCCATGATTTTTTCTTCCACTTCATTTGCGATGCGATTCGCTTCCGAAATGTTCCCGACACTGCGTTCGTAGGTGAACAGGTAGCGAGTATAGATCACAACACTAATGATCAACGGAACGATCGATAGGGTCAGCATCAGCCAGCTGATACGCTGCAGGAGTGATTTGATAGTCGTTTGTTTTTTCATCAGCCGCCTCCTAATAATTTCTCGGCGGGATCGTTGACAGCGAATTTTGATCTGAAAAAACCGTATCGGAAACATAAATATCTGCTGAAACGGTTTCATCAGAAAAATATCGACGCACTGTATTTGCGACAAGCTCTCCCATGAAAGGGTTGCATTCTACGACACAATTAACCTCACGCTGTTTTAAAAGATCGATCATTTCCTTTTGGGCATCAATACTGACGATGACGAATTTATTTTCGATTTGGTGCGCATGTAACGCATCAAGAGCGCCTAAAGTCATTTCATCATTATGCGAGTAGATGACATCGATCGCTTCAAGCTTTCCTGCCTCAATCGCTTCAGAGAACTCTTCCTTGGCCTTTAGTCGAATAAAATCACCAGTAATTGCTTGGGTTGTTTGAATCCGGGGATCACGTCCAACAGTCTCCGCGAAACCATCGTGACGAAGTCGAGTAGGGGAAGTGTTTTCTGTGCCCTTGATCTCAAAAACATTGATGGTTTCTTTTTCTATTTTCTGGAAATGATTCGTCACATATAAACCGGCTCGACCACCTTGAGCTTTGAAGCTGGAGCCGATGTGAGTCAAAAAGAGATCTGATTTGTTTGTAGCGATATTTCGATCAACGATGATTACCGGGATTTTTGCCTTTTTTGCTTCTTCTAAGATGGGCTCCCACCCAATCTCTTGAATAGGGGAAAGGATGATTAGGTCTACTTGGTAGGCGATGAAAGTCATCACATCTTGGAACTGCTGCTTTGGGTCAGAGAAACTGTTACGATACATCACTTGATAATCCTGTTTCTCAAGTTCATCTTTAATGGATTTATTTTGGACCTTTCGCCAGTTGCTCTCTGTCCCGGCTTGTGCGAATCCGATCGTGATCTCTTTTGGTCTTTCAGCGGACTCTTCTTTTTGACAGCCAGTAAGTAACAGACAAAAGATAAGCAAAAGAATCATTTTGACTTTTTTCACTCGATCCCTCCTTTTTCTCTATTATATAGCGCTTCCAACCTTTATTCTAACATGCGTGTTGATTCCAAAAGAAAGTCAAGAATCAACAAAAGAAATTCAAGAAAATAGCTGTTCAAAAAGAAATCCCCGTATTTTTTCAAGAATGTAAAAAAGAATATCAATGAAAGCGTTTGCCTTAGAGCGTAAACTAAATCTATCAAATATGTTTTGGAGGGAAAGATATGAAACGAGGGTTCAAAAAAATGTTAGTTGCCGCAATTTCTTTAGTGGCACTATCAACATTAGCTGCATGTGGAAAAGGAGATGCCTCTGGAGGGGATAAGGGCTATGTCGGAGTCTCTATGCCGACAAAATCCGCTGAACGGTGGATCGCAGATGGGAACAATATCGTGAAGCAGCTGAAAAAGAAAGGTTACAAAACAGACTTGCAGTATGGAGAAGACAAGGTCGAAAATCAAGTTGCGCAAATTGAAAATATGATCACTAAAGGCGTGGATACCTTGGTCATTGCATCTATTGATGGATCGGCTTTAACAGATGTACTAGAAAAAGCGCATCAATCGGATATCAAAGTCATCGCGTATGATCGTTTATTGATGAATTCTAAATATGTCGATTATTACGCTACCTTTGATAATTTTGGCGTGGGAGTCCTGCAAGCGTCATATATTGAAGATAAATTAGGATTGAAGGATGGCGAAGGCCCTTACAATATCGAATTATTTGGCGGATCACCTGATGATAACAATGCACTAATCAATTATAACGGCGTCATGTCCGTCTTCAAGCCCTACTTTGACAGCAAACAATTAACGGTACCTTCTGGTCAAACAAAGTTCAATCAAATTGCGACGCTGCGCTGGGATGGCTCCACAGCACAATCACGGATGGATAATCTATTGAGTGCCAATTATACAGATAAGAAGTTGGATGCTGTTTTGTCACCGTATGACCCGATTAGTTTAGGAATCATTTCTTCTCTTAAAGGTGTCGGCTATAGCTCAGGAGACAAACCATTGCCTGTTATCACTGGCCAAGATGCGACGATCGCTGGTGTGAAATCGATCATTGCAGGTGATCAAACTGAAACAATCTTCAAAGACACTCGAATTTTGGCGGATAACACTGTAGAAATGATCGAAGCAATCCACGACGATAAAAAAGTGCCGGTCAATGACAAAGAAACCTACGACAATGGTGAAAAAATCGTTCCAACATATCTGGCAAAACCTGTGTCTGTGGACAAAGAAAACTACAAGCAAGAGCTGATCGATACGAAATATTATAAAGAAAAAGATTTGAGTGAATAAAACAGGGACGAGAAAAGTACGATCCGTGCTTTTCTTGATCCTCTTAATAAGGAAGTGGAGAAATGGCCGATTACATTTTGGAAATGAAGAACATCATTAAGGAGTTCTCCGGTGTTCGTGCGTTAGATGACGTCAATCTGAACATTAAACGAGGAGAGATCCATGCATTGTGCGGGGAAAATGGCGCAGGCAAATCCACGTTGATGAATGTTCTTAGCGGATTATATGCTTATGGCAATTATTCAGGAGACATTATTTATGACGGGGAGACCTGTCAGTTTAAAGGTCTGCGGGACAGCGAGGATAAGGGGATCGTTATTATTCACCAGGAGTTGGCCTTGAGCCCATACTTGTCCATCAAAGAAAATATTTTTTTAGGAAATGAACAAACCAAGCACGGCATTATTGACTGGAACCTAACCGAACGAAAGACAGAAAATTTATTAAAGACCGTCGGATTGAAAATCAATCCCAATACGTTAGTTTCTCAGATCGGGGTAGGGCATCAGCAGCTTGTTGAGATCGCGAAGGCTTTTTCCAAAAATGTTCGATTGCTTATTTTAGATGAACCGACCGCGGCGTTAAATGAAGAGGAAAGCGCGAATCTGCTTGAATTGATCAAGGAATTTCGCAATCAAGGGGTTACCTCGATCATCATTTCCCACAAATTGAATGAAATCGTGGATGTGGCCGACCGAATCACCATTTTACGTGATGGTCAAACCATTGAAACGTTGGAAAACGAAGATATTAATGAAGAACGGATCATCAAGGGGATGGTTGGACGAGACCTTACCAATCGTTACCCAGATCGGCATCCGAATATCGGTGAAGTTTTCTTTGAAGTAAAGGATTGGACGGTTCATCATCCCATCGATACAACACGAGTAATGAACAACCAGATCAATTTTACTATTCGTCGGGGAGAAATCGTAGGTATCGCAGGGTTGATGGGAGCAGGTCGAACGGAGTTTGCTATGAGTGTCTTCGGCAATTCATACGGCAGCAACATCAGCGGGAAAATTTATAAGAACGGCAAAGAAGTCAAAATCAAGGACGTTTCACAAGCCATACATAATGGTCTAGCCTATGTTTCTGAAGATCGAAAGGCTCTAGGGTTGAATTTATTGATGGATATTCGTGAAAATACAACGATTGCCAGCCTTGGGAAAATAAGCAAGAGTGGTGTTTTGGATAAAGAAAAGGAAGTTACCGAAGCAGAAGAATACCGAAAGAAAATGCGAACGAAGGCCAATAATGTATTCCAAAATGTTGGCAGTCTAAGCGGCGGAAATCAGCAAAAAGTCGTGCTGGCAAAATGGCTGATGACCGAGCCCGATGTTCTTTTCTTAGATGAACCGACCCGTGGAATCGATGTGGGTGCGAAGTATGAGATTTATACCATTATTGAAGAAATGGCGGCCCAAGGAAAATGTGTTTGTATCATTTCATCAGAACTGTCGGAAATCATCGGAATGTGTGATCGTATCTATACGATGAATGAAGGAACGATGACCGGCGAAGTCATGCGGGCTGAGGCGGATCAGGAGACATTGATGAATTTGATGACGATGGAAGAGGAGGCAGTATTGTAATGGAGAATGCAACGAAGGAAAGTAAAGAAAGAAGTACCCTTAATCTAAAAGAAAAGCTATTGGATATTTTTAGCAAGTATAGTATGGTCATCATCTTGATCGCGTTATTGATCGCTTTTCAATTGATGACCGGAGGTATTTTCCTGCGGCCGTTAAATATCACAAATATCGTATTGCAAAACAGCCATATTTTAGTTTTAGCCGCGGGCATGCTGTTAGTAGTTCTATTAGGTTTTGTTGATTTGTCTGTCGGATCGGTCATGGCCTTTGTCGGAGCAATTGCTGGGATGATGATGGTCAATAACCACATAAGTCCATGGATTGCTGTGCCGGTTTGTCTGGCTATCGGTGCGTTGATCGGTGCATGGCAAGGCTTCTGGGTGGCGTATGTTGGAATTCCAGCCTTCATCGTTACTTTGGCAGGATTATTGATGTTTCGAGGTCTGACACAAGTAGTGCTCGGCGGCCAATCCTTAGCACCGTTTCCTAGAGCCTTTCAAAAAATCTCAACCGGTTATCTGCCTGAGATCATGGTCTCTTCTTCCGGACTGCACTTTTTGACTCTTCTCTTGGGTTTAGTGTTAGCGGTTGGTCTGGTCTTCTTTCAATGGAAGGCGCGGGAAAAACGCAAAAAGAATTTATTCGAAGTGCCTTCAATGAACGCTTTTATACTCAAATCTATTTTGACTATCGGTATTGTTTTGGGGATGAGTTACATCTTTGCGGCGTATCAAGGATTTCCGATTATTTTGATCATCTTAGGTGTGATCGTGGGCGTCTATGGCTTCTTGACGAATAGTACCGTTGCCGGTCGTCAAATCTATGCGACTGGGGGAAATCTAAAAGCGGCACAGCTCTCAGGGATCAAAACGAAGAAAATCACCTTCTGGGTCTTTGTAAATATGGGAATGATGGCGGCGTTAGCAGGGTTGATTCTAGCAGCTCGGTTAAATGCAGCGACACCGCAAGCTGGAACCTCATTAGAGTTAGATGCGATGGCTTCTGTTTACTTCGGTGGAGCATCTACATCCGGCGGTATCGGTACGATTACTGGAGCGATCGTCGGAGGTCTAGTAATGGGCGTCTTGAACAATGGGATGTCGATCTTAGGTGTCGGTGTCGACTGGCAGCAGGCAATCAAAGGTCTGATCTTGCTCCTTGCAGTTGTGTTGGATATTTATAATAAGAAACGGAAAATCTCTTAAGGAGTAGACAGAATGACGGATGAAAAAGAAAAACGCATTTTACTGATTTGTACTGCCGGGATCACTTCAGGTCTGCTAGTAAAAAACATTCAAACAGCAGCGGATGAGCAGAATATTCCCCTTCGTGTGTACTCCGCTCCCGCGATTATCGCGGAACAAGCGATTCAAAGTCAACCGATCGATGGCCTTATGATCGGTCCTCAATCGGAATATGAAGTCAATCGTTTGAAAGATTTTTTGAACTATAAAGCAGTCACCTATAAAATGATCAAGAAGGAAGACTATGAAACATTGGATGGAGAGGCAGTGCTAAAGGACATCCTTTCAACATTTGGTAACGAAACATAAAGTGAAAAAGAAAAACGCGATAGTTAAGCAGCTTTCATGCGCAACTATCGCGTTTCTATTTTTTTTGATGTGAGATCAAGAAATTTTTACGGTAAGCATTCGGAGAAGAGAGGTATTCTTTTTTAAACAGCTTGCTGAAATAAGCCGCATCGTAAAAGCTCAGCTCTTCTGAGATTGCTTGGATACTCATCGTTGTGTTCAGCAACAAATTCCGCGCTTTTTCTAAACGAAATTTATTGTGAAGTTGAGCTGGCGTTGTATCAAAGTGCTTTTTAATCAATTGAATGATATAGGATTTATGGTAAGCGAACTTATCCGCGAGGTTGTCTAATGAGAAAGGCTGACTAGAATGTGATTCAATATAAGAATAGATCTGCGAAGCAACATCATAATCTGTCGCTAAATACTCCTGGGTTCTAATTCCATCTAAGATGGATAAAAACAGGCGTTGCGCCTCAAATTCATCCACTTTCGGCGTAAAAAAGACTTTTTCATGGGCCGGATTATCAATTTTTACTTCCTCTAAACGATCGACAATCGCTAAAATGAGGCTGGTTTGTTGAGCGTTCAAATGGCCTTGACTGTTGATGAAAAAGGAGAATTCGTCTTTCTTATAGTATTTTCTGCGATTCATCCGTTTCCGTTTTTGCTGTTTACTGGAATATTCTAGATGATAAGGTCCCGTGGCCGAAAAATGAATCCAAACAAAACGCGTCTCCTCGTAACAAGGACGAAAACCGCGATGTTTCTTATTTGGTACTAAAATTAAATAGTCTCCGGCGTTAAGGGTGTATTGATAGTCGTCTTCCTCCATATAAAGCGTTCCCTTTTCAATCAGAATCAAATCAAAGATATCCGTAAGAACCCGCCGTTCGTGGATATCTCCCGCTCTAAAAATGGAACGGCCTGCGACAATTGAATGAGGCATTGGCGGACAAATAAATTCTAAATACATACAAACCCACCTTTCGAATAAAATCATATTCCAGTTCTGGGTGAAAACATGATTTTATTGATATTTGAAGTTTTTCTATTTTTTAATAAATGATCATATATTTATATTATACAAAAATAGTGTCTAATAATATACAATTTATTCAGAGTTTATTGCATTCATTCAGTGAAATGTATGCGTTACCATAAAGGCATCAAATCAAGGAGGCGTTCTGATGAAAAAAGTATTAAGCAATTATCGATTTTCTATTATTTTACTTTTAGGAGTAATTATAGGAGCAGTAGGAGGACTTTTGCTAGGGGAGCAAGCTACCGTTGTGAAACCCATCGCGGATGTGTTTCTTAATTTGGTCTTCTGTCTGATCGTTCCGATTGTCTTTTTCTCTATTTCCAGTTCCATCGCGAACATGGAAAATGTCGGCAAGCTGAAGAAAATATTGTTGATTTTCTTAGCCGTCGTGATCGTTTCAGGGATCATTACTTGTTTACTAGCATTATTGACCACGACGATTTTTCCAACGACGAATGGGCAGCCAATTAAATTACCCGGCAGCTCGGAGGATTTAAAGGCCGAGCTGAACCTAGTTAACATGTTTACGGTATCTGATTTCTCTATGCTGCTGTCTAAAGACAACATGCTGGCGCTGATCATTTTCTCGATTATGTTTGGCATTGGCACGAGTCTATTGAATGAAAAAGGCGCAATGATCAAAAATTTCTTAAATGGAATGACGGATGTATTTAGCGGTATGGTAGCGATGGTCATGAAACTAGCGCCAATCGGAATTGCCTGCTATTTTGCTTCGATGATCGGTCAAATGGGTGGCCAGGTTGTTTCGTCGATTGCCCGTCTGTCAGTCATCTATGTTGTATTTTGTATTCTGTTCTTCATTATTACCTCCTCCGCTTATTCTTATTGGGGTGGCGGAAAAGAAGGGTTAAAGGCTTACTGGAAAAATATTACATTACCTATGACGACTGCGATGGGGACCTGCAGCTCCACTGCCTGTATTCCAGTAAATCTGATTGCTAGTGAAAAGATGGGGATTCCACGGGATATTTGCGATATCGTTATTCCTCTAGGCGGCAGTACCCATAAAAATGGTGTCGTAAGTGTACAAATCATGAAAATCGCTTTTTTATTCGCGATATATCAACGACATTTTGGAATTCAAGAGATGGGAATGGCGATCTTTGTTGGTGTGATCAGTGGAATTATCGTAGGAACGATCCCAAGTGGCGGTTTTATCGGTGAATTATTTATTTGTACCGCCTTTGGATTTCCAACGGAAGCAGTGCCGTTGATCGTGATTATGGGAACTCTGACAGATCCATTTTGCACGATGATCAATGTAACCTCCGACCCAGCGATCTCAATGGTTATCGCTCGGTTAGTAGAAGGGAAAAATTGGATAACAGAAAAACGCCTTGAAAAAAAGGATTTTGATATTGTAGAAAGCCAAGTGGAGGAGAGCGTATAAATGACAGCAAATGCAACGGCAAATAAAGCATTAGAGGCAGACCTAAAGGAAATTTATTTAGGCAATTTGGGAACCGTCGATTGTGACTTGGAGCTACCTAAGAAAGGCAAACGCGGAACCGTTTTTTCCTGGTCATCTAATGAGATTCTTTTTATTTCCCATAGTGGAAAAGTGACTCGACCAACCTTTGGCGTGGGAAATCGCGAAGTAGAGCTGACGGTCACAGCGAAGCTGAATAACGATACCCAACAAAAATCATATGTCGCGACTGTTCTGGAAGAAGTTCCCGAAACAAAGATTATTAAAACAGAAAACCTGAGTTTAGAGCTGAAGGATGCAAAGAAACATTTGCCAACCGTTTGTGCCGTTCTTTTAGACAATGGCAGCTACACGACCGCTGAGGTCTCTTGGTTAGACGAGCTAGATGGTTCAAAAGAAGAACAGGTTCTACGAGGGCAAGTAAAAGAAAACGGTCAAACGGTCCTTTTAAAGATTATCGATACTCACGAACCATCTGCAGCTCCTGAAAAAATCACGAAGTCATTGCCGACGCTCCTGACCGAAGAGTCGATTCTTAAAGAAGCTACACAAAAGAAGCTTGATCATTTGAAAGGACTTTCGTTAGATCAATTATTGTATAGCTTTCGTGAGGCGGCACAGCTTTCGACAGAAGGTGCGGAACCAATGACTGGTTGGGACGCACCCGAATGCAATTTAAAAGGGCACACGACAGGACACTATTTATCTGCCTTGGCATTAGCAGCTTATGCTACTCAAGAAGAAATCTTCTTTAGACAGATCGATTATTTGGTTTCAAGTCTATCCGAATGTCAAAATGCTTTAGAAAGATCAGGAATGAACAGGGGCTTCTTAAGTGCCTATTCAGAAGAACAGTTCGACCTGTTGGAAATATATACAACGTATCCTGCCATTTGGGCACCCTACTATACCTTAGATAAACTGTTCCAGGGATGCTTAGACTGTTATGAGTTCGCGGAATCAGAGCAAGCACTGGAAATCGCGAAAAAATTAGGGGATTGGACGTATGAACGTCTATCGAAACTCGATTCAAACCAATTAAATCGAATGTGGTCCATCTACATCGCGGGTGAATTTGGAGGAATGATCTCTGCTCTGATGCGGCTTTATCATCTTACTGAAGATAGCAGATATTTAGATGCTGCCTTGTTGTTTGAAAATGACAAGTTGTTCGTGCCGATGAAGGAAAACTTTGATACCCTTGATGGCGTCCATGCCAATCAACATATTCCTCAAATTATTGGGGCTTTAGATATCTATGAAGAGACTGGAGATAAGCGATATTTAGAAATCGCACAAAATTTCTGGAAGCTGGCTACCCGCCGCCACGCTTATTCCATCGGTGGTGTTGGTGAAACAGAAATGTTTAAAGCTTCGGATGCAATCGCCAATTTTTTGACCACGAAATCAGCGGAAAGCTGTGCAAGCTATAACCTTTTGAAGCTAACTAGAAAGCTTTACGATTTATCGCCTGAAGCGAAATACTTCGATTACTATGAAAATGTCTTGCATAATCATTTGCTGGCGGCAGAAAGCCATGAGTGTGATGGCGGAACGACGTATTTCATGCCAACCGCTCCTGGTGCGCAAAAACAGTTTGATACCGAAGAAAATACTTGTTGTCACGGAACAGGCTTAGAAAGCCTATTGCGGTTTCAAAAAGATATTTACGCTTTTTCTGAGGACGCTATGTATGTAAATCTCTTTTATCCAAGTAAAGTAAATTGGGCAGAAAAGGAGACGATGTTTTCTCAAACAATCTCAGAAAACGAAATCGCACTAAAATGGAAAAGCCGCCACGCCTTCAAATTAAATATTCGTATCCCAGAATGGGCAGTGTTTGATTCCATTACGGTTAACGGGCAACAAGCGTCACCTGCGATAACGACTGGCTATCTCGAATTTGAGCTAACTGAACAAGACGAAGAAATTCGGATTACTTATCAGCCGAAAATTAGACTAATCGTTGCTAATGATGATCCAAATTTAGCATCAATCTCTTATGGTAAAGATATTTTAGCAATTAAATCAACAGAAAAAGCATTTATCTCTGTGGATTCGGCTGAACTAGAAGAATTAACTAAGACGACAGAAGGCTATCAATTAAAAAAATATCAGCTATTGCCGATAAATCAAATCAATCGTGAGCACTATCATTTGTACGTGAAGTTACGTTAGGACGAAAAGAAGAAGCCGAGTGCTTCTTCTTTTTTTATATTGAAGGAGTTATAAATTAGTGGTGTCCAAAAGTTGATGTAATCAGCCTTTTTAACAGGTTCATTTGGTTTTACTCCCATTAAAATGATTAGACAAAACCAGGCAGGGCGCGGGCTGAGGCGAGCTACTTGTTCATTTAGATTCTTTTTTAAACAAATAATATAAAGTTTTGAGTTTTGTTTTTTACGACAAATGATTAATTTTTAATTGTGTTTAGCGTATATTGATTTTAGAGAAGCATTTAGGAAAGAATGATAATCATTTAAAATTAGTGAGGAGCAGATCGCATGTCAGTTGAAAAATTAACGAGTCGTCAAATTTTTGGAATGAAAAGAACTTCAGTAGAAAAAAGAATTGGACAATACTATGAAGAAACTAAGGATGCGGCATCGGTGCTGCAATATGTGTTTGCGCTGTTGTTGCGGAACGCGTTGTCAGTAAACGATTTTTCGGGCATGTTGGAAGCGATCGTTCAGGAGATTTTGTTACAGTCTGAACCGGATGATACGATGCGCAGCCTAGCTCCTTTCTTTAAAAACTACTTTAACAGCGGTGACTGGAACACAGTAATTGCGCGTGTCTATAAACGTAAGAAGGACTATCTTGCCTTCGATGAAGCCCTTTATCATTATAAAAAGTTCATATTAGAGAAGACAACACCCATCGAGGAACTAGAAACTAAGCAATACAAATTTGTATCCGTTTTCTTAAAAGAAGATGGAAAAACCCATACATGGAGTCTGCGTGATGCCGATCCGAATATTTCTAACGAGAAGTGGCAGGCTGTTTTAGAGCTGATCACCACCTTGACGGTTTTTGAAAAGGAGGGGACCGGTCTTTTTGTCGAGCTAGTAAACTCAGACCTAATGGATTGTACTCGCCGCTCACTTTTTGAGAAGAAAAGATCAACGAAAAAAGCGACACAGAAGGATGAAAAGAACGCTACAGCACCAAAAGAAAAGGATATCGTGCAGTCTGCAGCCAACGAGGATAAACAAGCAATGGAAATTACTTTGCCTTCAGATGCAGAATTGGAAAAGCTGAGCAGAGAAGAGCTGCGAAAGATTGTTGAGGAACAGTTGCCGGAAGGGGCGATGTTGACAGACCTCCAACTGCTTCAAGAGGACGACTCTGGGCAGGAGCTAGAACAAGATATAGGCCAGCCGCCCATAGTGGAGACTCTCAATCAGAAGCTGAATCAGGCAGTCTCATCAGTGGCTTCTGTCACTAAAGAACCACCTAAACAAGGGAAGAAGTCCGTTGTCCGCTCCTTATTTTCAGAGGAGTCCGAGAACCGTCAGCTGAAAAGTGGAAAGCGTCTTGAAAATGAGAAAAGGAAAGATCCGAAGAATAAGAAGAACCGGAAAAAGGATCGAAAAAAAGATAAGAGGAAAATGAATACTACGAATAAGAAGAAAAAGAAGAAATAGATTCTTGTGTGAATCCTAAAGTAATTCTTGGCAGTATTTTTAAGAGGGCCTCCGACAGGTTTTAATGACTGGAGGAAGAGCTTTTATTAAGACGCGTCAGTATGTTTCATCCAATAATAGTTTGATAGGTAATCAAAGCCTGGCAGTAGCACACTGCCAGGCTATTTGTCGTGGATTTAAGAAAATAGATAGAAAATGAAAAGGATCAAATTGTTTTTCTCCTGTTAATAGGCAATTGCCCTTAATCATGATTATCGAAAAGAATTCCATGAAGCAGTTGTTTTAGGGCTTCGTTGCCCAATTGTTTGGGTAGAGGAGATATCGGATCCATCATACTGGTTTAGATTGGTATGGGAGTTTTCTTCGCGATACTGTGAAGGAGTCATACTGTTTTTTTTGTTTTAACGAAGGAATAATTATATGAAATAAATCTCAATAATAATCTGAATACTGGTACTAGTACCCAAACGGTCGAAAACGCTTTAATTGTAATTAATAATCAGTTAATCTTCATATTGAAAATAAATAGATGGGGGTTCATCGAATGGAAAGAAAAATTGTTGCTGTGACAGCTTGTGCAGCGGGGATCGCGCATACTTATATGGCTGCGGAGTCACTTGAGCAGGCGGCTAAAAGAATGGAGTATGGGATTAAGGTCGAGACGAATGGTGCGATTGGTGCCGAGAATGTGTTGACGGCGGAGGACATTGAACAAGCTGATGTAGTTATTGTTGCATCTGATATCAAAATCGATCCAATCCGTTTTACCGGTAAGCGGCTTTTTGTAACGAAATCGATTCCAGCGATCGAAGATTCAGAAGCATTGATCAATCAAGCGTTTGAGGAAGCACAGGTTTTCGGAAAAAAGGGATCGAAGGTTGGAAAGATTCAAATAGGAAATGATAAAGAGAAGGTCAATTTCTTCACCCATATCATGAGCGGGATTTCTTACATGGTTCCAATGGTTATTGCGGCGGGTTTGATTTTAACGATTGCCAATTTGTATGCGTTTCAAAAAGACGATCTAGGTCGAATCGTTAATTGGGGCTTTGATAATAAAACCCAAATGGGCTTCTTGATGTCTAAACTGTTTTACGTTGGCCAAATCGGTTTCAAATTGATGATTCCATTGTTCGCTGGTTTTGTAGCGAACTCGATTGCTGACAAACCAGCGATTGCTCCAGCGATGATCGGTGCGTATCTCGTAAATGATCCGGAGTTTCTTAATACAGAAGCTGGCGGTGGTTTTATCGGTGCGATTATCGTCGCCTTCATCGTTGGTTACCTTGTTAAGGGTTTGAAGAAAATAAAATGGCCAAGACTATTGGTTCCGATTGTACCGATCATGATTATTCCATTTATCGCGACAGCAATTATCACGTTGATCGTTCTTTATATTATTGGAAATCCGATCGCTATTGGGATGGACGCGATGTATCAAGGGTTAACGAACCTGAACAATAACTATGCAGGAGCACCGATTTTGATCGGAGCAATCTGTGGAGCGATGATCGGATTTGATTTGGGCGGACCGATCAATAAAACAGCGCTGGTTTTTGGGACGGCGATTTTTACTGATACATTGACCAAATATGGCATTGATGGTGCGAATTTCGTTCCTGGAACTGCTACGCAAGCGGCAATCTCAGTTGCACCATTAGGTGTTTGGCTGGCGACGATCTTGTTCAAAAAGAAATTCTCTAAGAATGAGAAAATCGCAGCCAGTGCAGCTTTTGGGATGGGAATCGTAGGAGTAACTGAAGGCGCCATTCCTTTTGTAGCGGCGGACCCGATCAGAATGATTTTTTCTAACGTAGTTGGCTCAGCTGTTGCAGGTGGATTAGCGGCCGCAACAGGGTGTAAATTTTATGGTGGAATCGGTTCGCCATTAGGAACCTTTATTGGCTATATTGAACAGCCGATCCCTTTTATTACCTGGATTTTATGTGTAAGTGCGGGGATTTTGACAACAGCTCTGTTAATCGGATTTACTCGAAAACAAGCAGTGGAGGAGCTCGCTGTTGAACAAGAAGAGCAAGAACATTTGATGGAAACAGTAAACGAATAGGCAGGTAGAGAAAAATGAATAAAGAAGTATTTAATCGAGACCATATATTATTTGATGAAACAGCGGCAACTCAAGAAGAAGCGTTCAAAAGTATCGCAAAATTTGCTTGCGATTCAGGCTTTGTGTCTGACGAACAAGCTTATTTTGAAGGGCTGAAAGCCCGGGAACAGGAAGCGACAACAGGATTTAAGGATCATATCGCAATCCCTCATTGCAAAAGCAACGTAAATAAGAAACCGGGATTGTTTTTGATCAAGTTTAAGCAGGAGATCCCATGGAATGCACTAGATCAGAAGCCGGTAAAAGTGGCCTTTGGTTTGACTATTCCAGAAGAAGGAGCAACAGAACATTTAAAGCTACTGAGTTTGATTGCACGAAAATTGATCGATAAGGACTTTAGAGAGGGTGTTCTGGAGCAGGACGATCCAGAATTGTTGACTGAGATCATTGATGAAATCGAGTTTAATGGTTGATTCAGAGAATTGCACGGGAAACTATAATTTACAGGTAGGATGGCATTTATGCAAAGAAAAGTTCATGTAATACATCACACGCATTGGGATTTTGAATGGTATTTCACTACAAATGAATCCTTTGTTCAACTGGCTTATCATTTGGATGAAGTCATGCAGGCATTGGAGGAACATCAAATTGATTATTATCTGCTGGATGGCCAGATGAGTATTTTGGATGATTATTTAACTAGCTTTCCAGAGCAGAAAGCGCGTTTAACGCACTTAGTCAAAGGCGGGAAACTCGCTATCGGACCTTGGTATACGCAAACAGATGAGTTGATCATTCGCGGGGAGTCCATCGTCAGAAATCTGAATCTAGGTATGGAATTAGCGGAATCATTGGGAGGCTATATGAATATCGGCTACTTACCGGATTCTTTTGGGCAAAGCAAGGATATGCCGAAAATCTACAATGGATTTGGCATTCAGCAGGCTGTTTTTTGGCGTGGTGTCCCAAATGAAGTGACGACGGAACGTGAATTTTATTGGAATGCGGAGGACGGTTCAAGTGTTCTAACTTCCAATATAAAAGATGGCTATTTTGTGGGCGTCGGATTGATTTATTCGGATGATGCACACGCATTAGTCAATACGATTTCTGATGGAGCCACCGGCGATGACCTCGTTTTGCCAGTTGGCGGAGATCAACGGTACATTGATTTCAATTTACGTAAACGTATGGCGCTGTATAACCAAGCACTGCCAGATACAGAGCTGGTAGAAAGCAATTATGAGCTGTTTTTTGAAGCGATCAAGGGAAATGAGCTTCCAACGGTAGCTGGAGAATTTATCTCCAGCTCTGTTTCAAAGATCCATCGCTCCATTTATTCTTCTCGCTACGACCATAAATACTTAAATGATAAAGTGGAACGTCGGATGATTTATCAAGTGGAGCCATTAATGGTGATGGCAGAAAAATGCGGGATACCTTATAAAAAGGGATTACTCGATCGGATCTGGAAGCTGCTGAATAAAAATCATACACATGATTCCGCCGGCGGATGCAATAGTGACAAAACAAATCAGATTATTACAGATCGTTTTGTCGAGGCGGATCAGCTGTCCTATTCATTGGTTGATTATCTGACTAGAAAAATTTCTGAATCACGAATGAATCTATCTGAAGGTGAACTGACAATTTTTAATACACTGCCGTGGAAGAACAAAAAAGTAATGAAATGTGAAGTGTCTACACCTTTTGCGGCTATTTCACTTGAAAAGGATGGGCTCACGATTCCTTTTGAACGAGTGAGCACTCGAAAGGAGTTTTCCGGATCGATTCGTCGAGAAAAGGCGGATGAAGATCCGGCCAGTTTCTATTTCGTCCATGAATTATTAGTTGAAGTAGAAATTCCTGCTCTTAACTTCGTGACATATCAAGTAGTTGAAGAAAGCCAAGCAATCACTGACGAACCGTTAACTGAAACATCTGTCTTTTCAATTGAAAATAATTATTATCAAATTACGTTTGAAGCAGGAGAATTGTCTTTAACCGATCGCAAAGAAGGGACGGTCTACAAGAACTTTTTAGCATTTGAAGATAGCGGTGATGAAGGGGACACTTATGATTATTCGCCTCCGTATAAGGATCACAAGTATCGGTTGAACTTAGACGGAGCAACTTGTACCATGACCCATAACACGTTAATGGCCAATTTTATGTTTACCGGAAAGTGGAAAATCGCCAAAGATATCAAAGAACGTGAGGCGGAAAAAAGAACACAAGCAATCCCGTATGAACTGACGATTGGTCTATTGAAGGGAAGTCGTCAGATCCAATTTCATTTGAAGGTCGATAATCAGGCCTGTGATCATCGGATGAGGATGCTGATTGCTACGCCCAATAACAATGCGTTTTCTTATACAGATACTCCTTTCGGTACGATAAAAAGAGCCGTCGAGGATCGCCACATTGATGATTGGAAAGAATTGGGCTGGCGCGAAGAACCCACTGCGATCTTCCCAATGCTGACATATGTTAACAGCCATGATTCGGGATCCAGCTGGACGGTTTTCAGTAAAGGGATCAAAGAATATCAATTTGTCGGAGAAAAATTCCAAACGATCGCTTTGACTCTGTTTCGCTCGGTAGGTTATCTTGGCCGTCCGGATTTGCTTAGACGTCCGGGAGTGGCTTCAGGAAATGAATTCAAGTATATTCCGACGCCGGATAGTCAATTACAGAAAGAAATGACCTTCAAATTTTCACTTCAGTTAGATAAAGATTTTGAGCCGGCGCAGCTAGCCAAGGACTACTTGGATTATGCAATCAGCAGCCCATACTATCAGATCCAAGAAATGAATCGCTTTACGACAACGCTTAAATATTTTGTATCGAATCCATTAAAGGACAAAGTGACCACACAAGAAGGGATAACCTTTAACAGCAGTACGTTGGTCTTCAGTTCATTAGTAAAAACCAAAGACGAATCAGGTTTTGATATTCGCGTATATAATCCGGATTTCTGTCAAAAAGTCGATGGTGGAACGATTAAGGGAGCGTGTGACATGAGCTATACATTTGTCGATCTCAAGGGTAATGCTGTTTCTTCAACAGAAAAAAATGATACTATTCCTCTAGGAACCTTTAAACCAGGAGAAATAAAAACGATCCATATCGTTGATTGAGGAGAAACGTATGCAAGAAGATATTTTCATTTTAATTGAATCCTGTCGGTTGAACTTTACCTCTGTTGAACAGGTGATCGCGGACTATCATTTAAGCAAGCAGCCGGCTATGACGATTGATAAATTATCGGAGCACCTAGCCGTATCAAAATCTTCTATTACAAGGTTTTGTAAAAAAATCGGACTGAGCAACTACAAAGAACTGATTTTTCTATATAAGCTTTCTTTAGATAATGAAACCGCGAATTTATCGGTGTCATCAAAGATAACCGCGGCCTACCATTCGCTTGCGACACGCAGCGACAGCAATTATTCACAAGAGGTAGTAGATGCCTTTTGTGAACTGCTCCATCAGCATAAAATTATTCATTTTTTTGGCAAAGGCTTCAATTCCTATGCAGGGGCAGATTTTCAGTTCAAGTTTTCCAGAGTCGGTAAATATGTTCGAGTGATCGCTGACGAAAACTCTATTTTGATGTCAGCCAATTTTGCCAATCGGGATGAATTGATCGTGGTTTCAAGTTTACGGGGAGATGATGAAGAACTGCTGGAGGCGATGAAGATCGCTAAGCAAAGAAATGTCTCGATTTTATTGATTACGTCTAATCGGTATTCACAGCTGATAACTCATGCAGATGTTGTTTTGATTGCCGCCAGTTTTACAAGAGAAGAAGCTTTAGGGAATATCTCTCCACAAATTCCGATCCTTATTCAGCTGGATATGGTTTACGAGAGGTATATCCATCTATATTCTGACGCCATCTCTCAGTGGCTGGAGTCGGAACAAATATTGCACAAGTAAGAGGAGGAAACATGAAAATTTTTCCTAAGAACTTTTTGTGGGGGGCCGCCATGTCTGCACCGCAAACAGAAGGACAAAGTTTAAATTTTGGAAAAACAGAGACTACTTGGGATCATTGGTTTCAAGAGACACCTGAAAAATTTCATCAAAACCAAGGACCGGAAATTACATCTGATGTGTATGATCACTATTTAGAAGATTGCCAACGAATGCAGGATATTGGCTTAAATTCTCTTAGGACGTCTATAGCGTGGGCGCGTCTGTTGCCTGATGGAAAGGCAGTCAATTTAGAGGCAGTGGCGTTTTACCGGCAGTACTTTTCAGCGATGCTTGATCATGGTGTTGAGCCGATTATTAATCTCTTTCATTTTGACATGCCGATGTGGTTGATGATGCGTGGCGGATGGGAGAGTCGGGATTCAATTAATGCTTTTGCTTTTTATGCGCGTACGGCATTTAAGTTGTTCGGTGATCTCGTCAACAAATGGACGACTTTCAATGAACCGATCGTCCATGTTGAGTGCGGGTATCTTTATCAGTATCATTACCCAGCAGTCGTTGATTTCAAAAGGGCGATTCAAGTTGCTTATCATACCTTGCTTGCTCATAAGGCAGCGGTCGAGGCTTTTAGGCAAGAGAGCCAAATGGGAGAGATCGGGATTATCTTGAATATTTCGCCTACATATCCAAAAAGCGAAGCAAAAGGGGATTTGTTGGCTGGATTTCGTTCGGATCTATTGAATACTCGCAGCTTCTTAGATCCTGCAGTTCTAGGAACCTTTCCTGATGAATTAATTGCACTGTTAAAAGAGCACGAGCTTTTTCCGGAAGTAGAAACTGGAGATCGTCAGTTGATTAAAGAAAATATAGTGGATTTTATTGGATTAAATTATTACCAGCCGCGACGCGTTCAAGCACCGAAAACAGTGAAAAAGCCTGCGCAAATGCCCTCAGATTTTTATGTGCCATATGATTGGCCGGATAAAAAAATAAACCCTTATCGTGGCTGGGAAATCTATCCTGAGGCTCTTTATGATGTAGCGATCATGATGAAGGAAGAGTACAACAACATCCCTTGGTATGTGAGTGAAAATGGGATGGGGGTTGCTGAGGAAGACCGCTTCATGAACGACTGTGGAGAGATCGAAGACGATTATCGAATCGAGTTTATGAAAGAGCATCTAAGCTATCTGCACCAAGGAATTCTCGAAGGCAGCAACTGTTTTGGGTATCATGCCTGGACATTTGTGGACTGCTGGTCTTGGTTGAACGGGTACAGAAATCGTTATGGCTTTTATCGAATGGATTTAGCTACACGTGAACGGTCAGTGAAGAAGAGCGGCCGCTGGATGAAGACAGTAAGTGAAAAGAATGGATTTTAGGTGATTATAAATGAGTCTTGTCGTATTTGATATTGGCGGAACGACAGTTAAGCATGGAATTTGGGAGAATCAACGATTAAGTGAAATTTCCGCCTTTCCAACTCCTGAAACATTTGACGGATTATTGGACAATTTTAAACAGATAGTGAATGACTACGAGCGACCTGTCGCAGGTATTGCGATCAGCGCGCCCGGGGCTGTTGATCAAGAACAGAGAAGAATACTAGGCATCAGTGCAGTGAATTATATCCATCAACGGCCGATATTCGATGAACTCGAACAGTCCTTTGGTCTTCCTGTTACGATAGAAAATGATGCAAACTGTGCAGGAATCGCTGAAGTAGAGCTAGGCGTCGGTAAGGATGCTCAAAACATCGCCTTCGTTGTCTTAGGGACAGGGGTAGGCGGAGCGCTTTTTGTTAGACGTGAATTATACAAAGGGAGCCATCTATTTGGCGGTGAAGTAGGTCTGTTGAAAAGTCAAAACACCCAAACTTTCAGCCAAAAGGGGACTCTAGTCAAAGCCGCCAACAATTATTCTGAACAAACCCATACTCTTATTGAGGGTAAAGAACTCTATGCGTTAAAAGAAAACGGTGATCTGCTTGCTGCGGAGCTTTTAGACGAGATGTATCAAATCATGGCGAAGAATCTTTACAATATTCAAGTAATGTTTGATCCAGAATTGATCGTTTTAGGCGGAGGGATTTCTAAACGTCCAGAGTTAGCAGATGAGCTTTCCAAACGAGTATTTGAGCAGTTAAAAAAAGAGGGCGTTGAAGAAATTATGCCTTCAATCAAATGCTGCAGCTTTCATAATGATGCGAACTTAATCGGCGCTGCGTTGAATTTCCAGAAAAAAATAGTTATCTGATCAGCTATAGGAGTTAAACTATCAAATAGCACCTGCGAAGTCTAAAATCGCAGGTGCATTTTCGTCTTTAAAATATGATTTCGTATTTCGAATAGAGCATTTTTTGGCTATTATTTCCGCCCGATGACTTAACGATAAAGTACAAAAAGAATCGCCCAAATTACCTTTAGGGGGCAAAAGTGTAGCTGTTTTTAGCAACATTTTTACCAAAATGTTGGTTTCATAGGTTTTAGTAAAATAGTGAGACAATTAAACCTACAATATTGAGAGGTAAAATGTAATTTTGCTGATTTGACAACTAAAGTTTTTTTGCTTAAAAAACGCTTATAAGTCAATGTTTCTAGCGGGAAAGGGCAAAGATTGGGCTAAAAATAACTTTGCATTTACTAATGGACGCAACTTTTTCCTAATAATCTGGAAGGGAGAGCGGTCGTTTTTTGATTGTTGACGTTTAGCAATCCTTGGGTCTTGTTAGAGAACATTAGAGGAAAAAGCTGATGAGGATTGGATTTATGTATCCAAAAAATGATGGAAATTCACTAAGTATTTTCTATGACTTATTCTAAGTGATAGACTCAAAAGAGATGAAGTTAATCTATTCAATCAAAAGCCAACACTTATTTTCAGGTTTGACTTCCGTTCTAATTGAAATATAATCTGACGTAGAATACATTTTCTTTGGAAGGGCGTGGATATATGAGTAGGAAAGATGAGATACTAGCTTTTGTTCGATCAAGGAGGGCGTCAAACTCTGCAGATCGGTCTGATTTTGAAGTCACGACATTCGATGTCAGTGAACATCTGGCTCTCAGTCGAACGGCAGCGAGTCGTGAGTTGAATGCTTTGGTACGAGAAGAAAGACTCGGAAAAGTGAAGGGGAAGCCGGTTAAGTATTATTATCTTGGTGAACATATTGAAATTGAACAAATACCAAGTCAAACGAAACAAGTTGATCGGGCATTTGAAAAAAACAAAGAAAAAAGCATATTTTCCGACTTTATCGGAGCTAAAGGGAGTATGGAAGTCCATACCAATCTCGCAAAAGCTGCCATTATGTATCCGCCAAATGGCTTGCACACGATTATTCTTGGTTCCACTGGTGTTGGAAAAACAACTTTTGCAAAAATCATGTTTCAGTATGGTCAAGAAATCGGTCGATTCAATACTAAGAGTCCATTTCTTCATTTCAATTGTTCCGACTATTCCAATAATCCGCAATTATTATTATCCGTTCTTTTTGGTTATGTAAAAGGAGCGTTCACCGGTGCAGATTCTGACAAAGCGGGAATGATCGAACAAGCGAATCATGGTGTTCTCTTTTTAGATGAGATTCATCGACTGCCGCCGGAAGGACAGGAGATGCTCTTTACGATCATCGATACACGGAAATATCGCAGACTTGGGGAAACTGAAAGTGTCGCACGGGATGTAGACGTGCTGATAATTTGTGCGACTACTGAAAATATCGAGAGTTCGCTTCTTCAAACGTTCAAACGACGCTTTCCTATGGTTCTGACTCTGCCGGATTTGAAGGAGCGCAGCATACAGGAACGCCTATTGCTGATTGATTACTTCTTTTGCTTGGAATCGAAAAAAATAGATCTGGAGATTTTAGTCAAAGCCAATGTACTAGAATATCTATCGACGTATCATTGTCCGGGAAATATTGGGCAGTTGAAGAATGACATCCAAATCTTTTGTGCCAAAGAGTTTGCCCAAGCGATGATTAAGAAGCAGGAACGAATCGAAATCTCTGGTGAAGAGATCGAAATCACGCGCGAGCTACAAGAAAATGAAAAAAAGCTATTTAGGGATAGTATCTATTATCAAGGCAAGAAAAAACAAGAAAGTCAGCAGCTGCAGATAAATTACGCAGTTGATACCGGCAATGAAAGTTCTTTCTATAAACTGATTTTAGAAAAATATTCTACGCTCTTAAGGGAAGGCCGTTCAATCAAGGAGATCCAACAAAAGATCACTTATTTTTTGGATGATTTCTTTGCTGTGGATTTGAAGCCTGAGATTATCGAAAGACCTCGGAATAAAGGAATCGAAAAACTGGTTTCCAAAGACGTATTAGAAATCGTAGACAAAGTTATTCAAGAAATATCTAATGAACTAGAAGTTGAATGTGATCCCCATATTACTTATAACTTAGCTCTGCACATTGAAGCGTTGGTATTGAAGCTGCAAACGAGTACAATCTCTTATCGAACAGCTAAGGTCGTTGAGAAGGTCTCTGGTTCTCCACTAAGAAAATACGCCGATAAACTGATTGCCGAAGTGAACAAGCAGATGAATGTTGCAATTCCAGCGGAGGAGCAAGATATTATCGAACTATTTTTAGATACGATCTACAAGGATGTACGAAAGAATCCGATCGGAATCTTGATTTTGATGCATGGTATTGGTGTCGCGACGAATTTAGCTAAAATGGTGAACGATTTATTAGGAATAAACCATGCGGTGGGAGTGGATATGCCGTTAGATGATTCGGTTGAAAATGTGTATCAAAAAGCGGTAGCTGTAATTAAAACTCTAGACCAAGGGTCCGGTGTTCTCTTGTTAGCCGATATGGGTTCGCTAGCAACTTTCCCCGCCAAGCTAATTAAAGATACAGGTATTGACACAATGATAATCGATAATGTTACGTCACCGATCATTATTGAAGCGACAAGAAAAGCCTTATTCGCGAATATGGGGCTAAAACAGCTAGTCAATGAGCTTCTGGAGGAAGCCAATTATTATACCGCCAATCGAAAAAATACGAATATCTTTGATTACTCTAGTCGCAGACTGATAAAAAACAAAGACCATTTGTTTTATCATTCATTGGAAAAGAGTGTCATTTTTCTAAATGTGTACGGCGCGACAGAAATTTTAGATGAAATCCTTATTTCACTTTCCAAACAAATCAAATTCGAGATCATTGATACCTTAGTCATCAAATTCTATTTTCATTGTTTGGGAATGATTGAACGGGCGATCCGAAAAGAAGGACTCCAATTTGAAGTAGAGGAACAGGAGAAGGATGAGCTGTATCAGCTTGTTGCGGAGGAGCTGAATGTATTAGAAAGAACCTATGGCGCCAAGCTCTCAGCCAGCGAGATCCTATATGTAACAAAAATTATGCGTACCTTTATCTAATATCTGTCACACATCATGTGTGACAGATATTTTTTTATAACGCACACATGCGAAAAGAAATGATGTGTGACAAAAACTGTCACACATTACATACAAACGAACTGAAAACGCTTGCTGTAGCTAAGAAAGATGTGTGCATAAAAACTTGGCACGTCTCTTGCTTTAATAAAGGTGTAAGAAGAATTTCGTAAAGAGGTGAGGATATGATAGGGATTTTAGTGTTAAGTCACGGGAACCTTTCTCAAGGAGTCGTTGAAAGCGGAAAGATGATCGTTGGAACAAATGAGAAAGTGGATTACCTGGGATTGTATGGGGGCGACAATATTGATGAATTTTATGATCGAACTGCGGAAAAGATCAAAGCATTAGACGATGGTGACGGAGTACTAGTTTTTTCTGATTTATACGGTGCAAGTCCGTTTAAGGCGACTGCTTACTGCGTGAAGAAGCTGCCAGATACACTGTATCGTTCAATTTCAGGTGTTAATTTTTCAATGTTTATTGAAAGCGTCTTGCTTAGGGAAACAATGGAACTAGAAGATTTAAGCCAGCATGTAATGAATACAGGAAAACAAGGAATCAAAGAATTATTTACAGAAGCGAAGACATTAACCAAGGAGGAAACGTAATGAGAAATATTGTATTTACACGAATCGATGATCGTTTGATTCACGGGCAGGTAATGACAGCTTGGGTACATGAAACAAAGGCCAATGAAATTGTCATTATTGATAACGAAGTCGCACAGGACGATTTTTTGAAAATGATTATGACGTCATCCGCTCCCGCAGGAATTAAGGTGCTGATCATGTCTGAGGAAGCAGCGATCACTTATCTGACACAGGAACCGGATGGGAATAAGCTGATTGTTTTAGCAAAAAATCCAAAGGTCATCAAAACGATTACTGATGGTGGTGTGAAGATCGAAAAATTGAACGTCGGTGGTATGGGTGCACGAAAAGACCGAACACAATTGTATCGCAACATTTCTGTAAGCGATGAAGAGCGTGCGTGCTTCAAGCAGATCATGCTGGATGGCACCTCCGTTTACGTTCAAGTAATTCCAGAAGAAAAGAGTGCGAATATCGAACAATACTTATAAAAAGGGGAAAAGAAAATGGAAATTAATGTTTTTCAAGCACTATTAATTGGTCTGATTTATTACCTGAGTATAAATGGTACACCTTGGCTCACCTTGTTAGGAAGTACAGTACTAGCACGTCCGTTGATTTGCGGGACGCTGGTAGGTCTGGTCCTTGGTGATGTCGTTCAGGGATGTATGATCGGAGCAGCAATCAGTTTACCTTATTTGGCCTATATTTCTGCCGGTGGAACTGTGCCGATGGATCCAGGTTTAGCTGGAACTTTAGGAACAGCCTTGGCAATGGCCGCAAATGCTTCACCGGAAGTAGCCGTTTCAATGGCAGTCCCGATCGGTTTATTAGGAACAGTCATTTGGATTGCCCATATGACTGTCGATATTTCATTCTTACACATGATCGATAGAGCGGCCGATGAAGTAGATTCAAAAAAAATTGATCGTATTCAGATGTTTATTCCTCAACTCTTTTTAATGCTGATCTCAGTGGTTCCTGTATTTATTATTGCTTATTTCGGATCAGGAGTGGTGAAAAATGTACTTGATGCTTTAGAAGGCAAGCCGCTTCATGTGTTAGAAGTAATCGGAGGTGTTTTACCAGCGTTAGGGGTTGCGATGATCTTGAAATCAATTATGAGCAAGGATACTGCGGCGTTTTACTTCTTAGGCTTTGTTCTAGCTGTGTATCTAGAATTGCCGATCATTGCCGTGTCGATTTTAGCCTTTATTACGGCGTTTGTTTATACGCAATTATTCTTCAAGCCCAATCAAGTTTAATTAGAGGAGTGTGACAGATTAATGGAAAATACAGTGGAAAAGAAATTAACTAAAAAAGAAATCAAGAAAAGTTTTTGGCGTTGGACATGTTTCTCTCATTCAAACTACAACTACGAGCGTATGCAATCCTCCGGCTTTTTATTTGCAATGCTGCCAGCCTTAAATAAACTTTATGGTGATGACAAAGAGGCGCTCCGCGAAAGCTACAATCGCCACTTGGAGTTTTTCAATACAGAACCTCACTTCGGTGGAATCATTGGCGGCTTGACGATTGCCTTGGAAGAGGAAAAAGCAGCAGGGGCTCCCATTACTGGTGATGCGATTAATTCGATCAAAACAGGACTGATGGGTCCATTGGCTGGAATCGGCGACACGCTGTGGCAAGGAACACTTGTCCCAATCCTTTTATCGATCGCTATTAGTATCGGCTCAGAAGGGAATGTCTTTGGTCCGATTTTCTACATTGTATCGATGTTTGCCATTATGTTGGGTCTAGCGTATTACTTGTGGATGCAAGGCTATAGTTACGGAAAAGAAGGAATCCAAAAATTAATGGGTGGCGATCTACTGAAAAAAGTCATGCTGGGTGCCAAAGTTATGGGTGGTGTCGTTATCGGTGCGCTAACGGCGAATTATGTCAGCTTAAGCACAGGGTTAGTCTTCAAATTTAATGATCTAAAGCTGAATGTACAAACCGATATTTTGGATAAATTGCTAAAGGGCATGCTGCCATTAGCTGTAACAATGATTGCTTTGTATTGTTTGAATAAAAAAATGAAATCCACAACGGTACTGTTGATCTTAGTATTAATCTCAGCTGTCGGAGCGATTATCGGGATCTTTTAACTTTGAAATAGTCATTTTTACGGCTATCAAAAAACAATTCAACACCCACAAAGAAGGTAACAGTCAGAATCCTGGAAGGCTTTTATAGGACGTTGTGAAATTGTTGCTCGATTTGAGAAGCGTTAATTGTCGCTTAAGTTACTATAAATAAAAACAAAGGACGTGCATAGTGTTATGGGATTGAGCAAATTTATATCTCCATCAATAATGGTTCCCAAAATTTATGAATACAAAGAGTACATGAAACAATTTGATCAGTACGATCTTTCTGTCATTCATTTCGATGTAATGGATGGTCATTTTGTACCGAACATCATGTTAGGTACGTCTGTTTTTAATGATCTAACAGAGATGACCCAAATTCCTATAGATATTCACTTGATGGTCAATGAACCGGAGAATTACATTCCCATGTTCAATATAAGAAAAGGAGACTGGATTAGTTTTCACCCAGAAACAACGAAGCAACCCTATCGCTTACTTCAAACGATAAAAGACATGGGTTGCAGAGCCGGACTAGTGATAAGCCCTGGGACGCCTATTTCCTATCTAGAAGAGTGTGTGGATCAATTGGATTATGTGACCTTGATGACCGTAAATCCAGGATTTGCCGGGCAGACACTTGTCCCCAATTCATTCGATAAATTAAAACGAATTCGACAGTTACTAGATTCCTACAATCCTGAGATCGATCTTTTGGTAGACGGCAATACAACGCCAGAGAACAGTAAAAAAATGGCTGAAAGCGGGGCAAATGGTTTCGTAGTCGGCAGTGCCTCAAAAATTCTCAAGAGTTCTAGTACTTTCGGAAAGTATCACGATGAATTTATGGCTGTATTGGGCTAACCAGTAACCAGTGAATTACTAATTTTAAAGTAAAGGTGGTCTGTTTAAAGTATGAAAAAAGCATTAATCTTCGGAGCAGGAAAAATTGGTCAGGGCTTCCTTGGAGACCTTCTTCATGAGGATGGCTATGAAATTATTTTTGCGGATGTTTCTGATGAAGTGATCAATGAAATAAATAAAAATAATTCGTATAGTTTATTCCTAACGAACCATAATTACGAAGAAAAAATTATTGACAATGTTTTTGCCCTATCACTTATAAGAAACCAAGCAGAAATAATTGAAGCGATTACGCAAGTAGATATCATTGCGACATCTGTCATGAAAACAAATTTGGTGAATGTAGCTCCTATTTTAGCTAAGGGCTTAAAGAGAAGGCTGGATGAAGGTCGAAACAGAGTACTTGTTATGGCATGCGAGAACGCCATTATGGGCACGGATACATTAGTGAATCTTATGACTGATACTGGAATTATTACGTTGGATCAGTTAAAAGAGATTGGTGCTTACCCTAATACAGGTGTCGACAGGTTCGTCTTTGGTGGGATTTATAACGGCAAAGAAGGCACAGCAATTAGCGACTCTCATGAACTTGCGATTGAACGTCAAAAATTAGATGATCCAGATAGTCGACCGATTACGGGAGCTGAGTACGTTAATAATTTAGAAGCCGTACTCAAAAGAAAAATCTATTTGGTGAATTGTTGGCTTGCGATAACTAGTTACATTGGCTATACACACGGATACACAATGGTTGATGAAGCACTCCGGGATGCGGACATTCAGAAAATAGTAAAAAAAGCAGTACTTGAATCTGCCGCAGGCTTAGAAAAGAAATTTGGTTTTTCTAAGGATGAAATGACTAAATATATCAATGAAATGATTATCAAACGGTACGATGATTATAATCAAGATGGAATCAATGATCCGATTGCTAGAGTTGCACGTCAGCCTATTCGAAAGTTATCTTCAGATGATCGAATAGTAGGACCTGCATACATCGCCTCCGAATATAGTTTACCGAATAGTCATTTGTTATACGGTGCTGCGTATGCTTTTAAATACGATGACCCTGAGGATGAAGAAGCAGTAAAACTGCAAGAATATATCAAAAAAGAGGGTATTGAGAACACTATCGAAAGAGTTTCTGGACTTCAAAAGGGATCAGAGATGTTTAACCTAGTTTTAGAATATTATAATGCTATCTGATATTGCTTTTTCATTTAGGAAGAATGGCATGAGTGAAGCATGTGGTTGTTGAGTAAAGTACTGAATAATCTTACTGTAATTAGGAGTCATTAGTAAGCTTTCTAAACGTTATGAAGCCCCATCATCTTAATTTGATGATGGGGATATTTTTGTGCCAAAAAGACGTTTTAGATTAGCATTGAAAAAACTGTCTTGCATTCTGAGAGCAGTTAGCCTAGGACTTGAAATCAAAAAAGAAGATAGTACTTTAGATAAACCGCGTACAATAGAACTAAAAATTTCTCCTCGCAAGCAATGATGGATAATTCCGTAATACTTAGTGAAAGTCATTTTCAGTATTTAACCTAGAAAATGAAAGCGGTATCCTTTTTGCGTGTTACGCATCGAAACTGTTGAGTTTGGATGATAGAGTGGGTTTGTACCAATCAGCTGATGGTGGTTGTTAGTTACTCTTCTTGAAGCGGCTAACGTATTAAAAAAGTTGGATTAGGAGGAATTATTATGTTAGTCATTGCCTATATTGGTTTTGGCAACAGTGTTTGTCAATACCACTTGCCCTACGTAGAAGCACGTAAAGAAAAAATGAAGGTCAAATATATCTATCGCAGAGAAGAAGATCGGGTAGGAGATTTAGAACGAGAAAGCTGGTATCCGGAAATCCAGTTCACTTCATCGATTGAGGAAGTGATGCAGGATTCCGAGGTGAATCTAATCGTGGTAAATACACCGGATCAGTTCCATGTCGCGTATACAAAAATGGCTCTGGAAAGCGGAAAGAACGTTCTTACGGAAAAACCGTTTGCGATGACCAGTGTTGAGGCAAAGGAAGTTTTTGACCTAGCAAAAGAAAAAGGATTACTAGCAATGGCGAATCAAAATCGCCGTTTCGATGCGGATATGCGAACCGTTCGCAAAGTGATAGATTCAGGCGTCTTAGGGGAATTGATCGAAGTAGAGTCCCACTATGACTACTATCGTCCAGGGATCGCTGAACATAAGGGGATGGGTGTGCTTTATGGGTTAGCCGTTCATCCTGTCGACCAGATTATTGGGGAGTTTGGAGTTCCTGAGAAGCTTGCATATGACGTGCGCAGTATTGATAATCCTGGTATCTCTGATGATTATTATGATATCGATTTTTTCTATCCCAAGGGATTGAAGGCTATCGTGAAAACCAGTTATTATGTGAAACTTGATTATCCTAGTTTTACTGTTCATGGGAGAAAGGGCAGTTTCCTAATGCCTTCACTGGGGCATAATTCTTCTAAAGAAAAACCGAATGGCCCCTACCCATTGCCAACAGAAGAGTATTCTGAAGAATTCTGGGGCACGTTGGCTTATGTAGATCAGGATGGACAAGAAGTGACTATGAACGTTCCTGTTGAAAAGGGTGATTATGGAATCATCTATGATAATATTTTTGACGTTTTAGCGGGAAATGCGGAGAAAATCGTTAAGGATGAGGAAGTCATCGCTGTGTTAGAAATTATTGAAGCTGCGATGAAAGTCGCGAAGGAGGCAAAATAATGCGGATAGGTTTATTAGGCGCTGGAATGATCGTGCATGATCTGTTAAGTTTTGCTGGCGAAATCAATGATATGGAGCTAAAAGCTATTTGTGCAACACCTGCTGAAGAAACGATGATTCAAACCTTGGCAGAAGACCACGGGATTAAAAAATGGTACACCGATTATGAGGAAATGCTTGCGAATCCAGATATTGACACCATCTATGTAGGTGTTCCCAATCATTTGCATTACATCTTTACAAAAAAAGCATTGCTGGCAAACAAGCACGTTATATGTGAGAAGCCCTTCACCTCGAACGAACAAGAGGCATTGGAACTAGCCGATCTAGCGAAGGCACAAAACTTGATCGTTTTAGAAGCTGTCTCAACACGTTTTTTACCCAATGTATTGAAAATCAAGGAATTGTTGCCTACCTTGGGCGAAATTAAGATTGTTTCGGCCAACTATTCGCAGTATTCTTCGAGATATGATGCTTTCAAGCAAGGAATCATTCAGCCGGCTTTTGATCCTGAAAAATCTGGCGGGGCGTTGATGGATTTAAATATCTATAACATCAACTTAATGGTCACTCTGTTTGGTGCAACTGCTAATGTAGAGTATCAAGCGAATATTCAAAAGGGAATTGATACGTCAGGAATTTTAAACCTTGATTATGGTGATTTTAAAGCTGTCTGTATCGCTGCTAAAGATTGTAAAGCACCGATCGTTACCTCGATTCAAGGGGATAAAGGCTGTATCATCATTGAAGATTCAGCCAATATTGTCGCTAAATTCAAACTACTGATGAATGATTCAGCGACTGAGGAAGTTTACGAGCTGAATGAAGGGAAACATCGGATGTATCATGAATTTGTCGCTTTTTGTGATATTATTGACAATCAGAAGCAAGCGGAAGTCGATAAATTAATGGCAGTATCGCTGGAGACGATGAAAATTCAAACGCAGGCCAGGAAAACCGTCGATGTAATTTTTCCGGCAGATGTCAGCGCTAGTAAAAAGTAAATTGCGATAGTTATTTAGGGATTGCGTAGAAAGCTGTCCGTAATCCCTGAAATAGACTACTAAAAAATAGGAGGATCTCCAAATGGATAAACAGAAGAAAAGTTTAATGGATAGGCTAATGGATTTTACGAATAAAATTTCTGAACCACTAGGTAAATTTGCGAATACTGATATTATTTCTTCCGTTGTTGCTGGTCTTGTTTCAGTCACACCGATTATTATGATTGGTTCAATTTTCTTGATCTTATATGTTTTAGGTTCGCCAGATGTAGGAACTAGCGGAAAACCGTTGATTGGTTTTCTCGCACCTTTGGCAGGTAAATTTGCCTGGATGAATAGTCTAACGATGAACATGATGTCACTTTATTGTGCCATTGCGATTCCTTATCACTATGCCCAAAAGAAAAAAATGAATACGTTAACCTGCAGCTTGTTAGGGTTGGCAACATTTTTGATTTTCACTATTAATGGTTACGATGAGGCTGGCGGTATTTTAGTCACTTCATTTAGTGCTAGCGGGTTATTCGTTTGTATTATTACCAGTATTGTCGGGGTTCAAATTTTGAAATTCTTCTTAGATCGAAATATCACGATCAAAATGCCTGACTCGGTACCGCCGAATGTTGGAAATGCCTTTGGTGCATTGTTGCCATTTGCGACAATCTTTTCTCTTGCGTGGTTGATTCGGACTATTATGAATTTTGATATGGTCTCTTGGCTGAATACACTATTGGAACCGATCATTACTTCTTCAGATAGTATATGGATGGCGATGTTCGTGACCTTTGTTTGTCTCTTGCTGTGGAGTGTCGGGTTGCATGGGGATAACATGTTTTTGGCCTTATTTACACCATTTGGATTAATGTGGGTTGATCAAAATGCAAGCGCTTTAGCAAGCGGTGTCTCTAAGTATGATTTGCCGAATATTTTAGCGGGCTTAGGCAATACAGGGCTTCTTCGATTGACCGTTTGGACAGCAGCGGTTTGGCCTCTCTTGCTTTTAATGATAATTTCTAAGAAAAAACAATTTCGAACGATTGGCTTAACGGCTTTGGCACCAGGAATATTTACGATTGTCGAGCCAGTAATTTATGGTTTGCCGATCGCGCTTAATCCGTATTTGATGATTACGTTCATTTTGAGCGGTACTATTTCTACAGGTATCGGTTATCTGTTGATGTCGACGAGCTTTTTTGCGAAATTTTATGCTGTTGTACCATGGGCAACTCCGCCATTTCTATTAGGACCGCTTGGAACAGGTGATATAAAAACCGCGTTGATCCCGATTATTTCTTTTGCCATCGGACTAGTAATCTATTTACCATTCTGGAAGATATATAATCAAAATCTTGATGAAGTAGAAAAACAAGAGGCAGAAAAACAGTCTGAAGCAGAAATGCTTCAAGTAAATGAAGCGTAAGTTAGGCTGTAAATAATGGGCTTCTTTTATGAGTGAAGATTTTTCTCAGTAGTAGGATGATATAATGAACGAAAGCGGATGCGCTTACAAGGAGTGTGAACTATCCATCGCATGTTGAATGGTAGTTCACAGATCATCCTAAACTGAGGAGTGAGGAAATGATTATTAAACAATTGCGAGAGGGAACGGCGTTTACCCATCAAGAATATGCAATCGTTCAGTTCATTTTAGAAAATCAGGAGTGTCTTTTGGATAAAACGGCTAAAGAATTAGCCGTTCTAACTTTAACCAGTCCAGCAACAATAAATCGATTATGCAAAAAACTTGGATTTAAAAGCTATCATGCGTTTCAACTGCAATATGTCAGTGAATATTCTCTAAACAAAAAAAATGATCAAACAAAATTGGATGCTCTGGCTTCAAATATCGAGCTATCTGAAACAGTTGAGGGGTTGTATCTTGAAACGGTTCGCTATACTCAAGAGATGATAAAAAAGAACTCATTGAATCGAATTATCAACCGCTTAGTTCACTCTAAGAGAATTGATTTTTACGCAAATGATGCGAACTTTACACGAGCACAAGGGGCTTGTTTAAAATTGAGCAGCCTTGGGATCAATACACAAGTTTTTAATACGTATAATGATTTTTATATTGGCTCCTTGTCAGATGGGGATAGTGTCGCGATCATCGTCAGCCATACAGGTGAAAATCTGGTAATGATCAATGCGGCCGTCGAGCTGCGTCGCAGAAATATTTTTACAATTGCGCTGACGAGTAATATCAATCGAAAACTAGATTTATTATGCAATGAAAGTCTTTATATTTATTCGGGTCATTACGAATTAACTTCGTTGCAATATGGGATTTCTGTCGATTATTTGCTAGATGTGATTTATACCTGTCTGGTTTCTAAGAAACGAAAGAATCCGTTTGATTTTGATCCACAATTTATGGATCTGAATGTTAATTAATTGAAGAAGAGAAAGGAAAGTATGGATGAAAACGATTATGTTAGTATGTGCTGCTGGAATGAGAACAAGTTTATTGGTTACGAAAATGGAAAAGGCGGCAGAGGCACAAGGTGTTGAAGCGAAAATTTTTGCATTATCTGCATCAGAAGCTGATCCCGAAATTGAAAAGGGCGAGATCGATGTGATTCTATTAGGTCCGCAAGTACGTTTTTTGTTGAAACAGTTTGAAGAAAAGACGGTTAGCCTAAAAGTACCCGTAGCAGTCATTGATATGCAAGACTATGGCATGATGAACGGGGAGAAGGTTTTCGCTACTGCGAATAAATTGATAGAAGAGGGAGTTTAGTAAATGGAGAATCAGAATCTAGCAGTCATCATGGGATTGATCGTACACGGTGGTAATGCCAAAAGTCATGCGATGGAAGCTATTCAAGCTGCAAAAGAGCAGCAGTTTCAAGAAGCGGACAAGAATATTGGTTTAGCCAAGGAATCTTTGGTAGAAGCACATCACGCACAGACCGGCTTGCTGACGGCAGAAGCCTCTGGCGAAACAACCGAGATCTCATTATTGATGGTTCACAGTCAAGATCATTTAATGACATCGATCGCTTTTACCGATTTGGCGGAAGAGCTGATTGCGATCTATAAGAAAATAGCCTAAAAGTCACTTGAGCAGCAATTTATCTGTTGCCGCACTGCGATTTTGAAACAAAATACTTCTTTCAAAAAACTATTTAGGCTGATTGATCCTTCTCAGCAATGACTTTAGGTGTGGAATTTGTGGAACGGTTAGTAAAAGAATAGGATCAATTAGAGAACCCTCAGGAATTTTTTATTCCTGAGGGTTTTTACTAAACGGCATCAATTTGTTTTGGATTTTTGCTTGTTTGTTTATCAGTAAAAATGAAGAAAATTCCGCAAAAGCTCAATAAAAGAAGAGCTGGAAGGATTTTATTGTTTGAAACATAGACATCCCAAAAGGAATTGATGGCCGCGTGAAAAAGCACGCATAAATAAATACTCTCATATTTGTTCCAGATAAAAGACAGCAAAAGGGATAGGCTGAAACAGGTCAAGGTAAACCATACCAAGCTCATAGAACTTTGATTCGACCCATTGATCCACCACAAAGGAATATGCCAGAAGGTCCAAATCATACTGACAATCACTGCTGAAGTCAGGATGGAATATTTCTTTTGCAGCATCGGCTGTAAAAAGCCACGCCAACCGATTTCTTCGATACCTCCGCCGATGATCATGATCGGCAGCTCCAGCAGAGCGATAGAGATCGGTACTTTTTGCACGCTTCCACCGAGTAAGGTCGGCAAGAAACAATAAAGCCACGCCATTCCAAAAACCAATAGATAAGCGCTGATCGGTTGCTTAATAGTCACGATATTTTTTTTGAAGGCGCGATAGTCTTCGGGAGAACTTGTTTTCTTTTTAAGGTAGAGTTCGTTGAAGGCAGGTGAGATACCGCCCAAAATAAATAGAATCATGATCAATGGATTCGAAAAAGGAAGATTGCCAAAATGGGTCAACGCTGCTGCTAAAAGCCAAAAGCTCCAAGAGATGATGATCGTCGAAAGTAAATAGTGCTTAATTGTTTGGTTTTTCATAGTAGACTCCCTTTTGTTCTTTCTTTTTAGCTAAAAAATCTGCGAGGGTATCTATCAAGAGCTCTAATGATGCTTGCCGGGCCTTCGAACCATAATCAACATTGGTCGCGGTGAAGTGAAGGCAATCCATCAGGTAAGAAACGATACCAAATGCATGAACATCGTCTTGCTCAATTCCTAGAACTTTTGCGATACGCTGAAAATTATTTGTTTGTTTTTCTTCTAGCGAGGTCTTCATCTTTTTTGGTAATTTATCCATCAATGAAGTTCGATCCTCTGGTTGAAGGTAGAGAACGATACTATCCTCCGCTAAATAGATTTCTTTTAACGATCGTTGAACTGCCAGATGAAAATCGCCCGTCTGGAAATCAATAGCGAGAAATGTACGGAATAGTTCTTCCTCGCTCTTTTGAATGACGTGAAAGAGCAGCTCTTCTTTAGAAGGGTAGTGGTTATAAAATGTTCCTTTTGCGATTCCGACAGCGTGAATGATGTCTTCTACCGTGATCTTTTTCATTCCTTTGATCTTTATCAGTCGGATCGTCTCGCGATACATCGCTTCTCTAAGTTGGTTCTTTTCTTCTTCCGTCACTATTTTTGGCATGCTTTTCTCCTTTTTTTGATCAAGTTATTGTTATTGGTGTGTTTATTTTGACTTGTTCGATATCTTTTGGTCACTTTAAAGTATACTAGGCCTATTCTGACTGTAAAGTTCTAAATAAAGACTGCTAGGTCAAGGGGAAAGAAGAGGAAACTAAACAAGCGTTGGAAGTACTGATAAAAAAGTACTTTCAACGCTTGTTAATCCATAATACAATAACGGTTTTGTAAAACGCATCATTCTTGAGAAAAGGGTCTTATTTCAAATTTTTTTCAATCATTTGTTTGAGTAATAACCCTGTTTCATAATCGGTAATCAATACATTGATGTAGCGACGCTTTAGCATCGCATAAATCGCTTTTGCTTTATTTTTGTTAGCGGCAACTCCAATAGAAAATTTTGTTTTGCTCAGCTTTTCAAGAGGAAAACCGATTGTCCGATTATACAGTTCACCTTTAAGAATCTTTCCATCACTGTCAAAAAACTGGCAGCAGCAATCGCCGACCGCTTCCCTTAATTTCAATTCTGTAAGATCCTCTGGCGAAAGGACATCACGCCATTTACTTTTTTGCTTTAACGTTCCGCCGATTCCCACGATCGCGACATCTAAATCATTCCAGAAAGGAAGCAGTTCATTGAGTAGCTCATCAGTGTTCAGCTTCTTTTTATACCCTTTTTTTTCTTGGATTACACGAGTATTGACGTAAAGGCAGCGACCTGAAAATTTTCCAGCCATTTCATGAACCATTGAGTTCACATGGTACTTGATATTTGTTGGACTTGATCCGCCAGCTAAAGGAATGAAGGTTACGTGTTTCGCTTGCTTGTATCCTGTCTTTGTGACAACTTTCGAAATTGTTTTTCCCCAACTAATACCTACATTATCCCCGTTTTTGATGATTCTTTGAATATATTCTGCTGCTTCTTCATAGAGACTTTCATCATCATAGGGTGAACGTGATGTAGAAGCAATGATGACATTTTTAAGCTCAAAGTGATTTTTTAAAAAAGATTCTAACTCTAGTAATTTTTCATCGTAATAATCAATTTCGATAGTGACGACATTGGAATCTCGCGCTTCTTTTAACATGCGAGAAATCGTTGCTCGGTTGACATTTATTTCTCTAGCAATCTCATTTTGGCTTCGACCGTCAATGTAGTATTGATAGGCAATTTTAGCTAAGGTCTTTTTTCTGCACATCCTTATTTCCCATCCTCTCTGTCCTCATTGAGATAATGAAATGACTTCTATTTCTTTCTCTAAGAAGAAGTGTTCAAATTCTTTTGCGACAGGGGCATCGGTTAAGAGAAAATCTATTTGCTCTGGGATAAAGCTTTGAAAAGGGAAGGTCGTCCCAAATTTTGAATGATCTGCAAGAGCGACGATCTGCGTCGTCTGGTTGCCCACAACACGTTTTACCAAAGCCTCTTCTGGTGTGAATTCCGAAAAGCCGAATCCAGTATCGATTCCTCTGCAAGAAGAGAAAACAACATCAAAATAATAAGTGGATAAGTACTCGCAAGTTTGTGATCCATGGAGACTCTCTCGTTTACTGAACATTTTTCCTGGAGGCAAATAAACCTCTATATTTTCGTTTTCCGATAAAGAAATAGCACTTGATAAATTAGTTGTGACAATTCGGGTACCGACCAAGCGATCCAATTTAGCAATTTCCAGAGCGAGATAATAGGAAGTAGAACTGGCATCCAGAAAAATTAATTGACGATTTCCGACAAAATCAATTGCAGATTGGGCGATTTTTCGCTTCTCTTCATAATGCTGTGAACGCTTGAACTCCGAGGTTGCCTCTATTTCTGTAACTGTCAACAAGGAAACACCACCTTTATGTTTCTGTACCAAACCTTTTTCGACAAGTGAATGAATATCTCTGCGAACGGTTGATTCACTGACAAATAAAAATTCGCTCAGCTTTTCTATAGAAACATATTTTTTCTCTGAAAGCAGAGTTAATAGTTGTTTTTCTCTATTTGTGTCCATTTTTACAACTCCGTTCACTCGCAGGTCTTAAGAATTTCCTGTGCTGTTTCTTCATCAGTAATCAAAGTATTGATTGCACCACTTCTTAACGCACCAATGATTGAGGGAACTTTTTCGATTGAACGGGCGACCCCAATAGAATTAGGAACGTTGAACATTCCTTCCATTCCGATACCAATGGTGCGATAGTACAGGTCATTTTTGATGATGTTCCCGGCGATATCATAAAAGTTTCCGCAGCAATCCCCAACTATTTGTTTTTCCTTTAACTCATCGATTTCTATTTTAGAAAGAATTTCTCGCCATTGACTCGCATTTTCAACAAAAGGATTTCCGATGCCGACTAAAGCAATATCTAAATTTTTCCAGTAATGATTGAGATCATCAAAGTTTTTAGAGCACTGGATCTGCTCTTTCAAAAGTTCAGATTCTTGGACCAAGCTGGCGTTCATAAAGACTGGTGTTCCTTTAAAAGCTTTTGAAAGATTGTTAATAATCGTATTTACGTGAGTATCAAAGGACGTTTTTTCAGGGCTGCCGATTAGCGGAACAAAGGTTGCCTGCGTGATTTTGTTAGATTTTACCAACTCAGTTAGATCAGCCAATGTTTTTCCGGAGGTGATTCCAACGGTATTTTCTGACTTAATGATTCGACTTAGATAGTAAGCCGCTTCAGTTAATAACTGTTCATTTTTTTGCTGTTCTGAGTTATCCTTCTGATTCCCTACGATAACTAAATGCTTCATTTCAAATTTTTCTTGAAGTAATGCTTCCAGTTTGAAGAGTTCCTCTGGGATGTCCTTCAGTTTTATTTCAACCATTCCTTCATTTTGTACCTGTTTAATCATTCGACTAACGGTAGTTCGATTCATTTCTAGCTCGTTTGCGATTTCATTTTGACTTTTGTTTTCTACATAGTATAGATAACCAACTTTGGATAATAATCGTTTTCTTTGTGTTTGCATGAGTTCCTCCTCTTTTATTTCAATATATTTATTTTCAAACCGTATACCATCTTTCTAGTGTGCTAAAGCACAATTGAAAACTGGCAACCTCATGTGTTCGTTTTCATTATATAGCATAATGAGAGAAAAATATATATTTATATATATTATGATATATGCACAAGTGTGCATATATTTATTAAAAGATATTTTGAACAAAGGTTTAGGTGCTGATAATACAGTATTTTTCAGAAAAGAGCTAAAAAAATCAATTCAAAAAATACTTGAAGCTGAAAGCGCTTATTATAATAAACTCATAAATCAATAGGAGGTGTATCAATGTCATACAGCAGAGAGACCATTTTTATCTTGTATGCACTTTTTATCATTGCTTTCTTTATTCAATGCTATTTATCGTATTTGCAAAACAAGGCTCTGCAACAGGAAGTAATGAAAATGAATCGAATGCACAGCAATCATTGTTACGTAACAGTTGGGAAAAAGCGGGCCCGCTTTTTCAGAAGAGGGTATGTCGTGATTTTAGCAGTGGATGCTTCACAGACTATCGTTCAGGCAAGGATCTTATCTGGTTTGACTGTGTTTGCACGTATGAAGCAAGAAACAGAAATCGTTGGCCAGAACATTAATTATTGGAAGCAATTGGAAAAACGGCAAATGACCTATAAAGACCATGCTGTTGCGGATGCGATTGACAAATTATTGGCAGTATAAACAAGGAGGGAAATCATGAAATTTGTAGAAGCGTTCACGAATGCATTTAATGCAGGGGGAGAAAATTTAGTTGGGTTGATTACGGGGATTGTTCCTACGTTGGCCTGTTTGATGACATTCATCACAGCAATCATCAAATTAATTGGTGAAGAAAGAGTGGAGAAGTTAGCGGCAAAAGTAGCAAGATTTCGCTTGCTGAGATACACGCTGTTGCCATTTTTAGGATTATTCATTTTTACTAATCCGATGTGCTACACAGTGGGGCAGTTTTTACCTGAAAAATATAAGGCATCTTATGTTGATGCATTGTGTGCGATCGGACATCCAATTACTGGACTTTTTCCGCATGCCAGCTCAGGTGAGTTGTTCGTCTATCTAGGTGTAATCAGCGGAATTCAAAAATTAGGTCTTTCAACTTCACGTTTGGCTCTTTACTATTTATTAGTTGGATTGATTTTAGCAATTGTACGAGGCATTCTAACAGAAAGATTATGGATGTATTACGCTAATAAGGCAGATGTGTCTTACCGAAACTCGTCAGAAATTTTACCAGCAGAATAAAAAGAATGATCGGTCACATTTAGTAGTTATGTTCATGAAAATAGGTAATCTTGATACCATTGTACGAAGGAGAGAAAAAATATGTATAAATCAGTTATTGTTGAAAAAGGAAATGGCGGCTGGGGAACACCCTTAACTATTACTCCTCAAGAGAATCAAAAAATTGTTTGTATCACAGCAGGTTCCATTCATCCAGTTGCACAGAAAATCGCAGAACTAACTGGAGCACCAGTTGTTGATGGCTTCAAACATCCAGTAAGCGACAAGGAAACGGCGTGTGCGATTATCGATTGCGGCGGTGTATCGCGGATGGGGGTATTGCCTAAAAAAGGTATTTTGACAATCAATGTTAACGGCGGCGGCCCTTCTGGTCCGTTAGCACGTTTTATTAAAGAAGGAATCTTTGTATCGGGTGTTGCTGAGAAAAACGTTTCTTTGGCGAATGAATAGGAGGCAGGAGAATGGAACAAGAGAAAAAGAATTTTTTTGGAAATTTAATTGAAGTATTTGGTCGCGGAGCTGGGAAAGTTACGTCAACCTTTTATGCTGCGGGTCGTGAAACGATGGACGTTATTATTCATAACGTCCTGCCATTTATGTTCTTTGTTTCAGCGTTAGTTGGGATCATTACATCAACCGGTATCGGTGATATCATCGCCAATGCATTATCTCCGTTGGCGAACAACATTGTTGGTTTGATTATTCTGTCCTTTATTTGCGGCTTTCCTATTTTGTCACCACTATTAGGACCAGGTGCAGTAATTGCTCAGGTATTAGGCGTGTTGATCGGAACTGAAATCGGCCGTGGAAATATTCCGCCGCAGTTTGCTTTGCCGGCATTGTTTGCGATCGATGTTCAAGTAGGCGCGGATTTCATTCCCGTTGGTATGAGTTTAGGCGAAGCAAGACCTGAAACTACGGAATGTGCTGTACCGGCGATTCTTCTAGGTCGCTTCATTACGGCGCCGGTGGGTGTATTGATCGGTTTTGCATTATCATTCAGTTTATTTTAAGGAGGTTAAAAGGTGACTGAAGCAATTTTTGATACGGAGATTATTCGATTAGGTTCGTGTGCTAAAGAAATGCTGGAAGAAAATATGATCGTTCTATTTGGAAAAGAAGTTCCAGAACTAGTCGAAGATGTTTCATTTATTCATTCCTCTAACAAACTAAAGATGGAACCGAAAAAGGGCGATTTTTTAGCGATTGGAGAGAGTACATTTGAAATCGACGAGGTGGGTCGGTTAGTTTATAAAAACCTTTCAGAATTGGGACATTGCACGATTCAATTTGTAAGGGATGATTCTGAAGAAGAGATATTACCAGGAACTATTTTAGTCCGAACAGAAGAACTGCCAACGATTGATATTGAGACGCAGGTTAGGATATTTCAAAGAGAATAAAGGGGAAGCATGAGATGAGTAAAGGACAAACGGGAGTTGTTTTTGGCATACAAAAGTTCTCCATACATGACGGGCCAGGAATACGTACCGTTGTCTTTTTAAAAGGATGCCCGTTAAAATGCCTATGGTGCCATAATCCAGAAGGAATCTCAAAAGAAATTCAAGTACGAAAGAAAACTGAAAACAGTGACATGAACGCCGCGTTGATCAATAAATTGAAACAGATTAATCATGGTTGTCAATCATTGATAGAGCACCCGGTGGTTCAGGATTTTCGCCACGCTGGTTTTGAACTGGTTGGAAATTATGTCACTGTAGAGGAGATTCTGAAAGAAGTGGTAAAAGACCAAGCTTACTATAAAAAAAGTGGTGGTGGATTGACGGTTTCAGGGGGAGAACCGATGTTTCAATCAGAGTTCTTGTTAGAGCTTTTGTGCAAGACGAAAGAATTAGGGATCAACACTTGCGTTGAAACAAGCGGATATGCTTCTGAGTCAGCTTTTTTAACTATCTCACCCTATGTCGATCTTTTTCTATTTGATATTGCTGAATTGTAATATTAATCGCAACAAAGAACCCATCAAAAATTTCTAGTAAAATGAGTTTAGGATAACAAACTACTAGGAGTGATTTTGATGGGTTCACACAAAAAGCTTACACGAGATAATCGAAAATGTATAGAGACGATGATTTATGATGCCAAGAGTATTCAAGAAATAGCGGACAGAATTGGTGTTAGCCGAACAACGATTGATCGTGAGTTGAAACGAGTACCCGAAGATTTGATCTATAATGCCGACAATGCGCAATTAGATGCGGAAATGAAGCGCAGTGCCTGTGGTGCGAAGTCCAAATGGACTTCTGAATTCGCTTATCAGATTGAATGTGATCTTGAAGACAGCTGGTCCCCTGAACAAATTGCGAATGATCGTCAAATAGTTTCATTCAAAACCATTTACAATTGGCTCTATGCCGGTATTCTTAATGTGTCTAAACAGTGTCTGAGACATAAAGGCAGAAGACAAGAAAAACAAGAAGAGGCACGAGGCAAAATGACTGTAGGGCATACCATTGATGAACGCCCAGCTTCTGTGTCAACTCGAGAAGAATTTGGACATTGGGAGTTGGACACAGTTGTTTCTAGCAGAGGGGAAAGCAAAGCCTGCGAAGCAACGTTTATTGAACGGAAAACACGCTTTTATTGGGCGATCTCAATGAGGGATCGTACCGCGAAGTCAATGGCACAAGCGATTAAAGCTTTTGTGCAAGACCTAGGGAGTCACAAGGCATTTTTAAGCTTTACGGTCGACCGTGGGAAAGAGTTTTCTTGCTGGAAAGAAATTGAGAAAGATTTAGACGTACCTATGTATTTTTGTGATCCATACTCCCCATGGCAACGCGGATCTAACGAAAATGGGAATGGTTTATTTAGAGAATTCTTCCCTAAGGGAACTGATTTTTCAAAGGTACCCCCTACGGAGAAACAGGAAGCATTACGCAAGATAAATATGCGTCCTAAAAAAACATTGAACTGGAAAAATTGTTGGGAAGTCTTTCAAGAAGAAATGTTGCAATTAATTTGACAATTCAGCTATTAAAGAAACAGATAGCGGAAAAAGCAAAAAATTGATCGGTGCAGGAAGTGGGAAAATTTTTACAGCACTAAAACTACTGAATAAGTTAAATAAACCAATTATTCTTCGTTGTCCGATCATTCCGACATTAAATGATCGTCCGGATCACTTTGCGAAGATCGCAGAATTAACGAAGCAAAATAACTCCGTTCTCGGTTGCGAAATTATGCCCTATCACAATTATGGGATCTCGAAGGCCAAGAAAATCGACTATTCTTTTATTGAAGAGTTTGAAACACCTTCAAAAGAAACAGTCGAACAGTGGAAGGCACAAATAAAGAAAGAGGGTGGAAAACTGGTGGATTGGAAAACAATTTTCCTCCGCTAATGATTATGAATAAACGAATTGAACAAATGAAAGAAAATTTGCAACAGTTGAATCAGGCGGGTGTTCGAAAAACCTTTTATTATCGGTTTATTGCCGAAGCAATACGACAGCATCAAGGTGAACCAGTGCAGATTATTCGTGCAAAAGCAATCGAGAATATTTTGTTGAAGGTACCGATCACGATTGAAGACCCAGAGTTATTAGTAGGATCAATGACGGGACTATGTCCGGTATTTGACGAGCATGCAATTTTTGATGAACGAATCAATCAAGCAGATGAGATTGTGAGCGAGTATCTGGAAAAGAAACGAATGGATGATACGATCAATGCTGGAAAACAATATTCGGAGGATGATGTTCGAACATTTGAAGATGATTTTACGAACAAAAAAAGTCGTTGGGCACTGATGTCTCGGGTTCATCATGACTCGAATATTACGTATGAGGAGCTTCAACGCTTAATTTCTGTGATGGAAGAAAAATATGTACGACCAAACGGACCGATCGACAAATATGAAATAGGCAGAGAGTTGGAACGCGCATTTAAATTTGATTATAAAGAGGATAAAGAATTAGTTACTTCTTTACCGTGGTTTGTGGCAAATCATCTATCACTGGATTATAACGCAGTATTGTCTGTTGGATTGAGTGCGTTTACCGAGAATCTCCAAAGTCTGAGACGGCATAATTCTAATGATGATGAAAAAAAGGAGTACTATGACGCGGCTTTGATCGTCACAGGAGCCATGAAACAATTCATGTTGAGATGTGAGGCGTATCTTAACCGCAGAGTTGAAAGTGAAGCATTAACAGATGTTCGAAAAGTGGAATTAACGAATTTAGCTGTAGTCTGTAAGAAATTATCAACTGAAAAACCAGAAACTTTTTACGAGAGTATTCAGTTATTATGGTCTCTACACTTAATCGCGCAATTTTGTGGTGCGTCGGCAATGTCCTTCGCCAGAATTGATCAGTATTTGCTACCATTTTATCAGCAGGGAATTACAGACGAAGACTGCTCTACTGAGTTTATGGAAGAAATTTTGTCTAATTTATGGGTTAAGATCAATGAACCAAAAATGCGGACAGTTCAAAGTTTGACGCTTGGTGGGATTACTCGATCTGGGGAGAATGCCTTCAATGATTTGTCACGTTTTTGCATGAAAACATTAACTGAGCTGAAATTACCCTATCCGAATGTGGGTTTGCGAATCAATCAGAAGAATCCTGCGGATATTTATGATTATGCAGTTGCTTCGTATCGAAACGGCACGGGAAATCCGATGCTGTTAAATGATCATATTTGGATTGAAAATATGCTTAGTCTAGGTTATCCCGTGGAAGATGCAAATGATTACTACAACATGGGATGTGTCGAGATCATGATCCCTAACAAATTGCCGAATTGGGGTGTCACGGAGGCGATCGCGTTTCCAATGGTATTGGAGAATACTTTCAATAAAATTGGTCGGCATCAGTTAAGCATTAGTACCTTTGATGAATTTATGCAGTTGTATTTTGATGAAATGAAGCAAGCTATTCAACGAGATGTTCAAGAGGCGCTAGCTAAAAAAACGAGTCAAGATGGAAAATGCTTTGATCCATATGCTTCGTTGCTGATAGATTCATGTATTGAACAAGGCAAAGATATGTTTCAAGGCGGTGTCGAATACCCAACACATTGGTCCATTTATGCCTATGGCTTGGGGACATTGGCTGATTCTTTACAGGTGGTTAAGTCCGCTGTGTTTGAGGACCGATTGGTTACACTAGATAAAATGAGTGAAATATTGCAAAAAAACTTTGAAGGATATGAAGAGTTGCGTGAAATCTTCCAAAAGGATTACGCTAAATTTGGGAATAACATGGCCGCAGTTGACCAGTTAGCGGATCAGGTCTTAAGTGAATTTAATAAAGAAATCTTTTCTCTAAATAAGGGACTCCATGAGGATAAGTTTGTTACGACGCTATTCGGCTATTTCTTCCATATTTACCACGGGGAGATCACGGGAGCTACACCAGATGGTCGTCTAAAAGGAGAACCTTTCAGCGATAGTATGGGTCCGAGCCAAGGAAAAGACATTGAAGGTCCGACATCGCTGCTGAATTCTACATTGTTATTGGACAATCAACACATTACTGGCGGTTACGCATTGAATCTGAAAATAAACCCGCAATTTTTAAAAGAGGATCAAGGCACGGAAGCCTTAAAATACTTATTGATGACGTACATGTCCGAGGGTGGACCGCAAGTACAGGTGTATACATCGTCAGTAGAAGATTTGAAAGATGCGCAAAAGTATCCTGAAAAGCATACAGATCTCATTGTGCGAGTAGGCGGGTATTGTGAATACTTTGTCAATTTAGATCGCGCTCTGCAGAATGAAATCATTACTCGTACCCTACACGAATGTTGAAACTGAGGCTGTTGTCTCAGTTTTTTTCATCCCGTCCTCTAGAAAAAATGACATCAAAATTGAAAAAATTTCAACTTTAGTGTCAGACGACTGTTTCTTTAATTATAAAGCTATACTGAGATCAGACAAAAGAAGGGATTTGATTAGATGTTAATGGATATGAAGAAATTGCTAGAAACTGCTTATGAAAATAAATTTGCGATCGGGGCATTTAACGTAGCGAATAGTGAATTTGCGAAAGCGGTGATTCAAGGAGCAGAAGCACAAAATGCACCAGCCATTATTCAGATTCATCCGTTGGAAATCGCGTTGATGGGGGATGCCTTTGTTGCTTACCTAAGCGAAGCAATCAACAAGACCAGTATTCCAATGGCACTTCATTTAGACCACGGAGGCTCAATAGCTGATGTTTTACGAGCAATAAAAAATGGCTATAACTCTGTCATGATTGATGCTTCTCATTTAAATTTTGAAGAAAATATTGCTTTGACCGCAAAGGTTGTTGAAATCGCTCATAGTGTCGGAGTGGCCGTCGAAGCAGAACTAGGAACGATCGGAAGTAATGAAGGCAGCGGCGAAGGGGGAGCGGATGAAATCTTGTATACAAATCCTGAACAGGCAAAAGAATTTGTGGAAAGAACTGGAATTGATTTACTGGCGGTAGCGATTGGGACTTCTCATGGAATTTATCCAGAGACGAAGGATCATAAGATTCGAGTAGATTTATTGAAACAAATTAAAGAAAGAGTATCTGTTCCGATGGTCCTGCATGGCGGGTCAGATAATAAGGATGCCGAAATCAGCGGAGCTAGTCAAAATGGTATCGCGAAAATAAACTTAGCCTCTGATATGAAAAAGGCATTTTATGACACTTTGCGTAAGCAGTTAGTGGAGCATCCAGACCAATACGAATCCTTTCAAGTACTGCCTAACGCAACGAATGCTGCTCAGATGATTGTTGAACAAAAAATCAAATTATTCGGTTCGAGCGGAAAGGCAGAATTGTATAAGTAATAATTATTTAAAGATTTCGGTTCCTCTTTTTACAGGGAAAAATTAATTCTTAACTATGAATAAGGAGAAAAAATATGCTGACTGAAGCAATACGGATTTATGGAAAAAAAGACTTGCGTTTAGAAACATTTGAATTACCAAAAATCAAAGAGGATGAGATCCTTTTCGAAGTCATTGTTGATAGTATCTGCATGTCCACGTACAAAATCGCGATTCAAGGTGAAGAACATAAAAAGGTACCAGGTAATATCCAGAGTAATCCTGTGATCGTTGGACATGAAATCTGCGGAAATCTTGTAAATGTCGGGGGAAAATGGCGTGAAAAATATGATGTATCCAAAAAATATGTAATCCAGCCTAACATTCCTAAAGGGATTAAATATCCCGGTTATTCAATGGAAAATTGCGGTGGTGATGCGACCTATATTATTTTACCTTCAATTATTATGGAGGAGGACTGTCTGATCCCTTTTTTAGGAGATTCCTATTTTGAAGGAGCTTTAACAGAACCTTTATCCTGTGTGATCGGAGCCATTAATGCAAATTACCATCAAAAGAAGCATACCCATCATCATGACTATGGTATCAAAAAAGGTGGAAATGTTTTGATTATGGGGGGCACAGGTCCAATGGGCTTGTTTGGTATCGACTGTTCTATTAATCGGGGCAATACGCCTAAAAACGTTGTTGTTACAGATATTGATGATGCAAAACTCGAACGTGCGAAAAAGCTCTACCCAGGAAATAATCAAACGAAGGTCACCTATATAAATACGAAGGAACTGTCGGATCAAGCAGAGTATCTGGAAGAAATTATTGGAGCTAAGTACGATGACATTTTCATTTTCGCACCCGTGGAGGCGTTAGTTCATATTGGCGACCAAGTATTGAATGACGACGGCTGCCTGAATTTATTTGCCGGTCCATCAAATAAAGAATTCTCCTCGAATGTGAATTTTTACAATGTACATTATCGAAATACGCACTACGCTGGGACATCTGGCGGAACGTTAGGCGATGCAATTGATTCGATCAAATTGATTGAACAAAAAAAGTAGATGTTTCAAAAGTGGTCACTCATGTTTTGGGGCTGAAGGATGCCGGGAGAGTTACTTTGGATCAGGTGTCGATCGGCGGAGGGAAAAAGCTTGTGTATCCACATTGTGAACTGCCTTTTGCTTCATTAGAAGAGTTAATGGCTGAAGACACTCCCTTAGCAAAGATCTTGAAGAAAAATGACGGACTCTGGTGTAATGAGGCGGAACAATATGTCTTAAAGCACTGTAGAAAGCAGGTTTGACAATAAATCGCAGGTTCGCTCTGTTTTTTTTCCTGTGCTTTTGATACTCTGAATATAGAAAAAAGATAAGGAGAAGCCATGAAATATACTGCAGAAGAACGTGTGTATGAAAGCCTACGCTTATTAGAACAAGAGCATAGAGAGGGCGTGACTGCGAATCAGCTTGCTGAATTCTTAGGGATGAAACGCAATTCTGCTAGTCATTACTTAACTATCTTACTAGAATCTGAACAGGTCCAACGTTCAGAAACCAAACCAGCTAAATGGCAAACCATTGAAAATGTTGCTGATGAAAAAGCCGATGTTTTCGCAGATTTTGTCGGGTATCAAACCAGTTTAGAACCGGAAATAGAGCAGTGTAAAGCAGCGATTGAATACCCCCCTCGAGGCTTGCCAATCATTATCAACGGCAAGAGTGGTGTCGGGAAAAGCTATTTGGCTTCTCTGATTCACGCTTATTCTTTAAAAGAGGCGCTGATTCAAAAAGATGCTCCATTCGTGGTACTTAACTGTGCGGATTATGCCAATAATCCGGAGTTACTTTCGGCCACTCTTTTTGGTTATAAAAAGGGAACATTTACAGGCGCGGATACAGATAGGACAGGACTGATTGACGAGGCGGACAAAGGCATCCTCTTCCTAGATGAGGTTCATCGATTAAGCTATGAAAATCAAGAGAAACTCTTTTTACTGATGGATCAAGGAATTTATCGTCCTTTGGGTGAAAAAGGGGATATTAAACGAGCAGACATTCGCTTTATTTTTGCGACTACTGAAAACAATGATGATGTTCTATTAGATACCTTCCAAAGAAGGATACCAGTGAGTATTTATTTACCGGATTTTCATGAACGGCCATTTGAAGAACGGATTCAACTGATTTACCGTTTTTATAGAAATGAAGCGGCAGCATTAAAGAAGAATATCCTTATTGATAGTTCAGTGATCGATTTTTTAAGTTTTTCCACTTTTGAAGGAAACATTGGCAGACTAAAAAATCTAATAAAAATCAGCTGTGCGAACGCTTGGCGTGAAGCGAAACAAGAAGAACGGTTGGCGATTAAACTAACTCATTTTCCAAGTCGGTATACATTTGAGAAACATAGCAAAACGATCTTTGACTCAATCGAAATCGAATGTAGTCAAGAAAGCCTTATCGATAGTCAAGTCTACCCTTATTCAAGAGAACTGATTGAATCCTTATGGGATGATATTGTCTTTTTTGATGCTAGTGGATTCAATAAAAATATTTTTTCGCTACTGAAAAATAAGACCAACCGGATCATTAAACAAATTGAGAACGAGCTTCAAAATAGTGAGAGATCAGATGAACTTAGTGAAACGATCCGCTCAAGTTTTGTTTCTCAAATGGAATATACCTTGAAAAATTATGGAATCATTTATACGCAAAACGAATTAGCAGGTCTCTTTCAGATATATAAATATTTTCAGCATATCAAGCCTTTTGAAAATAGTGCGATGATGACAGCGTATCAGACGATTCGAAATAATTTCTCCAGAGAAAATTATCTTGCCCGGAAGCTGATTGAACAGCTGGATCACTATAAAATCGTTAATCCGCTTCTGGTAGAGGTGTTTTTTACCTTCTTCATCGAGAATCGTTGGCAGTCTAAGGCGAGACTACAGGGGTTGATCGTCACGCATGGATCAAGTACGGCCTCCAGTATTGCTTCAGTAGCGAATTACTTATGCAGAGATTTCATCTTTGAATCGGTAGATATGCCCATCGATGTTTCTTTAACGGAGATTATCTCAAATGTCAGAAATTTTATTGAACAAATCGATACTAGAGAAGGGCTAGTCTTATTGGTAGATATGGGATCGTTGAGAGAGCTTTTCAAAAAGATAAAGACCAGCCTGGAAGGTGAGCTTCTGATTATTAATAATGTGACGACAATGATTGCATTAGACATCGGTACAAAATTATCTAACGGCGCGTCCTTTGATGAGTTGATCAAAGAATGCAGTGTGGGGTATACAAGTGAGGCGCAATATTATGAAGGGATATCTAAAGGAGACAATATCATTGTTTCGTGTATTTCTGGTTTAGGTATTTCAGAAAAACTCAGAGATATTATCAGTGAGTATGTGGATGCTGAGAAAATAGAGATTATCACCATCGATCATGAACGATTGATACAAGAAGATCAGCAGGCTGAGTTGCTGCAGGATACACGATTGATCATTACTACTTCAAAAGTAGCGATAAATGCAGATATTCCAATTCTAGAGATGGAAAAAATTTGGAGTCCTGTCGGTGAAGAAGCATTAAGAAAAGGGTTGCGTGATTCGATTTCTGTAGAAAAATTTGAAGAACTGAAACAATCGCTGGTAAGGTTCTTTTCAATAGAAGGAATTTCAGATCGGTTAACTTTCCTGAATCCCGCGATTGTGATTGCCGATGCAGAGCTAGTGGTCTCCGCTTACGAAGAATATTATAATATCAACTTCGAACTATTTAAACGAATGAATTTATGTATGCATATCTCCATTATGCTCGAACGGTTGATTCTGGAGGATTCAAGTGGAAACGATGCCGAGTTTGATTATTCTGCAGAGGAAACAGAGTTTAATCAAGTCAATCAAACAATATTTGATTCCATAACAAAAAAATACAATGTTGACCTCAGTGAGTATGAAACTCATGTTTTATATACTTTGGTTAATTCGTAAAGGCGAAGTGTTCTAAACACTCCGCTTTTTTGACGGACCATTTACTTCACCGTCAGTAATCACTGACGGTGGAGGTTTTTGATTTGAAAAGACTATCCTCATGAGGTTTTTAACACACAGAAATTTTTGGCATGCAAATTGCTTTATAGAAAAGTGAAAGGAGTGAAGAAGAACATGAGAAAGATTTTGATCGCTACTCATGGCTATTTTGCGGATGGGGTAATGAGCAGTTTGAAATTGTTAGTAGGAGAACGTGAGGAGATTACGATCATCAATGCCTACGTTGACGAAACAGATGTAACGAAACAGTATGATACTTTTTTTAACAATCTTTCACTAGATGATGAGGTCGTTGTTTTTACTGATTTATATGGAGGAAGTGTCAATCAGCAATTATTCAACTATACAGAACCGCATAAGGCCATTCTTATCACGGGCTTTAACTTACCGATTCTTTTAGAAGTCTTGTTAACTCCTGAGAGAATAACAAAAGAAAAAGCATACCAATTGGTAGAGAACTGTCGCAATGAATTAAAAGTTGTTGAACCAGAAAACAAAGAGGAAGAAGCATTTTTCTAAAAAGGGAGAGATAAAAATGATTGTTACGATTCGTGTAGATGACCGTCTGATTCATGGGCAAGTAGCACTGTTATGGACAAAAAAATTACAGGCGGATGGGATAGTGGTAGCCAATGATGCTGCTGCAACAAATGAAACACAGCAGATGACACTGAAAATGGCCGCACCTTATAATGTGAAATTAACCATCAAAACGATTGAGGATTCTGTCAAATTATTAAATAATCCCAAAGCCGACAAAATGCGCATTTTCGTATTAGTGAATTCCATTAAAGACGCGCGAAATTTAGTCGGAAAACTTGATGGAAAAGGCTTAACGATTAATATTGCCAATGCTGGTCGTTTTGATGGAGAGGATATTTCGAAAAAAATGACGCTGACTAAAACGGTGCTTGTCAGTGATTCGGAATTAGTTAATTTAAAAACGTTGATCGATTCAGAAAATGACGTCATTCTTCAAACGTTACCAGATGAACCAATAAAAATGGCTGCTGATTTGCTGAAGTCGCATGGAAAATAGGATAGGGAGGAATAACAAATGGTAGTACAAGCTTTTTTGCTCGCTATTGTCATGTTTGTCACCTATGGGGGGAATTGGTTGACTGGTCAAAGTATGATCGATCGACCAATCGTAGTTGGGCCATTAGTCGGACTTGTGTTAGGTGATTTGGAATCTGGAGTTATCATAGGAGCCTCATTAGAAGCTGTCTTTATGGGAGCTATCAATGTTGGTGGTACAGCTGCTGTGAATCCGGCAGTGGGAACGGTTTTTGGTACAGCCTTTGCGATATTGCTGGATGGCGGTTCAGAAGTAGCGTTAACTTTAGCGATTCCGATTGGTATTTTGGCGGGGGCGATGGAGACACTTATTTCGATTGTGCTGAGTGCATCTGCTGAACCTTTTGATCGATTGGCTAAAGAAGGCAAGGAGAAAAGCATCGTCGCTTTGCACTTTGGTTTGTGGGTACTCAAATTTTTGGTCTTCTCGATCATTGTTTTTGTGGCGGTACTGGTTGGCTCTGGTCCAATCAAGACTTTTGTTGACTCCATTCCAGATGTTGTTATGAACGGACTGGCGGTTTGTGGTGGATTGTTACCGGCGGCTGGATTTGCCATCTTATTGAAGATGCTGTGGGAGAAAAAGATCGCTATTTTCTATTTCTTAGGCTTTGCTTTAGTTGCTTATTTAAAATTACCGTTAGTTGCTTTAGCCATCATTGGAACGGTAATCGCTGTATCTGGCGCAATGCGAGATAAAGAAATATTGGATTTAAAAAATACTAAAACAGCTGCGGTCGCTACAGTTGAGGATGATGAGGAGGACTTTTTCGCATGACAGAAAAAAATGAATTAACTAGAGATGATAAAAAGATGCTCAATTCAATATTTTGGCGCTCGTTTCCTTTATATGCTCAGTATAGTTATGCTAAAAATGGCGGTGCCGGCTTTTGTTATGCGCTGATGCCTGCGATCAACCGTTTTTATAAATCTGCAGATGCCAAAAAAGAAGCATTGTATCGAAATATCGTTTGGTTCAATACGACTGGGAACTTTTCTTCCTTTATTATGGGACTTGTCGCTTCAATGGAAAAAGAAAACAGTGAGAAGTCCGATTTCGATGAAAATTCCATCAATGCCGTCAAATCAAGTCTAATGGGGCCGATGGCAGGAATCGGCGACTCCATATTCTGGGGCGTGCTTCGAATTATCGCTGCGGGTGTTGCGATTGGATTAGGAAACAACGGGAACATCTTAGCCCCTATCGTATTCATCTTACTCTATAATGTACCGTCAATCATTACACGCTATTATGGAACTTACTTAGGGTTTACATTAGGTTCCAAATACATCGAAAAAATTTATTCTAGCGGAGCTATTCATATCATGACAAAAGCTGCCAGTACATTGGGGCTGATCATGGTTGGAGGTATGACTTCTACGATTGTCACGTTTACTGCTAAATTTAAATGGATGCAGGATGGAAAAGCCGTATTAGAGCTACAGGATATTTTGGATCAGATTTTAGTTGGAATGGTTCCTTTAGGAATAACAATGTTGTGTTTCTATTTAATGAACAAAAAGGTGAGCTTCAACTTAGTACTAGTTGGAATCGTCGTACTAGGAATTGTCCTGTCCCTGTTAGGAATTGCATAAAATAGGAGGAATAATCATTGATCTATTATATTGATTCAGCCGATGTTAACGTGGTTAAGGAAGCTAATCGAGTTTACCCGATTGCGGGAATAACCATGAACCCTACAATCGTAATGAAAGATTTAAAAGGTGAAAAAATCCCTTTCTTTGATCTGATCCATCGAATTAGAGAAATTATTGGTGACGAAAAGGAATTACATGTTCAAGTGGTTAGTACGACGACTGAAGGGATGATCAAAGAGGCCAAGCATTTACGAGAGAAAATTTCAGGTCGCTTTTTTGTGAAAATCCCAGCCTGCAAAGCCGGATATGAGGCAATGAAGGTACTCACAGCGGAAGGAATTGCTACGACAGCAACCGCAATTATTGACGTAAATCAAGCTGTTTTAGCGGCACAGAGCGGCGCAAGCTATGTAGCAATTTATGTGAATCGCGTCAGTAATATTTCAGCCGATGGCGATAAGGTTTTAGCTGATACGATAAAAGTATTCAAAGAAAACAACTTTGAAGCCAAAGTGTTGGGCGCCTCCTTCAAAAATGCTTTGCAAGTCGAAAAAGCAGCAGTCAATGGCGTATACGGTTCAGCAATCGGCTACGATGTCTTTGAAGCTTGCGCCAATCATATCTTGACCGAGGCTAGTGTGGGGCAGTTTAAGAAAGATTGGGAATCTTTGTATGGAGCAGAAACATCCATTTGTGATTTTTAACTTTGTATATAAAGCTACTGACGCAAAAAGAGTAGTTATAAATAAATTTTTGATTGAAGGATCAACCATCGCGCTAGGTGGTTGGTCTTTTTTGATAGCTTAGAAGGAAATAGAACACTAAAAAGGCAAACTGATTAAATTTATTGTTTGCATTTAGAATTAGGACTACAATAAATCCTTTTTTACCTCACAAAAACTTCATACCAGACTGAAAAAAATGACTCTAGCCTTCCTTTTTGTGATGGTAGGATAAGTCTAACTAATGGGAAGAAGGTGGTTGTCATAAAAAAGCTTTTGAATCTGATGAATATTTCTATTGGATTGCTGATCATTTCTGTTGCGCTGAATCTTTTTTTGTTACCTCATGATATTGCTTCCGCAGGAGTTGGGGCGATCGGGCATTTAGTAGAGATCCATTTTGCTTTCAAAAGTATCAACGTGGTTTGGCTGATCAATGTCCTGATGCTTGTGCTGACATATGTACTATTAGATAAACAAGTTTTTTCAAAAATTTTTATCGGAAGTCTGCTTTTTCCGCTTTTTCTGCATTTTGTTCCTACAACGCCATTATTTTTTTCTCATATCGCCTCTTTGATAGTAGGAAGTACGTTGTTTAGTCTAGGTGTTTTTTATCTGTATAAAGCTGGTTCTTCAAATGGGGGTGTGACTGTGCCGCCGATAATTCTCGATCGGTATTTTCAAATTCCCGCACATCAAGGGTTGTTGCTAACGAATCTAGTCATCATTTTTTTGAATTTCTATATTTTGAGTCCCATCGATGGACTATTTGCGACAATGTCGATTCTTATTATGAGCATTTCGATGAAGCTTTATGCTGCTATTGATGACATGAGGATAATGCGAGTAAATGCCAAGATTGATCGTTGATATTGAATGCTGATGTGTTCTTGAATTCTAGTGTTCAGACGTAATGATTGCTGCCTTTAATTTTAAAATACCCGAATAAGTCGACCGTTGATAATCATGGTCGGCTTATTCGGGTTATTGCTAGAAAAGCTCATGAACTATTTCAATAAATGACGGTATTGTTTTGGTGTTAATTGGAATCTATTTTTAAAAAGGCGATAGAAATGACTTTCGCTTTGGTAGTTGACGATTTCTGAGATTTCGGAAATGGTTTTTGTGGTTTCAGATAAGTATTTTTCGGCTAATATTAGTTTTTCATTCGTAATCAACTGAGAGATTGTTTTGCTCGTTTGTTCTTTGATGTGCCGGGATAAATAGCCTTTACTGTAGGAAAATTGTTCTGTTAGATGTTCCAATGAGACATTTGCCGGATCTTGTTTGATTCTGGCAATCACAGCATTGGTCAGCTCGTCCATCTGTCTTTTTAACGGGTGCTGAAGCTGGACCAATTGTTCTAGAAAAATCATTAAGTAGCCAAGTACAGTATAGGAAAATGCGAAATTCGCTTGATAATATTCTGTGATCAATCGCTGTAAATAATAGTGAACATTATCTAAGTCGGATTTGTGATATATCAAATAGTCCCCAAAATTAAACAATTGATTCGTCAGTGGTATAGATTGTTGAGTGATATTAGCAAAACCATCGAATATGTTGGGGTGGATCAGCAGGTTGACGACCATCGGTTTAGCAGCTTCCTTCGCTAAACGGGAAACTAAATGAGGAACGTCTTTGTTGATTAAGAAGAGACTGCCTGATTCCATAATAAATGGCGAATGGTTGACGACATTTAACAGCTTTCCTTCAGGAACATAGACGATTTCAATGTAGTCATGATAATGCAAGTTGGAAGGCAGATCCAAATAGTGAGAAACGATCGCGAAAGGCAGCGTTTCGTCCAATTCGACACTGGTTAGAATTTTATGCAATGGCAGACTGATTTCACTTGAGTGGCTTAGTTCGCGATAAGGATCAAATACCGGGTCAACAATGACATAGGGACTTAATGGCTGCCTGGTTTGATCAATTCGCGGAATATGGTCAACATTATAGAAGCTCGGCTCTTTTTTCATCGTTTTTTCTCCTTTAGATCATATTATCACAGTTTATGGTGGTTTTTCCGCATTGTATGCGTTTTCTTGTGTATATACAATAGATTCAAGAGTTGAATAATCACATAAAGGAGAATGCAAAATGCAAACGAGTTTAAGAATCAAGGTAGGAATTTTTTCATTGAGTATGCTTTCGATGGCAACCCTGCTGATGTCGCCTGTATTAGGAGCGATCGCGGGTGCTTTTCCATCGAGCGGTATTAATCAGATCCAAATGATTTTATCCGTGGCAAATTTAACGGGGATCGTAGCAGCTTTTGTTGTAGGACGAATTGCGTTATCCATTTCTAAACGGACGATCGCTTTAGTCGGATCAGCGATGACATGTGTGTTTGGTCTTATTCCATACTTTTTCCACAGTCAACTAGTTGTACTTATCATTTGTTCGGGACTGATCGGTGTGAGTGTGGGCTTTATTACGAATGTCATCCCCGGATTGATCGCCGACTATTTTTCAGTTGAGGAACGGCAAGGGGCAATGGGGAAACAGGTTTCTTTTGTAAGTATTGGCACGATGTTTTTGATGTTTCTTTCGGGAAATTTGGGAGCGGGCCTTTGGTATCGTTCGTACCTAACGTATGTTTTTGCGGGTATCGTTTTCTTGATTGCTTGGGTTTGTTTACCAAAAACGAATGTGGAAGATCATAATCCCCAGCAGGAAAAACATTCAGTGACCGAGGTCATCAATAAACGCGTGTTGATTGTTGCTTTAATGGGTTTTTGTTTTATGGTAGTGAACAATGCTTTTAATAATAATATCTCACTGCTGATTACTGAAAATAATCTTGGCGGGAGCGATATTTCGGGGCTAGTAACGATGCTAGCCCAATTAGGCGGATTGATTACGGGACTTTGTGTTGGCAGAATCTCGAAGGTTATCAAATCACATATGATAGCTTTTGCTTTTGTGATTGAAGGGGTCTCATTACTTATTTTGGCGGTTGCCGGCAATTTGCCATTGGCGATCATCGGTAGTTTTCTTTCAGGAGCAGGACAAGCGATGTTCTTCTCTCAAGCGCCATTCTTGATCACGATTTTAGTTCACCCTATTTTGATTCCTATGGGGATGGCGGTATTATCGACAGCTAATTCTGTTGGCGGTTTTTTGAGCCCAACAATCATTAACTTTTTAAATCAAGCATTTGTTGGTTCAACTGCTGCTGGCGCAATGCTTGTTGGCTGTGTGCTCTCAATTATCGTTGCGGTAGGAGCGATATTATCGAATTTTCAAAAGAAAAGTATGCGTCTGTTGGGACAAAAAGAGGTGTGAGATGATGAATAAGATTGAGGAACGTTTTAAAAAACCGACAAATGATAGCCGTCCCAGACTGAGGTATTGGTGGCCTGGCGGGTATGTGGCAAATTACCTAGAGGAATTGGATAGTGAAATGAAGGAAATTTCTGAAGCTGGCTTTGGCGGTGTTGAAATCTCTGATGTATATGACGCGATTTCCGAAAAAGATGCGCAAGTGTTAGATCCTAAAAAATACGGCTTTACCAGTGACAATTGGCGAATTTCGGTGAAACAAGCTTTGAAATCAGCAAAAAAATATGGATTGAAGGTGGATCTGACTATCGGGCCTCATTGGCCAGCATCAACCAATGAAGCTGATCCTAACGATTTTGGAACCGCGAAAGAATTAGTATATGGAAGTTATTCGTTTAACGGAGAACTTCCATCAGGGACAATCATCGAATCTCTTTGTTCACCCCATTATAAAACGAGCGAAAAAAGGATTGATGGCGGAGAGATAAATAATAAATTGATCGCCGTTTATACAGCGGCGCATATTGATCATAAGGAAGTCGAAATGCCTCCCGCAGTTCCTTGGGAGGAGGCATACACTGTAATTAGTGATGAGATTCGATTTGATTCATTGGAAGAAATTACTGCCAAAGTAAAGGAGGGGCGACTAACCGAGGCGGTAGGGACCACTCATTCTAACAGTATTATTATCGCGGTTTTTGAACGAGGAACAGGACAACGTGTCAACATGTTTTCGATGGGCAGTTCTGCTCGGCCAGATGTCATGGAGCCGTATGCCTATGTCGTCGATCATTTTTCAATCGAAGGCTTCAAATGGATTAAGTCTCTTTGGGAAAAGAATTTTTTCTCGGATCCAGAGTTCCTTGAACTTTTGCAGAAGGTTGGAGACTGCTTTTTCGAGGATTCTTTAGAGCTGCAATCTGTCGGACATTGGACCACAGATATGCTGGAGCAATTCGAACAACGAATGGGATATGATATTCGTCCGTATCTGCCTTTTGTATTGGGAATCAATCAGGATAACGGGTTAGGTGTTGAAAGTTCTAGTTTTCAAGTTGAAAAAGAAAGCAAGAATAAGATTCAAGAACTGCGGCATGATTATTTTGAAGTCTTGAACCAATTGTATCAAGAACATCATTTACAGCCGTTGAAGAAATGGGCCAATACATTGAAAATGAACTATCGGGCGCAGCCATACGGTTGGGCGATCGATTCGGCTGCGGCTGCAGCGAAATTGGATGTTGCTGAAGGCGAATCTTTAGGCTTTGGCGAAGACGGAAATGATGCTTTTCGTCTGTTAGCGGCTGGGCGTGATTTTGGTGGAATTAAAATTTTATCAGACGAGGCAGGCGCTTATCTTTTTCAAGGGTATGCTACGACGTTATCTCAATTGTTTGAAACATTACACAAAAACTATATGGCGGGAGTCAACCAGACTTATTGGCATGGAATCCCCTTCAAATATGCTCCAGGAGCTCAATGGCCGGGATTTTCCGCTTTTAATCCTATGCTAGGGGGACGCGGATTTGCAGAACCATGGGGCAAACGTCAACCGGTCTGGGAATATTTACCAGCATATACAAGTTATTTGGGCCGTCTTCATGAATTGTTGAGACATGGGAAAAATAACTTGGATGTATTAGTCTATCAAGCTGGACACAATGCAAGTGAAAACAAAAAAATCGAAATTGGCGATCAATTAACCAAGATGGGTTACCGTTACCAAGTGATGACGGAAGGGTTGTTTTCAGAACCTGTAACGATAAAAGATCGTGTTTTATATACAAAAGGCGCAAGCTATCGCAGTCTTGTCATTCCAAAGGAAGTGGCGCTTTCAGAGAAAGTTAAAAAAGCTATTGATGAATGGTCTAGGCAAGGCTTGTCTGTTATCTATCAAGCGACAGCAGAATTGGAAGAGCTAGTTCAGATTTTAAAAGTCTCTGATTTCAAAACAGATACTGGAGATTTGTTGACGTATCAACGTAGCAGTGAGCAACACAAATTTATTTTTTGCTACAACCAAGGTGCTAAAAGTTTATCACTTTCTGCTTTTCTGAATAGTTACGAGGTACGTGAATGGATGCCTTGGACTGGCGAAATTGCTACGGTGAGAGGAGCTCAGTTAAAAGCTAAAGATTGTCGTATTTTTGAAGTACTTGGTGAAGGATCAGCTATAGTCGAGGAATTGGAAAACGCGGAGGTGCTATCTTTGAAAAAGCACCCGTGGACATTAACCCTTGAAAGCTGGGAAATGTATTCACCAGAGAATCTAGTGAACAAGAAAACTATGAGATCCAAGGAGCTGTCAGAGCTAAGTTATTGGAATAAGCTTAATGATTTTAAAAATTCTTCTGGTGTCGGAACTTACAAAACTGTATTCGACTTGAAGGATCAAAAACCGCGAGGTCTTCATATTAATAGTGCGGCAGGAAGTTTGCTGGTCAGACTTAATGGACAAGAGCTCCAAGGAAATCCTTTAACTGGTGATTATTCTCTGCAACACTATTCTCTCACTGAGAGTTTCGAATTGGAAATCGTTGTAGGCAGTACATTGAATAATTACCTGAATACATCGCCGCTGGCTGAACATTACGGAGAATTTCCAATGCAAAATTATGGTATCGAAGATGTAGAACTGCGATTCTAACCTATTCATATATCAAAAAGGAGCTGCCCCAAAAGTCTTTTAGACTTTTGGCTCAGCTCCTATTCACGAATAAACGGCGACTCATAAGTAGCGCCTGCGGAAATAAGCCAAAATTTCTTGACGCTGAACACTTATGAGTCGGCCTCTTTCTGTGAGGAAAGATTGATTGGTAGATAAAATACAGGAGTTAGACTGAAGAAAATTCATTTCAAAAATAAAAAAATCAGACGACCTTTTCTGAATGATTCAGTGAAAGGTCGTCTGTTGTTCATTTTATAGCATTGATTGGTAAAGCTTGGCGATGTCTTCTACAGAGGCCTCTCTGGGGTTTCCTGGTGAACAAACATCACGGAAAGCATCTTCAGCAATTTGTTGAATATGTTCTTTTTTCATACCAATTTCAGTTAGGTTTTGTGGAATACCTACATCGATACCTAATTGTTTGACTGCTTGCACTGCAGCGTCGCGTACATCGTTTAACGGCATGTCAGCTGCCCCCGCTACCCCTATTTTGATCGCAATCTGACGAAATTTTTCACCGGTATATTCTTTATTATAGTCCATTATTAATGGTAACAGCGTTGCGCAGGCTACCCCATGGGGCGTATTATACCAAGCAGATAGCGGATGCGCCATGCCATGGACAAGACCCAGACCGACGTTTGAGAAGCCCATTCCAGCGATGTATTGTCCAAGGGCCATTTCTTCGCGGGCAGTTTGATCTCCTGCGACGGAGTCACGTAAAGCTTGAGCGATAATCTCAATTGCTTCAAGATGAAGCATATCTGTCATAGTCCAAGCGCCTTTGGTAATATAGCCTTCAATGGCGTGAGTCAATGCGTCCATTCCAGTAGAAGCACAAAGTCCTTTAGGCATGCCCATCATCATGTCGCTATCAATGAAGGCAACCACTGGGATATCATGTGGATCTACACAAACAAATTTACGTTGGTTCTGTTTGTCTGTGATTACATAATTGATGGTTACTTCCGCAGCGGTTCCTGAGGTGGTAGGGACCGCTAAAATCGGCAGCGCAGGATTTTTTGTATCTGCGACACCCTCTAAACTTAAGACATCTTCGAATTCAGGGTTTTTGTTGATAATTCCAATAGCTTTTGCTGTATCGATCGGTGAACCGCCGCCAATAGCTACGATGTAATCAGCTTTTGCTGCTTTACACGCTTCAACGCCAGCTTGTACATCTTCGATTGAAGGGTTAGGAACGATCGCATCATAAATTTCATATTCGAGTTCAGCGTTCTTTAGGACCTCCATCACTTTAGTTGCTACATTAAATTTGATCAGGTCCTTGTCAGTAACGACTAGCGCCTTTTTAAAGTTGCGTTTTTTGGCTTCATTTGCGATTTCTTGAATCGCTCCTTTACCGAAGTAGGATGTTTCATTCAAAATCATTCTGTTTACTGTCATTTTTTTCGCTCCTTATTCATTTGATCCTTTGGTACGAATTTTTCTTTTAAAACGATGCTTTAGTTATTAAGCATCAAAGAATTCTGGATTAGGGATGATCCCAAATTGTTTTGCTAAAGCGACAAAATTCTCATCTGAAATAGTTTGCTTGATGCCGCCTTGTGCCTGTACGTAAGTATAGACTTCGGCCGCTTTTTCAGCGGTTTCGATCAGGCCAAAGGTCTCATCCATTGTTCGACCAGCACCGTAAACACCGTGGAAGGACCAAAGAACAAGTCGAGCTTCCTGCATTTTTTGAGCAGTCGCTTCACCGATTTCATTGGAACCTGGAATCAGCCAAGGCAACACTTGAACGCCTTCTGGGAAGACGACTAGGCATTCTGTACACATTTCCCAAAGTGTTCGAGTGATGGCTTTAGAAGTCAGTTCATGACTGAAGGTCATGGCTAATAGGTGGGTTGCGTGGCAATGCATCACCACGCGATTTTCTGCGTCCACTTTTAGACGAGCAATGTGGCTCATCAGATGGGCTGGGAGTTCACTAGTAGGCACGCCGCCGTCCGTATACCCCCATAGTAAATCGACACTTTGCCCATCTTCGGCAACACGAATGACACCGAGATTATTCGCTGGGTCCGCTGCGACATTTTTAAAATATTTTCCTGAACCGGTCACGATAAAGTAGTTTCCTTTAATTGCTGAACCATCAAAGTCCATGGGAATATTTCGTAAAACATTTTTAGTATCTAAATACTCGTTAACTGCTGATTCCGCCAATAAATAAGAGATGTTTCCGCCATTTCGTTCATCCCAACCTAGGCGATAGAGATTGCTGGTCACGTCAACCATTTCTTTTACAAAGGGTGCTTCTAAAATGTTTTTCATACTTGATTCCTCCATATTTTTCTTGAACGGTGAATCCCATTCAACTAGTTTTTAACGTGTTGCTAGAACGTTTTTTTCATAATCCAGTACATCTTCGTACCAGTCCATTCCAACAGGGACATTGTTTTGTTCACAGAAATAATTCCAGACATCGGCGTAAGGGAAGTCCTTCATTTCTTCCGTTAATACCATCCGTTTAGTATGATCAAAGGCCAATTCGATTGTCTTCAAATCGTCGATTGGTTCCAGCATCGCTTTTAAAAGCGCTTTTTGTGTATTTCGGGTACCGACGACCCAAGCGGCGATCCGATTAATCGTTGCATCAAAGAAATCCAAACCAATCGTGGTCTTGCTCAAAAGATCATTGCGAACAATCTCTTTACCGATCTCTTGCAATTCATCATCCATAAGGACAACATGGTCAGAGTCCCAGCGAATAGGGCGGGAAACATGCAGCATGATGCCTTTTGAAAACAAAGCCAGTGAAGACAATTTGTTCGAGATAACTTCTGTAGGATGAAAATGACCGGCATCTAAACAAATGAGCTTATCACGAGTCAGACCATATCCCATATAGAATTCATGAGATCCGACAGTATAGGCTTCGGCACCGAGACCGAACAGTTTACTTTCAACCGCCTCTTGGGTATATGCTTCATTCAATTCTTCAGTAAAAATCTCATCTAGTGATTCCATCAGACGTTTTCGAGGACTGTAACGATCAATCGGGTTATCCTTCATTCCGTCGGGGAGCCAAAAATTATTGATACAGGTTTGTCCCGTTTCTTTTCCGAGGAATTCAGCGATTTTCCGACTGCGTTTCCCATGTTCAATCCAAAACTCTCGAATTTCTTTATCGGGATGAGCCAAGGTCATGCCATCCTTCATCATTTGATGAGAGAAGAAGGTAGGGTTGAAATCTAAACCAATCTTTTGCGTTTTGGCCCAGTCCACCCATTTTTGAAAATGTTTTGGTTCGATTTCGTTTAGTTCAACGGATTCATCTGTATCAAGGTAAATAGCATGGAGATTCAATTTATGGCTGCCTGGGATTAAAGATAAGGCCTTCTCAATATCTTGTCTTAATTGATCGGGTGTGTGTGCTGCTCCAGGGTAATCGCCTGTGGCCATGATACCGCCTGTCAATTCACCGTCCGGCTTTAAGAATCCTTTGACATCATCTCCTTGCCAGCAATGCATGGAGATTTTCACTTCTTGAATTTTTTTCAAGGCGGCATCCGTATCGACACCGACATCAGCGTAGCGTGCCTTTGCATCTTCATAACGTTTTTCTACTGTTTTTGACATCATTTTTCCTCTTTTCGTTCGATTGATTTTTAATTCGTTTATTTTTCTAACACAATTATTAGTTCCTTTTTGTACCTGTCTTAGATGATTGATTTGGTGAGTTCCAGATATTTTTTAAGTGCTGCAGGATTCTTGCTTTGTGGATGAAATTCTTTCAGCGGGAAAGAGTTCTTGATTCCTTCGCGACCTTCCGTTAGCGTTCCAAATCCCTCTGTAGCGACCATTTGGACCATGATATTTCCAATTGCGGTTGCTTCGCTTGGACCAGCAAGAACAGTGACACCGCAAGTATCTGCGGTTAATTGATTTAAGAAAGTATTATTTGAACCACCGCCTACGATGTGAAGCTTTGTGATCCTTCGACCAGTAATTGTTTGCAGCTTGTTTAGTTCCACCGCATAACATAAGGCTAGGCTATCGTAAATACAACGAGCCAATTCTCCCGCAGTTTCAGGAATTTTCTGCATGGTCTCTTGGCAATAGGCTCGAATTTCAATAATCATGTTCTCAGGATTTAGAAAGCGAGGGTCATTCACATTGATCAAGCTTTCGAAGGCGGAAGCTTGACTCGCCAATTCCGCCAATTCAGGATAAGAATACTGATAGTCTTGGCTGCGTGCGACTTCTTGGATCAGCCACATACCCATGATATTTTTCAAAAAACGGACCGTTCCTTGAACACCCCATTCATTGGTAAAGTTGGCTTGGTAGGCCTTCGAAGTTGAAATTCCTTCATCGATTTCTACCCCCATCAAGGACCAAGTTCCTGAGCTGATATACGCCCAATCGGTGCCTTTACCTGGCGTTCCCGCAACAGCCGAAGCAGTATCGTGGGAGGCGATGGTGATGAACATGGCATCTGGGAGGTCATAGTCAGGAAATTTCTCTTTAAGCAGCGATCCTAAAATTGATCCTGGTTCTGCTGAATTTGGGAAGAGCTCTTTGTCGATGTCGATGGCGGTTAAAATATCTTCATCAATCTCTCGGGTTTCCAAGTTCATTAGCTGCGTAGTCGATGCATTAGTCTTTTCTAATACCGCGTGGCCAGTCAAAACGTATCCCAGGTAATCAGGGATCAGTAATAATTGTTTGGCTTGTGCCAATTTAACTGGACTTTCCTTTAGCAATTGAAAAACGGTGTTGAACGGTTGAAGCTGGATGCCCGTCTTTTGATAAAGTTCTTGCAATGGGAAATTTTGGCCAAATTCCTCCATAGCATGTGCGGTTCGATTATCACGATAGCTGACCGGCAAACTCAAGGCTTGACCTTGATCATCTAGTAAGCAATAATCCACCCCCCATGTATCGATACCGACGTAACATTTTTCAATGCCGCGGTGCTTTATTTTTTCTAAGCCGATCAAAATTTCCTTGATTAAGTGTTCTGTGTCCCAATGGGTTGTTCCTTCAATTAAAGAAAACCCATTTTTAAAGCGATGAACCTCTTCAAGTGAAATACGATTAAATGTATCCTTTTCCGAGAGCATTAAACGTCCACTTGAAGCACCGATGTCTACGGCTATATAAGTTTCTGCCATTCTTATTCCTCCTTTTAAAACGAGTCACTATTTTACATAACTAATTAGATATGCAAAAACTTCAATCATATGATTAGTAACTGAGCGTGGATTCTTTCTTATCACGATTTCTACCTCTATTATCAGAATTCTGGGTTGTGTTATCAATGACGAGGATATAGAATAAGTGTGACGAATTTACAGGGATGTGAAAAAATGCATGAAGTGACTAAAGAGTATTTGCACCGCCATAATCGAGTCGAAGAGGAGCAATTGAAACGTAAGAAATTTATTATTGATATTCCCGAGAACTCGTTTCAAACGAAAGAAGATAGCATGGTTTTGCTGAGAGATTATTTTTTGAAAAATAATTCTGTTTATATAAGCAAGCACCCGCGGTTTGCTGCTTATCCAGAACATAAGCATCATTTTTTGGAATTGAATTATGTTTATTCAGGGAAATCGATCCAGTATATTAATGGCAATCGAGAGGTGATTCGTAAGGGGGAAATTCTTTTACTTGATCGTGGCTCTGCCCATGCGTTAAGTGAGCATGATGAGGATGATATTATGATCAATATCATCTTTCCGAATGATAAAGTGGATATCGATTGGCTTTCTAACCTTAACGAAAAGAGCAGTGTACTATTTAGCTTTTTAGCGCAAACCTTAGCCAATCGTTCCCGGAAAAATTATTTGATTTTTCGTTGTTCTGAGAATGAACATGTTCAAATGATTTTGGATCAAATGATCAATAAATATTTTATCGAGCCGAATTTTGCTAACGAAATCATCTCTTTGTATATCCCGATTCTATTTACTGAATTAATCGGAAACTGCACCTATGATTTTTACGAAGAAAAAAAGGACAAAACAAATCATCAGGTGGTCATCGATACATTGAAATTGATCGAAACCGACTTCGCATCAGTAACGTTAGAAAGTGCGGCACAACAGCTGGGATACAACAAAAATTATTTGAGTAACATCATTAAAAAGAAGACCGGCGAGACATTCTCCAATTTATTAACAAAAAGACGTATGAAGCAGGCTAAATTCCTAATCGAAAATTCCTCCCTATCGATCAGTTCGATCATTGAACTGATCGGACTTAAAAATCGCAGCCATTTTTATCATCAATTCAAAGAGGCCTATGGGGTACTTCCAAATTCGTTTAGGGAGTGAGCATAGGAGAGAGACGAGAACCACTCATCAGTCATTACGGGCCTATTAAGGATTGAGCTCTATTAGCAAAAAAACTACCTGCCTAGGATTAAAGCCTCTGAATAAAAGTTGTTGAAATCATGAAAGGTACGCACAAAAATAAAGACCTTGGATTCTAAATTCTACTAGAGATTTAGGAATCCGAGGTCTTTTTAAACCATTTGAACTGTTGTATAATGTCTCATTTAGCTCACTATGAGTAATTTATTGCCAAATTTTATGCTCGATAATTTCTAATTTATCAGGATTAAGCAGAGTATTTAATCGTGCATCAATCAGGTGCTTTCGGCCGGCGAGGTTTTTCGTATAGAAAATTTCTGCCGATGAATTGCTTTTTTGAATCTCTGTTATGAAAGTTTGAGCCTCCTTTTTATTCTTGCTGTAACGAGCGGGGACTGCAAAGTAGGCATGTTTAATTTTTAAAAGATACCTAGGATTCTCGATTTCACCCAATGCTTCGCTAACTAGGTCATTAAATAGTTTTTCCTGATGATAGCTAGCGGTAATTTCACAGGAGAAGACATACTCATCCCAACTAATTGTTAAGGGGATATTCTCAGATAGCAGGCCTTCATTTATTAGTAATTGATAAATTATTTGAACTATTTTTTGTTGGATTTGACAAGATTTTCGCCAAAGCCTTCTCTTCTTTTGTTCTTTAAAATAGAATGCTAGATTCCCGTGAAGCAGGGATTGAAAGAAGGTCAGCGATTTTTCTTTTCTATTTTTAAAGCTAGTCGGTTCAAAATCCAATTCTTTTTCTGCAGGCTGGCTTCGAATAAACAGGGGCATTGCCAAGCGAGTTCCTTGCTTTAAGGCATCATTCCATAGTGTAAAATATTTTTCACGCTCTTTGGCTTGATAAAGATTGTGCTGTGTATAGCCGCTGATTACTTGAATATCCGGTAGTTCAAATCGTTCACTGCCTGTTGAAATCAGCGGTGCGGCAAGCAAATTTAAGCCTTCGATAAATGATAAACGTTTAAAAATAGAAGCGAATGAAGGTTGTTCTGATAACGGAATATTCGGATAAATTGCTCCAATATGCCAAATATTGGTCAGCTTTCCTTTTCCAGTTTTCCGTAACCCTCTGCCGCGAATCTGCTGGGTTTGGACGTAGGAACCCGCCGCGTTTCCCATGATTATGGTGTTAATCGAAGGGCAATTCCATCCTTCTCCCAATAAACTGACCGTACCGATTAATAAATTGAGAATACCAGAATCTAAAAGCTGTGTTGTCAGGGATAATAAGCTGCTTCTATTTTTGTCTGTCATGGTCAAATAAACATAGTTAGACAGATTCTTCTCTTTCTGAAATGCTGAGTAATTTATGAAGTAATTCTGATAAACATCCTGACTGATGATGAGGAATTCTCCGCAAATAGCGGCTAGAGAAGTTTCAGGTTTAAGCAGGTCCTTGAGATCTAAAAATGCTGGCGCAACACCATATTCTAAATACCTTTCTTTTCCATCTAGAACATCCTTTTTGATATGATCAAATAAAAGTACACCGCGCAGCATGTTTTCTAAATAGCTCTCTTCTTTTATAACAATATGCTGGATTGCCTCTTTTACCAAAGGAATGTTTGATTGATTCTTGCCTTCAAAGTTCGGGAAAAGCCTGAGCTTATCGTTGTATAGCCAGCCTATTTTTGATAAATAGTTAAATATAGTTAAGCGTGGATCTGCATGATATAAATATTGATATAAATCGATGATACTTTTTCTTGTTTGCTGAGGAATTTCAAATTTCTTTCGGTTTGTCCCTAAAATCTTCCAATGATCCCCGCCAATTTGATAGTGCTGCTCATTCAGGTAGAATAGACAACTCAAATAAACGTCAAAATTCTTATAGATAAATGCTGTACAATTCAAAGGCTGTTGAATAAAATCTTGAGCTAACAGATAATCAGTTACTTCTTGATTACGACAAAGCGTGGCTACAATTTGATTTTGATTCTCTAAAAAATCTGAGAATTGTTCCTGCGCTTCTTTTGTCACAGGGATTAAGTAGACATAGTCCTGATAAGGGGCAAGCACCTCTTCTTTTATCAACTCGGAAACAGAGATTTCTTCATCAATCGTTCCCGTTAATCGAATATAGTTCTTCCATTCTTTTTGATTCGCATCAAAGGGAGGTGTTGCGGTTAAGGCTAATGTTTGCAAATCATTCGTATGTTCTCGTAAATGCAGTAAAAGGTCAGACCAACTTTTCTTTAAGTGATGCGATTCGTCTAGCACAAGAAAATTAATACCATATTCTTCAAAGTAACGCGTCCACTCTTTTCCTTTACTACACAGATTTTGATAAGTAGCGATAGTAATTTGAGTTGGCTGAAGCAGATTTTCAGAGATTTCCCATTGAGGATAATATTCCTGAATCGTATCCATCCACTGCTTTTTCAACAGTAAAGAGGGGACTAAAATTAATGTTTTTCTCTGTATTTTATCAATAATCGTTATCCCTAAGATTGTTTTGCCTGATCCGGGTGGAGCGACAATATGGATACTGTCATTATCCAAATAATTGGCTAATTGATCGATTGCTCGTTGCTGATAGGTTCTTAACTCGATAGTCGGTACCATCTTTTCTCCTCAAAAATTTTTGTTTTTTTCAAGTAAGTCTTTAATTAATAACCAGCTTATCATGGATTTATTTTAAAAAGAAGAGTGCGTGTTCAGGTGTATCTGTAAAGAAAATAGTAATTTTATTAGCTGAATTGTAATATTAATCGCAACAAAGAACCCATCAAAAATTTCTAGTAAAATGAGTTTAGGATAACAAACTACTAGGAGTGATTTTGATGGGTTCACACAAAAAGCTTACACGAGATAATCGAAAATGTATAGAGACGATGATTTATGATGCCAAGAGTATTCAAGAAATAGCGGACAGAATTGGTGTTAGCCGAACAACGATTGATCGTGAGTTGAAACGAGTACCCGAAGATTTGATCTATAATGCCGACAATGCGCAATTAGATGCGGAAATGAAGCGCAGTGCCTGTGGTGCGAAGTCCAAATGGACTTCTGAATTCGCTTATCAGATTGAATGTGATCTTGAAGACAGCTGGTCCCCTGAACAAATTGCGAATGATCGTCAAATAGTTTCATTCAAAACCATTTACAATTGGCTCTATGCCGGTATTCTTAATGTGTCTAAACAGTGTCTGAGACATAAAGGCAGAAGACAAGAAAAACAAGAAGAGGCACGAGGCAAAATGACTGTAGGGCATACCATTGATGAACGCCCAGCTTCTGTGTCAACTCGAGAAGAATTTGGACATTGGGAGTTGGACACAGTTGTTTCTAGCAGAGGGGAAAGCAAAGCCTGCGAAGCAACGTTTATTGAACGGAAAACACGCTTTTATTGGGCGATCTCAATGAGGGATCGTACCGCGAAGTCAATGGCACAAGCGATTAAAGCTTTTGTGCAAGACCTAGGGAGTCACAAGGCATTTTTAAGCTTTACGGTCGACCGTGGGAAAGAGTTTTCTTGCTGGAAAGAAATTGAGAAAGATTTAGACGTACCTATGTATTTTTGTGATCCATACTCCCCATGGCAACGCGGATCTAACGAAAATGGGAATGGTTTATTTAGAGAATTCTTCCCTAAGGGAACTGATTTTTCAAAGGTACCCCCTACGGAGAAACAGGAAGCATTACGCAAGATAAATATGCGTCCTAAAAAAACATTGAACTGGAAAAATTGTTGGGAAGTCTTTCAAGAAGAAATGTTGCAATTAATTTGACAATTCAGCATTAAGAAATACATCAACGAGAAAGTCCAATACGTTATATTTGTTTCCTAGTTCGGAGTAAATAGATAGATTAGAGAAGCAAAAACGCGATACTAGAATCTTACTGTTACTATTAAAAAAATGGTAACGCTTCAAATTTTTAAAAGACCGTATTGACAATCTTTTTTTATGATGATAGTCTTGGAGTAACAAAAAAAACAAATTTAGCAGGGTTCGTTACGGGTAAAGCTGGCAATGCCTAAAGAAAGTATGTTTATTATGCATACTCTCTTTAGGCATTTTTTTATTGGATTCGGCTAGAAAAGGAGGAGAATTATGGATAATCGTGAGCTGGCAAAAGCGATATTAAGTAATGTGGGAGGAGAAAAAAATATAAGCCATTTTACAAATTGTGTGACAAGGCTGCGTTTCCAATTGAAAGATGACATGAAGGTTAATCAGCAGGAAATCAGTCGATTGGACGGTGTTTTAGGTGTTCAGTTTCAAGGGGATCAATTTCAAGTCATTCTTGGTGGTAGGGTAGCGAGTGTAGCCAACGAACTGAATGAGATAACTTCTCTAACAGGCAGTGATGATGAAAATAATGGGGAAATCGGAGTATCCAGCGTGTTGAATACGCTGTCATCAATTTTAACTCCAGCATTGCCGCCAGTTATTGCGGGAGGATTGCTTAAAGGCTTCATTTTCATGTTCATTAATTTTGGCTGGGCAGATGGCGGTACGGATACGATTATTTTTCTTAATGGTTTATCAGATGCGATGTTTTACTTTTTCCCATTTTTGCTTGCAGTAAGTTCAGCAAAACGATTTAAGACGAATGAATATTTAGCACTAACGTTAGCTGGTTTAATGATGTATCCATTTGCGATTGCTGAAGGCCAGCAGGTTATGAAGCTTTTTGGGTTCATTCCAATCGCTGTAGTTGATTATAGTGCTTCGGTTTTACCAATCATTTTTTCGGTTTGGTTACTGAAATATGTTAAACGTTTTTTTGATAAGTATATTCCAGATATGGTCAACATGGTATTTTCACCGTTACTATCTTTGCTTATTGTGGCTCCGATAGCGATGAGTGTGCTGGCGCCATTAGGGTATTACATCGGGGAATATATTGCCCATGGAATCAAATGGTTAATTGACTTTTCTCCTTGGCTGGCAGGATTAGTCGTCGGAAGTACTCGGCCGATCCTTGTATTAGGGGGGATGCATCATGCCATGAACCCGCTTGTTCAACAAGAAATCTCAAGCTTTGGTTCTTCACAAATGCTGGCGATGATGCTCATGAGTACTTTTGCGCAGGCAACAGCACCACTTGTCGTTTATTTCAGAGCGAAACAAGCAAAAGAAAAGCAAGTGGCATTATCAGCAGTAATTCCAGGTTACCTAGGGATTACGGAACCTTCGATTTACGGGGTCCTTGTTAAATACAAAGGTGCGATGATTGCGACCTGTCTTGGCGGAGGTATCGGAGCAGCCGTCAGTACCATGTTAGGTGGTCAGAGTTTTGGTTTTGTCATGCCGGGCATCCTTTCTTTACCTGCCTTCATGGGAGAAGGATTTATCGGAATCATTGTTGGGATGATCATTTCGATCGTTTCGACAGCCATTTTAACTTTCTTATTAATGAACCGTTTCTCAGAAGGGGAAAAAGATGTGCAAAAGGATTCGCTTGAAGAAACAACTTCTTCTCAAGTGCAGGAAGGCAGTCTGTCGATCCATTCACCAGTGAAAGGGAATCTCCTGTCGCTAGAGTCGATTGATGACAATACCTTTTCTCAGGAAATCTTAGGTAAAACATTGGCGATTGACGTACCAGATGGCAAAGTATATGCGCCGTTTGAAGGAAAAGTGAAGGCAGTATTTCCAACGAATCACGCGATCGGCTTAGAGGCATCTAATGGCGTCGAGCTTTTGATCCACATTGGTTTAGATACAGTAACACTTGATGGTGAAGGGTTTGAATTGAAGGTAAAACAAGGTCAAGAAATAAATAGAGGCGATGAGCTGTTAACTTTTGATCCATCATTCATAAAATCTAAACACTTGAATGATGCCGTAATCGTCGTGATTACGAACTCAGAGAAGTATAAAACAATTAATAAAGCTGCATCTGAAATGATTGATTTAGATGGAAGTTTATTCAATATTGCAACGAATTAAGAGAAAGAGGGAAGAAAAATGAAATTAATCATCACAGAGGACTATAATGAAATGAGTACAGTAGCAACCCATTATCTTTTAGGAGCGATGCACGGGCAATATCGCCGAAACATATCGATCACTGCTGGTTCTACTCCTAAAGGGGTTTATGAAATTTTAGTCCCATTAGTGAAGGATAAGAAATACTTTGAGCAAGTACATTATTACAACTTTGATGAAATTCCATTTAAAGGTGAAGAAGATCGTTATGGAGTAACGATGAGTAATTTGCACACGATGTTTTTTGGACCAGCGAACATTGATAAAGAGAAGATTCACGTGCTTGACTGGACCAATTATGAGACACAGGATGAACGGCTGAAGGAAGACGGCGGACTTGATTTTGTGTTGCTTGGAGTAGGTGCGGACGGACATTTCTGCGGAAATTTGCCGGATACTACAAAATTTGGTGATTTAACTAGTCGTGTTGATGAAGATGCTACACCAGATATGGTAGATGTTTTATTGAACGAAGTTGGCGGCGTAGAAGAGAAGCGTCCAGATTTTTATGTCACCATGGGGCCTAAAAGCATCATGCAAATCAAACAATTGGTGATGATCGCCAGCGGAGAGTCAAAAGCAGAGATCGTGAAGAAATTAGTTGAAGGAACTGTTACAGAAGAGTTCCCAGCTACCCTATTAACAACGCATCCGAACATGACACTGATTGTTGATAAAGAAGCCGCATCTTTGCTATAGTATTTAATGTCAGGAGGAACCCAATGCAAATAACACAGAGATTAAATAATAATGTTGTTTTGGTTGAAGGGGAATCCGGTCAGCCGATGATCGTTATGGGAAAAGGTGTAGGATATAAAGCTTATCCTGGAAACTTGATTGATGAATCATTAATTGAACGAAAGTTTATATTGAAAAATGAACCGAAAAGCGAAATCGATAAAGTCTCGGCATTAATCAGTGAAATCCCATTACCATTTATCACACTAAGCGATACGATCCTAAAATTGGCTGAGAAAGAACTTCACACTGAATTTGGCTTAACGATGTTGATTTCCCTTACCGATCATATTTTTTCTGCTGTTGAACGAAAAAAACAGGGGATGTCTATCGTTAGTCCTTTACATTGGGATATCAAGCAGCTTTATCCTTTAGAGTATGCTTTAGGTGAAAAAGCAGTGGCAGCTATTAACGAGGTTGTCGATGTAGAACTGGATGAGACGGAATCTACGGCGATTGCGATGCATTTTATCAGCAGCGGCAACAACTATGATTCGATTCAGCAGGCGATGAATGTTACGAAGATCATTTCGGAAATTATCTCGATTATTCAGTATCATTTTCAAATCAAGATTGATCAGAATTCGATAAATTTTTCTAGATTGGTCTCGCACCTCCAATATTTTTTGATTCGCCAAGTTAAAGGGATAAAAATGATGGATATGAGTGAAGAGATGATTCGCATAGTCATTGATCAATATAAGTCCTCTTTTCAATGTGCAGAAAAAATAATTCGCTACTTAAACAATAACCATAATGTAAAACCTCCATTAGAGGAAGAGGTATACTTGACGATGCATATAGAAAGAGTTCGACAAATAGAGATGTAATAAAACAGTTATCCATTCAGCACTATGATTGAGTAAAAAAGCATCCATTCCGTTATTGGAATGGATGCTTTTTCGCGATTTAACACGTCATAACTTTTGTAGACTAGGAGTTACAATATCTAGCTAACCGCTCCACGAGAGTTCCTGTATGCAGTTCAAACAAATGATTAGCATAATCGTAAAAATAGAGGGACGCGCCTTCACCTTGGATTCTAGAATGTCCCTCTTCAATTTTAAGACCTACATTTTTTATTCGTAAGCGATACTTTTCTAACTCATCGTAATTAATTTTGAAAGCGATAGGATGATAGGATTTTTGTTTTTCGACAGAATCATCCTCCATTAAAGCAATCCAAAAAGAATTTTTCAGGATGAATCGAAAATTCAATTGAAATGCTGGAGTATATTTCTTTTGCGTTGAATATACTTTTGAGCATGGTTGAAGAACGCTCAAGATTCTTTACGATGAAGGTGACATGACTAAGTGGAGACAAAGTGACTCAATCCTTTTGAATAAAATCTGTAAATCAATTGATAGAAGCTTAGTACTAATTGGGTTATCAAAAAAATCTTAACTATTGAAAAGGGGAAAGGCTAAGAGTTTAGTGATTCATTCATATCATAGGATTCAATGGCTATTGGTAACGCGTTAATAACTTCATTTCCTACAGCAGGTAGTCCGACTAAAATTGCGCTGATCACTTCTTCTTTTGTTGCACCCGCCTTTTTTGCCAGTATAACGTGAAAAGGAAGCCCACTTGTTTTTCCTGTTGCAGCGAGGACAGCAAGATAAGATAGATGATTCGTCTTTTCATCTAAGGCGCTGATGTCTCCCCAAGTTTGTACGAGCTTTCCAAAAGCTTGCTGATGTTCAGGTGCTTCTTTAGCAAATGTTTCGAATGAATGACTTAATTTCATAGGATACCTCCAATTTTTTTAATCATTATACCACTTGGAACTCAGTGGGTAATGAGGAAATCAGAGTTAAAATATAAAAAAAATTTCTATTCAAAAGAGCTTAAAACCAACTGAAGTGACCAGCAAATCGGACACCTTCGTATTTGCTCAGTTTTTTAAATTTTTAAACAAGTTTATAGATAAATATTTGTTTTTTTAGAAATTATGCTCGTAATCCAGTAGTAATTAATAAATATTATTTATAATGCCGACGCATAACTTATTACTTCTTTGTTGTCAAATAGTAAGCTTAAATAATGCGAATTTGGATATTACGAGCAGAATCCTTTAAAAATAAAATAAACCACGTTACGATAATATTATAAAGTGTGGCAAAGATAAACGAAAATAACTTCGGGATACGATGTAGAAATGTGGCGAAGTAATGCGCGATATTAGTATGAATCCGTTGTTTCTTGCTATAGAAAAAATAAATCGTATGACCTACCACACTAAAAGAAAGCTCAATTTGGAAATTATCTAAAAGGAGGTGCACCATGAATCGTGGAGTAAAGGCAATCGGGATTATTAGTTCGCTAATTTTGATGTCGGCATTATTGATGGTCATCGCGATTAGCTCCCCGTACCTGAACCTGCCATTTGGCATTCGACGAACCGAGTTTTTAAGGAATTCTCTATCAAATGATTATTTTCGCCAGTATTTATTTTGGATAGCTTTGGTTTTCACGGGAGTCTTATCGATTTTCATTTTAGTCATGATCTTTTACCCAGGAGTAAAACAGACATTTGTACTTAAGGAAAATAAAGGTCGTCTTTCGTTAGACAAAAAGGCGATTGAAGGATTAGTTCGTTCGAAGCTGAAGGAGACAGGTTTTGTTGCTTCTCCCGACGTTAAGGTTCGGGCAACGAAGAACAAAATCAAGGTCAAAGTAAAAGGTCAATTGAATCGCACATCTGCTCATGTTGAGAAAACAGAAGTATTAATGGAAGAAATTCAACATGAACTGCAGGAGATTATAGGTAGTCGGGAAAAAGTCAAAGTGGATATTGCGTATACGTCTTTTGATAAGGAAGGGCCGACTGTAAACCGTTCACGAGTTGAATAGTATAGGGGACAAAAATGAATGTTTGATCGTACGAGGAGGGAGATACATGGAAGATTTTTTTGCTCAGTATAAACTCCCGATTATTTTCGGAGGGGTCGGATTGATTTTGGCCATATTGCTTGTATCTATCGGTTTTTTCAAAACGTTATTGATCGTTTTATTAACAGGTTTTGGCACAGCACTTGGCTATTATCTGAAACAAACTGGTGCACTAGATGACTTTTTTAGTCGCAGAAACAACTGATCAATGATCTATTTCTAAATTAGACACAATAATTTTTGTTCAAAACAGGAGGAATTTACAATGGAAAACAATTATGGAAACAAAACAGCCGTATCTGAGGAAACGAAATCAACTGCTTCTCCCACAGTGAAAGGTGAATTGACTTACGACGATAAAGTCATCAAAAAAATCGTTGGTACAGCTATTGAACAGATTGATGGATTATTAACGGTAGATGGTGGTTTCTTTTCTAATATTGCGGAAAAATTGGTGAACACGGATAACGTTACTACTGGTATTGAAACAGAAATCGGTAAAAAACAAGTGGCAGTTGACATGGATGTTGTCATTGAATACGGCCGAGACATTCCTAAAATCGCCGATCATATCAAAGAAGTGATTCGGGATGAAGTCGCTAAGATGACTCATTTAGAAGTCATCGAAGTAAACATCCACGTAGTTGATATCAAATCAAAAGCGGAATATGAAGAAGACAGTGAAACAGTACAAGATAAAGTTACGAGCGCTGCTAAAACAACAGGAGAATTTGCTTCAAAACAAACAGACAAAGCAAAAGGCGCAGTTAACCGCGGAACAGATAAGGCACAAGAAAAAATTGAAGAAAATCGTGAACCACGAGTAAAATAATTAAATTATAGGAGGAATTTATCATGGGTTTATTATGGTCATTAATTATTGGAGCAGTTATCGGAGCAATCGCCGGAGCGATTACAGGCAAGGGAAATAGTATGGGATGGATCGCAAATATCGTGGCTGGTTTAGTCGGCTCAGCTTTAGGTCAAGCGTTATTAGGTTCTTGGGGACCTTCATTAGCTGGTATGGCGATCGTGCCATCAATTATTGGCGCAGTAATTCTAGTTTTAATTGTTTCATTTTTCTTGGGACGGTCTAAATAGATCTAACGACAAAGATGATGAGAGAGATCAACAGAAGTAGGAAGCCTGTAAGTTAAGAGATACAACTCCTTGATGAAGCTTGTACCCAATAACTAGTATGTTAGATTTACAGAGTGTTTCCCCCGAAGAAGGTTTCTATTAGAAAAATAATTGGGTATAACAGCTCAATCTTAATGGAGAAGGAAAGCAATTATGGTGCTTTCCTTCTTTTTTTAACGACTTCAGTCAGTTTCGCTCGCGGTAGCGAGTGAAACAAAAAAACCGCGCGTTTCTACGCGTGGATGAAAAAGCTTTAGCGTTAAAAACTCCTTTCGATATACTAATAAGTGGCTACCAACCGCTCATTTTATCGAAAGGAGTTTTTTTCATGTCATCAAATGACGACAAAAGTTTATCACATACAAGATGGAATTGTAAGTACCACATCGTGTTCACTCCAAAATATAGAAGGAAAGTAATCTATGGAGATTTGAGAAAGGATATCGGAAGGATTTTGCGCAAGCTCTGTGAAATGAAAGAAGTAGAAATCATCGAAGCTCATGCAATGCCAGATCATATTCATATGTTAGTAAGAATTCCACCCAAAATAAGCATTTCCTACTTCATGGGATTTTTAAAAGGGAGAAGCGCGACACTGATCCATGAACAGCATGGAAACTTAGTCTATAAATATGGGAATAAAAGTTTCTGGTCAAAAGGGTATTACGTAAGTACAGTGGGTTTGAATCAGAAAACAATCGCAAAATATATACGAGAACAGGAATCAGATGATCGTATTCGAGATAGTATAAGTAAACAAGAATACGTTGATCCGTTCAAGAGTAAGAAAAAGAAATAAAGTAGCGAGCGACGAGCGGTTGGCGGTCTTTTAGAAAGCTCCATTTATGGAGTATGTGAGCGGGGACCTCTTCTAGAGGTGTTAAAAAGCCACCCGTTTTCACGGGTGGATGGGTTACTGTTCCATTCTAACGGACTTGTTTACACAGAATATGAGTATATGTAGAAGTTTTATTTGGGAAAGACCTAAAGGATAGGTAGTTTTTTATGATGATTCTGTTCCTATTAGTGGACTTAGGTCCATAACGAAGAAGGTAGATTGAATACTTTGTGGGGAGTCGGTACATTTATTGATGCAAATAAAAGGAGGACATGAAATGATTTGGAAGAAGAAGCTAAAAATTTATGCACCGATTGACGGGGAGTTTGTTGCTTTAAGGGATGTTGAGGACGAAGTATTTTCTAGCGGAATGATGGGTCAGGGCTTCGCTATTGAGCCAATTATGGAAACGATCATTGCCCCGGCGGATGTTGAAATAATCAGTGCGAGTGAAAATATGCGTCATGCACTAGGCTTGCGCTTAAAAAACGGGTGCGAACTTCTGATCCATGTTGGAATCGATACCGTTTCGCTGCGTAATCAAGGGTTTACTGTGCTAGTAAAGGAAGGAGATACTGTCAAACGCGGAGCACCTTTGATGCAATTTGATTCACGGCTAATCAAAAAAGCCGGGTTAAGAAATACCATCATGATAGTTATAACAGAAGCAAAGAATTTTTCATTAGACATTCCTGCAAACTTGAAAGAAATGAAGGCAGGGGAGTCTTTAGTGCTGATCATTAAATAAGTGTGTACTCCAAACCAACTGAACTAGTTGTTATTAAAAAAAGTGTACGGCATTTTTGGTCTCTATCTGTGGACTTGGGTCCAAAGATCTGAAGAAATATTGTAACTGGTTTTATAAGTTGTTAGTCTTAGGTCAAGAGATACGTATACTCAATAAAATGAATGGAGAGAAATGATGAAAAGTAAACTTTCTCAAAGGATGCAAGACTTTTCTCGTGCAGTAATCGTTCCAGTCAAGTTCATGGCAGTGATGGGGTTGTTCTTGGCAGTTTCTGTTATTTTACAATTAGAATTCATGCCGAGTGTTTTGCAGACCTTTGGCGGATTGATCAAAACGATGATGGACAGTATGTTAAATAATTTGGCGCTGATCTTCTGTGTAGGGATCTCGGCATCCTTAGCGAAAAAGAAAAAAGTTGAAGCCGCTCTTATATCACTGATCGCATTTTTATTCTTTTTAGCTGCTAATAATGCTTGGTTGACGCTGACTGATCAATTGGCTGAAGCTGGCGAAATGGGGCTTTTTGGAACAGGTCAAGCTATAGTGTTAGGTTTCCAAGTCGTCGATATGAATGTCTTTTTAGGAATGTTAGTTGGTTGTCTCGTTGCGTTTATTCATAATCGGTTTTCGGATAAGGAATTCGTCGATTTTTTAAGTATTTACGGCGGTTCGCGTTTTTCGTTTATGATTTTGATTCCGGTTATCTTAGTAACAGCGATAGGAATGAGCTATATCTGGCCGGTCGTGAATAGCTGGATTTCTTCATTATCAGGTTTCATTTTAACGACGGGATTATTAGGGGTTTTCATTTATTCATTTGGAAATCGCTTCTTGATTCCGACGGGCTTGCATCATTTGTTGTGGATGCCATTTTGCTTTACCGCATTGGGCGGAACGGCGAAAATTGGAGGGCAAGTTTACAATGGTGCGGCAAATATTTTCTATGCGGAAATGGCGAACGCCGGGTCTATCACAAGTTTAGATCCGTCCTTACGTTTCGCGACGTTTGGTTTTGTTAAAATTTTCGGCTCGATCGCCGTTTCGTTAGCGTTGATTCACTGTGCTAAAAAGCAGCGCAAAGAAGAAGTGAAGGGGATGATTTTACCTTCGATGTTTGTTGCTGCGGTGGCAGGAATAACTGAGCCATTAGATTTTTCATTCTTGTTTGCATCGCCGTTGCTGTGGTTGGTCCACAGTTTATTGACGGCTGTTTCGGAGACGATCCTTTGGGGAATCGGGGCTAGAACGTATATGCTCTATGGGTTGATTGATACATTTGTTTCGAATTCCGTCTTCAGTCCTTCAGTTACTAAGTTCTATTTAGTAATTATTGTCGGAGTTATTATGGCAGTCATCTGGTATTTTGTTTTCGTCCTATTAATTAATAAATTAAATATCAAAACACCTGGTCGAGAAGACGACGTTGCAGAGGAAGTGGTACTGGCGACTGCTGCAAATGGGGAACTAACTGCCGACAGCAATGATGATTTTGATTTGGTCGTGGCAGGTTTAGGCGGAGAAGGAAACATCGAAAGTATTTCTAATTGTTTCACTCGATTACGAGTAACAGTAAAAGATGAGGCACTAGTGGACTCTGCTCAACTAGAAAAAATCTCTCAACAAAAAGGTGTCGTTTTAAATGGAACGAATGTCCAAGTCATTATTGGCATGGGTGTCCAAGGGTTCAAAGAGGATATTTGCGAAAGATTGGGTATGAGCGAATCATAAAAGGGTAGAAGGTTATATTTTGAAAGGAAGAGAACAATGAAATTGGAAAAACAGTCAGTTGTAATTGCAGGCGGAGGAAGTACTTATACCGCAGGAATTGTCATGATGCTTATTGAAAATCAGGATAAATTTCCTTTACGCAAATTAAAATTTTACGATAATGATGAAGAACGTCAAAGTGTTGTCGCCAAGGCTTGTGAGGTGATCGTCAAAGAACGTGCACCCGAAATCGAATTTTTAGCGACAACCGATCCTGAGGAAGCATTTTGCGATATTGATTTTGTGATGGCCCATATTCGGGTTGGCGGGCTGTCGATGCGAGAAAAGGATGAAAAGATTCCGCTAAAATATGGTGTTGTAGGTCAAGAAACTTGCGGACCAGGCGGGATGGCTTACGGGATGCGCTCCATTCCAGGTGTTGTGGAACTAATTGATTACATGGAAAAATATTCACCGAATGCTTGGATGCTTAACTATTCTAATCCGGCTGCGATTGTGGCGGAAGCAACCAGAAGAATGCGGCCAAATGCAAAAATCATCAACATCTGTGATATGCCTGTAGCAATCAAAAAATCAATCGCTGATATTGTTGGTTTAGAAAGCGAAAGTGAGATCGTTGATCGGTATTACGGATTAAATCATTTTGGTTGGTGGACAGAAATGACCGATAAACAAGGCAATGATCTATTGCCAAAATTAAAAGAACATATCGCGAAATATGGTTACGCGTCAGCTGGCGGGGAAGAAAACCCGTTATTGGAAGAAAGCAGCTGGATGGATACCTTTCAAAAGGCTAAAGATGTTTATGCGATTGATCCAACAACTGTTCCTAATACGTACTTGAAATATTATTTATATCCTGACTATGTTGTTGCCCATGCCGATCCAAATTATACACGAGCTAATGAGGTAATGGATAATCGTGAGAAAAATGTATTTGCTGAATGTGAAAGAATTGCGGCTGCTCAGACAGCAGAAGACACAACGATCGAGGCTGGAGAACATGCGGAATTCATCGTTCAATTGGCAGGAGCACTCGCGTATAACACATATGAACGAATGCTTTTAATCGTCAAAAATGAAGGGGCAATCGCTAATTTGGATGATGATGCTATGGTTGAAGTGCCATGTATTGTCAGCAAACGCGGCTATGAACCATTATGTATGGGCAAGATCCCACACTTCCAAAAAGGAATGATCGAACAGCAGGTGGCCGTTGAAAAATTAGTTGTCGATGCTTTTGAAGAAAAGTCGTATCAAAAATTATGGCAGGCGATGACTCTTTCTAAGACTGTTCCGTCAGCATCTGTTGCTAAGCAGATTTTAGATGAAATGATCGCGGCTAATGGTGAATGGTGGCCTGAATTAAAATAGGTTTTGCTGATAAAAGTATGGATGATTGGAAACGATCATTCATATTTTTTTCTGTGAAAGTTGAATTCGCTATCTTGTGAGGTAAAATAAGAATAAAGGGTAAGGAGGATGGCTATGCTTTTTTCCGATATTGTCAATCAGCATTATGAGACATTAAATGAAGTGGATATCCAAATGGTCAAATACATCAATGCTCATCCTAAAGAAATGACGAAGATGGGAACAAATGATTTTGCGAAAATTTGTCATTCGTCCAAATCATCAGTCATTCGCTTTACACAAAAACTAGGATTTACTGGTTTCAGCGAACTGCGTAATTTTTTGAAATGGCAAAACGACCCCAGCGATGCGGTAAAGGAAACAACCTTCAAGAAAAGAATTTTTTCTGACGCGGAACGAACAATAAACTATCTCGAAAATAATAATTGGGAAACTATTTATAATGCGCTTGAAAATAGCCGAAATGTCTATTTGCTGGGGACAGGTGTCACGCAGCAAAACCAAGCAGCAGAATTGCAACGACTGTTGCTGCTAATCGGAAAACCTGCGCAAATGATCCCGGCTTCTTCCCAATCCAATGAATTTAAACGAATCATGGAAAATATCACCGAAGATGATTTGATTTTTGTCTTGTCATTGTCTGGTGAAAATCAACATCTTTTTAACGTACTGAATGTCCTTTCTACCTATCGTTCCACCATCGTCTCAATCACAAACATGCAAAATAATCTGTTGTCTGGCAGATCGGATTACTCGCTCTATGCATCAAGCAGTCGCAGTCCTAACCCGACGGATTGGTGGCTGCAAACTTCGTCCTCTTTCTTCTTATTAATTGAAGCATTTGCCTTTGGATATGTCGATTATTGTCGGAGGAAGTAGTGAATCCATGTACGGAGATGACTAAATAAAGACAAAGCACTTAGCAGTCCCTAGATAAATCTGGGCTAGTCTAAGTGCTTATTTATTAGGTAATTGAGTCTAAGTAATTTAGTACTAGAGAACGGATTCTACCCACGTCAATGATAGTGGCATCCATGTTGCAACCGCTGGATTGATCTCTCCAACACGTTCTGTTGCTGAAATTGCTCGAGCGGTCGCCAGACCATGAACACCTGCTGGATAAACATGAACTTCGAAGGGAATCTGATGTCTATCTAATGTCTGTGCATAGTTTAAGGTGTTGGAAACAGGGACCAAGTGATCATTTGCTGTATGGAACAAAAATGTTGGAGGGGTTAACACTCCGACACCTAGGTTTGCATCTTGAAAGCTTGTCTCGGTAGGAATCCATTGTTGAAGTTCCGGTGGGTAAGTAGTTTGTAATGAAGCGAGTTCAAGCAAGGGGTAGCCTAGAATAGTCCCATTAATCTTCAATTTATTTGAATCAAGATCGTAATGTTTTAAAAAAACTTGATCGTTGATAGCTGAATTCATCATAGCGGCTACAGAACCGCCAGCTGAAAAGCCCGCAGTAATTATTTTTTCGGGGTTGATATCATATTTTTGAAAATTATTGCGAAAATGTTCGATTGCGCTAAACCCGCACAATGCAGCGTTCGGAAATAACGGTACTTGTTTTGTCAGTAAATTATAGTGTACAAGCGCGACATTAAAGCCTTCGCTCAAGTAGTATAAAGCGATGGGCTCTTGTTCTCTTTCGGAAAGGGACGTAAATCCTCCTCCTGCAAAAATCAACATGAGGGGATGTTGTTTTGCTTGATCTATAACGGTTCTTTGGTAAAACGTTGCTTCAAAAACCAAGCCATTTTTATTTTCCAAGGGTATCGTTAGTATGTTCATTATTAATTTCTCCAATCTTTTTAAATTTTAGAGCGAACGAATAGAAATCGCCATGTTTTTGTTGATTCACCCAAATGCCAAGATGCATCAATTCGGCACCAGAAGCGCTAATCTCTCCGCTTTCATTTTGATAGATTGTGTTTGGATCTAATCCGCGCAATTTTAATGGTTTGAAAGCAGGTTCTGGTTGCTGTAATGTTTGGAAATAATAGACGAGGCATTCTGTTTGATCCTTGGAAATGAATGACCAAGCGGCATCATTATTTTCAAAAGGGGAAAGGAGACGGATGAAATCCCCGAATTGAATCAACGTGCGATTTTCTTTGTAAAATCTTATTTTTTCTTTTAACATATTTAGGTCATGAATACTGAGTTTTGCTAGGTCTAGTTCTAGGCCTAATAATCCAGAGCTTGCGACATGACTTCTTGTCTCAATTGAGGTGTTTCTTCGAGTTTGATGACTTGGGACATCCGCGATATGTGCCCCCATGGTCGAAATCGGGTAGACAGTGCTTGTTCCATATTGGATTTTGATACGAGAGACAGGGTCTGTGTTATCGCTTGTCCAAACCTGAGGCATATAATACAACATTCCTGCATCAAAACGCCCGCCGCCGCCTGCACAGGATTCGAAGAGAATATTTGGGAATTCTTGTGTGAGCTTTTCAAGCAAAGCGTATAGACCTAGGATATATCGATGGGCAACTTCCCCTTGTTTAGAGGAGGTTAATCGTTGCGAGAAGATGTCTGTCATGTTCCGATTCATATCCCATTTTACATAATCTATTTCAATAGAAGAAAAAAGTTTCTTTAATTGATGGTATAAGTTGTCTTGAACCTCCTGTCGCGATAGATCCAAAACAAATTGATCTCTGCCAGGAGCAGCGGGCCTTTCCGGAACCTTTAAGATCCAATCAGGATGTTCTTGGAAAAGAATGCTATCTTCAGAAACCATTTCCGGCTCTACCCAGATTCCAAATTTGAGTCCTTTATCATGGACTTCCTGACTAAAATGGTTCAATCCGCCAGCGATTTTATTCGGGTATTCAAACCAATCACCGAGGGAAGAACGGTCATCATCGCGATGCCCGAACCAGCCATCATCTAGCACAAACATTTCAACACCGATCTCTTTTGCTCGATCCAGAATCCTAGCAAGTCGAGCGTGATCAAAATCAAAAAATGTCGCCTCCCAATTATTAATGAGCACTGGGCGTTCTTGCTTTTTATAGTTGCTGCGAACTAAATGATTCTCGATGATTTCGTAGAAAGTAGAAGAAAGCTCATGTAAACCGTGATTGCTGTAAGTTAGTAATACTTCTGGAGCTTGAAAGGAATTTCCAGGAGTCAATTCCCAACAAAAGTTCAACGAACTTATCCCGATTTGTGTTCGAATTTGGTCAAATGAATCTTTTTCAATAATGCTTTCATGGTTTCCAGAGTAAATCAATAAGAATCCAAAAGCATCACCAGTTGATTCTGTAGTGTGTGGGCGGGTCAATGCAAAAAATGGGTTTTGATGGTGACTTGATGCCCCTCGATTACTAGTGAGTTTGACTGATCCAGAAGGGATTTTTGTCGTTTCCATCATTCGTTCTCTGGAATAACCGCCTGGAAGATGTAATAGTTCAAAATCTTCTTTAGCAAAGTCTAACGAAACACTACTTACTTTTTCTAATTGAATCGTTTTTATTGAGTGATTATGGACTTGGACAGAACGAGCAATTCCGGATAGGTTTTGAAAAATCGTATAGTTTAATTGTACTTGAATATTGCTGAATGAATCTTTGAGAAAGATGATCAAGGTTTCAGAACTTTCACCAAAGGTTTGAGGAAGACCAGTTAAATCAGGTTTTCCATTCATTATTTTGTGATAATCGTAACGCAATGATAAGGCATAGGAACCGTCTTCATTACGAACTTGGATCGCCGGTGTACGAAAATCTCCAGAGCCAAAGGTCGGATATTCTTGAGGTAGGGTGTCTAGTGAAAATAATCTATTTTGAGCATCTGGCAAATTTGGGGAGAAGGAACGGTCCATTCGCGGATACTTTCTCAAATTTGAATAACTTGGTAAGGCAGGGCCGTAGTAGAGATGACTTAAAATATTGTCTTCTTCGACTTGCATAAGATAACTAACTTTGTTGTTGGATAGATGAAACACGTGTTTTTCTTGATCAAATGAAATCATGTTATTTCCTCACATTCTAACGAAAAAGCGGCTAATCGAAATCAGCCGCGTTATTCTATTTTATTAAGGTTTTTTGGGCTTAGCCATCGCTTGTTCTTCGGTCATATCATCATTGTATCCCCAGAAATAGGCAACAAGAAAACCGACAACGGTTGTTACGATGCTTGCCGCTAAGAAAATCCAAAAATTTTGATCAATTCCTTTATCGGGATTAATGAAAGAAGCAAAACCGATCCATGATCCGGCCCAGCCCCACATCTTCCCATGGAATAGCCCTGTAATGAGGCCACCAAAAGCAGATCCAATCAAGCCCGAAATAAACACTTTACGATATTTCAAGTTTATCCCATAAATAGCTGGTTCGGTTACCCCTGCAAAGGCAGAAATCGTTGCACCGATACCTAGTTCACGCAGAGAAGTTTTCTTGGTTTTCAAAGCGACTGCTAATACAGCAGCTCCTTGACCAATCATGGTTGTTGAGACGATTGCATTCCATAATGAATAGTGCAAAGTAGCAAAGTCGTTTAATGCAATTGGTGCTAAACCCCAGTGCAATCCGAAAATAACGAGCAGCTGGTAAATACCGCCAATGATAAAGCCAGAGATTGGTCCAGAAACTTCCAATAACCATTGGATACCGTGGGCTAAAACATTTGACACACCTAGAATGATTGGTCCAGTTACATAAAGGGTGATGCCGCTAATAACAAAGATTGTAATCAATGGAACGAAAATCAGTCGTAAGTAGTTTGGCAAAATGCGTTTCAAAAATTTTTCTAATTTTGCTGCTAAAAAGACCGCTAAGATCATTGGGAAAATCGAATACGTATAGCTTAATAAAGGAACATCCAAACCACCAATAGAAAGCAAAGAAGGGGTCTGACCAACAGCTTTTCCAGCAACTAGATTTAGTAGATTAGGGTGGACTAACACACCGCCGATGGTTGCGCCGATAATAATATCTGAACCAAGTTTACGGGCAGCGGTGACGCCAACCATGATTGGTAGAAAGACAAAAATCGCGTCGCCCATCGCATTGATTACAGTAAAAGTGATTGAATCTGAAGAGATTAATGGTAAAATATTAACACCCGGTACTTGCATTGTTAGTAATGCAAGCAAGCCTTTTGTGATACCGGCAGCTGCCAAAGCGCCTACAATTGGGCTCATGGAACCGGTAATAAAACCAATTAAATCATTAAAGCTATTTTTGACGGTAGTGAATAATGATTGGTGATCCTGTGGAATATCTGCAGTAGTTGCTGCAACAACTGCTGCAGTTGCTTCAGGATCAGCTTTATCTGATCCCAATTGTTTGATGGCTTCATCGTAGACATCTTCGACAGCTGAACCGATAACAACTTGATATTGACCTTGAGCCTTGCGGACATCAATAACACCGTCAAGGTTTTTTATTTTGTCTGTTTTTGCGATGTCTTCATCCTTCAGATAGAAACGAAGGCGGGTGATGCAATGTATTAGACTGCTGACGTTTTCATCGCCTCCAACACCATCAATAATTTCTTTTGCTAAAGCGGAATAATCTACTTTTTCAGCCATGTCAAACATGCTCCTTTTTCATTTGTAATGTTGTAATAATGTCACCAGCTTTTTTGAACCCAGTTTTCAATACGAAATCCATTTCGTTGGCAGGATTGTCTGTGAAAACAACGATTACATCGGTCGCTAATCCATGCTCATTTACCATAGATAAATCCATCGTTCCCAATAGTTGCCCACCCTCTAAAATATCACCAACGTGAATATGAAGATCAAAAGGCTTGCCATTCAACTCGACCGTGTCTACGCCCATATGAATAAGAACTTCATAGCCATTTTTCATCCTTAATCCAATAGCGTGTTTGGTGTTGGAAATGATAATGACTTCTCCAGCAACAGGACTTCTAACAGTATTTTTTGTAGGAAGTACAGCAAAGCCGTCCCCCATCGTTTTATTTGCGAAAACGCTATCAGAAGTTTCCTCGATTGGAATAACCTCACCATCAGCGGGTGCGTAGACATTTAGGTCATGGATCAGCACCGGTTTTTTCTTTCCAAAAATGTGGAACATTTCTATTCCTTCTCTCTACTTATTTATAAAATCGTTGTAACGAAAATTTTGAGCAGTGTATTTTGTTGCGGACACCATCAATAAATCAGAATTGTTTAGATAGGTTTTCTCTTTGATCACTCCTAATGGGTCCCCAGCTTGTATTTCTAAATATTGAGCATCTATAAAATCAGCCGATTCAATAATGATCTCACGTTTTATAAATCCTAAGGGCTGATCAAGTTTTGTTTCAAGAAAGCCATCTAGGTTGCCTGTAATATCTTCTTCTTTCAAATCGGGAACTAAATCAGAAACAATATACGTGTATTTAAGAAAATCCGGTGTTCGATTAATAAAAGACAACTGTCCTATTTTGGTGAAAGACAATAAATTCAATATTTCATTTGGATCATGGATAAATTGTTTTACAGAGAGTTGGACATGTGAAAATTCCACCACTTTATATTGTCTCTGGGGAAGTGCTGCAGCTTTTTTTAAGTCTAAAGCGTTCACTTCAGTTGAGATTGGTTGACCAAGAACTAGTGATCCTTTTCCGCGGATTTTCTGGATCATTCCTTCTTGGGTCAATAAATTTAAGGCTTTCCGAATGGTTTCCCGCGAAACTTTGTAGTACTCACTCAACTGAGGTTCGCTCGGAAGAAAGCTGCCAACTTCAAAATTTCCTGAAATGATCTCTCCCGCAAGATCATCATAGATTACGCGAAATTTTCGAGAAATCATAGATATTATCCTCCTTTCTGACAGAAAACGTTTTCGCTTCATGAAGAAAATTTAGCACATGTCTATACAAGTGTCAATTCGAAATTATAGTGCTTTGCTTTAAGGAGTATTTCTTGCTATTCAATTTAGAATAAATTTTTATTTTTAAAATAACTCTTTAAATAAATTTGAAAAACTCAATTGTTATCGAAATATATTAATAAGGAGACGGAATAGAGATCTATAAAATAATCCTTTTCTTGATGAATGAGAGAAAAAATATTGGTCGGATATTTTATTTTGTCAAATAAATGAAAATAAAAATATAATATTGGATATTTCACGATTGTTTAAAAAATGCATCGTGTCTCCATAGCTGTACTAGAGTGCTGATCGTAAAATTTAGATTGTAAAACCTGAATCATCATTAGGGATGTTAATGGATAAAAAAGACTTTATCCATTGTTGAAAAGCCAGTATAATAAAAGGAAAGGGAGGCGTTTTCAATGAAAAAAATTTCTTTAGTTGTCGGGCTCTTTTTCAGTTGTCTTTTACTATTCGGTTTTTCTCTCGAAGCTTCCGCAAGTGTAGGAATTTATCGTTTGTACAATCCAAACTCAGGTGAACATTTTTACACCGCTGAGTTGGAAGAATCTAGACATTTACGAAGAGTTGGCTGGAGGGAAGAACAAATAGGCTGGTTTGCGCCAAATCCACATACGGGTGCTCCTGTTTACCGTTTATACAATCCAAACGCTGGCGATCATCATTACACCATGAACAGCTATGAAGCTGCACATTTAGAAAAAGTGGGCTGGAGGGACGAGGGAACAGCGTTTGTATCTGCTTTTTCAAATCAGCCGAGAGTTCCTATCTATCGTCTGTACAATCCGAATGCCAAAGAAGGCGCTCATCACTATACACCGGATTCAAATGAACGTGATCACCTTGTTAGAGTTGGTTGGCGTTCAGAGGGGATTGGCTTCTACGCAGAGACTGCTGAGTAATAGTACTGAAATTTTTTCTGATAGTGAGAAACTTGTGTTTAATAATTCGAACATACAGAGCGAAATTCGTTCTGTATGTTTTTTTATAAGATAAGGCTTATTCAGTTTACTGACAATCGTTCGTGTTTAGTAAGATTATTGAAAGTAATATGGCGCCAACCCAGTTTGTTTTACTAGTTTGAAAGAAAAATAAATACAAGAGTTACGTCGAGTTATTAAGAAAAAGAAGTGAAACTTAATATTGTTGATAGATAAAACAGTGAATGTTCATGTTTTTTTGCTTTTTCCATTCATTCATGTTATGGTAACTAAGTAATACTTTGATATGTGACTAGGTGGTTATCTATGATTTTAAGATACTTTTTTATTACACATCATTTTTTATTACAAATAAACACAGTTGATGTGTAATTGGAGGTACTTTATATGAATAAAGGTACAGTAAAATGGTTTAATGCAGACAAAGGTTTCGGTTTTATCACTGGAGAAGATGGAAATGACGTTTTCGCTCATTTCTCAGCTATCCAAGGCGACGGATTCAAATCTTTGGACGAAGGTCAAGCAGTAACTTTCGATGTTGAAGAAGGCCAACGCGGCTTACAAGCTACAAACATTGTAAAAGACTAAAACTGTTGTATAGACGGATGACTAAGGAGATCGGAAACGGTCTTCTTTTTTTATAATATTTGAAGGAGGATATTCAATTGGCAAACACCTATGGATTTAAATCTCCAAAGCCCTCTTTTTTAGGAGAGCGCTTCTCGATAGGGCAAGAAGTATATTTCGAATATAAAGAAGAAACGCAGCTAGGAATAGTTAAGAGTAAATTGAACAATTCCGCGATCGTCAAAATTATTAAAAGTGAAACAGAAGATTTCATTGATTTTACGACGGTTATTAGTTATGGCGACCTAGTTGATCCCGATACCAGCTTTTAATAATACTTGATTATAAAAAAACGACCTTAGCGCTTTAAAATGGACCCTAGATAATAGACACCGATAAAAAAACCGTCGGTGAAACTATTATCTAGGGTATTTTTGTCGTACAATCAACTTAATCAAGCAGGTGATAAAAGATGAGCATAAACCATTTTTCGAAGGATCAGATGAAGGAATTTCAATACAATCCATATGTAGATAAAGTCTCGAGCAAAGCTGTGACTTATTCGGAGGAATTCAAAAACCTTTTTTTGGTGGAATACTCGAAAGGAAAATTACCAACCCAAATTTTTATTGAGGCTGGGTTTGATCCATCTGTTCTTGGCAGGGATCGTATTGCCAATTTTTCGAAGCGAATCCGCAAGATGGGGAATCGTCCAGAGGGGGTAACGGATCTTCGAGGTCAAAACTCTGGTCGTCCTCGTGAAAAAGACCGAACAAAAAACGAAGAAATTGCCTATCTCCGCCATCAAGTTGCTTTACAAAAGCAACAGATAGAAGCGTTAAAAAAAACGAATTCTATCAATCGCAAGGCGGCCAAAACTATAGCCAAGAGAAATTCCAACTAATTCAAACATTGATTTCACGTGACAATAATCTATTGAATATCTCGTGGGTATGCGAAATTGCGCAAGTTTCAAGATCGGGTTACTACGCATGGTTGAGTCGACAGGACAAGCGCGAGGAGCGAGAACTCAAAGATCGAGCTGAGTTTGAATGGATTCTTAAAGCATATAATAAGAGGGGCTATAAAAAGGGCTCCCGAGGAATCCATATGACATTGCTTCAGATGGGAATTCTGATGAACCGTAAGAAAGTTCAGCGGTTAATGCGAAAATTTAATTTGGTTTGCCCTATCCGCAAAGCGAATCCATATCTTAGAATGACTCAAGCGAAAAAGGAATCAGTCACGAAACCAAACATCGTGGATCGCAAATTCAAAGAGCTTGGACCACAGAGAATCTTATTAACTGACATCACCTACTTATTTTACGGTCGAGGCAAGAAAGCTTATTTATCAACGATAAAAGATGCTTATACAAATCAAATTCTTTCTTACGTATTGAGTGATTCTTTAGAGGTCGATTTTGTGTTGGAAACAATCCAACAGTTGTTTGAGAAGCATTCGATTCCCAAGAACAAAAATACCCTCATCCATTCAGATCAGGGTACCCACTACACGAGCATAAAATTTCAAACATTAATTGAAAATCATCAATTACGCCAGTCCATGTCTCGACGTGGGAACTGCTGGGATAACGCACCTCAAGAATCCTTCTTTGGACATATGAAGGACGAATTACCCATCCTAGGTGCCATTAATTCGTTTAGCGAGCTTTCCTCAGTCATCGATGACTATATGGACTACTATAACAATGAGCGCTACCAATGGGGACTAGTAAAGTTGTCACCTAATCAATATGCGGATTTTATCAAAACGGGAGAATATCCCCTGAAAAATCTGGTGAAGACGCCCAGTCTTTCTCAACTGGTTTGAGAGAATCGCCATAAGCTTGTTCAAAACGTTCGCGGTATCTCTCATCGAGCAACTCAAACTGTCCTGGTTTGAAAAGATCATCACTATCTGCATCCGGGTCGCACATCAGTTGGACATAGAATCCATCGAAATCATTCATACTATAATTGGATTAAGCAAACCTGCACTCTTAGTATTTGAGTGCGGGTTTGCTTAATCGCTCCTCCTATGACCTCATCATAGAAAGATTTTCAACACTTTTATACGGTTTTTTATTGATTGTCCTTGACTTGGGGTCCGCTTTACTTGTTCGCTAGGGTCGTTTTTATTCATCGAAAAATTCAAAAACACCGATGGTTCCATTTGCTCGAAAAAGAATACGATAATTTTTGTAAGAAAGTCCTTCCTCATACATACGAGCGTAAACCTTAACAGCATGCTCCAAAGACTCTTTGTTGATTCCTAAAAAATCAGCGCATTCCCAAACGGTAGAAAAGCGTTCTTTATGACAGTCGATAATATCTTGCGGGGTAACTATCAAAGTAGCACCGACGTCGCGGGCTTTCTGTTCTTGCTTACGCTGTTCGTTGGTGTCTTGCAGCGTGATATCTCCTGAGCTTGTTAAGTAATGGGCGATTTCCTCGGCAACTGTATCCGTCAATTCTTCAGAAGTTTGACGAGGATTCAAGTATACATGGTTATTGATATACAATCCTTTTTGTCCATCTGGCATAGAAGGATCAAAAATATAATTGATTCCTTGAAAATGAGCCATTAATTTCTCTGCTTTATCCATTCAATCAATCCTTTTTTGCGTGTTTCTGTTTAATAAAATCAATATAGTTTAGAATGTCTTCCATTTGTTCCTCGGTCACTTCTTCATCGATATGTGCTGCCACAGTCATTTGTTTGGTGGAAAAAGATTTTTTTGACTCTCGACCATGTAAATAATCCAAAGTGACATTGAAGAAATCAGCAATGCTATTTTGTGTTTCTATATCTGGTGTTCGTTTCCCTTGCTCATAGGAGGCGTAAGTAGTTTTAGCGATCCCGAGTTTTCTGGCCATGTCTAATTGTGTCAGGTGTGGAGTTCTTTTTCTTAACTCTTTTAGTTGTTGTGCAAACATAATAACACTCCCTTCTTTCCTATAGTAACACAAATCGTCTAACTTTTTCGATAAAAATCAGCCGTTTTGTGGACAAAACGATTTACAGAGTACGCGAAATGTATTACCATTGATTTATAAAAAAGATTATGAAGAGTTATTAAAGGAATTTAGTATTAAAAATAATACGGAATTTTTTGTTTCAAACAAGAGCTACTTAAAGGAGGAGAGCCTGTGGAAAAATGGAAGAAGGACTATTTGAAAGGAATTTTACAAGACTACCCTAAAATGGAAGATTACTACTTAGAAAGAAAAGAAAAATTACTGCTTCATAATAAATCAACTCAGCAACATATGCCTACAGATACCAAAAATAAAAAGTTATTGATTTCTATTTCTTTGGATCGGCAATTAATCAATTTGGAACGAAATCAAAAAATTATTTCAATGTGCTTGGACAACGCGACTTTCGAAACAAGAGAGATCATCGAATTACTTTACATGACGAATAAACAAAAGGTCAACCTTGACTTAGCTGCTGATCAAGTTTTTTTGAGTAAACGCCAAGTGATTCGTCTACGTGATGCTTTTTTTGAAGAATTGGCAGAACATCTAGGTATTTGATGTCTTTTTTTTGGCAACAAAACAAACATACGTTCGTATATAGTGTAGATAGATCAAACAGAAAGGAATGAAATGCATGAACAAACGAGCGTTTATTTTGAATTTGGGCGGGAAAACATAGAAGTATGTTTTGGAGGGAGGAAACAAGAACTTTAATAGTTTGGAAGAAGTTTTAAAAACGGTTTTTTCTATTTTTCAGATGGTTAATGGTTTGTTTTTCAGCGTGAAAGGAAAATTACGAAATCACTAATTGAATCAAATTGTTCTTCTGAATTACCTAGAAGACCAGTAAAAAAAATGAATAGATTCAGGAAAGCTGGTGAAGCATGGATAACTTTATTTCAACGTTTCTCAATAATCCTGAAAGCATCGGATTTCCAGTGCTTTTTGTATTTCTATTAGTGTGGGTGATGAAGCAGAACAATGCGCGAGAAGAACGCTATTTAAATACAATCGATGATTTGACAGAGTCACTCAAGAAAATAGAGAGAATTGAGACAGCGGTCAATCATATAAATGAAAGGATAGGAGAACATGGATGAGGTTTTGACGCATATTTTGGCAACTGGAGTAAGTTTTTCCCCAATCATGATGATTATCATAGAAGGGATCAAACAAACTCGATTAGTGGATACAAGATTCTTGCCTATCGTATCATTACTATTAGGAGCAATTTTTGGAATAGCAATGAGTTTTTTCTTTAATCAATCATTAGGAGAGTTAGCATTGGGCGGACTTGTTGCTGGCGGTATGGCATGTGGATTGTATGATGCCACTAATAAATATCGGTTGAGAAGTGAAATCTAAATAAATTAAATGACGTAAGAGAGGAGTTGAAGTATGAATGGGTGACATTAATAAGATGGTCCAATGGATGAAGGACCGAGAAGGAAAAGTGACGTACAGTCAAAGTAATCGATTAGGGCCAAATAGTTATGATTGTAGTTCCGCCGTTTATTCAGCATTGATTGCTGGCGGATTCATTCCATCAGGTAGTATGGGATGGACTGGCTCGTTACACGATGTAACACTACCATCAATTGCTACAAAAATTTCTCGTTCAGAGTGTAAAATAGGCGATATATTTTTATCGAAATATTGGGCAAATGATGGGCATACTGGGATTTTTATAGATAACAAAACAATTATTCATTGTTCGTATGGAAGAAATGGTATTTATGCGACTCCGGCAGATGGAGGCTATATGGGTTATGAACCTATTGAATACTATCGATTAAAAACTACAAGCAGCGAAACAGAAGAAAATACAGAAAACGAAGGAGAGAAAAAAATGTATATTTATTGGAAGCAACAAAAAATTAGTTCATCTACTTATGATGCATATTTATTAAATGGAAATAAAAGAATGTATATTAAAGATAATACACTGCTAAACGAATGTCGTGTATTAGTACGACTATACGGAGATGATACAAAAGAAGAACGATTTTACAATGATGCTTTTCGAGTTTTGGCCTTAGAGGCTACAACGGATCTTGTAGAATTTAAGTATTATGCAAATAAATAACAACGAAAACCCCAGGCGAAATTAATTCATCTGGGTTTTTTTCATTAAATTAACTTTTCTCCGCCTTCACTATCAGCATCATCGGACGACGCATTTCATCCTTCATACCTGGAAGGTCAATCATATTCTCTGGTGGCATTGGTTCGACGATCCGTTTGATCTGAAAGCCATTTATTAACAGATCATCTAGATAAGTAGTCAACGTGCGATGATATTTTGTGACATCGCTGCCGAGAAAGTGGGCAGTGCGTTTTCCTTCATAAAAATATTGGTCGACAGGGAAGTGAGCGATTTTTCCTTGTTCGTCATAGAACCAATCCTGCGAGCCTTCCGCAGTAAAAATTGGATGCTCCACTGAGAAGATTAGTTGGCCACCGGTAATTAACCATTCAGCGATATTTTTTGCTAATTTTTCAAAGTCTGCAATATAATGAATCGCTAAGGAACTGATCACGATGTCAAAACTATCCGGATCAAAGTTCACCTCATCAATACTATCACGCAGATAAGTAATGGTATCAAAGGTATTTTTTTGACGAGCAACCTCAAGCATTTTTTCAGATAGATCTACACCTAGGACTGATCTTGCACCGTGTTCAGCTGCATAAAGACAGTGCCAACCATACCCGCAGCCTAGATCGAGCACCCGTTTCCCCCTGAAATCTGGCAAAAGTCTTTCTAAAGTTTGCCATTCCCCGGCACCTTCTAAGCCTTGTTGGCTGCGATTCATCTGATTATATTTTTCAAAAAAGTTTTCGTTATCGTAAATAGTAGTCATTATTATTCCTCCATGTAATTTGTGTATTTATTAAACTACATGGAGCGTATCTCTTTTGTGAGCGATCATTTTAAAAATCCTCGCTTTCGTTAAATTTCGTTCATCCAATACGTACGGTCGATCGGTTCGACAAAAATTTCAAATTCAATGGACTCGTTTTCAATAATATGAGTAATCCCGTGTACCAGTAAAAACTTATCTGGCTGGCTCAATTGTAGGGTATCACCCACTTGTGGAATCAAAGAAAGGTCAATCGTACGTTCTTCCTTTCGGGTGAGGATATTTTTTAAGCTGGCTTTGTACATGTCTGTCCCTCCAATTGCACTACTGTGTAAACATGTCTAGTTTAACACACAAAAGAGGGAGAAAGAGGTACTTTTTTGTTTTGAGGAAGCCAGTTTTCTAAAAACAACGAAAGCTATTTATTTGTAGTACACGGATTATTCCTTTGTAAAAACTATCAGCCATCAGTCAATTTCAATCGTCTGCGAAAAGTTGGACGAACAAAAAAGACCGAGCCAAAAGGCAACGGTCTGCAAGTGAAAAACAAATTCTATAAAGGATGGGTAATACCCGCCTTTTACTATAAATGGAAAAGGCTTTCTTTGCAAATTTTTTGCTCAAAAAAAGCCGTCGCAGGGCAACGACGGCTGGAGTCCTGGGAAGGAACTCGGATAAACAAATGAACTACTGTAACCTTAACGGATTGACAAAAGAGATACAAGAAAAATGCTCAGGAAAAGCCAGAAAAATTTTAAAACGTGAACAGTGGACTATTTCTTTAGTAGATCATTTATATATTTGGCTAATAAATCCTGTATGCAGTAAATTACTCGAAAAAAATTTACGATTTGCTCGGTTTAACAATTAAATGAAAAGTTGATATCGTTTCACAGATCACTTATTTTCCTTTATAATTTAATTAAGGAGGCGGTTACAATGATTCGTAAATACAAAAATATTTTAGTAGCAATTGATGGGTCTGAGCATTCAGAGCATGCTTTTGAAGAAGCCGTTGAAGCAGCCAAGCGCCATGATGCCAAACTGAATGTTATTTCAATCATTAACGACAGTGAACTCTCCACCAGTGCTTTTTCTTTCAGCAAAATTTATGCGGCAGAAAAAGAGCAAGTTGAAAAAGAAATGTTGAAAAAAGTTCATGATGCGTCTCGAAAAGAATTAGAAAATATTGAGCCTTTTGTTGATTTAGGTAGTCCAAAAGAAAAAATCGTTGAGTTTGCTAAAGACAATGATATCGATATGATCTACCTAGGTGCTACAGGAAAAGGGGAGATCAGTTTATCACGAATCGGATCTACTGCGGCTTTTGTTGTCAATCATGCGCCATGCAGTGTAACGGTCATTCGCTAATTAAAATAGGAATAGGATGGGGATATTATGATCAGTAGATATAAGAATATCATGGTTGCTGTAGACGGATCCGATCAGTCAGAAGGCGCGTTTTTCGAAGCGATTGGAGCGGCTAGACGAAATGAAGCGAAATTATATGTCGTACAGGTGATCGATGATTCCAGTATTTTGATGAGCAGTGCCCAACCAATGGACGATATCTTAGCTGAAGAGTCGCAGCGAGCGAAACAATATTTAGAAAAACTGGCTGAACGTGGGCGTTACCAGAATATGGAACTCATTCAATTTATTGGGAATCCGAAAAAAGCTTTAACGGAAGAATTACCTAAACAATACGATATTGATTTGATTTATGTCGGGGCAACTGGAAAGGGACGTTTCCAACGTTTATTGGTAGGCTCCACGAGTGGTTATATTGTTAATCACGCGCCTTGTAATGTGATGGTTGTGCGATAAAAAGCGAGAGTTTGACGAGGAATTTAATCGTCAAACTCTTTTTTTCTGCAAAATTCAAGTTTTATCGGTTTTACTAAAGCACTGCGAAAGACAAAAAAAGGCACCTACCGTGGATTCACAGCAGGTGCTTTTAACGCAATATTGCGTCTTTCATTGAGGAGTCACTCCCATTTTCGTTTTAAGGATATTACTTCTAATGATCCCTATTTCGTTTTTTGCAATTCTTGTACCGCTTTTTCAATCGTTACGCCAGTTGCTACATGATTTTTATCATTTTTGTCGAAGACGATAAAAAGATTTAAATCAGTATTCAATGTGACACGGTATTGCATCTTTGTGTTATCGAATGTCATAATTATTCTCCTTTCTTATAGTGACGAAAGGCAACTATCACGATGATAACGAAATTCCAATCACTATTCTAGCATAAAAAACACACTATTACTAACAAAAAGTGTGTAAATTTCTCTGGGAATCTAAGAACTTATCTAAACCTTAACCATTGTTCTTTAAAGATATGGAAAACGTTAAAATAGCATAAAATTCCAATGTTTCGAGGGTTTTTCTTTGTTGTATTTATCAATAGACCGTATAATTTCCGATGGACTATTAATGTTAGGTGATGAAATGAAGAAAAAAAGAATTATTTTCTTGCTGATTATTTTTGCGTTAGCCAGCGGTGGTTTCTATTTTGCAAAAGGAAAAGATGAAATCACGGAATTAATTGAACAGCCGCAGCAAAAAGATAAAATCGTAATGGATGTTCCATTAGAGAGTCAATTCGATGGCGATGCGTTGGAAAATGGTTGTGAAGTGACTGCACTTTCGATGTTATTACAGTATTACGGTTATGATACGAATAAGAATGAACTGGCTGACGAATTAGACTATCAACCTTTGTATACAGAATCTGGAAATCATGGAAATCCCCATTTAGGTTTTGTTGGAGATATTACTGGCGGGGATGAAGCGATGGGCGTTGCTGTTGAACCGATCGCAAAGCTAGCAAATGAATATGTTGGTGATGATTATCGTGTCATTGCGAACGAAAAAACATCGTTTAATAAAATAATGAACATCGTTGCTAGTGGAAAACCCGTTTGGATCATTGCGACAGTTGACTTTCAAGTTCCGAAAGATTCTGACTGGCTGCTGTGGGAAACGGATCAAGGCAGTATGTATGTTACGCCGTTGATTCATTCTGCTGTCATTACGGGCTTTGATCGCGAGAAAAAGGTTGTTTATGTGAATGATCCCTATGGTTACAAAAATCGAGAAATTGATTGGTCAGATCTAAAAGAGATTTATCACGAATCAGATCAGCAGTCTTTATATCTAGAAAAAAATTAAGCTCTTTTGCCGCTTCGGTTTTCTCCGAGGTGTTTTTTTCTGTCTTGGAAAAAAGTATCACCCACTATAAAGCGTATTGCAACAAGTTTTTGAATTAAGGAAGGGCTTACAAAGGCCCTTTTACTTGCTATACTAAGATAAAAGGGGGACGGCTCAATGAAAGAACGCTATTATAATATTTTGGCAGCAGTAGATGGCTCTCCGCAGGCACATCAGGCTTTAATGGAAGCAGTTGAAGCCGCACAAAGGAACAATGCACGTTTATACATCGCACAAGTCATCAACAGCAGTGGGCTTTTAATTAATAGTGCAACACCTGTGTCCCAGATCATCGAGGAAGAAAAGCAGGCAGCGATCAAATTATTAGAAGAAGAGGTTGCAAGCATTAACTACTATAATAAACAGTTGGTGACTTGTGTAGGCAGTCCTAAAAAGGCCCTTTGTTTTGACTTGCCAGCAACATACAAAATTGATCTGATTTACATGGGAGCGACAGGAAAAGGTGCAGTTGAACGTATGCTAGTGGGATCTACTACTGATTATGTTGTTAACAATGCACCATGTAATGTAATGGTTGTTAAATAGAAGTAGAGAATTCGCCAGCAGAGAACTGCTGGTTTTTCCTTGACCTTCACGTTACGTAAAGGTGTAAGATGTTTTTTATCAGAGTGAGATCCTGAAAATAGACATATAAGATGTAAAAGATAGAAGGGATAAAAATGGTTTATACAATCAAGCAAGTGGCAGAACTTTCAGGGGTCAGCACTCGGACTCTGCGATTTTATGATGAACGCGCGTTATTGAAACCAGCCTTTTTAAGTGAATCGGGTTATCGGATGTACACTGAAAAAGAGATTGATCGACTGCAGCAAATCCTACTATACCGCTCGGTAGGGGTTCCCTTAAAAACCATTAGAGAATTAATCGATCGACCGGCGGAAAAAATTCAACAAACGCTGATGGATCAAAGAGTTGAAGTGGTAAGAAAACAGAAGGAGTTGGATCGTTTACTGAAAATTCTTGACGATACATTACTTTATTATAAAGGAGAAATAGAGATGACTAATAGAGAAAAATTTGAAGCTTTCAAACAGAAATCATTGCTTGAAAACGAAGAAAAATATGGTGAAGAAATCCGTGAAAAATATGGCAAAGAAGCTGTCGAAGATTCTAATCAAAAATGGATCGAAATGAGCGAGTTTGATTATCAAAAAATGGAAGAAGTTGAAACGACCTTATTCGGAAAACTGACTCAATATATGAAGGATGGAGACATTTCTAGGCCGTTAGCGGAGGAGATATTCGATCTACACAGGTTGTGGCTGCAATTCAGCTGGAAAAAATATACTAAAGAGGCGCATCGAGGGTTAAGCGAAATGTATTTAGCTGATGAGCGCTTTACCCAGTACTACAATGAGAAATGCGGCATCGGAGCTACAGAAGCGTTGTATCAAATCATTCAATATTATACAAAATGAAAAAAGGATTGAGTTTTTTCTCAGTCTTTTTTTGTTGCAATTATTCTCAAAGAACGCTGGGATTCTTCTACAAATTGCTCTTCTTTTAATAACAGCTCTTTACTTTGAGGAAAGGCAGAAAAACAGATCAAAAATTTCCATTGAATCAAAATTTCTGTAGCGTGTGCCTTCTTTATTTGTAAAAGTCGTTGATAATTCTCCAATGTGGCTAATGCTGGATCATAAAAAACCATGTAGCCGATCGCATCAATCAATTCACTGAGTTTTGAAATCGGTAGTTTTTCAGCAGAATCAAGCAAAGTAGGAAAAATCTCAGAATCCATTCGCCCTAATGAACGAGCAATTAAATCTCGCGGCAGAGGAAAGCCTTTCTTTTTGGAAGGGGAAACAGGAAATTGATGCTGATTTTTACCGATCACAGCGAGATAATCAATCATTTTCAGAGCAGTTGTTGGATTCCCGTTTTCCAGCTTATCGGTAATCGCCAATCGAGTATAAAGTGCAGGTTCCTTTTCCAAAGAGTTCAGAAGAATGTCTGTTACTTCACAATTAAGAGGCAAAAGTTTTGCGGCGATAGAGCGTTTACCAGCATTCTCATTAACGAGGAGGCTCAATAACTCATTGATAGTGGTATCTCTATACGCGATTAGGTCGCTATCTTCGATCCATCCTCGTTTTTTTCTTTGTACATATCTATCCATAAATTCTGCTCCTTTTTTTAAAGTATAACAGAAAGAATACTAAAAATACTTGTGTTTTATTTCACAAAATTATTGATTTATGATGCCCGCTATGCTATGATCAAAAAAAAGAAGAGGTGATGGGGATGAAAAAGGTAGTTGCGAACCCAATGGAGTTAAGAGATGCTATCCGTTGTGAGAAACAAAATATTTCAATCACAGGCGGTTTTGCTAAAATGATGCAGCCGATAGCGACAGAGCGAAAAGCAGATGTAGAAAAAATGGATCTGCCGACGTTTATGAAATTAGCGTTAGATCCTGCGACGATGGAAACATTAGCTACGGCATATCAAGTTGCTATGAAGAATGATGCCACTGGATTTGAATTAGAATATGTAAGAATCTAATTTTTTTAACTGTTTTTGTGAAAAATGTATCAAAGTAAAATGATGACTTCCTTGTAGTATTAAAACTGCAAGGATTTTTTCGGGAGAAATGAGTATTATACCTAAAAATAACAATTTTAGTAATTTAAGAACTCGGTAATTTTTAAAAACAGACATTTTTTCAAGTGGAAAATATTTAGTAACATTCAGAATAAATTTAAAAATGTTAAAAAAACAATTCGTAAAATCACCAAAATGGATTAAAAATCTGTTAAAATATGAATATGAGGAAGACCTCTCTCAATCTTTCTTAGCTAGTTTTATTTGACTAGCATCCCCTTTAAGCACCTTGGTGATCAAGGTGCTTTTTTTGTGGAGATATAGAGAGTCGAATGAAAGCGCTTGATATTAATGTGGAGGATGCTTTACAATTAAATAGAAGAAAGGGGGTCTTACTATGAAAGAGTCTTACAAGAGAATATTAGTCGCAGTAGATTCATCGGAGCAGGCACGACGAGCATTTCAAGAAGCTATTGAAGTCACACGAAGAAATGACGCACATTTGTATATTTTGATCGTATCAGACACCAATCATTTAGGGACCGAACCTTATGCAGTGGATCATATTGTCAAGGAAGCTCATAAAGCAGCAAGTGCTGTTGTGGAATCATTGGAGGAATCAATTCCTGACGATATTTTTTACTCGACAATCACTGATGATGGAAATCCGAAAACTAAAATTGTTGAATACGCCGAATTGGAAAAGATAGATTTGATTTTAATGGGCGCTACAGGAACTGGAACATTTTCACGTTTGCTATTGGGATCAACGACTGCCTATGTCGTAAATAATGCTCCTTGTAACGTGATGGTTGTACGTTAGACTAAAAAGCAAGCCAGCACATTTTTTGTGCTGGCTTTTAGCTTGCAGTTTGATAGGTTTGCTGAATGTCATTCATAAGTTTGGTTTTGCCTAATACAGCATATTTAGCGATAACTAACTGCCCTCGAGTATTTCGTTTGCCGAGAATAACAATCTTCATACCGTTCTCAACATCTGCTAGAAAATTCAGTGAATGCGCAGATATCAAGCAATTGGTATTTGCCAATTGAAAATAGACGAGCGGTTGTTGCGAAAACTGAATGATTTTTAGTTTTGTAACGGTTCCTTTAAGAGTTTCCATCGCCAGTCCTCCTTGTATGGATACCTTTAAAAACGAGTTCATTGTCTTTACGTTCAAATTGAAAATAAATATCCTTCTTGCGACCGGTCTTTTTGGCAGGGATAACGAAATAATCACGATTTTCAGCATCCATCTTTGCGGTAATTTGGTTTAAATACAATGCTAATGGCAATGGCTCCTTCACTAAGGAGTCATAAGTTCGATAAAACAGTTCAATTGAATCTGGACTAATCATAGACATGGTCATCACCTCAAATTCATTATACGAACATTTGTTCGTAAAGTAAAGTAGTAAGTTGAAAACTTTCTAAATAAAATACGCAAAAAGAGAAGAACGATCTATATAAAAAATAGTCTCGCTATAAAGCTGGTCAATGAGAGTGAATTCAGACAATAGTGTTTGCGATATATAGGAATATAGAACAAAATCATTGAAAATATCTCGAAGTGTCAGATGTTTTAGACGAAAAGAAACGGTGTAGTTTTACGCTACACCGTTCCTTTAAAACAATCACTTCAAAATAAAATAAATAATGAGCCAAAAAAGAAGGCAGAAAATAAAAATTAGTCGATAAATAATGTGTCTAGGTTGGCGGTAAAGCCAAGCATAAAATTTCTTCATAATAAAAAATCCTTTTTTCCAGTGTTTCTAACAGAAAATCTGTTACCAACAGGAATGCTACCCCATTATAGGAAAGAAGTAAAGGATAGGTGTGAAAATAAATACGTGGTATAAAGATAAGGTAATATCGATTATACATCTCAAAATCAGCGATATAAAGCCGTTATTGTTAGTGGGAATAACGCTTATAATTGAAATATGATGGATTGTTTTAAGTAAATAATAAAGAAATGTTACGATTTGTTTATAAATCAATGGTGATACACTGACAAAAAGTCTAGGTTTAAACTGTTAATTCAATAAGAATTTTTTTGTAAAAGAAAAAATTTGTGAAATAAATATCAAATTCAAAATAATAGTGGTATTATGATCCTCCAGAAAGGGGGCGTACCATGAAACTAAAGGAATTGGAATACTATATTCTGAATGAAATCGCAAATAAAAATTTTAGTAACCTGACCCATCATTTTTTTAAAACATCTAAAGGTGAATTTGAAAACAGTTTAGCTGTTCTAAAGAAAAATGGTTTTATTCAAGGAAATATATTTGATAGCAATGGGTCTATTAAAAATCAGTTTAAGTTCTTTTTCTTGTCTGAAAAAGGGGAGACTCTATTAAGCGACAATGCATTCTAGAAGTTTGTTCGGATCACTCATCAAGAGTGGTCCTTTTTAATTAGATGCAAAAAACACGCTTGCAAATTCCTGTAAGCGTGCGGGTAGTATTAAAAAAATCTGTTTAGTGTCTCCGTTTTGTTCTTTTTCTAAAATGATTGATAATAAAAGCACCTGCAACGACAATTGCACCGCTTAAAACAAACCATAGACTGTAATTGCTATTTTTTTTAGAAGAAGCGAGCTGATTATTCGTATCAGTACTAGATTTAATTTCAGCAGAGGCTTCATCAGTATTACTGCTAGTTTTCGTATTTTCTGTCGCAGCGGACTTGTTGGTAAAAGCCGTTGATAATTGGAAATGCTGATCAAAAGTTGTTCGATCGATCGAAGGATCACTCAGTTTATTGTTTTCGTCTAAAGCCATTTCAGTTGAATATGTTCCTGTAACGGTAAGAGTAGTTGAGCCATCTCCTTCTACAACTGTTTCTCCACCAGCTTTAATAGTGACAGTTTTTCCATCCTCATCTACAATCTTCCCACCAGATTCCAAATTTAGATTTGTCACTTGTGAATCATCAGTGACAGTCCACTTAGAAGTATTATCGACATTGACCGTGATCGGTGCATTACTAGCAGCTGTATTTACATCGTTTGTAGTGATTTCTGTATTACCGCTGAAGGTCGTTCCTTCAGTCAAGGATAAGTTAAGGCTGCTGATTGAGTCGACACTGATTTTTCCAGCTAACTTCTGCTTGATCCCAGTGAAATTGACAGTTCCGCCATTACTGCCAGCAGTCCCCCAATTATTGGAGTTATTTCCTTGAATCGTTAATAAAGCGGCTTTGTCGTTATCAAAGTCTAATTTGGTATCCTGTAAAATTACATTCGCTTCCGTGTTCGTTATATAAAACATGGTTCCTTCGGTCGCACTTTTTAAAGTCGAATTGACAGCTTCGAAGGTTGCTGTTTCACCAGTAGAAGCCTCTGCATCGCCTGAAGTAGACTGATAAATAATCACGCCGTTTGCGATAGGGTCACTGCCAGTTGTTCCTGTTAACTTGATGGTTAATTTAGAATTGTAAATTTGAATCGAATTAAAGCCTTCCATGCCGGCAATTTGACTGCCAGTAGAGGTTCCTTCAACATCATTCACCTCGATATCACCGGTGGAATAGAGCAGAGGAGAGCCTGAACCCTGTGTTGTAAATTGACTGTCTGTTACGGAAACATTTCCGCCGCCGCGATCCGTAGCTAAAGCAGCGCTATGATCGCCTTTTGTGCTAATCGTCGTTTTATTCGCAATAATTGTTCCGCCGTATGTTGCATCCATCCCGCGGGAATTGTCAGCCTCAGTCGTGATTGTATTATCATTAGCATAAATTGTTCCGTTATCCGTTGCAAACAATCCATTGCTACCTTTACCTGTAGCAGTCAATTTACTGTTTGAAAGGTAGGCGAAAGAGTTTTCGTTGACTGCTAATAAAACAGAATTTAAGCCATAAAAATTACTATTATCGTCATTGGCACTGTCACCAGATTTTTCTAACGTACTCTTTGTTAGATTCAGTTTACCCGCATTTTTTGCTAATGCTGTATTTTCATCGCTTCCTGTTGAAGTATGACTTTCAGAAGCGGAGCTGGCTTCTTGATTGTCAGCAACTAAGCTTCCTTTTAACTCGCCGCTATAGTCATAGGTCATTGTATCGGCACCGCCCATTCCGCCGCCATCTGGCGGAGCCGATGGCACACCGCCTTGATCAGTAGCCAATCCTGCAATTGGAAAAGTAGTAGTGCCTAGTAATAAAGTGCTCATAAGAATAATCGTTGTTACCCGTTTGATTTTCAATAGAATCCTCCTCTTTTTTGATGCCTTCTAGATATAGCGTAGAGGATAAACCTTAAATCAGCCTAAAAAGACGAATATTTTTTCTAAAAGCCAAAAAAAGGAAGCTTCTCAGCTTCCTTACTCCTGTTTCCTTAAAAAAAGTCTTATTATTTATGTGGATGACAGGAATCGAACCTGCACCTCTATCTTAAATGCGGACTACATCATTGAACGAGTAAAACACCAAGTTCATCCACGCCTACAAGTATAGCGAAGTCAAAATAAATTTGAAAGTTGTTCATGAGTAATTAAAAAAATATTATACTTTGATTTTTTTCTGCTGTTCTTCAGAGAATTCTCTAGCAATCATCCAGCCATAGCTTTCAGTAATAGCAGCAGCGGTGGAACCATTGACAATATTACCGGCTACGGGGAGCTTTCCAGCTAAGAAGCGAGCAGTCATTTGACCAGCTTTTTGAGCTAAAAATTGAGTTGCTAAGGCTTTTGCAGCGCCTGCTTCTAATTTAATATGAAAAACCTTACCCAAAGCGATCACCATTGCAGTTTGGATCGGTAATAAGACAGTAGCATCGGGAAAAGGCAATTGCGCCATCCCAGCACCAACGCCAGCAGCAGCAGTAGATGCGCTGTGAATAATGAGATGGGCTTTTCTTCGTTGAATTTTGTTCATCTTTGAGTCTCCTTATGTTTGTGTCTGTTTTCTTAAAGAAAAATCGTTTGAACTACGTATCATTCAGGTGATGAAAGTTTAGCATCTTGAAAAGAAAAGAACAATTTATCTACTCGTCTTTAAAGCAGATTTAATCATTTTAAAAATTAAAAAAACGAGGAGAAATGGATAGTTTTGTTTTTCGAAACATTGGCAAAATGATAAACTAGGACTGAAAGGGGCGGTAAAAATGGTTGATGAATATAAAAATATTTTAGTTGCTGTGGATGGTTCAAAGCAATCCAAAAAAGCGTTTGACGAGGCGATCAACATCGCGAAGAGAAATAAGGGCAAATTAACCTTGGCGACAGTGATTGATACGGCTAGTTTTACCGGAACCACTGGAGGAAATTCGATTCCATTGATGCAGGAAGTCCATGAAAAAGCTCAAAATATTATCACTGAATTGGAACATCATCGCGTAACAGAGGAACAAGAAGTCCATTTGACCTCTCAAATCATCGCAGGTAATCCAAAAAGAGAAATCGTTGAATTAGCTGAGAAGTTGGAAACAGATTTGATCGTGATGGGGGCGACAGGTTTAGGCGCCTTGTCGTTGCTACTCGTTGGTTCAACAACTGCTTATGTAGTGAATCAAGCCCCATGCAATGTTATGGTCGTAAAATAAACCAAAAAAATCGTCTGACAAAAAGTCAGACGATTTTTTCATCTAGAGTCATAATTAGTTCTTGGCCATCATCATAGACATACATCGCTTTTGGAAAATCGATTTCTTCATAAGCATCCACGTAAGGTGCGGTGATGCCATCAGAAAAATAGGGATCACTTTGAGAATATACAACACTCAATGTACGAGCAATTTTATTTTTAAAAAAGTGAAATCGTTGTGGTGAAGTTAGCGGTAGCCCTTTTAATGGACGCATGAAAATCATATGCCAGATTTCCTGCTGCATGTGTTCAGGGATGACGTCAAAAGAGACATCACTTCGTCGCGGTTTTGTTGGTTCAAACATTTTTCTCAACCCTCTCTTTGCTTTATCATAGCAGGTTTTTTTAAGAAAAAAAGTAAAAGCAATCAATTTCTAAAAATTTAGTTCGTGTAAACAGTTTTTTTAGGTTAAAAATGATAAAGTGGAGTAGAAAAGATTGGAATAATTAGTACTTGAAATTAATTTTGAATGGATTTGAATGAAGGTGGAAAAGATGCGTTACGGAATATTTTTCAATCCTAATGCTGGGGATGGAGACGCGGAAAAATTAGCAAAAAGAATGAGAGAAAAATTTGAACAAGCTGGTCATTCAGCTGACTATTTAACAGCGCCAGATCCAGAAAAAGCAATAAAGACAGTAAAGGAAGCTGTTGATGAATTTGATGGGATCGTAGCAATCGGCGGAGATGGCTCATTAAATATTGTTGGTACGGCATTTGTTCAAGCAGGAAAAGCATTGCCGTTAGGAATCATTCCTGGCGGGACGATCAATAATTTTGCGAAACGCTGGCATTTACCGATGGATGAGGAAGAAGCAATGGATGTGATTATCGCTGGTAATCAGCGCAAAGTGGGCATCGCTGCTTGTCAAGATCGGCAGAAAGCGATTATCAGCTCCTTTACATTTGGCTCATTTGCGGACATTTCCAATGAAGTTCGGCAGAGTGAAAAGCAAAAATTCGGCTTGATTGTTTATCCGATGAAAGCTGTCAAACAAATTGGAAAAGATACGTCTTATCCAGTAGAAATCAAAGCTGACAATTTCCATGAGAAGCTGAAGGTCTGGTTTTCGTTAGCTACGACAACTCACTCTATCGGTGGGGTGGAGTATGTAGATTCAGATTATGACAAACTTCACGTTAGTATTCTGCATAATATGCGCTTTCGAAAATTATTACAGATGCTTCGCTTTATCTTCACCGGACGTCTAAAAGATTCCGATGCACTTACTTATTTAGAGACAGACAAATTGGAATTGAAACCATTGACTGACAAAACAATTTATTCTCGGATCGACGGTGATAAAGGACCTGCCTTACCGTTAACAGTGGAATTTTTGGCCGATTTTGTGCCGATTTATGTACCTGAAAAACAAGAGAATTAGAAAAGGGAGGTTTTAGGATTGGATAAGAACATGGAAACATTGTTAGCTAGCGCGGATACATTTACTTTGGTCACGATCGATAATCGCGGGTTTCCTCATGTCATTGCGGTTTCACCGCCGCTTGAGCGAAATGGCTTTTACTATTTCAAATTTTATATCAATGGTGATGGACGAACGGCAGAAAATATTCGACAAAACCGTTCGGGGAGTCTATTTTGTTTTGACAAAGAAAAACATGAAAGCATTGCTTTAAAGGGGTATTTTTTCGCGGAAGAGTTAGTTGAGTACAAGAAATTGGCCGCTCAGTTGAATGAATTCCAAAGAGAGCTGAATTATGAGCATCCCATGATTGCTGTTTTTGAGACGTTGAGTGTCAAGCATTATGAAAACATGCATGGTGAATTTTTGGATGTTCCCGAAAATTAAAAAGTTTCATCCCTTTATTATATTGAAGGGATGAAACTTTTTATATTTATTCAACTTCAGTAGAGACAGTTCCTGAAGCTTTGTCTTTTTTGATAATTGCAGTAAGAACCAATGAGAAGATGATACAACCGATACCCATTGCGATCGCGTACATAAACATCATATTGAAACCGGCTTTACCAGGGTTTGCATCTAACCATCCGCCGATCATAGTGTACATAAATACGTCTGGCAGGTAGCCTAGACAAGAAACGATTCCAGATACACGCCCCGTCATTTCAACTGGGAATCCAGCATCATCAATGATTGCGAAGTATTGACTACGGACTACGTAAATAAGGAATAGTCCAAAGATGAAGTTGGCGATTACAGTGACTAATAATCCCGCACTAGCTGGCAATACCAAGAACCCAGCAAAACAAACTGTCAACAGTCCTGCACCACCGATGATAACCCGGATACGAGAGCCCAGTTTATCCGCGATGATCCCACCGATGATCCCGCCGGCTGCTTGAACTAAATAACGCACACCACCAAGTGTTGTTCCACCTGCAACTGATAATCCGTAAACATTTATTGCGTAAGTATTGATATAGCCTAGAATTCCATAAATACTATAAGCAAAGAATACAATGGCTACAAGTACCCATGTACGGGGCAATTTCAAAGTTTTGAACATACCGATCGCAACTTTAGAGATCGGTTCAGTGTGTGATTCTGCTGCGGTGTCTTCAATGACAAACCAATTTAAAATACCAATAATAATAACAGCAATTGCACATACACGAATCGCCCAAGCGGTACCTAATACTTCGTTTGAAAAACGGCTGTAAACAGCTGTCATTCCAAATACAAGTAATGCATTCAACAGTCCACGCAAACCTTCTTGCCAACCAAACAAACGCCCTTGCTCTGAACTGTCACCCAACATCCGAGTTGCTTTGATCGCCGCGGACCAATAGGTAATGATAGTTGAGATTCCCATTAAAACGAAAATCAACCGACTGATTTGAAAACCAGGGAAGGTAGAGAACCAAAAGCCTAAGATACCGGTAATCAAGAATGAAAAGGTCAGCAACTTCCGAGCTGAGAATTTATCTGCTACGATCCCACCGACAAAATAAGAAAATGTCGCCATCGTAGCGTAACCGGAAGAAAGCATTCCCATCTGCGCATTTGTCAGATCCATTGCTTTTTGGATCGGTACATAAAACGTCTCCCGAATGTAAGGAAGCTGAAAGATAATTCCAGCGCCGGCTGAAAGTAGTAACAACGTTCCCCATTTTTTAACTGCTTGCTTGTTCATATAACGCCCTCCTGATTGTGAATTCTTTTACAAAAAAACAAAAAAGAAGCAACGCTTAAGTAAGCGTTACTTCTCTCTGGTCTCTAGTAACACCCAAAGTATAGAATCTTATGAAAGCGATGTCAACCTCTTTTTATACTCAAAATTTTTAGAGAAATCTTTTTCAACGAAATTTTCACGTTTAAAAGGCATGGAAAACCTTGATATTACAACAGATTTCCGCAAGTCTTTTTTCTCTGAACAATTGACGAAAAAGCTGTAATCCATTAAACTGAGGAAACACAAGTGTTTCTAATTGCGCTTGATTGAGAAATCAAAAGGATATTCCAAGAAAAAGAATTCGAGGGATCATGTTTTCTCATGTAAGTGTTTGTGAGGTATGCTAGAATGAAAGCGTATTAAATTACTTAGTAGGGATAAGGATAAAAATGAAAAGAAAAATTATTCAAATGATGGAGGACAATCCGCTGATTGCAGCCATCAATAGCAAGCGCAGTTTTGAGAAGGCCTTGACCTGCGAAAGTGATATCATCTTCGTTTTGTATGGAGATGTTTGCAGTATTGTGGATATCGTTGATCGTTTAAAAGAAGCTGGCAAGATTGTGATGGTGGATGTGGACTTGATCGATGGTCTGGCCACAAAGGAGACGGCGGTCGATTATTTGAAGCGAGCCACTAAAGCGGATGGCATTATCAGTTCGAAATCAATCTTGCTGCGGGCGGCGAATGCTAGAGGATTATTTACCGTTCATCGTTTCTTTTTGATCGATTCAAAGTCGTATCATAATTTGCCAAAACAATTAGGAACCTCGAAAGCGGATGTCGTAGAAGTTTTACCTGGAGCGATGCCAAAGGTTCTATCTTGGGTACAGGATGTGGTGGATGTTCCGATTATCGCCAGTGGCTTGGTTTGTGACAAGGAATTGGTAATGACGGCATTGCAGGCAGGAGCAGTAGCCATTTCAACAACAAACATGGATGTTTGGGAAATATAAAAAGTAAAAACGGTAGTTGTTGCTAAGAGGACAGAGAAAAGCGGACACCAGCTTATTTGGTGTTCGCTTTTTTGTTTTGAATTTATCTATTTTTGGTCGAACACATCAATCTTTAAACGGATAGAATGAAAGCTGAACGATTTCGTGAGGCTCTATCACACAAACGGGGGGAAGATAAATGGAAATCACGGAATTCAGTATGGAATTTTTTTCACTGGATGGAAAAGTCGCTATCGTAACTGGAGGAAATACAGGTATTGGGCGAGCGTTTTCGCTGGCATTGGCGAAGAGCGGAGCAAATATTCTTGTGCCCAGCTTAATCGATGATGATGGAACAACGCAGAAAATTATTGAAGAGACGGGCTCTTGTTATGTTTTTATGGAAGTTGATCTGACGGAGGATGGTGTTCCGCAACAGGTTGTCGAGCATTGCGTTGAAGTCTTTGGTACGGTGGATGTGCTGGTGAATTGTGCCGGGATGCATCTCTCAGCAGATGTGCTGCAGTTTGATCGTTCAAAATGGGACCCGATGATCCAACTTAATTTATCGGCGGCCTTTGAAATGTCTCACGAGGCGGCGAAAGTGATGATTCCGCAAAAGAGCGGAAAGATTATCAATATCTGCTCATTGTTTTCATTTTTGGGTGGCCAACAGTCCCCGGCAAATGCGGCAGCAAAACATGGGCTGGTTGGTTTGACTAAAGCGTATTGTGATGAATTGGCCGCATACAATATCCAAGTGAACGGAATAGCTCCAGGCTATTTAGCGACCGATATGACTAAAAGAGATCGGGAAAATCCAGAGATCAATCAAAAAGTTTTAGCACATGTGCCTGCCAATTATTGGGGAGAAGTAGCAGATTTGATGGGGGCATTGGTTTATTTAGCAAGTCCGGCTTCAAATTTTGTTAATGGACATATTTTACCAATCGATGGCGGCTATTTAGTAAGATAATCGCTAATTATTGTTCGTCGTGACAGCGGAAATGAGTCACGGCAATTACATAAAAATGGAGGGATCATTGCTATGATCGAGTTTGAACAGGTAGAAAAAAGGTATGGAGAAAAAGCGATCGCCGTCCATCCCTTTGATTTGACGATTGAAGACAATCAATTTATTTGTGTTATCGGGACTAGCGGGAGCGGGAAAACGACTCTAGTACGAATGATTAATCGAATGATCGAACCGTCAAAGGGCAGTATTAAAATCAATGGACAAGATGTTACCAAATTGAACGAGGATGAGTTGCGGAGACAAATCGGCTACGTGATTCAAAACATTGGTTTGTTTCCTCATATGACCATCCGAGAAAATATCATGATCGTGCCTAAATTGTTAAAGTGGAGCAACGAAAAGAAATCTGGGATCGCAGAACGATTGATCCAACGAGTCGATTTGCCTTTAGACTATTTAGAACGGAAATCGAAAAATCTTTCTGGTGGTCAGCAACAGCGAATCGGTGTCATTCGGGCATTGGCGGCCAGTCAAGATATTATTTTGATGGATGAACCTTTTGGCGCTTTAGACCCAATCACGCGGGACGCGTTGCAAGAAATGATCAAAGGTTTGCAGCGGGAGATGAAGAAAACGATTGTTTTTGTTACTCATGACATGGATGAGGCAATCAAGCTGGCAGATAAAATCATTATTATGGATCATGGTGAGATCGTTCAATACGATACGGTAGAAACGATCTTGGAACATCCAGCGAATGATTTTGTTGAAGAACTGATTGGAAAACGCAAACGTAATGTCTATTACAACAATGAAATGACTGTGGCTGATTTGATGGTGGAGCGGGTCGAATCGATCTCGCTGAGCAAATCGATCACTGATGCGATTCGTCAAATGTCAGAGAAAAAAGTTGATACCTTGTTGGTGGTGGATGACGAGAACTGCTTGAAGGGTTTTGTTGATATTAACTTTGTTGAACGTAACATTTCTAAGCTTAAACCAAAATCGTCTATTTTTGATGTGATGGGAACCGACACAGCAAGTGTAAATCAAAATGATCGGGTGGCGGACGTGATCGAACCGCTGATTAATCATGTCTTCAAATATTTGCCAGTGGTGGATGATGAGAATCATCTGGTAGGCATCGTGACTCGTTCAGCGTTAGTGTCGCTTGTCCAGGAACAATTGCAGTAGGAGGTGCTAGCATGAATTTTTGGTCCGAATATGGTAGTGAGATTTTATTGAAATTCTGGGAACATTTTTATTTATCCTTTTTGGCGATTTTTCTTGGTATCCTCATAGCGGTTCCTTTAGGGGCGCTTTTGACGCGGGTAGAAAAAGGCTCTGAGACAGTAATCAAAGTCGTAGGGTTTTTTCAAACGATCCCTTCATTAGCGTTGCTGTCGATCATGATTCCTTTCTTTGGAATCGGGAAAATTCCAGCAGTGATCGCGCTTTTTTTGTATTCGCTATTGCCGATATTACGAAATACTTATGTTGGTATCAAATCAGTTGACGCCACGTATTTAGATGCCGCCAAGGGGATGGGGATGTCACAAATGCAACGATTATTACAGATCGAATTGCCGTTAGCGATGGGAGTCATTATGGCAGGTATTCGTGTATCGACTGTTTATGTCATTTCGTGGACGACTTTAGCTTCGTATATCGGTGCAGGTGGTTTAGGCGATTTTATTTTTAACGGATTGAATTTATATCGTCTGGATCTTGTGATGATGGGGACGATCCCAATCACTTTGTTAGCTTTGCTATCAGATGCATTGCTTAAACGTTCGGAATTAAAATTAACGATGGATAGAGGGTGAGTCGATGAAAAAGCGAATTTTTCTATTAGCGGCGATGATCCTGCTATTTGGAAGTTTTATCGTACGGAATTTTTCCGCCAAGGATGATACGATCACGGTGGCTGGCGGAGTGACCTCGGAATCACAGATTCTAGGGAATATCGTCGTTGAGCTACTCCAGCACGCCACGGATAAAAACATTGTCTATCTTAATAATTTGGGGTCAGCTAATTTGATGCATGAAGCAATGGTGCGAGGAGATTTAGACATTGCGCCAACACGTTATACGGGAACCGACTTGATCGGTACTTTAGGATTGCCGACGGAAAAAGATCCCGCTAAAGCATTAAAGATTGTCCAGCAAGAATTTGATCAGCGTTTTGGGTTCGAATGGTTTCCGAGTTATGGCTTTTCTAACCAATTTACTTTTATGGTGACGCAAGAAACTGCAAAAAAATATGATTTAAAAAAGGTCAGCGATTTAAAAAAATGTGCGGGGAAAATGCGTCTTGGCTCCGATCAGACGTGGTATAAACGAGAAGGTGACGGCTATAAGGGATATACAGAAGCCTATAATACCAAATTCCAACGGGTCTATCCGATGCAGGTGGGATTGCTTTATGACGCGTTAGTCGCCAAGGAGCTAGATGTGATTTTGGGCTATTCCACTGATGGACGGGTCGGCAGCTATGATCTTGTAATGTTGGAAGATGACTTGAAGTTCTTTCCGCCGTACACTGCTAGCGTCGTTGTTTCAGGAGAGACGCTGAAACAATATCCGGAGTTAAAACCGATTTTGTTGAAATTACAAAATACGATTGATACTGAAACGATGCAGCGCTTGAATTATGAATCGGATAATGAATTGTTGGAGCCGAAAATTATTGCTCGCCGATTTTTGGAAAAGCATAACTTTTTTGAGGAGGGAAGCTGATGGTTGAAAATTTGCTGCAATATCTAAGTGAAAACTCTTCGTATTTGATCACACAATTTGGCGTGCATGTTTATATCTCAGTGATTGGTGTGGTGCTGACCTTCTTGATCGGTTTTCCACTGGGAATTTTTTTATCCGAGAAGCCAAAGCTGTCTGATGTGGTGATTGGGGTCATTAATATCATTCAAACGATTCCGTCGATTGCGATGCTGACGGTACTGTTAATCTTAATGGGATTGGGGCAGAATACTGTGGTGGCAACCGTTGTCCTGTATTCCTTGTTGCCGATCGTTAAAAACACATATGTTGGGCTAGTCAATGTCGATCCGATGTATATCGATAGCGCTAAAGGGATCGGGATGAATCGGTATCAAATTCTTTACATGATCAAGATTCCGCTGGCATTGCCGGTGATTTTAGCAGGCGTTCGCAATGCCTTAGTGATCTCGGTTGGTATTACGACGATCGGTTCATTCGTCGGAGCTGGTGGTGTCGGCGATGTGATCTTACGAGGAATTGCGATTACGGACGGCGGTCCGATCATTATTGTCGGGGCGGTTTTATGTGCTTTTATTGCGATGATGATGGATTGGCTGTTTGATTGGATTATGAAATAATTTACGGATATTAAAAAAGGACCTCCGCGATTTATTCGCGGGGGTCTTCTTCAGTCAACTTTCGAACAACCTCTTCGATGAACATCAACAAAATGGTTCGAGTCTTTTCGTGAGATTTCAAGGTTTCATTTTGATGCGATTTTGTTAAGAAAATTATTTCACTGGCATCAAGAGATAAGTTTGTATTCATTTCCTCCATCACCAGCAAAGATTTGGCTTGATGCTTCTTCGCTTCTTCGAATAATGGATCAAAGTTGGCGAATTTCCCAGCAACGGAGAAAATCAGCAGCAAGGAATCCTTCGTTAACAAATCAGGGATCAAGGATGGCTGACTGACACGAATCACATTTTTGTTCAAAGTGAAATTCAGTTTGTATTCAAAATACTCCATGCAAAAATTTGTAGGTCCATAGCCAAAAAGCAAAATCTTTCCCGATTGCTGAATCAAATCAGCTAGGTAGTCTACCGCCGACTCGTCAAAATTCTCTATGAAGTCCTTGATACGGGCAAACTCGCTGTTCAATTTTTTTTGCTTGACTAATTCTTTGCCGGTCAAAAAACGGAAATACTCTTTGTAGCCGGAGAAGCCCATTTTTTTGACCAGCTTGGAAATCTTTGAAGGAGAAACGTCCGTAAGTTTGGCGGCTTCAGTAATTGTCAGGTTGGGTTTGTCTTGGCTTTCCGCCAGCAAACGGTTATGGATTTTTATTTCTAGATCGTTTAACCGATCCAACTGTATTTTCATGGGAAACCTCCTTAAAGGCAATGATTTATCTTGAATTCAGAATAGCATAATCAGAATCAGAAAAGCAAACAAAAAATGGAAAATTTTCCAAAATAGAATAAAAAAATGAAATCAAATAGAAAATTTAATCAAATTTTAATGTAAAACGAGAGATGACCATTTATACTGAACTCAGGAAAAGCGCTTTCGAAAAAAAGATGAATGGAGCTAATTGAATGAACTCTGAAACATTGGTGAAAGAAGCAATCATTAAGGACGTAAAAAATATCGTCTCTGAAGAACAGGTGGTAACGGATCACAAAACATTATATGATGCGGCATCTGACCGCTATCGCAAATATATGAAGGCTAAAGGAGTACTGGATAATCCATTGCCGACTGCCGTAGTTTATCCTAATAATCCAGAAGAAGTTAAAGAACTTTTGATGTATTGTAACGAAAATGATATCAATGTCATTCCCCGCAGTGGGCAAACTGCAACAGAAGGCGGTTTGGAAAACTGGAAAGATCTAGCATTAGTGATCGACGGTTCTCATATGAATAAGATTTTGAAAATCGATCCTTATAACATGCAAGCTACCGTTCAAGCCGGAGTACCCTTGCAAGCGTTAGAAGATGAATTGAGAAAAATCGGCTACACTACAGGCCATTCACCACAATCAAAACCAATTGCCCAATATGGCGGATTGGTTGCAACCCGCTCAATCGGACAATTCTCAACTCTTTATGGCGGAATCGAAGACATGGTCGTAGGATTGGAATGTGTTTTCCCGAACGGTCATATTTCACGGATTAAGAATATTTCTCGTCGTGCAGGCGGCCCAGACATTCGCCACATTGTGATCGGAAATGAAGGAACGCTTTGCTATATCACGGAAGTGACAGTGAAAATCTTTAAATACTATCCAGACAATAATAAATTCTTTGGTTACTTAGTAAACGATGTTGAAGATGGTGTGAAGGTTCTTCGCGAAGTGATGGTAAACGGTTACCGCCCATCGGTTGCTCGGACATATTCACCGGAGGATGCGCGCCAGCATTTCTATCATTTCTACGAAGGGAAATGCGTCTTGATTTTCATGGCAGAAGGCCCAGAAGGAATTGTTGAAGCAACGGGTAAAGGGATTGAGGAAGCAGTCGAGAAATTCAAAGACGGCATCGTGAAGCAAGTAGATTCCCAATTAATCGAAAACTGGTTCAACCAATTGAACTGGACACAACAAACGATCGATGATGAAATTCAAGGTATGATCGACAATGACAAACACGATGGCTATACAACAGAAGTATCGGCTGACTGGGAAACGATCACTAAGATTTATAACAATGTTATCGATAGAATTCGTAACGAGTTCCCTCGTGCTGATGATTTAACGATGTTAGGCGGGCATTCTTCCCATAGTTATCTGAACGGAACGAACATGTACTTCGTTTACAACTACGACATCAATTGTGAGCCAGAGGATGAAATGAAAATCTATCATCATCCGATCCAAGCGATCATCGTAGAAGAAACACTGAAATTAGGCGGTTCAATGTGTCACCATCACGGTATCGGCAAGTATCGTAACGAATGGACAAAAGATGAACATCAATCTGCGTACTATATGTTAGAAAGCTTGAAAGAAGTTTTCGATCCGAAGGGCATCATGAGTTTCGGAAATATCTACCCAGTACAAGAAGGGTTGAAGTACCAAAAATAAACACACGATTCATTCAAGGACGTCTGATCGTCCTTGAATGAAATACATAGTTGAAGGAGGGGAATCATGAAAATCATTTGTTTAGTCAAATTTGTTCCGGATACAGAAAAGTTTGTCTATGATTATGAGACGGATAAGATTGATCGTGATAGTTCGCGTCTTATTTTGAATCCAGATGATAAGAACGCTTTGGCTTTTGCCATGATGCGAAAAAAACAAGACCCTTCTACCTATGTTGAAGTTATTACAATGGGACCGCTGAAGTTGGAAGAGGCGATGAAGGATTTCGTCCGATTGGGTGCAGATCGAGCAGTTTTGATCAGTGATCGTCACTTAGCTGGCAGTGATTCGCTGGTAACGAGCCGAATCATTTCCAGTTATCTTTCTTCACAAGAATATGATTTGTTGCTTACTGGTACCCATACTTTGGATGGCGGGACCGGACATGTTGGTCCACAAATCGCGGAAATCATGGGAATCAATCAATTTTCCAATATTGTCGCGATCAAGGAAGTGACAAAGGAATATTCGATCGTTGAAGCCTTGCAAGAGGAAAAAACATATCGCTTAAAAATCGAAAATCCCAGTGTGCTGAGCGTCACACATCAAATGAATTTGCGTTTAGGGTTTGTAAGATATGAAAATATCGGGAGAAATGTGGATGACCAATTTGAAGTGGTAACCAATGAACGATTACAGTTGCCAGCAGAAATAATTGGAGGCAAGGGCTCCCCGACAAAGGTAAGAAAAAATGTGGTTGTAAAAAGGGAGCAAGTGGAACACAAAGTAGTGAAAGTCGATGATGAAGGTATCGATGAAGTGGTTCATTTTCTAAAAGAAAAGGGGTACTTATAATGTTTAAAGGACTCATTCTGATAGATAACGATCAGGTCGATTATTCATTGGATTTGACTGAAGTGGTTCACCGCTTAGCTGGTGAAGAAGAAACTTTTGTTTATGGATTAGGTATCAATTTGCCTGAAGAAGTTACAGGACTTGATGAGGTGATTAATGTCGAAATGTCGACGACCCAATTAAAGGATAGTCGAATAATAACGGATATCATTGAACAAGTTCATAGAGAGTATCAATTTGACAGCATCATCATTTTAGCAACGGAATTTGGTCGGATGGTGGCGCCGCGATTGGCGATGCGGCTTGAGGTAGGATTAGTGGCTGATATTACCGATATTCACGTTGACAAACGCGGAAAAAAATTGGTGCGACCGGCTTTTTCAGGCAATATTATGGCAAGTATCGTGTGTGATTCATCACCGATCATGGCAAGTGTTCATCCGAATGTTTTTCATGCAGCGGACTTAAGTAAGGAATCAAAATATACCAGGTTTGTGTCAGCTGAATTGAAAGCGTCAACAATCGAGGTTTTGGAGATTGTGGAAAGTGAACAAACAGTTGCGGATATTCGCGAGGCAGACGTGATTGTTTCAGCAGGCGGCGGTTATACTCAGCCAATTGATCAATTGCAGGATTTGGCAGAAGAACTAACGGGTGTCGTGGCGGTATCGAAACAATTAGTCGATCGTAAAAAAGCGCCCCGTGAAATTCAAGTCGGCCAATCGGGCAAGACAGTTAGCCCAGACTTGTATATCGCTTTAGGAATCTATGGTTCAACGCAGCATATCGAAGGGTTAAAAAATGCAAAAGAGATTATTTCGGTGAATACGGATCTTGGTGCACCGATGAATTATTTAGCCAGTATCGTCGTTCATGGCGATGCGGCAGAATTTGCAAGGAAGCTAAGTACTAGACTCAAGGGATAATCCCCAAGCGGGTGAAAACAAAAAATAAAGGAAAAGAAGGTAGAAAAATGGAAATCAAAGACTTTAAAATGGATATGTTTCATATCAAAGGCAAAAACGCGATCGTAACTGGCGGAAATACTGGGCTAGGACAAGCATTTTCATTAGCTTTAGCAGAAGCAGGCGCGAATATTTTCATGCCATCAATTATGCCGGATGATCCAGAATTTAACGCTGTTTTAGCAGAACGTGGTGCGAAAACGGCATATATGGAAGCTGATATCACGAAAGACGGTGTGTGCCAAGAAGTGGTTGAAAAATGTATTGCTGAATTGGGTTCGGTAGATATTTTAGTAAACTGTGCCGGCATTTGCCCGTGCGACGATGTTGTAAGCTATGGTCGTGACAAATGGGACCCGACGATTAACATCAATTTAACAGCAGCATTTGATATGAGTCATGAAGCCGCTAAAGTGATGATTCCTCAAAAGAGCGGAAAAATCATCAATATCTGTTCAATGTTCTCTTTCTTAGGCGGACAATGGGCGCCAGCATATGCTGCATCTAAACATGGTTTAGCTGGTTTGACAAAAGCTTATTGTGATGAATTAGCCCAATACAATATCCAAGTGAACGGCATTGCGCCAGGATATTTCAAAACCCATGCAGCGAAAGCATCGATCGAAGACCCAGAACGCAGCAAGTGGATTGTAGATCATACACCAGAAGGACGTTGGGGCGATGTTGCTGACTTGATGGGAGCAACGGCATTCTTAGCATCAGAAGCTTCACATTTTGTTAATGGACATATCTTGGCAGTTGATGGTGGTTTCTTAGTACGATAGTCCATCTATATAATAGAAGAAAAAATCAAAAGGAGAGACTATGGAAAAGAAATATATCGTCGGTATTGATGGCGGAAGCCAAAGTACCAAGATCGTCATTTTTGATTTAGAAGGAAATATCGTAGGTGAAGGCAAAGAAGCATTACGCCCTATGCACCTAGGAACAGATGTCGTAGTTGAGCATCCTGGTGATGACTTATGGGATGCCTTATGTGTCGCAGCAAACAAAGCGATGGATGAGTTCGGTGTACGTAAAGAGAATATTGTCGGAATCGGGCTAGGTTTTATCCGTTGCTGCCGAGTTTTGCTGAAAAAGGACGGAACATTAGCACAGCCGGTAATTAGCTGGATGGATAAACGTACGTCAACGCCCTATGTTCATGACAATCCAGAAGTTCAATATGTGACCTCGACAAGCGGATACATTACCCATCGTTTGACAGGTGAATTTAAAGATAATATTGGAAATAACTTTGGTCAATGGCCGGTTGATTATGAAACGTGGGATTGGTCAACGAATGAAGAAGTTTTAAAACAATACAATCTCCCAGAAGATATGCTGTTTGAAGCAGTTAAACCCGGAGAAAAGCTAGGCGAAATAACGAAAGAGGCAAGTGGAAAAACCGGATTACCTGAAGGCTTGCCAGTCTTTGCGACAACGAGTGATAAGGCAGTGGAGGCCTTAGGTGCCGGACTGATTCAAGATACGAGTGCGGTTGTATCGTTAGGAACGTATATTTGCAGCATGATGATGGGCAAACAAATGCCGCCTAGTGATGCCGTTAATTATTGGGGCATCTTGTCATCAATGCCTAGCCGCTATATCTATGAAGGTTATGGTATTCGCCGCGGGATGTGGACCGTATCTTGGTTTAAAGATCTTTTAGGTGAAAAAATCAGTATTCGTTCAAACTATCAAGGGATTAGTGAAGAAGAATACCTAAACGAACAAGCCGCTAATATTCCAGCAGGCAGTGACGGTTTGATGACGAAATTAGATTGGTTAGCCAATCCTTGGGAACCCTTCAAACGGGGAGTGATGATTGGTTTTAATGCTCACCACGATTATCGTTATCTGTATCGCTCGATTCTAGAAGGCATCGCTTATACCATGAAGAACAACGTGACGAATATGACCGATGAAATGGGACATCCAATTGATGAAGTGATTGTTACCGGGGGCGGTTCAAACAGTGATCTATTGATGCAAATTTTCGCGGATGTCTTTAATTTGCCGATCAAGCGCAATGTAGTGAACGGCAGTGCCAGTGTTGGAGCTGCGATCAACGCAGCAGTTGGTTTAGGCATCTATGAAACATATGAAGAGGCTGTTGAGAAAATGGTCAAAGTGAAGGATGTCTTCACACCAAAACCTGAAAATGTGGCGATTTATAAACGTTTGAATGAAGAAGTGTATCAAAGTTTAACCGATTATACAGATGAAGTACTGAAGAAAACATATGATGTGCTGCATCCAGAAGGATAAAGCTCAATAATAATATCTCAGTTTTTGAAAGAAGCAGTTCCATTGGTTTGGAACTGCTTCTTTTTCATATTTCAAAAAATAATGTGTGCTGTAGAAAAATTGTTTGCAGTGACATTTTTACTTGTGAATGTCAGGCGAGGGAGAAAATGTTTGCTTAAGGTTGATGTCTGCTTATCTTTGATGGCTCTATCTATTGAAACACAATGGAAGCTATCCATTCTTATCGTTCGGATTTAGCAGGCTGTTTCAACTAAATAGAGCGGATTTTTTGTGAGTTTTTTTCTTTTTTAGAATTATTTCAAGGATTCTAAGCGAATTATTAGTGATTCGCGGGTTCAACCCTGCTATAATAGAAAAAATATTTAAAAAAGGGGCGAAAAAAGTGGATAAAGCAACATTAAAGCGACTGATCGATGTAGCAGCGGGACGTGTGCCGGCTGATGTAGTTTTAAGAAATGCTCAGGTGGTGGATGTTTATCAGGCGGAAATCATTCAAGGAGATATAGCGATTGTTGATGGTCAGATTGCTGGAGTTGGTGAGGATTATCAAGGAAACAAAATAATCGATTTAGAAGGGAAATTTGTGGCTCCGGGATTTATCGATCCTCATATCCATGTGGAATCGTCCTATGTGACACCGGAAGAATTTGGCCGGTTGTTAGTTCCTCATGGTACGACGACGGTACTAGCTGATCCCCATGAAATCGTCAATGTTCTTGGTTTACCGGGATTAGAGTATATGATAGAGGCCGCGAAGAAAACAGCATTGGATATTCGTTACATGATGCCCTCATGTGTACCGGCGACCAACATGGAGAATGCTGGGGCGGTGGTGGAAGCTGCGGATATGCTTCCATCGTTTGCTAAGAACCAAGTCGACGGGTTAGCTGAATTTATGAATTTTCCTGGTGTGATCAATGCTCAAGATGAGGTGCTGGATAAGTTATTAGCTGCTAAAGAACGCAACTTACGGATCGACGGCCATTCGCCGATGGTATTCGATAAAGAATTGAATGCTTATGCGGCTGCGGGTATCGCCAATGACCATGAATGTTCGACCGTCGAAGAACTGAAGGACCGGATCGCACGCGGGATGTATGTTTTCTTACGTGAAGGGTCGGTTACTCAAAATTTACGAACATTGTTAAAAGGTGTGACGGAAAATAATTATCAGCGTTGTGTGCTATCGGCAGATGACTTGCAGGCGAAAACGATGTTAGAAAAGGGTCATTTGGATAACAGTATTCGAATTTGCATCGAAGAGGGTGTCTCACCGATTCGAGCGATTCAAATGGCAACGATCAATGCGGCTCAATGCTGCCAATTGACCGATCGTGGCGCGATTGCGCCGGGCTTGAGAGCGGATTTGGTCGTTTTCTCTGATTTGGCACAATTGAAGATCGAAGCGACTTATATTGCTGGAAAATTGATCGCAGAAAATGGTGAATATCTACCCGCAATCAAACGTGTACCGACTGAAAAGGTTCAATCAAGTGTGCATATCGACAATTTCCGCAAGGAACAATTGACGCTGACCCTAACGAGCAGCAAGGCACGTGCGATTGAAGTTATTCCACAGGAAGCGTTGACCAATGAGGCGATCGTTTCTGTTCAACGAGATGCATTGAATCACTTTATCTTTGATCCGCGGCAAGATGTTGCGAAAATCGCAGTCATCGAGCGCCATCACAATACCGGAAATGTCTTTGTCGGATTGTTAAAGGATTATGGTTTGAAAAAAGGGGCAATCGGTTTGTCGATCGCTCATGATTCCCATAATTTGATCGTGACAGGGACGAACGATGAAGATATGGCTGCAGCTGTGCTCGCATTAAAGGAGCAAGAGGGCGGTGTAGTAGTGATCGAATCTGGAAAAGTGATCGGCAGCATGGCTCTGCCAATTGCGGGATTAATGAGCGATCTTTCAGGAGAAGCAGTTGCGGAACAAGAGGCGGAGATTAATCGTTTGGCTCATGAGGTTTTAGATGTCTCAGAAAAAGTTGATCCGATCATGACGCTAGGTTTTATGTCATTAGCGGTCATTCCTAATTTGAAAATTACGGACATTGGTTTGGTAGATGTTACGAAGTTTGAGGTTGTACCGATTTCAGTAGAAGAATAAGAAAAACGAGGAGAAGATTCGTAGAGAATCTTTTCCTCGTTTATTTTTTCGCTCTAAAAATAGCTGGTAGAAACAGGAAGAATGCAAGAATAACTACACTTGCTCCGATTGTCAGGACTAATTTTGATACTCCTAACTGCGAAGCACTGGCAAAATTGCCAAAGACATTCGACAAAATAATCACAAGACTGACAAGTACTGTCGCAATAATTGCTTTTCCACGTTCACCGCGTTTTTCAAAATAATTAATCACTGAATAAAGTCCCCAACCCAATAAAGTAACTGTAATTGTATCCATTTCTTCAACTCCCTTTCTTTGATGTATTCATCATAACAAGGAAACGAAGGAGAAAATACTTACGAAAGAGTTTGGAAACTTACGATTGTGAAAGGTTGCCATTTAATCAGTTATTCTTATCATCGTGATCATTGATAGTTGACGAAACACTTGAAATGAGATGACTGCTATAAAGGAATAAAAATGGAAGGCTGCTAAGAGAACTTTCTTTGCTGCACCCCATAATATCAATGAAATATATGAGCACAAAATGGATAGTTTGGAGAAGCTTATTGTTACTTCGCTGAAAGGAATTGAGCTATAGTATAAAAAAAGCTACCTACAACTCTTTAAAAGAGCAGCAGGTAGCTTTTTTTAGTCTAACACTTCACCAGCATCGCCCAACGAATCTTCTGCTGATTCTTCTGGTCGCTCATAGTGGAAGTTCGACGTATCGTATTTGAAGTTATATTTATTCCCCAAGAAATATTTCGCGATATGGAGCGTACGATCGCTTGAGCGTTCCAAGTTGGAGCTGATATCGATCAGCAGCACTCCGTCAGCAGCACGTCCTTCGCCTTTTGTCATGAGTTTAATATATTTTTTACGTAGCAATTCAACCAATTGATTGATTTCTTCTTCACGGTCTAACATCTTTTGCGCAAGCTCGACATCATCGTTCTCTAAAACCTGCATCGCATCGCGGATATTTTTTAAGACTTTATCGAAAAGACGTTCAAGGTCTTCATCGTGGAGCAAGAAAGTTTGTCGGTTATTTGTTGATTTCGTTTTATTCCGCTTATCTTTTGCTCGTTGTTTCTCTTCTAGAGCGATGGATTCTTCGACATAGCGGATGATATTCATGGAATGATCGCCCATACGCTCGAAGTCCTTCGTGAATTCTAGTAGCATCGCTTGCTCCTGACTTTCTAAAGGAGTCAATTCCGTCGCTGAGATTTTTACGAGATATTCCGTCAATTCGATATCGCATTGATTGATTGCATCTTCATACTGCAAAACATCATCGCGCCATTCTTCTTTCGTATCATTATAATACTTGCGCGCGGCCGTCACAGAAGACAGGACATAATTCCCCATCTGAACCACTTCACCTTTAGCTTGTTCGATCGCCATAACAGAAGAGGTATGAATGATCGGCTCGCTCAAAGTCACTGAACGGATATTCAAATTCTTCTCGCTGCCAGGTACGATCTTCTTCACGAGCATTTCGATCTGCGGAATGAACCAGAATTGGATCGCCAGATTGGAAACGTTGAAGAGTCCATGGGCAAAGGCCAGCTGCATCGCGGGATTCAAGCCCAGCGAGTCGGCGAAAAATACGACAACACTCGTAAATGGTGTTAACAAGATCGTAAAGATCAGAGCGCCAACTAGGTTGAAGATGACGTGAGACGCAGCAGTTCGTTTAGCAGCGACACTGGCACCTAGACAAGCGATGATCGCAGTGATCGTCGTACCGATATTGTCCCCAAATAGGATAGGTAGAGCAGCTCCTAATGTCACGCTTCCTTGCATATACAATTGCTGCAAGATGCCGATCGTGGCACTTGAACTCTGCAAGACCATGGTTAACAAAGTACCGATACCGACACCTAAAACGGGATGATCAGCTACACTAAGCATTAATTGATTAAATTGCGGCAAGTCCTTTAAGGGGTCCATGGCCATTCCCATTAATTTTAGTCCATAAAATAAGGCCCCAAATCCGAAAAGAATCTGTCCAATTGATTGGAGTGAGTTTCGTTTTGCGAAAAAGAGCAGAATCGCTCCGATACCGATGATCGGCAGGGCGTATTCACTCAAATTGAATCCGATAATAAAAGCGGTTACGGTCGTACCGACGTTCGCCCCCATGATAACCCCGATTGCTTGTTTCAAGGTCATAAATCCAGCGCTTACGAGACCAACAGCCAAAACAGTGGTACCCGAACTGCTTTGGATAAGACCGGTGACGATGATACCGGCTAGTACAGCTCGAAAGGGTGTTGAGGTAAAACGATTTAGAATTTCTCTCAATCGATTTCCGGCAGCTTTTTGCAAACCGTCACCTAAATATTTGATCCCGAAAAGGAAAATTCCTAATCCACCTAAGAATGTAAAAAGCATTTCCTGATAAGACATTATGCGTCCTCCGCTAATTTTTTTTGCATGCTACTACCAAAATAATAGATTCACAAGTAAAAAGAAAGTCTTTTATTTGCTGAATTGTAATATTAATCGCAACAAAGAACCCATCAAAAATTTCTAGTAAAATGAGTTTAGGATAACAAACTACTAGGAGTGATTTTGATGGGTTCACACAAAAAGCTTACACGAGATAATCGAAAATGTATAGAGACGATGATTTATGATGCCAAGAGTATTCAAGAAATAGCGGACAGAATTGGTGTTAGCCGAACAACGATTGATCGTGAGTTGAAACGAGTACCCGAAGATTTGATCTATAATGCCGACAATGCGCAATTAGATGCGGAAATGAAGCGCAGTGCCTGTGGTGCGAAGTCCAAATGGACTTCTGAATTCGCTTATCAGATTGAATGTGATCTTGAAGACAGCTGGTCCCCTGAACAAATTGCGAATGATCGTCAAATAGTTTCATTCAAAACCATTTACAATTGGCTCTATGCCGGTATTCTTAATGTGTCTAAACAGTGTCTGAGACATAAAGGCAGAAGACAAGAAAAACAAGAAGAGGCACGAGGCAAAATGACTGTAGGGCATACCATTGATGAACGCCCAGCTTCTGTGTCAACTCGAGAAGAATTTGGACATTGGGAGTTGGACACAGTTGTTTCTAGCAGAGGGGAAAGCAAAGCCTGCGAAGCAACGTTTATTGAACGGAAAACACGCTTTTATTGGGCGATCTCAATGAGGGATCGTACCGCGAAGTCAATGGCACAAGCGATTAAAGCTTTTGTGCAAGACCTAGGGAGTCACAAGGCATTTTTAAGCTTTACGGTCGACCGTGGGAAAGAGTTTTCTTGCTGGAAAGAAATTGAGAAAGATTTAGACGTACCTATGTATTTTTGTGATCCATACTCCCCATGGCAACGCGGATCTAACGAAAATGGGAATGGTTTATTTAGAGAATTCTTCCCTAAGGGAACTGATTTTTCAAAGGTACCCCCTACGGAGAAACAGGAAGCATTACGCAAGATAAATATGCGTCCTAAAAAAACATTGAACTGGAAAAATTGTTGGGAAGTCTTTCAAGAAGAAATGTTGCAATTAATTTGACAATTCAGCATTTAAAAAAGCGCTGATTTTTTTGAAATAAACGAATTATTTTAGCTTAAATCGAAAAAACTGCCCAAACTAGGAAAGAAACGGAAGGAATTCTTTTGTATTTTTTAGCGCTTTCAGCTACTCTTAAAGTAGTAGGAAGTTTTATTCAATCGGATAAATTTGGGCATTCTAATGATAGAGGAGACATAGCGTATGCTGTATGGAAAGAAAGATCGACGTGAAGCGAGTTATTTGGAACCGATTTTTGGATCGAGCAATGAAGAGGAAGTCTTACCGTCTTATCATTTAGGGGAAAAATCGATCGAACCGCGGATCGCCTACCAAATGATCAAAGATGATCTATTAGATGAAGGAAACGCTCGTTTGAATTTGGCGACGTTTTGTCAGACGTTTATGGAACCTGAAGCGGTCAAGCTGATGAGTGAGACGCTGGATAAAAATATGATCGATAAATCTGAGTATCCGCGGACGGCTGAAATGGAGAACCGCTGTGTGAATATCATTGCAGATCTTTGGCATGCGCAGGGACCAGAAAAATATATCGGAACTTCAACGATCGGATCTTCTGAGGCGTGTATGCTGGGCGGCATGGCGATGAAATTCGCTTGGCGCAAGCGCGCAGAGAGATTAGGCGTGGACATCCAAGCGAAGAAGCCGAATTTGATTATTTCTTCAGGTTATCAAGTATGTTGGGAAAAATTTTGTGTATATTGGGATATCGAGCTCCGTGAGATTCCTATGTCGGGGGATCAGTTGTCCTTAGATGTTGAAAAAGCAGTGGAGGCAGTCGATGACTACACGATCGGGATCGTCGGAATATTAGGAATTACGTATACTGGACAATATGACGATATCAAGAAACTGGATCAATTAGTTGAAGAGTACAATCAGCAGACCGAACATAAGGTATATATACATGTGGATGGCGCCTCGGGCGGGCTGTATGCGCCATTTGTTGAACCAGAGCTAGTTTGGGATTTTCAACTAAAGAATGTCATCTCGATTAACACCTCAGGACATAAATACGGATTGGTATACCCTGGTGTCGGGTGGGTCGTCTGGCGGGATGAAAAATACCTGCCGGAAGAATTGATCTTCAAGGTCAGCTATCTCGGTGGGGAAATGCCGACGATGGCGATCAATTTCTCACATAGTGCGTCTCAGATGATCGGTCAATATTATAACTTTGTGCGGTTTGGATTTGAAGGCTACCAAAGCATCCATCAGCGAACGCATGATGTGGCGGTTTATTTGGCTAAGGAAATTGATCAATCCCGTCATTTTGAACTCATCAACGACGGCAGTCAGCTGCCATTGGTTTGCTATCGATTGGCCGATGATAGTGAACGTAAATGGACCCTTTATGATTTGTCAGATCGCTTATTAATGAAAGGCTGGCAGGTTCCGTCTTATCCGTTGCCGAATAATTTAGCAGATCAGGTTATTCAGCGAATCGTGGTAAGAAGTGATTTTGGGATGAATATGGCCCATGATTTTATTGAAGACTTGAAAGCGGCAATTAAAGAGTTGGAAAATAGTCACTTAGTCTTTCATGAGGAGACTGAAATAAAAAATTATGGTTTTACCCATTAATAGAAACTAAGGAGGCGTTTTAGATGAAAGTTGTTTTTCATGTCGATGAGTTAGGAATGATCAGAGAGGCCCGTCATGATATCGAGCATATATTGTTGTCAGAGCCAGATGCGGACATCGTGCTGTTAATGAATGGCGAAGCGATCCAAGGCTACTTATTGCCGCGAGTGATCAAGTTTATGAAGGAGTATCCGCATGTAACTTATCAGGCGTGTCATCATTCGATGCGAAACTTCCATGTTCGTTCCAAACAAATGCATGAGCAGGTGGAGATCATCGAGTCAGGCGTAATTGGTTTAGTAGAACTGCAGGAACAAGGGTATTCATATATCAAATGCTAAAAAACGATAAGTCCTTCAATTAAAGAAGGGCTTATTTTTTCAACAAAAGGCCCACTAAATAATGGAGAAATCAGATTTTTAAAATTTCTTTAGTATACCTAACAATTGTTGCCATACTGTTGTCAACAATTGTTAGGTATACTAAAGGTACAATCAAATCGATTCACTAACTACGTATAAAATGGAGGAAAATGATGAATACAATCTATGTTTATGTTCTTGATACTTTGGCTGACTGGGAATTAGGGTATGTTACAGCAGAACTGAATTCTGGACGCTTTTTCAAAGATGGTGCGCAACGTGTTTCGCTGAAAACGGTCAGCGGATCTAAAGATCCAATCACTACAATGGGCGGAATGACAATAATCCCTGATTGCTTGATTGATGATCTTGTTGTGAATGAAACGAACGTACTGCTTTTACCTGGCGCGGATACATGGAGCGATCCAAAACATGTCGCTATCATTGAAAAAGCGAATGAATTTCTTGCTGTAGGCGCTGCAGTGGGGGCAATTTGCGGAGCCACTGTTGCACTTGCCAATGCTGGGGTATTAGATACGCGTCCACATACTAGCAATGGGGCAGGCTTCCTCGACATGTTTTCTCCTAGTTACAAGGGGCAAAACTTCTATTTTGATCAGCCATCTGTAGCGGACAGCAACTTGTTTACTGCCAGTTCAACAGGAGGATTGCTGTGGGCGAAACAAATTATTGACTATTTGGATGTTTTTCAAGCTGATACGTTGGAAGCTTGGTATAACTATTTTAGTACTGGCGAGGCAAATCACTTCTTTGCTTTGATGCAATCGTTGCCTAATAAGGATAAAGACTAAATTATCTGTCACAGACGTTTTAATGAAGCGCAATGTCCCAAAGGCTCTCTAACTTGGTGAGGGCCTTTTTTGGCGTGTCTGGAAAGGCTGGCTAATAAGCTCAGAAGGTAATCAGAAATCTAGCGTCATTGATGATTTGTATCAGGTTTTTTCTTGCTGCTAATTTAAGTGAAAGTTTTTTTGATTGCTTTAGTAGGAGTGATCGCTATGCTTTAATAATGAAGATCTCTTTCAGTTTATTTTTGCATTTATTATTGGAAAATCTTGCCATTTTAAGTAAAGGGCTTACATTGTATAGTTTACATGTAAGCGGGAGGTAGTTATGAGACAAGAAAAAATTGTTGAATACTTATATATGAAGAAGCAGGCGATTGCTCCCAAAGCATTGGCGGCCGCGTTTCAAATATCTGAACGAACGCTTGCGAATGATATCAAGTGGTTAAAGGAAATTGGTGTAACGGAAGGCTTTACGATCAACCGTATACGAGCGGCCGGTTATCAGCTGGAAATTACGGACCTAACAACTTTTCGAAGGTACCTGACGCGTTTGACACGGCAGGAACAGGTTGATAGCTCCAGTCCACAGGAGCGGATCAAAAATGTCGAACTGCTGCTTCTATTTCATGAGGAATATATCACGATGCAGCAGATTGCTGAATGGCTGGATGTGAGTTTATCTACAGTCAAGGCGGACATCAAACAGGTGGAGCAGTTTTGTGAAAGATATGGACTGACCCTTTTCAGCAAAGCCCACTATGGTTTAAGGATTATTGGGTCGGAAAGTAAAAAGCGCAGAGCGATTCTGTATCTGATCCGCAATACCATCCGCACGCCCGTATTGACAGAAAAATACAAGGAGTTCAACTTCGTCTTTAATGAAGAAGGATTGCGGCAGTTTTTAAAAAGACAGCTGTTGGCTAATCAACTGAAGATCGGAGACATTGTTTTTGAAAATGTGGTTCAGCACATTCGGCTGCTTTGTTTCCGGATTCTGCAAAACAATACCTTGAGTGGCGAAGAGGCGGAGGAAAGTAAAACGAGTGATGATTTTGATCGCTTAACAGAAAAATTAGTGGCTTACTTAGAAGCTACTTATCAGCTGACATTCTCCAGTGCTGAAAAAAAATACTTGGAAGAACAGCTTCGCGGGAAATTTACTGTTTTGGATGATCCAGCCAGTAATCAGCAATTGAAACTGGCGATCGAAAAAGCATTGGAGCAGGTTGACCGACGCTACCATACACATTTTCGGGAGGATCAAGACCTAGCCAATGCCTTATTGATGCATGTGGCGCCGCTGCTTCAGCGGTTGTATACAGGCCATCAATTAGAGAATCCGATCATTGAAGACATATACACACAATATGCCAATGTTTTTAATGTCGCGATGGTTTTCATCAATGAGCTGAATGAAGACCTCGATGCAGACATTAGTAAAGACGAGATTGGTTACGTGGCGATTTACTTTGCGGCTAGTTTGGAAAAACAATCCAATCAGCTGATCGAGGATTATCAAAAGATTGCGGTGATTTGTTCGACAGGTGGCGGAGCCGCATATTTATTAAAAGTCAATTTGGAACGACTATTTAGTAATGCTGAGGTGGCGACCTTCGCGTTAAATGAGATCGATCAAATCGATTCAAGCTTTGATCTGCTGATCTCAACAGTTCCACTTGAACAGGCCAATTTTGAGATTCCGATCATTTTTACGAAGACGATTTTGAGCCAGGCGGAAATCAGTAAAATCGAAAAAGATCTGAATTTGCTACGGGAGTCGCAAAACAAGGTGCATGACGTTAACCAATTTATTCTTAGTTTGTTTGATCCCAACTGGTTTCAGATCTTGGAGACGGCGCCAGATTATCTGCACGTTTTAGAAAATGAAGGGACTCGTTTGGAAGAACAGAATTGGGTCGAGTCAGGGTTTAAGCAAAGTGTTTTAGAACGAGAAAAGATGATCGATACGATTTATCAACATGGAATCGCTGGTCCCCATCCTATGGAGCAGGCGGCACTCAAAGAGGTTATCGACGTGGTTTTGTTGAAAAAACCGTTGATATATCGTGAAAAGCAGGTCAGGGTCATTTTTCTGATCAACATCAAGAAAGACCATTTGAATCTGCATAAGGAAATCAGTCGTCTAATGATCAAAATGATGGATGATCCGATGTTAGATAATCAACTACAAAAAATCACACATTTTCAAGACTTCACGTCTTATATGAAAAGTTTAATGAAAGAAGGATAAAAAGAATGAGCGATCAAGAAATGGATATTTTCAAAATTATTTCTGCAGCAGGAGATTCGCGAGGCTCTGCGTTTGAAGCGTTACGACTCGCACGAAAAGGCAAGTTTGCTGAGGCTGAGGCTAAGATGCAAGAGGCCAAAGAGAAAAGTATCGATGCTCATGATGTGCAGACAAAATTGATCACGGGAGAAATCAATGGGGATAAAACGGAAACGAGCTTATTGATGGTTCATGCCCAGGATCATTTGATGACCAGCATTTTAGCTCGTGATTTGATCGAAGAAATGATCGGTATGTTAAAGGAACAAAGCGAAGCTAAAGCTTTGCATTAAGATAAAAATTTTTAGGGGGATATCACATGAAAACATTACTAGTTTGTGCTGGGGGCTTCTCAACAACCATGATGATGGAGTCAATGAAGAAAATTGTCAAAGAATCAAAAAATTTGGATGAAAAGGATTATCCAATGGAAGCGATCGGTGTCGATAAATTGGAACGCTACATCAATGACTATGATGTAATTTTGGTTGGCCCGCAATTGAGTCACAAATATGATTTTATTAAAGGTGAAGCGGAGAAAGCAGAGAAACCGACTGTTCTATTGACTTCAGATATTTATGGATCAATGGATGGCGCGACCGTGATGAAACAAGCATTAGTGGCTTATCGCAAAAATCAAGCATTGAAAAATCAATAGTTAGGAGCGAAAAAAATGGAAAATCCAAAGAAACAGGGTGCCTTTGAAAAGGTAGAAGCATTCATTCGTAAAACATTGGTTCCAATTGCCAACAAAGTTGACAGTAATCCGTACTTAACTGCTATTAAAAAAGGGATGGTCGTGATGACCCCGGTACTATTATTGGGTTCTATCGCAGCGATCTTCCCGTCTATCCCAGAGTTTATCAAGACACAGGCAGTTGCAAATTGGTTTGAGAATTATGGGTATATTTTTGGGATTATTTCGAAGGTCTCACTAGGTTTGGTTGGGTTATATGCTGTTTTAGCAATCTCGTATTTTCTGAGTGAACACTATAAATTGTATACCGTCGGCTCTATGATGCTTTCAGCGATTGCTTTTTTGATCGTCGCGATGGATGTCGATGACAATGGGAATATCGTTGCTTCATATCTAGATTCAAAGGGGTTATTCACGGCAATCTTTGTTGCTATTATTTCAGTAAAAATTTATCAGTTCTTTACGAAGCATAAATTGGTCATTAAAATGCCTGAAGGGGTGCCGGATTTTGTTTCTAGTTCCTTTGAGTTGATTACACCAACTGCCGCGATCGGAATTTTGTTCATCGTGATCCGGGCAGTGACGGATAGTTTGTCTGGCGGTGTGCTGCTGCCGCAAGTGATTATGAATGTTTTAGCACCAGCAATCGGCAGTCTTGATTCATTATGGATCATTTACTTTGTCTTAGTTTTACGTCTAGTTTTTTGGTTCTTCGGAATTCATTCAGCTGTATTGTCTCCGATCCTTTCACCGATTGCGGTACAGTATTTGTCAGAAAACATTGCCGCTCATGAAGCTGGGGAACCTTTACAGCACGTGATTACAAATGGAACCTTGTCAGCTTTTGCAAATTTCTCTGGTTCAGGAGTTACGATTGGTCTAGTTTTAGCGATGCTGATCAGTAAGTCGTTACGCTATAAAAAAGTCGGAGCAGTAGCCTTGCTGCCGTCGCTATTTGGTATCAATGAACCCGTACTTTTCGGTGTGCCGATTATTTTGAATCCAGTCTTGATGATTCCATTTATCTTCGGCGGTGCCCTAGTGGGTATGTTCCCAATGATTTGTATGAAATTAGGATTGTTGAACTTCCCGATTTTTGATCCGCCGTACGTACCAGTATTTATGGAAGGCTTTCTGACCGGCTTTGACTGGCGGGCAATCATTATCCAAGTGATTCAAGTCGCGATGTCTTTTGGTTTATACTTGCCGTTCTTTAAAGTGTTAGAAAAACAAGAATTAGAACGAGAAGCATTATTAGAAGCAGAAAAAGCCAACTCTGTCATTTCAGATGACGACGAACAATATTTAACAGATATTGATTTCTAGCCAAAAAGGACAGTTGCGACTGTCCTTTTTGTTTTAAGGATGCCAGATGAATTTCTTTCGATGTAAAAAATAAATACCTTAATAGGGATTGGGAGTGCAACGAATGAAAATAGCTGAATTACGGAAAAAATTAGCTGAAGAAAAATTAGCAGGACTTTTGGTAACGGATAAAATCAATCGCCGCTATTTATGCGGCTTTACAGGATCGAATGGATTATTGCTAGTCACAGAAAAAGAGTTGCGTCTATTTGTTGATGGCCGTTATACACAGCAGGCTCAGCAGCAAACTCGAGGGGTCGAAATTTGTGATATACCTGTTGGCGGAAGTTTAATTGAAACATTACGTCCTTTTGTTGAAGGCACAACGCTGGGAATTGAAGCAGGAACGATTGCTTATCAGACTTTTAAAAGCTTCCAGGTTTTAATGGAAGAAGTTAATGGAGGTCTTGTCGCAACGGAGAATATTATTGAAGAATTGCGAATGATCAAAACGCCAGAGGAAATCCGTCTGATCAAACAAGCGGCGCTGATCGCTGATCAGACGCTGGAAGTGATCCTGCCGCTGATTCGTATTGGCATGACAGAATTGGAACTAGCGAATGAAATCGACTATCGCAGCAAAAAATTAGGCAGCGAGGGCCCCGCTTTCGAAACGATCGTAGCTTCAGGTGTACGGACTGCTTTGCCTCATGCTCATGCAAGTCAGAAAAAAATTGAAGCCGATGAGCTGATTATGATCGATTTTGGTTCGATCTATCAGGGGTATTATTCAGATATCACTCGAACGTTTGCTTTTGGTGAAGTAGCTGAAGCAATCAAAGCAACCTATCGAAAAGTTCTCACTGCCCAAGAACAAGCAATCACGGCGGTGGCTGTCGGGAAAGCGTTAGGGACGATTGACCAAACGGCGCGACAGGCTTTGGAAAAAGAAAATCTTGCTCAGTATTTCAGTCATAATCTGGGGCATGGGATCGGACTTTCTTGCCATGAATATCCTGCCTTGGCACCCAAAGAGTTCTTGACCATCGAAAAGAATATGAGCTTTACGATCGAACCGGGCGTGTATCTGCCAGATAGGTTCGGAATTCGCATCGAGGATGATGTGTTTGTGAATGAAGTCGGGAACGCCGAGATTTTGACTCAGTTTAGCAAGGAGTGGATGACAATTGACTGCAACCGATAAATTATTGATGAAATTATCCAATTTAGACGCACTGCCGGGACAAGAAGCACAAGTCCAAGCCGCTATGCAAGAAACGATTCAAGCACCAGTAACAAAGGATACTTTCGGTAATCTTTATTTTGGTGACTTGAAAACAACGAAGAAAAAAATCGCGTTGTATGCTCATATGGACGAGGTGGGTTTTTTCGTCCATCGCATAACGGAAGATGGTTTTGTCTATTTTTATCCAATTGGCGGCTGGTGGGGTCATGTGGTTTTGGGACAGCAGGTAAGGGCGACTTGTCGCAAAAATGGAGCCATTTTAGAAGGAATTGTGGGAACGCTGCCCAAAACAAGTCATAAAATGTCCGAAGTTGTTCCAATCAACGAAATGTACATTGATTTTGGCGTTCATTCAAACGTCGAATTAGAAGAAGCAGGGTTACAGATCGGTGACATGATTTTACCCAATACGCAGGCGAAGAAAAGCTTCAATCAGGAAAAAGTCATTGGAAAAGCATTGGATGATCGAGTAGCCTGTACCGTAATGGCACAAGTTAAAAATCAAGTAAAAACAAAAACTATTGAAGTTATCGGTGTTGGAACGGTTCAAGAGGAGGCAGGAACACGCGGCTCGAAAGTTGCGGCGGCACAGGTTGATGCCGAGATTAATATCGTGATTGATGTCGCCAATGGGAAAGATACGCCCAAAGCAGCAGAATTTGAAAATCGTGTTCAAGGGCATGGACCAGGTCTGGTTTTAGCAGATAAAACTGCGCTAGGGAATATAAAATTATTAGACTACTGTAAAGAAGTCGCCGATAAAAATCAACTTCCGTGGCAGTATGATCTGCTGGGCGGGGGTGGTACGGATGCCGGATCGGTTCAACTATTTGCTGGAAAACCGACTTTAGTCTTGTGCGTACCGGTTCGCTATTGCCATTCATGGAATTCGATTGTGGAAATTGCTGATGTGGAAGCAACGATCGATTTGTTATCTGCGGTTATTCGGTCATTAGATGAAGGAGGTATCGATCTTGAGCAATTTTAACGAGCCGCGTTCACGATACGGCACTTATTCGACCCAATGGGATTATGTTCAAGACCGCTTCGGCGAAAAGGATTTGTTGCCTTTTTCCATTTCAGATACAGATTTTATGATTCCTGATGGAACGATCAAAGTGTTGGATGAGGCAGTTACCCGTGGTTTCTTTGGCTACACTCGCTGGAATCATTTGGACTACAAGAAAAGTATCAGCTGCTGGTTCCAACAGGAATTTGCTTGCGCCATTGATCCTGAATGGTGTGTTTACTCTCCTAGTGTGATCTACAGCTTATCGGTTTGTATCCAATTATTAAGCCAACAAGGGGATAAGGTTGTGACCTTCACTCCGTGTTATGATGCTTTTTTCAATTGTATTGGCGGCAATGATCGGAAATTAGTCGGTTTTTCCCTGACAAATCAGAATGAAGCCTTCACCGTTGATTTTACAGCGTTAGAAAAAGTTTTTGCTGCCGAGAAACCAGCAATTTTTCTGTTATGCAATCCTCATAACCCGACTGGGCGAGTATTAACAGAAACAGAATTAGCCCAATTAATCGAGTTATGTAATCAATATCACGTCGCGATTATCAGCGATGAGATTCATATGGATGTTCGCCGACCTGGACAGCAGCATTTGCCGATTTTGAAATTTATTGATCACATTGAGGTTCCTGTTGTCTTAATCTCATCAGCCTCAAAAACCTTTAATTCTCCAGGGCTGGGCGGTTCTTATGCATTATTCTCAGATGCTGACTTTCGAGAAAAATTTCTGAGTATTTTAAAAGGACGGGATGGCTTATCTTCGATTCCATATCCTGCATTATTGGCCACCATGGATTGCTACAACAATCAAAAAAAATGGGTGGAAGAATTAAATCAGACAGTTGATGAAAATTTTGCTGAATTAAAAAAAATAATCGATAGTGATCCCCGCATTCATTTTGCCATTCCTGAGGCGACCTATCTTGGCTGGATCAATATCAAAGATTTACCTTTTACGATGGGAGAACTACAGAATGTTTTAGTAAAACAAGAAAAGGTCGCGATTATGAAAGGCGCGACTTATGGACCAGAAGGAGATACCTATCTGCGTTTCAATCTAGGCGCTCCTAAAGAAAAAATAATCGACGGAGCCCAACGTTTGATGCGGGCAATTCGATGGTTAGATGAAAGATCCTCTTAGCAGAGGGTCTTTTTTGTGCAATATAGAAATCAAGGCTTAATAATCCCTTCGACTCTGTTAAAATAAACTAAAACGAGGGTGATCTTAATTAGTAAAGCGATCTTAATGCTCCATGAAATTTATGGCGTCAATGATTTTATGTGTGATCAAATTGATTATTTTGAAAAAATGGGTTTTTACGTTTATTGTCCGAATTTTTTGGCGCGCGCGCCTTTTTCTTATCAGGAGGCTGAGCAGGCCTATGCGTATTATTATTCTCTGAATCAAGCCGATATGCGAAAAAGAGTCGCTGACTTGATCGAGGAATTAACCATGCTTCATGAGTTCGTGTATGTTATAGGCTATAGTGTTGGCGGGACACTGGCATGGCTTTGTAGTGAAGAAGAGTCTTGTGATGGCGTGATCGCCTGTTACGGTTCTAGAATCAGAGACCATCTTAAAATCACCCCTACATGCAAGACACTCCTGCTTTTTTCACAAGAATCAGCTTTTTCAGTGGAGCCATTGGTTCTAGATTTAAACAAGAAGCAGCATGTTACTACTCGCTTATTTGAAGCGGAGCATGGTTTTCTTGATTCTTATTCTTCGAATTATAATGAGGATGTCGCGAGAGAAGCGCAAAGAGAAATTGACTGTTTTATCAGGAACACTTAAAAGCAGAGAAGCAGCCCTTAATCAGCGGGCTACTTCTCTGCTTTTTCGTTCCATTTTTTGGGGCTCCAGATATTGCCTTCCAAAGCGACCTGCAGACTTTCATTGTCATCTTCTAATTGTTCGATGTATTTAACTGCTTCGTCGACGATAAAATGATACTTTTCATCTGAAATCGCGGCTAATTGTTCCTGCAACCATGTGTTTCGCATTTACTTCACCTCGAAAGCAGTGTAGCATAGAATTAGTTGATGGTCGGTACATGATGCTTGGGAGGAATTATACAATGGAAATGAATGAAAGCGTTCTTATTGAGGCGCGGGCAGAGTTAGCCGCAGCGAAAATCGAGCTGGAACGATTAAAGCAGTTAGATTACTTTAGTGAGTTAAAGGATGAGCGGATCAAATCAGTGAAGCAGGAAATCCAACAGGCCGAACGCCTTTTAGATCTGCAAGCAGATTCTTAGCCATCTAAATTTCTCGATGGTAAAATAATTTTAGAAATAAATTTCGATTATTTTATCAAAGGAGTGTTTATTATGGCAAACAACGATGAACTAAAAGGTAAAGTGAACGAAGCAAAAGGAAAAGTTACCGACGATGAATCAACTGAATTAAAAGGAAAGATTCAACAAGGCTTCGGCAAAGCAAAAGACAAAGTAAAAGAGACAGCAGATGATGTTGCTGGTAAAATCAACAAAAAAATCGACAAAGAAAAAGAAGATTAATTTGTGGACCTGCTGATATGGCAGGTCTTTTTTTGACCGACGTTTTCGTTTGATTAATGTTCTAGTGAGAGTAGGGTAAAAAAATGAATGATTGCTAGTGTTGAGGCTTCAGTTTTTAATGAAAGCCTTTTTTGTTTGTTTTATAATAGGGTAGAAGAAAACGGAGGGAGGAAGGAGAAGTGACGGGACCGACACTGTTGGTTGTAGACATCCAGACTGGAACATTAGCACCATTGATTGGAAAAGAAAAGCTTTTAAAGCATGTGAATGACTTGATCGATCATTTTCATAAAGCAGGGCGCCCAGTCGTTTTTATTAAAAAGACCGGATATGGGGAGCTTTCAAAGAGTTTGCATCGTGAGGCGAATGACCTCACCATAACAAAGGTTCAGATGAATACCTTTAAAGCGTCAGAATTTAGATCGTTGATTGCGGAACATGAGTTTAAAGAGTTTGTGGTGGTTGGATTGATGAGTAACGCTTGCGTTCAGAGCACCTGTAAAGGCGCGCTGGCTGAAAATTTCCCTGTGACATTGATTGAGGATGCTCACGACTCTGTTATTAAGCCTATGCGAAATATATGGAACAAGAAACTGAAAAATTCTGGGGTCACGACAATGACCACTAGCGACTATTTAGAAAAATGAAAAGGAGCGAATGATAGTGCGTATTTTAGTAGTAGGCGGTAAAGGAACGATCGGACAGGCTATCGTTGAGAAATTGAATGAACAGCATGAATTAATTTTAGCAGGCAGAACAAGCGGGGATATCCAAGTCGATTTGACCTCGGTGGACAGTATCGAAGCGATGTTTAAAAAAGTCGGTCATATAGATGCGATTGTGAATGCGTCGGGGACCGCGAAGTTTCAATTAGTAGAAGAAATGACACCAGAAGACAACATGGTGGCGGTGCAAAGCAAGTTACTGGGACAAATCAATTTGGCGTTGATCGGACAAAAATATTTGCGTCGGGATGGCAGTATAACCTTGACGACAGGGATCATGAAGGATGATCCGATTCCTGGCGGAGCGTCGGCCGCGATGGCGAACGGCGGTGTTAGCGCCTTTGTAAAAGCAGCGGCGATCGACTTTACCCAGGGGATTCGAATCAATTGTGTCAGTCCGAATGTTTTGGTGGAATCCTATGATAAGTATCAAGATTCATTTAAAGGCTTTGTTCCTGTACCGGCAGAGCGTGTAGCGATGGCTTATGTAAAAAGTGTTGAAGGCAAGCAAACGGGACAAGAATACCAAGTTTATTAAAAAAGGATCACTTTCGAAAAAAAACGGAAGTGATTTTTTTTATGGAAAAAAGGACAGTTTATCGAACGGATTACTGGCTAAAATTCCTTTCAAGCAGTTTAGACAGCTTAATCAATAATTAATAAGAAAAATAGTAATATTTTGCCTTTTCCTTTTCGGATTTGTGAAATTCTGGCTGACCTATTTGGGAAATGTATGATTCTCAAGTAAGTTCCTTTACAATTTAGCTAAAGAAAACGCATTCAACAAAGGGAATGAGGTGAAAATCCTCAGCAGCCCCTTTCTACTGTATACGCGGACGAAATCAATGAAGCCACTTTACGGGAAGGCTTGAGAGTAGGATGATGCAAAGTCAGGATACCTTTGTTGGGAGCGATAAGAGAATGGATTGGGAAATTCTTTTATACTGCAATCAGACAGAGGTTGGATAATACTGTTTTTTTGTCGTATAAATTTGCCCTAATTCATTGAATTAGGGTTTTTTGGCATGTTGAAAAGACAACAGATAAGTATGTGGAAACTAATAGGAGAGAAAAATGAGTATTCAGAGGAGCAGTCATCGAATCATTCAAATAATCATCGTATTATTCGGCATCAGTTTTTTGACCTTTTTACTGGTTTATTTATCACCAGGCGATCCGGCAGAAATCATGCTGACAGAATGCGGAAATATTCCCACACCGGAATTATTAGCGCAGGCTAGAAAGGATCTGGGGTTGGATCAGCCCTTCTTTGTTCAGTACGGAGGTTGGCTGAAGGGTGTAGTGACAGGGGATATGGGGATGAGTTATTCCTTTAAAGTTCCGGTTTTTCAAAAATTACTCTCGTGTCTGATTCCCACAGTGGCATTAGCGGTCTCTTCCTTGTTATTAATGATCGCCGTCTCCTTTCCTTTAGGGGTATTGTCCGCGGTTTTTCATAATAAAGTCTTAGATTATTTGATCCGCGGCTTTTCATTTATCGGGATATCGATTCCTAGCTTTTGGATCGGGCTTATTTTATTACGGATTTTTGGGGTGAATTTAGGCTGGGGCTCTGTTTCGGGCGGAACAGCTGATGGGCGCTCGCTGATTTTACCAGCAGTGACTTTAGCGATAGCGATGTCTGCGAAACATACGCGGCAGGTTCGAATTACTGTTCTGGAAGAATTGAATAAGGACTACGTGACCGGCGCCAGGATGCGGGGAATTCCAGAAAATAAGATCTTGCTTCGTCATGTTTTAACCAACGTATTGTTACCGTTAGTAACGATTTTAGGCTTGTCTTTTGGAAGTTTATTGGGCGGGACAGCAGTCGTAGAGATTATTTACAACTGGCCGGGATTAGGGAATATGGCGGTCAAGGCAATTGCTTGTCGTGATTTCCCTTTGATTCAGGGCTATGTACTAATGATCTCTTTACTATATATGACGATCAATTGTTTCGTTGATTTATCTTATCCATTGATCGATCCGCGACTAAAGGAGCATAAATCATGAAAAGACGCTTAGCTTTGTTGCAAACGAATCGACAACTGACAATTTCTTTAGTTTTACTGATAATTATTCTTTTGGTGGCAGTGTTTGCTGAGCAATTGGCCCCATTCGATCCATTATCAGCCGATATGAACAAATCGCTGACAGCACCAAACAGTATCAATAAATTTGGGACGGATAAGCTGGGCAGAGACCTGTTATCCAGAATTATTTTTGGAACCCGGGCCTCATTAGGATCAACGGTGATCATGGTAGGAATTATTTTTATATTAGGAACTTTTTTAGGTATTTTGGCGGGCTTTTTCGGCGGCTGGGTGGATCATGTGATCATGCGTCTGGCGGACATGATGATCTCTTTTCCCGGTTTAGTGCTGGCGATCGCGATCGCAGGTGTATTAGGTCCAAACTTGGTCAATGCAGTGATCGCAATAACCGCTGTCAGCTGGACGAAATATGCCAGATTATCCCGCAGTTTAGTTCTGCGAATCAATGAGAGCTTATTCATGAAGGCTGCATTGGTAACAGGAACCAGCAATAGACGGTTGATGTCCCACTACATTTTACCGAATATTTTTCCACCAATGCTGATAACAGCAATGACTGACATGGGAACGTTGATGTTGGAAATTGCAGCCCTATCTTTTTTAGGCTTTGGTGCGCAGGCACCTGCTCCAGAGTGGGGGTTGATGTTAAACGAGGGGAGGACTTATCTGACAACAGCGCCGTGGCTGATGATCTATCCCGGCCTTACGATGGTCATAGTAGTAGTGACGTTTAATCTTTTGGGCGATAGTGTAAGTGATTTGTTAGATACGCAGAATTAATACGAGGAGGAAATCAAATGAAAAAATGGGTAAACCGCGGTATTGCAGCAGTTTTGTTGATCATGGGAATCGGCGGGTTAGCAGGCTGCGGAAATGAGAAAGAGGCTGCAAAAAGTGATGAGAAGAATGTAACGATCGGGGTCACAAGCTTCGCTGATACTTTGGAGCCGACTGAGCAATATTTTGGCTGGGTCGTTTCCCGTTATGGGGTTGGTGAAAACCTGGTCCGTTTTGATAAAGACGGAAAGATCGAACCCTGTTTGGCAGAAGAGTGGTCTGTTAGTGACGATGAATTGACCTGGAGCTTTACTATTCGTGAGGATGTGAAATTTTCTAATGGCAATGAAATGACACCAGAGATTGTAAAGGCTTCGCTTGAACGGTCATTTAAGCTAAACTCACGAGGTGAAACCTTCTTTAAACCAGAGTCAATTGAAGTAAAAGACAACCAATTAGTAATCAAAACAGAGAAGCCATCTGCGGTTGTTCCAGGAAGTTTGGCAGATCCGCTCTTTTTGATTGTTGATACGACGGCTGATACGGATACGTTCGCTAAGGATGGGCCAATTTGTACGGGTCCATATGCGGTGAAGAAGTTTAATCCAACAGAGGACTGCGAACTGGTTAAAAATGAACATTACTGGGATGGCGAAGTACCATTGGATACAGTCACTATGAAATGTATCGATGATCAGGCAACCCGTTCGATGGCCTTGCAAAACGGTGAAATCCAAGTGGCCTATAACTTAAAAACTGAAAATCTAGAAGAGTTCAAAAAACAAGATGATATCAAGAACATGAAGCTGGAGTCTCTGCGCTCTACGTATTCTTTCATGAATCAAAACGGCCCGCTGAAAGATTTGAAGCTGCGGCAGGCATTGATTCGCGGATTAGATCGTGAAACTTATGCGAAGAAATTATTAAAAGGCGGAGCAACACCAGGCAAGGCGCCGATTCCGCCGACATTGGATTTTGGATTTGATGAATTAAAGGATGAAAATGCCTATGATCCAGCTTCAGCGAAAAAAATATTGGCCGAAGCTGGTTATAAGGACACGGATGATGACGGTTTTGTTGAAATGCCAGATGGAAAACCGCTAGAGTTAGAATTTGTGATCTATACTAGCCGTGAAGAGCTGAACATTTATGCACAGGCGGCACAGGCAAACTTGAAGGATATTGGCATCAATGTCAAATTGAACACGGTGAGCTACGAAACATTGCTGGATATGCGTGACTCTGGCAGCTTTGATATGCTGATCTGGAATGTGCTGGTAGCGAATACGGGCGATCCGGAAAATTATCTACGAGAAAACTGGTATAGCAGCTCTCCATCGAATCAAGCGGGTTACAAAAATGAGAAGGTCGACAAGCTGATTGATGAGCTGGCGGTCACTTTTGAAGAAGATAAGCGTCGTGATTTAGATATTGAGATCCAGCAACTGATTATGGACGATGCCGCGACAGTTTTCTTTGGTTATGAAACAACGTACTTGTTCTATTCTGATCAGATGACCGGCTTAGAATTGTATCCGATGGACTACTACTGGCTAACAAAAGATGTGAAGTTTAAATAGAGAGTGAGCGCTTATGCTAAAGATTGAGAAACTATCTGTTCGTTATCAAGGAAATCAATCCTCCAGCCTGGAAGACTTCGACCTGACCCTGCGAAGTGGTGAGATTATCTGTATCGTAGGTGAGAGCGGCAGTGGAAAATCTACTGTGCTGAAGGCCATCTTAGGTGCGTTACCAAAAGAAACCTCTATTACTGGTGAGATTCAGTTTGAAGGGGGAGCGTTGCTGCAGCAAACAGTTTCTCAGTGGCAGCAGATGCGGGGAACGGCCTTTTCCATGATTTTTCAGGATAGCAATGCGTCCTTGAATCCCATTCGAAAAATTGGACGGCAATATGAGGAATATATTCTTCAGCACAAAGAAATAAGCCGTGAAATGGCGCGGCAGCAAGCGGAAGAGATGCTGACGAAAATGCAGTTGAGAGATGCCCATAGTATTATGAACAGTTATCCGCATCAACTAAGCGGTGGGATGTGTCAGCGAGTCGGTATTGCAATGGCGATGACCTTCAATCCTAAGCTGCTTTTGGCGGATGAACCTACCAGTGCACTAGATGTGGTTACACAAGAACAAATTGTAGACGAACTTTTACGCGTTCGAACACAGTTCAACACAGCGATTATTCTCGTTACTCATAATGTGGCGATGGCGGCGTACATGGCGGACCAGTTGATTGTGATGGAAAAGGGGCGGATCGTCGACCAAGGTTCTCCTTTAGAAGTAATCAATACACCTAAAAGCTCCTATACAAAAAGACTCTTAGCCTCGGTTCCTGAGCTGGAAGGAGAAGCCTATGTCTGAAATGATTCTAGAAGTGAATGAATTGACGAAAGATTTCACTTTACCCAACAAAGAAGTATTAACCGCCTGCAACCAGCTTACTTTTACTGCGGAAAAAGGGGAAACACTGGGAATCGTTGGTGAGAGTGGATCGGGAAAATCAACGTTGGTGAATATGCTGATGCTGATGGAAGAGCCTACACACGGCAGTATCCATTTCCATGGGAAGAACCTGTTGACCTTAGACAGACGGGAGATTTGGCAACTTAGACCAAGGATTCAAATGGTTTTTCAGGCACCTGCTGCTTCGATTAATCCAAAAATGAAAGTGATCGATGTCGTGACAGAGCCCTTGTTTAATTATCGAAGGCTGGAGCCACAGGATAAGCGCAAAAAAGCTCAAGAATTATTGGCGATGGTGGAGCTTTCTGAAGAATATTTGGAGCGCTATGCCCACCATTTAAGCGGCGGCCAATGTCAACGGGTAAGTATCGCTCGAGCGTTAGCGTTAAATCCTGAGATTTTGATCTGTGATGAAGCTACATCTGCTTTGGACGTTTCTGTACAGAAAAGTATCATTGATCTGCTGATCAAATTGCAAAAGAAAAATAATATGACAATCCTGTTTATTAGTCATGATCTGGAACTCGTTCAATCGTTTGCCCATGCTATTTTGGTCATGCAAGAGGGCAAAATTGTTGATCAATTAGCTTCTGACCAATCATTGAGTTCTTCAGAAGTACCTTACACGCAGCGATTGATCAAGTCCGTTTACTCGTTAGCCAAAGTGAACCAGCGTTTGCTGACGAACGGTTAGATATCCATGAAAGCACAAAGGAGAAAAATTGATGAAACATCTGTTGGAAAATCAGCCAACTTCTAGCACGCAGCAGTACCATATTCAGGTAGCGGAAACAGCAGTGACGCTTCCGGCAACTATCATTAAAGGCGGGCAATTAGGACGGACCCTGCTGATCACTGCAGGTATTCATGGCTCGGAATATCCGGGGATCGAGGCCGCAAAACAATTGATTCGAAAAATTGATCCCAGCCGACTTGCGGGAAATGTGTTAATCTTTCCATGCATCAATCAGCGAGCTTTCTTTGAGCGAAGAGCATTTGTCAATCCGGCTGATGGAAAAAACATCAACCGCTGTTTTCCAGGCAATCCTTTAGGGACAGAATCTGAGAAGATTGCTTATACTTTGGAAAAAGAAGCCTTTTCCACGGCAGATTTTTATCTTGATTTTCATAGCGGTGATCTATCAGAAAAATTAAATGCCTTTGTCTTTGTTCCAGGGGTTGGCGAGCCGGCAGCACTGAAAAAGGCCCGTCAACACGCGAATTGTTTGAATCTGCCCTTTGGAGTCATTTCTAAAGGACGAACGGAAGCCTACAATCGCGCATGCGCTATGGGAGTTCCTGCTTTGCTGATCGAACGTGGCGGATTTGGTGAATGTCATGCTCAAGAAATCGAAGGCTTTGTTGATGACGCAGCTAGAATTATGGCCGATTTGAAAATGCTGGAACAACCACTCGAAGATAAAAAGGAATTGCCATTACTAACGGAGGTTTGTTACGTCCATAGTCCATCAACTGGTCTATGGACGCCTACCTGTGAAATTAGCGATCTAGTTCAAAAAGGTCAGCTGTTGGGCGTGATCGAAGATTTTTTCGGCAATGTTTTAAAGGAAGTCTTTGCAGAACAGGAAGGCCAGATTTTATATCAAGCCGCTGGGCTACCGATTAACGAAGGCGAGTCATTGATTGCATATGGCTTGTAGGTAAGTGTAAATTGAGATGGAAAGGTATTAATAAAATGAAACGAGAGCTGAGCGATTCAGCTCTTTTTTTTCGTGATTTTTGAATGTGAAGGTAAAAAAATTATAGTCAATTACATTATTTTGACGAACCAGCGATTTAAGAGATATCTCCTCAAAATAGAATTCTTGGTTATAAACGTCAAGATGTGCTAATAGTCGTCTCTTTTTGTTATTTAAAATGAATAGTTATGATAATGATTTAGAAATAAAAGAATCAGGAACGTTATTACCCAAAGGTTTAATAAAAAAATCTAAATAAGAGTATTCTGGAAACCTATTTACATCGGCGTTATCATTGAGCTATCATGTAGAAAATGAAACGATTACATTAAGATGGAGGATGAAAAGTATGGATGTAGTGTTGGGGCAGAGACAGTTGTTTTGTATGGGTGAAAAAGGCTTACGGAAACGCTTGGTTCAGTATTATCAACAAACGAAAAATACTGCTACTGTAATGGAGTTTGCTGTAGCAATCCTTATAAGACAGGCTTTGTGTGTCAGTGATTTTTCTGACACCTGCAAAACGGTGCTTCGCGAAATTTTGCTGATGTCCCGACCAAACGATACGCTGCGCCGATATTGCATGCTCTTTCAAGATTATTTTACTGACGAAGAATGGCAGGGGGTTATTCTTCGTCTATTCAGTAATGCTGCGGAGTTTAGAAAATTCACCAAGGAAACTTGTTTATATAAAACACTTTTAGATAAGAAGAATCAGGAGACATCGAAGGTCTCCGATTATCAATTCAATATTGTTTCGATATTCAAGGATGCCAACGGCAAAAGACATACCTGGACATTAAAGGACGCTAAGAAGGTTTGTTCTGAAATTGAAACAAGCGAAGTCTTGAAGATATTGACGTCTTTGACGATTTTTCAGGTATCAGGCGTTCGCCGTTTTACTGAATACGTAAAATTTAAAAGTCCTAAAACCTGTATCGATGCCGAACATGAGGAGATGTCTGTAGAACAAACGGAGACTACTCAAGATACGCTGAATCAAAAGACTGCTGGATCGAAAAATGAAGCTCTGATTCAATCTATGGCGGATCAATCTGCTAAAAGTTCCCAGTCTCCTTTGTCCGCTGATGAGGCTGTTCGTGCGTTGACGCACGAAGAACTAATGGCAGAAATCGATGCGAAGTATCCCTTACCAGGCGAATTGTCGCAAAATGCTGCGGCTTTGGTTAAAGAAACGGCTCCGCCAGCGAAGAAAACGGCTGGGAATAGTGAGTTATCTGGAAAAATAAAGCCAAAGGACATGTTACAAAAACCAGATACCACTTACGAGCACTATGGAAAAAGTATGGAACGCATCATGAATGAGCGTAAGGATAAACAGCTTCAGCGAGAGGTGAACAAACTGTTAGGCAAACCGAAAAATCGAAGGAAGAGGTGAAGTCTGTCTTTAGATGAACCTAATACGAACTGTCTGATCGAAAAAAAGTGAGACGATTGGGCTTCTTAAGTATGGACTAATAAGAGCTTTGGACAATATGTTTAGGGTGGTTTATTAAATAGAGTCTGCAAAGTTTATGCTGAACACGAGAGAACGGATAGCTATCCGTTCTCTCGTGCTTTTTGCGTGCATTGAACAAGATAAGAATCGGTTATGATTCATATGCTGATAAAAAAATAGTTTCAATAATTATGTATATGGACTATAATTTAGATGTTAACTATAAAAATAGTTTCAAAAGTGGTGATGATGTGTTAGCGAAAGAGCTTTATTTAGATAGTAATCTAAAAGAATTGATGGAGTTTCCAGACAATGCGTTTCCCTTTGGTATTTGGCAGGATGATTTTAATGAGACGGTTGGCCAGATCCTGAATTACCATTGGCATGAGACGATCGAAATGAATGTATTGATAAAAGGAAGACTGGATTATCGATTGAATGATCAACGCTTTATTTTAAATGAGGGCGACAGCATGATCGTTTATTCGAATAGTTTGCATGGAGCCGCGTTACGAGAAAATGAGGATTCGGCGGAGATGCTGACGATCGTTTTTTCAGCGGATATTTTGACTGGCGGCGTTGCGGGAACAATCTATCAGAAATATTTTCAATCATTAAGCAACGAAGGTTTTCTTGGAAAGAAATTTGAGCGGGACAGTACAATAGGGCAGGAAATGTCCACCGCATTGATTGGGTTGGCAGCGATCGAGGAGCAGGCTGGTTATGAGTTGCGGATTCTTGCTAAACTCAGTCTGATCTGGGAAAAACTGTTTCTGCATTTACTAGATCAAGAAAAGTGTCCTCTGACAAAACGTCCAGAGAAATATGAAAAAGAAATCAAAGCTGTGATGACTTATATCCAGCAAAATTATATGGAGCGGATCACGATTCAAACGATTTGTGAATTTGCCGGTATCAGCCGTTCAGAATGTTTTCGAATTTTCGCCCGCTTTACACAAAAGAAACCAATAGAGTATATCAATGATTATCGTATGTCGTTGGCTGTCGCGCTGATGCTAAATACTAATTGGACAGTTGATCGTATCGCCCAAGAGTGCGGGTTCAAAAATGCCAGCTATTTTGGAAAACTATTTAAAGATCGTTTTAATCAAACGCCGAAAAATTATCGAATAAACCAAAGAAAAGAGGAACGCTCGATTGGATAAAATTGCAGTATTGATCCCCTGTTACAACGAAGCCCAAACAATTCAAGCGGTGATTGATGATTTCAAAAAGGAATTACCGGAAGGGACGATTTATGTTTATGACAATAATTCCACCGATGAGACCTACGCGATTGCCAAAGCGGCAGGTGTGAAGGTCAAAAAAGAAAGTCGGCAGGGAAAAGGCAATGTGGTGCGGACAATGTTTCGCGAGATCGAGGCGGAATGTTATTTGCTGGTGGACGGAGATGATACTTATCCGGCCAAAGATGCCCGCAATTTGTGCCGTGAGGTCTTGGAGAATGGTGCTGATATGGTGACGGGTGATCGGTTATCATCGACGTATTTTTCAGAGAATAAGCGTCCCTTCCATAACTCAGGCAATGTCGTCGTTCGAAACCTGATCAATTATTTCTTCAAAGGGAATATCAAGGATATTTTGACAGGCTATCGTGCCTTGAGTCCGCTTTTTGCTAAAAGCATGCCGGTATTAAGCAAAGGGTTTGAGATTGAGACTGAAATGAACATTCATGCGCTGGACAAAAACTTTGTAATCAAAAATGTTGAGGTAGATTATCGTGATCGGCCTGAAGGCAGCGATTCGAAGTTGAATACGATCTCTGATGGGATGCGAGTAATCAAGACGATTTTTCAATTGTTCAAAGATTATCGTCCGCTACTGTTTTTCAGTGCAGTGGCTGCTTGTTTAGCAGTGTTGGCAGTCATTTTAGGTATTCCAGTCTTCTTAGAATATTTCCGCACAGGCCTAGTTGAACGGATGCCGACACTGATTACGGCTGGGTTTCTGATGCTGGCTGCGCTATTGAACTTATCTTGTGGATTTATTTTGGATACAGAAAATAAAAAAGCTCGACAAAATTTTGAATTGCAATTGAACGTATTACAACAACTTATCAAAGGAGGAAGCGTATGATCAAGGCAGTAGCAGTAGATATGGATGGGACATTTTTAAATAGTCAAAACGACTATGACCGACCGCGGTTTGAGCAGTTATTTCTTCAAATGCAGGAAAAGGGGATTCGTTTCATTGTAGCCAGTGGCAATCAGTATTATCAGTTGCGGTCATTTTTTGAGGCTGACTGTGAGATTACGTATGTGTCGGAAAATGGCGCGTTGATTTTTAATGATCAAGGATTGCAGCGGGAACGACATTTCTCAAAGGAAATAACTGAAAAAATTATGACGTATCTAGTTGAAGGTGCCCATGATTTAGAGTTTGTAGCCTGTGGGATCGCATCTTCGTATGTACTGAAAAGTGCCAGCGAAGAATTTAAAAAATTTGCTGGGATTTACAGTTATCGGCTGGAAGAATTGGTAGATTTTGCCAACCTGCCTGAAGATCCGATCGTGAAATTTGCTTTGGATGTTGAGGTGGAGAAGACCAATGAGATCGCCGCGCAGTTAAACGAACTATTCGCTGATGAGATCACGGCGGTCACTAGTGGGCATGGCAGTATTGATATTATTGTTCCTGGTGTAACAAAAGGTCGAGCCATCAGTTATTTGTTAGATCAATGGGGGATCGAACCGAATGAATTGGCCGCATTTGGCGATGCCAATAATGATTTGGAAATGCTGGCGTTAACGGAACACAGCTACGCCATGAAAGAGTGCAGTCCTGATGTGTTGACCACTGCGAAGAATCAAGCCCCTTCGAATAATGAGTCGGGTGTCCTGCAGGTGTTAGAAGAGTTATTGAAATAGATCAATAAAATAGGTCTTTACACTAGAGGGGAGACAGATGGACAGCAAAGAGAGAGTAAAACAATTCTATGAAGGAGTCGTTTCGAACAATTTGATCGATCAGGTTTCAGACTATATTTCTCCCGAATGTACTATTAAAGCCGGTGAAACGATCATTCCATTGGGAGTCGATGGAATGAAGGAGCATCTGATTGATGTGAAGAAAACGTATCCTGATTATACGATGAAAATTATTCGTCAATTCCAAGATCAGGACTATGTTATTTCGGAATTTATTATGGAAGGGACGCATAAAGGGGATTGGTTAGGGATGAAAGCTACGAATAAGAAGCTTTCTTTCACAGGAGTAGATATTGATCGAGTTGTGGACGGAAAAATCGTGGAGCATGGCGGCGCGGTAAATACCTTCGAGACACTCTTTCAAGAGAAGATCATCAAGCCCTCTTGATGGCATGCTAAAAATGATTAAACGAAAAAAACGCGAAAACAGTGTAGCTTCTGTTTTCGCGTTTTTTAGTTAGTCCCCTCAGCGGCATATTCTTTATAAGATTTGGTTTTGTAGAACTCTTCCGTTGAACGCTGTCCATTTTTAGAAAAGATACTGGTTGAATCGCTCCCCAGCTTTTTCTCGAGGCTGGTTAGTGTTTTTAAAGAATTTTTGTAGCTGATTTCTTCTGATTTGACAGTAGTTAGACCGCCGTCGTAATAAAACCTCAGCAAGTCGCCATTGTTGATTTGGTCAGAAATAGCCAGCTGTTCATCAACTTGCTTTTTGACTACTTTTGCCGCCTCATAGATCTCAGGCTGACTGAAGTTCAATAGCTCGCCGGTTTGATTGTCATAGACATCGCCTTTGTGGTAGGAATAATCCTTTGTAACGAAATTTCCGTTGCGAAACGCGACTAATTGTTCTTTATTAGGTGAGAGCAAATCATGCCCCAATAGCATCAAGTTATCCGAACCGTAACCGATCATATTTAGTAAGGTCGGCAGTACATCGATTTGTCCACCGTAAGTATGATTGATAGTCCCTTTTTCTTGACCGGGAATATGGATGATCAGCGGTACTTTCTGGGCCTGCATCGTGTCAAAGGTCGTCCAATCTTCTTTACCGAATAATTCCTTCGTATCCTCGATCCGAGAATCAGATATACCGTAATGATCCCCGTATAAGACGATCATGGAGTTCTCATAAAGGCCGCTTGCTTTTAGGTAGTCAAAGAATTCTTTGATGGCGGTATCTGTATAATTAGCTGTCGCGAAGTAACCATCGATCGTTGAATCTCCGGTGTTAACTTTCGGGAATCCATTTTCGGCTTCAGGCAGCTCAGAAAACGGATAGTGATTGGAAACGGCCAAAAATTTCGCGTAAAAGGGCTGCTGCAGGTGTTCCAAATACTTCACCGATTGTTGGAAGAAGGGCTTATCATGCAAGCCATATTGGAAGGAATTTTTGTCATTCACTTTGTAGTAGCTGGCATCAAAGAAATGCTGATAGCCAAATTTTTTATAGGTTTCATTTCGATTCCAAAAGCTGCCGGCATTTCCATGGAAAGCCGCCGTCGTATAGCCTAGTTTTTGATCAAGTATCGCAGGAGCGGCGTTAAAGGTGTTCTTTCCGCCCAATTGTGAAAAAAGCGATCCCTGGTTCAAGCCAAACAATGAATTTTCTAATAAGGTTTCTGCGTCGCTGGTTTTTCCAGCGCTGACTTGATGGTAAAAATTATCGAAGCTAAAAGAGCCGTTGCTGTGATATAAGCTGTTTACAAAAGGCATGACTTCGTGTTCGATGCCATTCTCATCTTTAACCTTGTAATCAATTAAGAATTGGTGGGCACTTTCCAGATGAACATAGATGATATTCTTGTCTTTGGCGATACCGAATGTTTCCAAATTTGTTTCTTTTGGCTGCTGTTTGAGTTTTTCTGCCAAAACTTCCATATCATTGGGACTAGCTTGTGCACGGATCTGAGAAACTTGATAAGTTTTGATGCCGTCATAAACGGTGTAGGCATTGATCCCTAGATATTTCACCAGATAATCTCTAGAAAAAGTCCTAGTTAACAGCCCGGGCCGACTTGTTTCCGCCAAAATAATATTACCTGATAGAAGCAGTAAAGCGGCGATCGTTACTGAAAAAGCTGCTCTCGCCCGAACTGGACGGACATCCAGTGGAATTTTTTTCAAAAGTAGGACAGCCAATACAACGATGCAATCGAGAAAATACAGAACGTCATGGGGCTTAAATAAACGAATGGCACTCTCGCCAAGTCCGCTGGCGACTTTTCCGGCACCTAAAATCGTATCGATAGTGAGAAAATCAGTAAATTCCTGATAGTAGACGACATTCGCAAAAAGCAGGATGCTCAGTAATAGGTAAATAAGATAGCCGGTGATGTAGGCGGCTCGTGTTCTTTTGATAAATAGAAAAATCGACAAAAAGAGCATCGTCGTTGCGATTGGATTGATCAGCAGGATAAATACTTGAAGAGCATTGTCCAGCCTCAAATCAAAATCAATGAAATAAGCAAATAGATTTTTCGCCCATAGTAAAAGTATTAATAATAGAAAGAAGCCGAAGCGTGAATTCAGTTTGCGCTTGCTCATAATAGAACCTCTCTTAATCAGCTTTGTATCCCTTCATTGTACCGAAGAAACAATCGGTATGTAAAGGCTGTCAATATTTTGTGTATCGAAATTTATAAAAAAAGAAAGGCTAAGTGCCTAAAAAAAGAACGATAGATTCCCTCTATCGCTCTCATTTTAGGCTTCAGTTGGTTGTTTTTGATGTTCGCTGACAAAAGCCTTCGCTTCCTTATTGATCGTCTTCAAATCAACGCCTTGCTGCTTCGCCGCAAAAACACAGCCACAGTAGCATTGGCGGTAGACATCATACTCTTTACACATCTCGATTGACCGTTGATAACCGGAGTTCTTCTTAAAATCACTCGGTAAATAATGAGTATTATAAATTTTTTGGATATCCATACCAATTTGATTGATCAATTGACTATTTTTTTTCGGGGAAATCGTCAAGGCGCTGCCGAAATAATCGTAGCCCCGGTCCAACGCTTCCTTCGCTGCTAAATCCAACCGCATATTGAAGCAAGCGGTACAGCGTTTGCCGCCTTCCGGTTCTTCCGTCAGATTTTTTTGCTGCATCACTTGGATGAATTCGTTTGGTTTGTAATCATCAATGATCAGATCCACATGATTGTCAGTCGCGGCGTTAAAGTCATTGATAAATTTTTCCTGAACCAAAACCCGCCGTTGGTACTCACTTTCAGGATGAATATTGGAATTAGAGAAGAAGATCGTGATATCCGCATGCTGAGTCAAAAATTCCAATGTGTATGTACTGCACGGCGCACAGCAGGAATGAATCAGAATTCTAGGGCGTACGTCCGCTTTTTCCCATGATTGAATCATCTTATGGAGGACACGATCATAATTTATTTTTTGGTTGCTCATCTTTTCAACGATTTCCGTTGCATCAATAGTATTCATAAAATCACCTGTTGGTATTATAAGCGAAACAGGGTCGGAAAGAAAGCTGGATAAAAAGATATTCCTATTAAAACCGTCTGGCCTAAAACTAAAAAAAGTCTGAGAATGATTGAATTTTTTTAAATTGCGCATATAGTATATACTGTTAGGTATATACCGAATGTATTTTTAATCGGTAAAGTTGGTCTAGCCAATTTGACGAAGAATCAGTATAGTGAGGTTGAGAATACTTTCGACATCGTAGAAATAAATCCGTTAATAAGAATAAGGATACCAGTTTCTCTCGCATTTTCAATGGGGTAGAGAAATGGTATACGGCAAGAAAAATAAATCCATTATTAAGAATAAGGAGAGAATATGGAAGAGAAAAAAACGACAAAGGCGAAATTTGATCAGGTATCTGCTGAGATCGAGAAGCGCATTCACGAAGGGATGTATGTCAGTTCGCAAAAATTGCCCTCTGAGTATGATCTAGCTAAGGAATTTGATTGCAGCCGCCTGACGATTCGTAAAGCGATCGATGATTTGATCAATAAGAATATTTTGGTTAAGCGGCGCGGAAAAGGCAGTTATGTGATGTCGCAGCCAAAGATCCAAAGCGGGCGTTCGGGTCTACAAGGCTTTACCGAAGCGGCGAAATCGTATGGCAAAACCAGCAGTACGGAAGTCATTTCATTCCAAAAGGTTGAAGAACCATCAGAAGAAATTCTGAACGCGTTGCAGTTAGAAGCAGATCATCCAATCTATGAATTGGTTCGCCGCCGAATTTTGGACAATGAACCAATGACGGTCGAAAAGATTTATTTATCAGAGTATTACGTTAAAGGATTGACTAAGGAAGATTTTAACGGCTCTTTATTTAAATTGCTGGAGGAAAAGACCGAGATCGCCTATTCACATCAAGAGGTCGAGGCAATCTTAGTCAAACCGGATCTTTCAAAATTATTAGACGTTCCTATGGGTGACCCATTATTACAAGTTTATTCAGTGACCTATGCACTGGACGCGACACCGATTTTTTACGATATTTCTTATTATCGTTCGGATCGCTATGTATTCAAAACAACCCTTACTCGTTATAACCATTAGAATGGTGAAACCAAACATAATAAAGGAGTCTTCTTATGTCAGTTGATTTTAGAAAAGTGATTGAAGAGAGTAAAGAACAATTTTACCAGGATCTTGATCAAGTAATGCAAGTGGAAAGTGTCAAAGGAACACCGGAGCAGCATGCGCCCTTTGGCAAAGGCCCCAAAGAAGCCTTGGAAACGGTACTGGACTTGGCTCAGAAATATGGGTTTAAAACAGCGATCGTAAATGATGCGGTCGGCTATGCCCAATGGGGAGAAGCTGAAGAATATATTGGTGTTGTCGGGCATTTAGATGTCGTCCCTGCTGGTGAAGGCTGGTCTTTTCATCCCTTCAAATTGAGTAAACAGGACCAACGTTTTTATGGACGGGGAATTTTAGACAATAAAGGACCGATTTTAGCTTGCTTATTTGGTTTAAAGCTGTTGAAAGAACTGAATCTGCCCATTCGAAAAACGATTCGAATCGTTTTTGGAACAGATGAAGAAAATGGCAGTTCGGACATTCCAATGTATCTAAGCGATGAAAAAGCGCCTGAATTCGGCTTCACTCCAGACTGTAAATATCCAGTGGTGTATGGTGAGCGGGGCATTGTGAATTATGATATTTTGACAGCGTTTCCCGAATCGGAACTGAACACGCTAGGAGAATTTATGGGCGATCAGGCGCGTGACCATGTGCCCGATGAACTATCTTTAGCCATTGATGGAAAAACAATTCGTGTAATTGGAAAAAGAGCGCCTTCGAATGCGCCAGAACTTGGCGAAAATGCGATCACCTTATTAGCTGAAAAAATCACTCAAGAGGGGCTGACTACGGGCAGCTTGGCGGATTATTTCTTATGGATCGTAAAAAGCTTAGCTAATCAGCATTATGGTGAAGGCTTAGGTATCGATTTTTCAGATGCGGATAGTGGGAAGTTAATGATCACGCCATATCAGTTAGTCAAAAAAGATGGACAGCTAGCGCTTTCTGTTGCAATTCGTTATCCAGTCTCTGTGACGGAATCAGAAGTAACCGAGGCATTAGAGAATCATCTGCCTCTCGCTAGTCAATTAAACGTTGTCCGCCGAATCAAAAGCAGCCATTTCCCGAAAGAAGATGCGAATGTTCAAAAATTGGCCAATGTTTATGAAGAAGTGACTGGTTTAGATGGGACACCTGTGACAACGACTGGGGCTACTTATGCTCGTTTTGTCCCGAATATCGTCGCATTTGGTCCATCATTTCCGGGTCAAAAAGGCATCGCTCATAATCAAGATGAATACATGGATGAAGAGGATCTGCTATTAAACATGGAAATCTATATGCGGGCCATGTTGAAATTAATTGAATAAATGGACTTGTTGTACTATAAATCGAGTCGCTGGGTAGAAAGTTGGAAAGGGTAGTCAACTTTGCCCGCGGCTCGATTTTGTTGAATTTACTTTGGGTTCAATTTCTATTAATACGTTTTATATTGGCCCCCCTTGACAATTATTTTAGCAGGACATACAATTTCACTAGTATGAGATGAATGCGTTTTCCTGAATTGGGATGTAGAAAGAGGGATATGATGAGTTTAAATGAGAGTGTTATTTATAGAGAACCGGTCATAGACGATGCCGAGGAGATTGTCGCTTTTTACAATCGAGTCGGTGGTGAGACAACTTATTTGAGTTTTACAGAGAACGAGTATCCGCTAGATGTGGATATGCAGAAAGAAGCCATTTTAGGTACTGAACAGCAGCCGAATTCTGTCATGATTTTGGCAGTCGCTGGAGATCAGATTGTTGGGATTGGAACGATTAGCTCGGGGAATAAAATTAAGGCTAGACATTGCGGAGAACTAGGCATCGTTGTCACAGAAAAATACCAAGGAAAAGGGATCGGCAGTGAGTTGATCCGTTGTCTGTTAGAGTGGTCCAGAGGAAACAGAATAACTACCAAGGTTCAGCTGGATACTAGAAAAGACAACGAAATGGCAGTGGAATTGTATAAAAAATTTGGTTTTGAAATCGAAGGGGAATTGAAGAATACTACGTTGATTGATGGCCAATATTATCATTTATATGTCATGGGCTTGATGCTGTAGACTTTTTCTTTTTTTTGTAACTAACTATAAAAAAAGCAGAGATTCATAGTTTTAGCTTTATCACTTTCAACGACGTCACTTTTTAATCAATCATTTGCGTGAAGAACTACACTCCTGATCTATCGGGCGTGTAGTTTTTTGATTCTCTGCAATTAATTAGAAGCGATTGAAGACTATGTTTTATTTCTATTTAAAAGTGATATTCCATTACAGTGGCGTACCGTTTTTTTATTTTATCCTTTTTTTAACTTAGAAAACGCTAAAAAAAGATAAAAAAATTTGTCATTTAGTATATACAAAACAGTATATACTATTTATAATGAGGTCAGATTTTGAAATGTAAACGGTAACGGAAGGGGTACGACAATGGTTTGGGGAGCAATTGCCACGTGGCGTATGGCACACGATGGTGTGGTAGAAGCATTGCGCTTATTAGAGAAAAAAGAGGGAGCCGGCGATGCCGTAGAGACCTTGATCAAGACAGTAGAGGATTATCCTTACTATAAATCAGTGGGATTTGGCGGATTGCCGAACGCTGAAGGTATCTTAGAAATGGATGCTGCTTTTATGGATGGAGATACCTTTGAGATCGGTGCAGTCGCCGGAATCACAGATGTAAAGAACCCGATCGCTGTTGCACGACAGTTAAGCAAAGATAAATTCAATAGCTTCCGGGTAGGTGAAGGCGCCACCAAGTATTCGATGCTGGAGGGTTTTGAGCGGAAGAGTATGCTGACAGAGCGTGCTCATAAAATCTGGGAAAAACGCTTGAAGGAAATTCAAGAGAACAATTTGAACCCTTACGATGGTCACGATACAGTTGGAGCGATTACGCTAGATCAAATGGGCACGATGACGGCTGGAACTTCTAGCTCCGGATTGTTCATGAAAAAACCTGGTCGCGTAGGGGATTCACCTTTATCTGGTTCCGGATTTTATGTGGATAGCGAGATTGGTGGAGCAGCTGCCACTGGATTAGGGGAAGACTTGATGAAGGGCTGTTTATCCTATGAGATCGTTCGTTTGATGGGTGAAGGCGTAAAACCACAGGCAGCTTGTGACAAAGCGGTCTATGAATTTCACGATAAATTGACAGCACGTTATGGAAAAGCAGGTGCGTTTTCACTAATTGCGATGAATACCAAAGGCGAGTGGGGAGTTGCTACGAACGTGGAATTTACCTTCAGCGTTGGCAACGATCAGGAAGATGCGCAAATATTTATCGCTAATATGGGAGCGAACCATACTACCGATATTCAACCAATCACGCAAGAATGGTTGAAGGCTTACGAAAAACGGATTAAGGCACCAATTGAATAAAGATTAGGAGAGTGGAGAGTTATGAAAAAAAAGGTCTATCTATTTTGTAGTCAAGGAATGTCAACGAGTATGCTAGCTCAGAAAATGCAAAATGTTGCCGACGAGCATAATTTACCAATGGAGGTAGCTGCGTATTCCCATGGTCTATTAAACCAAATTATTAATGAGAAAAAGCCAGATGTTATTATGCTTGGCCCACAAGTTAAATATTTATATGACGATACAGTTAAAAATTTTGGTTCTTATGGAGCACCAATTCTAATGATTAACCCTGAAGACTATGGAGTAATGAATGGGGAAAAAGTGTTAAAACAGGCAATCGTTGCTTTAAAAAAGAAAAAAACTCAATAGAGAGTAAATAAAAGGGGGATACAAAATGTTTGATGCATTAGAGAAAACTATGATGCCTTTAGCTGAAAAATTAGGGAAGAATAAAGTATTAGTAGCAATCAGAGATGGCTTCTTAATAACAACGCCGTTAATAATCGTCGGATCTCTATTTTTACTATTTAGTAACTTTCCTATCCCTGGATGGGAAAATTTTTGGACAGGGATCTTAGGGAATCAGTGGAGTTCGTGGTTTAGCAATGTTTCTGGAGCTGTTTTCGATGTAGTTGGATTTTTATCGTGTTTAGGTACTGCCTATGCATACGGAAGAGAATTGGAAGTTGATCCCATTCAATCTGCTGCGGTAGCTGTTGTAGGCTTTCTTATCTTGACTCCAATGAGAATGAATGTGGCTGGTGTCGCTGATCCTTTAGGAGCTATTGATCTGCAATATTTAGGAACAAACGGGATATTTTTAGCTTTAGTTGTTGCTATCGTTTCTGTTTTAATATATGCTTTTGTATCCAAAAGAGGTTGGACGATCAAGATGCCTGATGGTGTACCACCAGCAGTGTCAAAATCTTTTGAAGCACTAATTCCTAGTGGCGTGGTAATGTTATTATTCTTTTTTATAAGAATTGGGTTTGAATTTACATCATATGAAACAGTTCATAATTTCATTTTTGAAATTTTACAAACTCCATTAAAGGGTGCGGGGAATACTTTGTTTGCCCAAATTATTTACTCGTTAGCTTGTACTGTTTTCTGGTTCTTCGGAATCAATGGTCCTGCTGTGGCAAATTCCGTTTTTGCTCCGATTAGTAAAGTGTTAACAATGGAAAATTTGAATGCTTTTCAAGCAGGTAAAGAATTGCCTAATATTTTTACTGATCCATTTTCTAACTTTTTCACTAATTATGGAGGGGGAGGTAGTACCTTATCCTTGGTCATTGTGATGGTTATTTTCTGCAAATCTGAACGGATCAAAAAGTTAGGTAAATTATCTCTTGTACCTGGTATATTTGGAATTAATGAACCAATAATTTTTGGATTACCTATTGTATTGAACCCCATCATTATTATTCCGTTCATTTTAACGCCAACGATCAACTTATTACTCTCTACTGCGGTGACGAAACTGGGTATCATTCCGTATACAAATGGTGTTGCTTTACCGTGGACGACCCCAATTGGATTTTCAGGATATTTATCTACGGGGAGCTTTTTAGCAGTTATTTGGCAATTTCTATTGTTGGGTTTAGGTTGTTTCATTTATTATCCATTTATTAAAACTTTAGACAAACAATACTTAAAGGAAGAAGCTGAGGCTAGTATTCGAAAGGATGAAGAAGAAGACCTCTCTTTTGATGATTTAAATTTTGATGATTTATAGAAAGGAAATACAATGAAAATTTTAATGATATTCGATCAAATCCAAGCAGGTTTTGGTGGGAAAGAAAACGGTGATTTAGAATTAGGTGGAAAAATGATGCCGATTGGATCAGCTAATATGTTCGATAAATATTTGGCAGATGTAAATGGACAAATCATTGGTACTTTATATTGCGGAGATGATTTTTATCTAAACAATAAAGATATGGTCACTAAAAAATTGGTCGCAATGACAAAAAAACTTTCCCCGGATGTTGTAATCTGTGGCCCAGCCTTCAATTACGAAAAATATGGATTGCTGTGTTCAGAAGTTGGTCAGGCTATAGAAAGGAAGATACAAATCCCGGTTGTTGCTGCTATGTCAGTCGAATGTACAGAGGGAATTGCTGCCAATAAAAATAATTTAACGATTGTAAAAATGCCCAAAAAAGGTGGAATTGGCTTAACAGATTCACTGAAAAAAATCTTAGAATTAGCGTCATTAAAAGTATCGGATCAACCTATTGGCCAGTTTGTTAAAGCTAATTGTTATTAATTTCTGAAAAGTGAGGGATAAATAATGTTTATAGATATGCCTTTATTTGATAAATTGAGTGAGATTGACAGTGTTTCTGGTGATGAAAAGGATATTTCTCTTTTGTTAAAGTCGGAATACGAAGCGTTAACGGATACTATTATTTATGATAACTTAGGATCTATCTTTGCTGTTAAAAAAAGCAAAAAGAAAAATGCACCCCATGTGATGATTGTTGGTCACATGGACGAAGTTGGATTCATTCTAAAAAAGATTAACGAAAATGGAACAATTAGAGCCTTAGCACTTGGAGATGTAAAATCTACCAGTCTTTTAGGAACATCGGTCAGGTTAAAAACTAGAAATAATAAAACTATTAATGGTATGTTGCTCGCCTACGACAAAACCGAAAATGTTTTGGATGAATCGAAAGAAGTCATAGTTGATTTTGGATTTGAAAACAAAGAAGAAGCAATTAGGAATGATTTGAATTTTGGAGATCGCATTGCTTTTGCAAACCAAAGTGGACAGTTTCTAAATAACAGAAGGTTATTTTCTAAAAACTGGGATGGGCGATATGCTCCGCTTATGGGTATTGAAGTATTGAAAGCTATAAAAGATCATGAATTTGATTTTGACTTATACATTGGATGTACTGTGCAGGAACAAGTGGGTTTTAGAGGAATTCAAACAGCAACGAACCTAGTTAAACCTGATTTAGGTATCGTCTTAGATACGAATAAAGCATTTGACTATCAGACAGATATCAAAGAAAAAAATGGCGAGTTAGGAAAAGGAGTTTTAATAAATTTCTATGATACAACTGTATTACCTAATCGATTATTACTAACAACTTTAAAAAATATTTGTGAAGAGAACAATCTTCTACACCAGTATTATTATTCTATGGAAGGTTCTGATGCAGCTTGGATAAATAAGTTGAGAGTAGGAACACCTACTCTTTTCATAAATGTTCCAATCAGAAATATGAATACTCCATCTTCTATCATGGATATAAAGGATTATGGAGCAGCTAAGAGTGCTTTACTATTATTTTTAGAATCTCTTACTGCAAAAAAAATTCAAGAGTTTAAAGAAGAAAATCGTTGAGTGGAGGTAATATGATGTCAAGCTTCAATGAAATTGATCTAGACTTATTAAAACGATTGTCTGAAGCAGATGGTATCGGTGGAAGAGAAAGGGAAGTAAGTCGAATCGTTACTTCTTATGGTAGAAAATATAGCGATGAGATTCAATATGATAATTTGGGTTCAGTCATCTTAAAGTCTGCTGGAAAATCCAGAGTTAATACTCCTAAAATAATGCTATCAAGTCATATGGATGAAGTAGGTTTTATGGTGAGAAGTATTACAGAAGATGGCTACGTTAATCTGTTGCCAGTAGGTGGTTGGTGGGGACATGTGATGCCAGCTCAAGAAATGACTATCACCACGGCGAATTCAGAGAAAATTATTGGTGTAATTGGTTCAAGAGCACCTCATGGTTTGCCAGCAGAAATAAAAGAGAAAGTTATTCAACCGATGGATATGTATTTAGATCTGGGAGTTAATTCAAGAAAATCTGTTGAAGGATTAGGCGTGTCAATTGGCGATATGATTACGCCAAACGTACTATTTAGAGAGATGAACGATTCTAACTATCTTATGGGAAAAGCGTGGGATGATCGATGTTGTGTGGGTGTGGGTCTGGAAGTTTTAAAAAACTTGAGCGAGAGTGATTATGAAGCCGATGTTTACTTTGCTGCCACGACTCAAGAAGAAGTAGGAATTAGAGGGGCGAGAACAGCTGTTCATACGATTAAACCAGATGTGGCGATTGCTTTAGATGTAACTACTGCAACAGATACCCCTTTTGATAAGAAAGGGATGAAGTTAGGGGATGGAGTAGTTTTATCAGTACTAGACTCACTTACTATTGGTAATAGCGGATTAGTTCAAATGATGGAAGAAATTGTACAAGATCTATCATTAGATGTGCGCTATGATTTTATGACTGTTGGTGGAACAGATGCTTGTAATATTCACAAGATGATGGATGGAGTTGTTAGTATGACACTTTCTCTCCAAACAAGATACATGCACTCACCAAGATTGATTATTCATAGAGAAGATTATATACAAACAATTAAATTGGTTACGGAATTTTGCAGAAGATTGAATTTAGAAAAATTAAACCAATTAAAAGCTTCTATCGGAATAACAAATTTTAGGGAGAACCATTATTTAGATTAATTATGAGAATCTTTGAAAGGATAATTAAAACTGATAGATCATGATGATTTATCAGTTTTTTTATGCATAAAAAAATTTTGTTTTATCTGAAAAGAACCAACCGGATCACACCTGATATAATAGTAATAAAAAGGGGTGTTCCTAATGAAATTTCACGTATTCGGTGATGAGCAAGCACCGATCATCCTGCTGCTCCATGGCATTCAAACACCTTGGCAGATTTGGCAAACGCAGATTGAGTACTTTCAAAAGGATTATTTGGTCATTGCCCCAGCATTGAATGGACATGAGGAAGATGCGGAAAGTGAATTTGAGAGTTTGGAAAAAGAGGTCGAAGAAATTGAAGATTACTGCCTTATTAACGGACATAAAGCTATTTTTGCGGTGTGCGGACTTTCGATGGGCGGAGTGCTGGCGTATAAATTATGGCTCAATGCAAGAATGTCCATCCAGCATCTTGTGATGGATGGGGCGCCTTTAGTGGCCAATAATAAGCTGGTACAGACAGCCATGACGAGACAATACCTGTCAATTACCCATAAAGCGCAACAGCGCGAGAGAAAGACAATGGAGAATTTTTCTAAGTTTTTTCTACCTATAGAATACCTCGACAGTTATTTAAAAATTGCGGATAATATGAGCGACCAAACAATTAGAAATCTTGTACGGTCATTAGGAGAAAACGAGCTGGCTAGCCCCCCAGATAGGAGCGGGGAAGAGATCCTGTATTTGTATGGAACAGGAACTAATGAGCTGTTTTCAAAAAAATCAGCGAAACAACTAAGCCAGATCTATCCTGAGGCTACGATCGTCAGGCTTGATGGGTATGGACATACTCAAAAGGCCATATATGAACCGGAAGAGTGGCTTCAATTAATAGAAAAACAGATAAGGAAAAAATAAATTTGGAAAGCCGTGAACAGATGAGTCCATTTACTATTTATAATGAAGGAAAACATGTATACCCAGTAATTATCAGTCTTCCTCACAGCGGGACATGGATTCCAGCGGAGATGCGTAAAAGCTTGCGAAAAGAGGCAGTTTTGGCGAATACGGACTGGTTTCTGCCAGAATTATATCGTTTTTTCGCGGCGAACGGCTGCACGGTGATCGAGAATCACGTCAATCGCTATGTTATTGATCCGAACCGTGAAAGCCAGATGGCTGGTGATGATTATCAGGATACAGTTGTTTACCAACAAAACACCTTTGGCAACTCTCTGTATAGTGAACCGTTGGCTCCGAAAAGAATCAAAGAACGTTTAGACAGCTACTATTGGCCGTATCACCAGACTCTGCAAGAATTGATCAAAGAGAAAAGAAAGCTTTTCTCAAAGGTCTATCTATTTGATTTGCATAGCTTTGCGGAGTACCCGAATGATGATCAGACTGCTCCGGCAGATTTCGTGATTGGAAACCAAGAGGATCAAACAGCTGGTTTGGATTTACGATTAGGCTTAACGCGCGCTTTAGAAGCCGCGGGCTACAGTGTTTCGAATAATCATCCGTTTTGCGGCGGGTTTATTACGCAGCATTATGGGCAGCAAGCTGGGGTCGAAGCGTTGCAATTAGAAATTCGCTACAATCAATACATTGATCAGCGCTCGTTTGGTGAAGAGGAATTAACGGATTATGACCCAGAATTATTCCTTTCCGCGCAGACTAAGCTGAAGAATATTTTTGAAACCTGCTTGAATGAACAACTAAATCATTGAAATACAGAAAAAAAGCGTTCGATCCCATGGGATCGAGCGCTTTTAGTAATCATTTGGATAATGAACGACAATAAACTTCACGAGATTGTTAGTCTGATTGTCCCAGTTATGATAGATCGTTGAAAAATAATGGGCTGAATCGCCAGGATACAGCTGATACGTCTTTTCATCAATCACCAATGTCAGAATGCCTTCTAACACATACACGAATTCTTCACCTTGATGAGGATAGCTGGCTGGCAGCTCCCGTTTTTCATGAGGCATGATCTCGATCATCTTCGGGGCGATTTTTTTATCCTGAGGGGATTGGCTTAACTGTTTGTAAATCATGTTGTTTAGTTTATGGATAACCGGCTGATCGTAGCCCCGTACAATCGGTTCGATCTCGGGTTCTTCTTCAAAAAAGTAATTGATCTTGACGTTAAATAAATCTGCGATATTTGAAAGATGTTCGACTGCGATAGTCGTGATGCCTCGTTCAAACTGCGACAAAAAGCCTGTCGATAGGCCCGTAGCTTCTGAAAGCTGTTTGAGAGTCATTCCTCGTTCATTACGCAGGTTCTTCACTTTTTCACCAATGTTCATTTGCTTACCTCAATTTCATATTAAAATATTTCTTTTTTCTTGGGTGAAAAAAGAGTAGGATTCTCATCACATCTATTATTTTACCAAACTAACGGATTATTTGATTCAGTAAAATAAAAAAAGTTAAAATCATGTGAAAGAATGGATATTCTTACGATAAATGTCTGTTTTAAGTATACCTGAAAAACGTGCAAACGCCTAACCGTCATTTAAATGAAAAACTTCAGAAAAAATAAATTAAAAAATTCACGAATATGAATAAAGCGGTTGCAAGTAAGGCGCAGGAGTCTTATAATTGAAGACGGGAGGGAAGCACGTGAAAAAGCCTACGATTTTTAATATTCAGAAGTTTTCGACTCATGATGGGCCGGGGATTCGTACGACGATTTTTTTCAAAGGGTGTCCCATCAGATGTGAATGGTGTCACAATCCTGAAAGCCAAGTGTTTGCACCAGAGATCATGTTAAATAAATATGGTAAAGAAGAAATGATTGGTAAAGATTATTCGATTCGCGAGCTGGTAAAGAAGATTCAAGCGGATCAAATCTTTTATGACCAGTCCGGCGGAGGTGTTACATTTTCCGGTGGTGAAGTGATGGCGCAAAACATGGACTATGTGGTGGAGCTGGCAAAAGAATGTCAACGCTTAGGGATTACAGTTGCCATTGATACTTGCGGAGTAGCGCCAACTGAAAACTATCGGCGAATCTTGCCATATGCAGATTTATTTTTGTATGATCTAAAGTTCATAGATTCACATAATCATCAACTTTATACTGGCGCAGGCAATCAATTGGTACTTGAAAATTTACGTTTCTTATCGGAGCATCAGGCAGAGATCAATTTACGTTTGATCTTATTGGATGAAATCAATGCGGAAGAACTAGATGCTGAAGCGATTATTGATTGGTTAATAGAAGAGAAAATTCATGTGAGTGAAATTTCATTGTTGCCATATCATGACTTTGGTCGCGACAAGTACGAACGTTTGAACCGTATTTGTACTCAAAATTTTAAAAAACCATCAGATGAAAAAGTAGCAGCCCTGCAAAAAGTCTACCAAGATGCAGGATACCAAGCGACGATCGGCGGATAAGTTCCATTAAAAGAATAATTGCCTAAATATACTATAGGAGGAATAAAAATGGCAGAATTAACACTAGAACCAACCAGAAGAGGGAGCACTGAGCGAATCAAACGTTTGCGGGAGATCAGTGACAAGGAATGTACACCAAGTATTTCGATGGAACGCGCAGTCCTATTGACCGAAGCTTACAAAAAATGGGAAGGTAAAGTTTCTGCACCTGTGTTACGAGGAGAAGCCTTCAAGTACATCATGGAAAACCGGACGAACTATATTGAAAAAGGGTCGCTGGTTCTTGGTGAAAAAGGCGATAAACCTTGGGCGGCTCCGACGTTCCCAGAATTGTGCTGCCATACGTTAGAGGATTTTGACAACATGCATAATCGCGAAAAAGTTTTCTTCCGAGTAAGTGAAGAAGATCGACGCGTTCAAGAAGAAGTGATCATTCCTTATTGGCATGATCGTGCGATGATGACGCGGATGAATCGCTTACTACCAGAAGAATGGCATTTATTATTTGATGCGGGACTTTATACAGAATTCTTGATGCAGCGCGGACCGGGCCATACGGTAGCAGATGGAAAAATGTATCAAAAAGGATTTGCTGATTTTAAAGCAGATATTCAACAAGAGATCGACAACTTAGATTACAACAATGATATGGAAGCGTTAAATAAACGTGAAGAACTAGAAGGAATGAAGCTGGTCTGCGAAGGCATGATCATTTACGGAAAACGCTATGCAAAAGAATGTCGTGAGTTAGCGGAAAAGGAAACGGATCCTCAATGGAAGCAAGAGCTGTTAGAATTAGCTGAAGTTTGTGATGTCGTACCGGAACATGCGCCGCAAACCTTCCGTCAAGCGATCCAAATGTATTGGTTCACTCATATTGGTGTGACGGTGGAAATGAACAACTGGGATGCGTATTCTCCAGGTAAATTAGATCAGCATTTAGAACCATTCTATGAAAAGGATATCGAAGAAGGGCGCTTGACTCGGGAAGAAGCGCGTGAATTGTTGGAAAATCTGTGGATTCAATTCAATAATCAGCCTGCACCGCCAAAAGTTGGGATCACGTTGAAAGAAAGCGGTACGTATACCGACTTCTGTAACTTGAATACTGGTGCATTGCGTCCAGACGGCACAAGCGGTGTCAGCGACGTCAGCTATCTGATCTTAGAAGTCATGGATGAAATGAAGTTATTGCAGCCAAGCTCAAATGTGCAGATTTCTCGCAAATCACCAGAAAAATTCTTGCGCGAAGCCTTAAAAGTTTCTCGTAAAGGCTGGGGACAGCCAGCGATGTATAACTCAGAAGCGATCTTGGCGGAGTTAAGTTATCTTGGCAAGTCTGTTGATGATGCTCGTGAAAGCGGGATTTGTTCAGGCTGTGTAGAAGTCGGAGTTGCAGGAAAAGAAGCCTATGTGCTGACTGGATATCTGAATATTCCGAAGGTCTTCGAATTAGCGATGAACCGTGGGTATGATCATTACACGGATAAACAAGTTGGGATCGATGTAGGCGACTTCACTAAGATGGAAACTTATGAAGAAATCTTTGAAGCCTTCCATAAAGAATTGCAATACGTGGTGGACGTGAAGGTCGCAGGGAATAACATGATCGAACGGATGTATATGGAATTTATGCCAGTTCCATTACTCTCAGTGATGTCAGATGATTGTATATCTGTTGGTAAAGACTACAATGCTGGCGGGGCGCGTTACAACACAAGCTACATTCAGTGTGTGGGTATCGCAACGATTACCGATTCGTTAGCAGCGATGAAGCACAATGTTTTTGAAGAAAAAACAATGACGATGCAGGAATTGTTAGCTGCATGTGAAGCCGATTTTGAAAATTATGAAGAAATCTATGACAGAGTGTATAACGAAACGCCTAAATATGGGAATGATGATGAATACGCGGATACTTTATTACGTGATGTGGCGGAATCTCTGCAAGAGGTCATCGCAGGACGTCCAACGCCGAAAGGTTCGAAAACAGTTGTTGAATTCTTACCGACAACTTGTCACGTATACTTCGGCCAAGTTATGGAGGCTTCACCAAATGGCCGCCATAAAGGCATTCCATTGCCAGACGGCATCTCACCAGAAAAAGGCGCCGATCGCAATGGTCCGACAGCTGTAATCAAATCTGCCTCAAAAATTGACCAAACGAAAACAGGCGGCGCTTTGTTGAATCAGAAGTTCACACCTAGTGTGGTAGCCGGAGAAGCTGGAATCACCAACATGGCTTCGTTAGTCCGCAGCTACTTTGCCTTGGATGGACACCATATCCAATTCAATGTAATCGATCGCCAAACATTATTAAAGGCACAGCAGCATCCGAAGGAATACGAAAACTTGATCGTACGAGTAGCGGGCTACAGTGATTACTTCAACAATTTAGAAAAGGCTCTGCAAGATGAGATTATCTCAAGAACAGAGCAGGCATTTGGATAAATAGTTATTTAGAGGTTGTGACAGAAGTGGTCAGCCTCAAGAAATTTCGGCTTATTTCCGCATACAAGTTCTGCTTTGTGTAACTTAGTAGTAACTGTATGTGTAGCCTGCGAAGAAGAAGTTACTTCTGGAGTACCGTTTGTTCGGAAAAGGGAGGTGTGACAAGACTTTTGTTACACCTCTTTTTTTTTACGCCTGGAAAATAGCTGGCACTGATTCCTAAGAGATTTTAAGAAAGCTATCTGATATAATTAGTTGAATATTGTCGGAGGGGTGCTGATTCATGTATGGATGTTAAACCTAGATATGAAAAACAGAGTTTGAGCGATAAGGTTGTATTAGATGTGAAACGTCGAATTTTGGCAGGTACGCTAAAGAGTGGAGCTCGTCTAATTGAGACAGATATCTCAAATGAGTTTACGATCAGTCGAGCTCCTGTCAGAGAAGCAATGCGTATCCTGAATCAACAAGGCTTGATTATTTTTTCTCCTCGGAAGGGCAATCATATAATTGAGATGGGCCCAGATGAATTGCTGGAGGTTTTTGAAATTCGAACGTCGTTGGAGAGACAAAGTTTGCATAAAATTTTGCGGAAACAGCTGCTCAAGGAAGAGGATTTTCAGCAATTGACCCAAATTGCGCTTGATATGAAGGATGATGAGCGGCACTGTCAAAGTGAAGAGGAAAAAGTCTTTTTATTTAATTCACTGGACCTTGCTTTTCATAAATATCTTTGGGAATTATCTGGGAATGTGAGAAGAACGCGAATTTTAGAAGGCCTATATTATCAATTACTGATTGTGATGAATGAGGATCTTTCTTCACATGAAACGCTAGAAAAGAAATCGGAAGAACACCTAGCATTTGTGGATGTTTTGCGCGGAAATGACCTTTCGACGGTTGTTCGCGAGTTTCACGACCATATCTACGCGTACGTTAAGGCTACCTTGCCGACAGAAGAAAAGAATTTTTACTTGGATTGCTAAAAGAGTTATCTTTACTTAATGAGTATGGCTGGAAATAAAAAATGAACCGTCCATTTTTTTTGGACGGTTCATTTTATTTTTTCAAAGCAATTTGCTGTGCGTGGACGTTTTTCAGGAAGGCCTGGTCATGCTCAACGATCAGCATTGTTGGTTTGATCTGTAATAAAAGATCTTCCAATTGCTTTTGATTGAAGACATCAAGATAGTTCAAGGGTTCATCCCAAATGTAGAGCTCTGCTTCTTGCGCGAGCGATTTAGCCAGCTCGACTTTCTTACGCTGGCCCATACTCATTTCTTCAATGCGATTTGAAAAAACATTACGTTCCATACCGAGTTTCCGCAGATTATTCAAAAAGATAGAATAATCCAATTGGTTTTTCTCTGCGAAGTCTTGCAGATTCCCTTGATTGCTTTCATAGTTTTGTCTAACATAACTGACTTTCACGTTTGGCCGCAGGAGTTCACCGCTGGCCTCGCCCAGAAAAGTTCCTAATAAATAATGCAATATGCTAGATTTTCCGATCCCATTTGGCCCAGTCAATGCTGTGATTTCTCCTCGTTTCAATTCAAAGGATAAAGGAGCGAAGAGGGGCTCTTGGTTCGCGTAGTGCAGAGTCAAATCTTCCACCTTCAAAAGCTGAGCATGACGGCTAGACTGATAGTTCATTGTGAGGCGATCGACATCTTCCAAATCTTTTAAAAGTCCTTCTTTAACATCGATTTGATCGGACATGCGCTGTTCAATCATTTTAGAACGCTTCATTGTACGCGCGGCACGAGCGCCAATGAAGCCAGTATCGAAAATTCCGCCGCTGCCTTTTTCTGAGGGTTTGCCGTACTTTTCTTTTTCACGAGAACGGGACCACTCAGCCTTTTCAGCGGCAGTTTTCTTCAATCGGCTGACTTCCTTCTTTATTTTTCTGTTTTGTGCTAATTCAAATTCATCCCGCAGTTCTTTTTGTTCTTCATAGGTCGCGAAATTACCTTGATAGAGTACCAGCTGGCTTTTTTCGATCGCTAAAGTATGATCGGTAACTTGATTTAAAAATTGGCGGTCGTGACTAACAACGATAAAGCCATCCTTGTGCTGCAAATAGTCCGCGACATGTTGGCGGCCCTGCAGATCCAAGTGATTTGTCGGTTCATCGATCAGCGGGAAAAAATTTTCTTGCGTGAAGAGCAATGCTAACAGCACTTTTGTTTGTTCTCCGCCAGAAAGTGTCTGGTACGGCTGCCACAGCACTTGCGGGTCTAATTGAATCAAGTTCATTTCTCGTTCTAATTCCCATAACTCAAAATCGGCGACTTCCAGTAGTGCATAATAAGTCAGCTGGTCTGTTTCTTCCACAGTTGCTGGGAAATAAACCGGCTGTAAAGGAAATTGAATCTCCCCTTGGTACGCATGTTTTCCTAACAGCAGCTGCAGCAATGTAGTTTTACCACGGCCATTGCGGCCGACTAACCCTAATTTCCAATTACTGTCGATCGTTAAATTGGCATCTTCAAATAGTAAATCGACCTGTTTATCAAAGCCAAAGGTCAAATGTGTAATTTTAATTGTAGACATAAAAATTCCCCCTCTTGTCTCCTCGTGGAAACAAAAAAATCCCGACTAATTTTCAGGAAAGGGTAGGGGGGTTGGACTCTTAGTTGTTGAATAGTGATAAGCGTGCAGGAAAGCTAGTTCAAGAAAGAAGAAACGTATTTTTCAAAACTCGTGAAAAATAATTCTATTCTGCTAAACTGCGGATTCACTAAATTCGCGAAATAGTATATTACCTGCTCATGCTTGGCAAACTGCGAAAAGCATAATTGGCAACAAAAAGAGACCATCCATTAAAACCCTAAGCCAATCCTGAAAATCTGCCCACTAATCCCGTTAACATATGTCAATCTAAGATTGGTTAGCAACTTCCAACATTCGCTTAGTTTTTCAATGGCATGATCCCTCGTTTCAGTATAAGATAAATTTATTAAAACAGAATTTTTCGGCTTTGTCAAAAAAATACGGACGCAGCCGCTTCCCCAAACATGCTACGCCCTGGAGTGATCCTCGATAAACGAGGCGAAGAAAATTCATTCTTCTATAATTATAGTAGCATATATTTGAAAAAAAATGTTTTTTGAACCCTTGGAAACAGTCTATGTGGAGACGCTATCAAATAATTTGGTACAATGGGTACAGAAATGGAGGTGGAGGGATGAATTATGCAGGAATTTATCATCGTCCCGAGAGTGAATTTGCGTTTCTTTATACCAAAGATCTGATGCGCATTCGCTTACAAACAGCTCGTAATGAAATAAAGTCCGTTGGTTTGATCAGCGGAGATTTTTATACGTTTGCTGAGGAAAAATGGTATCACCAACAACAAACAATGAATCAAGCCTATACGACTGACAGCCATGATTATTGGGAAATCGAAGTGTCTGCACCGCATAATCGTTTGGCCTATGCTTTTTGTATTACGGATTATTCAGGAAAAAAGGTCTTTTATACCGACCAGGGAATTTTTGAGTTTGAAGAGGATCGGTTAGCGCGGGACTATTTGTATTTTCGAATGCCTTATTTTCAAGAAATCGACCGTTTTAAGGTGCCGGATTGGGTGGCAAAAACGGTTTGGTATCAGATTTTTCCGGAGCGCTTCTATAATGGTGATCCCTCAAATGATCCCGAGGATGCTCTAGCATGGGGAAGTGAAAAACCAACACGGGAGAATTTTTTTGGCGGTGATTTGCAAGGGGTCATCGACAAGTTAGATTATTTAGAAGATTTGGGTGTGAATGGGCTATATCTGTGCCCAATCTTCACCTCGCCATCAAACCATAAGTACGATACGGTGGATTATTATGAGATCGATCCGCACTTTGGCGATAAGCGGCTCTTCCGTGAATTAGTCGAAAAAGCGCATGAGCGGGGAATTCGCGTGATGCTGGATGCGGTTTTCAACCATCTTGGAGCGAGCTCGCATCAATGGCAGGATGTCATCCTGCATGGTGAAGCGTCTTCATATGCTGATTGGTTCCATATTGATTCCTTTCCGCCACGTTATACGGCGATTCCTGATTCGGAATATGCTAAAAATTTGAATTATGATACCTTCAGCTTCAATCCCCATATGCCTAAGCTGAACACCGCAAATCCTGAAGTACAGAAATACTTATTGGAGATTGCGACGTATTGGATTCGTGAGTTTGACATTGATGGTTGGCGGCTGGATGTTGCTAATGAGGTCGATCATCATTTCTGGAAGGAATTTCACGAAGCCGTCTTGCAGCAAAAAGAGGATCTGTATATCTTGGGGGAAATCTGGCATTCTTCACAGCGTTGGTTGCAGGGCGACGAGTTCCATGCGGTGATGAATTATGCGTTCACTGACAGCATTAAAGCCTTTTTCGTGGAGCAGACGATTTTGATTTCGCAAATGATTTTTGGGATGAATCGCCAGCAATTACTTTACCGCGATCAGACCAATGAGGTGAGTTTCAATTTGCTGGACTCCCACGATACACCACGGATTTTGACGCTATGTCAAGGAAACAAAGACTTGATGAAAACGGTCCTGACCTTTATGTTTATCCAAAAAGGCACCCCGTGCATTTATTACGGCACGGAAGTCGGGATGGAAGGCGAGATGGACCCGGATTGTCGTCGTTGTATGATTTGGGAGGATCAGGATGAAGACCTTAAGACGTTCATCAAACAACTGATCGCTTTACGGAAGCAGTTTTCTGAGGTATTCAGTTACGGAGATATGACTTGGCATTATGACGACGATAAGAAGGCTTTTTCACTGACGCGAACATATAAGGAAAAAACGTTGATCGCGACCTTTAATGAAGGGGACTCCTTCAAGGTCGAAAAAGAAGGACGTCGTATATTTGGTCAAAATTATCATGAGGATGACGGGTATCAGTTGTTACCTCATGGATTTGTGATTGAAGAACTGTGATCGCAAGTCGCTTTGATTGGAAAAAAGTAAAAAGATGAATATAGTAGATAACACAAGAGCAATGGAGGATTATCTATGGAATTAATCATTTTTTTACTTGCTGGAATCATCGGCCTGCTGCATTTAGTGATCATGGGCTTAGAAATGTTTGCGCCGGCAGAAAAACAGGCGAAGACATTTGCTATGCCGTATGAATTTGTGACACAAAAAAATGCGCAGATTGCGTTGAAGAATATGGGAATCTATAACGGCAGCTTAGGATTAGCACTGCTGACGAGTTTGTTTCTATTTCAAGGGGAGCCCCGCTTAAAAGTTCTGCTGCTGTTAAATCTTTTTGTTGTGATCGTCGGGCTTTATGGCGGGAAGACCGTTACAAAATCAATCTATTTTATTCAAGCATTGCCTGCGGTGATCACGGTTCTACTCATTCTGCTTCAATTAGCATAAGATTGTTCGACTGAGAATCCTTTCTTGGTCGAACATTTTTTGTTTAATGAGTAATTGATCTTCAAGCGATATGGTATAGTAAGAGAATCAGTCAACAGCTACGGAGGAGAAAAATGAATAATAATGATCTATTATTGCGTTTAAGATACGCGTTAGATATCAAGGATACAGATATTATCAAGGCCTTTGAATTAGGCGGTATGGTGGTCTCTAGAGAAGAAGAGAAAGCGATGCTGACAAAAGTAAGTGATCAAGAGTTTGAAGAGAGCGATGATTTTGAGAAGAATGTGTATCAAAAAATGATCAATAATAAGGTATTGGATACATTTTTAAATGGGTTCATTACGCTGAAACGCGGGGAGCCTAAGAATAAAACAGCACAACTACCACAGCTAAAAAGTACGGAGATTCGGCATATCAACAATATTTTATTGAAAAAGGTGAAAATCGCTTTAGCATTGACTAGTGACGACATGCTGGATATTTTAGCGGAAGCCGGTGTGTATCCTTCAAAGGGAGAACTTGGCGCGATTTTACGCAAAGAAGGGCATCGGAATTTTAAACCTTGCGGCGATAAATACGCTCGGAATTTTCTAAAGGGCTTAGCCTTGTGCTATCGTGACTAAAATAATTGAATAAGAACAAACAAGGCCAATCTTTTATGTAAGGATTGGTCTTTTTTTGCCTTTAGGAAGAAAAGCTGCGATCAACTTTTGATCAAGACTCAGGAAAACCCTTAATACGGTATATATGTGTATTATAAAAATATATAAACATCTTATTGACTTTATATAATCATCGTATTAAACTTAAATCAGGTTAAATAAAATTATTTTAAGAGGAGAAGCGCATGAATCGTTGGGTTTATTTATTTTCAGAAGGATCAAAAGAACAAAAGGATTTATTAGGCGGAAAAGGTGCCAATCTTGCTGAGATGACAAAATTGGGTCTGCCAGTACCGACCGGCTTCACTGTTACCACAGAAGCATGTTTATATTATTTAAATCACGGCAATCAGCTGATTTCAGAAATGAAGGATCAGGTGATGGAAGCCGTTGAAAAATTATCCACTAAGACCGGGAAAAAATTTGGCGATCTAGAGAATCCCTTGCTGGTTTCGGTACGAAGCGGATCGAAATTTTCGATGCCGGGTATGATGGATACTGTTTTGAACCTAGGGCTGAACGACCAAACAGTGGCGGCTTTAGCAGAGAATAGTCAGAATGAACGCTTTGCGTATGATTGCTACCGCCGATTATTGCAAATGTTCGGCAATGTCGTGATGGGGATGGACAACAATGATTTTGAAAATCGCATCACTGCATTGAAAAAAGTGAATCATATATCATATGATAATGAATTAACTGCAGATCACTGGAAACAAATTGTAAGCGAGTACAAAGAAATCTATCGAAAGAAACTGCAACGCGAGTTTCCGCAAGACCCGATCGAGCAATTGTATTTGGCGATCGAAGCAGTTTTCGGCAGCTGGAACAACCAGCGAGCGAAGACTTACCGCCGCCTCCATGACATCAGTGATGATCTAGGAACCGCAGTCAATATTCAGGAAATGGTCTTTGGAAACTTCGGAGATAGTTCTGGGACAGGAGTGGTGTTCTCACGGAATCCATCATTAGGCGATCCAGGATTATTTGGCGAATATCTGATCAATGCCCAAGGAGAAGATGTGGTAGCTGGTGTACGGACACCAAAACCAATTCAAGTTTTAGCGGACGATCTGCCTGAACAGTTCCAACAATTAAAACGCATTTGTGAGGAGTTAGAAAAGCATTACCAAGATATGCAGGACGTTGAATTTACAATAGAACGTGAGAAATTATTCATCCTGCAAACCCGTAGCGGAAAACGAACATCTAAAGCGGCGTTAACGATCCTATTGGATTTTTATAAGGAAGGGATCATTAATGAGAACGAATTGATCCGCCGAATCGAAGCGAAAGATTTGGAAGCAGCTCTGCATCCAAACTTTGATGAAAAAGAACTGAAGAGACATGAATCCTTCTTATCAGGATTAGCAGCTAGCCCGGGCGCTGCTACAGGAGCGGCATACTTTACTGCCGAAGCAGCGACCGAGGCGAAAGCGCGCGGCGAAAGAGTTGTTTTAGTTCGTGAGGAAACCTCGCCGGAAGATATCGAAGGCATCGCAGTCAGCGAAGCGGTGGTTACCAGCCGCGGCGGTATGACTTCTCACGCGGCAGTTGTTGCTCGCGGTATGGGAATCTGCTCCGTTGTTGGTTGTGAACGTTTGACTGTATTGGAAGAAAACAAAGCAACTGTTGGAGATAAGGTGATTCAAGAAGGAACGATTCTGTCCGTTGACGGAACAAGCGGCAGTGTCTATTTCGGTGAAATCCCAATGGAAGAAGTAACCAACACAGTGGCTCTAGATGAACTTCACGTAATCTGGGACCGTCATGCGGAAATCAAAGTACGTGCCAACGCTGAAACACCGAATGACATCGAGACAGGAATGGCTTTAGGAGCTGTTGGGATCGGCTTGGCTCGGACAGAGCACATGTTCTTTGAAAAGAGCCGTTTACTGCAATTCCGTCAATTGATTTTGGCAGATAGCTTAGATGAGCGTTTAGAAGTGTTGAAGGATTTGAAAGAAGTCCAAAAACAGGATTTCAAATTTATGTATGAGGCAGCGAAAGGCAAGCCGACAACAATTCGTTTACTTGATCCGCCATTGCACGAATTCTTACCTAAAGGAGCAGATGAATGTCGGGAAGTAGCGAAGGAGCTGGGCAAGACATTTAATGAAGTGAAACGCAAAACGGATAATTTGGCAGAAGTGAATCCAATGCTAGGATTCCGCGGTCTGCGTTTAGGCGTAGCTTACCCAGAAATCTATCAAATGCAGGCAGAGGCCATCATTGAAGCGGCTTGCGAAGTGACCAAAGAAAATGCGTTTTCGATTCAGCCGGAGATCATGATCCCGTTTACTATTGATGCAGAAGAGTTTGCGCAAGTACGTGCATCGATTGAAGCTGCGATCCAAAAGAGTCTCAAGGAGCATAAGCAAGTCTTGGATTATCAGATTGGTACAATGATCGAGATCCCGCGGGCCTGCTTTGTGGCGGCGGAGATCGCGAAACACGCGGATTTCTTCAGTTTCGGAACCAATGATTTAACTCAGATGGCGCTAGGGCTGTCTCGTGATGATTCACCACGAATCATCAATCAATATATGGAAGCGGGAATTTTTGTGGATGATCCGTTCCAGGTTTTAGATGAAGCTGGAGTTGGTGCTTTGATGAAACTAGCGATCGAAGGTGGAAGAAGTGTCAATCCGAAATTGAAAATTGGGATTTGCGGTGAAGCAGCTGCGCATCCAAAATCAATTGCGTTTCTGAATGATTTAGCGATCGATTATATTTCTTGCTCGCCATTTAGAATTCCGCAAGCCAAAATGACCTTGGCTCAGGCAGCAGTAGAAAACTAAGATGAAGCTGGAATAAAAAAACACGTAAATGAGTTTTTGGTTAAAAAACAGCATGAATTTGAAAAGAGATAGTCTTTTGATAGACTGTCTCTTTTTTGTTATTGACAGGAAAATTCAAAAACTTAAAATTAATAATAGATAACAAATAAATGAGAAATAATAGGCTTAAATGAATGAAATATAATTTGTAAACGGATTCAACCTTCGTTATACTTCTTGTAGGCTTTAAATATGTCATGTCACTCTAAAATAGCCCTCTTTTTTGATTAGCTTGAATAACACATTTTTTTTAGTGAAAGCTTTATTTTTAATGAAAATCAACTTATTTCGATTAAATGATGGTTTTTTCACAATAACTTATGAATAAAAATACGGTATAATGCTGACTTGGGAGGTGAAACAAACTGCGGAATTAGGAATCATAGAATAACATCTTGACATTCTTGAGCGGTCTTTTCCGTTGATTGTTTTGACGTATCGCATATCCTCAAAAGGGACCGTGAATTCGTCTTTTTTAAGAAAGTTATTCTAAGCTGTCAAAATTTGAAAACTATATTTGGACATGATCTTTCTAATGAATCTAACAGGTTCTAAAAACTTGTTATAAAAAAAAGAAAGCAGGGATTAAACAATGACAATTGATTGGCAAAAAGAAGTAGAAGCACGCAAAGACGACTTACTGAAAGACTTAGGCGATCTTATTCGCATCAACAGTATTCGCGACGTGGAACATGGAACAAAGGAAGAACCTCTTGGACCTGGACCAGCTGCCGCATTACGTAAAGTATTGGAATTTGGCGATCGCGATGGTTTCGTTACGAAAAATATCGAAAACGTAGCCGGCCATATCGAATATGGTGACGGAGAAGAAATGTTTGGGCTTTTAGGACACGTTGACGTAGTTCCTGTCGATGATAACTGGGATACAGATCCATTTGAACCAGTCATTAAAGATGGAAAATTATTCGCACGTGGGTCAGCCGATGATAAAGGACCTTCAATCGCTGCTTATTATGCAATGCGTATTATCAAAGATTTAGAATTACCGATTTCTAAAAAAATTCGCTTCATTTTCGGTACAGATGAAGAAAGCGAATGGGTTGGGATCCACCGTTATATGGAAGTGGAAGAAATGCCTAAAGTTGGTTTTTCTCCAGATGCGCAATTCCCAATCATCAATGGTGAAAAAGGAATCTTATCTTATGAAGTGACTTTTGCAAACAAAGACAACGCTGAAAGCGGCGACTTTGATCTTGTAAGTTTCAGATCAGGCTTACGTACCAACATGGTACCAGGCGATGCAACAGCAGTTCTTAAAGTTAATGACGAAGCAAAAGTTGCTGACATGAAGACTGCATTTGATGCATTTGTTGAAAAATCTGAAATCAAAGGCGAATTAACTGAGAACAACGGAGAAATCACGATTACTGTGATCGGTAAAGGTGCACACGCACAAGAACCAAAATTCGGTGTAAACTCAGCGACATTCTTAGCAGCATTCTTAGCTGACTACAACCTTGACGGCAATGGTGCGAACTACATTCAAACAATTTCTGAATATATGCACTTAGATTACAACGGTAAGAAAATCAATGCTTACACAAAACACGATGTAATGGGTGAAACAACTTCATCAGCGAACTTGTTCGATTACACTGCAGAAGGCGACAAAAAAGTTACATTAAATGTTCGTCATCCAGAAGGCATCACAAAAGATATCATCTTAGCCAACATGGAAGAAGTCCTTAAAGATGCAGGCGTTTCAATCGCGATCATTGGTGACGTGAAAACTCCTCATTATGTTCCAGCAAGTGATCCATTAGTGAAAACATTATTGGACGTTTACGAAGAACATACTGGTCTTGAAGGCCATGAAGAATCAATCGGCGGAGGGACTTACGGTCGAATCCTAGAACGCGGTGTCGCATACGGCGCAATGTTCCCAGGTGAAGAAAACGTAATGCACCAACCAAATGAATTTATGCCGATTGACAGCTTGTTCAAAGCAACAGCTATCTACGCTGATGCTATTTATCGCTTAGTTAAATAGTCGGTAATGAGAGACAGGAATCCTGTCTTTGTCAGGATTCCTTATCTCGTTGGGGAAATGAAAGTAAGGAAGGAATTTCAAAGATAATGAAAAAACTCTCAAAAGACGCTTTTGGTGGAGTTGCAGGGAAAGATTATGTCCCTTATGTAGCTGATAAGCCTAAAAAATCAGGTTCACCAATCATCATGATTCTAGGTATTTTGCTGGCTGCACTATTTGCTGCATCGACCGCTTATTCAGGTATGAAGGCTGGGTTGACTGTAGCCGCAGGTATTCCAGGCGCAATTATTGGATCAGGGCTAGTCGCTCTATTTGTAAAACCTAAAACGATTTTAGGCAAGAACTTATTGCAATTAATGTCAAGTGGTGGGGAATCTGTAGCATCAGGTATGATCTTCGTATTACCAGCTGTCATCTTGGTCGGCGGTAAAGTGAACTTCATCGAAGGTGTGGGAATCGGAATCGGCGCTGTCTTGCTTGGTGTTGGTGTGTTCTCACTGGTTGAAGATTACATGCTAGTTAGTGAACACGGTAAACTGGTTTATCCAGAAGCAATGGCTATTTCAGAAACATTAGTCGCTTCAGATACTGGTGGCGATTCATTGAAATACATGGGTATCGGCTTCGGTATCGGTGGTGTTTTAACTGCATTGACTGGTTCTGTTTTCGGAATTATGAATAATGTTATCAGCTATGTAAACGAAAGTTTCTATAAATGGAAATTTGAAACAGAAGTAAACCCATTATTGGCAGGTATCGGATTTATCGTCGGAATGGACGTATCTGTCTTGATGTTTGCTGGTTCGATCTTAGCGAACTTCGCGATTGCACCATTATTAGGTTACTTCATGGAAATGGCGAACAGCAATGCTCACGTTTGGGATAATGCGTCTCAATTATTGAGTGCTTCAAACTTTGCAGTAATCTCTGGTTCTTATGTTAAATACATCGGTGCTGGTATGATGATCTCCGGTGGATTGATCGGTGCAATCAAATTGATCCCAACAATCATTTCATCTATCTCTGCAACGTTGAAAGGCCGCAAAGACGGTTCTGAAAAAGAAGGCGGCGGTATGCTGCCATTGATCGTAGGTGCTGTGATCGGTATCGTTATGGGATTTGTGATCACTGGAAGTGTAGCAATGGCACTTGTAGCAGGTATCCTATCAATCATCTTAAGCTTCCTATTTGTTATCGTTGCAGGTCGTTTGACTGGTACGATCGGTACATCAAACTTACCTGTATCTGGTATGACGATCGCTTCAATGGTTATCTTGACGCTAGTATTTGTAATGATGGGCTGGACTTCAGCTGAAAATACACAACAATTACTATTGTTTGGTACATTTATCGTATTAGCGATTTCAGTAGCCGGTGGGTATGCACAATCACAAAAAGTGACGTTTGTAATGGGCGGAAACTTCAACGAAGGCCGTCGTTACTTCTTGATTTCTAATATCGTTGGTGTGGTAATCGTTACTGGTATGATGGTTATCTTGTCACCACAATTAGCAATCACTGGTTCTAACCCTCCATTCGGTTTACCACAAGCGAACTTAATGGCAACATTAACTTCAGGGATCACGTCTGGCTCTCTGCCTTGGCACATGATCATCGCTGGTATCGCAATGGGTGTTGTTTTACACTTCATGAAGGTTCCGATCATGACATTTGCGATCGGTTTCTACTTACCAATCTCAACAACTTCAATCATCTTGGTTGGTGCGTTGATCCGTCGTTTGATCGATGAATTAAACAAAAAAGAAACAGAAGAAGTTGCAGAAGAACGTATCACTCTTGGTGTTAGCTTGTCTTCAGGTTTAATCGCTGGTGGTTCAATCATCGGTTTAATCGGAATCATTTTACAAGTAACAGGCGTGGTAACTCCTGGAACGCCAACTGGCTTCTTAGGATCGAATGGTTCAGCGTTCTTATTGCTTGCGATCTTAATCGTTGCAATCATCGTTCCATTGTTAAGTGTGAAGAAAGTGAAACACAATGACTAATCAACAGCCAAATGCTGTGAATCCTGAAACGGAAGAGCTGTTAAAACGTGTTTACCGTCTCAAAGAAGACTTGCATTATGAAGTACGCGATGGCATCGTTTTTGTGATCACGGAACAAAATGCCTGGATTCAACGAGTCTTACGCAAGATTCATTACAAGATTCCAGAAACCTCTGAGATGGAACTAGATAAATACGGCAGCTTCATTTTTCAACAAATCGATGGTAAACGAACTGTCAAAGAAATTGGCGAAAAGCTTGGCACGGCCATTGAAGAAGCCAATGATCAATTGTACGATCGTTTATTGATTTACTTGCATCATTTAGAGAAGAATGAAAAATATATCGAATTAGTATAATGGAATGTCCTTCAAGCAGCTTCGCTTGAAGGACATTTTTTTCTAAGACATTTATTTTGATAGCTCTACAAGTTCTCTCTTTTTCGATAGTTAGTTACGCTCAAGTGAGGAGCGGTATTTCGTTGAGGCTTATACAAGCAATAGAATACCAACATTCTCAAAGGAACTACTTACGATTATAATAATCATAAGTAGTTCTTTTGATTTTCACTTCGCATTTTTACTACTTTAGATTATAATAACCTAAAGTAGTAAAAACGGAGGTGCCAATATGTTTTTAGGAAGGGAAAAAGAGTTACAGTCTCTTGAGCGGATGTATCAAAGAAAAGATTTCCAAATGGCTGTGGTATATGGAAGACGACGTATTGGTAAAACAGCGTTGCTAAATGAATTTATTAAGGATAAAAATTCACTTTATTTACCAGCAGAGGAAGTCAATGATTCGTTAAACTTACAAAAATTTTCTAAATTATTAGGAGAGAAACTAGGAATCAATGCTTTTCCAACTGTTGATAATTGGAATGCCTTTTTTTCTATTATCAAAGAACAGCTTGGAGATAGGCATTTAGTGATTGTCATCGATGAGTACCCTTATGCGGCTTCAGCAAATAAGTCACTGAATTCAATTCTGCAGCATGTCATTGACTATGAGTTTAAGAATACGAATATCTTCTTGATTTTATGCGGTTCATCGATGAGTTTTATGGAGAATCAAGTGCTTGGAGAAAAGAGTCCATTATTCGGTAGAAGGACCGGACAACTCAAAATCAATCCCTTAGATTATTATGATTCAGCACGTTTTTACCCGAATGCAAGCGACGAGGACAAAATTAAATACTATACTTGTATTGGCGGAACGCCTTACTATCTTTCATTAATTGATCAGGAGTTGAGTTTTGAAGAGAACGTGCGAGAACTTTATTTTGAAATCAGCGGGTACTTGTTAAATGAAGGGATCCTTCTGATGAAGCAAGAGTTCAGAGAACCGGCGAACTATAATGCCGTTTTACAAGCCATTGCCAGTGGTGCAAATACGCTTCGTGAGATTGCAGGTTTTACAAAACTTGAGAGCAGCTTTATATCCAAATACCTTCTTATTTTACAGGAACTGAATTACATTGAGCGAGTTGTGCCATTCGGTTCAAATCAATTAAGAGGAAAAATTAGCCAATATCAAATTACGGAGAACTTTATTGCTTTTTGGTATCGCTATGTTTTTTCTGTGAGAGCTGAAATTGAACGAGGAAGTGGAGATATCTACTGTTCAATAGCACTCGCTGATTTATCAAATTTTATCGGACCGCTATTTGAAGAGGTAACGCGACAGTACTTGAGAAGACTTAACTCGCAAGAAAAACTTCCGTTTATTGCTAAATCATTCGGCAAGTGGTGGGGGAAGGATAAAAAAGGCGCAGTTCAAGAGTTAGATGTAGTGGTTGAATCTGTAAACGGAAAAGAGTTGCTGGTTGGTGAGTGTAAGTGGCGTAACTCCTTTAAGGTGAATAAGACGATAGAAGTACTAAGTGAAAGAGCCGCGTACTTTGACCAATATACTACGTATAAATATCTTTTTACCAAAATACCAATTGATAATGATGAAGGTTTCGATGTTCGCAGTGTTTCGATTGCGGATTATTTCAAATAATTTTGGAGTCGAAGAAGCATCAAATTAAATAACCACTATTCTGACGTTCGGAAGAGAAAAGAAAGAGGGAATAATGAAGAAAAGTGCTTTGTTTTTGGGTTTGATTTATCTGATATTTATTAGTTTAGGGCTGCCGGATTCAATATTGGGTGTGGCGTGGCCAAGTATGAATGGCGAGTTTCAAGTTGCTGCCAGTTCTGCGGGGATCATTGCGATGGTGATTTCGATCGGAACGATCTTATCTAGTTTTCAAACCAATCGGATGATTCAAAAAATCGGTGTTGGCAATTTGATCGTGTGCAGTATTTTCTTTACCGTAATTGGGCTTTGCGGATTTTCAATTTCGCGTAACTTTTTCTTTTTGATCCTCAGTGCAATCCCCCTTGGTTTGGGAGCTGGGGCGATCGATACCGCCGTGAACGATTATGTTGCCTTGCATTATAAGGCGCATCATATGAACTGGTTGCATGGCTTTTGGGGAATAGGGGCGACGATGGGGCCGATCATTATGGGTTTCTTTTTGAAGAATCAAAATTGGCGTGGTGGATACTTGGTTCTAGCTAGTCTGCAATTTATTTTAGTGGTAATTGTCTTCTTCTCTCGGAAGCAATGGCAGCAACCACGAAAAATTGCGCATGCTACCGAGAAGCAAGACTCGATGATTGCTTTGATCAAGCGGCCGGGTGTCATTTTTTCTTTGATCTGTTTTATTTTTTATGTCGGAATAGAAGCTTGTATGGGATTGTGGGGAAGCAGCTTTTTAGTTAGAGTGAAGGATATCCCGGTATCCACAGCCGCGTTTATGACGTCGACTTATTATGCGAGTTTGACGGTTGGCCGTTTAGCAGCCGGTTTTATTACCTTTTTCCTATCGAGTCGAAAATTATTGTATCTGAGTGAAACACTGCTGATAGCCGGAGTGATCGTATTATTATTCGGCAGCGGAAATCTCTCCGCGATCGGGTTCATTTTCACCGGCTTAGGTTCTGCTGCGATCTTTCCAACGATGCTGCATGAGACCCCAGGCCGCTTTGGTGTAAAAGATTCTGCGCGAATCATGAGCTTGCAGCTAGCGTTAGCGTATACTGGAACGACCTTTTTGCCGCCGTTATTAGGCTTCTTGGCAGAACGATTCACCTTAGTGATTTTTCCGTACTTGCTGTTTGTTTTCGGCTGTATTTTATTAGGCTCAACGATTATTTTAGAAAAACGAGTGAAAGACAATCAGGTTTAGCTGGTTGCCTTTTTTTATTAGGCTTGAACTTACAATCTAAGTGCAACACTAAAAAATGACTCATAATGAATATCCAACTAGAATAGGTTTGTCGAGAACACTACTAGGAGGAATCATTATGAGCCAATATCATCATCTTACCATACAAGAACGAGAAACTATTTTTCTCCTTCACAGTACTGGTGTTTCTATTAGAAACATAAGTAAGGAGATTGGTCGCAGTCCATCTACCGTCTCTCGTGAATGAACTCGGAATAAAGGAACAGTCTATTCTCCCTCTCAAGCAAACAAGAACTATTATCTACGCAGAAAGCATTGCGGAAGACGTAAGATTCTATCGAATCCGCATATCTGGGCACTTGTTCGTCGTTTATTTGTCGAACAACAATGGTCGCCTGAAGAAATAGCTAATCGCCTGAAATACGAACAAGCAAGTTTTACGATTAGTTTTGTCACTATCTACCGCGCAATCTACGATGGTTTATTTGAAGTTGAGGCTTTGAGTCATGGAAATTGGGGACTCGTTCGCTCCCTAAGACATCGAGGGAAAACGAGACATACCAAAGGTCATATAGAAACACGTGGAAAAATCCGGATAACCAATTCCATCCATGACCGACCATCATCTGCAAACGACCGTAGTGAATTTGGTCATTGGGAAGCTGATAGAGCAGCGGCAATGTTGAAGGTGCTTGTTTAGTCACGTTAGCTGATAGACGCTCTTGTTTTCTGTTGGCAGGAAAGGTTCCTAAAAAATCTTCAGCTAATGTAGCTGAGAAAATGATAGAACTGCTTATCCGTGTAAGAGCTGAACAACTCAAGTCAATCACTCCAGACAGAGGAAAAGAATTTTCGAAACATTTTGAAGTCACGAAGTCTTTAGCGAATGTTCCATTTTATTTTTCAGATCCTCATGCGCCTTGGCAAAGGGGAACGAATGAGAATACAAATAGATTGATCAGAGAATACCTTCCAAAGATGAAGGAAATGGACACAATAGAAGATCAAACGATTAATCAAATGATTGAAAAGTTAAACAACAGACCTAGCTAATTACGACGATTTTTTCCAACGTTTCAATTCTGGGAAGAAACTATTCAAGAACTCTAACATTTCCTCTTCCGTTTTCCCTTGTTCTGCCAGCATCCCATTTTCTTTCAGGTGTTCTATACTGATATCAATCATGTCCTGCATCGTACAATCGTCGACGAAAGCCCCGTGTTTGTAGCAATATAAGCAGTATTCGCTATTTTGAGAGCCGTCGTGCTCAGTCCCGTGTGTTCCTTTGGATAAGGGCATCCCGCAGCTTTGGCAATAAGTCATTTCTTCCATGTGTATCCTCCTTAATCGTTGTAATGAATGATTTTATTTGAAAAAATCACTCGATTCGAATGCCGTCTGTCATTCAACTAAAGTACTCATTGACTATTATTGAGCTAGCTCGTTAGTAAGTTCGAATTTTTCTGACGTAAATATTCAGAAGATTCTCGTACGCATACCATTCCAGTTAATCTTGCTTTAGCAAGATTAACTGGCAAAGCTGAACTGGCATTCTCAAACAAGTTCAGTAATCGTTTTCATTGAACTTTAACCGAACTTGTTGAAAGTATTTGTTATAATTATTCTATCAGAAAAAATAGATACTGGTACAGCTTTTTCAGTATTTCTTTATGCTTTGATACAATTAGATAGCTGATCCATTATTTTAGTCCGTGTTTCAGGACTGGGGCATAAAATCGGATTTATTTTTCTGAATGGAAAATGACGGCATCATTATGAAGAAGGAGAGAAGTAGATGAAAATCAATCAGTTTGGTTTAAAACGTGTCTCACTTGAAGAAGCGAAGAAGGAATTGACCCAATCGGGCTTTTTGAGCTTCGATTCAGCAAAAGACGCGACAAAATTATGGTTTGAATTTTTACGTAAAAGCTTTTTAACAGTCAAGGAAGAGAGCGGATTTATCAATAAGCTAGGCAATTTCTTAGCAGATGACGCGACTGATCTAGCGGAATTCTATCAAGCAGGCTCTCCCTTAACAAAAGAAGTTTTTTATACGATGGGCTTGCAGCAATTGGATTTTGAGCCAACGATCGATTTTGAAGTGAAGGATGTTCTTGCTGAAGCAAAAAAAATCGGGATACCGATGATCGAGGGCGATTTTTCAGATAAGAAAACAGTGATCGAGGCCTGGTATTTATTATTAACAAGTCATACTAAAAATGGGCTGAATTATCTCGATAAGCTTGCTTCAGAAGGCTATTTTGTAGATAAAGAAGTCAGCAAACCGTTCTTCTTTAATGGCAAAGCGCAAGCGGTCTTTGACACCTCACGATTGATACGCGAAGTTGTTTATGTGGAAGCTCCCTTAGATACCGACCAAGATGGCAAACGGGATCTATTAAAGTTAGAGATTTTACGACCAGCTGAAACGAAAGCTGGCCTGCAAGTTGCGACACTATTTACTGCGAGTCCTTATAGCCAAGGGGTCAATGGCCCCGCCGGCGAAGAACTGACTTATGACGTAAATGTGCCGTTGGAACGCAAGGAACCGACGGATACAACCTATGCAGAGATTCAATACAAATCAGTACCTGTGGAATTACCAGCGGAACGCGAGGTCAAAGGAAAAGCGAATCACGCGACAGAAACATTCATCCGTGAAAATAATCATAGCTTGAATGATTTCTTCTTAGCTCGCGGCTTTGCTGTGGTTTACGGTTCAGGTATCGGTACGCGGGATTCTGATGGTATCCAAACCTGCGGCTCTGTCGAACAAACAATGGCGATGGTTTCATACATTGAATGGTTAGCCGGTAACCGCCGTGCTTTCACTAATCGGACGGATAATATAAGAATCAAAGCTTGGTGGAGTAACGGCAAAGTGGCGATGACTGGAAAATCGTATCTGGGAACGTTAGCGACCGCATGTGCCACTCGTCAAGTAGAAGGGTTAGAGACGATCATTTCAGAGGCGGCGATCTCTGATTGGTATCAATATTATCGTGACAATGGGCTAGTCATCGCGCCTGGCGGATTCCCGGGAGAAGACGCGGATGTTTTGGCGATCGAGACCTTCAGTAAAATGCGTAATGCCGGTGACTATCTTCACAGTAAGAAGTTTTTCTTAGATTACTTAAAGGAAATGGCGGAGCTGCAAGACCGCAAAACAGGCAATTACAACACGTTCTGGGATGAACGAAATTATTTGCCGTTTATCAAAGACATCAAATGCGATGTGGTGATGGTTCATGGCTTGAATGACTGGAATGTGAAGCCGCGTCAAGTCGCTGATCTCTGGGATGCGTTGAAGGATGTGCCGGTTGCGAAGAAATTGATCTTGCACCAAGGACAGCACATTTACATCAACAACATGCCATCATTGGACTTCCAAGACATGATGAATTTATGGCTCAGTCATAAGCTTTACGGTGTTGAAAATAATGCGAAGGAAATCTTACCGGATATTGTTTATCAAAAAAATACTGCGGTTGAAACGTGGGAAACCTTGAAGGACTGGGCACCAGCTAATGAAAAAGTCTATCATTTAGCTGAAAAAGAACTATCAGAAACTGTTGCGAAAGGTCAGTTTACCTTCAACGATCAATTACCAGAAGAACAGTACCAAAGCTATACGAAAAATAGTGAACTTTGGGAAAAAGAGCTTAAAGAGGATGGTCCAATGACTGGTCACCGCTATTTGGCTAAAACGGCCGTATTAAGTGAAGAGCTTTTCTTAAATGGGCGTCCAAAAGTCAAAATCAAAGCCGCGTCAAGCGTTGACTTGGGAATGCTGAGCTTTGAGCTGATTGATTTTGGGATGGCAAAACGCTTGAAGCCTGTACCGGATGTGGTAGCACTACATGGTTTACCGTTAGGCAGAAATTGGCGTGAAGACAATCTGGTGGAATTCAAATTAGGTGCGGAAGATGAGTACAAGTTGATTACTCGCGGTCATATTAACTTACAAAATCGTGAGAATGCTTGGAAGAACGATGATCTGAAAGCAAATGAATTTGTTGAAATTGAAGTTGTCTTGCATCCAACGATGTACCATCTGCCGGCTGGTCGACAAATCGGTTTAGCGGTTTATGGTACCGACTTTGGTATGACTGTTCGTGGAAATCAAGACATTGACTATACGCTAGAGTTAGCAGAATCACAGCTGATTTTGCCGATTGGTGAATAATTAAAGAACAAATGACAAGCCCCAATTTTTTGGGCTTGTTTTTTTGTTATGAATAGAAATTTTTGATAGGACTAGAGAGTTTCCGGTCAAATGCTATAATGATGAAAACGTAAAACGGATTCTTCCTTCATTAAACAGAAGGGTATAATTGTTACTATATTAAAGACAAGGAGCAGGCAATGAAAGTTAGGGGTGTGTTGTTGGCATGTTCGGCAGGAGCTTTATGGGCGCTGTCGGGAATCATGTGCCAAATTCTTTTTGAGGACTATTTCGTTTCACCGGAGTGGTTGGCGAGTGTCCGTCTTTTGACGGCGGGGCTGTTACTGACAGGGCTGAATTCTTTACAACGGAATGTTCCACGAAGAAAATTTTCGGCGAAAGATTTCTTGAGCTTACTTTTGTTTTCTTTGATCGGTATGCTGGGTGTGCAGTATACGTATTTCAAAGCGATTCAATACAGCGGAGCGGCGATTGCGACGATTTTGCAGTTTACTGGACCGATCTTTATTTTCATTTTTCTTGTGATGAATAAGGAGAAGAAAATCAATTTTGTAGAAGTACTGCTGATGGCAGCGACCTTTATAGGAGTCTTCTTGATCGTGGCCGAAGGGAACATCAAGACGCTGAATATCTCAATGATGGGGTTTGCGATGGGGATCGCATCAGCGGTCACCTTGGCATTTTATACCTTACAGCCGCGAACGCTGTTGGTGAAATATGGAGAGATGCGGGTCGCAGGATTGGGGATGCTGATTGCTGGCTTGGCTTTTCAGCCGATTCGACCGATTTGGCGTCCGGAATTTCAAATGGATGGCTATTCATTTGGCTTAGTGCTTAGCATTATTGTTTTTGGAACAGCGTTGCCATTTTTGTTTCAACTTTCTAGTTTGCGCTTTATTGAGGCTTCGTTGGCAAGTGTGTTGACAGTAGTTGAACCGATTTTAGCGACGATTTTAAGTGTTCTTCTCTTTAATAGCCGCTTTGCAGGGATTCAGCTGATTGGCTTTGTAGTAGTGATTGGATCAGTCATTTTGTTAACTCGTTTTTCAGATAAGAAGGTCTTGCTTGAAGATCAACAGATAAAATAAAGTGCGAGGTTAATCAGCTCCCCTTATCATTATTCTTTTTTACTGATTTGGTATATGATAGGTCAGTAGAATGAAAAGGGGTTGAAGGTATGAAGGAGCGCGTTGTAGTTTTTGGCGATGCGATCATTGCGATTATTCTGACGATCATCGTCCTGGAATTACCGATCCAAACAGCGGCGAATGGCGCTGTCGATATGTATTCACTATTTAGAGCTGTGGGAATCTACTTTATTAGTTTTTGTTTTGTGGCAAATCTGTGGTTTCAAACAGGTTATGCCTTCAATAAAATTGATCAAGTAAAAAATAAAGATCTAGTCATTTACTTACTGCTGCTGTTTTTCTTGTCGTTGGTACCTTCAGCGACGCGATTGCTGATCGAAGACACGACAAAGCAGACACTGTTGATATATGGGGTGTTGACGCTGATCGTAACGTTCGTGATGCGGCGTTTAATCGTGGCATTAACCGCGCAATCATTGAAAGATGAAGAGCAGCGAAAACGGCGGATGACTGAGCTGAACAGACAGGACCTGTTGGCCATCGCTTTTCGAATCGTCGTTTTGATTTTCGGTATGTTTTATGTAAGACCCGCCTTGATCATCTATTTGATCCTGCCAATTTTGGCTTTCTTGCAAAATATTATTGATCGCGAAGAAGACAATTTGATCGCGACACTGGATGATGAGCAGCAAGCCGATTATTTTCAAGATCGAAATCAAGTTTGGGGGAATACGATGCGTCGTTACTCCACGTTATTGCGCGATTCAATGAAAGCCAATGAGGACCATGATCCAGATCGTTGGAAACAAGTTATGGCTGATTGGGAAGGGAATATTAATAATGAGATCAACGAACGGAAGCAACGGCTTGCGTCATTAGATGAGCAGGATAAACGCCGCACAGAAAATGAGATTGCCCGTTTAGAAAAGCAAAAACAAAGAATGGCGATGCAAAAGGCCATGACCGAACGTCGCTTCAATCAACAAAAAGAAGCGAATGATTCCCGTTTGAACCATCCTAGGAATAGAAATTAATGACCAAGACGTGAAGCAGAAATGTTTTTCGTCTTGGTATTTTTTGACTTCTCATTATATAATGAAGTAAAAATATCGCAGGAGAGTTAGGTGGGAAGAATGGCAGTAACACTGATCGAGCATCCAATCAAAATGTACATCCGTCGTGATCTGGGGATCACAGTTGAACAATTTGGCAAGCTGGCAGGGATTCCTCAGTCGACCTTAGCGACTTGGATCAAACGTGAACGGCGAGTGGAAAAGTTGCCAATTGATTTCTATAGTGCATTAGCCACTGTCCGCAAGCAAAAGATCGAAACCGTCTACGGCGAATTATTAGAATGGCAGCAGCGCTATGACCGCTATAAACAGGAAAGTCTGCAATCGATCGCAGAAGAACAGCCGCTGTTTTCATTGGCGGCAGAAGAAGGTCGGATGATTTACCGCACCTATCGGACACGGCAAATCGAGAGCCAGCTGCTGGAACCAGCGAGACGTTTAAGAAAAGCCATCGACCAGTTAAATGCGCAGGCTTTTATCCAAGTCATGATCGAAATTTATGGAACAGTGGAAGTAGCGATGCCGACGTGGATCGCAAAATCCTTCAACAAGAGCGAACTAAAGGAAATCGGACAAGCTTTTTATAATGAATTATTGATGAAAGGGTAGATCTGGGCAGCCAGGTCTATTTTTTTGTCAAGAAAACCTAGCAAGAACATCGTCCAGGTCATCAACCAATTAATCGATATTTTTTCAAGGTAATTTTTTTTACCGGCAGAGCACAAATAAGTTCACAAATCTATACAAAGTTCACAAATAATTTGGAATGAAGGATTGTATAATCAAAGTAATGAATCTAGCGGCTAAGCGTTAAAAGCTTTGAAAAAGCCAAACATTTGCAGCTTAAGTAAAAGGTGGGGAAGAAAGTGAATATACTAATTGGTTTAGCATTATTTCTACTTGGTGGATTCGTGGGAGTAACGGTGATGTGCCTAGTACAGGTAGGAGGAGCAGCTGATAAAGAGGCAAGTGATTTATACGAAGTATCCAAGAGAGAGAACGATTTGATTGGGGTAACTGAGGAAGAGAAGTGATTCGAAGAGCAAAAAAAGAAGCGAACATTCGCTTCTTTTAAAGTTCTTCTTTAACTGTCTTAGTGATCTTTTTCAGTTCATCTGTCATTTGCCCAGAATGTTTAATGATATCTGATACGCGTAGGAAGCTGTTTTTATACATCGCCACTTCGCGAAACTTTTTATATTTTTCCTCGATCTCGTTAAAGGTCGCAGGTTTACGCTCATCGTTTTCGACGGTTTCAGAACCGTTTACATAATGCATCCCTAAAAATGAGAGGGCATCATTGATCCCATCTAAAAAAGCCTCATATTCCTCTTGGCGGATCTTGCCATCAGCCAAGCGTTGCCTCTGTTTTTCAATAAACATCTCTACTACTTGTTCCATTCCCAATCCTCCTGACTTCACGCATTTTTCTTGTCGCTCATCCTGTTTATTGTACTATGAAATCCTGTGTTTGTGTTATAAAAAAATAGAAAAATTTTAGCAGAAAAAAAGGCGTCCAAAATTCCGCTAGTATTTTAAGAATTTTCAAAATAATTTGACAGTTTTTCTTTTTTTGGGAATAATAAATAAAAGATTAAAACTATCTAACAAATTGTTAAATCGAAGGAGCCATTCATATGGAACAGAGTAAACGCAAGCAATTATTGAAGCTGATCGAATCTGACTGTCGGTTAAGTGTGGAAGAGTACGCGGTGATGCTGGGGGAAGAGGAAGTGATCGTTTCTGCAGAAATCAAACGACTGGAAGAAGAAAAAATTATTTGCGGCTATCGGGCCTTGATTGATTGGGATAAAGTGGAGGATGATTGGATCGAAGCTTTAGTCGAAGTACAAACGATTCCTAAAGGCGAAGAAGGCTATCGTGAGATCGCGGAGCGTGTACGGAAATTTCCTGAAGTCAAATCGTTCTTTTTTGTCAGCGGCGGGTTTGATTTTGTTTTACTGCTGCAAGGGCGCAACATCAAAGAAATCTCGAAGTTTATCTCTACTAATTTAGCGTCGATCCCGGATGTTTCTGGGACACAAACGCATTTCTTGCTCGACAAATACAAGGAATGGGGCATCGATCTGTATCAAGATGACTCAGATCCTAGAATTCAGGTGAGCCCATGAGAAACTTTTTAACGAAAAAAATTACGGACATTCAACCATCGGGCATTCGAAAATTCTTTGACATTGTCTCTGAACAGCCTGACGCGATTTCTTTAGGTGTCGGTGAACCGGATTTTGATACGCCATCTCACATGACGCAAGAAGGGGTGCGTTCGATCCAAGAAGGTCGAACCTTTTATACAGCCAATGCGGGTTTGCTCGAACTGCGTGAAAAAATCAGCGACTATCTGCTTTTCCGCAACAAGGTCAAATATGATCCAAAGACCGAGGTTGTTGTGACCGTCGGCGGCAGCGAGGCGATCGACATTGCTTTGCGGACTTTTGTAGATCCTGGCGATGAGGTGATCATTCCTCAGCCTAGCTTTGTGTGTTACGAACCGATCACTCAAATGGTTGGCGGTACACCGGTGACGATTGATCTGCAAGCAGAAAATCAGTTTATGTTGACGCCGGAAGAGCTGGAAGGCGTATTGACTGAAAAAAGCAAAATTCTGATTTTATCTTATCCTAATAATCCGACTGGCGGAACGATGGATCGCGAAGCGTTGATCAAAATCGCCGATGTCGCTAAGAAACATGATTTATTGGTTATTACTGATGAAATCTATGCGGAACTCGTTTATGATGAACCGTTCACTAGTATCGCAGAATTGCCTGGGATGCGTGAACGAACGATCGTTATCAACGGATTCTCAAAAGGATTCGCGATGACAGGATGGCGTCTAGGTTTTATGGCTGGACCAGAAGTATTTATGGAACAGTTGTTGAAGCTTCATCAGTATACGATCATGGCGGCTCCAACAGCGAGCCAGTATGCGGCCTTGGCGGGTTTGAAGAATAATTGGCAGGAAACGGTGGAGCCTATGCGGCTGTCATATGAGGAACGCCGGAATTATCTGCATCATGCGTTGGAAAAAATGGGACTGCCTTGCTATAAGGCAAAGGGGGCATTTTACCTTTTCCCGCAGATTAGTCAATTTGGCTTAACCAGCGAAGAGTTTGCTTTGCGTCTGTTAGATGAAGAAAAACTGGCGGTAGTTCCTGGCTCGGCTTTCGGGAAGAGCGGTGAAGGTTTCTTACGTCTTTCATATGCCTATTCAATTTATGAATTAAAAGAAGCTATCCAACGTTTGGAACGTTTTGTGATACGCTTAAAATAGCAGCAAGGAGCGGAAGAGATCCGCTCCTTTTTTTGTTGGTGCAACAAAGATATGATTGTTGTATAGAAAAAAACGCTAGCAGCGCTTTTCAAAGTGGGATATTTGAAAATAATTGATTTTCTAATTAAATAAATTTTTAGTTTATATAAAGCTTCTTCTCTAATTTCATAAAAAGCATTCTTACTTCATCTTATAAATGATAAGATGAAGCCATATCCTGGGGGATAAGAATTTTTTAAGGAGGCGTTTATGCTGACACGTTTCAAACAATCCAAACTGTTTTTTTGGACGGCCGAGATTGTCTTAACTATCATAGGTATTTATTTTCTGCTGCAAATGCCTAATATTTTTGAACCAGTGCTGGGGATGCTTTCTGCTATCATCATGCCGTTATTGATCGCTGGTTTTCTCTATTATATGTTCGATCCAATCGTTGTTTTTTTGGAGGAACGAGGAGGAGTACCGCGGGTGATCGGTTTTCTTTTGTCGTTTATCGTGATTGCCTTTATCATTGTTTTGATCATGATGAATGCCGTACCGAAGATGATCGAACAGACAGTCCAGCTAACACAAAATTTACCTGTTTATGCGGAGGAATCTGGCCGCTGGTTAAATGATTTAGCGAGTCGCGAGGAGTTTAAGAATTTCAATCTTGAAGAACAGCTTGCCGCGGCGAATTTGACGATCAATAATTTACTGAAGGTCGGGATCGTTAGTGTGACATCCAGTTTGTCGCGAATTGTTGGATTTGCGATGAAATTCTTTGTATTATTGTTCACTGTACCTTTCATTTTGATCTTTATGTTTAAGGACGGACATAAATTCTTGGATGCTGTTTCTCAATTCTTTCCATTATCGATTCGTAAAGAATTACGCCAAACGGTTCGAGAATTGAATGAAACACTGTCTGCTTATATCAGCAGTACGGTGTTAGATGCCTTTATCATTGGGATTTTAAGCTTTATCGCCATGACGATCTTTAAGCAGCCATATAGCTTGCTGCTGGCTCTTTTCTGCGGCGTTACCAATATTATTCCATATGTGGGTCCGTTCATCGGAGCTGTACCAGCCATCATTGTCGGTCTATTTATTTCTCCGCTGCAAGCATTGTACATGGGACTTTCTGTCTTGGTCATTCAGCAGTTGGATGGCAATTTAATCAAACCGCTGCTGTTCGGCAAGTCGTTGAATATCCATCCGTTAACGATTATTTTAGTATTGATTGGTGCGGGCAGTGTTGCCGGAATCGTGGGCATGCTGATTTGTATTCCGGTCTATGCCGTCATTAAAACGCTGATCATTAATATCCATAAAATCTATCAGCTTCGTCGTGAGAGCCATATCATTAAGGATAGCGGAGAAGGATAGCAAAATTTGAATAAATAAGAACCGTCATCCATAACAATTTGGATGGCGGTTCTTTTTGTGAAAAATTTCCATAAGTAGTGCATGAAATAAATAACTGGTTTTAATTCCAAATGTCAAAAATACGCAAAATTTTACTGAATATCGGTTTTTCCCGTTCGAATTTGAAGTGGTAGATTCCTAGAAGTGCGATAAACCAAATGGGTGAAAAGATCAAGGCCTCCCGTGTATCAGCAGCTAGTGCTAATACGAACAAGACGAATGCTAAGAAAATAAACACGAGATAGTTTGTATATGGAAACAGCGGTAATTTGAACGTATTCTTTGCGGCTAATTCTGGTTTCGTTTTGCGATAGCGCATATGTGTAAAGACGATCATTCCCCAAATAAAAATGAAACAGATCGTCGCGATCGAACTGATCATAGTAAAAATATGACTTGGGACGAAAAAGTTAAGGATTACGGCTAAAAAAATGACGAGTGTTGAAAAGACCAGCCCATTTCCTGGTACACGATTACGAGTCAATTTTGTAAAGCGGCTGGGTGCGCTGCCTTCTTGCGCCAGTGAACGAACCATTCGACTAGTGCTATAAATAGCGCTGTTGCAGGCAGACATGGCGGAGCTTAGAACGACTAAATTAACGATGGAAGCTGCTGCAGCAATCCCGATTTCAGAGAAGACTTGGACGAAGGGACTTTGGTCCGCCGACAAGCTTGACCAAGGATAGATCGACATGATCATAAATAATGAACCTAGATAGAATAAAATGATTCGTAATGGAATGGTATTAATCGCTTTTGGCAGAACAGTTTTAGGATCAGATGTTTCCCCGCCAATCAAACCGACTAATTCTACCCCGCAAAAAGCGAAGGTTGCCATTTGGAAGGAGAGGACAAAACCGCCTGCACCTTTGGGAAAGAACCCGCCGTGCCGCCATAAGTTGCTGATATCAACTGGGCCTGCACTCGTTTTGAAGCCTGTGAAGATCATAATTGCTCCCGTGACAATCAGCGCAATGATAGCTACAACTTTGATCAAGGCAAACCAAAATTCTAATTCGCCGAAAAGGCCGACCGCGACAAGATTCAAACCAAGTAAGAGCGCTAGGGCGATAATTTCAGGCAGCCATTGTGGAATGTCAGGTAACCAATAGTTAACGTACATGCCAGTTGCGGTTAAGTCAGCCATGGCGATGGCGATCCAGCAGAACCAGTAAGTCCAACCTGTTACAAAGGCCGCCTTTTTCCCTAAATAATCCGCGATAAATTCTAAAAATGAATGGTGGTTTAGATTTGAGAGCATTAATTCACCTAATGCGCGCATGATTAAGAAGATGACACAACCGGTGATGGTGTAAGATAGAAGAATCGAGGGACCAGTCAGCTGGATGGTTTTTCCGGCACCTAGAAACAGCCCCGTGCCAATAGCTCCTCCAATTGAAATCAATTGGACATGCCGATTTTTTAAACCTCTATCCAATTCTTCATGGGTTTCCAATAAAATCAGTCCTTTTTTTAAGATTAGAAAAAGTTTATCAGAAACGAATCAAAGGTTAAAATATTTTCCTCGAATTAACAGAATGGCTGGAATTTTCTAATAATTTTAAAATAACATAAAAATAAAAAGACTTACTAAAGATTTCACTATAACCTATGTTTTGCAAGGATTAAAATGCTATAATGTTGACAAAATACCTGAATAACTTCTTGCTTTGTTCGTTTTACTTTATATTGCATCAGATTAGAAAAACGGATCGTTCCTCAAAAGTAAAGATCACTTCCTAGAGGTGAGTGGGCCAGCAGGTTTAGTTGAAGGGATAGGATATGAACTTATATTTTCCATTCTTGGAAAATGAATGACATTAAAACAAATAAGGGGGAGCCGGTTTGAACAAAAAAACAATCGGTTGGTTGGTATTAGGACTGGTTGTGTTTGGCGCCGTAAGTTTTGCAAGCTATCACATCTTTCAAGAAAAAATGATCCAATCAGAAAAAGAAACCAAAAAGGTGCTGAATGAACGTTTATCCGATCTATATGAAGATCAGAAGTCTGGCTATTTCAAAGCAGACATTTCAGCAGATGCCTTTGATGATTTAGCAACTGAAGTGAAAAATCAACGTGGCGAGAGCCAGACCTTGGAAGATATTGATCACGCCAAGAAGAATTTTGAGATTCAAGAAGCTTTAAATGCTCTTTTTGAAAGTGATGTGTTAAACGGATTGGACTTATCCGCACACCCTATTTTAAAGAGCCCAGAGCAAGATAAAATCAAAGCGTTGAAGGATGAATTAAGCGAAAGTTCCGCGAAGGACAAAGATTGGGGTCAAGACATCAGTATGCTTCTGCGTATTGCCGAAACACAGTCGAAGGATTTTACAAATGCGGAGAGTGATGTGACGGATTTGTTGAATAAGGGGGATGGGTTGAGTCTATCGGACTATTTAGCAGGCGTAAAAACACTGGCGATCTTGCCAGATGGTAAATACAAACAACAGCTATTAGATAAATTGGACTCTGTCAAAAATCAGCTGGCGAATGAAAATAGTAGTTTTGCGACCCAAATCCAGCAAAGCGATGCCTCTATGGCAGCAGCAGAAAAAAGTTATCAAGAACGGCAAGCCAAAGCATTGGCCGAGCGCAACAAAGAACTAACAGAACTGAAAAAGACTTTAGCGGAGAAACAAGAGACATATGATTCGTATAAAGATATCCTGGATTCGATCGAAGACAGTAAAAACGATGACTCCTCTCGCAAAAGATCAGAATCAGAGTCTCGTTCTCGTGAAACCGATTCTTCAGGTTCTTCCAGCTCATCAAGCTCTAGCTCAAGTTCGTCTTCAGAAGACAATTAAAAAAAGAGCAACGATTTTCTAAGTGAAATCGTTGCTCTTTTTTAGTGTCATCTTTCCATTAGGGGATGCCTGATATTCTTCAAACAATGGGAAAATCTGAGTTCGCTTCTTGATATCCAGTTTGATAAAAATATTGTGGACGTGTGTTTTGACCGTCCCTAGTGAAAGAAAGAGCTGATCAGCAATTTCCTGGTTAGTCCGATGGAACATCAGCAGCTCAAAGACTTCCATTTCTCTCTGTGTGAACTGGTGAGCATGACAAAATTTTTGAATCAAAATCGATGCTTCCTGCTCTTCGGGTGTCGCATCCTCAGTCACTTGGCGCTCTTTTAAGAAGAAGTGGAACAGCAACAAGCAGACGGTGATAGAGAAAATATCTTCTGAGATACTCCGATTATAAATCTTGGTTGTTAATGAACTGTATTGATCCACATTGAAGATCACGAAACTATCTTCAATCACGATCAGGATACTGAAAAGAAAACTGACAATCGCTAATTTTTTCAAATAGCCTTTGTTAAGATCGGGTATCTCTTTTTTTGTGCCCCGCCAGCAGTAAAACCCTAAATAAAAGAGGAAGATCTGATTTCCTAAATAGTACAGCCATACTTTAAATGCTGAATTTGCCAGTAATGGTACGGTGACCATCCACACAGCTAAGGCGATTAATAAGCCGTAATGCAGTGTTTTGAGTTTTTCTTTACGTAATTCGGCAATGATAGAGATGGAGAAAAAGGCATTTCCCATAAAAATGATGGTCTTGACGGCAGGCGCGCTCATAAATGCTTGGTCGTAACTTTGAGCAAAGGAGTTGATGAATTCGGTCATATAAATAATGATGTTATCGAAAATGAAGAAGGCAAGATAGAGACTGATCAACAGGAATACTTTGTTTTTTTCTTTTAGATAGGAATTTATTGCAAAAGCCATAGTGATCGAATATAGAATGATCAAAAGAATATTATAAACGAAGATAGCTATCATATTGAATCCCCTTTCATTTCAGAATTAAAAATCGCATTTCTCAACCTAAGTATAACATCATTTATTCCTCCATCGTGTCAAAATACGCTAAACTTTTACCTAAACTTTTCTAAACCCTTGAAAAATAAAAGGTTTACATCTAAAAATAAACCAGCTAAAACTAGACGAATTTTATAAATGTTAGCGTTTACATCCTTTGGCTTATCGTAAACTTGTCCTTTTTTGCCTAAAGTAAAGATGCAAAAGCAAACAAATTACTTAGGAGGCGTCAACATGGCAAAAAGAGATTTTATTACAACAGAAAATTACACGAAGGAGGAAATTCAGTACATCGTTGATTTATCGTTGAAAATCAAAGCTTCTATTAAGAACGGTTTTTATCCGCCATTATTGAAAGATAAAGTGTTAGGCATGATCTTCCAACAATCTTCTACTAGAACTCGTGTTTCATTTGAAACAGCGATGACGCAATTAGGCGGACACGCAGAATATCTGGCACCAGGACAAATCCAATTAGGCGGGCATGAAACAATTGAAGATACAAGCCGTGTATTATCTCGTTTAGTTGATATCTTGATGGCACGTGTAGAACGTCACCACAGCGTGTACGATCTAGCAAACAACGCAACAATTCCAGTAATTAACGGAATGTCAGACTTCAACCACCCAACACAAGAATTAGGCGATCTGTGTACAATGATCGAACACTTACCAGCAGGCAAGAAAATCGAGGACTGCAAAGTATCCTTTATCGGCGATGCCACGCAAGTATGTTTCTCATTAGGTTTAGTAGCAACAAAAATGGGGATGGAATTCGTTCAATTCGGACCAAAAGGTTTCCAATTAAATGAAGATCATCGTGCAAGATTAGATGCGATCTGTAAAGAATCTGGTGGTTCATACACTGTTTCTGATCAAATCGAAGCAATTGAAGGTTCAGATTATGTTTACACGGATGTTTGGTACGGTCTGTATGAAGCAGAATTATCAGAAGAAGAACGCATGAGCACGTTCTATCCTAAATACCAAGTAAATGATGAATTGATGAATCGTGCTGGAGCGAATGCGAAATTCATGCACTGTCTGCCTGCGACTCGTGGTGAGGAAGTAACAGATGAAGTAATGGACGGACCTAATTCTATCTGTTTCGATGAAGCAGAAAACCGTTTAACTTCAATTCGCGGCTTGCTTGTTTATTTGATGCATGATTACGCGGACAAGAATCCAATTGATGAAAAGAAAAAAGCAGCAGCAAAAGCAGATTTGGAAGTCTTTTTAGGCAAAGCACTATAGACCCCAGAGGTGAGGAAGGAAATGATCTGCGGCTTTAAGTAAAATTCATCAAGATTATTTCCATTCGGGGATTGAGGAAATCCTCAATCCCTGTTTCCCTTGTACCGGAAAGGAAGAAAACAATGGGAGAAAAGAAGAAAAAGTTTAGTTTGATGAGTGCCATATTATCCGTTATCTGTGTCGTGTTCGTGGCAGAGGCAGCGGCGCCGGTCGCGGCGATCGGAAATTCGCAATTCTTTTGGTGGGTCTTTCTACTGATCGCGTTCCTTTTGCCTTACGGCTTGATGTCTTCAGAATTGGGAACGACTTATATTGGATATGGGGGAATCTACGATTGGGTGACTCAAGCATTCGGTCACCGCTGGGGTTCGCGGGTCTCTTGGTATTATTGGATCAATTATCCGTTATGGTTAGCTTCATTAGCTGTGGTATGTCCAGGACTATTGACCACGATTACCGGAATTGAGTTTCCGACGATAGCAGCAATTGTAATTGAGTTAGTATTTATTTGGCTGATTGTTTGGATCAGTTTTTATCCAGTCAGCGACAGCGTATGGATCTTGAATGGCGCGGCTGTTATCAAAATGATTTTGGCTATTTTGATTGGTGGATTAGGCGTCTATACCGCGGTTACAAAAGGTGTAGCTAATGAGTTCACACTGAAATCAATGCTGCCAAGCTTGGATTTGAATAGCTTATCCTTTATTTCGGTTATCATTTTTAATCTATTAGGTTTTGAGGTTATTTGTACATTTGCGGATGACATGGAAAATCCTAAGAAACAAATTCCGCAATCGATCATTGTCGGCGGTATCGTAATCGCTGCGATCTACATCTTCTCAGCATTTGGGATCGGTGTAGCGATTCCAACAGATCAGATCAGTACTGGAAGCGGCTTGATGGACAGCTTCAAGTTATTGACTGGTTCAACTGGCGGCTGGTTCATTATTTTAATGGCGTTCTTGTTCTTGCTTACACTATTCGGCAATATGATTTCTTGGTCGCTTGGGGTGAACAACACCGCATGCTATGCCGCTGAAAATGGCGACATGCCGAAAATTTTCGCGAAACGCGGTGGAAAAGATGAAATGCCGATTGGTGCAGCTATCATGAATGGTATCGTTGCCTCTGTCGTAGTTGTGATCGCGCCGATTTTACCGAATCAAGATTTATTCTGGGCATTCTTCTCATTGAACTTAGTAATGTTCTTGATGTCTTATGTACCAGTATTTCCAGCTTTCTACAAATTAAGAAAAATCGATCCAGACACACCACGACCATTTAAAGTTGGCGGCAGTGATACTTTCTTGAAAGTTTTGGTTGCGCTGCCAATGATCATGATCGTCATCTCATTAATCTTTACGGCATTACCGTTGCAGTTTGATCCAGCAACATTGAGTGAACAACTACCGATTACGATCGGAGCTGTCGTCTTCACCTTATTTGGTGAAGGAATTATATGGGTGAAAAAAATCAAAAAAGAAGGAGTAATTTATCATGGCGAAGAGAATCGAAAAGACAACACCGAAACAAGACGGGTTTAGAATGCCCGGCGAGTATGAACCACAAGAGAAAGTTTGGATGATTTGGCCAGAGCGTCCAGATAATTGGCGTGATGGTGGGAAACCAGCACAAGAAGCGTTTACTGAAGTAGCGAAAGCAATCAGTAAATTCACACCAATGAATGTGGTGGTTTCACAACAACAATTCCAAAACTGTCGTCGCCAGTTACCAGAAGATATCACTGTTTATGAAATGTCGAATGATGATGCATGGATTCGCGATTGCGGACCAAGCTTTGTGATCAATGATAAAGGCGAATTGCGCGGAAATGACTGGGGCTTCAATGCTTGGGGCGGTCTTGTTGACGGATTGTATTTCCCATGGGATCAAGATGATTTAGTTGCGCAAAAGATTTGTGAAATTGAACATGTCGATTCTTATCGTACCGATGATTTCATCTTAGAAGGCGGTTCTTTCCATGTGGATGGTGAAGGAACAGTTTTAGTAACTGAAATGTGTTTATTAAGTGAAGGGCGCAACCCTCACATGACAAAAGAAGAGATCGAGCAAAAATTATGCGACTATTTGAACTGTGAAAAAGTTCTTTGGTTAGGCGATGGAATCGATCCAGAAGAAACAAATGGTCACGTGGATGATGTTGCTTGCTTTGTTCGTCCTGGTGAAGTCGCTTGTATCTATACGGAAGATGAAAACAGTCCATTTTACGATGCGGCGCAAGATGCTTACAAACGTTTGAGTGAAATGACAGATGCAAAAGGCCGTAAATTAAAAGTTCATAAAATCTGCTGCCCGATCGAAAATGTAACGATCGACGGAAACTTCAAGATCGACTACGTTGAAGGAACGATGCCGCGGGAAGATGGCGATATCTGTATCGCTTCTTACATGAACTTCTTGATTACGAACAACGGAGTAATCGTACCGCAATACGGCGACAAGAACGATGCTTTAGCGCTTGAACAATTGGAAATGATCTTCCCGGATAAAGAGATCGTAGGTGTAAATACAGTGGAAATTGTTTACGGTGGCGGAAATATTCATTGTGTCACTCAACAACAACCACAAAGATAGGGGAGAACCTTATGTCAAAAATCGTTATCGCACTCGGAGGAAATGCATTAGGCAATTCCGCCAATGAACAATTAACTAAAGCAGAGCTTGCTGCTAAATCGATTGCGGATTTAATTACTGCGGGGCATCATGTCGTGATCGCTCACGGGAACGGTCCGCAAGTTGGAAAAATTCGTTTAGCTTTTGAAGAAACGAGCAAGACACCAGAGGACACAATGCCGTTTCCAGAATGTACGGCGATGAGTCAAGGCTATATCGGCTATCACTTGCAGCAAGCAATCGACGAGGAATTGGTTTCTCGTGGTTTGGATGATATTCCAGTGGTTTCAATGCTGACTCAGGTCGTGGTTGATCCGAAAGATCCCGCGTTTGCGAATCCAACGAAACCCATTGGCGGTTATTATAGTGAAGACGAAGCAAAGAAATTGATGGCTGAAAGCGACGATGTTTATGTCGAAGATGCAGGTAGAGGCTGGCGTCGTGTAGTGCCATCACCAAAACCAGTCGATATCTATGAAAAGATTAGTCTGCAAACCTTAGTCGACGCGGGGCAAGTCGTGATCGCCTGTGGTGGAGGAGGCATTCCAGTTATTTATGAAGGGACCAAATATAAAGGCGTTGATGCGGTAATCGATAAAGATTTTGCCGCAGCCAAAATGGCGTCATTGATCGATGCAGATGTCTTCATTATCTTAACGGCGGTTGATCATGTATTTGTCAACTTCGGTACCCCAGAACAAAAAGCTTTAGAAACAACCACGGTGGCGGATATGCAAAAATATATTGAAGAGAAACAATTCGCGCCGGGCAGTATGTTGCCGAAAGTCGAAGCAGCAATCAGCTTCGCCGAATCAAAGGCCGGACGTCAAGCCATCATCGCTTCTCTTGAGCAAGCCTCAGAAGCAGTGAAAGGCAATAGTGGAACGACGGTAGAGATGTAATTTTTCGAACTCGACTACTTAAGCAAAGAGCTAAGTAGTCGAGTTTTTTACATTTACTAAAATACATAATTTTACAGGTCTACATAAACTCCATGTACAGTATCTAAAAATGTTTAAGTGTTGAATGGCTTCTAGGAGTAATTCTCAAAGATAATTGAACCGGTTCAATTATCTTTGAATACCTATTGTAAAAGTTGTAATCGTTTGCTATTATAATTTTTGAACCGGTTCAAAAAATGAAAATAAGGAGTTTTATAATGAATATCGTAGATAAGCTGTCCGAAAAATTGTTGCCAATTGTGTCAAAAATCAATAATCAGCGCCATCTTCTAGCTATTCGTGATGCATTCATTATCACGATGCCTCTAGTAATGGCCGCCTCATTTATGGTCTTATTAAATGCGTTAATTTTTTCTAATGCAGCAGTTCAAAAAATCGTTGATTTAAGTTTTTTGTCAGACTTAGCAGTAATTGTTAACAATGGGACCATGAGTATTTTAGCAATAATTGTCTGCTACAATATCGGAGTAAATTTAGCAAATTATTACATCAAGTCAAAAGCAATCGATGATCCTTCATTTAATGCAGTACATGCAGGAGTATTAAGCTTAGCAACTATGTTTATTTTGATGCCTGTAGACACATTGGTAACCCTTACTGATGGTACTACTGCTGAAGTGGGAGGTGTTTTTTCTCAAACATTAACCTCTAGTTCTGGATTAGCAACAGCCATGATTTGTGCATTAGTAAGTACAGAGCTTTTTGTTCGGCTAGCAAAATTTAAAAAACTGAAAATTAAGATGCCAGATGGGGTTCCTCCTGCAGTAGCTACTTCATTCAATTCCTTGGTTCCTGAAGTGTTTGTTGTATTGATTTTTGGGATTTTTGTGTTCGGATTGAAAAAAACTACAGGACTTAATGTCCCAGATTTAATTAATTTGGCTATTCAAACACCTTTAAAAGGTTTTGTTTTATCCGTTCCAGGAATGCTGTTTATTCAGTTCTTTTCTGATTTTTTATGGGTGTTTGGGATGCACGGCTCCAGTATTTTAGCACCAATCAAGCAGGCACCGATGTTGCAATCAATTGAAGAGAATATGTTAGCTTTTCAACATCATGAAGCAATTCCCAATATAATTACCGAACCATTTGCAAATGCCTTTGGGTTGATTGGTGGAGGAGGATGCATTCTTCCTTTGGTTATTGCCATTCTATGGGTATCTAGACGAAAAGATCAACGGCAAGTGGCGAAACTTGGGTTAACGACATGTATGTTCAATATTACCGAACCAGTTATGTTTGGCTTGCCAGTTGTGATGAACCCGATCTTTATGATTCCTTGTGCGATTATTCCATCAATTAACTTGATCATCGCATATTTTGCGACAAGCGTTGGTTTAGTGGGTAAGACAGTGGCGGCAGCACCATGGATCACACCTCCGGTCATTCAATCTTTTATCGCGACCGGGGGAAATATAATGGCTAGCGTATTGACCATTTTACTGATTATACTAGATGTTTTCTTATTTTTACCATTTGTTATCGCTTCTAATAAAGAAGCAAAGTTGAGAGGGGAAGAGTTACTTGAGTAATTATCCATATCAGAATTCTAAACTAACCATAAGAGAACGAGTTTCTGACTTATTAAGCCGAATGAGTTTGGAAGAAAAGGTTGGTCAAGTAAATCAACATCTCTATGGTTGGGAATGCTATGAAAAGAAAAACGATGGACAAATTACGCTAACGGATAAATTCAAAGAGCACGTAAAATGGGGCGAAGGATTGGGGGCCCTATATGGACTGTTTCGTGCCGATCCTTGGTCTAAAGTTGGGTTTGAAAATGGGATTGCAGCAGAGGATAGCTGGAAGCTAACAAATCAGGTTCAAGAATATGTGATCAATCATTCTCGCTGGAAGATTCCTGCTTTGATCGTCGAAGAGTGTCCACATGGACATCAGGGTTTAGGCGGGATTTCCTATCCGACAAATATTGGGCGTGGAAATAGCTTCAATACGGATTTGACTGAGCAATCAAGTCGTTTAATGGCGCAAGAGTTGGCAGCTAAGGGCGTTCATCTAGCGTTAGTTTCCACATTGGACTTGGTGAAGGACCCACGCTGGGGACGCTCTGAGGAATGTTTTGGCGAAGATCCGATTCTGGCTGCAAAAATGAGCAAGGCAGTAATCTCAGGGTTCCAGGGTGGACTGATCACTGAAGGAGAAAGCTATTTGGATAAAACAGTTGCTGAAATTAATCGCCAATCAGACCAAATCGGCGTCGTACTAAAGCATTGTATTGCGCAAGGCGAAGCTATTGGTGGGCATAATTCTGGAACAGTAACTGTTGGTAATAGAGAATTTAATGATGTGTATTTACCATTATTAGCAAGTACACGAAATGCGGTTGGTGTTATGGCAGCCTATAATGATGTAGACGGAGTGCCCTGCCATATCAATGGTCAATTGTTCAAAAAAATCATGCGGGAACAACTAGGCTATCAAGGGATTGTCATGGCGGATGGAATTGCATTAGATAGATTGCAGGACGTTTTTTCTGATAAGATCACGAGTGCGGGAGCTGCTTTAAGTGCGGGAGTTGATTTAAGCTTGTGGGATGAAACCTACTTACAAATTAGCGAAGGCGTACATTCTAAAAAAGTATCGGAGAACGATCTGGATGAGTCTTGTGCTCGCGTATTGGGAATCAAATTTTTATTAGGATTGTTTGATGATCCGTTCATAAAAGATCCAACACAAAAGTTAGCGGAAACAATCAACAAATCTAAGAAAATGAATGTACAAGCAGCAGAAGAATCGCTGACGCTGATCAAGAATAATGGAATTTTACCATTGAAGCGATCAATTAGGAAATTGGCTGTAGTAGGGCCAAATGCAAATACTTTATATGCTTTGTTAGGTGATTACTCAGCTCCACAGGCTTCTGAACTGGCTGATTGTACGATCTATCACCAAATCAAAAAGGCTTTTTCTGAAACCGAGGTCGCTTATGCAGAAGGATGCGAAGTTCGAAATAAGGAAGGACAACGTGAAAAAATAGAATCTGCTGTAAAAAACTGTCAAGATGCCGATGCAGTCATTTTAGTTCTAGGCGGGTCTAGTGCTCGTAATTTCGATATGGAATTTCTAAGAAATGGCGCGGTATCTTCTAAGGGAATCAATATGGATTCTGGCGAGAATGTAGATGTTGCTTCATTGACTTTAGGTGGAGAACAGCTCAAACTTTTGAAAGCAATCAGCGACTTAGGAAAACCTATAATTACCGTGATGATTCAAGGACGAACCTATGATATTCAAGAAGTACAAGAATATTCTGCTGCTGTTTTAGTAGGGTGGTTTCCAGGTCAAGCAGGTGGGCTCGCCATTGCTCGAACGCTAATGGGAGAAAATAATCCTAGTGGTCGATTAAGTGTCAGCTATCCGCTTAATTCTGAACAATTACCAGTTTATTATTATCAAAGAGCTGCTTCAAAGAAAGATGATTACTATGATGAATCGGGCTCTCCGTTACATGAATTTGGATATGGACTTAGTTATACGCATTTTTCATATGAGAACTTGCATGTCAGCACAGAGTCTGACAAAATAATTATAGGTCTTACTGTTAGAAATGACGGAATAGTTGCTGGAAAAGAATCTGTACTTTTGTTTGTTCGATTATCGGGCGGATATGTAATTCAGCGCCATAAAATGCTAAAAGAATTTATCAAAGTTGAATTGGCGCCTAACGAAGTAACAGAGATAACCTTCAATCTATCACGAGAGCAATTATGCTTTACGGATATGGATCAAAAATATAAAAAAGCAGAGGGTTGTAGAATTATGGTGGGAAATTTATCAAAAGAAGTGACTTTTTTCTAGCTGATTCACTCAATCCGGTCAACTTTTCATACAGTAATAATATGAAAGCATGAAAGGAATCAAGAAGATGTCGTCTATCCGAAAAGTTGCTGAATTGGCAGGTGTTTCATTAGGAAGTGTTTCTCGCTATCTCAATGGACATCAGTTGAAGGAACAAAATATGAAAAAAATTGCTGCTGCTATTGAAGAACTGGATTATAAAGAGAATATCATCGCTAAAGGACTAAAAAATAATCGTAGTTTTTCAGTAGGACTTTTGATGAATAGTATATCTAGTCAATTTGGCGCGGAAATCGTCAGCGCAATTGAAGAGATTATGGAGCAAAATGGTTATTCTGTTTTATTAAGTGGTTTTAAAGGTGATGTCTCGCTGGTTGACCAGAAGATCGATTATTTGGTACAGCATGCGGTGGACGGATTGATTGTTTTTATGTCAGAGCAGGACTGGGATGGGATGGAGCGATTGGCTGAATTACCTATTCCGGTACTGACAATTAATAGTCCGGTTCGTTTACCGGGCGTTGATAGAGTGCAAGTAGCTGATCGGAAAAATGTTGCTGAAGTCGTGGAGTATTTAATTCAAGAAGGGCATACTAAAATTGGACTTCTAGCCGCTCCACAAAATGATTATGTTGCTAGAGAACGTTTATTAGGCGCAAAACAAGCAGTTAGCCAATACCCTGGTGTAGAGTTAATGATCGAATACGGAGATTACTCACGTCTTAGTGGATATTGGGGTGGTAAAAGCTTAATTGATCAAGATGTTACGGCACTGATAGTTACTAATTTTAATATGATGACTGGAGTTCTGGAGTATTCACAGCATTCTGAAAAAAATAATTTGGTAGTAGCTCATTACGACTATACGAGTGAGATGGCAGAGTTGTTGAATGATCGAATCGTCCTTAAAGCTCCTACTCAACTAATTGGACAGCGAGCTGCCCAAATGCTTTTGGAACGTATGAATGAAGATACATCTGCCGAAAAAGATGAAATTATCGACAATGAGATTTTTGGGATGTAAGTCTATTCTTAGTAGTTGTCGATTAGAATGATCGAATAGTGTAAAAGCAGCGATTCATTTAGAATGAGTCGCTACTTTTGTGGAAAGATTCAAATAAAAAAAAGGGGATTAAATGATGATTCAATTTCCAAAAAAATTCTTGTGGGGAGCCGCCACAAGTGCACCTCAATCAGAAGGAGCAGCTTTGAAGGACGGAAAAAGTCCGTCGACTTGGGACAAATGGTTCGAAATGGAACCTGAATTATTTTATGATCAAGTGGGACCAGAAAACACTTCAAATGTCTATGAACTATATAAAGAAGAAATTACAAATATGAAGGGTATGAACTTGAACTCTTATCGTACATCAATTGCTTGGACAAGATTACTTCCGGATGGGAAAAAACTTAATCCAAAAGCAGTGTCTTTTTATCGAGCATATTTTCAAGAACTTGTAGACAATGGTGTAGAACCAATTATAAACTTATTTCATTTTGACATGCCTTGGTGGTTGATGGAAAAAGGTGGTTGGGAAGCTAGAGAGTCAACGGAACATTTTGCTTATTATGCCAGTATCGCTTTTGAACAGTTCGGTGATATTGTAAAAAAATGGGTAACTTTCAATGAACCGTTAGTACACATCGAATGCGGCTATTATGGAGATGCTCATTGGCCGAAAGTCCGAGATTTTAAACGTGCGATTCAGGTTGGTTATCACACGATGCTTGCTCATGCCAAGGCAGTAGAGGCGTATAGACTATCACGGTTTAGCGATGGGAAAATAGGAATTATCTTAAATTTGTCGCCAGTATATCCAAAAAATGACGCACCAGAGCACGTTGAAGCGGCTAAATGGGCGGATCATATCTATATAAGAAGTTTCTTAGATTGTTCAGTTAAGGGATACTATTCTGATGAGTTCACTCAAAAATTAAGCAGTTTTGATTTATTGCCTGAGGTAAAAGAGGGCGATGCTCAACTTTTTTCAAAGAATAGTGTTGATTTTATCGGCTGCAATTATTATCAGCCTTTACGAGTACAAGCAGTCTCCGAAAAAGATAAGCAAATAACTGGCCCTCAAGATCTATTCCAAAGCTATGATTGGCCAGAAAAACAGATTAATCCTCATCGCGGTTGGGAAATTTATCCAAAGGGAATATATGATATAGCGATGCGTCTGAAAAATGATTATGGTGAAATTCCTTGGTATATCTCTGAAAATGGTATGGGGGTGTCCCAGGAGGAATGTTTTACGAATGAAGAAGGAATTATTCAGGATGATTATCGAATAGACTTCGTTAAGGACCACTTAGAGGAACTGCATCGAGCAATATCGGAAGGTGCAACTTGCTTTGGTTATCATTTGTGGACATTTTCCGATTGTTGGAGCTGGTTGAATGCTTTTAAAAATCGATATGGCTTCTATCGAGTAGAGCTGGAAGAAAATCACAAACGGATACCAAAAAAATCAAGCTTCTGGATGGCTGAGGTCATTAAAAGAAATGGTTTTGATCAAAATTAATAGCTATAAAGTTAAACGCCCGACTACTTGAAGAAGCTTCCTAGCAGCCGGGTGATTTTTAAGTTCTATCTTTCATTTTAAGCAAAACCTTTGCAATATCTCTCGTGATTAAGCTCTGCATGCTTTCCTTATACTGACTTAGCTCCAAATTTTCCAGTTTTTCACGAATATTTAGGATCAATTCGGGCTTGGCATCAGCTAAATAAATCAAATAGGGAATACATTGGCGAACTACGGGAGCTTTAGAATCATCTAAAATCGCTAAAATATCATCCAGATGGTTTTCGAGAATATTTTGCGAATCCCAGTGTGCATTGATCATAAAAAATTTGAAGACGCGTCCTCGTCCGCAGGCGTTTTCAGCAGTAAGGGCAGGCAAAAAATCTTGAAGTTTATCCGCATAAACTGGTTTGGCCAAGCATTCGACTTCCAATTTTTTGAAAGCGGCCAAAGCTTCTTTAGTATCCTTTGCAGTTAGAAGTTCGAATGTATCGTTCATATGTTCTCCTTTGTGGTTTCCGATGAATGTATTTATTATAGTAAAACAGCCGCCAATTTGGCGACTGTTTTTTTAATCTTCTTCCTCTTCTAGTTGTTTCTTCAATTCATTGATCTGTTTATCCAGATCTTTACTTTGATTTTTCGTGTCAGTGATTTGGTCTTTGACCGTGTTTATTGCGGAATCGCGTGCTGCTTTTTCGTGAGCATACTCGGCTTCTTTGTTGCGATAAACACTAGTATATTGATCGGAAAGCGTTCCGCCTGATGGCTCGACTTGTTGAACCAAAGCGAAGACATCCTGTGCGAACTGATCAAAGGTTTGCCAATTGTCCTGAGTATCTGTCACGATGATCTCAAATTGACTCAAGGTATCGATTCGTTCAGAGATCAATTGATTACTGAAGGTAGAAGCTTCTTCGACCATTGGTGTGCTAAGCTTCGCTGCGGTTAGTTCGTTGGCTCTTTGTTTAGCCAATGTATCAATATTCGTTGTGGCTGCTTGAAGCGAATTCTTCCGCGTCGCTAATACTTGTTTCGTTTGGCTGGAGCGAGTAACCAATTGATCACCGGATTTTTGCACAGAAGAGGGCATCTGGAAGTCAACATCTTCTTTGCCGTTATTCAAGAGATCCATGGTTTGTTTGAAGATTTCTTTGGTCGCCTGGCCGACGCTGGTATTGTCTTGCGGTTGCGGTGTATCATCACCAGCCCAGACAGCGACGGTATAATGCGGCGTAGCGCCAACTGTCCATAAATCTTTTGCCTCATCGGTCGTTCCGGTTTTTACCGCCCAATATTGATTGTGCGCCAGCGTGAGACCCGCTGCTGTTCCGTCAGTATTCTGATGGACAGCTTTCATTGTATCAATTGTTAGATAAGCCGCATCGTCACTGTAAATTTTTTGCTGTGCGACATCATTTTGCGAAAAGATTTCTTGTCCATTATCTTTGCGCTTGATGGTCTGGATATTTAACGGTGAACGATAGTTTCCTTGATTGACCAGAGTTGCGATACCGCTGGCCATTTCTTGAGTAGTAGCCCCATAGGTCATACCGCCGACTGCAATGATCGGGTTGTCATCTTCCACATCAAGGCCAGTGAACTGCATTTGAGCCAATGGCTGATACACAGGTTCCTTCAACTCGTTGCGGTTTTCATCGGCCAATTTATAAGCGACAACGTTGGAAGAAATCGCCAAGGCATTGCGCAAGGTTAGATTTCCCTTTGAGCTATTGTAGACATTATTTGGATACGTATTATTTGGTCGATCATCCGAAACAACGCTGTTTTCTAACAAGCCACGCTCATAGGCAGGTGCATAGGAGACCAATGGCTTGATTGATGATCCAGGTTGACGGTAGGAGAGAAAGGCACGATTATATTGATTTCCCTCTTCACCGCGTCCGCCGATACTTGCGACGACATTACCGGTCTGATTATCGATGACTGTCATTGCGGCTTGTTTGGTGTAAAAATTATTTTCACCGCCACGCTCTTGCCAAGTATTCATTACGTTGCTAACGATTCCCTGTAATTGATCGTGTAGTGCGGGATCGATATTCGTACTGATTTGATAACCACCGGAAAGAATTCGTTGGTACACCTTGTTATAGGCGCTTTTATATTCTTCGTTGTACCGGTCTTCTTCTTCTTTTGAATCAAATTGGTACTGGAAGCGGAAGTCCTGTTGGTTCATCAGAATCTTGGTTGCTGAATCGACAGCTAACGCAACTTCATTGTTGTCTAACTGATTATTTAGAGCGTTGCTGTGGATTTCCGCAGAGATATCGTCGGCCACGGCCTTATCGTATTGATCTTTTGTGATATAGCCTTGCTGGTTCATCTCTTTTAAAATCACTTTGGCCCGTTTTAAGGCATTTTTCTTATTGGTCGTCGGGTCAAAAATCCCTGGGTTATTGGTGATCCCTACCAGTGTCGCCTTTTCTAAAAGACTCGTATCATTGATCGACTTCCCAAAATAAACTTTTGCTGCAGCATTGATCCCGTATGCACCATGACCAAAGTAAACGTTGTTCAAGTAATATTCCAAAATTTGATGCTTGGTGAATTTCTTTTCCAGTGACTGCGCCATGACCATTTCTTCGATCTTACGTGAAATCGAAACTTCGGGTGTCAGGTAAATATTTTTTACCAGCTGTTGGGTGATCGTGGAGGCTCCCCGAACGCCGCGCCCAGTCGCAGCATTCAATGCAACTGTTAACAGCCCCTGCGTATCTACCCCATGATGATCATAAAAACGTTTATCCTCGATGGAAATCAAGGCTTGTGAAACCAACGGATCCATCTTGTCATACGTTAGATAATCCCGTTCTTGGGTTTTCAATTCCTTGAGGACCTGTCCGTTTTTATCCAAGATTGTCGTTGGATGGTATTGTTTGAAGTCACTTTCCTGAATTTTCGCCGCATGCTCTTCACCAGCATCGATTGCTGCGGTAACTTCTTTTCCATATTTTTGGAAGAAGAAAATCGTTCCCGCAATCAAAATCAAGAGCATCGCTGCAAGAATACTTAAAGAAATCTTGGTTGATCTCGATAATTTTCCCCGAGAAGATGCGTTTCGCGAAGTTTTTACTTTCTTTTCTTTTTTTTGTTGATGTCGTTCTTGTCTATTTGCCATATCCGCCTATCCTTAAAAAAATCATTTCCTCTAGTGTAATAGAAAATGGCGAGAATAACTATCATATTCATATTTTTCCAAGAAAAAATTTAGATTATTTCATAAAAATAGTCGGATTTTCACTAGAAATACTTGACGCTTCATTAATTTGTCGCCACAATGTAAATGAGACGAGGTGAACTATGGAGACGAAAAAAAAATGGTTGATCTTTTGGGGAATATTGGCTGCTTTATTTGTTGGCGCGTTTGGTATTGTATTAAGTGGAAATTTTCCGCAATTTACGATTCCATTCAGTGTTTTTGCCAGTGATGACAAAGAAAAGAAAAAAGAAGAGCTTCCTAAATTGGATGTACTGGCATTGAAGGATGTCAATGATCAAACATTATTAGAAGAACAAACTGAAAAAATCGCTGCTTTAAATAAAGCGTTTGAAGATAGTAACAGCTTTTCTAGTTCTCAAGCGATGGCTGATGCGATCGAAAAAATCTACGGATCGGCTAAAGACGGAAAAAATATTTTCAATCTTTACCGAAAAATTTATCCGATGGTGAGTTCAGAAGAAAGCGGGTTTGTTAGTGTTAATTTGATCGGCTTTGGCCAACGCTTAGTGAAGGACCAGCCAATGACGACTCAAAAGCAAGTTTGGAGTTTTACTGATACGAGTGGTTCGCGTCATGACTATACGGTTAATCTTCGCTTTAACCAAAAAGAATTGAACGAGTTGACGGCCGAAGATGGCAGTGATGTAAAATCAGTCATTACGAAGGATGATACGTATCTCGATAAATCAGCAGATTTCGAGACAGCCTGGACGGAACTGATTCGTCGCGGGACGGATATACAGCTTTATCGGCAAATGCAGAAAGCTGGAATGGACAGCAATCAAACGGAATTTAAAGCGTTAGAAAAAAGTATCAATGTGACAGACCCTAGCGGATTCTTTGACCTGTTCAAGGATACACGTGGAGATATCACCCACGCTTATCTGTCTGGGTTTTATCATACGAACACACCGACAGATGGACAATCCGATTATTATTTCCGAGTACCGACCTCCGAAAAGGCAGTCTCAGAATTTGTCGTAGTCTATGATCGCTTACAGCAAAAGATTGTTTCTATTAATAAGCAGTAACTGTATGTGTAGCTTGCAAAGAAGAAGCTATTTCGGGAGCACCGTTTATTCAGAAAAAGGAGATGTGACAAGACTTTTGTCACATCTTCTTTTTTTTTGTTTGCCAAAGGCACCGATTAATTTATTAAATATATTATAAAACATATGGTATATAGCAAAAGTTTTTCATCATAATTCAAAGAATATTTTTGAATTTTGAGGGATCATAGAAATTTATCACAAAAATTGTTACATTTATAGCAACAGGAAAATAACCCAAAAGATCACATTTCTTAGAGGCGGGGGAAACCGAGAGAGTCGTTCCTGTAATCGAACACGCTCGTTAGTGTTTATTTGATGGGGGGTGGTATATGGTAAGCTGCTTTTCGTTTTTGGCCAAAAACAAATTCCGGAAAAATTAAACGACTACTATCTTCACTATGTTGGTAGTAGTCGCAATCGTTAGGGTAGGGTTTATTTGTTGTGCATTTTTTTGCACTTGGGTAGAGAGCAGAAAAGGAGAACGAAATGAAAAGAAAAGGGTTAATGAAAAAGTTAAAAGGGATCATGTCGTTGGTAACGCTATTGATCATGACTGTATCGTCGTTAGGGGTACCGGCACAGGTATTTGCAGCAGATGATGAAAATGTTCCTGCAAATCTGACAGTTAAACATAATGATACGGACAAATGGACAGTGATTCAGTTTGATAAAGTTAAGGATGCTGAAAGCTACAACATTTATCGGGCTGAGGAACAAGATGGTGAATTTGAACGTATTCAAACATTAAAGAGTGATAAAACATATGCAGTTGATCCTTATACGGAGTTAAAGACAAAGGGAACGCTTAAGGCAGACTATCTTTACTACTATAAAGTCTCAGCTGTTGTCGATGGCAAAGAGCAAAAAGCTGCTGGTCCATTAGCCAATCAAGAAGTCGCAACGAAAACAAGTGATGCTAAGATTGATGAAGCCGCAGCGGCACCATCGGCGGCGACTACTGAAGAAAGTGCTGAAAAAGCTGAAGAAACGGAAGAAGCATCAAACGCTCCAGCGGTACAAACTTACGGGTCTTCAAAACACAATACAGGATGCGATGGTAAGCATAGCGGTCGTACGTGTAATAACAATGCAGCGAAGCATGATGAGCATTGCGATAAGAACCATAGTAAATACCGCAAATGTAATTCAAATAATTGGAAACACGGCGATTACTGCGACAAAAACCATAGCGGCAAAAACTGTAACGAAAACAAATGGCAGCATGGTTCGTATTGCGATAAAAACCATAGCGGCAAAAACTGTAACGAAAACAAATGGCAGCATGGTTCGTATTGCGATAAAAACCATAGCGGCAAAAACTGTAACGAAAACAAATGGCAGCATGGTTCGTATTGCGATAAAAACCATAGCGGCAAAAACTGTAATGAAAATAAATGGCAGCATGGTTCAGATTGTGATGAAAATCATAGCGGCCACGGCTGTAACCATAATTGGAAGCATGGAGAGGACTGTGACAAAAACCACAGCGGCAAACATTGTAACCAAAACAACTACAAAGAGAAATGGGATGCAGTTAAAAATGTCTGTGTAACTGAAGCTCAGCATCACTGGTTAAAACTGAGCTGGGAATCTAAAGGCAGCAATGCAGAATATAAGATCTTCCGTGCATCAAAAAAATGTAACGATTACAACTCTGGTGATTTTAAAGAAATCGCTACAGTAACAGGAAAAACAACTTACAACGATATCAAGTTGAACCATAATACGACTTATTGCTACAAAGTAATGGTGAAACGTCCAAAAGTTTGTACATATACGATTGAAACGGTCAGCAGTTCAACTATCGGCAAATTCACTGTTTGCGGGACTACATTGAATCCAACCATCAAAGCAGCAGTAGTTTCCGATAAAACAATCAACGTAACATGGACAAATACGAAGAGCGACAATGCTTCAACTCGTTACGCAACAAGCTACACATTGTACCGCAGTACTTCTAACAACATGAACAACGCGACTGCGATCAACGTGAACGGCAAGCAAGATGGGTCAGAAATGTCTTTCTCAGATGATGGATTGAACCAATGCACAACTTACTACTACTGGGTGAAAGCAAACTATGGTCAGTGGAGCAGCTGGGTAAGCCCGCAATGGGGACCAAGCTGTGCAACAACTATGAAGAAAAAAGACATTGGTAATGGATTGAACGGCTGCATCAAGAATGTTCTTAAATGCGGTTGTATCCCGACCCGTTACTATGGCTCACAAATTTTCTTAGGTACGCAAAATCCAAATTCATTGGATTATACGAAAGTACGCGTTTATCGTCGGACTAGCAGCGGCCAATATGGTTCTGCTTACAAAACGATCGATGTTCGCTATGCGAAATATATGAATGGTGCTTTTGGAAAAGGATATTACCTTGATTATTCGTTGAGTCAAGTTTACCTATCAAAAGGAACTTACTACTTCGCGATTCAAGCTGTGGGTTCAGATTCTGGTAAAGAAATCACCGGACCAATGAAAGAAATCGGCTGTGTTACAGTAAGATGGTAATTTGACGAAACGCTTATCAAATTAGGGTTGGGGGTTAAAAGTGTTTAGTAAATGGAAAGAAACCCGTTTTTGATTTGCTTTCCAACGTAATAGAACCGTCCAAAAAAAGTGTTAGGAGAGGGGTCTCCTAACACTTTTTTACTGTTAATCAATGAAGAGTGCTTCATGGCCGGTATATGGCAAGAACTTCTCAAATAAATCGCTTGTTTTTACTTTCATATAGTTGGTTACAGATCCAGAACTGCAGCCGTACCATTCCCGTTCGGAAACGGATTGATCAAAGACTAATTGGATCTCATGATCAGGATCTTTCAACAGACCGAAGATCGTCGCGGCGCCAGGAATCACTCCTAAGCGCTCCTTCAGCAAATCAGCTGAAGCAAATGATACCCGTGGGATTTCCAACTTTTTGCCAAACTCTTTGGTAACAAACTTGAAGTCTGCCGGTGTAATATACAAATAGAACTTGGTTTTCTTTTGATTGCATAAAAAAATCGTTTTGACGACTTCGATGCCTAGGCGGTTATCAATGTCGATGCAATCCTCCATTGTCAACGCTTCGCCAGTAGCAACTTGATAAAAAGGAATCTCTAATTTTGCTAGCGTTTCATAGGTTTTTCCCTCTAATTCAGAACCAAAGTCAGTCGGCGGGGTAGTAGACATTTCACTAACGTAAACCATATTGGCCTCCTCATTGTATGTAATACCTACTAAGATACCTTTTTTTAATCAAATTCTCAACCTATTTTCATTTATTTTCCAATTTGGCCAGATCCTTCTCCACGATTGCGTCTAAAGTCAGTTCAATATCTCTGTAATCAGAAGAACACATATTTGATCGAATAATGACGGATTTTTGCCCTTCTGACAGAAATTTTTTACAAGTAGGTGTTGTTCCAATAATCACTTGAGCTTCGCGAGGATTTTCTACAAAAGTCAAATGGTAACGATTTTTGAAATACAAATTGATTCTCTCTTTAATGAAAACACTGAAAAGGTCACTATGCTCAGAAAATGCATACACTGAGATAGCAGGTAGGCAGTTTTCTATAGAGAAAAGAGTCACACAGGTCAAGAATGAATAGATTCGCAATTGCCGCCGATTATATCCGGGAATGGCTTGAGTGAATTCTTGCCAGAAAGCATCAAAGCGCCGATAGTAATAAGGAAATTCTGTTTCAACAGTATCTAATGATACGCTATTACTCAAGTGATCGATCATCGGTTCGTTCAGTCGGAAGAAAGTCAGCGCCGCATAGTGCTGTTTAAGCTTTTGAGCAACGAATTTTTGTTCGCGAGCATCCAATGGACGGAAATGAGTCGAAAAAGATGCGATCCATTGAGAAACAGCTTGATCAAAAAAGAGCTCTCTAGAGGGATTTTTTGATTGTAGTTCGAAGTCGCACAAAAGCGAACTGTAAATAGCATAAAGGAAGAACCGCCATTCATTGGTATCCCAAGTCTTTAAAAATGCTGGTTTCTTCGGATATTTAAAGCGATTAACCCATTCTGATTCAGCATTATTAAAGGAGAGGATTCCTTTTTTACTCAATGACAGGTTGGTAATCAATAACCAAAAACTGATCATTTCCAGGTTAGTAGGGCTATTCGCTAGTTTTAAGTAACTCTCTATTTGCTGGGCAAGTTGATAATAGCTATCTATGTTGCTGACCCATTCAACTTGGCTGAATTGATGATACAATCCTCTGACAAAAATATAATAGAAGCGGCGAATATCAACTTCGCGACCTTTTAAGCTGATCTTTGCAGAGCAGGAGATATAAAGATCATAGTCGGCAAGTTCTCGATTGATTTCTTTAATCTTGCGTCGCAGCTTAGATTCACTAATATTTTTATTCATGCAGAACTGGATCGCCGAAATTTTTCGCTTGGTTAATATCGTGCGAATAATTTCACAGGCAAGGTCATGCTTGAATAAATAACTTGTTAAAGATTGAAGGTTCGTCGAGAAGCGGTCTAATTGGATACCGCGGCCGTTATCTATACGAAGTTTCAATGAATAGTCTTCTTCTGTATAAATTTCTTCGATGATCGCCTGCAGTTCTTTACAATTCACACGAATTGTCCCTAGACTTGCGTAACCAATCATTTCTTGCAATTCCTTTAGTGAAATCGGCAATTGCTGGCTATCCAAAATCTCTATGATCTCAATCTTTAACAGTGTATTTCTATCCATCCCAAGCATGAAAAATCCCCCCATTCTTTTTTTATAAAAATTAATCGCATCAATTTATATCATAAATTAAAATATCATTTAACACCAATAATAACCTAATAAATGGTAAAAAATAAAGTGGTATCCTAAAAAAACACTAAAAAATTCGAATTTATTAAAAATAACTTAGGTTATATTTTAAGTGTTCACTATCTTGAGAAAAAATTCGAAAAAAGAATGATTCTGCAAACTTTTTATGAAAGCGGTCGTTTCCGCTTTCTTTCTAAGGTATAATGTATCTAAAAGGAGTCGGCAATGAAAATTTCGGAGATGAAAAATATTGGTGTAGTAAATGAAGAAAAGTTGGAGCAGGTAGGGATCGTTACGCCGGATCAGTTACGGGAGCTTGGAACGGAAGCGGCCTTTTTAAAAATCCGTCATTTAGTAGATGATGGCGCTTGCTTGCATTTGTTGTATGGATTGGAAGGCGCGATCCAAGATATTCCTAAACGTGAGTTAAGCGAACGCCGAAAATCGGAATTACGTGATTTTTTCAAACAATTAAATTAGAGTTCGTTGACTTTACTTGCTGAGAGAGATCATTCACGATACACTACATACAAAAAAGGAAGTGGCTTTTTGTATCTGATCGCATTAGTGATTTTTATTATTATCGCGGGCGCTTATAATATTTTTATCAATCTTGCACGCCGCAAGAAAAAGAATGTGACGGCGTTGATGGTGAATATTCAGGTAACCTTGAATTTGATCCTGATCGTCGCAGGTTTGATTTACTTGATTTTTGGATAAAAAAAGGAGGAAGACAGCTGTCATTCCTCTTTTTTATCGAATTGAAACAATCTGGGCACCAAAAGGCATCAGAGCTAGACGGGCAAGTTTCAACGATTGCACGGCAAATGGGATTCCGACGATTGTAATACATAGTAAAGCAGCGCTGGCTAAGTGTCCAATAGCCAGAGGAACACCAGAAACAATCAACCAGATAATATTGACGATCAAATTGACACCAGTCGTATGATATACGATGTCTTTGCCGAACGGGGCAAAGCTCAGACTGGCGAATTTGAAACATTGCAAACCAATCGGGATACCGATAATGGTGATGCACCATAAAATGCCGGCAAGACACCAAGTCAATCCCCCAATTAGGCCGCCGAAGATAAACCAGATGATATTACCTAAACAAGACATATTTCATCCCTCCATTTACCAATAGTGTACCATTTTTTGGTAAAGACACCTCCAACTTAAGATGGAGATATGCGGGGAAATTTGGAAAGGAGACTATTATGGTCGAAACATTCGAAATACTTTCTGTTGATCAGAAAACACCGCTGCACGGCTACCATTGGATGTGTGAAAATCCATGGGCGGTACTCCAGGTAACTCACGGGATGGCCGAACACCTATTGCGTTATGAACCGTTGGCAACTTATTTGAATGAACGAAATATCGTGGTGATCGGCCATGATCATTTGGGTCATGGCGGATCTGTTCACGAAGAGCCTCACGGCTACTTTCATGATGAGAAGATCAAGCATGGGTTGGTCCAAGACTTGTATCAAGTGACGCAATGGGGCAAAGAAACGTATCCAAATCTGCCATTTTTTGTACTGGGACATAGCATGGGGTCGTTTGTACTGCGGAACTATCTATACGAGCACGGCAAAGCGATCAATGGCGCAATAGTGGTTGGAACGGGGCAGCAGCCCGCCTGGTTAGCACGATTTGGGCAAGGTTCTGCTAAGATGTTGAGCAAGATTCAAGGGGAGAAACACCCCAGCAAATTGATTGATCAACTGGCTTTCGGCAATATGAATCGTAAGATACCAAATAAACGAACAGATAAGGACTGGTTGGTCAGCCTTTCGGAGGAAGTAGACGCGTATTTGGCTGATCCGAGATGCGGATTTCTCTTTACTTTGAGTGGCTATCACGAGCTCTTTTCATTGATCATTCGCTCGCAGGAGCCAGAATTAATCCAAAAGGTGCCAAAAGAACTTCCGCTGCTGTTTTTATCTGGGAAAGAAGATCCAGTCGGAGAATTCGGCAAAGGTGTGATGAAGGCGGCGAAGACCTATCAAGCTGCCGGCGTAAAACATGTGACGGTTCAGTTATATGAAAATGCCCGTCACGAATTATTAAATGAAACCCAAAAACTTACAGTTTTTCATGATATTTGCAAATGGATGGAAAATTATTCTGAAAAATGATATCATTGTAAAAATTTTAGGTAATTGAGGGATCATATGAAAGCAGAATTTTTGATTGATTATTGCCACCAAGGGGATTGGGAGCTTCATGGCGGAGACGGGAAACGTCAATCACCCATTGATATCCAAACATCTCAAATTGAAAACAATGATACTCTTACGAATATAGAAGTGAATTTCTCTGAAACAACTGCGTCTTTTCTTAATAACGGCCAGAACCTGCAGCTATTGGGAACGGGGCAGGCAAGCTTTAAAAACCGCTTGTTCAATTTTGTCCAAGTACATTTTCACGCGGATTCAGAACACCATTTAGATGGGAAGATTTTTCCATTAGAAGGACATTTCCTGTTCCAATCGCCTAATGGTTATATTGCGGTGATGGGCGTGTTCTACCAAATTGGGGCATTTAATCCAGATTTTGAACACGTACTGAATCAGTATGAGCAGCAAGAAGGCGATGGGGCCTTTTCGGTTGAAGGGTTAATTCCTGAGGATAAAAGTTACTACCATTATGTGGGTTCTTTGACGACGCCGCCATTGACCGAAGGGGTTGAATGGTATGTGATGAAAAACGTGATGGATGTTTCCGCAGAGCAGATCCAACGGTTCATTGCTATTCACGGACGAAATAGCCGTAAATGCCAGTTAATAAATGACCGAAAAGTCCTTAGCCATCAAGAATAGATTCATTACGGAATGTTAAAAGCCTTAGGAGGATAATTAATTCTCCTAAGGCTTTTTTTGCAGCTGGGTTATGGATGCCCCCAACGATCTCTAGGACGGTGTTTGACTTGTGGTTCAAGTTCGTTGATTAATTTTGTCAAAATATGGTCGAATTGCTCTTTTTCTTCGTGAGTCAAAACTTCCAATACAACGGGCTGGAAATCATCGCTCTGTTGAGCAGCGAATTTTCCTCGTGCGGTTAGATGAATGTTCATCACTCGTTTGTCTTCCTGTGATTTCTCCCGGGTGATATATTCTTTTTTTTCCAATTTACGAATCATCTCAGAGGCTGATTGCGGACGCATATCCAAGCGGCTGACTAGCTCCTTTTGCGTGATGGTTCCGTGTTCGCGAATAATATTTAAGATTTGTCCTTGACCGCGATTGCGGTTTTCAAATTTGAAGGGACCGCGAGAATTTTCCCGGAAAAATTGCATGAATAAACTGCTTAATTCAAAGTATTTTTGAGTCACATTCAAGTTTAGTTCTTTTTCATCCATTCCTTAAAAACTCCTATTCATGTAAATCGAAAAGTCATTTATCACTTCATTCATCATTTTATCAGGTTACCGAAATAAGTTAAAGAATTACCTGTAGCTTCAGTCGTCTTTGGCAAACGATAATAAACAGGGTGCATCTAGTTTATTGGAACGCCGGACATTCCATCGGCGTTCCATCTCAAGCAAGTTAGCTGATTCTCGGAGGCGATGAGGACAGAGAAAAATGAAAGCCAAATTTTTGACAGATGACACCTTCTCTTCATACAATGTGACCAACGTTAAACGCCGCAAACGTTTTCCGTTGAGCGTTCTCAGAAACATTTTTTTGAATTAACGATAAAATTCATTGGATTATGAGGAGGAAAAATAATGACAGAAAGAATTTCTTTAGAGCAAGCAGCGATTGATTTTAGTGAGGCGAATGCGCCGCACCCAAGAATATATGAATTACCACCGGAAGAAGGGCGAGCGTTGCTGGAGCAGGTGCAAGAATCTCCTGTAGAGAAACTGGCAGTTGAAATAGAAGATCAAACGTTGAGTACCGGGCAATGGGGAGATATCAATGTTCGTTTTATCCGACCAGAAGGAGCAACTGAAAAGCTACCAGTCATTTTCTATATCCACGGAGCAGGCTGGGTATTTGGCAGTGCGAAAACACATGACAAATTGGTTCGTGAGTTAGCGGTTCGAACCCATTCGGTCGTCGTTTTTCCGGAATACAGCCGCTCACCAGAAGCAAAATATCCGACGGCGATTGAACAGAATTATGCGATTTTACAACAGTTGCCGGACTTAGCGGCAGAACATAAGCTGGATATCGAACGCTTAACTGTAGCAGGGGATTCAGTCGGCGGAAACATGTCGATCGTTATGACGATCATGACAAAACAACGCGGTGGTATCCCCATTAAGCAGCAGGTCTTATATTACCCTGTAACCGATGCGAATTTTGAGACGGATTCCTATAATGAATTTGCGGAAGATTACTTCTTGACTAAAGAGGGAATGCAATGGTTCTGGGATCAATATACGACAGATGAGAATCAACGCGCAGAAATAACTGCATCGCCATTACGCGCTTCGTTGGCGGATTTAAATGGACTCCAGCCGGCAATTATTCTAAATGGTGAAGCAGATGTTTTGAGGGACGAAGGGGAAGCCTATGCCCGAAGATTACGCGATGCTGGAGTTGAAGTCACTCAAGTTCGTTTCCAAGGAATGATCCATGATTTTGTGATGGTCAATTCATTGGATCAGACGAATGCGGCTCGTGGAGCGATGACTCTTTCTACTGAATGGATCAAGCAAAAGAATAAATAAACTGGGGTATGCTCTCTTCACTTGGCGGAGGGAGTTTTTTGTCTTGTCTATTTTTTTCTTTTAAAGGACATTTTTGATAGAGGGTGTCTCTATAGGTTTGTATAGCCGATAGTTATGTTGACAGAGATTCTCGCAATCCCGATTTTTTTCGATTTCTATGGTTCATGCTAAGCTGATTTTATCGACTGATAAGTACCATTTATCTAGGTCACTATTGGAGGAATGAGCATGATCTCATGGATAAAAATATTTGGAGCTGCAGCAATCTCCTTTTTAGCTTTGGATTTATTCTGGCTGCTAGTTTTGGCACGGAAAATGTATCAGGATAATTTAGGACATTTGATGGGACAAACGAAATTCGTACCTGCGGTGATTTTTTATGTGCTATACCTGTTGGGAGTTCTCTTTTTTGTTGTAAATCCTGCGCTTGAAAAGGGAAGTTTACTTTATGCGCTCGCAGCTGGCGGATTTCTAGGATTATTGTGTTACGGAACCTATGATTTAACAAATATGGCGACACTTAATGACTGGCCGACTATGGTAACTATTGCTGATTTGATTTGGGGAACCTTTGTTACAGCAGCCGTTTCCGGTATCACTTTTTTTGTCGCACAACACTTTAACTGGAGGTAATTTACTATGGAGATGAGCCGTGAAAATCAACTGATTGATCCAAAGAAACTGCTTTTTGCATTTCAACAAGGCGCAGCCCAGTTGATCAATCAAAAGCAGCTACTGAACCAAATCAATGTTTTCCCCGTATCGGATGGAGATACGGGAAGTAATTTAGCCTCCTTGATGCAAACTATTTTAGAGGAAACAGCAGAAGAGAGTCATTCGGTATTAGAGGTTTTTGAAAAAGTCGCCGATGCTTCTTTGTTGGGTGCGCGGGGGAATTCCGGAATTATATTTGCTCAGTATTTTAACGGTATTTACAACCATATGCTGCAGCTGGAGGAGAAAAATTCGGTCCAAAGCTTTGTGGAAAGTGTGCGTTCAGCTATCGGCGAAGCCTATCGCGCAATCGAGCGGCCAGTAGAAGGAACAATCATCACAGTGATCCGATCATGGGCTGAAGCATTAGATGACAACGAGCAATTATTAACTCTGGAGCTACGATTGCCGAATGCGTTGATTAAAGCGAGACAGGCTCTAGAAAATACGACGAATCAATTAAAAGTCTTGAAAAAAAATCGAGTTGTTGATGCTGGGGCTAAGGGCTTCTATTTATTTATAGAAGGCTTTACTGAGGCGTTTGTAACCAAGAAACCGTCGATTCACTTAATGAAAGAGCCTACGAATACGCTGATGATCGAACGATCGGGCCAAGAACATAGCCAAACGACAGAGCCTGCCTATCGTTATTGCACGGAAATTTTGCTGGATCAGGTGTCATTGACGAAGGAAGAATTGCAGCAAAAGCTGAAACCCTTTGGCGATTCATTGATCGTCGCGATAAATCGCGGCAAGGCGCGTATTCATATCCATTCCAATCAGCCGGCGGAGGTTTTGAGCTACTTAAGCAGTGTTGGCGCTCCAATCCAGCAAAAAGCTGACGATATGCTGCTGCAATATCAAGTCAACAAGCACCGTAAAGCACCGATTGCTTTGGTGACCGATTCGATCGCGGATATTCCCGCAGAATATTTGCTGGACAATCAGATTCATGTTTTGCCTATGACTATTTTAATGGGCGACACTAGCTATATTGATAAAATCACGCTGCAAACAAAGCAGTTTTTTGATTTAGACAAGCATACTAACGGGCGAGCAACAAGCTCGCAACCAACCTTAAAAACAGTTGAGAACTTGTTTTCTTTTCTGGAGACACGATATGAAGCGATCCTAGTAATCAGCGTCGCCGGAAAATTGAGCGGAACGTATTATACAGTCAAGGAAGCGGCGAAACGGAATCGTTCGATCCCCATCGAAGTGATTGATTCTCGACAAAATTCCGCAGCACAGGGACTGCTTGTCATGAACGCGAATGAATGGATTCAAGCAGGAGTATCGTTTGAGGAAATCATCAATCGGGTCACTAAAAAACGCGAGCAGGTAAAAATTTTAGTCAGTGTTGATGATTTGGACCCGATGATTCATTCGGGACGAATCCCACAGGCCGTCGGTAAAATCGCTAAGCAGGTAAATTTGAAACCAATCATCAGTCTGGATGACTTCGGCGAAGGAAAGTTAAGTAATTTCGCCTTCAGCCGTACCGGAAATGAAAAGAAGATTTTCCGGGAAATAAGAAGGGTTCATGAAGAGTATAAAATCAAGCGCTATGTGATCATCCATGCTAATAATGAAGCTAAGGCAAAGCTCTGGGGCAGAAAGCTCCGGGAGCAAATTGCTCTTCCGCCTAGCTATATTGCAGATAGTTCGACTGTGATTGCCATGAGCGCGGGGGAAGGCAGTGTAGCTATAGCGTATGAGTTGGAAGGAGGGGAAGTGCGATGATTGTTTGGCCAATCATAACTGTCCTATTTATTTATTTTACCGCGTTGTTCTTTCTTGCACAGCGGCTGCACAATAATTCAATCATAGATTTAGCCTGGGGGATTGGTTTTGTGATTGTTGCGGTGACCGGCTATCTATTGATGCCTGAGAAAACGAAGGCGGCGACTTTGGTGCTGATCCTTGTAACGATTTGGGGCCTGAGATTGTTCTTCCATTTAGCCAAACGAAATATCGGCAAACCGGAGGATTATCGCTATGTCAATATGCGAAAACGCTGGGGCAAACATTTTGCCAAATTGAAAGCCTATTTGAATGTTTTTGTTTTGCAGGGAGTTCTGCTGTGTATCGTTGCGTTGCCGATTTTCTTTGTGACTACTGGTTCGGAAGAAGCTTTCCACTGGTGGAATTGGCTAGGTGTCATCGTGTGGCTAATCGGCTTTATCTTTGAGACTATCGGCGATTTTCAGTTGACGTTATTTAAACGTCATGCCGAACAGGGCGAACTATTGACGACTGGTCTGTGGTCATTGACCAGACATCCCAACTATTTTGGTGAAGCGCTAGGCTGGTGGGGAATTTTCTTAGTCAGTCTGAATGAGCTGCGAAATTTTTGGGGAATCCTTGGTCCGATTACGATCACGCTCTTGCTGCTGTTCGTTTCAGGTGTGCCCTTACTGGAGAAAAAGAATAGGGAAAAGCCCGGCTATCGCGCGTATGCGAGCAATACACCGAAGTTCGTACCGTTTGTTGGGAAAAAGGGCCTGTAGTTTTCTAAAAGTTTTTAAATCTATAAATGAAAAAGTGCCACTCACCTTCAAAACTGAAAGTGAAGTGGCACTTTTTTTTGTTCCGTTTAGAGGAATCAATGATTCGATTGGTAACGAACCAAAGAAGTTCTAAAGAAGCTTTCCGCAATGTAATACTTGTTTTGCGCTAAGACTTTTCCATTCGTAGAATAGAGGTTTTCAGTCATCAAGACTAGTTTTTCATCCTCAGCGAAGTCCCGTCTAAAACTATCCGGCTTTCTTGAAGAGATGCTGATCGTCAGCTTTGAATTAGCCGCTACGTCATAAATATCCTTTTCTAAAAACTGAATGATCTGATCGCTGTTTTCTAAATCCAGATTGAACTTTTCAATCGTTTCAGGTAATAAGATCGAGAAAATATTTGCAACATTCAACGCATTGATTTTATACCAAACATTCAAGGTGAAATAGGAGATATCCTTGACTTCAAATAGTTTGTCCGTAAAAACACTACTGGGATTTTTAAAGTAATACGCGTCTTTATGAGTGATTTGTTCGATTGGTATCGTCAAGCTATCTAAAATCGGACATCCCAATGCGCGAATTCCTTGGTCATTTTTTTGTGTTTCTGAAAGATTAACAAAGTGTCCCTGACCATGAATACTGCTGATGACCCCATCTTCTTTTAACAGCGACAAGGCGGTCCGCAAAGTCACGCGACTGACGTTAAAATCATTCGTTAGTTGTTCTTCTGAAGGTAATTTTGAACCAGGCGCAAATTGAGACTGTTTGATCATCAATAAAATTTGATTGTACACTTGAACATATTTTGGCGTACGATGCATCTTCATCACCATTCCTTGTAAAATAACTATAATTGCATTGTATCACAATCCCTATTTACATATTCTTATTGGATAGATAAATTCGGTAAAGTCACCGAATTGTTCACGACCAGGCATGGTATATATTCTGCAAGGAACAAAATTGAGACTAGCTAATAAATGTTGAATCGGGATATTCGAATGATTCGTGCTTATTTTTAGTTGTGTCACGTCGTGAATTATTTTCTCCTGTTGAATGATATCTGACAAAATAAATCGCGCGATACCACTTCGTTGATATTTCGAGCTGACAACTAAACGATGGATAAATGCTGTGCGGTCATGTTTTGAAACGGTCACGCTAGCTTCGTAATGATCTCCGTAGAGCCATAAATGCTTCTTTTCGATGTCTTGCCGAATGACTTCTTTGCTCGGATAAGAATCATCCCACTGAGTAATCCCAGCGGATTTCATTTGTTCTTTTCCATCATTGATTAATGCTAGAATATTCGAATAATCACTAAGGTCTGCCGTTCGTTTGCGATAACTCATTTTTTTCTACTGAAATAGAATCAGTGATAAGACTAATGAGAGAACAACCCCGAAAATCATTGGGACTGACGTTCTGCGAACGATTTGCATAGGAGAAAGTTTCGTTGTCCCAGCAACGATTAGGATAACAGCTGCAACTGGAGAAACAGCTCTTAATAGATTCCCAGAAAGCTGCATAGGGATCGATAAAGCAATCGGATCGATCCCTGCGGCTTTAGAAAGCGGGATCATTAAAGGAATCATAGCAAAAAGTAACGCTGTTCCGCTTCCGCTCAGCAGAACGATCACTGCTGTAAAGGCAACCATGATAACTGGCAGAAGAATTCCGGCACCGTTGATATTTTCCATCGTTTTCTGAACCAATTCGATGATTCCGATCGAAGTAAGTCCTTGAACAAATACTTGAGCAGAAACTAATAGAGCAACAATACTCATGACACTGCCCATACCATCAAAAAAGTAACTTGTTTCTTTCAAAACGGAATTAACCGAGCGATGCGTCGAAAATTCAACTAAAACGGCAATGATGAAGCTGATCAAGCTGACGACTTGAACACTGATATTTAAGGTAGTCCCAAGAACGATATTCAAAACAAAAACGATCAGTAATAATATAATCGGTAAAAGAGGCAGTGTACCGTAAATAAATGCTTGTAGTCCAGAGTAAGCAGTCTCGGTATCCGCCTTCGCTTCGTTTCCTTCACTTCCTGCAACTTCTTCTTCATAACTCAACGTTTCCTTTTGTTTCACATCTTCATGCTTCTGCCAAAAATAATGAACGAGAGCGATTGCTAACAGGGTAGGGATCGAAACGATCGCATGACTTTTAAATACATAATCTGTAACGTTTACATTTAATAATGAAGCGATCGCCACATTGTCTGATCCTAAAGGTGTAGGGACGATCGTAGCAGAAGTTCCGATAATCGCCGCGGCACTAAGACGAGACATGCCCGCAGTACGCAAAACAGGGTAGAGTGTGGCTAATAAAATAATGGCCAAATTAGAAGCACTTGGAATAACTAAAGATAATAAATTCCCAATTAAGAAAACGATCGGAATCAAAATATAGATTGATTTTATTTTTGCGATCGGCTTTGTCAGAGCTTGTACCGTTACTTTATTTGCGCCAATGTGATTCATATAAGCGCTGTAACCACCCAGAATCAAGATAACAAAACCAGGGCCAACCAATGTATTTGTAAATTGATCAACGATGACTTGGAACGGATCGAGCAATAGTGCACCGGTCGTTTCGCTTATCTCAAGTTTTCTTCCCATCAAAAGTGCAATATACATAAGAACGACACCTAAAATCAGCAGGGTCATTTTAATATCATTTTTCTTCAATAACATATAAACGAGAATCCCAACAGCTAAGATACCAACAATACAAGTTAATAAAACATTCATACTAATTCAACCACTCTTTCTTTATATAGTTTTAGCAATAGAGTCAATAAACCACTCTTCAAATTGTTTCGGATCGACACTGACAGCTACTTCGGCATTTGCAGGAAGATCAAGATAACCTTTCAGGTCGATCAATGATGCACCCGCGGTCAACACACCCGTTGTTTCTATTTCTACTCTTGTTGAAACAATGTCAAACATCGCTGGATTTAAAACTAATCCGATCGCTAAAGCATCGTACATGCTCAAGCCTGTCGCAAAACTACCTCCACGATATTTTGAAAATAACTGATAGAACATATCGCCGATTGTCCCTAGTTCCTTGATCTTTTCGGAAACTTCAGGCATGACTTTGGCTTGACGACCGACCTCCATCGGGGCTACTTGAATGGAGATACCGCTATCAAAAACGATTTTGGCAGCTTCAGGATCAGCAGCGAAGTTAAACTCAGACAGCACACCGTAATTTCCTCGCCCTAAACTTCCACCCATGACAACGATCTGTTCAATTTTTTCGAAATCTTGCGGGTATAAATGGATATACAATGCGATGTCTGTTAATGGTCCGATACCGATCAGCGTTGTCTTACTTTCTGACTGGTCAACAACTTCGTGCATAGCAGCAGCGGCAGTTAACGATTGATCGACTGAAATCTCAGGTTCAGGGAAAGAATATCCGTCCATTCCGGTTTTTCCATGAACATTGCTGGCATTGATCGATTTTCTTAACAAGGGTTGATGACTTCCTAATACAACGCGTGGTGTTTTCCTATATAGTGTAAGCAATTTTTCTGTATTTGCTTTTGTGTTTTCTAAGCTGACGTTGCCAAAGATAGGGCAGATCAATTTAACATCAAGCTGCTCGCTAAAAAGGGCTAATGCAATGGCGACGGCATCGTCAATCCCCGGGTCTGTACTGATAATTACTGATTTTTTCTTCATAATAGTCACTCTTTCTTTATTAGATTGAAACGTTTCCAAAGAGATAATACAACAAAGTATTATATAAGTCAACGTTGTATTAAAAATACAACGTTGACTTTTTTTGCGATCAGACTGTTAAATAAGCCCTTGGGCGGATGGTTATCCTTGCGATTTCAAGTATAGTAAGGATGAAAGACAAAAAGATTTGTGAAGAGGAGGAAGAGAAATGCTGCTATGGTGTTCTATTATTGTTCTAGCTCTAATTATTATGTATGTTTTTCTGCTAGGTGGCCCTGCTTGGACAAAGTATTTATCAGATGTTGAGAAGTCGTTTCAGCATGAACAAACTTCTTCACAACCGCAACAGATCACTGAAGAAGCGATGAAACTACTGCCGCAGCCTTTGAAGAAATACCTCAGAAAAAACGGTTATGTTGATCAGCCGCTGATGCGCAATATGTACGTACGTTTTGAGCATACTAAATTTCGGATGGCGGCGGATAAGGAGCCGATCTCAATTGATTTTCGCCAAGTTAATTTTGTCGATCGACCGGATCGATATGCGTTTTTGAAGGCGAGAATGTTTGGATTGCCGGTTCATGTCAGAGATAGTGTCCAGGATGGTCGCGGAGCGATGATTGGAGTAATTGCTAAACATTTTCAACTGTTTCATTCAACTGGTCCTGAGATGGATCAAGGGCAATTGATCACGTCATTGGCTGATGCGGTGTTCATGCCAAGCTTGTTTTTACAGGATTATGTGACTTGGCGGACGCTAGATGAACGAACGATTGAAGGGTCGATTGTGTGGAACGGCGTAAGTGCTAAGGGTCAATTTACGTTTGATGATTCGGGAGACATTGTTCGTTTCGATACTGAGGATCGGTATATGGATGAAAACGGCAAGGGGACTTCCTTAGTTCCGTGGTTCGTTCTTTATGAGAATTACGAGAGCGATGGAAATTACCGCAGGCCCGGATGTGTCAGTGTGAATTGGAAGCTTCCTCAAGGCATCGATAATTACTTTGTGAGCGATAAAATAACAATCAGTTATTCCGTCAATCTAACGGACATAAGATAATCGTATCCAGCAATCATTTTCTATCCAAACGATTTTATTGAGCAGTAAAAAAGATATGCTGGGCATGATATACTGAATTTACCGAATGAAAAGGAAAGCTTATTGCAGTGGGGGCCGATCAATGAAAACAAAGAGGCAAAAAGAGCTGATAGAGTCATTTTTAGTAACGCTGGAGACCGAAAATCAATCGTTGTACCGTGAGATTGCAGTTTATCTATCTGAGCTCGGTTACAATCCGAAAAAAGAACGATCTTACATCTCATTTAAGCATGCTTCGCATAATAAACAGATAGTCAAAATAGGGATCAGAGGCAAGAAAGAGCCGACGCCTTTTTTCGCTTTAAGGTTTTCAGGTTGCACAGAGTATTCTCAAAGGTTTGCGGATGTTGTCAAAGATAATATCTCCAAATATCCAAGCAGAGCTCCCGGTTGTATAACCCAAAGCTGCGACTATTGCGCGGGTGACCCAGACACACACATTTATACATACGTATTTCCTGACGGCGAGACGGCGGTACATTGCGGTGCCTATGCACTTGAAGTTCCCGATATTACTGACAAGGATTTAGATGAGATTAAGAAACTTATCAAAGAAGAACATGAATATTTAGTAACACACGAAATGAATGCTTGATAAACATACATGATTTGTTCGATTATCGATAAAAAAAATACAGCCGAGGCTGTATTTTTTTTCTTGGTTTCATGAATCAGCCGCAAAAAAACGGAAACAATTCGTGAAACATTTTTAGTGTCCTTTATGCTTTTCACGTTTCTTGGCTTGCTTTTGTTGAAAACGGGCTTCGGCGTATTCCGCTTTTCTTTGCCGCTTTAGTACTTTGTTCGCCGTTTTTGCTTGATCACGTAACTCACTGATCGCAAGCTGCGCCTTAGTAGAAACGACGGGCTGCTGCTTTTCACGATTGATCAACCGCTGCATGCGCTTCGGGCTCATTTTCTTTTCGGACTTTTGCTTAGCCGAGACAGTACCGGACTGCTCCAATAAATGCGGCAAACGTTTCGCAATAAACTCGAAAACATCCGCATCCTTTGGTTCAGGTCCAAAAACATATCGGATTGCTTGGTAATGGCCGTCTGTTTCAGCTTCCACCAAGCCGCACCAAAAACTGCCATCGAAGTAGATCGTCAACTTCATGATGACACCTCCCTTAATTGGATTTCAAGCAAGGGACAACCCAGGGAGGGCAGGTTACTGACATTTTCATGCGGCGGACTACCAACCGCCATGTGTTTTTATGCTCAACTTAAGTGTACTAGGTTTAGGTAGAAAAGCAATGACATGTAAAAAAAATCCCTATTTCGGCTAACGAAACGAAGTGTTGAACAAAGGGTTCTGCGTTTCTTGAATAGAAAAATATGCACTGGATTGTCTGATCCTTTTACGTATCTTAGTGTAAAAGAATTTTGATAGCGACTATTTTTCCATGCTATACTATAGGCGAGAAAAGCCTTTCAGTTTGGAGAATGATCCTATCTGAAAGGCGGAAAACAATGCAGAAATATTTACCGACGAATGACCTATTGTTTAAAAAATTACTAACATCCGAAGACTCAACTCACATTCTAAAGGCGTTTATCAAGGATCTATTAGGATTAGAATTCCAGTCACTGAAGCCAAAAGAAACCTACCATATCGACAGCTATAAAAAGACCTATAAGGAAACGGCGATTTTTCGCACAGAAGTCGATGTATTAGCAACCGCCGAAGACGGCAGCCATACGACGATCGAATGCCAGATCCAGCCTCATAAGTATTTCCATGAGCGTTCCGTTTTTTATTTATGCGAAGCCTACCGATCACCTTTTGGAAGTATCCAAACGAACGAAGCAGAGAAAAAGAATAACTTTTCTAGCCTACGACCAGCCTATGGGATCAATATTGTCGATTTTCATTTATTTGATTCACAAGAGAAGGCGCTACAGCTATTTCGTTTGTTAAATGAAAAGTATCAACCTTTCCTAAACAAAGAGGGAAAAGAACTGTTGATGATAGGTTTTCTTAGTTTGAAAAATGAAAATGTAGACAGAAAAACGGCGGCTTATCACTGGCAATATTTTCTGAAGACCGGAGAAGTTATGGCCGACACTCCCGAATATATCAAAGAGGCAAAAAGAAGGACGGACTTCTTAACCTTAGAAAGTGAGGAAAAGGAAATGATCATGAACATTGAAAAAGCGAAAGCCATTTCCGATGCTGTATTCGTGACTGCGATGGAAGAGGCAAAGGAATCTGGGATGAAACAAGGTAATGATGAAGCAAAACGCGAAATAGCTATTAATTCCCTAAAGAGTGGTTTGACGATCGAACAAGTATCGAAAATTACTGGATTGGATATGAAGGTTGTCAAAAAACTGTCTGAGGAACACGAGTAATCTAACTTAAGGAAGTTCTTCAAGTGACACTTTCGAGGGTAGCTGATAAACCAATACCACGAATATATCAAAGAGGCGAAAAAAAGGACGGACTTCTTAACCTTAGAAAGTGAGGAAAAGGAAATGATCATGAACATTGAAAAAGCGAAAGCCATTTCTGATGCCGTATTCGTGACTGCGATAGAAGAGGCAAAGAAATCCGGGATGAAACAAGGTGAAGAACAAGGAATAAAGCAGGGGATAGAACTAAAATATACCTAAAATATACCCTATAAAGTAGACAGATTAAGAAGAAGGGATCCCTAAAAGTAGACACTTAGAAAAAGGGATATCCCTCTAAAGTGGACATAAAAATATCTTCGGGAAGATGTTAATATATGCTGAATTGTCAAATTAATTGCAACATTTCTTCTTGAAAGACTTCCCAACAATTTTTCCAGTTCAATGTTTTTTTAGGACGCATATTTATCTTGCGTAATGCTTCCTGTTTCTCCGTAGGGGTTACCTTTGAAAAATCAGTTCCCTTAGGGAAGAATTCTCTAAATAAACCATTCCCATTTTCGTTAGATCCGCGTTGCCATGGGGAGTATGGATCACAAAAATACATAGGTACGTCTAAATCTTTCTCAATTTCTTTCCAGCAAGAAAACTCTTTCCCACGGTCGACCGTAAAGCTTAAAAATGCCTTGTGACTCCCTAGGTCTTGCACAAAAGCTTTAATCGCTTGTGCCATTGACTTCGCGGTACGATCCCTCATTGAGATCGCCCAATAAAAGCGTGTTTTCCGTTCAATAAACGTTGCTTCGCAGGCTTTACTTTCCCCTCTGCTAGAAACAACTGTGTCCAACTCCCAATGTCCAAATTCTTCTCGAGTTGACACAGAAGCTGGGCGTTCATCAATGGTATGCCCTACAGTCATTTTGCCTCGTGCCTCTTCTTGTTTTTCTTGTCTTCTGCCTTTATGTCTCAGACACTGTTTAGACACATTAAGAATACCGGCATAGAGCCAATTGTAAATGGTTTTGAATGAAACTATTTGACGATCATTCGCAATTTGTTCAGGGGACCAGCTGTCTTCAAGATCACATTCAATCTGATAAGCGAATTCAGAAGTCCATTTGGACTTCGCACCACAGGCACTGCGCTTCATTTCCGCATCTAATTGCGCATTGTCGGCATTATAGATCAAATCTTCGGGTACTCGTTTCAACTCACGATCAATCGTTGTTCGGCTAACACCAATTCTGTCCGCTATTTCTTGAATACTCTTGGCATCATAAATCATCGTCTCTATACATTTTCGATTATCTCGTGTAAGCTTTTTGTGTGAACCCATCAAAATCACTCCTAGTAGTTTGTTATCCTAAACTCATTTTACTAGAAATTTTTGATGGGTTCTTTGTTGCGATTAATATTACAATTCAGCATATAACAAAGCATCTAGTAGGAGAGACGAAATGAAAGAATATACTAAGAAACAAATGAAGGAACTAGAGTCTAACAAATACACTTTAAAAGTCACTCCTAAAAAAATGTACTTTACCGCAAAATTTAAAGAAGACTTTTGGATTAGTTATCAAGCTGGAAATACACCGAAAAAAATTATTGGCGATCTTGGATACGACGTAACAATGTTTCCTCAAAAACGAATCGATAGTCTTGTTCAAAGAATAAAAAATCAAGCAATGTCAGGAGAAGGTTTTAAAGAAGGAGAAAATCGCAGTAAAAGAGCAAGTATTAAAAAAATTCAATTACAAGAAGAGCTTTCGCCGCAATCATTAAAGCAAATACAACATGAACTTTTATATTTGCGTCAAGAAGTTGAATTTCTAAAAAAAATTACAAAAATAAACAATTCAAAACGAATCGACTAAACATGAGCGAATCCAGTTGTAAGTTTAAGATTATCCATGAGATGCTGACTCAAGAGGACAATGTATTGTCAGCCGTCATGCTTTGTGAGATTGCAGGAGTTTCACGCTCTGGTTATTATCGCTGGGTGAAAAATGCGCCTAAGCGCGAAGAAAAAGAGGATAGAGATAAAGTTGATTTTGAAAAAATTTTAAATGCATATAATTGTCGAGGCTACGCCAAAGGTGCACGTAGTATACATATGAAGTTGTTACATCAAACACCGCCAATAGTGATGAATGTTAAAAAAATAAGACACTTAATGAAAAAATATGGATTAATTTGCCCTATACGTAAGGCAAATCCATATCGAAGAATATCTAAGGCGTTAAAAACAAACAATGTAGCAGAGAATCTGTTAAACCGGGATTTCACAACGCATGGTGTAAGAGCTGTACTTCTAACAGATATCACATATATTCCATACAATGAGGGATTCTGTTATTTATCAACGATATTGGATGCTTATACCAAGCAAATATTGGCATATGTTCTCAGTAAATCGTTGGAAGTAGATTTTGTTTTAGACACAATGAATCAAATGATGAATGATCACGGTGAAACTTTAACAACGAAAACATTAATTCACAGTGATCAAGGGTTTCACTATACGAGCTACAGCTTCATTCAACTAGTAAAAGACAAAAAACTAAGACAATCAATGTCGCGTCGAGGAAATTGTTGGGATAATGCTCCTCAAGAGAGTTTCTATGGTCATATGAAAGATGAAATAAATATTAGTCAATGCATAGGGTTTGATGAAGTAAAAATAATCATAGATAATTGGATGACCTATTACAATAATGAACGCTATCAATGGCAGTTAGCTAAGCTATCCCCTAATGAGTACTATCAATATATAACAACGGGAGAGTATCCAATAAAAGGAGTCACACCACCTAAAAATAGTTGAACATCTGTAGCAACAACTACCTGAAAAGTTATCTTCCTTTTTCTTAAAGTGTCCTTGACACGGGGGACGTTTCAGAAAAAGCAAGTATTGAATTAGCTAACAACTGTTTAAAACTTGGCCTGACGATCGAACAAATATCGAAAGCTGCTAAATTAGATATTGAGGTTGTTAGGAAATTATCTGAGAAACAAGAGTAACTTTTTTTTATGCAATTTAAATTTTCTAATGAACACCTGCGATTACAAAAATCGTAGGTGTATTTTGTTGTTCTGTCGTCATGGATATCTGCTAGGCAGGGCACCGGCAATCGAGAAAATAAAATCAGGTACTAAGTGGGATTATACAGGGAGTCTAGCCACAAAGCTCCCTATCAAAAAGAGTACACAAATGATTGGGAATTACTCTTTAGGATTACCATGTTTTTTCCAAAATTTACCAAAGTCATCTCCTCTAATATCACCACAAAGAATTTTCCGCTGTTTAATCCAATCTTTATCGTAAATATAGATTGGATAGATAGCGGGTACTCTATAAGAAAATTTTTATCTAACCCCATACCTAACTTCAATATGAGAGAGAGAAAAAGTCTGTTTTCTAAAATTGCCAATTTTTCTTACAACTAATTTATTATTTCCAACTTCTATTATAGTGAATTGCATCATAAGAGCGAATAAATAGAGACAGGAAATAGGCAGGACAGACAACCAAGAATCCATGTTTGTAAAGCCGTCTTCTATGGCAACAGACCATGCAGCAAATATATAAATACTTAAAAATAAAATAAAAGAAACATAGCTACAACTCCAAACGACAATTTTTTCCATGAAAGTCTCCTACAAAATTATTATTGACTACTTTCAGTTACTATATCAAAAAACAGAGCAGAGACGAAAGAGTATTTTTAAATGAGTTTCAGCTACCTCAGCCAATTAAGTAGCTTTCTTGGCTTGACTGTCACAAACGATTTCACAATTCAAGAGTTGGACCAGGGCAAGCGAGAATATAAACTTAAATAAAAAGATGCGCAAAAAGCTATACAACTATTTTCCCGTGATCTACTTTGAAGTTGTATATAGCTATTTTCCTATTATTCCAATAACAGATATCCTTGTTTTGGTGTAAGTGTAGGATCGCGAATAACGTTTTAGTCGTCATTGGCGCTTTTCTATTCTGACGAAAAAATACTAGATTTCCCTCATCAGGTTTTGCCGTAGTAAATTGTACTAAACTACCACCTAACCGTGTATAGATGCCTTTATAGTCATGAAAAGGATTCGCAGTTAGTTGTCTCAATAATTCGCCAGCCTTCATCTCATACCTTCTTTCGAGGAAACCTATTTGATTTAAATTCTAGCATGATTATGGTACTACCTACAATGTATGAAGGTGTAGAAAATTTTTATATGTAATTTTGTAAAATAAAGCGTTAAGAATTTAAACTAATTTCTTCTTAGATAACACCTGCGATCACAAAGATCGCAGGTGTATTTTATCGTTCTGTCGTCATGGATCATGCCCGCTCAGCCAATGGTTAACGAGGGCAATGATCAGCCCCACAAAGAGCGGAGCGAGGACATATCTCATCAGCTCACTCAAAAAGCATCACCTCCTCTCATGCGGGAGGATGACGACATGGGCAGAAATACCTACGCAAAGGTTTAAATTTTCAAAGGACAGAAGTTCGTATTAGGGTTTAGTGTCGCCAGAGCGAATATCTGGGTCGTCTTTATTCCTGTTTTTCTTTCGACGAATCCAGGCAAGGAAGCCTTTCTTGGTATCCTGTTGTTCGAGCTCATCAACCTGCGATGCAATAGGTGCTGAAGGTTCTCCGACAGAATTCCCTTTAGTTTTTGTAATCGATTGTTTTCCGATTTGTGGTGCATGTATTGTTAATGAAGGGCGGTCGTTCGTCGCTTCTGCGGGACCTTCAAGTTTCTGTGCGATCGCGTTTCTTGAGGATTCGAACAAATAATCATAGTTCTCTGGTACTTTGAAAGGGACTCCTTCCTGTGCTTGTTCCTGTTCACAGGGTTCGTTTTCAACGATCATTGGTTCTTTTTCAACATCAAAAACGTCTCGTTCATACGTATCCACGATCTTGGCCGTTACGACCGAATCAAATAGTTTTACGCCATTTTGTTCAAAAATATCCAACGTGGTCAATAGTTCGCAAGCTTCTTTGATCGCTGGTATCGGCAGATCGGGGTTCAAATCTCTGTATGTCCAGTCGTGGTTTTTCCCTAGACTGTTTGCGAATTTGACAACTAAATCCTTTTTCATCTTCTGGTTTCCTTTCTAATTTTTTTGCGTAGGTAAGGTTAGGTTCAAGGTTCGTTTGTTTCTTCAGGACGGACAAATGACATCAGGGAACGGGCAACTGACAAGGCCTTTTCGCCAAAGTTACGGAGCGGGAATGTTCTGATTTTCAACGTACGCCACTCAGGAGCCATGAAGTAATCTTGGAAATAATAGAAGAAGCGCTTCATAGTCCTAGTGGCTTTAGTGTTCATGAATATCTCACGGACAAGATCCTTCAGAATGAACGCAAACTCCTCTGCGCCAAGTTGGTACCTTACGCGCAAGGCGATAATATATTTAATGGTTAAACTGCTGTTTTGTGACTCGAGATAGTATTCAGTAATCCGTTTTTCAAGTGTTTTTGGTGTTAAATTGAACAGCTGGCGGCAGCTGAGTAGTTGGTCATTCATCGAATCGTTCCTCCTAATTTTTTTAAGTAGAGGAGGCGGCACGTCTACCGCACTCCACATCTCATTCAGTTCCTTCTAAAAAATAATTGTTTCCACTGTTTCGACATATTTGGCACTAACCACTTGATTGAACAACTTTTCGTCGTCTTTCTTGAACAAGTTTAGTAAAGTAAATTTTTCTAGGATGCCGTGTACTTCTTGGTTAGACAATGTGTCATTTGGATTTGGATAGCTCCACGTTTGTGAGCGTCCGGTGCTAGTTTTAAAAATCGCTACTATTTTTTTCATTGATCAATTTCCCCTTTTACTTAGTCTTTCGTTACTCGTGATTGGCTGGTGATGATCACGCCGTTTAGTAATGTATTTTCTTGATCAAGCTCTGTCAGGATTTCTCCTAATGTAAGAATCTTTGCTTCGTTTGGTTCATCGACGATATTTTGGAAGGTGACTTTCTTCAATTTCTCAACGCCTGGTAGTTGTAAGTGGACCTGTAATTTTGTGCTTAGCTTTTGAATCATCATTTAATTCCTCCATGTTTTGATTTATTTTTGTTCCGGCCGGTGACTAAAAGATAAGGTATTTCGAAAATGATTGCGAATCGCAAAATTACCATTACCCCCCTCAAAATTACCGTTTTAGAAGCTGTGCCCCGCATTCCTTCGTTCAAACCTGTTAATTTTGAGGGGGGTTCGTGCAATTTTGCGATTTGACAACGAAATCCTGATATGGTAGGTGGATTTTCAGCCGGTTAATTACAATTAGCAGCGTTTCTATTGGGCGCATAAAGATGGCATGGAATTGTTGAAAAAGGAAAGAAGTATCTCAGAGTTGCTAGGGAGCGAGGGTGGATGATCGATACAATAGAAAACACGCACCTTCTGCTAGAAAGTGCGTGTCAAGTATTATGAAAATGATAGCGATTTCATTTGTTTGTAAATTCGTCTTATCGCCAGTTGATCTGATAGAGGTCATCGGGATCATCGATCAAGTTTTCAAAGTGATGGACAGAATAGGACTGATGATAGATTTTCCCTAGTTCGCCGATAAGGGTATCAAAGTTTTGTAGCAGGGGGCTTTGTTTGAGCTTTTTTGCAAAGTAGGTATCTGGAAAATCAAGATAGTCAATGGGTCTGTCGCCGTTGCGATTAAAATGGAAGTGGCCGCGGCGAATCGTCGCAAGGGCAATACAGGCAGATTCCGCTCGAATAAATAATCGCCGGTCATGAACAGGCAAAATTAAGGTTGGGCCATCAAGCATGGACACATAGCACTGCCCATCAATGGTGTGGACATCAGCGATTTTCAATGGGTTTATCCAGATACTGCGGTGAGGAGCTTCTAGCGGGAAAAGCGTGAAGTACTGACAAACCCAAGGATACTTGTATTTGCCGTAGAGATCCGCTGTTTTGAACACACGGGTCAAGATCTGGTAATCAGGGAAGTTATTGGCAGATGAGTAGTGATACAACATGGTTAAGAGACTATTTTCACAGAAATAGACATTCGTATCTGAAAAGATCAATAGACCGTCTCTTTCTGGTAGGGGAATGATACAGCTGATCTCATGAACCTCTAATGGGTTAAAGTGAACCGCCTGATCCATATAATCCTCCCATAAATCAGACCATTGTTTGTCATCTAAGTACTCAAAATCCTTTGGCAACATAAAGCAAACTCCTCTCTCATGTGACAATTATTTTAAACAAATTATACATTAGAGATTGATGTAAATCTTCTGTTTGTTTTATAACCAAAGTATAAAATAACGGTTTCATTTACAGTGTTAAAAGAACATTAATCAGAGGTGGAAGGAGAGAAAGTATTTAAAGAGAGGAAATCATAATAATAGATATTTGAAAATCTAATAGTTCGCTAGAAGGGTTTCTAGAGAAATAAAAAAATGATATTATATTTATCTGCGAAAATTATAAAAATAATGATGAACGGTTTAGTTTGTTACTTTGTCTTATAAAAAACTAGAAAATTATGCGGATTATACAAAAGAAGATTAGATAAATTGTTGTTAGTTCTAAACGTTTATTGATTATATTATATATTACGGATTATTAATATTCAATATCATTTAGAAAAATAATTATTTTCAGACTATCTAGAAAATAACGAGCTTTATGATTATTGTTTTCTCGGGCTTTTCTCAGTTAGTTTTAAGAAAAGTTCGGGAAATACGCCGTCTAATAAGCCGTCAAAATTAACTGAAAGGATGATACTGTGCGAAAAGGCGAGAACATTTATTTGCGAAAAGACAGACGTTGGGAAGGGAGGTATCCCAAAGGTCGAAAAACAAATGGCCGAATCAAATATGGGTACATCTATGGGAAAAGCTACACAGAAGTACGACAAAAACTGTATCCAAAGAAAATCTACTATCATTCATTACAGAAAGTACATGGCACTTCTGCGGAAACAGTGGAAGAATGGACCGCAGAGTGGCTTTCTGATGTTCAAGAAGAAGTCAAACCTTCTACTTTCGCAAGTTACTACTACAAAGTGACGAAATATATCTTACCAGTGATTAAAGATGTCCCGCTAAACGAATTATCGATCGAAAATGGGAAAGAGCTGCTGCGGGAACTACAAACAAAGCTGACGAAGTCAACGATCCAAGTGATTTTCAGAATATTGAATAAATGCTTAAATTATGCGAAAAAGTGCGGGAAATTACTATCGAATCCTTTGTCTGAATTGAGATTACCGAAATCTAAAAATAGAAAGGTTAATGCGTTGTCCTTGTCTGAACAAAAACGAGTGATGACGGTTGCCTCTAAAGAGAAAAAGGGCTATGGTATTCCAACGCTTCTAGCACTACATTCAGGATTGCGTATCGGTGAGATAGCCGCATTACAATGGTCTGATATTGATTTTGACACCAATCTAATCAATGTTAATCAAACGTACCAACGAATAGGGACACTCGAAACACATCATAAAACACAATTAGTTCTAACGGATTCAAAGACAGAAGCGTCAGAACGTGTTGTTCCGATAGGCCCTACGTTGAGAAAATTACTGCTTGAACATCGTAAATGTTCAAAGGGTTCTTTTGTTTTCTCGACAAATGGACAACCTTGCGAACCACGTTTACTTACGCATCATTTTCATAGGATTCGACTGAAGGCAAATCTACCAAAAATTCATTTCCATCAACTAAGACACACGTTTGCGACTCGTTGTTTGGAAGCGAACAAGGATGTGTCATCAGTTAGCGCTCTTTTAGGACATGCTTCTACGCAAATGACGTTAGATACGTATGTGGATGCTATGTTAGAGCAGCGCTATCAAGTGATTAGTGAGATGGATCACTTGGTTAACTAAATAGGAATGAAACCATTTTCAAAAAAACAAGTTGATTTTTTGGCTAACTCTTTTTTTAATTACCGTGTAAGCGCTTTCTGATCGAGAGCTTTTTTTATTTCCTTAATTACGATTCCATTTGCTTAATATTTTTTAAAGAAAAAGAATCGGTTATTTATTTCGCACAAAAATTCGCCGTCATTCGCCGTCAAGACACCTTCTATGCCTTGTTACAAAAGGGATGGGAGGTTTTTTCTAGTTTTTTATAAGACAAAGAACTTTATAACTGAATTATGAATGATTCAGTATTTTCTCGTTGTTAAGGAAAGTAACTTCGAAAGTTATAAATAGGTCGTTTTTAACGATGCAAGGACATTACAAAAGGATTAAATAAAATTACTTAAAAATGAAAAACACTACATATCAATGGAGGTTCTTATGAATATTGAACGCTACAAACCGAAAGTAAATGCCTTTCACTATGATGCCAAAGAAGAATATGAAGAGTATGAAAATCACTTCAACATTCATATTACTCCTTTAAGGATAGCTTATCCAGCGGAACAGGACAATTCAAGTACGCTTGGAATTCGCTTAGATTTCAATATGATTTTTGAGGAGTTTGTGATTTCAGGCAGCTTGGGGCAGGTCAATCTATTCAAAGACCGACGAATCGAATCCCAAGAGGATCTAAACAAGGAAGAGCTGGATGAGCTATTAGAGCCGCTCTTTCTTTTAGTGAAACGACTGACCTATGAAGTAAGCGAGATTGCCTTGGATGAACCGGGGGTCGAGGTTCACTTCGATCAGATGCTTCAACAGTCAACAGAAAATGAACTTAGTGAAGAAGGGGAAATGTAACTTGGTGAGAAAAACGTATTATCAGAAAAGCCTAAAAACAATCTATCGATCCAAACGTGTTCAGCCAGTATTTGTTAAGAATGGGGTGAAGGGAGCAACGACCTTGATCGGTTCTGCTTCGATCCTATTAAGCGGTGCACCGATCAGCTTTGCGGCAGAGGAAGCCGCCGCAACTGAAAATGTAGAAGCATCCACAGAAGAAACAGCAACGACAGAAACAACGGATTCGAGTACGGCAGATTCCGGCACGACAGATTCGAGTTCTACGGAGGAGTCAACCGATCCTGAGCAGCCGATTGATCCGGAAAAACCAGTGAAGCCAGTTGAACCGAATCAGCCAGAACCAGAAGAACCAACCAAACCGACGGAACCGAATAAACCAACAAAGCCTGTTGAGCCTACGAAGCCAACACAACCGGCAGAACCAGAAAAGCCCGTCGAAACACCAAATGAGACACCTGCACAGCCAGCTGAATCTGCAACACCAGTTGTCGAAGCGGAGGTCAGGATCGCGGAACAACCGATCGTTAGTCAGGTAGAGACGCAGCCAGTGACGGAGCTGGTTCCTGCGACGACTGTTACTAGTGATGGTGCGATTCACTTTGAAAAGGATGAATCGGTGGAAAGCTTCATTAAAAAGATCGGCGAACCGGCCCGCAAGATTGGACAGCAGGAAGACCTGTATGCGTCCGTGATGATCGCGCAGGCGATTCTCGAATCTGCCAGCGGCACGAGCCAATTGGCCCAAGCACCGAATTACAATTTATTCGGCATCAAAGGCAGTTATAAAGGCAAGAGCGCGACCTTCAATACGCAGGAGGATACAGGCGGCGGGAATATGACTACGATCCAAGCAGCGTTTAGAGCGTATGAGAATTACGAAGAAAGCTTTGAAGATTACGCCAAGCTAATGAAGGAAGGCTTATCCGGCAACAGTACCTTCTATAGCGGCGCGTGGAAGAGCAATGCCGAAACCTATGAGGATGCGACAAAATTCTTAACCGGAAAATATGCGACGGACACCTCATACAATCAAAAGCTGAATGGTCTGATCGAGACCTACAACTTAACGGAGTATGACAAGGTGAAAGCCGAGGCAGCGATTAGTGCGCAGGGCTTTGCGATTCCAGTCGAGAACTACACGATCTCTAGTCCATTTGGTGTGAGAGGTGCTGAGTTCCACCGCGGATTAGACATGGCGGCAGGGCAAGGCGAACCGATCTATGCTAGCAAAGCTGGAACAATCACCGTAGCGGAGTTCCATTATTCATGGGGAAATTACGTTGTGGTGGAGCATGAGGATGGCATGACGACCTTGTATGCGCATCAATCACAGTATGTCGTGAAGTCTGGGGATCAGGTGGAACAAGGTCAAATTATCGGGTATGTGGGAAGTACCGGTAATAGCACAGGCAGTCATCTGCACTTTGAAGTCTGTCGGGATGGATCATTGAGCCAAGCGCAATTGATCGATCCGGCGTCTGTCTTGTTTTAGGGGACTAACATGAAATTTAGTGTCAAGGATATTAAAAATCTGACCTTCCCAAATGGCGCCATGGGCTATAAGAAAAAGGATGTCGATGATTTTCTCTCTTATGTCGCCAAAGATTACGTATCCTACCAGCAGCAAATCAACCATCTAAAAACGGATCTAGAAGAGGTTACCGCAGAGAAAGAGATCATCCAGCATACCTCGCAGCATCAGCGCAGGTTCGATCTAGACAAGCTGGAAGAACTATTAAACGAAAATCGCACGCTCAAACGGCAGCTGGAAGCGGCGCAAGTTCGCAATCGGGCATCGAAGCCAGGGGAGACGCTGGAGTTATCCCTCTCGCAAAAGGTGGCCTTGAAAATCGAAAGCCAAGCACAGGATGATGCGCTGAAGATTCGCAAGAAAGCCGATGCTTATTATCAGGAGCAAATGCTTCAGGTTCAGCAAGAACGGCATTTCTTGGATCTGCGGGTCAAGGAAAGCTTGTCTGACCTTGCGAAGAATGAACAGATCATCTTCTCCTCAGTCGATCGATTAAAACAGGAATATCTTCTACTGGTCAATCATCTGAGGAGAAATTTTGAAAGTCTCGTAGAAGAAGAACAAAAAAATGAACAGAAGGTTCAGTAAGGAGTGAGCGCATATGTATTTCAAACCCGTTGATATACGGGGACTGACGTTTCGAAGAGGACTGTTTGGTTTTCGGAAAGAGGATGTGAAGGACTTTGTCCGCCATGTCCTAGAAGACTATGATCTTTTTCTAGAAAAGGAGAGTCAATTGACCGATTGTCAGCAGGAATTGGCTCAAAAACAAGAGCTGCTCCTCCAGCAAAATGAAAAAGTCGCCCAGCTGACGATCCGCATCGGACAGCTGACCAGTGACCTCACCAGTCTGCGGGAGCTGGAAGGCGAATACCAAGACCTTGAAAAAATGAAGCTGATGGCTCAGCGTACCGCCAATACCGTTCAGGAAGAAGCGGATAAATTACTCGCCAAGGCCAAGCAGGAAAACGAACGAAACATGCGGCAGACCGAAGCGCAGAAGATGAATCAGCTGATGAACATTCAGATCGAAGTCGATGGACTGGTCAAGAAGCAGCAACGTCTCACCGCTCAGATAACAGAGAAAAAGTCTGAGCTGATCGATCTGGAGATTCAGTGTGAGGAGACCTTAGCTCAGAAACAAGGGTTAATGGAAGAAACACAGCTATTAAAGGAAAACTATCAGTCTTTGCGGGAAAGCCTGACGCAGAACGCTCGTGAGCAAGGCGAGAATCTAAGTGACGAGCAGACGAAGACATTCTTAGATATCAAGGCGAAGCGAATCGGCTAGGAGGGAAGCAATCATGGATTTTGAACAATTGATTTGGATTTTTGATTTCCTAGAGCGGGTCAAGATTAGACGCTATGTCTTTCCCCTCATGGTCATTATGATGACCCTCAGTTATCTAAAAGTCCGCCACGACCGCAGGAAAATCACGCAAGAAGAAGAGGATGCCGCAATCGAAGCGACGTATCAAAGAGATGAGAACGGGCTATTTCCCTGGGAAACAGATACCGATGACCATCCCAGCCGAGTGGCGAAGAACAGCCAACCCCTGAAGAGAGATTGGGGCCCGCAACGAGGAAAATGGTGAAGCATCTCCTTCTTTTAATAGAAGGAAACGAAGGAAGAATGAAGAAAAAGGGGAGTCTAAGTGAAAGAAGCCAGCATTGAACAATTAGTCAAAAAACTGAAGCAAGTGCCCATCGAAACGAAGCAAAAGCATCTGTTTCTTTCTATTTCAAATGGAAAGGAACGCGCAAAGGTCAGAAATGTCCGAGGAGAGACCTTAGAGGATTGTATCCAATGGCTGAAGCCGGAGTTAGCGAAGAGTGAAGCCGCTTATATCCGCGTGGATGCAGTAACACATATTCAAGAGTATAACTACGCGGAGCTGAACAAGCGGTTATCGATCGTTGAGCGGAATAACTATTTCCGGACAGGGATCGCCTTTGATCGGAAATTCCGTACGGCTTTTCTAGGAGAAGAAATCATGGGAAGTGCGCTGATCCGACCGTCACAGAATCACCGTGTCGGCTTTAACAATCCCGAGCTTTCCATTGATAGGACCAACCTAGAAAAATACGTGCAGCGAAAGTACAACGTACCGTTAAGAGATAAGTTGAAGCAGAAGACCTTCTATCTATTCGATACCCAAGGCTTCTACTTTGACAACGACGAATGGCTCACACTATCCACGAAGAAGGATCAGGAAGGGATTCGTGAGAGTAACTATGGCAGCTTGCCAACGCAGATCGATCACGCCATCGAATATGGCGAAGACTTCTTGTATCGTCAGATCAAGGATTCGGGCCAGTTCATCTATGGCTACTATCCGACCTATGACTATGAGCTGACCGGGTATAACTCTGTCCGACATTTCTCCAGTGTCTATGCCTTATTAGAAGCGCAGGAATATTTAGGAAAAACAGAGGAATTGAAACACTCGGAGCAGGCGCTTGATTGGGGCGTGAAGCACTTATTGATGGAAAAGGACGGAGCGCAATACGTTCAAGAACAGATGCGTTCAGGTATTTCGATCAAATTAGGGGCACAGGCCTTAGCAATCTTAGCCATGGCGAAGTTCCAGACGATTACTGGCGATGATAAGTATCAAAAAATCATCAACCAGCTGATCCAAGGCATCGATGAGCGCTTCGTTAATGAAGCAGGGGAAACCACCCATATATTAAATGATCAGCTGGAGGTCAAGAAGAAGTTCAACATCATTTATTACGATGGGGAAGCCGTCTTCAGTATCTTACGAGGCTATGCCATTACCAAAGACGAACGCCATTTACAGTTAGCTAAAAAGTTGTTTGATCGTTTCGTAGAGAAAAGGTACGAACGTTACCACGACCACTGGCTAAGCTATGCCACCAATGAAATTCTACTTTACCTGAATGAGAAGAAATACTATGAATTCGGACTAAAGAATGCATTTGAGAATATGAATTTCATTGAATTCCGTGATACTGCCTATCCGACCTTGTTGGAGCTATTAATGGCAGCGATCAAAATGACCGATAAGGTCCAAGAAACCAGCTATTTTAAACAAGGCGAGTTTACTCAATTTGTTTCTAAAATAGATTTCTGGCGCTTGCGGCAAGTCGCAATCAAGCGTGCAGAGATTGAGATTGAAAAAGGCGTGATGTTTCCAGAGATGGCCATGTTCATGAAGAATCCAGATCGGATCGTCCATGGGTTCTACACCAGACATGACAAGTTCCGGATGCGGATCGATGATCAAGAGCACTTTCTGAGCGGCTTGATTAATTTTTTTGACTATTTTTACAAATAGTTCAAGCAAAGCACTACCGGCAGTAAAAAATTTATTAAAAAAGGAGTTATTACGAATGAGTAAAAGGAAATTGACGTATCGCCGAGAGCCGATAAAGAAATACCGGATGCATAAAGTGAAAAAGCATTGGGTTGTTAAAAGCGGTGTCGCAGGTGCGATGCTCGTTGGTACGGTCGCGGCACCAGCCAGTACGTTGTACGCGCAGGCAGCAGAAACAGAAGAAGTAACGTCAACAGAGGAACTGGAGAAGGACGAAGCAGCAACATCGGAAGCAACTGAAAAACCAGAGAACCGCGCGACGGAGAATGAAGATGGTACGAAGACTTGGGTGACTAATGAAGATTCAGAAGTTAGTTTAAATAGTTTTGAACGAATAGATGTAAATGGAAATAAGGCGACAACAAGTTATACAGGAGCTAATATCACAGATGATAACGTGGCAATTTCATTAACGATTGATAACAGTGTTAAGGAAAATGACAAAATTATTATACCTGTAACAAAATCTAATACGACAAAACTATTTGAGACTTTGGGTGGAAGTATTAGTGGCATAGGAAAAATTGAATATGTTATTGATGTAGGATTTGTGATTACTATTGAAAATGAAATAACAAAAACTATGAAGATAGATTTCAAATTATTTGGTCGAGGTTCGGTAGCATTTTCACTAATTTATGATTCAAACAATCTAAATTTAAAGACTGATGATGAATTTATATATATGAATGGTATAGAAATTGAGAGAATTACTTCATCACGTGTCCTAAATGGTAGTAAAACTGCAAGACCTAGATTGAGAGGGATATTGTCTGGTGGAGCTAATAGTATAAATACGTCTTTTGATTATGATAATTCTTATGAAACATCAAGAATCATAGATCAAACAAATTATACTCCTATTGACGAAAACATCGTTCAAATTGAAAGGCTTACTTTTGAATCAGAAGCGTCTATAAATAGTTTTACTGGTCAGAATAAAGAAAATTTACCAGGATGGATAGATATTTTTGTACCTTTGCCTGACGGATCAGGAAATCAATTAAGCGTTACTTTAGATTTAACTGGAAACGAATTTTCTTATATTGAAGTTCCGGCAGATTCAACTGATGAAGAGATTATTGGAATTTTGAAGGCTACCAATATAGATTCTTATACAGCTATTGAAAACTCAGATGGAACCTATACAATTGCAAGAAAAGTTCAAGGTGGGAAACATGGATTTAAGTTGTCAGATACTATTGAGTATAAAAACAGTGGTGCAAATAGCCCAGTCGAATTCTTTGAATACCAATTCGGTATTGTTTACGAAGATCCAGAAATAATAGATAGAATTAATACAGCCTTTGATGAAGTGGTTCAAAGCTCAAGACTATTATTTAATTTCGTATTTGACGATGATACGGTTAAACATATTGCAGACATGAAGTATTCCGATTCCTTAGGAAACACGAGTTCAGCTAATCGTGAAACTACTCCAAACCAGGTAACAACACAGGGGCAAAGTTCTATCAGAATTAATTATGTCGACGAAGATAACCAACCACTACAAAACCCAGTAACAAAACTTGGCTTCCCAACTACAGAATCTTCTCCTGAACAAGCAATGATCACGGCAGAAGACTTAGTAGTTGAAGGTTATGAAATTGATTTAGAACAATTACCTACTGGCGCAGATCCTCTTACTGGAACAATATCTGTTGATTTCCCAGATGAAGGTGAAACGACAGATATTACTTACAAATATAAGATCAAGACTACGAAAGTCAACGTAAGATACATGTTGGATTCCGATGGTGATGGAGTTGCGGATACGAAGATCAATGATGGTGCGGATGATGACTCATTAGAAGGAATCTATAACTCAGTTTATCGGACAACTGCAATAGATTACCGTGATAAGAACTATTACTTAGTCGCAAACCCAGCAAATATGGCTGGACGTTATGCGGACTCAACCACTGATGTTGAATTTGTTTATCGTGAAGTCGGAAGTCTGGTGATCGATACTTCTCGTCATGATGGGGTAACAGAACCAACGGCAACTAAATTTACGATTAATACGAATTTAAGAGATTTGGCAGATGTAACGGTACCGAAAGCACCAACCGGTTTCCATTATGTGAATACTAAAACAAATGAAGCGTTGACAGAAGGCGCGAAGGTAAAACCCGGCGCTCAAAACACGTTAGACCCTAGTGAAGATACGCGTTCACAAAACATGGAATGGAAGTTAGTTCCAGATGAATACAAAGTGATTTATCACTATGTTGATAAAGAAGGAAAAGAAGTCGCAGAAGATGTTGTCGTTCCTTCATCTGAAGGTGCAGCGATCGAAAACAAGATCAATGTGGTTGAAGGCTACTTATATGTAGAGACAGACCCAACTTCCGATAGTGGAACGATCAAACCTTCGGGAACATCAGAAGTAACCTATGTGTATCAGCCAATGGGGAGTTATTCTCTGAAAAGTGATGACCCTGATTTCACTGAGGATACGGTTCTTTACCCGAATGATCCTACTGATCCAAGCAAAGCACTAGCAGTGGATGCACCTTCTCACCCTGGCATTGCCTATGTAGAGGGTTATACACCGACGGATAAAAACGGCGGCGCATTGGAATGGATGGATACGGAGGATGAAACCAAAGGATACAAATCACCAGCGATTGCGGACGCAAGTAAAGACACTGAAATTACGTACAAATTAAATGATGCGAAAATTCTCTATCATTATGTAGATCAAGAAGGAAATCCAGTCGCAGAAACGAAGACAGTTCCAGCGAAAGTGAAAGACACGATTTCCGAGAAGATCGATGTCGTATCCGGCTGGTTGTACGTGGAGAAAGATGCGGATTCAGATTCCGATATGATCGTGAATATGAATGGCACGTCAGAAATTACGTATGTGTATACCAAAATGGGCAGCATTACCATTGGTAGTGAAGATTCTAAGTTTCCAGGAAGCGGAACAATTATCTATCCAAATGATCCAAACGATCCAAGCAAGATGCTCGATCAATCAGATCCAGATTTCCCAACGATTGACTATGTTGAAGGCTATACACCGAAGGATAAAGATGGTATTCCGTTGGAATGGGTTGATCCAGAGGATGAAACCAAAGGGTACAAACTGCCAGATATTGATGATCCAACCGAGGATACTGAAATTAAGTATGAGTTAGATGAAGATGAGTCAGATTCAGACTCAGATTCAGATAGCGATTCAGATTCGGATAGCGATTCAGATTCGGATAGCGATTCAGATTCGGATAGCGATTCGGACTCAGATAGCGACTCAGATTCGGACAGTGACTCAGATTCAGACAGCGATTCGGACTCGGATAGCGACTCAGATTCGGACAGCGATTCAGACTCGGATAGCGATTCGGACTCGGACAGTGATTCGGACTCGGACAGCGACTCAGATTCAGACAGTGACTCAGACTCAGATAGCGACTCAGATTCGGACAGCGATTCGGACAGCGACTCAGATTCAGATAGCGATTCAGATTCGGATAGTGACTCAGACTCAGACAGCGATTCAGACTCGGATAGCGATTCGGACTCAGATAGCGACAGTGATTCAGACAGCGATTCGGACTCAGATAGTGACTCAGATTCCGATAGTGATTCAGACTCAGACAGCGATTCGGACTCGGATAGCGATTCAGACTCGGACAGCGATTCAGATTCAGACAGTGACTCGGACTCAGATAGCGATTCAGATTCGGATAGCGACGCAGACTCCGATAGTGATTCAGATTCGGACAGTGATTCAGACTCAGATAGCGACTCAGATTCAGACAGCGACTCAGATTCAGATAGCGACTCAGACTCGGATAGCGATTCGGATTCAGATAGCGATTCAGATTCGGATAGTGATTCGGACTCGGATAGTGACTCAGATTCAGACAGCGATTCGGACTCGGATAGTGACTCAGATTCAGATAGTGATTCAGATTCAGACAGCGATTCGGACTCAGATTCGGACAGCGATTCAGACTCGGATAGCGATTCGGATTCGGATAGCGACTCAGATTCAGACAGCGATTCGGACTCGGATAGCGACAGTGATTCAGACAGCGATTCAGACTCGGACAGTGACTCAGATTCAGACAGTGATTCAGACTCGGACAGTGACTCAGATTCAGATAGTGATTCAGACTCGGACAGTGACTCAGATTCGGACAGCGATTCAGACTCAGACAGTGACTCAGATTCGGATAGCGACTCGGATTCAGACAGCGATTCAGACTCGGATTCGGATAGCGACAGTGATTCAGATAGTGACTCAGATTCAGATAGTGATTCAGACTCGGACAGTGACTCAGATTCGGACAGCGACTCAGACTCGGACAGTGACTCAGATTCGGATAGCGACTCGGATTCAGACAGCGATTCAGATTCAGATAGCGATTCAGACTCGGATTCGGATAGCGACAGTGATTCAGATAGTGACTCAGACTCAGATAGCGATTCAGACTCGGATAGCGATTCAGATTCGGATAGTGACTCAGACTCAGATAGCGATTCAGACTCGGATAGCGATTCAGATTCGGATAGCGATTCAGATTCAGACAGCGATTCAGACTCGGATAGCGACAGTGATTCGGACAGCGATTCAGATTCCGATAGCGATTCAGACTCAGACAGCGACTCAGATTCGGACAGCGATTCAGACTCAGATAGCGACTCAGATTCAGATAGTGACTCGGACTCAGACAGCGATTCAGACTCAGATAGCGACTCAGATTCAGATAGTGACTCAGATTCGGACAGCGATTCAGACTCAGATAGCGACTCAGATTCGGATAGCGACTCGGATTCCGATAGCGACTCAGACTCGGATAGTGATTCAGATTCGGACAGCGATTCGGACTCAGATAGCGATTCAGATTCGGATAGTGATTCGGACTCAGATAGCGACTCAGATTCGGACAGCGATTCGGACTCGGATAGTGACTCAGATTCAGACAGTGATTCAGACTCGGATAGCGACTCGGATTCGGATAGCGACTCAGATTCCGATAGCGATTCAGATTCGGATAGTGATTCAGACTCAGATTCCGATAGCGATTCGGATTCAGATAGTGACTCAGATTCGGATAGTGATTCGGACTCGGATAGTGACTCAGACTCAGACAGCGATTCGGACTCGGATAGTGACTCAGATTCCGATAGCGATTCAGACTCAGATAGCGACTCAGATTCAGACAGTGACTCAGACTCGGATAGCGATTCGGATTCAGATAGTGACTCAGACTCGGATAGCGATTCGGACTCGGATAGTGACTCAGATTCCGATAGTGATTCAGATTCAGACAGCGATTCAGACTCAGATAGCGACTCAGATTCCGATAGCGATTCAGACTCGGATAGCGATTCGGATTCAGATAGTGACTCAGACTCGGATAGCGATTCGGACTCGGATAGTGACTCAGATTCCGATAGTGATTCAGATTCAGACAGCGATTCAGACTCAGATAGCGACTCAGATTCAGATAGCGATTCAGACTCGGATAGCGACTCAGATTCGGATTCGGATAGTGATTCAGACTCGGATAGCGACTCAGATTCAGATAGCGATTCGGACTCGGATAGCGACAGTGATTCAGACAGCGATTCGGACTCAGATAGCGATTCGGATTCGGATAGTGACTCAGATTCGGACAGCGATTCAGACTCGGATAGCGATTCGGACTCAGATAGTGACTCAGACTCGGATAGCGACAGTGATTCAGACAGCGATTCAGATTCGGATAGTGACTCGGATTCAGACAGCGATTCGGACTCGGATAGCGACTCAGATTCAGACAGCGACTCGGATTCAGATAGCGATTCAGACTCGGATAGCGACAGTGATTCAGACAGCGATTCGGATTCAGATAGCGACTCAGACTCGGACAGTGATTCGGATTCAGATAGCGATTCAGACTCGGATAGCGACAGTGATTCAGATTCGGATAGCGACAGTGATTCGGATAGCGACAGTGATTCAGACAGCGATTCAGACTCAGATAGTGACTCAGATTCAGATAGCGATTCAGATTCGGATAGTGACTCGGATTCAGACAGCGATTCGGACTCAGATAGTGACTCAGACTCAGATAGCGATTCAGATTCGGATAGCGACTCAGACTCAGACAGTGACTCGGATTCGGACTCGGATAGTGACTCAGATTCGGATAGCGATTCAGATTCGGACAGCGATTCAGACTCAGATAGCGACTCAGATTCGGACAGCGATTCAGACTCAGATAGCGACTCAGATTCAGATAGCGATTCGGACTCGGATAGCGACAGTGATTCGGATAGTGACTCGGATTCAGACAGCGATTCAGACTCGGATAGCGACTCAGATTCGGACAGCGATTCAGACTCAGATAGCGATTCGGACTCGGATAGCGACAGTGATTCGGATAGTGACTCGGATTCAGACAGCGATTCGGATTCGGACAGCGATTCAGACTCAGATAGCGATTCAGATTCGGACAGCGATTCAGACTCAGACAGCGATTCAGACTCGGATAGCGACTCAGACTCAGACAGCGACTCAGACTCAGACAGTGATTCGGACTCAGATAGCGACAGTGATTCAGATAGTGATTCGGATTCAGACAGCGACTCAGACTCGGACAGTGACTCAGATTCAGACAGCGACTCGGACTCAGATAGCGACAGTGATTCAGACAGCGATTCGGACTCGGATAGCGATTCGGACTCGGATAGTGACTCAGATTCGGACAGCGATTCAGACTCGGATAGCGATTCAGATTCGGACAGCGATTCGGACTCGGATAGTGACTCAGATTCTGATGCGGATCTTAACTATGATAAATGGGTAGTAGTGGCACCAATCTTAGATCCAATTGAAGCAGGGGATTCAATTATTTCAGGAAAAATACCTGATCAAGATATTGACTACGATAGAACGTATACCGTGGATCTTTACGTAAATGGTCAGTTGATTGCAAGTGGAATAACTGTTGGGTCTAATGGAAAATTCCAATATGATCTGAATGATCTTGCGAGAGAATATGCGAGATTGATCGGGAAGCAGCTTGAAGAAGGTGATGAAGTTACTGCAAAAGCAATCGGCCATCAAGATGGTAGAGAGAGTAAAGAGAGTCAGTCAACGAGCATAGTTGTTCAAGGCGAAAGCGACAGTGATTCAGATAGTGACTCAGATTCGGATAGCGATTCGGACTCGGATAGTGACTCAGATTCGGATAGCGATTCGGACTCGGATAGTGACTCAGATTCAGATAGCGATTCGGACTCGGATAGTGACTCAGATTCAGATAGCGATTCGGACTCGGATAGTGACTCAGATTCAGATAGCGATTCAGACTCAGACAGCGACTCAGATTCAGATAGTGACTCAGACTCGGATAGTGACTCAGACTCGGATAGTGACTCAGATTCGGATAGTGATTCAGACTCGGATAGCGATTCGGACTCAGACAGTGACTCGGACTCAGATAGCGATTCAGATTCAGACAGTGACTCAGATTCAGACTCTGATGGAAGCACGACTACTAAGAAGAATCTGCCAAGTACCAATACGAATGACGATCAATTGTTGTATTCAGTTGCTGGTTTAGGACTCGTGTCAATGGGATTGGCTTTCTATGGAGGAACGAAGAAGCGCAAGAAGGATCAAGAGGACAATACCATTTAGGTTTACAGAATATGAAAGGTTACGTTCGCATTTTAGAGCGTAACCTTTTTAAAAAGGATGGCTGCTATGAAAAGAAATAGGTACAAAGTCGTTACTAGTCCACCCAAAAGTGTCTATAAGAGGTATAGGCTGCACAAAGTGAAGAAAAACTGGGTGGTAAAGAGTAGCGTCATTGGTGCAATGATACTGGGTCCGTCGATAGGGTCTACTGCTCGAGCGGAAACAATGGGAACTACGGAAGCGAATGTTCTTTCGGCAGGAACAGACAAATCTGGACTTGCCCGATCGCCACTGACGGAAAAGGTGGACAAAGAGATCGTTCAACCGGCGCTTACCTTAGCGCAATCGGTGCAGAACGAACCGGAGATCGCTACGTTGATTCAGAAGTTATTGGATACCCAGACGAGTAATCCCACGGATACTGGCGGGTCAGTGACAGCTGCCGCAAATGAACTGCGGGCGGCGATTCCGACTGCGGAAACTGCGAGAAAAGCTGCGAATACGAGTGCTAATAAAGCGATTAACCAATATAAAGGTTATGTTGATTGGGATACAGATTGGACCTATCATAATGCTTTGGACCAACCTTTGCAGGCCTTATATGATGCACGATCAGGTGCAACGGCTACACCACCAACGGTGACGACACAACAGTTAAAAGATGCGACGACTGTACTTAATACCATTGGTACACAAGTTGAAGACGAAATTATTTTTATTGGTTCGCCTGGACCGCTCTCGGATCAAGGTGGCGAAGCGGGTCAAACAACAGTGACCTATCGGTATTTATCCGATAGTGGAAAGGTCCTTTTACCGGCGTTTACGTTAGAAGATGCCACGATTGGAGAACAAATTCCTGATCACAAAGTGCCGATTGAAGGCTATACCTTCAAAGAGATCGGCTCTGGCTCTGATAACGATATGATCGTGAATCCGGATGGGGATTCGATGGTCACTTATGTCTATACTGCGAATGATGCGACAGTAACGTATCGCTATGTCGATGAAGCTGGCGAAGAAATTGCCGCTGACTTTGAATTACAAACAAAAGTAGATGCGACGATCGATGAACGCATTGAGGAGATTGAAGGTTATTCCTATTTAGAGAAGAAAGCTGATTCTGATGCGGATATGATCGTGGATCGCAGCGGAAGTTCTGTCGTCACTTATGTGTACAGCTTGAATCAAGCAAAAGTAACGCACAACTATGTGAATGAAGCAGGCAATCCAATCGCTGAAGAGCAGATAGAACAAGCAAAAATTGGTTCAGATATCGTAGAGAAACGTGAAGAGATCGAAGGCTACACCTTCAAAGCGATTGATACTGAAACGTCAGATGAAGATATGAAAGTGGACTCTGATGGAGGGTCAGTCGTGACCTACATCTACACTCCGAACGACGCTACGGTGACGTATCGTTATGTCGATGAGAACGGCGAAGAAATTGCTGAGGATCGTATTATTCCTACCAAAGTAGACGCAGTGATCGAAGAACAAAATGATGCGATTACTGGCTATACCTATCAGAAGAAATCAGAAGATTCAGATGTGGACATGATCGTGGATCGCAGCGGGGCATCAGTCGTGACGTATGTCTACACTGCGAATCAAGTAACTGTGAGCCATAGATACGTGGATGAAGATGGCAAGGAAATAGAGGAAGCGACACTTGAACAAGCGGCAGCGGGGTCTGCGATTGTTAGGAATCCGATCGAGATCGAAGGCTATACATATAAGAGCCTTGATACTGAAAATTCAGATGAAGACATGAAGGTGAATGCGGATGGAACATCCATCGTGACCTATGTTTATTCAGCGAATTACGCGCAGGTAGCTTTTCATTATGTAGACAATGAGGGAGAAACGATCTTCCCTAGCGATACATGGAACTCTCGAGTCGGTCGTGAACTCACGGAAGAGTATATTAGGAACCTTATGGCATTTCCAGAGGGCTATTACTTCATTGGTCTGGATATAGAAAAATCTGATAGTGATATGATCGTCGATCGTGATGGGTATTCTGAGATTACGCTTGTCTTCAAACCGGTAGGCAGCTTTATCTTGACGAGTGATGATCCATATTTCCCGAATACAGATGAAATTCAATATGTTGTCAATGGGGATCAAGTAAGTCCAGATCAACATGTTATCCCATATGTAGCAGGGTATCACGCTGTGGATAAGGATGGGAATGAACTGGAGTTTATCGATCCAGATGATCCGACGAAGGGCTATAAGGCGCCGGAAATTGCTGATCCTACTGAGGATACAGTCGTGAAATATGTCGTGAATGATGATGCAGATTCGGATAGTGACTCAGATTCGGACAGCGATTCAGACTCAGATAGCGACTCAGATTCGGATAGTGATTCGGACTCAGATAGCGACAGTGATTCAGACAGCGATGCAGATTCGGATAGCGATTCAGACTCAGACAGCGATTCAGATTCAGATAGCGATTCAGATTCGGATAGCGACTCGGACTCGGATAGCGACAGTGATTCAGACAGCGATTCAGACTCAGACAGCGATTCGGACTCGGATAGTGACTCAGATTCGGATAGCGATTCAGATTCGGACAGCGATTCAGACTCAGATAGCGATTCAGATTCGGATAGTGACTCAGATTCAGATAGCGATTCGGACTCAGATAGTGACTCAGACTCGGATAGCGACAGTGATTCAGACAGCGATTCAGATTCGGATAGTGACTCAGATTCAGACAGCGACTCGGATTCAGATAGCGATTCAGACTCGGATAGCGACAGTGATTCAGACAGCGATTCGGACTCGGATAGCGACTCAGATAGCGACTCAGATTCAGACAGTGACTCAGACTCGGATAGCGATTCGGACTCAGATAGTGACTCAGACTCGGATAGCGATTCGGACTCAGATAGTGACTCAGATTCAGATAGTGATTCAGATTCAGACAGCGATTCGGACTCAGATAGCGACAGTGATTCGGACAGCGACTCAGATTCAGATAGCGATTCAGATGCTGATAGTGATTCGGATTCAGACAGCGATTCAGACTCGGATAGCGATTCAGATTCAGACAGCGATTCGGACTCAGATAGCGACAGTGATTCAGACAGCGATTCGGACTCAGACAGCGATTCAGATGCTGATAGTGATTCGGACTCAGATAGTGACTCAGATTCAGACAGCGATTCGGACTCAGATAGCGATTCAGATTCAGACAGCGATTCGGACTCAGACAGCGACTCAGATTCCGATAGTGATTCAGACTCGGATAGCGACTCAGATTCAGATAGTGATTCAGATTCGGATAGTGACTCAGATTCGGATAGCGATTCGGACTCAGATAGCGATTCAGACTCGGATAGCGACTCAGATTCAGACAGCGATTCGGACTCGGATAGTGACAGTGATTCGGACTCGGATAGCGACTCAGACTCAGATAGTGATTCAGACTCAGACAGCGATTCGGATTCCGATAGTGATTCAGATTCAGATAGCGATTCGGACTCGGATAGCGACTCAGATTCAGACAGTGATTCGGACTCAGATAGCGATTCAGATTCGGATAGTGATTCGGATTCGGATAGCGACTCAGATTCAGACAGCGATTCAGACTCGGACAGCGATTCAGACTCGGATAGCGACTCAGACTCGGATAGCGACTCGGATTCAGATAGTGACTCAGACTCAGATAGTGATTCGGACTCGGATAGCGACTCAGATTCGGACAGCGATTCGGACTCGGATAGCGACAGTGATTCAGACAGTGATTCAGACTCGGATAGCGATTCAGACTCGGATAGCGACTCAGATTCGGACAGCGATTCAGATTCAGACAGCGATTCGGACTCGGATAGCGACAGTGATTCAGACAGCGACTCGGATTCGGATAGCGACTCAGACTCAGACAGCGATTCAGATTCAGATAGCGACTCGGATTCGGATAGTGACTCGGATTCAGACAGCGATTCAGACTCGGATAGCGACTCGGATTCAGACAGCGATTCAGATTCGGACAGCGACAGTGATTCAGATAGCGATTCGGACTCAGACAGCGACTCAGACTCGGACAGCGACTCAGACTCGGACAGCGATTCAGACTCGGATAGCGACTCGGATTCAGATAGTGACTCAGATTCGGACAGCGATTCAGACTCGGATAGCGACTCGGATTCAGATAGTGATTCAGATTCGGATAGCGACTCGGATTCAGACAGTGACTCAGATTCCGATAGTGATTCAGACTCAGATAGCGACAGTGATTCAGACAGTGATTCAGACAGTGATTCGGACTCAGATAGCGATTCAGATTCGGATAGCGACTCAGACTCAGACAGCGATTCGGATGCTGATAGTGATTCGGACTCAGATAGCGACTCAGATTCAGATAGCGATTCGGACTCGGATAGCGACTCAGATTCGGATAGCGATTCAGACTCGGACAGCGATTCGGACTCGGACAGCGATTCGGACTCGGACAGCGATTCGGACTCGGACAGCGATTCAGATTCGGATAGCGACTCAGATTCGGACAGTGACTCAGACTCGGACAGCGATTCAGACTCGGATAGCGACTCAGATTCGGACAGCGATTCAGACTCAGATAGCGACTCAGATTCGGATAGCGACAGTGATTCAGACAGCGACTCGGACTCAGATAGTGACTCAGACTCGGATAGCGACAGTGATTCAGACAGCGACTCGGATTCGGATAGCGACTCAGACTCGGATAGCGATAGTGATTCAGACAGCGACTCGGACTCAGATTCGGATAGCGATTCAGACTCAGATAGTGACTCAGATTCGGATAGCGATTCAGACTCGGATTCCGATAGTGATTCGGATTCCGATAGTGATTCGGACTCAGATAGCGACTCAGATTCGGATAGTGATTCAGACTCAGACAGCGATTCAGACTCGGATAGCGACTCAGATTCGGACAGCGATTCGGACTCAGACTCGGATAGCGATTCAGATTCGGATAGTGATTCGGATTCAGATAGCGACAGTGATTCAGACAGCGACTCGGATTCGGACAGCGATTCAGACTCAGATAGCGACTCAGATTCGGACAGCGATTCGGACTCGGATAGCGACAGTGATTCAGATAGCGATTCGGACTCGGATAGCGACTCAGATTCGGACAGTGATTCAGACTCAGACAGCGACTCGGATTCGGATAGCGACAGTGATTCGGACTCAGATAGCGATTCAGACTCAGACAGCGATTCAGATTCGGATAGTGACTCAGACTCGGACAGCGATTCAGACTCAGATAGCGACTCAGATTCAGATAGTGATTCAGATTCGGACTCGGATAGTGACTCGGATTCCGATAGCGATTCGGATTCAGACAGCGATTCAGACTCGGATAGTGACTCAGATTCGGATAGCGATTCAGACTCGGATAGCGATTCAGACTCGGATAGCGACTCAGATTCAGATAGTGATTCGGACTCGGATAGCGATTCTGATTACGAAGACTGGATCATTGTACCGCCAGTATTGAATCCTCATTCGCCGGGCGACTCGATTATTTCGGGAAGTATTCCTAATCAAAATATGGATTTTGACAGAACCTATACATTGAATCTATATATCAACGGCTATCTAGTAGCAAGTGGAATACCAGTCACTCCAGGTGGTGACTTCGAGTATGACTTGAATGAAGTTGCGCGAGAGTATGCACGACTAACAGGTCGTACGCTTGCTGATGGTGATGTGGTTACCGCAAAACTGGTCGGTCACCAAGACGGAAAAGTGGATAAGGATGGTCCAGCGGTAAATGAGATCGTCAAGGATACAGAAAGTGATTCAGACTCAGATAGTGACTCAGATTCGGACAGCGATTCAGATTCGGATAGCGACTCAGATTCAGACAGCGATTCAGATTCAGACAGTGACTCAGATTCGGATAGCGATTCAGACTCAGACAGCGATTCAGACTCGGATAGTGACTCAGACTCGGATAGTGATTCGGATTCGGATAGCGACTCAGATTCAGACAGTGACTCAGACTCGGATAGTGATTCGGATTCGGATAGTGACTCAGATAGCGATTCGGACTCGGACAGTGACTCAGATTCGGATGGCAACACGGTGAAGAAAGCAGCATCAACTGCCAAAACTACGCCTAAGGATGGAGCAACGAAGGCTTCGAGTAAGGGTTCGTTACCGAAGACAGGGATGGATGCCGAAGCGCAGATCTATCAGACTTCAGGTTGGGGCATGCTGACGCTTGGTCTGGCAGGATTGCTGAAACGTCTAAAAAATAAGAAGCAAAACGAAGAAGTAGAGAACGAATAGGTAAGTAGTTAGCGAGAATAGCGACAGAAGGCGGATCATTTTCAAATGATTCAAATGATCCGCCTTTTGTTTTATGGGGAGACAGGTATGAAACGAAAAATGGTTGTCCTAGTGTTCGTTCTGGTGGGACTCGTGTTTCTCTTTAACAAGCCGATAAAAAATTATTTTGTGAAGAAAACAGGTGAACAGTACCAGATTTCTAAGATCGATAAGAAAGAGATCGCAGCGAATCAAAAGAAGCAAACAACCTATGATTTTGATGGGGTCAAGCCGATAGATACGAAGGCGATTGCGAAGTCGCAAATCAGCGGACAGAGCAAGGAGCTGCCTGTGATCGCCAGTGTGGCAGTACCAAGAGTAGGGATTTGTTTGCCGATTTTTAAAGGTCTGCAAAATGACGGGTTGTATTACGGTGCAGGGACTCTTTCAGCTGATCAAGAGATGGGCGAGGGGAATTATGGTATCGCGAGTCATCGTTCTGATCAGGCAGATTTATTGTTTACGCCGTTAGATGAAGTGGTCGTAGGGGATACGATTTATCTCACAGATTTAACCAAAGTGTATACATATGTGGCAGTTTGGAAAGAACATGTAGATCCGAGTTCGGTAGAGGTGTTGGATGTTGTTCCCGGAAAACGGCTAGTCACCCTGCTGACCTGCGGGGATATCTACGCTACGACACGATTGGTTGTTCAGGGAGAATTACAAAGTGTGACATCGATCGAGATTATCTCGGAGGCTGCCGCAAAAGCATTTGATTTGCCAGTAAAAACATATTGAATGCGTACTTAGCACCAAATAATAAGTGACAAAGAAAATTAAGGATAAGCATTATCAGAAAGGGATAGATACATGGCGAAGAAAACAAGTTGGCTTTTTGCAAAAAGCAATTCAGAAAAAGTAGAGGATTTCAAGAATAATCGGGCGGATCAGAACTGGCAGGTATTAGAGGCTGAGAAACCCCAAGAGCAAGCCGCTCCGAGTGAAGCATCCAAGCAAGAGGAATCCAAGCTTGAAATCGAACAATTAACAAAGAATCTGGAAGAACTGAAGCAGATCAGCAAAGGTCAAGCAGATGAGCTTTATCAGGAAAAATGGAACAAGGAACAGCTCAATAAGCGGATCTCCGAAAGCCGGGAAACAATCGCTGAGCAGGCCCGCGAATTAGAGGTGCTGGAACAAAAATTAAAGCGCAGTGTCGGTAAAACCGAAGAGATCACCGAACAATTAGCCCTGCAGGAAGAAGAAAAAGAACGACTGCTCACGAAGCATCAACAGCTGGACCAACAGATGAAGGGAACACTGGAGAAGGAAAAAGCAGCATATAAAACGCAACTTCAAAACGTTGAGCAGCAATTAACTGAAAAAGAGCAGAAACTTCAACAACTGTTGCAAGCAACTGAAGAAAGTAAACAAGAAACAGAAGCACAAATCAAACAGCTTAATGAAAAAATCGCTGCTCAGCAAAAAATCATCGAAGATTATGAACAGCAAATCCTAAGCAACCAAGGACAGTTCGCTGAAATGGAACAGGAAAATCAGCGTCTCGTCACGCAGCATGAGACGAATCAGCAGAAGTTCGAGGCATACGAAACAACGATCAAGCAGTTGGAAGCACAAGTAACGAATCAAGTGCAAGAAGTACAGGAGAATCATCAGTTAGAGCTTGAAGAACAGCTTGCCCGTTTTGAAGAGGAGCGCGAGCGATTATTGAAACAAGTGGAAGAAGGTGCGACTGCGATGGAAGAATTGAAACAATCAACAACGAACACTGAAACGGAAAAGCAGCAATTACTTGCCAAATTCCAAACAGAAAAAGAAATCCTAAACAATTCCTTATTTGATGCACATGAAGTCATCAATAAGTTAGAGAAACAGGTGGAGGAGCGGACTGACTCAGAACAAGTCTCCTGCGATCAAGCGGAAACGATCCATGAACTAGAAAACAAGCTGACGGAACTAACCGAGGAGCATCAACAAGTGCAGCAGCAAAAAGATGATTTCTCTCAGCATCTGCAAATGCTTCAAATGACTTTAGCAGAAAAAGCGCAGCATATCCAAACACTTGAAGAAACAATCCATGAATTAACTGCCAATAAGCAAGACGATGACTCATTAGAGGAAGCGAAGCAGCAAATTCAAGACCTGATTACGAAAAATACGGATTTAAAAGCACAGCTCCTCCAAGCCCAACAGGAAATCGGAGAGGTCCTATTATCCGCTAAGAAACAAGCGACCTATACGATCGAGGATGCACAAGAAGTTGCGCAATTACGAATTGATGCCGCTGAATTAGAAGTGAAGAAAATGAGCACACGGACGAAAAATCTATTATCCGAAGTCAAAGACGCCAAACAACATGTTCTAGCTATCTACACTGAGATCGAAAACAAAGTAGAAGAGTTAGCTGATGAAACACTAGAAGAGATTGAATAAATCAATAGAATGAGAGGAATATCAGATGAACATACTATTGTTAACAAATAATATCCTGTTCGAACAGGACTTCATTGCACAGATGAACGCCTTAGGACATGAAGTATTGTGCAGCAAGAATTTATTGAGAGATATCCAAACTAGAATCGACAAGAGAGAGATATTGAAATATTTTGATAGCTTGATTTTCAGTGAAACGATCTGTGACGCAGAGGTTCGGAATGTCATCCCAGTAAATATCTACAATATTCCTTTGATTCTTCGAAAGAATGAAAAAGAAATACCAGACACAGAAAAGGAAGAATGGAAGAAGTTCGGTATTTCCGGCTTCTTCTCCAACGACTCCTCGTTGGATGACTTCCGTGAAATCTTAACCAATAGAGATCAGAAAAATGAACTGATGGAAAAATCATTCATGAAAAAGCGAAATGCGTTGTTAGACGATCTAGACATCAGTTTATCCGCACAAGAAAAACAACTGTTTACGATCCTAAAAGAATTAGACGGGGCGTTCATTACCAGAGAAGATATCTGTTATAGGCTATGGAACAGTTCACCGACCAACTCAATGGCTAGCCGCTTATCTGGCATTGTCAAAAATCTCAGAATAAAAATTGAAGCGTCAGGTTTCAACAAGAATTGTCTAGTTACCTCTTGGGGTAAAGGCTATCGGTTAAAAGAGCTGACCTTGAAGGAAGTAACCATCACCGTTCCGGTGAAGGAAGCCGTGGAAGGTTAAACAAGTGACGCGTGGGGCGTTCTCAATCATTAACGCCCCCTATTTATCATGAAAACAAGAATAAACCTACCGCATCGTATATCTGTAGGGTAGGTTTTTTGTTTTCTTATTAATATAAAGAACTATTATCTATGAAAAAGGGGAAGCCATGGAAACAGTTAGCGGATTATTTTTAAAGGAATATTTTGCACGATTTAGTAAGGGTCATTGGATAAACGAGGACAAACTGGAGCAAACTGAAGTGGCGAAAGTGGTTTACACAAAACCAGAAATGGGAGCTAATAATAATGCATTTATTGCAATGACCAAGGAAACTTTTTTAAAGGGATCTCAAAATAAAGTATACACGAAATGGTTTGATAGCCATGAACTTGTGCTGAGAGATATAGAAAAAGTTTCACTGTTAATAGTTGAGAGGGAAGTTCCAAACGTAACAATCCCACAATATGTTGTAGAGAATTCTTATGAATTTATGGAAGCATTAGGCAAAGCGAACAGAGAACAGTTTTCAGGAAAAATTATCTCTGTCACAGGTACGGTTGGAAAAACGAATGTAGTGGAGTTGTTAAGAAAAGCCCTGAAGACTAACTATCGTATATTAGCACCTAAAAGTAATTATAATAGTCGTACTGCGATTCGTTGTATGTTAGCGAGCATTTTACCAGGAATAGATTATGATTTTGTCATTTTAGAAGTAGCTGTTTCCGCACTTTGGTATGGAGACGCGGGGATAACAAAGGAATTAAAAAGTGATTATGCAATTTTGACACAATTTGGTCGAGGTCAAAAGGGAACGAGCGTAACGGACACTATTAAATATAAAACACGTCTTGCGAAAAATATATCTGATGAAGGCACAGTTATTTTGAATCGCGATGTGGAAAATTATATGGATGCCTATTCGAATGTTGAATCAAGTACGAAGAATGTTTTTACATACAGTCTAAAAGAAAATGACACATATAGTCACTTTGTAAAGACCCTTTCTTCTGAAGAAAAAAGCATTGTTTGTTTTGAGATCAATGGGAAAATATACAACCTTCAATTGAGTTTGATGGATAGTATAAATGACGGAGGGTTGAGCAATTTACTTAGTGTATTAACGTTACTTTCTCTCATCGGTGAGAATTTGGAAGATTATCAAGATGTTTTTTTTACTTTTGAGAAAAGAGCGCATTTTTTAGAAGAGATACCAATGAAGTTAGGAAGTCAGTCGGTTACACTAGTCGACGATACCTATAATGCGGAAGAATTATCTATGATGAATGCTTTCGCTTATATAGAAAAAATTGCATCTCGATTTTCAGGAAAAAGAATTGCGGTATTAGGAAAAATCATTAATTTGGATAATCAAAAAGAAATTGTCTATCAAAAAATTGCTGATAGATTGAATGAAGGTATTTTTGATGAAGTCTGTACTTTTGGTGAAGAAGGAGAACTGATATTTAGACACCTTACTAAAAGTGTTCAAGGGCAACATTTTACAGATATCACTGAATTAAAATCCTATTTAGCAAATTCTGTAACACCTGATAGCGTGATTTTAGTGAAAGGTTCTGTGAATGGAACACAAATGCGGCAAGTAGTTCCTAAACTTTTGATGCAAGAACAAAATACAAGCTCGTCTGTCTTTTGGGGAACAGGAAAAAAATGTCTGGGTGATGAAACCTTAAGTTTTGACTATGGTTTAGGGAATCTTTTGATTATTCACGAAGTTCTTTTTCGCTTACAGGAAAAAATAATAACTATTAACGATTTGATTTCTTTTCCTAAGAATGTATTGGAATTGAATTCTATTCGATCTACTAAAGGAAGAGAGAATGAACAACGCTATTTAGGAGATGTTTTATCACAAGCAGTTTCATTAAACGCGCCAGACACACTTTTAGCATTGGCACAATTTTTATATACCGATAATACAAGGGCAACAAGAGAGATTAAACGAAAAGCTCAAAAAATAGGGATTAACTCAAACAGCGTGACCAATGTTACTGGAAGAATTAATTGTAAGTTAGGTCAAAAAATGACTGTAAATGATTTGAAAAAAGCTGGGGAGCTGTTCAAAAAAATTGATGTCGAATATTTAAGATTGCTACAAAATCGAAATTGGTTGATTCATGGTAAACAATTTTTAGGAATTAATCCATTGGATCAAAAAATTTCAGACACAGCTTCAATATTTTGGGGCGGTGACAATAATATAGGATTATTGATTGATTTTTCTAAGAAGAAAGTCAAAACAATTGTGGGAATGACGACGAATGACTATCAGGATATAAAAAGTCAGTTATATTATTTATTAGAAAACAAAAATTTCAGTCCAAGAGTAAAAGAAAAAAATCAATTAGAATCAGGGAAAATCAATATTTTAGGAGATGTATATTTCGGAGAATGGTATAGCGAAAAGCGAAAAAGGAATAATCGTAAGGATGCTTTAATGGAAAAAGGCTATGGACATTCTTTTGATAAAATCGCTGGAAAATTGAAAAAGGATGATCTGAACATCGTGAATTTTGAGGCTGTTTTTCCTTCTCCAAAACTATCAGGAAGCCCAACTGAAGGGGTCAAGCCGTTCAATTTGTATGCTGAACCAGCTGAAACGTTAAAAGAGCTCAAGAACAGGAATATTCAATTAGCTACTTTTGCGACGAATCATACCTTTGATTTTGGACAAAAAAGTATTGAGTATTCATTAGACTGCTTCGATCAAGCTGGTATTCAAACATTAGGAGCGGGGAAAAAACAGTCTGATGCATACGAAATAATTGAAGTCACCTACAAAAAGCAAACAGTCGCGCTATTCAATGGGTATTGGTATCGTACAACGAATGAAAGAAAGTTTAACGGTTATGCATATGGAACACAATCGGGAGTAGCTAGTTTAACTAATTTAATGGTGGAAAAGGTTGAAGAATACAAGTATAAAAATCCTCAAAATAGAATTTTAATGATTTGCCATTGGGGAGTAGATTTTAAAGCAATCCATCCTGAACAACGAAAAATAGCGAAGAAACTAACGGCAGCAGGGGCTGATTTGATAATAGGTCATGGGCCTCATTTCATACAACCAATTGAAATAATCAATCATAAAAAGGTGCTTTTTAGTGTAGGAAATGGTGTCTTTAATTCAGATGGTGAATTTGATGAACGAAAGATTCCACCGTTTGGTCTCTTTATTCAACTGGATTTAGATAAGAATGAAATACGATTATATCCAATGTATATTCATAATAAAAAAACTTTTTGGCAGCCTTTTTTCCTAAATGAAGAGAAGCATTTTGACGATTTTAAACGTTTGGATTTAGGAGTTTTAGCAAACAACAAAATGTTAAGGGATGAGATGGGATATTACTATATCAAAACCGTTGCTTTTGAATAGTGTCTTATTGGTGAATAATTTTTTGAATTTAATAGAAGTATTTAATAGTATGTGATTTTGAAAATTCTAGCAAATAGATTAATCTTTGGAATTGCTGGATTAATAGAAAAAAATAATAAAGGAGTAACATATGAATACAAAAATTCCTTTTGCTATATCGGATTTAAAAAAAGTAGATCCAGAAGGCCGTTTTTTAAATAGAGAATTACCTGATGAGTTTCAATTAGAAAGATTTATTGATCGTTCTCAACGTTTAAATAAAAATTTGAAAGGCCATACTGCACTGGTGGTTACCTACAATTTTTCACTAAAATATCTGGAAGAGAAGCGGGATGCCTGTAGGTTAATTATTACAAATAATCCAGTAGAAAAGTATCAAGAAACAATCCCACAATTTATAGTTAAAGATGTTCAGCAGTTTATGATTTCACTCGCCACTTACGTGAGAAAACAATACAAAAATAAAATAATTGGTGTAACAGGTTCAGCAGGTAAATCGACTACAACTAAAATGTTATGGAGACTATTAAAAGATGATCAAACGGATTCAATGGTAAATATTGGAAACCATAATGATAGACATAGCGTGCCTTATTATTTAGCAAATACTCTTAGAAATCCTGAATTTCTAACTTTAGAATTTGCAGGTGATAGTTTATTAAAACATAAAAGATTTGGAAATTTAACTGAATTAGCAAAATTAGACATAGGTATTGTTACGACTATTGGGGGAGCGCATTTATCTAAATATAAAGATGATTTGAATGTTGCAGAAATAAAATCCGCACTAGTCGAAGGAATTAAAATTGGAGGGACATTAATAATAAATCAAGATATTAGTGAAGACCAAAAGGAAATATTTATTAGAAAAGCAAAGGATAGATCTATTACTATTTTTACTTATAGTTCAACACAAAGAAATGCTGATGCGTACCTTATTAATCGTGAATGGAATGGGGATTATTCAAGGGTTACTGCTTGCATTGGTGAAAGAAAAGTGAACTATGAGGTTCCGGGAGGTTCTGAAGGCTCCGTCCAAAATTCGCTAAGCGTTTTGTTAGCATTGGAAATTTTAGGTGTGGATTTATCGAGTGAACGATTAAAAAAATTCAAACTTGTTAAAACGTTGCCGAGAGTATTGACTAAAAAACAATTTAGTTTGGTAAATAATGAACGACTACTATTGATTGATGATACTCATAATTCTTCGACTCACTCGGCGATAAATGCCATTAATTATTTCAAGTTAATGGCAGAATCAGGACACCACAAAGGAAATAAATTAATGATTTTTGCCAAGATTGCTGATCTTGGTGAAAAAAGTCAGGAGATTCATTATCAATTTATTGAGCCACTTGCAAATGCTGGTGCTGATTACATTTTTTTATATGGTGAACAGATGAAGGACATAATGAAGGAATTGCGAAAGAAAAAAATCATGGCCTACCATTTCGATAATTTAGAGACTTTAATTGAGGAAACAATGGAATTGATAGTAGATGATTCGATGATTGTTTTCAAAGGATCACGTTGGGAATCGAATTTCGAAGACATCAGTAAACTTTTACCAGAGAAAATTATCTCTTCAGGTGGGAAACTATTGACGTAGTTTCATAGAGCCATTAAGTCAACGAAAGGATAATTGATTAATATATGAAAATTGTTGTTCTAGCAGGCGGAAGAAGCAGTGAAAGAGAAGTCTCGATGACTTCGGGAAGTAAGGTTGCCAATGCTCTGATCGCAAAAGGTCATCAGGTTTTACTAATCGATTTATTAACTGGCACACCCAAATACACTACTTTTGATCGTGCATATAAAGAACTTAGGACAGATTACTATTATCATCAGGTTTCGGAAAAAATTCCTGATTTAGAAGCGTTTTCGGAAAATGAAATAGGTTCAAATATTTTAGAAATCTGTGACAGTGCGGATATTACATTTTTAGCATTACATGGCGGTATCGGTGAAAATGGGAAATTGCAGGGGATGTTTGATATTTATAATATCAAATACACCGGCTCGGATGCTCAAAGCAGTTTGTTAGCGATGAATAAATTGTTAGCAAAGAAAATGATGCTTTTTCACGGTATCCCTACGGCAAATTGGAGAATCGTTTCCAATTTCAATCACATCGAAGGGATTAAACTGCCAGCTGTTGTCAAACCGATTGATGGGGGATCAAGTATTGGGATATCGATGGCGGAAACAGAGAAAGAGCTGGAGTCAGCAATCGAGAAAGTCCAAAACTATACAAATAATTCCCAAATATTAGTAGAGGACAAAATTATTGGCAGAGAATTTTCTGTTGGGATACTGGGAGAGCAGGTATTGCCAATTATTGAGCTGATCCCTAGGCCAGGATTCTATGACTACAGGAGTAAATATCAATCTGGTCGATCGAAACGAATGATTCCCGCACAGATAAACGAGAGGTTCGCTAATCAAATGAAGGTGTTGGCGAAGAATACGCATCGGATGCTAGGATTATCTGTTTATTCGAGAACGGATTTTTTGATTGATAAACGTGGAGATATTTTTGTGCTTGAAGTGAATTCATTGCCAGGGATGACGCCGAATTGTTTGTTCCCGCAGGATGCAGCAGCGGCGGGGATCAGTTTCAACGATTTGTGTGAGGCGATCGTGAATGAATCGATGAAGAAATATGAGGTGAAAGGGTAGAGGTTTTCTCTATCCTTTTGGGAATAGTTAATTTTTAGCTTCTAAATAAAATAACGGATGTTTCGTAGGATTGATGCTTTTCCGGGTGCCAATAATTTTATAAATAAAAGAATTCTAAGATCTAAGTCTTTAAATATCAAAAACTTTAAACTTCATAAAAAAAGTGATCTTTTGTTTTGCATTCCTTTTGTCTAATCGCCAATAGTTACAATTAGCGCATGATATAATTAAACAGCGAAGGAATACACGTTGCAGGTCATTATTATTTATAGATATATCCGGAAATTTATGTTGAAATGGAGGGGAAAAATGAAAAGAGCACTATTGATTTCAGTTGTTGTCTGGCTGATAGGAAATGTTGCACAAATAATGCGATGGGAAGCAACTTTGAATAAAGGAAAAAGTTAGTAAATTGAAGGTAAGATCATTCTGATCTCCTATCCAGTATCAAACACCATTTACTATTGCGCCTAACACTGTGTAATAGTAAATGGCAAGCCTTTACCAGTGAACATTTCAAGCTTCATAAAAAAGTACGCTCTGGGTGGTTAATCCTCTTGGTTAACCACCAATAATTAAATAGGCTATTTACAGTGGAAACCAGTTCTTTTTTGTTCGACGCCAATGTTATGGGATACATCCATGAGGAGGATGAAATGATGAAAAAGCTATTTAGTAAGTTCCTGCTTTTTGTGCTGCTCTTAGCGATTTTTTTACCTTTTGGACAAGTAGTTTCCTCTGAAACGATAGCTTCAACGGCTTCTTCAGCACCACAAAGCACAGAACTTTCGTCGCCTAGCGTGCCTGAAGCGACTTCTATTGAACCACCACAAAGCACGGTTGTTCAGCAAACGCAAACAACATCTTCGGCTGCTGTTAAGCAAGAAAGTCAGCAATCAAGTTCCCCTGAAATTCAACCAAAAAAAGAACAAACGACAGTAAATACCACTCAGTCAACCTCTCCGCCAGTACAGTCAAAAGAAAAAAGCGAGCAACAAGCCGCTCGATTACAGCTAGTAAAAGAACCGACGCCTTCAATTTCGATCGATTTCGTAAATGAACAGTTAATCGGCTTTGATAGTACTGGAAATTATCAAGTGAATTATGGCGCTCGTATCGAAACTGTCTCTGGGCAAACGGCTTTTCCTATTACTGACGATATGATGAGCAAAGTTTGGCGTATTAAAAAAATGGGTAATGGGATTACCACTGAGGATAGTGATCAACAACAGCTAACGATTCCTGGCAGAGCGAAGTTGCCGGAGGACTGGATTCAAGCTTTTGATGAGACAGTTCAAGGAAAAAATGATGGCAAGCTGCAAGGTGTCAACCAAGAATATGAGTATCGCCTGAATGGAGGGGCTTGGACAAAAGGAACTCCGGGCGGGCTAGTCGAAAATCTGGCACCTGGAACTTATGAGATTCGTATCGCAAATGGAAGACAATTTGTGAGTTCCCCCATCGTTAAGACAATCAAGGCAGCATTACCAAAACACGCTGCTCCGAATATTACCATTGACTATGAAGAGGAGCTTCTGCAGGGGTTTGATCAAAATGGCACCTATGACGTTTATTTTGATGGCACTAATAGTAAAACGATAACTGGGCAGACAGAAATGAAAATTTCTGAAGACATGTTTGGCAAAGGGTGGCGAATCGTACGAAAGGGCGATGGTCTTTCTATACAGGATAGTGATAGTCAGCAACTATCTGTTAATCATCGTAGAATTCTATATGATTCTCATATCAAGGCTATTCCCGAAAGTGCACACGGGGATAACGATGGTCAACTAGAAGGCGTAGATCCAGAAATGGAGTATCGACTAGCGGGAGCATCAACATGGACAAATGGTCCTCCTAATCGCATAGTGAAAGGATTAGCCCCCGGAGACTATGACGTTCGTTATGAAGGCAGCAATCCGAGCAAAAAGTTTGCGAGTGTGATTGTCAAAAAGACGATTCAAGCTGGCTTGCCAAGAGAAGCGACACCATCAATTACGATTGATTATGAAGCAGAAAAACTAGCAGGTTTTGATGCGACTAGTACCTATGAGATAGCTTTCGGGTCAGATAAACGAACGATTACTGGTCAGACAAGTTTTACTATTGCGGAAGATATGTTTGGTAAAGGCTGGAAAATCGTAAAGGTCGGTGATGGGACTAACACACAAAACAGCCAGGTCCAGAGCTTGACCATTCCAGGGCGACAAAGTTTGTATCCAGAAATGGTTACGGCGATTGATGAAAGTGCGCAGGGTGAAAACGATGGCAAGCTGCAAGGTGTCCGCTTGGATCGTGAATATCGCGAAGTAGGGGACCAGAATTGGATGAAAGGCACCAATAGTGGAACGGTGGAGAATCTATCGCCAGGGGACTATGAGATTCGTTATTATGGTAGTAACCAAAATAAAAAGTTCGCAAGTTTGCCTGTTAAGAAAACAATTCAAGCTGGCTTGCCCAGAGAAGCGACACCATCAATTACGATCGATTATGAAGCAGAAAAACTAGCAGGTTTTGATGCAGTTAGCACCTATGAGATAACCTTCGGATCAGATAAACGAACCATTACGGGCCAGACAAATTTCGCTATTACGGAAGATATGTTTGGTAAAGGCTGGAAAATTGTAAAGGTCGGAGATGGTACCAACACACAAAACAGCAAGGTCCAGAGCTTAACCATTCCAGGGCGCCAAAGTTTGTATCCAGAAATGGTTACGGCGATTGATGAAAGTGCGCAGGGGGAAAACGATGGCAAGCTGCAAGGCGTCCGCTTGGATCGTGAATATCGCGAAGTAGGGGACCAGAATTGGATGAAGGGCACCAATAGTGGAACGGTGGAGAATCTATCGCCAGGGGACTATGAGATTCGTTATTATGGTAGTAACCAAAATAAAAAGTTCGCAAGTTTGCCTGTTAAGAAAACAATTCAAGCTGGCTTGCCCAGAGAAGCGACACCATCAATTACGATCGATTATGAAGCAGAAAAACTAGCAGGTTTTGATGCAGTTAGCACCTATGAGATAACTTTCGGATCAGATAAACGAACCATTACAGGTCAGACAAATTTCGTTATTACGGAAGATATGTTTGGTAAAGGCTGGAAAATCGTAAAGGTCGGTGATGGGACCAACACACAAAACAGCCAGGTCCAGAGCTTGACCATTCCATGGCGACAAAGTTTGTATCCAGAAATGGTTACGGCGATTGATGAAAGTGCACAGGGGGAAAACGATGGCAAGCTGCAAGGTGTCCGCTTGGATCGTGAATATCGCGAAGTAGGAGATCAGAATTGGATGAAGGGCACCAATAGTGGAACGGTAGAGAATTTATCACCGGGGGATTATGAGATTCGTTATTATGGTAGTAACCAAAATAAAAAGTTCGCAAGTTTGTCTGTTATGAAAACAATTCAGGCGGGGCTGCCAAGAGAGGCGTTGCCAACGATTGTGATTGATTATGAAAAAGAGCTGTTGACAGGCTTTTTAGCGACAGCGAAGTATGAAATCAGTTATGCGAGTACGATTATTTCTGTCGAAAACAAAACGGAAATTCCAATTACGGAGGCAATGATGAATGGGAACACTTGGCAAATTATCCAAAAAGCTTCAGATACGACGAAGCTGGATAGTAAACCGCTGAGCTTAACTATTCCTAAGCGGCAAATACTTTCAGCAGATGCAGTCAAGGCGATTGATGAGAGTGTTATTGGAAAAAGTGATGGTCAGCTACAAGGTGTTCTGCCTACGATGGCGTACCGTTCAGTCAAAAATAGTGATTGGATGGTAGGTGTTCAGGACGGTGTAATCAGAAATCTAGCACCAGGCGACTATGAAATTCGAGAGCGTGCGAATAATCAACAGCAAAACTTTAGCAGTACGGCATTGATTAAGACAATCAAGCAAGGCAGTCCTGAGCCAGAGCAGCATTACGTCGTGACATTTGATAGTAATGGGGGAAGTAAGGTTGATTCTCAAAAGGTAGAAAAAGGTGAGCGTCTCAAAGAACCTCAAAAACCTACTCGAAAGGGCTATACGTTCGGCGGCTGGTTCTCTGACCAAGAATTACGACAAGTCTGGGATTTTGCTGAACCGATTTCTTCAGATATCACCCTATATGCCAAATGGGTGCTCGAGCAAAAAGAAACGAGTACAACAAATTCAACAGTTATCACCACGGAAGTTACGACAACGTCCTCCACTGCTGCTGGAAAACCTGCTGGATCGACGACTAAAAAAACGGAACAACAAAAAGCGGCGCAAAATCAAACCGCAAAACAATACCTGAAAGCGAACGATCAGGCATCGAATAGCTATTGGGTAGGTATGGGATTAGTCCTTCTTGGAGCTGCTGGATTTCTTTTACGAAGAACAAGGAAGTTTAACAAGTCATAAGAATGACGTATCTTGATTTTGAATCAGACCGATGGGCTATTCAGAGCCGATCGGTCTATTTGTGTTCCAACTCCTGAGCAGGCACAAAGAGTTATTCCTTGTACCTGCTCAATACTTTTTCGATCAGCTTCGTATATTCTTCTCTCAGTATTTCGGGCTCCAATATCTCAGCGTGCTCGCCGAAACCAAGAAAGTAGTTGGTCAAAAAGGCGAGTTCATTCGCATTAAATTCTCCAACAATAAAAAAATCATGCTCAACAGCTGTGAGTCTCATATTTGGGAATTTATTTTTTAGGAAATGTTCTTTTCCTTTAACGGATAATCGTACTCTAAAAGGGGTATCTCGGTAGTCCTTTTGCTGTGTCGTTAAGATCTGATTGATTTCTTCTTTTGAGAGCGATTGTGGATGATCCACTTCTGCTTCAATATCTTCTATGTAATCGCAGCGGTAAGTTCTCATTTCTTTTTTTGCGACATCTATGGCGATGCAATACCAATAGCCATCCATTAAGGTTAAACGAATCGGCAAAATTTGTTTTACCTTTTGGGTATAGCGAGTATATCGAATGTTGATCGGCTCATTTTTCAAAATCGTGCTGAATAATTCCTCCAGATTTTTAGCAGTCTCGATTTGGTCGATTCCTGCATAATGGACAGAATCTGTTGCTGCGGCTATTTTTTCTTGTTTTTCTTCGCTGAAGGTGTTGAGTAATTTTCTTTTTACAGTGGAATGGGCGCTGCCAAAAGGTGATCCCGATAAGAGGTCTAAAAGCTGCAGCGAAAAAAACACACTAAAAATTTCTTTTTCTGTAAAATAAATCGGCGGTAATAATGAGGAGGGGAGAACTTTATAACCGCCATATCTTCCGTTTTCAATATACAATGGCACTCCTAGGTCCTCTAATTCTGCCAAATCTCTCAATGCGGTACTTCTCGATATCTGAAATTCATTCATTATATCAGTGAGATTAAATTCTTTATGATTGTTCACGAAAAAAAGCTCTTGTTGAATGCGTTCTGATTTTTTCATACTAGCTCCTTTATAGGTGTCAAAAAATGATACCTTTAAATTGTATACTTAGTTTATCATAACGAAAGGGCGTTTAACTATGACGAAACTATTTTTAGCATCATCCTTTGCAGATGTTTCAGCTGAATTACTATCATTTGAAAAGAATCTGCGAGGAAAGACCGTTACCTTTATCCCAACTGCAAGTAAGGTCGAGAAAGTGAAATTTTATGTAGAATCGGGAAAACAGGCTTTGGAAGAAATGGGGATGTTGATTGATGAAATCGATATTTCTGTTGAAGCTTTGGATGTCATTGAAGAAAGGATCAGAAAGAATGATTTTATTTATGTTACGGGAGGAAACAGCTTCTTCCTATTACAAGAACTCAAAAAATCGGGAGCAGATCAGATTATTATAGAAGAAATCCGAAATGGCAAACTGTATATTGGCGAGTCCGCTGGAGCAATCATTTTGTCCCAATCGATTCAGTATATTGAAAAAATGGATTCCCCGGAGTTAGGTCCAGAGTTAGCTTCTTGTGAGGGATTAGATGTGGCTGATTTCTATACTCTACCTCATTATGGAGAAACGCCGTTTAGTAGAATCACGAAGGCTATCGAAGCGGAGTTCATGGATACCCGCGCGCTGTATCCAATAACGAATAAACAAGTGATTCTGGTAGAAGGAAATGAAAAGACAATCGTTCAGAGCGAATGAAGAGTGGACAGAAAAAATTGATATCCCTTTTAAATAAGAAAGCTAAAGTAACATCACTACTCAATCTAGTGGTTGCTTCGGCTTTCTTTTTTGATCTCGAAATTTGGCTTTTCATATCACTATTATTGATAGTTTTACAAGCGATAGAAACAAAAATAATAATGATTAAGAACAACTCTTGTCAAGTAATCATATTTTTACTTTCGGTAGAAATAATTGAGTCAACTGCTGACTACTCTTTCTAAATGATTTTAATCGTTATTATTATACAGGTTAGAAATGATAAACGTGCGGTTTATTCTCTTTTTTATGTATAAGAGCGTTATTAAATGCGAGCTCGGAAGTAGCCCATAAATCCTTTTTTTAAACACTTTTTAAAATTGAGATTAACAAGTGCTGGCTGGTGCTGTATCGTAATAGGTGTAGAATAACAACTCGTATTTAAAAGGAAAATTCTAACAGAAAGGTGTTTTTAAAATGATTAAATTATATAGTTCAGCTAGTTGCGCTTCGTGTAGGAAAGCCAAAGCTTGGTTAAATGAACAGGGATTAGCTTTTGAAGAAAGAAATATTATTTCTGCCCCATTAACAAAAGAAGAGATCAAAGAAATTCTTACTTTAACAGAAATGGGAACGGAAGAAATCATTTCAACACGGTCAAAAGTCTATGATAAATTAGCGATCGACTTTGATGAGATATCTCTGAATGAATTAGTAGCTGTCATTGAAGAAAACCCTGGTTTGTTAAGACGGCCAATCGTTTTGGATGAAACAAAATTACAAATTGGATTTAATGAAGATGAGATTCATCAATTTATTCCCCGAGAAGTACGCAGAGTTACTTCAAAGAAAATGACAGAAATCTTGTTCTATATGGATTTAGAAAAGCAAAGCTTGGTCTAAGTAGCAGTCAAGGAAGACTGAGATGGAAGAATAAACCAAACAACGGATGAAAAGAAGAATAGACAGCCGAACCGACTCCTATAACTGCCAACTTAGGGGTCGTTGTCTTTTCTTATCGATCGAGATGCTTCATTCTAGTTGGCAGAGTTTCAATTTTGGAGGGAGTTTATCATGAACACAGATTTTGAAAATGAGTCGATTGAAATTATGAAACATGCTGGAATCAGCATGAAATACATACAAAAACAAAAAAGAACGATTCTCCAGGATGCACACGTGGAAGAATATTACGATCTGCTGGAAAATAGCGAGGTTCGCTGGGATAAGATTCCGACGGATAAAATTATTGCGATAAAAACGGATTGGGCGACTGCTGGGAAATCAGTTTATGATCTTTTCATGGGAAAAGTCGGCGAAGCAGATGCGCAAAAAAAAATCGCAGAGAATGTGAACTCGTTGAAGGCGCATGGCCTTGATTTTCAACGAGCGTTCTATTCAGGAGAGAGCAATCTTGAAGGGAATGAACGTATCAAATTTAACTACTATCGAGAGGATGATTGTTACATCATTCAAAATGACGGGTTTGATCGAATGATCTCAGCCAAAATGTTCGGTGCGCCATTTATGTCGGGGACCGTGACGACCTATGTGTTAAATGAAGAAAAAAAGAAACTCTATGATGAGTATGAATCGTTGCAGGAAATCTTGCGCTTAACAGATTTAAAGGGATTAACGATGGATTTGTTGGCCAAAGAAGATAACGCTGACGATAAATAGAGCATAAAATCATTGTTACAGTTATTCATCCATTATCGAAAAGTTAATTATTCGTTATCATTTGTTTAAATATGTCTAAACAAAACAATTTTGAATAGATCGAATGATAAGGTGTAATAAATAATTAGTTAGGGTGATAATTTTTGACGGTATTCATTTTGTTTTTTGTAAAAAAAGCGCTTTTAGGGTTGATCGTTGAGGTGGGGTTGACCATCTATTGTATAAAGCAGAGGCGTTGGCTTTTGTGGATTATAGCGACTTATTTTATTGCGATCCATTGTTTACTCATTCTCTTTCCATTGACGCTCTATGTAGTTTACGCAAGTGACTATCTCTTAGTATCGGTGCTTTTTTTCAAGTACTCGAATTTAACAGACGGGAAGAAGAGTCTCCTGATTCTTTTAGATATCTTTCTATTTCTGTGGTTATCCTGCTATGTGCTCTTTTCTCCAATAGTGTCAAACACGTATCGTTTTACTGAGTTTAAGGAAAAAGGGCAGGAATATGTCGTTGTCCAAATGATTACCGAGTATAGCCATTTTGCGCAAGAGAGTACAACGGTGAATGGCTATGTTTATAAGAATAGTTTCTTTACTCCCAGCGATACAGTGTTGCATAAATCACGAATTGCAGGTGAATATGCCACGATTCCTGCATTGCTGAAGAATCTTAAGGAATTAGCAACGTACCTTAATAGTAACGAACAATGACAATACTAGACGAACCTGAAACAAGCGTAACGGCTGTTACGCTTGTTTTTTCTTTTCTTTGTCGGTCAACAGCCAGTCGATTGACATAAATAGAAACGTGACAGCGATAAATCGCCAGAGGATGTGTCCAATTTTTTTCATTGTAGCCCTCCTTTTTTTTACTGTAACATATTATTAATAGAAGAAAAATATCTAGCGGATTCGTTCTTTTTATTTATTTTAAAAATCTTTGTTTATCGAGGTGGTCAGTGGTTCTGACTCGTTGTAATTTACTATTCTATGAGGTTGGAAATGAACAAAATGTCGAAAATTATGAAATTCATTATTTGTCAAACGCTCAACTTACCAGCGTCAGAAAAACTTGATGGAAATAAGTTGTTTGATGATATTTTTTAATGAAGAAACTTCAAAATAATCCTTAATCTTTAGTGTGCACCCTTTTTAATGGTTATTTATTAAAAATATTATGTGTGAAATTGATTGATTATTTGATATAATGCAATTATATTGTTGTTGATAGCTTATCCAAGTAAATCATCAGTGATTTTGAATGTGGGAGGTAAGGAATGGAAAAGAAACGATTCAAAATGTATAAAAAAGGAAAAATCTGGGTAGTCGCACCGATTGTCTTTCTAGGCGTTATTGGTTTAGCTGGGGAAAAGACGATTGTTCACGCAGATCAGATTGAAACAGCTCAGGTTCAGCAGGTGAATGAAGAAGCCTCGCCTACATCGAGTGAAGATAGTTCTGCTGATGTGAAGATAGAGGAGTCTGCTGACGCAACGACCAACGAACTGTCGAACGAAGGTGAGACAACGGCCTATGCGGAAGTACCAGTGGAGCGTCAGACTATTTCTGAGGGATCGGTGGAAGCAAGGGTAGAAACTCCAGCCGCTGTTCAAACGGAACTAGAAGACACGGAACGAAAAACTGCGGTGGAACCAGCAGAAGCGGTAGTGGACGAACCTTCGACAGACGGGGAATCTGCAATTGATGAAACGAAAAAGGAAACAACAACGAGTTCTGAAAAAACGGAAGAGACGGTAAAAGAGAGTGCCAGTGTTCAATCAAGCCAGCCAGTAGAGGAACAAACGACGGCATCTTCTACAAAAGCTACGACAGAATCTTCGGCGGCAACGCGATCAGCAGCGGCAAAGGCAGCAAAAATTGCCATCTATCGGGTTTATAATCCCAATTCTGGTGAGCATCTACACACGATGAATGCAAATGAACGAGACTACTTGGTTCGCGTTGGTTGGCGCAATGAAGGAATTAGTATGTACGTAGACGGAACTGGAAATCAGTTGTACCGTTTGTATAATCCCAATTCTGGGGAGCATTTCTACACCTTGAATGGGAATGAACGAGATAACTTGAAAAAACATGGCTGGCGCTATGAGGGTGTTGCTTGGAAAACACCAAAAACAGGGCAACCGATGTATCGTGTCTTTAATCCAAATTCACGAGGGGCTGGTTCCCATCATTACACCATGCTGCTTAGCGAACGAAATGATTTAGTGAAAAAAGGCTGGCGTAACGAAGGGATTGCTTGGTATACAGCAGGCGGTTCCCAATCTGTGGCTTCCTATGTTTTATTGAATGCGCCATTTATTAACCAATATAGTGCCGGTTATCCGATGGGCTGTGAAGCGGCATCCTTGTTGCAAGCCTTGCAGGTAAAGGGCTATGCCAAAAATTATAACTTAAAGAGTTTCATTAAAGAGATGCCGATGTCATCTAATAATAACCCTAATAACGGTTTTTCCGGAAAACCGGATAATGTAGTATCGGGTATTTATCATTCGATCTATGCAAAACCTTTAGCAAATTGGGGAAATAAATATGGGAAAGTTGCGGACATTTCAGGTGTTTCGGTTGAGACGCTGAAAGATGAGCTCCGTAAAGGAAATCCTGTAGTTGTCTATGTAACTGGAGATTATGCTGCACCACGTTATGGCAAGTATTGGTGGGGAACAGGTATTGATAACGCACATGTCGTGACGTTAGATGGATTTAATCAAAGCAATAACTCGTATCATATCTCGGACCCGGCTGGAGGCAAGTATTGGGTATCCGGCAGCAAGTTCGAAGCAAGCTACAATCTAAGAAAATCTGCCGTTGTAGTTAGATAAAAAAAGAGCCGTCCGTTTCCAGATAAACGGGCGGCTGTTTGATTTTCAATATACTAGTTTTGATAACTATCCAAGCCGCGCCGTTCATCAGGAGAGCGGTTTTTTACATGTACCCCTCAGCTTCTTTACGAGTCAGCCAAAAATGAATCCCTCCAGTGGAATCTGCCCAGCGATTGGGGTTGAAGTTTTCCGCCACCACATATTCGCCGACGCGATAAATAAAGTCGCCATCGACATAAGAGACTGCTTCGTTGTAAGGCTCATTCGTATACATATCCTTGATGGTCAAAACTTTGGCCTTATCACAACGGCAGCAGGTATTTGTCGCAGAAGTTCTGCGAGCATCTGCTGGGATCAGTAATTGAACGATACGGTAATCAAAGCATTTCTTGTAGCCGATAAACGGCCCTTCAGCAGGGCAATAAAGGTCAAAAAACGTAGTCCGGTCATCGTGGATGATATCGGTCAAGTTCGCGTGCTCCAACATCGCGAAAAATAAATTCGCGCCCGAAATATCCGCTTCCCGTAAGCTGCAGTCTTGGAAATCCGTTCCTTGCAAAGCGGCATCCCTTAAAAGCGCCCCCGAAAAATCACAGTCGATACATAAACAGTTGCTTAGATTTGCTCCGGTCAAATCAGCATTAGAAAAATCTACATGTTCAAAGGTCATATCATGAAAGTTTGCTTGTTGCAGCTTTCGAAATGAGTAATCATGATTTTTTAGTGTGGCCGTCATTTAAAATCGTGTCCTTTCTCTACGTTTCTCTCACTATTAGTTTAGCATCTGAAGGACTGGAAGACTAATTCTTATTTGTCAAAGTGATCCAATAAATTTGGACTGCTTTTCCGTCGCTATGGATGAATTCCCTCGTTAGAAACCCACCATTTTTCTGAATGGTTTTCGCCGATGCGAGGTTGCTTTTTTCGCAAGCGACCATTACTTTCTCTAAGTTAAGTGTCTTACAATAATCCAATGCTAAGTAAAGAATCTGTGAAGCATACCCTTTGCGACGCTCGGATGGGCGCACCCCATAGCCAATATGTCCGCCATAATTTAGCAGCACCTCATTCAGATAATGACGAACATCAAGAATTCCAACTACTCGCTGATTATTTTCCTCCACAGCAAGAAAGGTACTGGCCTGGACCCAATTTTCTCCTACGGTTGATTCGTCAGATAGATCCGATAAATGCTGCAGCCAAGCATCATAACTTTCCATTTTTTCAAGTAGGGAAGCACCATGAAGCTCGTGCTCGCCAAGTGAACGATGCTCCTGCAGATAGTCCAGCATCGCTGCTTTGTGTTCTTTTGTAGGTTTGATGAGTTGAATCGTTGCCATAGGCGTCCTCCTTGAGGGTTCTTTTTGCCAGTTTAGCATGTTTAAGCCGAATATTGGAAAAGATCTGTGATTTATTCTGCTGAATAGGCTTGACCTTCACCTGAACTTGAATGTTAGGATGAAAAAAAGGAGGGAACGGGATGTGGACGATCAAGGAGTTTTCGAAAATGACCGGCGTTTCAGCGGTTTCACTGCGCTATTATGACAAGAAAGGCATTTTGCCATCGAAGCGCTTGGAAAATGGCTATCGTTTTTATGATCAGAATGATTTATTGATCGTAAAGAATTTAGTCGTATTAAAATATGGCGGATTTTCATTGGAGGATATTAGGCTATTGACTTCGCTATATGGGGAACCAGAAGGCCAGGATTGCAATGATAAGGCAAATGAGGTATTGCATCGCAATTTGAAGGAAATGAAGGAGCGGTTAAGTTTGCTTCATCAGATTATTGAAGTTGTAGAGGATATCATGCCGCTTTTTGAAAATCATGAACTTTATAAATTAAATCAAGCAGAGCTCAACCAAAATGTTGAGGCGATTTTTAAGCAACTAAAAACTGAATGATGGAAGGGGATACCTATGAAGAAGGGAAAAATGTTTTTGCTGATTGGATTAGTCGCAGTCATTCTGTTGGCCGGATTCGGCTTGGTGTATTATAAAAGGTTCCTTGATTATAAAAAGGCAGTTCAGATGATTCACGTTGTTGAACCAGACTTGACTCAAATCGAGGATGGCGAGTATGTGGGCCAACATGATGTTGATTTTATTCGCGCCAAAGTAAAAGTGATCGTGAAGGACCATCGTTTTCAATCAATTAAAATGCTGGAACATTATAATGATCGCGGGAAAAAGGCTGATAGTATTCCTGACAAGATGCTGACAGAGCAAAAGGTGACTGTTGATGCGGTGTCTGGCGCGACCAATTCGAGTAAAGTGATTCAAAAAGCAGTTGAAAAAGCGTTGAATAAGGAATAAAAAGAATCCTTTTCGTATAAGCGAAGAGGATTCTTTCTGTTAATCATCGATATAAAAGCCTACTACATTGTACCAATGACGGTCATCATTATGTTGAGCATAGCGCTCTGGAGAAAAACCGGACAGTGCATAACCCAGCATCATCAGGATGACTCCGGCACCAATTAAGTAAGTAGCAAGTTTGGGTATTAAATGTTTTGATCTCATACTTGAACCACCTTTCGTTGGAAAATGTTACGACGAATGATGCGCATTAAATTACGATGCATATTCATGAAGACTGCGCTGAATTTATAGGTTAACCACATGCATAGTAAGCCGAATCCGAAAAGAAACATTCCAGCACCAAGCTGAGTAACACCCATAAAGAATGAATCGAATAGAACAAATGGGCTTGTGAAGGCTGCTGCGACTCCGCCGATAATCGTTCCGCCAGCCAAGCAGGCTCCCGTAAATGGAATACACCAGATCACGATATCAATACTTAAAAGTACTAGAAAGGCTGCAAGTGCTAAGCTGCCCCATAAAGGGAAACCAAGGATCAGCATGGTAATCCATAACCAATTAAACCGACGAGGGACTTTTACTTCGGTAGGAATACCCGCAGCTTCATACGCCAGCTGTTTTGGATCGCCTAATTTTTTGACGGCGGCTCGCTCAGAGTACCCATCTTCCATCAAATCCAAGATCATTTCATCATAATATTCAATCAAGCGATGGACCTCGCTAGGTCTGACTTCGTAAGCTAAATAATTGCTTAGTTCCTTAATAAATTCCACTCGATTCATTCTTCAACACTCCTTTTAATGTAATAGTGAACTGCTTCTACATCGTTCCATTCTTGTAAAAATTTCTGAATACTGGCAACTCCTAAATCGGTTAAATGGTAATACTTTCGCAAGCGTCCATTATGGACCTTGGAATAAGTGGAGACTTTTTTATTGGTCTCTAGTCTTTTCAAGATTGGGTACAGCGTCGATTCAGTAATCTCAAGATGGGGATGGATCTCTTTGACGATTTGATAGCCATAGGAATCGATCTCCACTAATGAGGCCAAAACACAATACTCAATCAAACCTTTTTTCAATTGACTATCCATCAACAACACCTCTCTATACGTTATACTATACATTACATAGTATAGAGGGACTATAGGACTTAAGGCGTATTTTCGAAAAAATCAATGAATACTGTGTAAAACTAAATGCACCCCCGCGATAATTCCAGCCGAATGAATAATCAGCTTGGACCAGAAGTTGGTGACCTGATTGTTGGGATGATTCCGAAAATGATGGTGAACAAATAAATGGCAGATAAGAAAAATGTCTACTATTAATAAAATGATTGGATGATTCAATAGAAGAAAAACAATTATCAAGGTATACAAAATAATATGTGGCAAAGTAAAAAGCCAATATGCCGTTCCTTCGGGCAAATCCTTCAAACCAATAAACATTTGCCATTCTTTATGGCGCACAGCATCCATTTCATGGGTTAGCAGTAATGCGAGCTCGATCGCAAATAGGACGTTTAGAAAAATGGTCATATTTTCTCCTTTTTTTAGAACTATCATTCTCTTTAATTCTAGAGCATGAGACCGCGATTTAAAAGAGAACCGTCGGAATTGTTCGTTTGATGGTAGAATAAATAAAAAGTAAAAATAATGAAGGAGTCTATCCGATGACACATATATTCTTGGTAGAAGATGATCAAGCAATCGCTAAAAATTTGATGCTCCTGCTTCAAACAGAAGGATTCTTCGTGACACATGCTGCGAATAAGAGCGTTGTCTCGCAGTTATTAGCTGAAAATGAGTTTGATTTAGCTTTAGTCGATATTTCATTACCCGATGGCAATGGGTTTGCGGTCTGCACAGAAATCAAAGCGGAACAAGCAATTCCAGTTCTTTTTTTGACTGCTTCGGCGGATGAATCAAGTGTCGTCACCGGTTTGAATATGGGGGCAGATGATTATATCACGAAGCCTTTTCGACCGCGGGAGTTGTTGGCACGTATCAAAAATGCGCTGCGAAAAAGCGGACAGGTATCAGCAGTCTTTGAAATTAATGGGTTATCCGTCGACAGCACTAGCGGTATCGTCAAAAAAATGGCAGCGAAGTTTTTCTGTCAGCTTTAGAATATCGTTTGCTGCTGGTTTTTGTGAATAACCCCAAAAGTATCCTTACACGAGAACGATTATTGGATGAGCTATGGGATGCGGCAGGGGAATTTGTGAACGATAATACCTTGACTGTTTACATCAAACGACTACGGGAGAAAATCGAGGAAACCTCGGCTAAGCCTGAGATAATTCTGACGGTTCGTGGAATGGGCTATCGCTTAGGAGGCAGCAATGTTTAGAAATCGAGAATTTCGCAGGTTCATCATAGTGTTTCTCTTAATCTCGTTCGTTCTGACTGTCATTGGATTTTGTCAGAGCAGTAGTACTGGCGTGCTTGTCTTGGGATCAGCACTTATTTTTGGTGTACTCTTTTTGTTATTTACGCAGTCACGATATAAACAGATTGCTGAAATGGCGAATCAAATTGATCTGGTCTTGCACAATGAGGATCATTTATTTATCGAAGAACTGGATGAAGGAGAGTTGTCGATTCTACAAAGCGAGATTGCTAAAATGACGTTGCGGATTCGCGAACAAAATAGGAATCTGAAGAAGGAAAAGGAACATTTGGCGGATTCGTTAGCAGATATTGCCCACCAACTGCGTACGCCACTGACTTCGATCAATCTTCTGTTGTCTTTAACTGCCGAAAGTACGGATGAAAAAGAGCGAAAAATGAATTTGCGTGAGATCGAAGCTTTGCTTTTACGAATGGATAGCTTAATTACAGCTTTGTTGAAATTGTCACGTTTGGATGCGGATGTTGTAGAATTTCAAAATGAATCGATTCCTCTCGCTGAAATGGTCGATGATTCTTTGCGCCCTTTTTTGGCGACGTTGGATTTGCATGAAATCCAGATTGAGAACAATGTCTCATCGGCTATTACGATCCAAGGCGACGTTGTTTGGCTGTCAGAGGCCATTCAAAATATTTTGAAAAACTGCATCGAAAGTATTGGTGAACAGGGCGAAATCGTTATTAACGGAAATGACAATCCTTTATTTACGGAGATCACGATTCAAGACAATGGTAAAGGATTTGAAACAGCGGATCTGCATCATTTATTTGACCGTTTTTTTCGTGGAGAGAGCGGCAGTAAAACCGGTTTTGGTATTGGCATGTCTCTCAGTCAGTCGATCATTAAGCGTCAGGGTGGAACGATCGTCGCGAAAAATCATCCAGCTGGCGGCGCGCTGTTTATCATTCGTTTTCCAAAGTGACGGATCTCTCACTTAGAAGTCACCGAGTTGAAAGGTGAAGCTTCTATTATATAGGTGAACCATGAGAAAGGGGGCTCATATAATGGAGCTGTTACGAATCGAACACCTCAGCAAAGTATATGGAAAAGGAGAAAATAAGGTCGTTGCGCTGAACGATGTGTCCTTGACGATTGAAAAAGGCGAATTTACGGCGATTATCGGTGCGTCTGGATCGGGAAAATCAACACTGCTGCATATGATTGGCGGAGTCGATATTCCTACTAGCGGAAAAGTATTTTTAGATGGTCAGGATGTGTATGCCCAGAACAATGAGAAACTTGCGATTTTTCGCCGACGTCAAGTTGGGTTGATCTATCAGTTTCATAACCTGATTCCTACATTGAATGTCGTGGAAAATATTACCTTACCGGTTTTGATGGATAAACGAAGGGTCAATCAGGAACGACTTAATGAATTATTGGCGCTCTTAGGGTTGGGCCAACGAAAGGATCATTTGCCGAATCAACTATCTGGCGGACAACAACAACGGGTTTCCGTTGGGCGGGCCTTGATGAATGCTCCTGCAGTTTTATTGGCAGATGAACCAACGGGAAGTTTAGACAGTAAAAATGGCCATGAAATTATCAATCTGTTAAAACTAAGCAATCGAAAATATGGGCAAACATTGATCGTCGTGACCCATGACGAGGAGATCGCGCTGCAAGCGGATCGAATCATTGGTATTTCTGATGGTTGTGTGACGCGTGATGAGAGGATGTTGCGCTCATGAACATCTTCAATAAAGTCACATTGCAAAATATGAGGAAAAACCGCACGCGCACAGTTGTAACGATCATTGGTGTGCTCTTGTCGAGTGCGATGATCACCGCCGTCGCTACGTTTGCTATCTCGCTTCAACAGTATATGGTGGCAGGTGCTGCGCAAAAGTATGGGGATTGGCATGTGGAAACTCTGGATACAACTGCCAAATTTGCCAAGAAACAGGAACAGAATAAGGCTGTCTTAAAGGCGACAACGTTTGAGGATATCGGTTATGGAAAACTTGAAGGCGGGAAAAATCCCAATAAACCGTATCTATTTGTCGCAGGTTTTAATCAACGAACCTTCGAAACCTTACCGATAAAAATGATTTCCGGCAGATTACCGAAAAATAGTCAGGAAGTAGTCATTCCTGCTCACATCGCGGCTAATGGCGGAGTGAAATATGCTGTCGGCGAGACACTGTCATTAGCTGTTGGTGAACGCTTGAAAGGAAACAATCGTCTTAACCAGCACATCGCGTATGATGGAACGAAGAAAAATCAAGAAAAGCTAACAGTCACCAGTGAAAAAAAGTATAAAATCGTTGGTATCTGTGAACGGCTGGGATTTGAAGAACAGAGTGCTCCGGGGTATACGTTGATTACTATTGCGGATAAAGCTGAGAAGTCAAAAAATCTCAGTGTTTTTGTTACGCTTAAAAATCCGCGAAAAGCGAGTGCTTATGCCAAAAGCGCGATAAAAAATCAGGAATATCGGCTTAATGATGAAGTCCTGCGGTTTACAGGAGCTTCAAATGATAAAATGTTCAATTTATTATTGTATTCAATTGGTACAATCTTGGTGGCATTGATCATGCTGGGCTCGATTTTTCTGATCTACAATTCGTTTACGATTTCCCTAAATGAACGGACTCGTCAATTCGGTATTCTTTCATCCGTGGGTGCGACACCAAAACAGCTGCGAAATTCTGTTTTATTTGAAGGTCTTTGTATCGGAGCAATCGGAATTCCTCTTGGGGTGATTTTTGGACTTGGCAGTATAAAGATCGTTATCGGACTTGTGGCTAAAAACTTTCGTAACGTTTTATACGCGAATGTTCCATTAGTCCTGTCCGTATCAACTCCGGTAATATTAACGGCAGCCTTGATTAGTTTGATCACGATTTTGATTTCTGCTTACCTACCTGCAAGAAAAGCGGCGAATACGCCAGTTATGGAAAGCATTCGCCAATCCAATGAAGTAAAGATTTCTGCAAAGGAGATTAAAACGACCAAATTTTCAGAACGTATCTATGGTTTGGAAGGTCTGTTGGCGCTGAAAAATTTTAAGCGCAACAGGAAACGTTATCGAACGATCATTTTATCGTTGGCGTTTAGTGTCGTTCTTTTCGTTTCGGCGCAAGCATTTGGGGACAGCTTGCAGCGGTCGGCTAAACAGATGGTGGTGGACTCGGATTACGACATTGTATTTTCTAGCTCGGAAATGCAAGAAAGCGAGCTTTTTCGTCTGTATGAGAAATTTCAAAAGGTAGAGGGGATTACCAACAGTTCGTATCAAGCGATGCTGCAATATACCAGCCAAGTGGAAAACAGAACCTTTTCCTCGCGGTATCTTGCTTTGAAAAATAGTGAACCAGCTCAAAAGACAAATTTGAAGTTAGATATCCAATTCATCGAGGACACAGAGTATTTGAAATTTATCCAAAGCCTGGATTTGCCGGTTAAAGAGTATACTGGGGAAAATGGGAAAATACTTGCTGTCGCAAAAGAGCGAATCGAAAAATCGGAAGGGAAAAATGAATTGATCGATCTCTTTGCGAAAGATACGATGAACCTAGTTATGATTCCAAAAATCTCAGGGCACGCCTCTTCAAATCAGCAGCTAAGGATTCCAGTCAAATTCGTTGATACATTTCCGCTGGATACCTTACCTCGCCAAGTTATAGAAAATCAATCCTATGTTTTTATGCTCGTCGCACCTTATCAAATGAAGGCAAAATTTGCACCAGTTGGGATCGATCAAGATCTAGGGTTAACGTTTCTATCGAAAAATGCTGGGCGTTCGACAGCAGAAATAAAGAAAATTATTCAAAAGGAGGGCGTTACGGTTCCCTATGAACTGTACAACGTCCATGAGATATTTGATCAAAATCGGAATACGATCTTCGTAGTGAATATCTTCAGTTATGTATTTGTGGCGATGATCTCTTTGATCGCGATTGCGAATGTCTTTAATACAATCTCTACCAATATCAAACTTCGACGGCGGGAGCTTGCGATGCTGCGCTCCGTTGGGATGACAAATAGAGATTTTAATAAAATGATGGTCTTTGAATGCATCTTTTATGGTTCGCGTTCGCTGCTGATAGGTATCCCAACAGCCGGGCTCATTTCGTGGTTGATCTACGTAGGAATGATAAAGGGCGGTGCGGAGATCGCCTATCATTTTCCTTGGGTCAGTCTCTTGATCAGTGTGCTGGGTGTATTTTTGATCGTATCGATCACCATGCTTTATGCAGTGGGAAAGATCAAGAAAGAAAATATCATTGAAGCCTTGCGCGATGATTTGGCCTGATTTAACGTAAGTGAGCTGTGACAAAAGTCTTGTCACAGCTCATTTTTACGATTAACTGGTGCTCCAGAGGTAGCTTCTACGGAAATAAGCCGAAATTTCTTGAATCTGACTATTTCTGTCACAGCCTCTTCATTTTATGAACGCATTCGTTGAATCATTTCTTTCGTAATTCGATCGACGATATTAATAATTGTTTTAGGTGAGCGTTCATTTCTTGGAATATCGATTTGATAAATTTTTGCTACACGCCCAGGGTTGGAATCCATTAAGACGACACGATCGGAGAGTTGAACGGCTTGTTGGACATCATGAGTGATCATGACGATTGATTTGGTTGCAATTTGATTGTTCAACCAGATTTCTAGTAAATCATTGGATAATTGGCTAGCTGTAATGATGTCTAGCGCTGAGAAGGGTTCATCTAATAGCAATAAACTGGGTTCAATCGCTAAGGCCCGAGCAAAGCCAACACGTTGTTTCATTCCGCCGGAGAGTTCTCTAGGGTAAGCTTTCTCAAAACCTGTTAAGCCGATCATTTCGATTAGATTGCTTACTCTTTTTTTTATTTGTTCACGAGAAAGTTCTGCACGATTTTCCAGACCAAAGCTGATATTTTTCTCCACAGTCAGCCAAGGAAAGAGGGCGAAATGTTGGAATACCATACTGATGTTGGCATCTGGTTCAGTGATTGTTTTATTTTCAAAAGTGATTTCTCCCTTGGTTGGTTGAAGGAGTCCGGCGATACTTCTTAACAGCGTTGATTTTCCTGTTCCAGATTGACCGATAATGCTTAAAAATTCATTGGTTTTTACTGTTAGGTCAATGTTTTCAAGTACCTTCAAATGCTCCCTATGACCTTCAATCTCAAACTCCTTACATACGGCTTTTACGTTTAATAATTCTGTATTTTCCATTTTATCTTTTTGTATAATCGAAGAATTCGATCACACTTCTCCTTTCGATTGTATGCTAATAATTGATAAACAATAAAATGCTGGGAATGTTAATAATGAAATTTTTCCTTTGCAGCTCTGTATAAGGGCTGCCAAATAAATGCAATGCATAGTCCTACCATGAAGCACATGGCTAGTGTTCCTAAAGCAGATTTGTCTTTTATACCGTCGTTCGCTGAAATATATTGTCCTAGTCCTGTGACATTGATTGATCGCTTGCCCCATTGAATACTTTCAGCAGCAATATCAGCATTCCAAGCGGCGCCGGCAGCATTGATAATCGCAGTAATTAGATAAGGCAGGATAGAGGGAATCAGATATTTGATCCACCAGTGCCATTTAGAAAGTTTGAACAGCTTCGTTACGTCCCGAATGTCGTCTGGAATTGCTAAGTAACCAGCGATTACATTAAAGAAGTAATACCATTGACAGCCAACCATAATCAGCGGCAGAATCCACCATTGCAGCTGGTTAAATCCCATACCGATAATAAGAACGATAAAGGGCGTATAAACATTCGAGGGAATCGATCCCAAAATTTGGCCGATAGGCTGAACAAAATTTAGACGGCGATTATCACTAGCTACCCAAATCGCTAACGGTGTAAAGATAACTCCAGCGATAATCATCGCTAGTGTGACCCGCAAGGTGGTATAGAGAGTTAATCTAGGAATCATGCTGAAATCTTGATGAGGCAAGAAATGATAGAGCTTGATCGAACAATTGATTACGATAAGCGCCAAACTGACATACCATAAGGTTTTGAAAAAATTGCGTAGCTTTGCGACCAGCCGATACAGACGATCCAATTTGAAGAAGTACCAAATTTTAGGTAAATCGTAGAGCCAAAAGCTGCTGAACCTCGCAAAAGCTTTTGAAAATTGCTTGGTCAATGTTGCGTTTTTCAACAGGTGATAAACGATCGATTTAGGCGGCGTCGTACTTTCAACGTCTGTCTCATATTTGAAGTAATATGTTGCCCGAACCAAGGGCTGAAATACCAAAAAATTCAGGATCACTACATTCAGCAATAAGGCTAGAACTGCCCATAGACAAGCCTTGAAATCAGCACGTTCCAACGCAATTTGAATATACGAACCGATTCCTGGTAAAAAAAGCGTTGTATCTTTGGGAAGAGCGACAGATGCCTGTTCACTAGCAACCAAAGCAAACCAAGCCGCTGTTTGAGAAATAATCACGTTCCAAAGCAATCCCGGAATGGCATAAACAAATTCAAGTCGCCAAAATTTTCCCCAGGGATTGTATTTGAATTGCTCTGTGACATTAGACAAATCAGAAGGAATAACCTCCATGATTTGATACAGGGTCAACATGATGTTCCACGCCTGACCAGTGAAAACCGCAAAGACGGCGACACATTCAGCACCCAGCACATTTTCTGGAAATAACCCCAACAGCCAGGCAGTCGTAAACGTTAAGAACCCTAATAATGGTACGGATTCAAGAAAATTGACCAATGGCAGGATGATCCTTCTAGCGGTCTTGTACTTTACCGCCAGAAGGCCGAAAACAAAGGAGAACAGGAAGGACCAAAGCATCCCGACAATCATTCGAAACATCGTTCGAATGGAAAAATAGCCAAGATTTGCGACAGATAAAAAGTCATTCTGCTTGTTTGCTGTCGCTAAGAACTCCTCCGAGGGTAAGGTGTGAAGCGGGCGATTCATTTTTATCAGAGAAAAGATAAGAATGAATGCAAAAAGGGCCAAAATGAACAGGAAGGTGATATTTCCGACGATTTTTGTGATCCGTTCATTTTGCTTAGATGATACGTTTAAAACTTTCAATGTAAAAAACCTCCTAAATAATCATATTAAGGAGGTCGCCGAATAAATGAACAAGTCTATAAGGAAATCACGTTAATTGAGCTTTGGCTTTCTGAGACGTAAGAAAGGGATCTTCTAGTTATCTTGGGAAAGCCTTAATTCGACAATCCCTGCTTTACTCGTTACTGTCTCTCGACATTTCCGAGCGATAACCTGTGTTCTTCAGAGTAACCTCACCTAATATGATTATATTTTATTGTGCAAACTCATCATACTCGTGAAAAGTGATAAATCAATTGTCACTCAGGCCGGCAATGAATAGATGAAAGGGAAGCAGCCTTATTAATAAAGCTTTTTAGCAGCTTTTCGCTCTTTTTAGAAATGCTTTCCAGATTATTAAGATGCGTAATCGTTCCTCCTGATTTAGCGATAGGAATCCAATAATAGTTAACCTCCGTTGAAGAATGATTGTTATTTAATGTTTTTACTTGCCTAAAAGACAGTCACAGGAGCAAGATTAGGTTAACCTAAAATTTGCAGCAGGGATGTGAAAAAAATGTCGATTGAGAAATTAGAGTATTTCTACATTATCGCTAAATACAACAGCCTCTCAAAAGCTTCGCAGGAGTTGTATATCGGAATCTCCTCTTTGAGCTCGGCTCTTAAAAGTCTTGAGACTGAGCTTGGCTATGATCTATTTACACGTCATGGGAAGAAGTTAGTTTTGAGTGAAGAAGGCGAAAAAATTCTGCCTTTTGTAAAACGAATCATAGAGGAGGCCAAAAAGATTCAATTCCCTCTTTATCAAATGATTGATCGTCCGTCCTTTAAAGTAGGGATCAGCGATTCTGTTTTGATATTTGAAGCAGGGGAGTGTGCGTGCAGCAATGACAGCTATACGATCAACTATGTCAATGCCGCCCCTTTAGAATTGTTGAATCAGCTGAAGCAAAAGGAAGTCGATTTAGTAATAACCAGCAGTGTGGTTGATGACCCGCAATTTGAACGGACCTCTCTGATTCGCTCAAAAATATTGCTCGCCGCTAATGAATCTTTAGCAGAGAATGAACTGAGGCAGGCAGCCGCTGAGGATCTGGAAAAAATTCCTTTTATTGTTTTGACTGATCACCTCGGTCATCAGCAATTGACGCGAAGAACGGCTGATTATTTTAACATTGACCCTGAATATCTTTATTGCCATGATAGTCTAGGAATTCATAAATGGTTGAATGAGAAAAAAGCGGTGTTTGTGATTCATGCCATTGAAAAGGAATTGTTGTCTAGTGAATCGATTGTTTTTCTAGCGTTGCCCAGTGCATTAAGTTTGGACTATTATTTATATAAAAATAGGAACAGTCAGCATGTTTTTGATATTGAAGAAGTGGAGGATGATTTAAAACGAATCTTCAAAGAAATCGAGATCAAAGGAAACGGCATCCGAAAGGAACGAAATGACTAATCCATACAAAAAATCAGCGTAGGCGAGTCTTTAGAGGACGGCCTGTACGCTGATTTTTTTGTCTGGATTAGGACTTGGAATTGCTGCATTATCGATCAGCTGTTGCGTAATTTAAGAAACAAACCCGTTTTTAGTTTTTACGGTAGGTGGGGTGCCGGTATCTGTATTACCGGGTGTTCCTATATAGCTATTGCCGTTTAAGGAAGTGGATTCGTTGTCTTCTGATTCTTGATCCTGTACGGAGTAATCACTTTGATAGAGATATTGCCCGTTTGTATGAAAGGCAAATGTTTTCTTGTCCCGGTCGTCCTTTTTATCAATTCCGAGGCTCACCCGCAGTTCATGACTGACATATTGAATGCTATCTGGATAAAGTTCCACCATACTGCGTCCTTGATTACTGAAGGTTCGCCAATCAAAGGTGAGCTGTTGTTTCCCATAGCTGTTATAAGTCAACCCGTTTTTTATTAGATCTATCAGCTGGTCTGTTGTGATATCGGTTTGAATATTATTATCAAAAGAATCAATGATTCCTGTCAAATTTTTAACAGCCGTCTTTGATTTTAATTTTTTGCCGACGGATTGAATGATCTCCTGTTGACGAAAGCCCCTCATTATATCGTTATCACTATGGCGTTCACGAGCGTAGGAAAGTGCTTTTGTACCGTCAACATGCTGTTTTCCTTCATCGAAATGGATTGATCCGGGCCCATCTTTTGTAACGCCGTCAAAGGAATGTTGGACATTGATGTCGATTCCGTCAATTGCGTCAATGAACTTAATGAAGGACAGAAAATTAAATACACAGTAATGGTCTATCGGGATCTTCAATAATTTTTCCACCGTATTAACAGAAGCGGTTGGTCCATTAAAGGTGTAGGCCGCTTCGATTCGTTGATTGCCATGATAGCTTTTGGCAGCGATCGGAACAAAGCTGTCTCGCGGTAGGCTGCAAAAGGTGAGTTTTTTAGTTTTGTTGTTGACGGTAATGACCATCATCGCATCGGTTCTAGTTGTTCCTAGTTTTCTTTCGATAGTATTGTCGAGTCCCATGACTAAGAAGGATTCCGTATCACGTCCTTTTGTCGTTTGATATTCGTTTTTGATCGGATGGTAGCCATTGTCCAAGGTTTTTCTTAAGTGTTGGTTGACTAATAGGAAATAGGCGGAGACGGAGATGGTGCACATTAATATCGCGGCGAGACTAAGCAGAATAATTTTTTGCGATCGTTTCATGGTAAGACTTCCTCTCATTGTTACTAAATTTTTATCAACAAAAAGGATCGCCTTCTTATGCACAACAAGAAGGCGATCCTTTAATGTCCTCTCATCGTCTGAGTTTTGGCACTATACAACGTAAAGAACAATCTTAGCTATCTTTAGAAAAGCCTTAATTCGACAATTCCTGTTTTACACATTGGCATCTTTCGATGTTTCTGCGCAATAGCTTGTGTTTGTATAGAAGCCTCACCTAACAAGGTTATACTAGCTGTCAGCTGAGTATATAATAACGAGAACCAGATAATAAAAACAGTCGGATAGTTTTTCTTAATAATATATTTAAAAAAGAATAGATAGAATAAGCATTGTTAAATTAGGGAAAAGGCTTTACGATAAAATCGAAAAGGCGAATTCCTACCTTATAAAAAAACGATAACATTAATATTTCCAATGTTTAAATAACGAAATTACCCTATCTAGAAATTGAGGTGAAGCTAGGATCTGTTGAGAAGCATCGCTTGAGAACATATACGCTTCACATAACAGTTTATACTCATCAACGAATTATTTCAGGTTCTGTACATCTACATCAGGCCATTGCATAAAAATGGAGCTTGCGATATTTTAGGTATGCCTAAAAATCTGTATATAAATTTTGAAAGAGGGTATTTACTTGAATGATTCACAGATGAATAATAAAAACACGGCGCACAAGAAGCATCATTTAGTGGAATATGCAAATGGGCCGTCGCTTGAGGAAATCAATGGCACGATTGAAGTTCCGAAAGATATGGGATTTTTGAAAACATTATTTGCCTATTCTGGGCCAGGCGCTTTAGTCGCTGTGGGCTATATGGACCCTGGAAACTGGTCGACATCGATTACTGGAGGACAAAATTTTCAATACCTTTTGATGTCGATTATTCTCATTTCTAGTCTGATTGCGATGCTGCTGCAATACATGTCCGCAAAATTAGGCATTGTATCTCAAATGGACTTGGCACAGGCGATTCGAGCCAGAACCAGTAAATCATTGGGCATCGTCCTTTGGATTTTGACTGAGTTGGCAATCATGGCGACAGATATCGCAGAAGTTATCGGAGGGGCTATCGCACTGTACTTATTATTTCATATCCCGTTGTTCCTTGCCGTATTCATTACCGTTTTTGATGTCTTACTGCTGTTATTATTGACTAAAATCGGATTTAGAAAGATCGAAGCGATCGTTGTAGCGTTGATTGTCGTCATTTTTATCATTTTCGCCTATCAAGTCGCTCTGTCAAAACCGGAATGGCACGCTGTTTTTCAGGGATTAATTCCTAGCTCAGAAGCATTTTCTACCACTCATTCGGTCGCTGGACAAATACCCTTGACAGGAGCGTTGGGAATTATCGGGGCGACAGTTATGCCGCACAACCTTTATCTGCATTCTTCGATTGTTCAAAGTCGAAAAATCAATCATGAGGATCAAGAGGATATTGCACGTACATTGCGTTTTTCCAAATGGGACTCTAATATTCAATTGACAATGGCTTTTTTTGTCAATTCATTACTGTTGATTATGGGTGTTGCAGTTTTCAGGACCGGCAGTGTAGCAGATCCATCTTTTTTCGGGTTGTTTAAAGCACTGTCCGATCCGTCTGTAATGAATAATTCAATTTTGGCTCACGTAGCTAGTTCAGGTATTTTATCGATTCTTTTTGCTGTTGCACTGCTGGCTTCGGGACAAAATTCTACCATTACCGGCACACTCACCGGACAGATTATCATGGAGGGATTTGTTCATATGAGAGTTCCGATCTGGCTGCGGCGATTAGTTACTCGGCTGCTGTCTGTGATCCCTGTTTTGATTTGTGTCTTTTTGACTAGTGGGAAAAGCGAGGTACAGGAACATATCGCGATAAATAATCTAATGAATAACTCTCAAGTCTTTCTGGCCTTTGCCTTGCCATTTTCGATGCTTCCGTTGCTGATGTTTACAGATAGTCGGATCGAGATGGGGGAGCGGTTCAAAAATTCATGGCTGATAAAGCTATTAGGATGGGTCTCAGTAATCGGCTTGATTTTCCTGAATATGAAGGGCCTGCCAAATCAAATCGAAGGTTTTTTTGGGGACAATCCGACAAAGAATCAGCTTCATTTAGCGGATAATATTGCATTCGTAATCATTATTTTAGTTATCGTAGTGTTGATTTGGACCATTGTTGAGCTGTATAAAGGGGATAAAAGATACGCCCAACAACTGAAAGCGACTAGAGCTGAAGGGAAGAATAAAGATGAATTTTAAAAAAATAATGGTCGGCGTGGATGAGAGTCCAGATGCTTTGAAAGCATTTCGTTATGCGATTCAAGAGGCACGTCACGAAATGGCTGAATTGATTATTGTCTCCGTATTAGAAGAAAAGAATATTAATGTCTATCAGTCTTTGGACAGAAGCTATTGGGAAAAGGAAATGAATGAACTAAAAGAACGGTGTGAAAAATATAAAAAGGAAGCCCTTGAACATGGTGTGGTTCATGTAACTACGATAGTAAATGAAGGGAATCCGGGAGAGCTGATCGTGAATAAGTTTATTCCTTTAAATCAGCCAGATCTGCTGGTAATTGGAGCGAGATCTACAAGCAGAATAAGAGATTTTTTTGGGAGTCAGGCCGCTTATATGGCCAGGTATGCTAAAATTTCGACTATCATCATTAGATAATAAGAAAAGTAGGAAAGGTTCACTTGTTGCTAAAGACAAATGAACCTTTCCATTTTTCATTTATCGCGGATCAATTTCATTTAGGGCTTTCTCAGGCACCTGATCGCGCCGGACTTCCTCATAAGACTCGACATGTGTTCCCTTGCCAGTTAATTTTAAGTAGCGATTCGTTTTTAGTTGGGAGATACCGATGAACTGAATTTTACGAGTTTTCCCATCTTTATTAGCAGCAGTTTGCTGATAACTTGCTGTACCGTGTTCATTAACAGATTGTGGTTCCGTTGTTTTTACATAGAGTTCACTTTTTGGAACAAGAGGGTTGAGCTGATCTAGAATACCCGCCACCTCACTGGATGAATTTTTTGAATAGAGCATGGCTCCAAATAATAAAATAAAGACGCCAATAATTACTCCAAGTATTTTTTTAATCATTAGTCAAATGACCGTCCTTTCACATTTATAGATTCAGCTTATCAAGAAAATCGACACCGAAAATCGGGCGAGGGACCTATCTGGGTCTAACAAAACTGTCACAATGAGGTTCGGGATGTTGAAGTAATCATTGGTAGTGAGTATACTCTATATAGGAAAGAAAGCGCTTTTAAAAATTGGGATGTCGAGTCAATTCAACTGAGAGTGTTGCAGCGGGAACAACCTAGTATAGGAGGAAAATATGAAATTTTTTCTAGATACGGCGAATATTGAGGAGATCAAGCGAATCAATCTATTGGGCTTGGTAGATGGTGTAACAACAAATCCAACGATCATCGCAAAGGAAGGCAAAGATTTCGAATCGATTATCAAGGAAATCTGCGGGCTGGTTTCCGGACCAGTAAGTGCGGAGGTCACTTCTTTAGATAGTGAAGGAATGATTCGCGAGGCGAGAGAAATCAATCAATGGGCAGAGAATATCGTAGTCAAGATTCCTATGACAGAAGCCGGACTGCAGGCGGTTCATACGATTTCAAAAGAGGGGATCAAAACCAATGTGACATTGATTTTTTCAGCGGCACAGGGGTTGATGGCCGCTAAAGCTGGGGCGACATACGTCAGTCCGTTCTTAGGTCGTTTAGATGATATTGCTTCGGATGGTATTCAACTCGTGAGTGATCTACGAGAAATTTTTGATAGTTACGATTTTGATACGGAAATCATCGCAGCTAGTGTTCGTCATTTAGGACATGTGGAAGAGGCGGCTTTAGCAGGATCAGATATTGCTACGATCCCGGGCAATCTGTTTCCAAAATTGTGGAGCCATCCATTGACTACCAGCGGCATCGCTCAATTTGAAGCGGATTGGCAAGCATTTCAAGCAAAATAATAAAAAATCAGTGGGCACACCATCACGTATGCCCACTGATTTTTTTATTTTTTACGGTTTCGACGAATCATGACAAACGCGATAAGTGCTAAGATGATAACCCCAGCGACGGTTAACCAAGTTCTTCTTTCTTCACCGGTTTTTGGTAAAATACCCAAAATTTTGTCATTCGTATCCTCTTTGGCAGCGGCTTTGTTTTCGGCGCTATTAGTAGAAGATACGGCTTGTTCTGAAGTAGAGCCAGAAACAGATTCACTGGTTGTCGTACTTGGTGTTACACCGTTACGAATATCATCGTCTTCAGCATAGCGGCTGATCCAAGCGATGATTCCAGGGAAGAACGAATTGCCCGTTCCGATTATTTCTTCTTGGATCGGAGAAATGTATTTTAATACATTAATCAATTCTTCACGGCTCATATTGCGAACCGCCATAAATGAACTATCACTAGGATATAGAGCATTTAAATAGGCTTGCAAGCTATCGACATCGTCGATCATTTCAATCGCATTGCCATATCTGTTGGGATCAAAATTTAAGATATTTTCAATTTTGTCCCAAGAAAGACTTTTGTCTTTATACAAGGCTTGTAAAATTCTTGCATAACCACCAACATCAAGGCCCCAAATATCACTGCCCATTCGATTTGTTAATTTCATGGCGTTTAATAATTGTTGATCCGTATAACTATCTATCTCTTTTTGCGACATGATTGAACTTAGATCGCTTTCTTTCAAGGTTTTGCGTATTTGTTCAGGATCATTATCAGTTGTGACCTCTTCACTTGTTTGCTTAACACCAGTTTCTTTTTCAACCTTCTTGATGGTTTTTTCTTTGGCTTTCTCAATATCTTTTACTTCAACATTTTCTAGTTCACTTGAAGAGGTAGTGGATGCAGTTGAATCTTCAGTTGTTGCAGTGGTGCTGGATTCATCTGTCGTACTACTATCACTTTGGTTGTCTGAAGTTGTCTCTGTCGTTTGTTCTGTTGCTGCTGTAGAATCTTCCGAGGTATTTACAGTCTCAGTCTCAGCGTTCGCACTCAGGGGAAATAAAAATAATAGCGCGCATGTTAATAAAATCTTTTTCATCAAAAAATCACTCCTTAATCTTTCTGTAACACTAGTGTAACATAAGAAATATATCTGTAAAGAGAAAGTTGAAATTTTTTTATATTTATTCATCTGATCGTTGATTTTTACGCTAAGAAATTATTTTGCTGGTCGATATCCAGCTTTTTTTGCTTCATTGATTGTTTTGAACCAAGCTTTTGGATTGGTGGTTTTATCATAATATTTACTGCCAGGCAGGTGATAGATACCGCTTTTTGAGCCTTTGATCAATCCTTTACCGTTACTGTCGACATATTCTTCATTTGGCGAAGCCGTCGAAGAAGCAGTAGTATCCTGCTTGCTAGTTCCAATCGTGCTAGTCCCATCTGCATAATTCAAGGTTACACCATTTTGCACATTGAAGATGTATACGTTGAAATGAATGTCATCACTGCCGATCGATTGAGCCATCATATGAACACCCCGAGCTAACAATTCATCGTTACGAAAAACCGGAACGACGGAATAGCGAACATAATTCTTAGGGCTTTTTTCTAAGTAGTATTTGACATCCATCTCAAAACGCAGCATTTCGGGACTGTTTAATTGTCGAGTACCAGTGATCAAATTTTTCCAGTTGGCGTTTTCTCCGCTTAATTGATAACCGATCAGATGGGAGCGATTATATAAATATTGGCCATTAATTTTTTTGCTATGCCAGCCGGTGGGAGTAACACTGGAGATTTCTCCACGTTTTTCAGTGGGCATCAATTTTTTGTTTAATAAAGCTTCGGCACTGGTTGCACGATTTAGATGATCTAGATCGCCATAATTTTCCCAAGGCCCCTTTGTGGTGGAGAGTGTCTCTTTGGAAAACGTCGGATTATTTTGATTAATCTCGATTGTTTGGGTGCCTTCGTACTCAAGTTCAGCTAAGTCCTGCTGAGCAGAGACGACTTGAGATTGCGATGCAGCAGGTGTAGATTTCGTTGATTCTTGAAAATGATCTTTTACGCTGTACACAGCGAAACTAGCTGCCGCAATCACGATCGCAGCAACTAGCTTAGTTTTCTTTGACAAGGGATTTGCTCCTATTCTATTGGTATCTCAGGCCGGGTTATTCTGGCGCACCGATGATCTTGATGTATTCATCAGGATTCATGATCTCAAAATGTTTCGCAACTAACTGGTTGCGCTTATTGCGACGACCTTCAATATGGATCATATATTTGTTTTCCGGCAAGCGAAAAACGTAACCAGAGAGATAACGGTCTTTGATCAAGACTTCGGTTTTATTCTCCCCATCGCTCATAATCAATAAAGACATCATGATCGGCTTTTCTTGCAGTAAAATCGTTTTTTCTAATAAGCCGCGATATTCTTCCAAAAAATCACATCCTTTAATAAAATCTATAATCCAATTTTAGCATTTTTAAGCAATTAATGCTCTGATAACGAAATCGCTTATATTAAAAACAGGAAAAAATTAAAAGAATCATTTATTGGCTTGAAGTTTAACTAGAACAGTTCATTTCAAAAGTGATACCTTTCGTTGAAAGACGTCGCTTTTAGGAAATCAATTTTAAAGAAGAAAAGTATATTGTTTAAAAATGACATGAAAAGTCTCTTAGAACTCTTTGCTGAGATCTAAGAGACTTTTTTTGCGTATCTTATTATTGATAGAAGCCTATAAAAAGAATTCAAATCCTTTAAAAAAATTAAAAAGCTTGACCAATTTGAAACGCTGTCATTGTTATATAATAAAGAAGCGAAGGTAATAATCGAAGGAAGATAAGAATTCATAAATTAAAAGGAGAGAACACTTATGCCAACAAAACCAGTGTCACAAATCACTCTATTTACTATGGGAAAAGAAAATCTTGAACGTCGAATATCGAAGGTATACGCAGATTCCTCAGATGCGGATTCTGTTATCCAATATATTGTGGCAGTGCTGATCCGGCACTCGTTATGCATCAGTGATTTTTCTGATTTCTGCAGTGAATTGGTGAAGGAAATCTTCCTTTTTGCGGAGCCGTCAGATGTGCTGCGTAAACTTTGTCCCTTGTTCCGTGATTCTTTTCAAGGTGGAAAAGAATGGGAACAGGTTTTTCGTCGTTTATATAAGAATAAAAACGAATATCACCGCTTCAATAATCGTTTGAGTGATTGCAAGAAGTATTTATTCACCGAAACAACGCCGGTAGAAGAAACCGATGGCCAGCAATATAAGCTAATGTCGACCTTTGAGGACGCGGTAGGGAAAATTCACACCTGGAGCTTGCGGGATGCGGATCTTCATTCGTCAGGAATGAAAATCGACGCGGTTTTAGAGCTGCTGAGTTCCTTAACGATCTTCGAGAAGGACGGCATTCGCCGCTTTGTTAAACTAGAAAACTCTGATATCCAAAACTGCACACGCCATCCTAAAGTCAAAAAAGGGGAGATCGTGGAGGAGACCGAACCACGCACTCCAGTTCAACCAAAAACCGAAGCGGTATCCGGCGTTGACTTCAGCACGATGACGGAAGATGAAAAACTGAAATTAGTGAAATTGTTATTACCAGAAGGGATGATTCTGACCGATACACGAATGAATGCGCTTAAATCTGAAGCTCCAAAGGAAAAGGAGTGTACTGAAAGTTCCGTCGTAACACCACAAGCAGCCGAACCAATCAGCGAAGGTACTATTTCTGCAATAAAAGAAGAAGTAAAAGAAGCACCAAAAGCACCAACTAAAAAGGCCTCTGAACCAAGACCAATGGCTCTTTCCACAACCGGAAATCCCAGTTTTAAAGAATATAAAAAGCCAAAAAGTGCGGGACAACTGGAGCGGGAGCGCCGAGAAGGATTGTTGAGGCAGATACCCGAAGGGAAGAAAGCGTCCAGAAAAAAGAATGCAAAGAATAAGCGGAAAAATAAACGGAAATAGGCTATTTGCGCGGACCTGAGGACGTCATTTTGTAAAAAAACTTCCTGAGTATGAAGGGTTATTTGTTGTGGGGGAAACTCATTTATCATGCACTATTTTTTAAATGGCGGATGGTTATTTGGCGTTCAGTTGCGTAATCTCCTACTTTCAACTATGCAATCAGAAGTTAAACGAATAAAACGTACAAGAAACACTCTCATAGCCCTGTTTTTTTGAAGGTTATAGAAACTCTACATAATCCTGGTTAACAATCAGTCATAGAATTTGATATGATAAAAGAAAAAAGCAGGTGAAGGCATGGCATTTTGGAATCCGTGGCGCGGTTGCCGCCGAGTCAGCGAAGGGTGCAAATACTGTTTCATTCATGAAGGTGACAAAAAACGAGATATTGATACGAGTAAGATCGAAAAATCTGCGCAGTTTGATGCACCGATCAAAAAAACAAAGAATGGTTATAAAATGAAAGGCGGACAAAAAGTCTATGTGTGCTTTTCCAGTGATTTCTTAATTGAAGATGCGGACTCGTGGCGAGCAGAGTGCTGGCGGATGATCAAAGAACGGGATGATTTAGAGTTCATTTTTTTAACAAAGCGAATCGAACGCTTAATGTCTGTTGTGCCTGATGATTGGGGCGAGGGGTACGAAAATGTTACGATCGGTGTCTCGGTGGAGAATCAAGCAAGGGCAGATCAGCGTTTAGCATTATTACAAGAACTTCCAATCAGACATAAGAATATTATTTGCCAACCCTTGATCGAAGAAGTGACGATCATTGATTATCTAGATGGTGTGGAATTAGTGATGGCAGGCGGAGAGTACCATAGAAATGCCCGACCATTGAACTATGATTGGATTTTGAAATTGCGAGAGGAAACGGTAGCGCGGGAAATACCTTTCGAGTTTCGTCAGTGCGGAACCCATTTCATCAAGGATGATCAGGAATATCAGTTAAATTATCGTCAATTGTTTTCTCAAGCTAAAAAAGCGGCGATTAATTGGTATCCAACGAAATAAAACAAAAAGCCAAACGATTCTTTCCTTTCATAATTGAAAGGAAAAGGGCGTTTGGCTTTTATTTTGTAAAGTATTTTTAAAAAAGAAATTTGATTCTGTACTAATCTGATAATTCTTCTTTTAATTCTTTTGTGGCAAGAGCGACGCGTTTGTTCCCTTTGTACAATTCAACAATTGTCCAAACTAACAAGGCGAGCACTGCAATGATTAAGATATAGGCAATGGTGTCTGCTGTAATAAGTTCAGCGGCTGAAGGCGCATCGCCAAAGAATCCTTCAATTTGACTTGGTAAGCCGATTAGATTCAAATAAGTCAGGCCAATAACCGATACCCAACCTAATAATTGGATGATACGTTTATTTTTAAAGCGTTCCCCCATTTCCGCGGTACTGTTGGTCATCATTAACAATGGCAGCATGGAGAATGGTAAAGCAAAGGCTAGGAAAACTTGCGAATTATTCATTAAATTATTCAATGCTTCGTGTTCTTCAACAACAGTGCTTCCGCGAGTCAATAATACACAAATCAATACTGGAACGACAGAGATCAGACGAGTAACCAGACGGCGCAGCCAGATTGGCATCCGCATATGAACGAAACCTTCCATAATAACTTGACCAGTCAACGTACCTGTAATGGTTGAATTTTGACCTGAAGCGAGGAGCGCGACAGCGAATAAGGTTGATAATGCCCCAGTTTTTGCGACACTCATGAGAATCCCGTTGCTCATAGTAGCAGGATTGGACAAAGCTTCGTACAATCCGAAGAATGAGGGGTCTTTAACGGTGCCTGTTTTGAAAACGGCTACCCCCATGATCAAAAGCAGTGCATTAACAAGAAAAGCTAATGACAATTGGATATTTGAATCCCAAGTGGTAAAACGAACGGCATTAGCAACATCCTCTTCATCGTCATGATCAACTTCACGAGTTTGCGACACAGCTGAGTGCAGGTATAAGTTATGGGGCATGACTGTTGCACCGATGATTCCTAATGCGCCAGTTAACGGTGTTTGCCCGCCGATTGCCGGAGATTTAGCAAAGGTTTCCTGTGTTGGTACGAAGCCTTTTATAACCTCCCCCCAGTTAGGATTAGATAACGCGACTTGGTAAATAAATACAAAGAGAATGACGAAAATCAAACAAACGACGATCGCTTCGATTTTTCGGAACCCGACTTTTGTCAGGAGCAGCAATAAGAATACATCGAAAACGGTGATAAAAACAGCGATGACTAAGGGAATATTAAACAATAGGTAAAGCGCGATGGCGGCTCCAATAACTTCCGCGATATCTGTTGCCATGATCGCTAACTCAGTTAATATCCAAAGAACAATCCCAAGTGATTTGCTTGTCCTCGCACGAATTGCTTGAGCGAGATCCATTCGGGTGACGATTCCTAGTTTAGCAGCCATATATTGCAGCAGCATCGCTACCAAACTAGAAAGTAAAATGACCGACATTAATAGGTATTGGAAATTTTGACCACCGGTGATGGAGGTTGACCAGTTTCCCGGGTCCATATATCCGACAGCGACTAAAGCTCCCGGTCCTGAATAGGCGAGCAATGTTCGCCAAAAACTTTTTCCTTTCGGTACTTTGATTGTACCGTTGACTTCCTCTAAGGATAGTCCGTTTGTATGTTCTAAAATGGGATGTTTATTCGTACTCAAGGAACGCCCACCTTTCTCTAAACTTTTCTACGATGCCATCATACACCCAAAATCAGGAAAATAAAAGAAAAAGATTCGGCGTGCCTAAAATTACAGAAAAGCATATTTCTTTGGCATAAATCAGATTTATTTTACACTGAAAAGAAGAAATAGGGGTGAGACCATGACTGAATGGCATACACAATTGGACGGTACGTGGGAAATCAAGGGAACGACCTTTCCTTTATGGGTATCGGATAAAAGAAAAAATCCCCGGATCACATATAAACGGACAGAAAAAGGTACGGTAGAATTACTCGATTTGGTGGAATATGAAATAAATGGCAAGACAAAACAAATCAAGGGGATTGATCGATTCGTCGACGGTCGATTTGTTTGGCGAGGAATCGGTCTCTTGAGTTTGTTAAGCAGCCACTGGCAAGTCGTAACAATCAAAGGAGATGTCTTGGTGATTCGTTTCGAGAAATCTTTGGTAACACCAGCTGGAATAGATATTTTAACGCGTAAAGGGGCGGATGTACCAAATTTACGTCTACGAGTGTTAAAACATTACGAAAGCTTTGGGTTGACCGAGCAGGAAAAAAGAGAGATTCAATGGAAATAGAAACCGAATGATTCTAACGTATTATTGAGAAATACTTTAGAAAATGAAAGTCGAACAGTCTCATTACTTTACAAATAGAAAGTAGTGAGACTGTTCGACTTTTTATTGACTGATCTCAATCACACGATCGGTCCAATCTTGATAGAAGCCTTCTTCGTGGGAAACGACAATGACCGTACCAGCGAAATTCGCTAGACTTTCACGTAGACTGTCTTTTGTCGCTTGGTCGATGTGGTTTGTCGGTTCATCAAGAATCAAAAAGTTGCCTTTTTGCATGGTCAATTGACAAAGCTTGACCTTTGTCTGTTCGCCACCGCTTAAGGTGCTGAGGGGTTCTTGAGCTAATTGATTCGGCAAACCAGCTTTAGCTAAATGTTTTCGCAATTCCTTAACGGTTTCTTTTGGAAAGTGCTCACTCAGATATTGTAATGGGGTTTGGTAAGGATTTTCCCATTGCAAATCTTGTTCGAAATAATTGATCTTTGTATTAGCTGGAAAATGGAACTCTCCAGCGATTTTCGGAATCGCTCCAATCAATGTTTTCAGCAGCGTTGATTTACCGATCCCGTTGAATCCGCGGATCGCGACTTTTTCACCGTAACGAAGAGTGATGTTGATGGGCCCCAGCAAGGGTCTTTGATACCCGATCTCAAGATCTGTTGTTTCAAGCGCTAATGTCGTAACAATCGGGGCAAAAGGGAATTCAAAATGAGCGACTGCATTCGAAGATGGCGGCGTCAAACGTTCCACTTTGTCTAATTGTTTTTGGCGGCTTTTTGCCATTGTTGAACGAGAACCGGCCTTGTACTTGCGAATATAGGCTTCGGTTTTTTCGATTTGTTTTTTTTGTGATGCATATTGCTTCATGTAGGTTTCTTGAAATTGCTCTTTCTGCTTCAGCGCTTTCGTCAAATTACCTGTATATTTGGTTAACTTGCCAAACTCAATATCTGCGATGTGGGTGGTGATCTGGTTCAAAAAGTCGCGATCATGGGAAATCACTACAAAGGTACCGGCAAAATCTTGCAAGAATTGGCTTAACCAAGCAACATGTTCGTCATCTAAGTGGTTCGTCGGTTCATCCAAGATCAAGACGTCTGGTTTTTCCAATAACAATTTTGCCAAGATCAATTTTGAACGCTGACCACCACTTAGATCCTCCAACGGCGTGTCCATTCCTAAAACGTCCAACCCTAAACCGCTGCTCATTTCGGCAATCAAGGTATCGATTTGATAGAAATCCCCTTGGTCTAATTCAGTCTGCAAGCGTCCAGCTCTTTCTAATAGCTTGTCATCCATTGATTCGCTATATTCCATATAGAGTTCACCGATTTTTGCTTCTTTAGCAAAGTCCGCCGCATATGCGGTCTTCAAGAAATCTTTGATCGACAATGTCGGATCAACTTCAACGTATTGGTCTAAATAGCCTACATGGATATTTTTTTGCCATGCGATGGTGCCTTCATCTGGTAATTGCTCACCGGTAATAATCTTAATCAAGGTACTTTTTCCTGCGCCGTTTTGTCCAATCAGGCCTAGATGTTCCCCTTTATTCAAATGCAATTCTAAATCTTCATACAGGATCTTATCGCCAAATTGTTGCGCGATCCCTGTTAAATCTAAGATACTCATGTTTCTCCTACTTTCTTACTCAAATTCCCATCATCTAATAAAAGAGGGCGATAGTCAAGAAAAAAAGAGCCCATTCATTTGGACTCTACGACTTTTATAGTTGGGCGGAGAATAGATAAACAAGGATATCAGAGACGACATCGATCGTTTGCCCGAAGAACTCTATTGCCCAACGAATCAGACTACTAAAAAATTCAATTATTATCTCTATCATATAGTTGTCCTCGCTAACTAAATAAATTGTGCAGCCAATTGATTGGATAGAGGGACAGATGCAACGTCACGTGAGCTAAGAAATAACTTACTGCGAAGAATGGAAATAACAAGTGTTTCATAAATTTTCAACCTCCGTATTTTTCGTTGCTTTAGTATAACTTAACTATAGCGGCTGAAGACATGGATTTACCTTATCGTTAACGAACAATTCTGTAAGTTTAAGATACCAAAAAAGCCTCTGCTTTATTATTTTAAGCAGAGGCTTTTAATTATAGGCTTCATTCATTGAGATGTGCGCTCCTTAGGCAGATTTTTTTAAGTCGTAGATCGCTTGTTCAATGGTGATTCCAGTTCCTTGCTGATTAGTAACAGTAGAATAAACAATAAAGATGTTCTCTGCTAAATCAAATGTCACACGGTAGGGTTTTTCTTGTTCAAAAAAAGTCATGTCTACTTCTCCTTTCTTTTAATAACAAACTTACAAATGAAATTATAACACATTAAAATAAAATAATAAAACAAATTCGCATTCATAAACTATTTTAATTATTTAGAATATGAAATGATAGAGGCGTTCGTTAATGAATCGAATGTCTACAGGAAAAACACTAGTAAAATAGTGAATAGATGACATGAGTGAACATACTATCCTTTATTTGATTGACATTTGGAAAGTGAAGGACCGATGCTTTTATTTAGTCAGTGTTTGATTGCGTGTCTCGTATTTACTTTTCTTATTCTTCCTGCTCAATACCGTGATCCTTTATCACAATTTACCTCATACCCGAGAGCGATTAAGCAACGAGTTTATGAATTGCCTCAATACAAAGAATCAATTGCCAAAGTAGAACAGGGGAATTAGAAACGGAAAATGTTTGGGGCGTGTTTGCTGTCTCTTATTTTCGCTCTTATTACTTATTACGCTGGCAAAAAATCTTTTGAGACAGCTTTTTTTCCTGTTAATAGCCTATTCCTAGCCGTTAATCTATATGATTTATTTGTCATAGTAAAATGCTGATGATCCCAGGTACTGAGGATAAGGTGGAGGAGTATCGCGACCCGACACTCACATTATCGGTGCTCTAAAAGGTTGCGTTATTGGGGTAGCAGTCGCCTTCGTTTCAGGATTGCTGGTGGTATTGTTTGGGATAGTGTAAATAAAGACGGTATGCCATTTGAGGCATGCCGTCTTTATGTTCTGCTACTCATTATCCAAATGATAACTTACACTATCCGCTCGATGTTCTGGTGTCGGATTGAGGTTGCTGCGATCTCGGAAGAATTTTGTTAATGCTGGCCAAGCATAGAAGATGGTCATAATGATCGCCATAAATGCTACGTCACTCCACGTGATGCTGTAGCCCTTTATAGATTCACCCGTTAGGTCGCCAGAGAAGATCGGAACAAGGTTATTGTTCAAAAAGTGCATCGCGACGACTGTCCAAATATTATCCGTCGTCATATACGCGTAAGCATAAAAGATTCCCAGCGTCAGACAAACAACGACTTGATTGGTCACAGAGATGATGCCGTCAGCCGGCGAGGTATAAAAGAAAAAGTTCAGCGGCAAATGCCAAACGCCCCACAATAGTCCCAAAAGCAAGACGCCTTTTAGCGAGCCGTATCTTTTCTGTAAAATTGGCTGTAAAAAGTAACGCCAGCCATATTCTTCACCAAAGTAGGGGACAAACAATAAAATATAGGAAACCAACGTTGTAATAAGCACTATCCAAGTCGTAGAATCCGAAAAGATTTTTACTAATGGATCAAGACCTCCATCGGCAAGAGAGGCAACGACCATTCGCGCAACATACAAAACTAGATAGAGTAAGACCATGCTGATCGTAGCTTTCCAATTTTTACGATTTAAGCCATAAGCTGCTCGTCGATTTTTCTTGGCGATGCCCAGACAGATCAACAGCAGCAGTCCGCCAATCAACATGAGGATGCTTGACAGTTGAACCAATGCTTTTCCATCTGAAAATAGGCTGAACAAACTCAGACCGATCATTATAACTGTTTGTAATAAATAGCAGATAAAGAAAGGTTTCGGTAAAAGCTTGTTCTCTCGACTCCCGATCATCAGTGCGATCATGGCACCCGCTGCAGGATAATACATATGAGTCATGGAAAATAGATCAATGTTCTTTTCTTGGCTATAGCCATACCACATAAACAACCCCATAATGACTGGCATACCAAAAGCAATGGCAGAAAAAATTGCCAGCTGCTTTTTTTCATTCCGTTCATTCACGTACATTTTTTCACTCCTCAAATAAAAATAGTATTACAAAAAGAATGGTACAGGAAAAAGACCTTCAACAGGAGCAATTTTCCTAAATGGTTGGTTCTTCATCCTGAATGACAGCACTTAACCATCAAAAATTGCTAATTCTTGGATAAATTCACCGTTCTGCTGTTTTGTTTCAGTTAAGATGTTTGAATATTTCGCGGTGATCTCCTGATAAATCGCTAAACCAAGCCCACGATTGCTTCCTTTTGTAGATACACCGCGGTTTCTGATTCTTGCGAGATCGGCCTTCTTACTGCAAGGATTTTTAACAACTAACTGCATTCTTTTTTCTTCCTGCAGTAAAAGGATCGTGATTCGGCGAGTGCTGTTTTCCTTTTGAGTGGCCTCGATGGCATTATCTAATAAGATCCCGACACAACGGATAAAGTCATGGCTATCCATTTTAACCCCGTCAATACTTTTAGCGACCTCTAAGTTTAGCTGAATGTTCTCTTGTTTTGCGGTCAGCATTTTTGCCATCAATAGTCCCTTTAATTCAGGTGATGCAATATTAGCCAATTGATTGCTCCATTTTATTTCTTCTTGAATTCCAGCGTCTACATTTAGTAGGGAGGATTCAATATATGTTTGAATTTGCTGCGTGTTGCCTTCCTTGGCGTGAATATACAAACCAGTAATCATATTCTTGTAATCATGTTGAATATTTCGCAATTCTGCTTGAATTTTTTCGAGGTGGTCCATATAGCTCTGTTGCTGCAAAAGGAGCAGACGGGATTGTTCCAGCTCGGATGAATGCTTGACATCGCGAGAATAAATCATGAAAAAAATAAAACTGAAAAGGGATATAAGACCAGTAGCGCCAAGCCAAATCCAAGTCCAGTCAACGGAAGAAGGCTTGAGATGAAGCGTGTAATAAAAGGACAGTTGAATGATCACTGCCGCCCCAAACAGTTTGAGACACAATCCGCGATTTTTAAGGATCTCATTCAAATAATTGAGGAAAGGGCTGCGGGTCAAAGCAACATACACCAAGATCACGGATGAAACACAAAGGAATTTGAATGCAGCTTCTGCTAATGGATCGCTGATAGGCAACAGCTCTCTTTGATCACTGATCAGTATAAAGGCAACGAGCAAGGTAGAACTGATCAATTCAATAATCAAAGTGATGTACTGCATCAGCATCGCAAGAAATAGTATTTTGTAAAGCGGAACATTTCGATCGTTAAGCCACACCCATGAGACGATAAAGAGAACAGATAGCAATGTAAATAAACTAAAAAGAGTAATACGAATCGCATAGGGAAGCGCCGAAAAGCTCAAAAAGTAAGTGATCGTGCCTTGAAAGAAACCGATAGTAATTAAGAAAAGGACACTAGTCGGCAGAATTTTTTTTCGGTTTATTTGAAAGGATAGGAAATAATATGCAAAAAATAAGCTGGCTGCATGGCTCACAAGTATCAGAGGCAGCTGAGTGAATAATTTAAAAATAAAATCTGTCAAGTTGAACATGGGTATCCTTCTTTCAATCATTTTCCAAGCAGGCCATGATCCGTTTCTTTTTATTGCGTGAAAATAAGACGGTCGCGCCATTCGTTAAGTGGATCAGATGATCTTTTTTTGAGAGTCCGGCGATGTATCTCTTATTTACGAGATACGAACGATGTGTTCGGATAAATTCGTCTTCCAGTGATTCCTCGATCTCAGATAGTTTTCCATAAAATTCAATGAAGGCTTCCTCGGTCACTAGATTCAATACGTGTTTTTTAGTAGATGTCTCAAAATAGAGGATCTCATCAAACGCTACGTAAGAGGTTTCATTCATGCGTTGGACAGTGAAATATTCTTTTTCTTGTCTTTTATCCTTTTTACAGCGCATATTTATTTCGGCTAAGCTTAATCCGATACGCTCGACTAATTGCTGTTCATTGTCTTTAGGAATGTAGTCCAATGCCTCCAGCCGATAATTGAAGGTCTCCGTTAAAAGCTCCGTATGTGTCGTGATATAGACAATGAATCCTCGGCTGTCTATTGAACGGATCTGTTTGCCAAGTTCAAAACCGTTTAATTGCTCATCCTTCAAATCGACGTCTAAAAAATAGATCCCTTGTGTTGGCTTCGCGGAGATCGCTGTCAGGAGTTTGTGAGGAGAGGTGGTCGCTGATTTTACTAAAAAATCATAGTCTTCAATCATACAAATATCTCTAATTTTCTTATTCAAATAAGCTAATATTGTTTGATCATCTTCACAGATGTGGATGGGTATCATTCTTTGCCTACTTTCTTAATTAATAGTCTGATTTTTTAGCAGAATAATTACAATATACACTATCTTAGTCACAGTAAAAATCTTTTTTAAGAACTTTTTTACTTGTTTTTGACTATAATCCGGTGTGCATCACTTTTTTCTATAGAAAGATCCTCCGACCTTTTTGCTATACTGTTAAAAAGAGCGCGGAGGAGAGCAGGATGAGACAAAAAGTCGTTGAAGGATTTGTAGAAGCGATCAATCAACAGGATTTAGCAAGGATCATTGAAATGATGGCGGAGGATTTTCGATTTATCGATACCTATGGCGATTGCGAAAATAGAGAAGCGATGCAGAGCGGCTGGCAAGGGTATTTCGAGTGGTTTCCAGATTATCGGATCGAGATTGATGATTACTTAGCCAATGAGTCCTTTGCAATGATCATTGGAAAAGCGAGCGGTTCCTATTTAGGACAAGCAGATAAACAGTGGTCATTTCCTGCTGCTTGGAAAGTAGAGACCACAGGACAGCAAATAAAAACGTGGCAGGTTTTTTGTGATTCGAAAAAGCAGCTGGATTCGCTGGGATAGCGCTAAAAAAATCAAAAATGATGCGGCTTTTCCATTAGCCACATCTGCAATAGGGATAAAGATAGTTACAGATAGTAATCGCGAGAAGAATGATAGAAATTTTATAAACCTCGGCTTTAAGAACGTTCTTGTTGGGTGTTTTAACTACTTGTTGGTAGTTAATCAAACGAAAAAAACAGAAAAACCAAGGATTGGCTTCTATAAAATTAGAGCATTCTAATAGTATAGAATACGGGTGATGGCCGACCGTTTGCTCACCAAATGATTAATCCCTAGAATAAAGGTAATACATTTGATTGGAGAGAAGACCATGAAGTTTAATCCTCACGGTATCAAATTAGTTGCAGTAGATATGGATGGAACATTTGCCCGAAATGATCATACCTATGATATTTCTAGATTTAAGGCCGTTTTGTCTCGAATGAAAGCGGTCGGCTGTCAATTCGTAGTTGCTAGTGGAAATCAGTATTATCAATTGCGTTCCTTTTTTCCGGATGACTACAATGAATTGAGTTTTGTTGCTGAGAATGGTGCTTTAGTAAAAGACAAAGAAGAACTTGTTTTTTCAGCAACTATTTCCAAAGAAGCCATTCTATCTGTTCTTGAGCTATGCAAAAAACATCCTGAAGTAAAAAATGTTATGTGCGGACTGAACAGCGCGTATTGTCAACGCGGAACCGTTAGTGAAGAGTTTTTTGAATTGACCAACATCTATTACCACAAATTAGCGTGGGTAGATGATTTTGCCCAAGTAGAAGATCAGATTTTGAAATTTGCTCCTACAGTTCCCGTTGAAAAAACAGACTATTATTGTGAGTTGTTTCGCGATGAATTACATGGGGAATTAATTCCTACTAGCAGCGGTCACGGTTCAGTGGACTTAATCATTCCAGCGTGCCATAAAGCCTCTGGATTGAAGAAGTTAGTTGAGCGTTGGGGCATCACTTCTGAACAATGTGCAGCTTTTGGCGACGGAGGAAATGATCTCGAAATGTTGGATTATTGCGGGATCAGTTATGCGATGGAGAATGCGCCCGATGAGGTGAAGGAAGTCGCGGATGCTGTTTGCCTATCAAATGAGGATGACGGGGTTTTAGTTACTCTGGATCAGTTGTTTCCAATATAATAAAAAACGACCAAAAATCAATCGCGATTTTTGGTCATTTTTGTTCGCTTGCGCCCCTGCCAAGGATGTTTATTATAGCATAGTTTAAACCGGTTGATTGTGAAAAATCAGCTGCATTGCACGTCTTAATGGAAAGTAAACGAGACTGACAATCAGGATCGTCGAGAAAATATTGATGACCGTGGCCGGCATCGTAGCCAAAGCCGCAAAGAAGGCGGGTTTTAACTGAGCACCGGCGAACATTGCCATGACCGTCGCTTTAATGACTGACATGATAAATTTCGCGATACCAGCGCAGATTCCGATCACGATGACTTGCGAAATGCGTGTCGGCTTATGTTTAAAAATTGAGAAGGCAGCATAGGCGGCAGCCCCAACCACGAAACTTTCAATTAGAAAATAGGGTGCTTCAGCCGCAAAGCCATTTAGAATGTCGAAAATAAAAAATCCAATTCCGCCCGCCAATGCACCTTGCCAATACCCGATCAGCAAAACGGCTAATAATACGACTGAGTTTCCAAAGTGAATGAAGGCCCCAGTCGGTAGAGGAATCTTGATCATCGTTCCCATCAATGTGAGTGCCGCAAATAGTGCGACCAATACCAAATTTTGAATTCGTTTATCACTGTTCATCTGAGTACTCCAATCGTTTTTCTCCATGTGTGTATGCCCCATGCCAAACGTGACCGACATATGGATTAATTTTTTCTCCCATTGTAATCGCCGCCTGGACAAAATCAATCGCCAGTTTAATTGCGGGTTCAACCGGATAATTTTTAGCAATCGCTGCCGTGATCGCCGCTGCAAAGGTACAGCCAGCACCATGATTGTAGGGTGTATCAATGACAGGATGTGGATAGCGATGGAAAGTTGAGCCATCATAATGAAGATCTAGAGTTTGCTTGGAAGCGAAACGTGCTCCGCCTTTGATCACAACGTGTTTTACACCTAGTAAAGAAATTCTTTTTGCAGCTTCCTGCATTTGTTTTTCAGAAGTTAGTTCACCTAGTTCTGACAAGATACCGGCTTCTCGCAGATTGGGAGTTGTGAGTAAAGCCTCAGGCAATAATTTTTCCCGTAAGGCTTGGACCTGTTCATTTTTAATGAAGTCTTGCGTGCCTTTGCCGCCGATGACAGGATCAACGATTAGCGGAATATTTTTTGGGATAGATTCGCTGACTAAGTGAATGATTTCCTGCGAGGGTAGCAGACCAGTTTTGATCGCGTCAATCGGTCCCGCAAAGGCCGAAGTAATTTGTTCCTGAATCAGCTCTAAGCCAAGTGTTCGTAAATGATGCGCACCTGTATCTGGTTCTAAGGTGACGATCGAAGTGATCGCTGCCAGGCCAAAGGTTCCAAATTCTTGGAAGGTCTTCAAATCCGCCTCGAGTCCGCCACCGCCAGTAGCATCTGACCCAGCTATTGTTACAACTTTTTTCATATAGAAACGCTCCAATTGTTTTTTTATAGCATAACTTTTTGGTTATCGGATGAAAACAGCCAATTGGATTTGTTTTGTCTCAGCCAATTTTTCAGTTTCTCATGGTCAAGTTTTGTAACCAGCTTAAATATTCTTCCTCACGATGAATCGCATGCATCAAGATAAGATAATGACCGTAATTTTCTTTGATCTTTTCATCTGGAAAGACCGCAAGCTTGCGATCTTCTAAATGCGTCAGTTTTTTTTGATGCAAATCGATTTGCTGCTGGATCATTTCCGGTAATCGTTCATCATCCATACTTCTTATGAAATACAATTTTAAAACAAACTCGTCTTTATTTACCGGCAGCTCAGTTAAGGGTTCTTTTAGCCACTCAAGCAAGGCCTCATTTCCTGAGGGCGTCAGAGAGTACGCTTTTTTTTCCAGTTTTGTTCCAACAATCTCTGTTTGGAAATCGATCCAGCCCTTTTTTGTGAGCTTTGATAACTCCGGATAAATTTGACTGTGCTTCGCTTGCCAAAATTCCCCAATCTCCGTTGTGAAAGCAGTCTTTATATCGTATCCAGTTTTTTTACCATCTTGAAGCATTCCTAAAATAATGTATTGCAGCGTATTTTTTTGTGCCATTTTTAAACCTCTCCCTTGACAACTAAGTAAAATCATTTTATCATAAACAAGTAAACTGAAACATGTAATTAATTACATATTTTGTGGTAAAAAATTGGAGGAATCAAATTGAAACAATTTAAAACATTGGCAGACTTTGTCGGCACACACTTTATTTATACGTATGATAATGGTTGGGAATATGAGTGGTACGCAAAAAATGAGCATACTGTAGATTATCGAATTCATGGTGGAATGGTTGCTGGACGCTGGGTGAAAGACCAAGAGGTACAAATGGATCTATTGACGGAAGGCGTGTATAAAATTACTTGGACAGAGCCTACTGGAACAGATGTCGCACTAGATTTTATTCCAAATGAAAAGAAGCTTCATGGAACGATCTTCTTTCCAAAATGGGTGGAAGAACATCCTGAAATCACGGTGACCTTCCAAAATGATCACATCGATGAAATGATTGCAGCCAGAGAAAAATATGAGACATATCCTAAATTAGTGGTTCCAGAATTTGCAAAAATTACGTATGTCGGAGAAGCCGGAGATGATAACGAAGACGTTATCAGCGAGGCGCCATATGAGGGAATGCCAGAAGATATTCGAACTGGAAAATACTATGATGAAAACTATCATCGTATCAATAAATAGTAGAATTAGATAAAAAAAGTTCAACATTCTAAAAATAGAGTGTTGAACTTTTTTATTATTTCGTTTTCATCCATTGGTCGCGAATGTCATCGGTTAGCCGAATAATCCGTTTGCCGACTTCTGGATATTGATTGGTGGCGAGATTCGCTAAGGAAACGCGAACGGCCCATTCGCTGCTGCCAAAGGCATTCGCTTTCAACAGCATTAGTTGTTCTTTTTCTGCTAGTGAGGTTAACACCTTTGTTACTGTCCATTTATTTTTTAAGTAATCCGCAAAGGCGTTACCGTAACGTTTTCGGGACCAGTCTTCGTAATTAATTTCGCAATAATAGGCGGTGTCTAAATCTTCTAAAGGTTCCTGCAGGCCTAAAGTATGGAACAATAATTTTTCCCGTTGGCGGCAAATATCCATTACTTCCGCTTTATAAGCTTTGCCTTCATCTAATAAACTATACAAACTGAACATCACCATCATAACTTGTTGTGGCGCTGAAAGACCAGCTGCGTGATTCAAGGCTACGTCACGACTGTCTGCAACGATCCGATCAATGAAAGTAATCGTTGTTGGATCAGCAGTCAAGGAAGCATAACGTTCATTTAATTGCTCGATCTTTTCTTGTGGCAAGTTAGCAATCAATTCATCAAACAAATTATGTTTGGCTACAGCAATGGTACCGACACGCCAGCCAGTTGCACCAAAATATTTTGAATAGGAATAGATGCAGGCTGTGTTGTAAGGAATCTCTGAAAATAGCGACGTAAAGACAGGAACAAACGTCCCATAGACATCATCGGTTAAAATCATCAATTCAGGATTATCTGTTGCTACGATATCCTTCAGTAAATCGATCGTTGGTTGGGCCAGCGCATTTGCTGTCGGATTGCTTGGGTTTACTACAAAGACTGCTTTGATCTCAGAATCCCGCAGCTTATTAATTTCCTCATTAGGATACTGATAAGTCATTTTGCCATCGATCATTGTTTGTTTTGCTTGAACCTTGACGATGTCAAACGCGTATTTTGGCAATTCAGGAATTTCTAAGTAGGGTGCAAAGGTTGGCAGCATTAAGGCAATTTTGTCTCCACGATTCAATAGAAAATTATTGAGCAGCGTGTCAAAAATGTAACAGATGCCCGCTGTTCCGCCTTCTACGGCAAAAATATCAAAGGTTGTTTTGCTGTCGGAAAAAAGTTCTTGGTTCAAATAGGCCTTGATTGGGCCTTCGCAGGCTGTTAGGCAACGAACCGGATTAGGGTAGTTGTCTCCAATGATATGATCCAGCATATCAGTCAGCCAAGCTTCTTTTGGCATTCCTAGATAATTATTATCAGAGAACCAGATTTTTTTTAAAAAGTCAGCACCTTTGCCAGGATGAGCAGCTAAAAACTCAGTGAATCGTTGACCACGGCCGATATCAGCTTGGATCATGCCGGCTGTTAATTCGCCAGGACCAAATAATGTTTCTTGTGTGGCGAACTGACCAAGTAAAAAGAAGGCTTCTCGTGGGGTAGGGGCGGTCCAGTTTGGATTGCCTCGACCGGCATTCAGAAGGTTGGTAACATTTTTATTTTCGTGAATCTTTTGTTCTAAAAAGAGACTTAATTCAAAGGGACTTAATTCTTCTAAGGCTTGTTCTGTAATTGTCGACACAAATACGACTCCTTCTACGCTTTATTTTGATTCTATAGTAACGAGAATAATTTTTATTACAGCGTAAATACGCTTAGAGTTTATGAGAAAATTTCTGTTAAAATCCAAAGAAATAAACATTGTTTTCTTTCGAAACTTGTCAAAACCCTTGCTATAGCGATGTAAGCAGCGCTTACAGGATTCTTAGAGTTCTTTATTCGGCGATTTTCCCGAACAGATATCAGACTTACGACCCATGCCAAAAATAAAAAAAAGATGCATAATAACCTTATAAGTTAATCGTTTAGAAAATTGCTGAACAGTAAAATATATATAGATTTATAAAAAGGAGGATTCAGAGATGGATCAATTGATTGCTCTTGCGTTTATCGCGTTATTGGTTTTCTTTGTCGTAAAGGTCGGCTCAGTTTTATGGCGCATTGCCGGTGTGTTGTTTTTGCTCTTTATTATTTATGTGTATAAAGACCAAGTGATTTCTCAAGTACAAAATTTTATCGCTAACCCGAATTTTGGCGGATTATGGCAAAGCGTTTCAGGTTTCTTCGGTGATTTGTTTGATAAAGTTGCAGGTTTTGTGAGTACAGCTATTCATTAGACAGCTATGAAGTTCTCTTTAGGAGAGCTTCTTTTTTTTGCGAAGATTTAATGAGTTACAGCTGTAAAATCTCAAATTGCAAAAGGAAATTATATTCGTACAAACGGACAAATAATGTAAAAAACCGCCGCTTTCACAACAAGAAAGCGGCGATTTTATTGATTTATTTACGCTCAATATGTTCTAAAAACTTTTGACAGCTTCGATAACTTGCTAAAACATTCTCTGGCACGTCTACATGGGGGATAAAGCCCATCCCATTTGGACCATACCCTTCATCATCATCATTCAAACGGCGAATCTCGCCAACAACTAAAGATAAGAAATAATTAGGTGACCACCAGCTGTCCATTTCAGGATTTTCAAAATGCGGATATACAACGAAATCAATCAGTTTAGGCTGTTCAAAAAAGAGTGGTTGAATAGCTGATAGGTTCAGCCCCCATTCTTTGGCAAAGGTAATCTGAGTCCGTTTTTGTACCAGCGGGTCTTGAACTAGCCAAAAATTTTCTGGTGTCTCTTGGTTAAAAAGCTCAAACGAAAAGCGGGCATTTTCTCCAGTATTGGTTGATTTCTTTTCCAACATTACTGTGAGTTTACGCGAGCAATAATGCAAAAAGATCTCCTCAGTGATTTCAGCCTCTGAAAGCTGTTCCCAGTCTATTCGAACCAGCTCTGGATACATTTTTTTACAGTTTGCGATCAGAGGGGCGGTACCATGACCGATCCCGCCGACAAAAACAACGCGTTGAATACTTGAATCTTGCTCACAGAATTTTGCGGCAGCAACAATTAAATTTGGCAGGCTGTTGCCAGCGATTAGTAAAGTATCAGATTGAAAATTTGGATTTTCTGGAATAGTCGTTAGATAATCCACGAGTATAGAAAAATCAGACATAATGGCCTCCTTAGATAATAAGTCAGAATAATACCTTCTATAATAGTAGCAAAAATTTAGACAGAAAAAAACTGTCGGCAAAGTGAGGCCGACAGTTGCTTAGTTAGAATAAATAGCGAATAAAAAAGAATAGGCATAAGGCCAGCAGTACAACGGATAAGGTCAACCAGGATTTCTGTTTGATCCAAAGAAACTTTCCGTAACAAAAGGCAGCGGCAGCACCTGTGAAGAGACTAGACAGATCCATTATTTCGCGATGCTCGACAACACGTGCCAGCATTAGGATACTGAAAAGGATCAAACTAAAAATCCCGGCTGTTGCTAGCGCCAAATCAGTGCTGGTCTGTTTTCTTTCTTTTTCCATGCGTTGCCCTCCAATCTAAAAGATTAATCACTCATGCTAATTATAAAGTTAATTCTGAGTTAAAATTTTGGTGATTTTAAGTATAGGTCGCGTTCGTATTAAGTGAAAATGGGTCAATATCATGTACATTGTTGTTTTTATTATAAATGAATCCGATTACAATGTCACGCATATACGAGCGTTCTCTTGTATAAAACAGTTATTTTTAGGGTTTTATCTGATTCAGTCTATCTTTTTGGTATAAATCACTGATTATTGGTGTATACTTGGTGGGTGAAAGCTGCTTCGGCAACTTTACTAGTAAATAGGGAACTATTGAAGCAGTCGATGATGATACTATCCGACCTGGAGAACAAATACAAGATTAGTACGATACGAGGAGTGAGAGTGTGACACAATTCTATTTTGTTCGTCATGGAAAAACTGAAATTAATGCAGAAGGGCGATTCAATGGCGGAACTGTCGATTCCCCTTTGATCCCATCTGGAGTAGAGGCGACGAAGCGCATGGGACAGGCGCTCAAAACAGTTCAGTTTGACTTGGCGTTGACTTCACCGCAAATGCGCGCACAAACCACTGCAAAAATTATTTTAGCAGAAAATACTCAACCGCCAACAGTGAAGGTGATGGAAGGCTTGCGAGAAATGCGTTTAGGTGATTGGGATGGACAGAAGATCGATCAAATTACGGAAGCCTATCCTGAAGATTTGAAAAATTATCGAACACGTCCAGATTTGTTTGCGGCTGAGAAATTTCAGGCAGAATCTTATCCTAGTTTAATCGCACGCAGTACAAAAGTGATTGAAGAAGTAACGAAAGAGTATCCAAGTGATAATGTTTTAGTCGTCAGTCACGGAATCCTATTGATGGCGTTGCTGAACACGTTAAAGGGAGTTCCCTTAGCGAAGATTCGTGAAAGTGGGATTGTAGACAATTCAAGTTTAACGATTCTAAATCATTCAAAAGAAGAAACAATAATCAAAACTTGGGGTCAAACGTTTTAGCGCAGCAATAAATGATTAATGGCAGAAATGCCAGAGAATATCCTTGAAAGAGAATCTTTAAATTCGATTTATACGACTATTGGTGTGTTTTGAGCATTTTCAAAAAGAACTAGTTATTTATGTGGATATATTATGATAAAAAGCCTAAATGATCGTTTCAGTTATTTTTAGGCTTTTTTATGATGTGCAAAATAATAAAAAAGAACATCAGTTAAAGACGTGAAAATCGGCTATGACGCTTAATTTTTACTTACATATGATTGGATAAAAGATAAACATCGAAGAGTTTCTCTTAATTTTCAACATCAAGTAGGATTGGAATTATAAATAACTTTTAAAAAACTTTTTGCCGCTTTTTTGAAAAGTGTTTTTTTATTAAGCAATTGAAATAAGATACAAAAATTAAAAAAACAGAATTTTGATAGACCTGGAGACTTTCAAAAGACAAAAATTAAAAAAATCCCTTCGAAATTTTCATCGAAGGGATTCACATTCTATTTTAATGTTAGTGAGAAGGAGCTGTAAACAGGTCCTTACGTTTTAAGTGATAGGTGAGTTCAATCATGGTTTCTTGGTCTTCTAAAGGAACGGACGCATCTGTCAGAAAGTATTCATAACTTCGGAAGGTGAAGATACCATTTTCCTGTTTGATGGCTTCAATCAATTCTCTGTAGGAATCAGTCAATTCATCGTAATCACCAACATAGAGTGTCCTTACTGCCTGATAGCTGGGCAGTACATAGCTTTGGAATTTTTCTGTCGAAGGGATCTCTTCATTAATAGGAAAACCGATCTCGACATCTAAGAGCTCGTCTTTGGGTTGTCCCGTTTCGTCTAAGTTCAAATAGGAAATAAAAGGTGTTCCTACCAGCTCCGCTCCGTTTTTTTGTATATATTCTAACAGTTCGATAAAAGAAGTCCCGATATAAGCTGGTATGTGCTCATGTGAAATATGAGTGGACATCGACACGATCGTTTGTGCTGGTTTAGTAATCTTCTCAATTTGCATAGTCATCCCCCGTTTCTAAAAACCCCTACGCTGATTGTAACAAGGATTGAAATCGAATACAAACAGGAACTATTTTGCTCAAGCGGGAAATCCTAAGACTTGCCCGTGCTGATTCAGGTAATTAAAGAAGATAGGAAAAAGGTCGACATCAGCTTTTTCTAAACGTTCTTTAGCATTAAGCCGTTGCCATGTTTTAATAGAAACGTTTCTTTCTAAGCGCTTCTTTGCTTGCTCAAACGTAGGTTCACGTTGATAAACAACCCGATTCAACAGCTCGCCTTTTACATAGAGGTAGCAATAGTAGGTTCCAGCTTCTGGCAGAATTCCGACAAACGTTTGGTTTTGCATGATTTGAATCAATTGTTTATTCCGACGTAAAAAGCGTTGTACGGTTAGATAATTCTCCCACCATTGAGCGGAACCTTCGTAATCATGTCGCTCACTTGCAGCTTGAACGCGTTGGTCGATTCGGGTAAGAAGGGCGGTAGACGTCCCTAAAAGTGTTTCTTTGATTTCTTGAATCCGTAGTTCGAATTCTGCTTCAGGGGAGATTTCATCATAGTTTTTTACTATTCCAGATACATATTTTAAGGGACCATCCAAGCGATATGTACTATTGATAATCTGTTTCAATTCTTGAATTTTACTCTGTTTGTAAAAGGGTCCGATCACTAGTCCTTTTTCATCCCACTCGTTCAGGACTTTCAAGTAGGGGGATCTGTCTATGAACTGAAAGTAGCCATAGCCTTCATAATGATTCATCATTCGATTATATCGTGGACGAATTTGATGGATTAAATGGCATTCTAATAAGAGCGCATCAAATTCTGTATCCACCAATTCATAATCAAAGTCCACGATCCACCGAACCATCTCTTGAACTTTTCGTGAATGCTGTTTGTTTTGAATAAAGTAGGAACTGACTCGCTGCCTCAAATTTTTGGCCTTTCCAACGTAAATAATCTCACCTCGACTGTTTTTCATTTTATAGATTCCAGGCGTTTTTGGTAGATTCTTAATCTTTTCTTTTAGCATATGCTCACCTCGATTGTTCGATTTAACAAAAAAGACTTTATAATAACTTTTAAAAGTGCTGTTCCAGAATCAATTTTTTTAGAATTTTGAAATTAATTGAAAAATAGGTGTTTTTGGTCTATTCTCTGAAAAAATAATCTAAAATATCAAAAAATGCAGTTCATGAGCAATGACCAACCATTTCTATTGTGTTATAATTAATTATGTTAAGAAAGCAATGAGAGAGAGAATGGAGAGATGTTAAATGTCAAATAAAGTTCTAACCCGACGCGAACTGCGTCAACAGAAACGACAGAAGACCACTAATTATCGCTACCTTAAAAAGGGGTCTGCTGTGGTCGGTACTGCCTTAGTAACGGTTTCGGTAGCGGCACCATTACTAAACACCCATGAAGTAGAAGCTGTTGAAGGAAAAACGACTGCAACTACGTCAAATGTTGATAAAAAAGCTTTTATCAATGAAATTTCAAGTGAAATCAAACCGTTAGCCGAAAAACATGATCTTTACGCTTCGATTATGATCGCACAAGCCATCATTGAAAGTGATTGGGGACAAGATAGTTACGCACAAGCCCCTTATTACAATCTATTTGGTTTAGAAGGTCAATATCAAGGCAAGTCTGCAATGCTAGACAAGAAGAACCCAGAAACCGGTCAGACTGAAAAGAAAGAACTAAAACAATATGGTTCTTATAAAGAAGCAATCCAAGACTATATTGAGATCATCAAGACAACTTCTCGCGATGGCAACGAAAATTATTTTAGTGGAACTTGGCGTAGTAACGCTCAGGACTACCAAACAGCTGCCGCAGCATTAGAAGGTCGCTTCAATGACGATCAAAGCTATGTTCAAAAATTAGTTTCAACGATTCAAGAACATGACTTAACCAGCTATGATGCGACTGAACCAGTAACACCGCCAGTGGCACAACCAGCTGCTGAAACACCAGCTCAGCCAACAGAATATACGGTTCAATCTGGTGATACAGTTAATTCTATCACGAACGAATTTGGAATCGGTGTTCAAGAATTTACTGACTGGAACAACATTGACGACAGCAATATTTACGCTGGACAAAATGTGGTTGTCGGTAATGGGACGACGACTCAAGAAGCTGCTCCAGCAGTTCAAGCAACTCCGGTTGCAACTGCAACTCCAGTTGTTGATCAATCAGTTGCTAATGTTACACCAATTTCGGATGTAACGCCAACACCAGAAGTATCGGCAGCAACTACGGAAGTAGCACAGCCAGAAGCGACAGCGCCAGTTCAAGAAGCACAAACACCTGTGCAGCAAGAACAAGCGCCAGCTGAAGTGCAAACTCCGGAACAACAACCGGAACAAACACAACAGAATCAAAATCAAGAACAGCAACAACAACAAAATCAACAACAGCAAGAGCAGCAAACACAACAAAACCAGCAACAAGAACAACAAACAACTGATACTACTCGGGGACAACAAGTTGTTGAAGAAGCTGAAAAATACATTGGCACTCCTTATGTTTGGGGCGGAAAAGACACAAGCGGTTTTGATTGCTCTGGTCTTACTCAATACGTCTACAAGCAAGTAACTGGAGAAGATATCGGTGTTTGGACAGTTGCGCAAGAATCTTCTGGTACTCAGATTTCAGTTGATCAAGCTCAAGAAGGCGATTTGCTTTTCTGGGGTGATCAAGGTTCTACGTACCACGTGGCCATCTCAGCAGGGGGAGACCAATACATTCACGCACCACAACCAGGTGAAAACGTGAAATACGGTTCAACTCAATACTACACACCTGACTTCGGCGTTCGCGTATACTAAAAGTAACTTAAAAATAATATCCAAGGAGACTAAAAAAAACTTAGTCTGCTTGGATATTTTTTTGTTGAAATATAGTAATAATGCTCGCTACAATGTGAGTAGGCATTTACATACATTAGGAGGCAGCTGATGCGAACAAAACACATTGAAACGGAACGATTATTTTTTTCCCATTGGGAAGAGATCGATCTATCACTGGCTGAAGCATTATGGGGTGATGAAATGGTCACTCATTTTATTACTAAGAACGGCTCTTTTTCTACTGAACAAATCACTCAGCGATTGCGGTTCGAGATCGAGAGTCAAAAGGAATGCGGGTTACAATATTGGCCATTATTTCTTAAAAGAGAGGAAAAATTTATTGGTTGCTGCGGTCTGCATGCCTATGATCTAGAAAATCAGATTGCTGAGTTTGGGGTTCATTTGCTGCCTTTCGCGTGGGGCAATGGTTTCGCTGAGGAAGGAGCAAAAGGAGTGATTGATTATGCAACGGCTAGAACAGATTTATCTGCTTTATTTGCGGGACATCATCCAGATAATCACGCTTCTGAGAAATTATTGAGAAAGGTAGGCTTTCAATTTCTATCAAGGAATTATTATGAACCAACTGGTTTGGAGCATCCGTCCTATCTTCTGAAACTAACTGTTAATCACTAGTTGATGAGACCATTTAATCTCATCAATTTTTTTTTAGAGATAAAATGCTTGAAATCGCTCAAATGTTATAATGATAATAAAAAAGGGTGGGACACGATGGTCTATCAACTCAATCATACGGAGCATAAAATCTATCAAAAAATAATGAGAGCGGTTGCGAAAGGCGAGTTGCCTAAATTGACAAAGGTCGCCGAAGAAAATTATGTTTCGACGACCTATATCGTTAAATTTGCTAAAAAATTGGGGTATTCAGGATTTAGCGAAATGATTTATGTTAATAAATATAAGCAACGCTTAGGAAAGACAGCCAGTCATTCTGAAATCGCTCTTTTTGATCAGGGAGAGGTTCATAAATTAGCTGACTTGATCAAGCAATTCTCAGATAAGATCATCTTTGTCTTCGGAATCGGTTATTCGGCGATTATTGCGGATTATCTGCAAAAGAAACTTTCAAAACTAGGATTATTTGTAAATAGCAGTTCGCCGATTGACATGACGATACCTTATCAAGAATATTTAGTTATTTTTATTAGTAAAAGCGGTGAAACCGAAGATGTTTTAGAAATTGCTAAGAAAATAAAGTCGAATGTCTCCGTTTCACTACTATTGACTGCGGCGGCAGATAGTTCGATTGGTCGACATGTTTCACACACACAAATGATAGAAACAGAACGTGAACCGAATATGCCAGATCTTTTTGATAGCAAGTGTTTAGCACTTTTTGAATACATTTTATTGGAGCTCAACAAGTAGTTACAATTGTAACTGGTCTAAAAAATTTTAATCCTTCCGGCTGTTGTATAGTGAATTCAGATACAAGAAATGAGCGCAGCAAAAAGGAAGGATGAGGTCAGATGAAAAAGTTTAATGTTGTATTTGTGGGAGGCGGAAGCACGTATACTCCTGACATGATGGAGTTAATGTGTTTAGTAAAGGAAACCTTCCCGGTGAAAAAAATTGTTCTTTATGATAACGATGAAGAACGCCAAGAACCGATTGGGCAATATGGTGAGGTATTATTTCGCGAATATTATCCTGAATTGGAAGAATATGTTTATACCACCGATAAGGAAACGGCCTTTAAAGGGATGGACTTTGCTTTTGTTCAGATTCGGGCTGGCGGGTTATCCATGCGTGAACAGGATGAAAAAATTCCTTTGAAGTATGGTGTAATCGGGCAGGAAACCTGTGGGCCGGGTGGATTTGCATATGGAATCCGCAGTGTCTTGGCAATGAAAGAATTGATTGAGGACATTCGAAGCTACTCGCCGGAAACGTGGATTTTAAATTATTCCAATCCAGCGGCAATCGTGGCAGAAGCGTGTAAGTTATTGTTCCCAGATGACCATCGGATCATTAACATTTGCGACATGCCAATCGATATCATGGATGTTTTCTGTCCACTGGCTGATAAAAAACGTCAGGATGTTGAACCGCGCTACTTTGGTTTGAATCACTTCGGCTGGTTTACGGCGATGTACGATAAAAAGACTGGGGAAGATGTTCTACCGACAATCTTGCAGGAATTATTATCTGGAAACGCCAGCGACAAGTTGGGCTTTACTGCTAAAAATGATGAGTACTGGAATTTCACCTTTAATCATCTGGAGAAAATGGTTAAGGATTATCCTTATTCGTTGCCTAATACGTATATGCAATATTATCTATACCCGCAAGAAATGGTAGAGCATAGTGATCCAAATTATACTCGTGCTAATTATGTGATGGATAATCGTGAAAAGAATGTTTTCGCTTATTGTCGCGAGATCATCGAGTTAGGCAAAATGAAGGGAACGAAGCATGATTTAGATTTGCGCTACGGGGAAAATGCGGATAATGAAAATGAGAAAGCGTCGGTAGCCAATAATGATGCTCATGCAACCTATATTATTGAATTAGCAGAAAGTCTCGCATACAACAAACATGACATTTTCTTACTGATGGTCAAAAATGATGGTGTCATTCCAAACTTAGAAGACGGGATGATGCTGGAGGTTGCTTGTCGGGTAGGGTCTTATGGTGCTCAGCCATTGGCGTATGGCCCAATCGGTACGTTTGAAAAAGGGTTGTTGGAATCGCAATACGCGTATGAAAAATTAACTGTTGAGGCGACTTTGGAAGGGTCTTATCAAAAATGTCTGCAGGCTTTAGCTGCGAACAGAACGGTGGTTGATACGGATTTAGCGAAGACGATCTTAAACGAATATATTGAGGCAAACGGACAGTATTTCCCAACATTTAGTTAGGAGGATTACGATGGAAGCTTTCACAAATTTAATTGATAAATCCTTAACGCCTTTTGCAAATAAATTGGCAGGGAATAAGTATTTGACTGCCTTGAGTCATGGCTTGATGGCAACCTTGCCGATTCTTATTTTTGGATCAGTCTGCATTATTATCGCGGATTTTCCTGTTCCGATTTTTCAGGAGTTCATGGTTAATACGTTGGGAGATGTCTGGACTGAGTGGGCTTGGGAAATTGTTGTTCCTTCCACGATTGGATTGATGTCGTTGTTAGCCATCGTTGGTGTTACCAATTCTCTTTGCGAGCAGAATCAGGTGAACGCGACACCAGCGATCGTCATAGCAATTTGTTCTTTCTTTGTTTTGCTGGTGCAGACAAAGGATGGCGGATTCAGCGCTTCTGATTTTGAAGCGCGGGGCCTGTTCATGGCGATCATTACAGCCGTGATCTGTGGAGAGCTCTATGCCTTTTTGATCAAACACGATATTCGAATCAAAATGCCGAAGGGTGTTCCTGATTTTGTTTCAAACCAATTTTCGGCGATTATTCCGGCAGCGATCATTATTCCGATCTTTCTGATTGTTCGTTTGGGTTTTGAGGCTACCTCATATGGCACCTTTACTAATTTCCTGATTGATATTGTACAGAAGCCTTTAGTCGGGATTGGGTCGACTTTGGTGGGAACCACGATTGCGTCTTTCTTCAATACGTTCTTCTGGTTCTTTGGTATTCATGGGACAGCAGTAGTAGGAGCAGTGATGGACCCGCTTTGGTACGCGGCCCAATTTGAAAATCTGGAAATTTTTAAACAAGGCGAAAGTCTCATCCGACCATTTATTGGAACAATGGATTACGCAAACTTCTTTATTTACCTAGGTGGAACAGGATTAACCTTTCCCTTAACATTGATCATGGCATTTAAATGCCGCTCGCAACGGCTAAAAGATTTAGGAAAATTATCAATGCTGCCTGGTTTTTTCAATGTGAATGAGCCCGTCATTTTTGGACTGCCGATCGTCTTGAATCCAATGATGCTGATTCCATTTGTATTGGCACCATTAATTTCGATTCTTGTTTCTTGGATGGCGATGTCCAGCGGCTTAGTTCCCTATCCAACCGGTGTTACGATACCCTGGACAACGCCAGTATTTATTGGCGGCTGGTTGATGACCAGCAGTTGGAAAGGCGGGGTGTTGCAGATTATCGTCTCGATCCTGTCAGGTTGTATCTATTATCCATTTATAAAAACACTAGATCGACAATATTTAGCTGATGAGCAAGAGTTAGAAGAACCTGAAGAAGCCATCAGTGTTGAAAAACAAACGGTGAGTGTCAATGTGTAAAATTTAATTATACCCCTATTGAAGAAGTTGGTTACCCCTATGACCAGCTTCTTTTTTTTTTTTTATGTTTTGAAAACTACAGGCTCGGCCTGTGGTTCGTGAGAGCTTCCAGCGATGTAGAAAAAAAACCTCCTAAGAAGCTGATATGAAAGGGAGTTCTCAACCACTCATATTCAGTCAAATGAGGATATGTCATGAATGACAAACAAAGCTACATCTCTAGTCAAGTTTAAGTAGAACCATACAACATCACTTGAAACATCTTCTCGTGATTTGCGATTTCAACAAAAGAGATTTTTCCACCATGTTTTTCCACGATTTTTTTACTGATAGCTAAACCAAGCCCGCTGCCATTTTGAGTAGAGCGAGAGCTGTCCCCGCAAACAAAGGGTGAAAATAATTGTTTCTGCAATGCTACCGGGATTAGCGTTCCGTCGTCTTTGATCTCGAAAACAATCTTATTATCAAGATAGAACAAACGGATCTGCACGGTTGTTCCAGCCGGATTATGCTGGATACTGTTGCCAATTAGGTTATCGAAAACGCGACGCATCTCAATGGGGTCGCCAGAAATTTCTAAAGGTTCTTCCGGTAAGTCAAAATGCAGTTCGATACCATTTGTTTCTGCGGAATCAAGATGCTCCAATAAAACTTCCCGAACCATCTCGGATAAATCCAGTTTTTGAAGATGAAGCTGATAATCCGGACTTTCCAGTTTTGAAAAAATCAATAACCGATTCACTAATTCATTCATATGATCTGTTTTTGTGACAATGGTTTCCATTGTTTGCGGCAATTTATCTTCACTAACTAATCCATCTGCCACCGCTTTTGCAGATCCTTGGATCGTCGTGAGCGGTGTACGCAGATCGTGAGCCATGTTCGCGAACAATAGCTGCCGTTCTTTTTCATAATAAGCGCGTTGCTGCTCGGATTTTTCCAATTGATTTGCCATATGATTAAAGGAATCCTCGATCTCGACGAATTCATATTCAGCATTCATATGAATTTTTTTTGAGTAGTCTCCGTTTTTTATGGTCCGTAAGCCATTAATTAGAACGGTATTTGGAGCGACGATATGTTCCTTGACAGATTTTGAGTACCTTCTAAGGCAAAAAATAAAAATAAGCAGTAAAGGGATAAGCAAAAGTGCCACACTTTTAAAAATCGCTGTTGAGGTCGGTGAACCGATTTTGTTGAAAACAAGTGTGAAATTTCCGCGAATAGCATTTTGCGGCATCTTCGTAATACAAATATATTGACGACCATCTGTGCCTTTGAAAGGAGCAAAGGTGGCCATATATTTTTTTTTAGAAGTATTGCGTTTGAAGGAAACGGGTCCAATCTGATAGATCTTTTGCTTGATTACGGATTGCAGTGCCTCCATTTCAAGCAATTGCTTTTGAGTATAGTGCGTCTTTTTTTCGCCAACCGGACCTTTAGTGTAAATCACATGATTATTGTCATCGAGAATTTCTAGCCAGCCGTTAACATCTTGCAAGGCGGAGATATTGATTTTTTTATAATCAGGCCGAACGATCGTTTCTGCACATAAATCTTTGACGATGTCGTTTGTACCGGATACAAAAAACTGAGCAATCGTGGCTAGCGCAGAGATCAGGAGCAACATAAGAAGAGAAGTTGTAATATATTTCTTCGTTAAAAAGCGTCCTAATGTTTTGGGTTTCTTACTCATGGCACTATCTTATATCCTAATCCGCGGATTGTTTGGATATAAGATTCCTCCTCTCTGATTCCCAGTTTTTCTCTCAGGCGGCTGATATAAACCATAATATTATTATCATCAACGATATAGGTGTCTTCCCAAACGGCTTCATAGATCTGTTTTTTGGTAAAAACACGACCTGGGGTGCCTAATAGCAAACGTAAAATTTTAAATTCGATCGAGGTCAAGTTTACCTGCTCGTTTCCCTTGAAAAGAAGACATTGCTCCAGGTCAAGAACTAAATCATGGAGTGCAATTGTTTTTGGTTCAGTAATTTCCTGAGCGCCTAAAGAATAGAAGCGGCGGAGTTGAGCGCTGACACGTGCAACCAATTCCAACGGATCAAACGGCTTGGTCACGTAATCGTCTGCTCCGATATCTAATCCCAATACTTTGTCTGCACTCGCATCTTTTGCAGTTAGAAAGACAATCGGCATATTTTTCTCTGCGCGAATTTTTTTGATTAATTGGTAACCGTTCATTTTAGGCATCATAATATCTAAAATGGCTAGATCGATTTTTTCTTGTTGGATACAGTTCCAAGCCTCTTCGCCATCTGAAGCAGGGAAGACCTGATACCCATCTTTTTCTAAATATAAAGTCACAAAATCGATGATCCCTTGTTCATCATCCGCTACTAAAATCGAAAATCCCATCCAACGCACCCCTTCATTTTTCCTATTCCCTTCTATTATACCGTTCAAAAGAGCTATTTTATATCCACTCTTTTAAAAAGCAACGAAGTCACTAGTATAATGCAAACGATAATCAAGACAGAAGAAAAAAGAGCATACAGTAAATAGTCCGTATTACCGGCCATCAAATGGTTGCTGACGGATAGAGCAGAATATTTCAGAACTTCGACAGCATTCGTGTTAATCAAATAATTGAGCACAAAGAGACTGATTAACGAAAAGATAAAAGCAATAAAAGGAGACAAAAATAGTCCGACGAGTAATGTTACGGCCATAAAAGAAGCGAGATGAAGAAAAATAAGTCCAATCATCGCTGCTGTGTTCGACAAATCGATCATTGATGAAGAAAATGCGCCATTGCCAATACTAGAGTTGGCAATAAAGAGATAATAGCCGCCGCCTGCGGTAAGAGTGAACAGAACAAAAGCACCAAGAGCAGTCGTCAATAACGCAAGAAATTTCGCAACAATAATCGGTCCTCGTTTACCAATCCGCAAGAGCGTCATTTTGATTTGTCCACTAGTAATCTCACCAGAAAATTGAAAAGCTGTGACCAAAATCAATAAAATACCCCAGATACCTAGTGCGCTGAAGAAGGCCCAAATCGTGGTAATAAAATCTAAACAAGCGAATTTTCCGCCGCTGGATAGGGCATCGCCGGTAAACGTCAAACCGCCAGTCGAGATCCCGAATGCCATGATCATGACTAAAATCGATGGGATCAGTAGAATCAAACTATTTTTTCTTTTCAGTGTTTTGATTATTTCCATTTTATAAATTGTCCATATTTCCATAATTGATCGCTCCTAGTTTTTTTATTTCATCAGCTCAATCAAGTGAGCTTGCTGGTTTTCAAAATGAGTATTTTGATCAGAATAGCTGATCACGCCATTGCTTAACACCAAAATATCATCAGTCAAGTCACACACTTCCTGCATTTGATGACTAGAAAAGAGAATCGCTGTACCACGTTCGTCGCAAAGTTTTCGCAGCAACACCTTTACTTCCTCCACACCAATCGGGTCAAGACCCACAAAAGGTTCATCCAAGATCAATAATTCGGGTTTAGTGATCAACGAAAGCGCCAAAGCCAAACGTTGTTTCATTCCAAAGGAAAAATTCTTGACCTTTTTTTTGGCGGCATTATCCAGTTCTACAAAGGCTAAACTTTCTTGGATCATTGGTCTCCGTTCTTTTCTAGGGATCGAATCGATTAACCGAATAGAAAGCATCAAATTATCGTAGGCGTTCAAATCTTCGTAAAATTGGACGTCCACTAATGAACCGATTTTCATTTTTGTTTGTGTATCTGTTGTATTCAAGGTGCGGCCGTTAAAAGTCATGCTCCCTTTGTAGTTCGCAGTCAGCCCTAAAACACACTTCATTAAAGTTGTTTTTCCTGCACCATTTCGCCCGAGCAGACCAGTAATTTTTCCTGGTAGGAGCTGCAAATTTATTCCTTTCAAAATGGTATTATGCCCGTAGCTTTTTTGCAGATCGGTAATTTCTAAAATCGTTGTTGCCATAATTTTTCCCTCCGGTTTCCTGTGAGTGCATCTATTCAGTAGGTGTGATGCATGTATCATTTCCTGATAAATCCAGTATAGGCAGGGAAACTTGCATAGAACTGTTCTTAACCTTAAAGTAACCTTACAATTTTAAATGTGCAAAAAAATGAATTGTCTAAAAATAATAAGTGGTTTTTATTACTTTATCTGCAAATTTGGTATAATTATAGAAAGAAGAGAACCTATTTGAGTAAAAACGAGGTGGAAGAGATGAGAGAAATAGTGCTTGTTGGTGGGTCGATTTTAGTAGTTCTTTTACTTTTTTCGCTTGTTAACCATTTTAGTAAACGTGTTGAATCAGATCCTTTAGAGCATGATTTGATCGTCTCGATAAAAATGGATCCCGCCCCGGATATTATTCAACATATCAAGATAAAAAAATTGGCAGCATGGGAAATTTATGGGGAAGGTGTTTTTAGAGGGAAATCCCAATTGACGAAAGAAGAAATGAAACAGTTGCTCATAAATGAATTATGTCTACCTGAAGAGACAGTGATCGTGGTCGAAGCAAGAGAGAAACCTGCAAAATAAAAGAGAATAGAGCAAAAGAAGGAGCGACTGTGACATGTCGTTCCTTCTTTCAGTTTATTATTGTAAAAAGAGCCATGAACCGACTGCGATAAATGATAGTGAGATGATATAAACAAGGAGACTGGTACATAGAACTAGAATCTTTCCATTCTCACTAAGAATATTTGCTTTAAAAGCTGGTAAAACTAGATCATATTTTTGAAAAAGGAACACACGACCAGCAACGATTCCAGCAATAATTCCGAACAAGAGTAAAAAGAATGAAAGGCTGATGGTTGACGTAAGTTTCAGAAAAACGCAAGAAGTTAACGTAGCGACATAGACATATTTTTCCAAAATGATCACCCGATTCCTTTGAGTATTCTGTTCCTTCTTCTATTATACGAAATCCTTGTGGGCTCTTGAGACGTCTGTGATTAAAAATGCTTTCTAATTTTTAAGTCTTTATAAAAAACTAGGGAAAAGTGATCAGTCCCCCTTTAGATAACGCCAGAGGGTAGTTCGACTGATTCCCAATTGTTCAGCCGTTTTCGTTTGATTGCCATTATTTTGTTCTAACACACTTAAGATAATTTCTTTTGAGTAATCAAATAGGGTGGGCTTTTCAACTTTCGTTTGCAAGGTGAAGCTTCCAAGATGACTGGCTGAAAAATTTTGGATTAATCGTTCCTTTCTCAACAGCTGAATAACTTGATGCTCAGAAATATAGTGAGTTGTTGCATTGATGACTAGTTCCTTAATGGCAGATTGCAGTTGATTGAAATTACCAGGCCAATCAAAAGCTAAAAATTCTTTCAAGGCATTGGGATCAAAACCGACCACCTCTTTATTGCATTCAATATTCATTTTATTCAACAGTAAGGTAGTGATCGCATTTAGCTCATGCTTGCGTTCCCTGATGGGCGGTGCATAGATGCTGGCGCAATTCAATTCGAACAGTAGGCGATGATAAATTTTTTCTTCTTGCACATTATTCGCATTATAGGTAAATAATAAGTTGTTTCGCTGTAAAAGCTTTGTGTTTTTTACGATCGTAATCAATTGCTCAGCGTCGCGAACCGAAAGTTGTTCAATATTTTGGAAAAGCAGTGTATTATTTTCATCAACCAGCGGACCATTTGTGGAATTAACGAGAAATTTCCACATCTTTTCGTTCATTAGTTTAGCATCAATAGAGATTAATTGATTGCTGTGAATTTTCTGATTCAAAAAAGCCTGGTAGGCGATACTGGATTTTGCGGTCCCTGTTTCTCCGACAATAATGATAGAGTTATAAAAATTATTGACTTGCTGAAGCTCTCGCTTCGTGTCCTCTTGGATAAATTGAGTAAATAGGAGTTTCGTGGTAAAAATCTCCTCGATCTCTGCTCGTTTCTGATAAAAGATGCCAAAGCGATTATTAATAATTGGAGGGGTCGAAATTTTCAAGTTGCAGCTATAGTAAGATAAATCATCAATACTTATTTTTTTGACAATAAGCATATAAACCTTGTTATTAAAGGTATGATAGTATTGGTTCTCGTCTGTCATATCTTTTTTTGTGCTCTGAATTGTAATATTAATCGCAACAAAGAACCCATCAAAAATTTCTAGTAAAATGAGTTTAGGATAACAAACTACTAGGAGTGATTTTGATGGGTTCACACAAAAAGCTTACACGAGATAATCGAAAATGTATAGAGACGATGATTTATGATGCCAAGAGTATTCAAGAAATAGCGGACAGAATTGGTGTTAGCCGAACAACGATTGATCGTGAGTTGAAACGAGTACCCGAAGATTTGATCTATAATGCCGACAATGCGCAATTAGATGCGGAAATGAAGCGCAGTGCCTGTGGTGCGAAGTCCAAATGGACTTCTGAATTCGCTTATCAGATTGAATGTGATCTTGAAGACAGCTGGTCCCCTGAACAAATTGCGAATGATCGTCAAATAGTTTCATTCAAAACCATTTACAATTGGCTCTATGCCGGTATTCTTAATGTGTCTAAACAGTGTCTGAGACATAAAGGCAGAAGACAAGAAAAACAAGAAGAGGCACGAGGCAAAATGACTGTAGGGCATACCATTGATGAACGCCCAGCTTCTGTGTCAACTCGAGAAGAATTTGGACATTGGGAGTTGGACACAGTTGTTTCTAGCAGAGGGGAAAGTAAAGCCTGCGAAGCAACGTTTATTGAACGGAAAACACGCTTTTATTGGGCGATCTCAATGAGGGATCGTACCGCGAAGTCAATGGCACAAGCGATTAAAGCTTTTGTGCAAGACCTAGGGAGTCACAAGGCATTTTTAAGCTTTACGGTCGACCGTGGGAAAGAGTTTTCTTGCTGGAAAGAAATTGAGAAAGATTTAGACGTACCTATGTATTTTTGTGATCCGTACTCCCCATGGCAACGCGGATCTAACGAAAATGGGAATGGTTTATTTAGAGAATTCTTCCCTAAGGGAACTGATTTTTCAAAGGTACCCCCTACGGAGAAACAGGAAGCATTACGCAAGATAAATATGCGTCCTAAAAAAACATTGAACTGGAAAAATTGTTGGGAAGTCTTTCAAGAAGAAATGTTGCAATTAATTTGACAATTCAACGTGCATAAAATTTTAGCAATCGAGTTGGATAATTCGATGGCAACATTAGAAAACTGAACTTGAAATGTACCGTCTAGAATAACAAATGCTTGTTTTTGCTGTTTGATGCTTTCTTCTAGTACAAGCTTTTCATGAATAACGCGTTTTAATTGTTTGGCGATGGTCAAAGCTTCTCGGTACGCGTGTTTGATACTTTCAAAACCAGAGGTGATCAAAATAGTATTGATCGATTTGGTTAACGCTAAGCGATTAGTGATCGCATCACAGAGAATCATTTCGTAGTTTTCCTCTGCCAAAATATCTAATGTCATATTTGCGTCGGTCATTTCATCTAAAGTGATGATTTTTATGTTGTAGCCTAAAATATCACAAAGTAGGTGGGCAGTTTCTGTGATACTGGCGTACCCAACGATGGCGAAATTTTCAGTGTAGTTTTTCGCTAATCGAATGGTTCCAAGGATATCATAAATGGAAATAGAAACATCGATGACTGGGATGGTGACCACTTGCCTGATCAAATCGGCAGTTCCTCCTCGGGAAATGATGGCATCATAGTTATTGTCAAAGAGTTCAGCTGCAACTTTCTGACCTTCCTCCAAGTCGGCAGTATAGATATCTGACTCTATTTCTGCAAATTGCTTACTAACAATGTTCATGGAATTATTCAATTCATCATAAGGGGCAATACCTAAAATTTTGATTTTCGTGGCCATTTATTTTCTCCTCGTGTTTCATATTAGAACTATTATACTGCTAATCATTTAGGTAATGTATTTTAAAAGTGGAAACGTTTCAAAAAGAAACGTTTTTTCTGATTAATGAATATAAAAAGCTACGAACGCAGGCTAAAATAAAATTATGAAATCAAAGGTGGTGAACGGATGATAAAGCTACTAGTTATTGCAGATGATTTTACTGGGGCTCTAGATACCGGTGTTCAATTTTCTAAACAAGGAATTTCAACACTCGTCTCAACCGATATAAAAATAAATTTTTCTGAGGTAGACAACACGCTGGATGTCTTAGTGATTGATACAGAAAGCCGCTACTTGAATTTTGAGGAGGCGTATGAATTAATTCATGCAATAATTGTAAGCGCTAAAAAAAATGGAATTCCATATATCTACAAAAAAGTCGATTCTGCATTACGCGGAAATATCAGTGCAGAGATCAAGGCTGTTATGGATGCAAGTAAAAAGTCAGCAATCCCATTTTTGCCAGCTTATCCGGAAATGAATCGCGTGGTGGTCAATGGCGAACTGTATATAGATCAGGTCTTAGTTTCAAAAAGCATTTTTTCAAAGGATCCTTATGAACCTGTGATTGAAAGCAATGTATTGCGCAGGCTAAAAATGGAAGCCGATATCGAGGGCTATTTAATAGAAGGAACTCTTCCGGAAATGTATAACGGTATCTTGGTTTTTGATGCCGAAACAAACGAAGATTTAGAAAAACAAGCTGAAATTCTCGAACAGGAGCAGCTACTATCTATCTCGATCGGTTGTGCAGGGTTTGCAAAGGTGTTAGCCGAAAAATTATTTCCTAAAGGTGAAGTTAAGTCCATTTCATTGAAAAAACCTCTCGTTGTGATTTGCGGAAGCGTTAATCCAATTACAAGAAAACAAGTTGATTACATTGAGCAGCAAAATTATCCGAGAGTTTCTCTACAATCGCATCAACTGTTATATCCGAATTATTGGAATGGGCGGGAAGGGAAAAAAGAGGTGGCTGATTATCTAAGCTTAATGACTGACCAACCCTTGATTGTATTTGAAACACTGAGTAAAGAAACTTGCTTAGGTATCGAGCAGCATGAGCAAGAACAAGGAAGGGGCGGTTCGGATTTTCGGTTCAAGATCGGCCAATCATTAGGTGAATTGACTCGAGCGATTTGGTCAAAAAATTGTGAGAATACTTTTTTGTTTACTGGCGGAGATACATTGTTTCAGTCAATGAACGTGTTAGGAGTCACTCAAATAAACCCAATCGCTGAAATCAGTGCAGGAGTAGTACTTTCTTCAATTAAGTGGAAAGATAAAAAAATCCAAGTCATTACTAAATCTGGTGGGTTTGGGAAGGAACAGCTTTTTGAAGAAATTAGTCAGTTAACAGAATAAAAAGAAAATGGAGGAAGAAAAATGCTTGTCGATTACAGTCTTAAAATGCCAAAGAACATCAATGCTGGAGAACACGCACTTGAACAGTTATCGGAAATTATCACGGAGGGTGTTAATAAAATCGTGATTTTTACAGATAAAGGAGTTTTAGGAGCAGGACTAGCGGATCTGCCCAAAGAATTAATTGAAAAAGCCGGTATAGACTACACGATTATTTCAGAGATTCCCGCGGAACCCAACTATCACGAAGCACAAGTAATGGTGGATGAGTTCAAAAAAGAACAAGCTGATTTTATCATCGCTATCGGTGGCGGCAGCGTGATGGATGTAGCAAAGCTGGCATCTATCCTTGCAACAGATGACTATACTGTTAAAGATTTACTGGATGATCCATTGTTGGCGAAGAAGCAAATCACAAGTCTGATGATTCCGACTACAGCAGGTACAGGGTCAGAGGCAACACCTAACAGCATCGTGGGTGTTCCGGAAAAGGAATTAAAAATCGGGATTGTCAATCCTGAAATGATTGCAGACTATGTGATTTTAGATAGCCGAATGATCAAAAATTTACCAAAACCAATTGCTGCTGCAACTGGAGTTGACGCATTGTGCCACGCAATCGAATGCTTTACTTCCGCAAAGGCTAATCCAATCAGCAATACCTTTGCATTAGAGGCACTGGATTTAATCATGAACAATATTCTCGAAGCTTGCACCAACCCAGAAGCTTTAGAGGCAAAAAGTAAGATGCTTTTAGGCTCATTCTACGCGGGCGTAGCCATCACTTCTTCTGGAACAACTGCGGTTCATGCATTATCGTATCCGCTTGGTGGGAAATATCATATCGCGCATGGTGTGTCTAATGCGATGCTACTAACGCCAGTGATGAAATTTAATCAGCCAGTAATCAAAGCGCTATTGGCACAAGCATATGATCGCGTGGTAAGGAACGGTGATATGGAATTAGCAATTGATGAGAAGTCTGATTACATGATCAAACAATTAGAAGAAATCGTCAAAATTCTAAAAATTCCAACTAGTTTAAAAGAATTTAATGTGCCTGAAGAAGATCTAGACGGATTAGTAGCCGCAGGTATGGAAGTCACTCGTTTACTTGTTAACAATAAACGAGAAGTTACACCAGAAGATGCCAGAAAAATCTATTTGGAAATTTTGTAATAAAGAAGAATTCAAAGAAAAAGAAGCGATACCTATAAATAGTGATCTTTATTATATAAAAGGAGTTAAAACGTTATGAAAAAAATCATCGGCATAACCATGGGTGATCCAGCTGGTATTGGTCCAGAAATTTCACTAAAGACTTTTCAAAAACCAGAATTGTATGACAGATGCAAACCGCTTCTTATCGGAGACAAAAGTGTTTTAGACCATTACTTAGCCAAGCACGCTGAGTTAGATTTAACAGTAAATCCGATCAAACATCCAAGTGATGGGAAATATATATTGGGTACCATTGATCTGATTGATTTACAGGTGGTTGACATGGCGGATCTGCCAATCGGCAAAGTATCGAAAGTCGGCGGGAATGCTGCATTTCAATATGTTAAAAAAATTATTGAATTAGCTTTAGCAAAAGAAATTGATGCTACGGTTACGAATCCTTTAAATAAAGAAGCAATGAATGCGGCTGGGCATCACTATGCCGGGCATACTGAGATTTACGCCGATCTAACGGATACAGACAAGTATACGATGATGCTGGCGGATGGAAATTTGAGGGTGGTTCATGTTTCTACTCATGTTTCATTACGGGAGGCGTGTGATCGCGCAACAAAAGAACGAGTGTTAGATGTTATTAGAATTGCCGATACAGCATGTAAAAATTTAGGTATAAATAATCCGAGAATCGCTGTGGCGGGATTGAACCCACATTGTGGTGAAAATGGGTTGTTCGGTCAAGAAGAAATTGAAGAAATTAATCCAGCGGTCGAGGCTGCTCAAGCTGAAGGGATAAATGCATTTGGTTCGCTTCCTGCGGATACAGTATTTTCTAAGGCAAATGGTGGTATGTATGACATTGTGGTTGCTATGTACCATGATCAGGGCCATATTCCGTTAAAATTATTGGGTTTTGTATATGATCAGAAAACAGCTAGCTGGGAAGCAGTCAAAGGAGTTAATATCACACTGAATCTGCCAATCATTCGAACTTCTGTTGATCATGGAACAGCATTTGACCAGGCAGGGAAATGGACTGCTAGTGAATTGAGCCTTGAAAATGCGATTGATTATGCCATTCGTCTAGCAGAAAATTCTTAAAAATGAAACATATTGAAAAAGGGGGATTTTTAGTGACAACAAATTTACCATGTGTAAGAAAATCAGAATCCAATGGTGTTGTGTATCGAGATGATTTTCTAAATGTAGATTTTGGACTAATACCAACGGGTGGTAATAATACTGCGCATGCACCAACCTTAATTGAAACGAAGGATGGAGGATTATTATGCGCATGGTTTGCTGGTAGTTTTGAAGGGAGTGGTGATATTTCTATTGTCGTATCAAAGCTAGATCCGGAAACACAAGTATGGTCAGTACCAGAAACAGTCTCAAAAGGCGAGGATCGCAGTGAACAGAACCCTGCTTTCTTTAGAGCACCAGATGGACATATCTGGTTAATCTATACTTCTCAATTGAGTCGCCAAGAAGGCAAAGACAATATGCAATTTACTTCGATTATCATGGTTCAAAAATCGAGGGATGAAGGAAAAACATGGGGAGCGTCAGAAGTACTATTTGCGAATGAGGGGACTTTTTCGCGTCAAGCAATTCAAATATTGAGCAACGGGCGCTGGATTTTCAGTACGTGGTTATGTGAAGATTCGCCAGAAGGCTTGACCAATGATCCAACAGAATTTCAATTATCTGATGATCAAGGAAAAACTTGGAGGGCTGTTCGAATGCCAGATAGTAATGGCCGGGTTCATGCAAACGTTGTAGAAGTAGCAACGGGACATCTTGTCGCATTTATGCGCAGCCGCTTTGCTGATCATGTGTACAGAAGTGAATCTTTTGATTTTGGTGATAGTTGGAGTGTTCCAGAAGCTACAGTTTTGCCTAATAATAACGCTAGCGTCAGTGCAATTAAACTGCGATCGAGTGAAGTTGCGCTAGCCTATAACATGAACGCCGCAAATAACGCAGAATTCGGAAAGGTTACATGGCCAGGTTTGCGAAACCCAGTAGTGGTTTCTGTATCAGAAGATTTTGGAAAGACTTGGCCAGTCGGTCGCATCCTTGAGGCTGCTGAAGGATACATTGGTAATGAGAATAAAACCAATAATTCTCAGCATGAGTATCCAACGCTTTATCAAGATAGAAAAGGTCTTTTGCATTTGGTCTACGCCTACAAAAATCGTCTTTGTGTGAAGTATGTTCGTTTTACTGTGGAAGAGCTATTTGGTGAAAAGCGAGAGGCAGAAGGGTTATACAATCCAACTTCAGGTGAAGGCGTTAATAAATAAAATGGTAACGCATTCTTAAAGGCTATAGATTTAAAACAAAAAATTAAAGGAGCGAGTTGAATGAAACAAACAGAATTGAAAGGGATCATTACCCCGATTTTAACCCCCATGAATGAGGATGAAAGTATTAATCTCGAAGAGCTTCGTATCCAAGTTGATCGCATGATTGAAAATGGTATACACGGAATCTTTCCTTTCGGGACTAATGGAGAAGGCTATATTCTGACCGCAGAGGAAAAGAAATCCGTTCTTGAAACAGTTGTTGATCAAGCCAATGGTCGCGTGCCAATTTATGCTGGAACAGGAACACTTTCCACTAAAGAAACGATTGAACAGAGCAAGATGGCTCAAGCAGCAGGGGCAGATGTACTTTCCTTAATTACTCCAAGTTTTGCTGCTGCTAGTCAAGAAGAGTTATACACACATTATAAAACAGTCGCTGAAGCAGTGGATATGCCGATCGTTCTTTACAATATCCCAGCTAGAACAGGCAATGCGATCGCTCCTGCGACTGTAGGAAGATTGGCTGAAATTGAAAATGTTATTGGAGCCAAAGATTCTAGTGGGAATTTTTCGAACATTTTGGGCTATATTGATGCGGGTAAAAAGAAGGAGAATGGTAAATTTTATACGTTGTCTGGCAATGATCAACTGATTATCTGGACACTTTTAGCTGGAGGAACAGGCGGTATCGCAGGGTGTGCTAATGTTTATCCTCAAACAATGGCTTCAATCTATGATTTGTTTGTGCAAGGAAAAATAGAGGATGCTAAAAAAGCAAACGAAAGCATTCAAAGCTTTAGGGCCTGCTTTAAATATGGAAATCCAAATACAATCGTGAAAACGGCTACTCGTTTATTAGGGCATAACGTAGGCGCGTGTCGTGCGCCATTTAATCAAATTCCAGAAGAAGGAATTGAAGCAATCAAAAAAGTTTTAGAAGAAAATAAAGCAAAAGGTATGAAGTAATCGAATCCTGCTTCAAGTAGCAATAAATTGTTGTATTTAGATAGAATATTTTCTTCTTTATGAAGGTAATATTCTATCTACTTCATAAAGATTTTTCAATAAATCCTGGGAGGGATACTATGACTATTCAAATGATTATTGCTTTGGCAATCACAGCACTAATGATCGTTTTAATAATGATTGATAAACTACCATTTGGTGCGCCACCATTATTTGCGTGTATATTGTTAGTTATTTTTGGAATTACTGATATTAAGGGCGCCTTTGCTGGATTTTCAAATTCGACGATTATTATGTTAGCTGAGTTTATGGCTATCATTGCCGCACTGCAGAAAACAAACTTTATTGTTGTGTTTAAAAAGACTATGTTTTCAATGGCTAATAAGGGCGGCTTCAAATCGTACATGTTGATTATACTAGTCGTCATGTTGGGCTGCAGTATGTTCGGAACAGGTTCAACCGCATATTATGTACTTACGATTGGGTTGCTTTCTACGTTACCATATAGCAAAAAACTTCCACCTTCAAAAGTAATAATGACAGCTGGCTTCGCTGCGAATCACCCTTTGGTACCATTTAATACAGCGTTGCAATATGGAATCGTTATCGCTGTTTTGGGTGCGGCAGGACAGGCAGTCAGCGTTTCTGTTTTCAAATTTGCTATTGTTAACTTATTTTTATCTCTTGGTTTTTTGCTAAACTGTATTATTCAATATAAGTTTTTACCGGATCATCCGATAAGAGACGAAGAAGATGATGAGGAAGCAGAATCAATTGAAAATGAAACCGCTTCGTTATTGCCGAAATGGAAGCAAAATGTGACTTATGCAGCATTTGTCTTTGCAGTAGTAGGAATGCTTTTTCAAGGAAGGATAGGCGATGCTGGTTATGCAATGGCAGGTTTATCGGTAGCAGTGATTTTAGTTATTGGGGTATTAGATTTTAAAGAAATTAGAGACGCAATCAGCGCGCCAATCATCTTGATGTCGGCCGGTGTTATTGGTGTCGCGGATGCTTTAGGAAGTACCGGACTTACTAATTTGGTTGGAGAAACAGTAGCCGGTGTCTTAGGAACAAATGTTAACCCATTTGTGATGATTTTTGGATTCTGTATTTTGACTAGTCTGCTTGCTACATTGACGGGGTCTACCATTGGCACAGTGTATGTATTTACGCCTTTAGCTATTGCAGTCTGCTCAAATCTCGGGTTAGATCCTACAGCAGCAGCTTGTGCGATAGTAATTTCTGGTTGGTGCGGACACTTCTTACCGATTGACGGGATGCCTGCAATGATCCTAGGGTACGGAAAGTATTCGGCAAAAGAGTTTTGGGTATTCACGATTCCTCAATATTTTATCAGATTATTTGCTTTGACTGTTGGATCATTGATCATGTTCCCTATGTAAAAAAATAAAGAGGTGTAAAAATGACTAATAAATTTGATTTAGAACATATTGGTATCAATACTGAAAATGCAAAAGAAGCAGAGGCGCTGGCTTCTCTATTAAGTAGTATTTTTAATTTAACTCCGCGTCATGGACAAAAATCAGAGTTTGCCGGGGATTATTTTGAATGTATGAGAAGTCCTTATTTAGGCAAAAATGGCCACATTGCTATGCGAACACCTGATTTAGAAAGCGCTATGGAGGAACTTAAAGAAAAGGGACTCGTTTTTAATATGGATACAGCTGCTTATGCTGAAGATGGAAAATTGAAAAATATCTATTTAGATGGAGAATTCGGCGGTTTTGCGATCCATATTTTAAAAAAATAAAACCACTTTTAGACTGCTGTCTGAAATGGATTTAAATAGTAAGACTTGTGTATTCAATATGAACTATACGCAGGTCTTCTTTTTAAAATAAAAATGGGAGGGTCATATGACAGAGTTGAATAAGAAACAACGGACAACGAAGTTTTATGCGGAGTCTACAGAGATCGTCTTGGCGAATCTGAATTCTTCAGCTGAAGGGTTAAGTGGAAATGAGGCGCAAAAACGTTTAATCGAATATGGGAAAAATGAATTGGCTGAAGGGAAAAAGAAAAGCTTGTTCATGAAGTTTGCAGAGCAGTTCAAAGATTTTATGATTTTAGTTTTATTGGCGGCAGCAATTATTTCAGCGGTAGTTTCTCATGAGATCGTTGATTCGGTCATTATTTTATTGGTTGTAATAATTAATGCGATCATGGGTGTCTTCCAGGAAGCCAAAGCGGAGCAAGCAATTGAGGCGCTAAAAGAAATGTCTACACCGAACGCCAATGTTTTAAGGGATGGCCATACTTTATCGATCAAAAGTGACGAATTAGTTCCCGGAGATATCGTGTTATTGGAGGCTGGGGATGTTATACCAGCAGATATTCGCTTGATAGAAGCTGCTTCATTAAAAATTGAAGAGGCTGCATTGACCGGTGAGTCGGTGCCAGTGGAAAAAGAAATTAGTGTACTGCCTGCAGAGGATATCGGTATTGGGGATCGGGTCAATATGGCCTTTTCAAACAGTAATGTTACCTATGGCCGCGGCAAAGGCGTGGTTGTGAATACAGGAATGAGCACTGAAGTAGGCAAAATAGCCAATATGCTAGCTCAAGCAGACGAAACAGAAACACCGCTGAAAAATAACTTAAATGATTTAGGCAAATTTTTGACAATCGCGATTATTGTAATTGCCGTTATTACGTTTATTGTCGGAACGTTGGTTAATGGGACTTCCTTTGTAGATATGCTGTTGACATCTATTTCATTGGCAGTTGCAGCGATTCCAGAAGGGCTACCAGCAATCGTTACGATTATCTTAGCGTTGGGAACTCAAGTCATGGCGAAACGTAATTCAGTTATTCGAAAATTACCAGCGGTAGAAACCTTAGGAAGTACAGATATTATTGCTTCGGATAAGACTGGGACTCTAACGTTGAACCAAATGACTGTCGAAAAACTATATGCTGATTTTCAACAAAAATCAGCTAAATCTGAGATCAATAGGAATAACATGGCATTAAAGATCATGAATTATGCCAATGATACAAAATTCTCGCAAGACGGGACATTGATTGGTGATCCGACAGAAACGGCCTTGGTTCAGTTCGGAATCGATCAGAATTTTGATATAAAAGGTTCCCTTAATAAAGAACCTCGCGTAGGAGAATTGCCTTTTGATTCGGACCGGAAATTAATGAGTACAATTCATCAACTTACTGATGGTAGATATTTAGTCGCGGTAAAAGGAGCGCCTGATGTTTTGATTCAACGGACAACGCGAGTGTTTATTGATGGTCAAGAAGAGGGATTATCTGAAAAACAAAGAAATGAAATCTTATTTAACAATGCAGATATGGCTAAACAAGCGCTGCGTGTTTTAGCGATGGCCTTCAAATATCTTGATGAATTACCTCAAGAATTGACCTCAGATGATCTTGAAAATGATCTGTGCTTTGCTGGATTAGTTGGAATGATCGATCCGGAACGAGAAGAAGCGGCTGAAGCTGTAAGAATGGCTAAAGAAGCCGGGGTACGACCGATTATGATTACCGGGGACCACAAGGATACGGCTGAAGCAATCGCTGTTCGATTAGGAATCATTCATTCAGGAAATTCCAATGCAGTTTTAACAGGAGCGGAATTGAATGAGATGAGTGACGAAGAATTTGCTAAACAAGTGTATCACTATTCTGTTTACGCCCGCGTATCACCTGAGCATAAAGTTCGGATCGTCAAAGCTTGGCAGCAAGAAGGTAAAGTCGTGGCGATGACGGGTGACGGTGTCAATGACGCGCCGTCACTAAAGCAAGCGGATATTGGTATTGGTATGGGAATTACGGGAACAGAGGTGTCTAAAGGCGCGTCAGATATGGTACTGGCAGATGATAATTTTGCTACGATCGTTGTCGCTGTAGAAGAAGGACGTAAAGTATTCTCTAATATTCAAAAAACAGTTCAATATTTATTAGCGGCGAATTTGGGAGAAGTATTGACGTTGTTCATAGCGACATTGTTTGCTTGGGACACGCTACTGCCAATTCATCTTCTGTGGATCAATTTAGTAACGGATACGTTTCCAGCGATTGCTTTAGGAATGGAACCAGCTGAAAAAGATTTGATGAGTCATAAGCCAAGGGGGCGGAGTTCGAATCTGTTTTCTGGCGGTGTTTTCAGCAGTATTATCTATCAAGGAATATTAGAAGGCGGACTTACGTTATTCGTCTATTGGTTTGCTATTAAAAATCCTGCTCATACAGCATTGAACATGCCTGAACTTTCGGAACAAGCGCTTTATACTTTACAGCATGCAGATGCCTTGACTATGTGCTTTGCGACACTTGGGTTTATGCAGCTTTTCCATGCGTTTAATGTGAAGTCTGTAAAACAGTCGATCTTTAAAGTGGGTCCTTTTCGTAATAAAACCTTTAATTGGGCGATTCTACTTTCTTTTGCCCTAATGGGTGTCATCATCCTCGTTCCAGGACTCAATGATATTTTTAGAGTTGCGTCGCTAAATGGGACACAATGGGGAGTAGTTACAGGAGTTTCCTTCTCGATTATTCCAATCGTTGAAGCTGTGAAGTTCGTTCAACGGAAACTTTTCAGTGAAAAAATAGAAGAAGCGGTGACTGAATAAAAAATAGAAGCAAAGTGTCCCCTCGCACTTTGCTTCTATTTTTTTAATTCATTTTAACGTTTTTTTGAGGCAGACATATTTCATTGTAGATGTTCCGACAATTATTGTATTGGTGTAAATCTGTTCGATGATTCCCGTTACTTTTTCCCCGTAACAATTAAATGCGGTGATTCTATTTCCGATAACTAATTCCATCAATACCCATCCCTCTCTGATGACATGCTAACACTGTAAGTAGAATCATTCTCTTCAATTATTTATAGTGAAACGAAATAATGTATAGTACGTTTTGCTTGTTATTTTCCTCGGAAAATCATTTGCGAATCGTTTTACTAAAATTTTTATTGAATTTGAAATTTAGCAGGCTTGAAACATAGATAAACGCTATAATGAATGTATTACCTAAATGTACGTAAAGAGAGAGCGAACGCTCTTTGAAATAGAGGTGTTTTGATGAGATCGAAGAAAAATGAAAAAGAAATAATGATAAAAAGACAAGAACTGTCTTTACCGGTGAAAACAGTGTTGCCGCCTGCATTGGCGGAACGAATGGAACGCTACCCAGAAAATAAACGACGTCCGGTTAACAAGACTGTTTTTAAAAATGATTTTTTTCAATTAACCTACAATACAAGAAATCATGCTATGGCAATTTCCTCAAAAGGGAATCTTGTTTATTCAGCAATTCCTTATGATACGGCTCGAAATTATATTCAACGAGCAGCGATCCAATATCTGCTTCATCCAGAAGAGATACGAAAGTATATCGAACTGCATCAAACAACGCTAGAAAAGTATTTGACGTTGAGTATTTTTCAAGTGACTGGCAATCGGGTCGATGAACAGTCATTTGAAGTAAAACAGGCTTATCATGCGATCTTGCAAAATCCGCTGTTGGAAATTCAGATCGCCGGACGCTTGATGCAGCATGATGAAACTGGTCCGTTGTCCGCCAATCTTGCGGGAAAATTTCTTTTTAGTGAAAATGTCAAAACCGGGATTGCCGGGTACATTTCTGAATACTTGAATTTTGTTGTTCAACTGGCTAATTCATTACCGTTGATGATCGACGGAAAAGAAGTTCAGCTGTTAGAGTCAGCAGGACAAAATCAGCAACTGCTTGAACAAGCTCTAACGATTCATTCGGATATTGATTCCGCTTTATCCTTACTGCCGCAAGAAGTAAAACAAGGGGTTGAGAATGCATTACTGTCCGCAGATTCGGCTCAAATGATCAATACGCAGCCGCTTTTGCGTTCAGAGTACGGTGAAGAGCTTGCTAGATTACGTGAAAACTATATTGCCCATAGTGTCCATCCAGACGAAGCAGAAAAATATTTTAAAAATGTCCATTCCTCTGAAAATCGTAATTTAGTAAATGTGGTTTCAGATATTCATGCGAGGGATGGAAAATTGCCATTTCTTAATCGCCACTTCAATATTCTTGCCGGGGATGTTTCGGATTCTCATGTCCATGATGAAGAAATTGCGGGAGTCTATGTGATCGGTGGTCACGAGTTAGTGGATGTACTGCCAGAAACAACAGATCAGACCACAGCGCAATGGGATAAATGGCGGCCGTTTTTAAACTATGAATGGTTTAAGGAGCTATTAAATGATTCAGATGAGGCTTGGTATCTATTACCGACGGGTGATCATGCGTTTTATGCCGTAATTAACAGCGAGCTTGCTGAGCGGTTTCCGAAAATGAATTTACTGAATAATCGTAGTTTAGTTCATGACGGAATTCGTTATATAGGCTTGACTATTCCAGTAGCTTTAGTAAAACGGAAAAAAGCGCAACAGAAGTTTATTTTGAACACTTTAGAAAAGCTGTTAGCTAATGATCGGGATATGCCAACTGTGATCGTTTCCCATGCCCCCTTATTCAATGAATTGAGTTTACTGCCGGAGACGAGCGAAGCATATAATAAAGAATATATCTGCGAGGAACCGATGATCGAAAAATTGTTTGAGCAATACAATATTATCGGAGCGATTCATGGGCATCATCATATTCCAGCATCCTCGCGCCGGTTCAAAAAGACGGAATTTGCTGGAAAACGACTGTTTGTAGTCTGCTCTATTTATTCGAAAGTCAATACTGGCTTCGAATTGCTTCGTTTGTTGCAAGATGAAAAAACATAAAATTTTTTTAGAGACCCACATTCTTGTACAGAATGTGAGTCTTCTTTTTTTACCCTTGAGACCGAATGATCTCTTGGGAAACCTTTTTGATTGACACTAGGTCTAAAAGACCTATAATAAACAAGCTGATATATCTAAAAGACCTATGCAATTTTGTCGGGGAGGAGGATATAATGTATGATTTACTGCTTTTAGGTTCATTGGTTACAGGTGATAAAACCGGCTATAAACTACAAAAAATTGTCGGTTCTGCTTTGCAGCCGATGCGCAAAGTTTCCAGCGGAGTGTTGTATCCTTCATTGGAAAGATTAGAAAGAGAGGGACTCGTCACTTCAACGATTTATGAAGATGGCCGAAAATTAAAGTTGTGGCAGATTACTGCAAAAGGCATGGATCGTTTTATTGAATTAATGAAAGAAAAAATTCCTTCTGATGCGAAACGAAATGATAGAATTCATTTCAAATTACGTTCGTTGGACAGTGTAACGATCCCTGAACAGTTAGATATCTTGGAAGAATTTCAGATGTTCATTGAAAAAGATCTAGCTTTCTATCAAAAAGCGCAAGAGGATATGATAGAACTTCAAACACGTTTTCCTGAAAATGCAAAGCGTTTTTGTACCTTAGCAGAGGCCTATGAGTTGGATATCCAAATTGCCACAACCAAATTAAACTGGATAAAAAAACAAATTGCTGATCGAAAATAAATGGTTTGCGATCAGCGGATTGATAGTTATAGATAGTAGGAGTGCTGATAATTTATGGAAAATTCTTCAAAAAAATGGTTTTCATTAGTCGCGATGTCTTTGGGCGTTTTCATGGGGCTTCTGGACGTTACAGTGGTAAATGTGGCGTTGCCAACAATGCAAAAGGCCTTTAATGAACCTTTCTCCCAATTACAATGGGTATTGAATGCTTACACATTAGTTTTTGCTGTTACTTTATTAATCATTTCAAAAATGGGGGATATGTACGGTCGAAAAAAAGTCTTTTTGGCTAGTCTAATTCTCTTTGTAATAGCTTCTGTAGTAAATGGGTTCGCACCGTCATTATTAGTTTTAGATATTGGACGCGGGGTCCAAGCTATTGGTGGCGCGGGTATGATGTCGTTGTCAATGGCGCTGGTGGCATCAAACTTCGATGGAAAGCAACGTGGACTAGCCTTAGGGATTTTAGGTTCTGTTATCGGCTTGTCTTCCGCTTCAGGTCCGTTAGTCGGTGGTTTGTTAGTTGATGCCTTTGGTTGGGAATCGATTTTCTTTATTAACTTGCCGATTGGGATTATTGCTGTATTAATGACGATACGTTTTGTCAATGAAACGCCGAGCTATGGAAAAGATCAAAAAATTGATTTTATTGGAATGGTTCTATCTGCCGCTGCTTTGTTCAGTGCGATTTACGGACTGATCCAAAAAGAGACACATATTGATTTGGGTTGGACAAGCCTGAAGGTAGGCGGATGGTTACTTCTAGCAGTTGTTTTCTTAGCACTATTCATTTTTGCCGAAGCAAAAGTTAAAAATCCAATGATGGATTTGAAGATGTTTAAAAACATCAACTTTGTCGGTTCCGTTCTTGTCGCGTTTGCTTTGGGATCAGGTATTTATGCGTTCAACACATACCTCACTGTGCTGATGCAAAACTATATTGGCTGGTCTGCATTTGATACGGGCATTCGCCAATTAGCGTTATCGGTTTGGTCGTTGATTTTAGGTCCGGTCGTTGGGATTCTTGGAAACAAATTTTCAAAAAAATGGATGATCGTTGCGGGCCTATTAGTCAGTGGGGCTGGTTTTATCTTTTTGATTGGTCAATTGTCGCCTACGATGGGTTACGCTCAATTATGGCCAACACTCGTCATGATCGGGATTGCCAATGGAATCGTAAATCCAGTATTGAACTCTGCGGGATTAGAAGGCGTCGCTCCTGAAGAAATGGGGATGGCATCAGGCTTGCTGAATGTTTTTCGACAATTCGGTACAAGCTTTGGTGTTGTCATTTTAGGATTGGTCGAGGCAAATCGTTATGCGGACGTGGTAAATCAACATGCAGCATCAATGCACTTACCTGAGAAATTGACGACTAGTTTGATCCAGGCGGGACCATTTTCTGGACATCAAATTGCTTTTTCCGATGCGTTGAGTAAAGCTCCGTTTGCACACGAATTACAAAAAGTTGTCGTCGATGCTTTTGATAAAGGACTGATCCAAATTTGTTATGTGGCAGGTACGATCATTTTGATCGGTGCGGTAGGGGCAGCGATTTTTATGCGTGAATCTAGAATTATAGAGTAATTATTTAGAGTAGTGAGAAATTTTTAATTTTTCATATATAATAAGAAAGAACTTTTTTATTCAGAATATATTTGTTTTTTTCGAATCGATGATCAGTATCATCGATTTTTTTTGTTATACTTAAATAAAATTAACCTAGAGGAAAGTGGTTGTTAAGGTTCGGTTTTAACTATTTGCAGCAAAAATAGACTGCACTTTTTTCTCGAAGCGTAGATGAATGTACTTTAGATTAGTGATTTGCTTGGAACCACAAATGGATAATACTCAATAGGATATGCAATTGGTTGTATAAGAAATTTTACTTAAAATGAAGCGCGCATTTATTCGTCGTGGGAGGAAAAAATGTTACCAACATCAAAAAAGAAAGAGCTATACATTTTATACTATATTTTATCTTCTGAGGCTTCTTCGTTAAAAACAATTGAAGAGGATCTAGGAATACCCGTCAGAAATGCGAAAGCGATCATTTATCGATTAAATAAAGCGATCGAAGAAAAATTGAATGATAAGAACTTTCTCTATGCGACCAATCATGGGAATATAATGGTGGACTCTGTCTACGAGTAGCGTAAATTTGAAGTTTTTTTCAAGCTGCGTTTGGCTTTTTATGAAGAATCCTCTATGTATAAAATGCTGATATTTTTGATAAATCATCCGGCAATTACGAGGGATGAGCTAGTTGATCGTCTCTTCATTTCGACATCTAGCTTCAATAGAATCTACCAGGACTTAAATCGATTTCTCAAACAGTTCGAGCTTCGAATTATCGGTAAGAACAATCATTTTCAATTTGAAGGAAAAGAACTCAATATCAGACTCACGTTGTTTCATCTAACGTATTTTGTTTATCAAGATATCGAGTGGCCTTTTACTGCGATTTCTTTGGAAACGATCGACAGTCTTCTAAGGAAAAAGTTTGATAAAATTGGTCGGGTGCAATCTGAGGCGAAAAGAAGATGCGTCTATTTTCTTTATGCGATCATTCAAACGCGCGCTGATGAAGGTCATCTTATCTCTGATGAGTATTCTTCTGATATCCATGAAATTCTGACTTTATTTCAATCATCAAAAGAGGTTCAAATTTTTAACAAACGAATTATTGAGAAGCAGTCTATTGAAACAAAGGAATTAGAATCAAGATTTGGCGAATTTTTTGGGCGTGTCTATTTTCCTGAATTAGACAAGCGCTCAGAACAAATTGATCGAGGAAAAAAAATGGCTCAAGGGAATAACAAGTTTTTAGTTTTTTCTCGAAGTGTAATTGAAGAGATCGATTGTTTATTTCAACTAACGAAGGATGATGATTTTTACCTTAGAATCTATGAATTCACTCTTTTTTTATGTTTGATCACCATTTTAGGTCCGACGTTTCCTCAATTGCATTTAATTGGCCTTCCACATTACACACGAAGTTTTGATTTCAATGAAGCGCGTATGGCTGCCATCGAAAAAGGGATCAATAAGTACTTAGATATCGCACTCTCCAAAGAAACATTGGCAGAGATCACCTCTTTTTTATATACGATCTATGAGTCGAATAGAGTTAAACCGATCAGTATCTTTTTAGAGTTTACGAAGAACTTATCCGCTGAATATGTGGTGAGAAGAAGAATCACTCAAATATACAACGGCCAATATATTTATTTTACAGATAAAATAGAGCATGCTGATTTAGTTATATTTGACGTGAATAGTGTGGCAAAGCCACTCGATAGTCATTACTTCTATTTGAGCTCTATTAACAGTAATGCATTGTGGAAAGAGCTATTCACAATCATTCAAAAAATAATTAACGATAAAACTTTTAGCTAAATATTTTTAATGCGTAGCAAATAAATGGTAAGAATCACTCTTTTTTTCGAGTGATTCTTTTTTTGTCTAACAAGTTAACGAAGCGATAAAATTAGAAATGTGTCTAGCGATATACATAATATTGGCGTTTCCATAAAAATTTGAGCCATTATAATGAAATTACTCTCAAATTGTAAATAATATAGAAATTTTAAAGAGTGGAGGTGAATGAGTGATGACTGATGAAATTTCAAAGGATCGAAGAATAAAAAAGAAACGGATAGTACTACTCCTTATACTGATACTGTTTGTCTTGTTTTTTTTACTTTTTAAGCAGCTCTATAAAAATCCGAATGTAACTATTTCAAGCGATGTTCCTGATGGAGAGTTTGCCAAAAAGCTGTCGAGTAATGAATTAGAAAAATATTTGCAAGACAAGGCAGATAAAAATTATATGAGGATTCAGATGAACCCCTCGATGCTTTTAAACAATGAGAGAGTATTGTCTCTAAAGCTAGTCAATTCTCCTAAAAATGTCTATGCTGTGCGGATAGTCACATCGATTGAAGGCGAAAAGGAAAAAATCTATGATTCAGGACTTGTTGAGCCTGGAGAATATGTAGAAAAAGGAAGACTAAAAAAAGAGCTGGATAGAGGAATTTACAAAACGCTAAATAAGGTTATGTATTACGATGATGAGCGGATGCTGGTGGGTCAAAGTAATCTGAAGGGCCAATTATCCGTTCCTGTTTAAAGAAATTAGTAAGAATTATTTGGAGGAAGAATAATGAAAATGACAAAAATTACTGGATTTGTTGCAAGTGTTTGCTTAGGGGCGTCACTACTTTTTATCAGTGGAACGACTACTTATGCTTGGACCGGAGGAATAGAAGATCCCGACACTGTGTATGATCAAGTAAAGAAGAGTGACGAAGCAATCGTTCCAGCAAATGGTGAATTTAAAACCTTTGATCCGACAAACCCGGAGGGACCTGATCCGGAAGATCCGACTGATTGGGTTGATGTCACTGTTCCGACATCAACAGATTTTGCTCAAACGGATGCCACACCATCGGGAATTATCTCACCAATCTATAAAATTACGAATAATTCCGCCAAAGGGGTAAAAATTTCGGTGAAAGATTTTCAAGATACGAATACAGCGGAATCTGCAAAAGTACCAGATTTGGCTTTAAGTATCGAAAATAAGAGTGTTGGTCTTAAAATTCCTGTTATTGAAGCGGGAAAACCAAGTGTTGCTTTGACCGAACTGGCAACACTGGCTAATAAAGGAGATGCATTGTCATTTACTTACTCTGGAAATGTCGGGTCTGGTTTTCAGTTCACTGAAGAGGCTGTACAGCCGAGCTATAGCTTGATTCTTCAACTGGAATCAGTTGTTTAAAAAGAGTCATGAAAATACATTTTTTTCTATTGATGATAATTATTGGAGGATTTCATTTTCCATCCATCAGCTTCGCTGAAACAAAAGAGGCAAGTGTCCCAACTCAAGGTCATTTTATTAAAGAATCAGGGAAGGCCTCTGTATCAAATAGTTCTACAGATTCTAGGCGTAAAATAGAAGTGGTTAAGCCGAATAAGAAAAGCTCATTGCCAAAACTAAATGAGGCATTCAATTATCGAATCGTTTTTTCAGGTGTGCTCCTGCTTTTGCTTTTTTGTCTAATGACTATTTTAAAAAATGATTCAAAGAGGTGTTAGCGTGGAAGAAAAGTGTATGAAAAGAATGAAACGGAGTGTGCGGTTTCTTTTGTGCTTGCTAATAATGGTTCATTCGATGGATCTTGCTCCGTTTGTTTTTGCGGAAAAGACGGTTTCTAAAGAGCAGCAACCTGTAGAAACGAAGGAAATGGATTTAGGGAAAGCTACTAAATCAGAACTAGAGAAATCCGAAGAAGCAGCGAGAACTTCTGACGATGAAGAAATCGAAGCTGTCACTCCTTCAACAAGCCCAGATAGTTTCGAAAATCCTTCCGAGAATGAGCAGAAAAACCAACGTTCGGAGGCTTTAAGAGCTCCCAGAATGAGTGATCTCAGCAAGGTATTAGTTCCTTACATTAATGCCAACACTGCGGACTACAGTACGATCATTTCTCCATTAATGAGACAAATCACTGGAAGTATTGCGATTGGGAAAAATGTAGGAGATAAAGCTTCTTTTTCACAGAGTAATAACAATGGGTATAGAAGGTTCTTTTCTTTTTCAGATGGATTTATGGATTATTGGATCACTGCTCGTCATTTTGCTACAGTCACTAATTTTCGTTCTTTGGATTCAAATCCAGGATTTAAAGGAACTTATGGGGTGAACTATGGTAAAAATGATCTTGGTGTTGAGCGTCTCTTATCTCCCACAACAGCGTCTTCTTTTGAGTTTACTTATGAACCACAATTAGAAGTAACAAAGCTTGAAACATATTTTAAAGGGACTCCGAACTTGTTTCGTTCGGAAGAAGGGTACAGCTACTACAAAGGGGATGCGAGGAAAACTGTAGGAGAAATGTATATGCCGGCTCTTTCAATGACGATTAATGGGCCTCCATCTGTTGACTTGATATTAGGATCTGACATGACTATGTTGAGGAATAAAATCAGTGAGCGGCTCAGTGTCTCAGTCGGAGGTTCTACAATTTCTCAAGATGCGTACGATATTTTTATTGATAATACGCCCACCGTCAATAAGGTTGGTGAACAAGAGATAAGCTATACGGTTAAGTGGAATCAGACCCCAGAAGTCAGTGCTCAGGGGAAAACAAAGTTGAAGGTAACTTGGGGAAGTACGATTGCTATGGGCGGATTGGATAATACCCAGCAACGAACGACGGCGGCTTTTACCCTACAGTCAGGGAACGCTAAAAATATTACGATCTCACAAGGAAATAGTGACGACAATTATTCTATCCATCACTATTTTTCAGGAAAGAAATATTACAGTTTTGATTGGTTTGATTTAAAAAATCTATCAACTGTTCATCTAACGCCAACTAAAAAGGGAAACCAACATATTGAAGCAAATGGGGATGAGCTGAAGCAAGAGGCTCTTAAGAAATGGCAACCTCAACCTGTCAATACGGGTGATATTGTGCATGCATGGACGGCTGAAGGAAAACAGTACTTTACTGAGAATGAACAGCTTAATTGGGCGGAAGCGGATAACTATTATGAGGTCACAAATCAAGGATTCAAAAAATTAACTCTCAATCAATTGAAGCCGTCAAAACAAACGATCAATTATGGAATAAACAATAGCGAATTAGATAAGAACATTGGAAAATATTTAGATACGAGTAAATTCGGAAATCTCACAGCGAAAAAATTTGTGACATACCCTGATACAAGTCAGCAAGGGGATACCAAAGGAACCATTCAAATAGAAGAAACCACAACAGCTGGGAAGAAACTTACCTATGATTATGATGTTCCATTTACGGTGGAGCGCTTAACAGCGAAGGGAAAAGCCGGCACCAGTTCTTTAGGGCAATCAATCGACTGGAAGAACTATGTTCAAGAGGTTCAGTTGAATGGTCAAAACATAAGTCAGACGGATTATTCAGTAACGTTACTAAATAATTTGTCTTTGGATACAATTGGAAAAAAAGGCGTGAAATTGCGGATATCCTTGAAAAGTGATCCGACAAATTTTGTAGACATTGATACCAATCTTGATATTAAATGGGGGACTACGATCAAAATTGGCGGAATTGAGCTTCAAGGATCACCATCAGACGGACGATCAGTTGCAGCTTTTAGTCTACAGACTGGAACCACAAAAGTTATCACTGGTACGCAGGGAAATCAAGATGATAATTACGCGATCCATGATTTTTTTGCCGGGAAAAAATATTACAGCTTTGATTGGTTTGATTTGAAAAATCGTTCCTCTAGCCACTTTGAACCTAATAAAGTAGGGAATCAGCATATTGAAGCAAGTGGAGATGAGTTTAAACAAACAGCATTAAAAAGATGGAAGAAGCAAACAGTGTCCATTGGGGATGTAGTCAATTCCTGGATGCCGGAAGAGAGACAGTATCTTTATGGGAATGAAAAACCTGTTTATCATGGCCGAGATAATTATTATGAAATCACAAACAACGGCTTCAAATTGTTAAATTTAAATAAGCTGAAAGTTGAAAAGCAGTCAGTAAATTTTGGCATGAGTCAAACAGCGTTAGATGATCAGCTCAAGCAGTATTTAGACACTAGCAACTACAATAATATTGTCGCAAAAAAATTTGTGAAGTATCCAGAAACGGATAAACAAGGTGCTACAATGGGGACTATTCAAATAGAAGAAACAGCAACTAGCGGGAAGAAACTTACGTATGATTATGAGGTCCCATTCTCTGTAGATTCTCCAGAAGCGGCGACAGCTGATGCGGTGACTCAGATTGTTGAGCTTAAAGGCTCTCTACCTGATGATGCGATGAAGGTTTTGGCCAATATTCAATATGATGGAGACAAGACCGATCTGAAAGCAAAATACAACAAAACTCCAGATACATCTGTTATGGGACCTGCGAAAGCGGAGGTGGAGTTAAGCGCTCTAGATGGCAAGAAAACGACTATCACAATCCCGGTATTTGTGAAAGATGACTACACAGTGGTGAAAAATGATTATGCCATCCAGGCTTCAGGGTTCACTCTTTATAATGGAGAGGTCAAAAAGGCAGAGGAGTCCAATCGTTTAGATGCGTTCATCATGAATAAAAGTTTGGCAAAAGCGTGGAATGTCCATACTGGTTCAGTGGAGACAAAAAATCTAACGATTGTGAAAAATGATATTCAAAGTAAGCCGGGCACCTACAAGGTGATCTTTGCACTAAATGATACGAATAAAGAAATCGATGTGAATGTTCTTGCAGATAGTGAATTAGTAGATATGACTGTTCCGGTTGCGACGAAATTTGCGGGAATCGATGTGGATAAAGGAAAAGTAAAATCTCCTAAATACAAAATGACGAATAACTCTTCTATTGAAGTGGGGGTCTCGGTAAGCAAAATTCAAGTAAAATCGAATTCTGCGCAAATAAAATTGCTAGAGCAACATGAACCTGATCCAACGGAAAAGGAGAATACTGTCAAATTATCGCTGAGTCTCTCAGAAAACTCGGAAAATATTTTGCTAAGCATGGTGCCTTCTACGACTAATCAACCGGTGTATGATCTGCTTTCTGGCGAGAGTGGAACAGTTGAAATAAAAGGAAGATACTTTGGTGATTTTTCAGCTATTAAAAAGTTAGAGTATCAGATTTTCTATTCTTTTGATGTCTTATTTGATAGTTAAGGTAGGAATAGATAACGAATAAGAAAGAAATCCAGTTCACAAGTTGAACTGGATTTCTTTTTGGTTTGGTCAAAGAATAAATTTCAAGTTATGAGTACAAAATTAGCGAACTCATATAAAAAAAGAATCTCTTTTTTGTTTATGGTTTAAATAAAGTAATTGCTTTGTTGCATAATGGCATTCGACCTATAATTTTCTAATTTATATTCAGGTTGCAAATTTACCATAGAATAAGACGTCATTTTTTTCATTCAAATGGAAATTTAAGAAATTTTGCTAATTTTGAATTAATCACTAATTTTAAAGAACGGTAATTATTATTAAAATAACGAATCAAAGTAAGTGTGTTTGTGTTTTTAATGATCGGAAATCGCCCACTTAAAAACAGTTTTATACGAGGGACTAGCTAGCTTATTACAAGATTATTTTATAACGCAGATACGCAAAAATATATTATTAGGCAAGACTAAAAATAAAATGATAAAAAATCTATGGTTATTTATTACGGAACATTACAATTGTCATAAAATTAATTTCTTGTTAATTTCCATTTAACTTAAGTTGAATGAAAATTTTTTACTGGCGCCGCTAAAAAATAGCTTTGAGAAATTATTTTTAGGGGGATGGAAAAATTGAAGAAGGATTATCGAAAGTTAATGGATCAAAAAGCACGAGCGAAACGAAGATCAAAAAAATATGTATACGTAGGAACCACAGTTGCCACAGGATTATTACTGGGATTGACCCCAGTCACCATTTCAACACCGCTCTTTTCAATTCATTCAAGTCAGGCGTATGCAGCATTAATTGATGGTCAATTATTCAGCAGTTTGAGCTCCTCAAATTCGAGTGGGACAACTGATGGCAATCCTTTTCCAATTGAAAATACGAATAGAAACGTAGATTTCACTATTTCTGCAGACAGCGGCATTGATTTAAGTGTTCTTCCAGGAAATAGACTTGCTGTGCTGGCAATTCCGGAGGGACTTCGAGGACACGTAACTCCTAATGGTGTCGGAACACTTTCAACAAATATTTTACTTCCTGAAAATGGGCTGGCCCCTTTAATATCTGTCGTTGATGGTGCAACAACTACCTTAGTCAATTCTATTAATACATTGATAAATTCAAATCCATTATTGAATATAAATTTAGATGATGTCTATGCTCAATTAAATCGTTTGGAAAGTTTGAGTAATCTAACTGCAGCAGACGTAGCGTTACAATTGCAGGCGCAAGGAGATCAATATATCTATGCGGATATTGATGGTGTTTTAGAGACAATAATTCGAGAAAATGTTATAGAAATTCTCAATGATCTGAACAATGCCGTCCAAGCTCTTACAATTACGGGGACAGGTGCAGGGCTCTTGAATCAGACATTGAATTTGACTATAAAACCAGTTTTTAATGCCACTTTCGATACAGCTCAAACATTAGTGAATGTTGGTTCAACTTTGCTTGGTGATTTAGTAGATGCAAGCGTTTTAGGTGGAACAACCGTCACATTACCAACAACGATCACCGACCCCACCCCACAAGATTTAGTTAGCCAAGGCGTAAATTTGGCGAATCCATATGAGGCGGGTTTCTTAGCAACAATTGTGAAGTCTAATATCATTTCAATTGATATCGCATCAGAAAATGACGGCTATACGCCAATATTTTACAAAGCGGCAGCGGTAACTGCACCGTATGATGTAGCCGTCACTGGTACTTCATCGACGGGGTATGAAGTTACAGGATATGCCGACCCTAATACTACAGTAAGAATCTATAAGGATGATGTGCTAATTGCGGAAGGCCCGACTGATGAAACCGGTAAATTTACAATTCCAGTTTCTGCAGAAGATGTTGATGCCTTAGATGAAATTGAACTGATCGCGTATGATCAAAATAATATTCCTAGTTTGCCGACCCCGGCAATCATTCCAGATGATGATGAAACTGATGCTGACGCCGATGCTGACGCCGATGCTGACGCCGATGCTGACGCCGATGCTGACGCCGATGCTGACGCCGATGCTGACGCCGATGCTGACGCCGATGCTGACGCCGATGCTGACGCCGATGCTGACGCCGATGCTGACGCCGATGCTGACGCCGATGCTGACGCCGATGCTGACGCCGATGCTGACGCTGATGCTGATGCTGACGCTGACGCCGATGCTGACGCCGATGCTGACGCTGATGCTGACGCCGATGCCGATGCTGACTCTGATGCCGACGCCGATGCTGACGCCGATGCCGATGCTGACGCCGATGCTGACGCCGACGCTGACTCTGATGCCGATGCTGACGCCGATGCTGACGCCGATGCTGACGCCGATGCCGATGCTGATGCCGACGCTGACTCTGATGCCGACGCCGATGCTGACGCCGATGCTGATGCTGATGCCGACGCTGATGCTGACGCTGATTCCGACGCTGATGCTGACGCCGATGCTGACGCCGATGCCGATGCTGACGCCGATGCTGACGCCGACGCTGACTCTGATGCCGATGCTGACGCCGATGCTGACGCCGATGCTGACGCCGATGCCGATGCTGATGCCGACGCTGACTCTGATGCCGACGCCGATGCTGACGCCGATGCTGACGCCGATGCTGACGCCGACGCCGATGCTGACGCTGATGCTGATGCCGACGCTGATGCCGACGCTGACGCTGACGCTGATGCCGACGCTGACGCTGATGCTGATGCCGATGCTGATTCCGATTCCGATCAAGACAGAGGAGTTCCGTTAATTGCAGATAATCAAAGCACGCCCCCAGCTGCTTCGGCTAGAGGATATAGTGCTAGTGGAACCGGAAGTGTCGGGAATGGTGGGACTAGCTATACCGGAAGTTCCAAACAATACCCAGCAACAGGTGAGGATACTGAAAGCCACTTAACAGCGTTAGGGGCATTGGCTGCATTCTTTTCTGGGATCGGCATATGGAAACTTAAGAAAACAAAGAAAGAAGAATAGAAAGGGTGGATTGATGAAGGGGATAACCTCTTCATCAATCTTTTGTGGGTGATAAAATGTCTATTCAAATAATTGAAAATAAATTCCAAGTAGTAGAAGAACTGCTTAGTAAGATGAAAGTAAAAAGCGTGAGTCCGATGCTAATTATCAGTACTGGTGAAATTGCAGGGCGTAGCCAAGTGATTGAGCTATACGGGGAAAGTTATCAAACGGTTTGGAGCGATTTTTTATCATACTATAAAAAAAATTGTCTTGAACAGGCGCCATATTTTCGAATTGATATCGTGACTGAGGAAAAGGGAATTACCTTCCAGCAGTTGCAAGAGTTGATTGGCACGGTAAAAAGAAATAACTACGGTGATTTCAATTTTCGCGTGGATGGAAAAAAGAAATATAGTTTTATGATGGAAGAATTGGTTGGAAATGCTATTTTGAAACCTAGCAAGGAACACAAAGTTGGACGAAATCTTCCGAAACTTTTGATAGATGAACAGAATTATCGAGGCTATATAAAAAGAAAATATGGGTTAAAGAATGCGAAGGTAACAGAGCTATCAAAAAATTCACTTTATTTATTTAAAACAAAAGCTTTCTTTTTCGAAAATGAGCAAGTTTTTCCCTTGATTGATTACGGAAATGGAAATCGTGTTCGGGAGATTTCGGATTCAAATTTAGATCAAATGACGGATGTGGTGATTAAAAAAGGTAGTGACTATTTGGAACATCAGTTATCAGAGAGCGGACAATTTATTTACGGGTATTTTCCATGTTATGACCAAAGAATAAAAGGCTATAATTCTGTTCGACATTTCTCTTCTTTATATGCACTAGCCGAGTCAATTGGATATACAAATGATACAAAGATGATTCCGTTACTTGAACAAGGAATTTCTTGGGGAATTAATCAGTTAACATCAGAAATGGAAGGCTATCTTTTAGTGAAGGAACCTTTAAGTTCAAATGTAGAATACAAGCTGGGCGCACAAGCAACAGCTATTTTAGCAATTGGTAAATATAGCGAAATAACGGGTGACACGCAGTTCTATCCAATTTTGAAGAAATTAATCATTTCTGTAAAAGATAAATTCATAACGAATGACAACCATACGATTCATGTTTTGGATGAGAAGTTAAAAATCAAAGAGCGATTTAGAATTGTTTATTATGATGGTGAAATTCTGTTTGCCCTGCTTCGTGCCTATGGTATTTTCAAAGAAGCAAAGATTATGCAGATTTGTGAGGACTTGATGAATCAGTTCATTGTCGATGGGTATGAAAAGTATCATGACCATTGGCTTAGCTATGCGACAAACGAAATGCTGTGCTACCAGGAAAAGAAGGAATATTATCAGTTTGGTCTAACGAATGTGCTCGGCAACATCAATTTCATTGATAAACGCGATACCGCTTACCCGACGATGCTAGAATTACTCGTTGCGGCTTCTAAAATGATTGAAAAGCTATCTATTAGTGAGTTGAAAATAGAATTTTTCCAAAGCTCAGAGGAATTTGACCAGGTAAAAAATCGGATCAATTCTGTAATGAGAAAAAGAATCCAGCATGAGTTAACGACTGGAGTCATGTTCCCAGAGTTTGCTCAATTTTTTAAACAACCAAGTACAATCGGCTACGGATTTTTTGCTAGACATGACCGTTTTAGAATGAGGATCGATGATGCTGAGCACTTTTTATCTGGTTTAATTAATTACCGACTGCATACAATTAAGGAGGAAGAGTTATGGTAGGAACAATCAGGTTTATCGCATTAGTTTTGATTGCTCTGTCCTATTTCCTTATGCGCTTGCGGAAAAAGAAAGAGCATAAAGTACATTCGACCCATGACGAACTTAAAAATTTTAAAAAAAACGAAGAGGGACTTTATCCATGGGAAGCAGATACGAATGATTCGCCGAATCGAATCCCAGCAAATGCGAAGCGTTATGTTAATAAGGCAAAACTAAAACGTGGAAGATGGTAAAAAATAAGCAAAGAGGAAGCAGCACACTTCATCTTTGCTTATTTTTATGAGAATAACTGCATCAAAAATCCAGAAATAATTAAAACAATCGCTCCGCCTAAGCGGTTACCCATTTGTGCAAAAGCGATTAGTTCCATTCGGTTCGCGGCAGATAATACGGCAACATTACCGGTTCCGCCCATTGAATTGTTACATAGTCCAGCAGTAATAGTTGATTCGACAGGGTACAGACCAAATAGACGACCAACGAAGCCGGAAACCAATGAAATAACGACCACGCTTGTTAAACATAAAACAACAAATTGCCATGTTAATGCAGAAGCTAGAACATTTAAGTTCAACAAGGCAATACCAATACCGGCAAGTACAGCGGCAGTCAAATTTTTAACGATCAAGTTGTTGAACATGATTGCTGCGTCCTCATAATATTCAGGTAAGACATTCGTAATTTTACAAATAACGACGATGATGATCATGAAAGCATAGGCATGGATTTTTGGAACGAAGAAATTACAGATTTGCCCCAAAATGAAGAAGGTCAAGGCGACCATCATCCCTACACCAAGCTGAGCGATATCGGGCTTTACTTCACGCGGTTTGCCATCGCCAAGATCGCCTTTTTCCATTAGTTTTCCGTTACCGTTCAATTTAGGTAATGATTGACCTGCACGAGCAACTAAAGCAGCACCAATAATTGCTAAGACATTGGTCATGGCTGTTGCTGGGATCAAGCGGGAAATAATCGAAGAAGCATCGGTTCCTAAGACATGAGCATAAATCGTTGATAATGGAACTGCTCCGGCACCAACACCACCGGCCATTGCAGGCAATGAGATATAGAGAACAGAATTCGCAAAGCCGTTACCGATCAACATCCCCACCAACCCTACAGCAAAGAAAGAAACGACCATTGAAATAAGTGCTACGGGAATAAAACGAACAGAAGCTTTCATCAATAATTTACGATTCATACCAAGGATACTACCAGTAATCAAAGCTGCAATGTAAAAGTCTAAGAAGCCCATGTTGCTGACAAAGTTTTGAGTTGATTTCACAACCTCATCAGGTAAAATACCGAAAGTCGCAATTGCAGCAGAAGCAAAGATCGCAAAAACTGATCCACCACCTAAATAGCTTTTAACGATCGGAATTTTGTTGCCGATAAAGTGGAATAAGTTCCCAAAGATTACAAGAATAGCGATCGGGCCGATCATGTTTGTTGGTAATTTCCCTAAAGCCATCGCCACGATTAGAACAACGACCATGATCAAATAAATGGGAAGGCTAACGCCTGTGATTTTAGTTGACCAGAAGCTGGTCTTTTTTTCTTCAACTGGCAGCGCAGTTGCTGTTTCTTTTTGTGCCATTTTAAAAGATCCTTTCTTTAATGAAACTATCTATGAATTCATAAAAAAGGGGGAGTAGAGAATATCTACTCCCTCATTTTAGAGAGTTTTTTATCAAATAAACCAATCATTGGGGAAGAGGGCGTGATTAGTCTTTGTATTCAGGAACCCATTTTGCTGCTTCAACAGCAGTTTTAACATCAGTAATTTTTTCACGATTCAGTTTTTGATCGATCACAGATTTTACAACTGTTTCGGCAATAATTTGAGAGAATTCAGTGATTTTTGCTACTGGAGGCAAGATGGATGCACCTGGTTTTGTCACATCAACGATACCGCCTAGAGCTCGGCTTGCTTGAGAAATGATTTCATCATTTACACGAGTAGAAGTTGAAGCGATCAGACCTAAACCTAGTCCAGGGTACATTAAGGCATTGTTCGCTTGACCAATTTGATAAGTAACACCTTTGTATTCAACGTCGTCAGCTGGGATTCCAGTTCCAATCAACGCTTTACCATCCGTCCATTCGATCAAATCTTTTGCCGTTGCTTCAGCTAATTTTGTCGGATTTGATAAAGGCATAATGATTGGACGTGGTGTGTGTGCAGCCATATCTTTGATGATTGCTTCACTGAACGCACCTGGTTGAGTAGACGTTCCGATCATAATTGTTGGGTGGATTTCTTTTACAACTACTTCTAAGTTTGTCAATTCAACGCTGTTAGTAAATTCTTCGCGTTTTCTGGCAAATGGGATTTGTCCAGGAGTTAAGCCTTCTGTGTCTTCAAATAGTAGACCTTGTTTATCGACTTGGTAGAAGTGTTTGCGAGCTTCTTCTTCGGGTGTTCCTTGACGGACCATCTCTTTAAGTAAGATATTCGCAATACCGACACCAGCAGTACCAGCACCGAACGTTAAAATTGTTTGGTCTTTCAACGCTTCGTCAGAAATATTTAAACCGCCTAAAACACCAGCTAGCACAACGATCCCAGTTCCTTGGATATCATCGTTAAACGTAGTGATTTTGCCTTGATATTTTTCTAAGATGTTGGCGGCATTGCCGCGTCCGAAATCTTCCCAGTGTAATAATAATTCAGGGAAAAGGTCTGTTGCTGCTTCAACGAACTGATCGATAAAGTCATAGTAAGTATCGCCTTCCACACGAGCATGGCGATTCCCTAAATAAAGCGGATTGTTCAATAATGTTTCGTTGTTTGTACCAGCATCGATTGATACAGGCAGTACTTGTGCAGGATTGATGCCAGCAGCAGCAGTGTAGACCATCAATTTACCAATCGCGATATCCAAACCGTTGACACCCCAGTCGCCCATACCTAGAATTCCTTCTGCGTCAGTTACGACGATCAAACGAATATCGCGACCGTCTGCAGCGTTTTTCAAGCTGTCTTTGATGCTTTCTGGATCGTCGATAGATAGGAAAGCAGCGTCTTGCGGTTCTACAAAGATTTCATTGTATTGTTCAATGGAATCTGCAACGACTGGATCATAAACGATCGGCATAAATTCAACGAGATGTTGCCCCATTAATTTGAAGAATAATGTCCGGTTTGTGTTAAATACGTTCATCAAGAAAATCCGTTTTTCTAAGTCTGATGGTTTGCTTAGGTATTGACCGTATGCTTGAACGGATTGTTGTTCCAATGTTTGAACAGTGCTAGGAAGCATACCAGTGATTGCATATTTTGCACGTTCTTCTTTTGTAAAGGCAGTGCCTTTATTTAAAAATGGGTTATTCAGTAAATTTAAACCTGTAAGCATAAATAAATCCTCCTAAATTTTGATTGCATCGGAAGTATAAAAGGAGGAAGGGATTATAGTCAAAACGTTGGGTAACGATAAATTTTACTTATATGAAGAAGCCAAGAGATGATACTTTTCAGCCTTATCATTTGAAGACAACAGCCCCCACTGAAATACGATTATAAAGCAAAATATTGATAAACTTTCTAAATCGAAAGCAATTGGAGCGTCTGGCTTTATTTTATTAAGTATTATTCGAAATGCCTTTATTTTTTCTGCAGCTATTGAGAGGGGCAACTAAAATGGTCGGATTCACAAGGTCTATTCATCAATCTTTTGGAGGTTTGAATATTTAAAAATGACTAAATTGACGTCTGAGAATCTTGTTTAACCAATTAATGTTTCTATGATTCATTAAAGAAATCGATGGTTCATTCTTATGAGGGTCACTTAACGATCATAAAGTGTTAGTAGGGATTTGCTTCATTTTTTTAAGTTTTAAGGCGGGAAAAATTTAGAATCCTTAGTATTTGTATTATGAAGTGCTTTGGATTAGAAGAATGCATATACAGTGATTTATTTTTTTTAAACTCTGTTACAATTTAAGTAAATTTGAATTCACGGAGGTATATTATGTTTAACGAAATATGTATATACGAAGCAAAATTAACAAAGCTAGATGAAATTGAAGAGTTAATGAAAGAAGTTGCTGATTTTTATTTAAATCAAGATGGCGTTATTGAGGTTCATTACATAAAACGCACTCATAGGCAAAAGGATTTTAATGCCGTTAAGGAAGGGGAAGCACCTGTTCGCCTTACAAGAAACGTGGGCAAGGTAACTTACGTATTATACTGGGTATTAGAAAACGAAGAGATCCATGCAAGAGTATCAAAACTTGGTATAGAGAAATTCTATAAACGATGGAACCGTTGTTTAACCACAATGCCTAAAATAATATTAGGCGAAAATATTGTCTAAACAGCAAATACCAAGTTAATGACTAATAAGCTATCAGATAATTTAATTATCTGATAGCTTATATTTTTATTCATTGTATGAATAATAGAATGCAGTTTATCTATATTCTAAGAAGCCTATTTCAAAAGGAATAGGCTTCTTTTCTGTTCAAAATTAATTACCTTTCATATCAAGGAAAGAATAATCCCGTACATCAAAACGATTGCGGCTACGAGAATACTCAATAGGGGTACCATTTTGCTGATAAGCGATTTGCCGAATCTCCAAAACAGGATCATCCTCTTTGCACGCTAGATATTTCTGATCATATGCGGAGCTTTTGTCTGCTCGGATGGTGCGATAGGCACCAGTGATTTTAATCCCAAGTTCATTTTTAATATATTGGTAGATTGAAGATTCAATGATTTCTTTTTTCAGATTAGGTACCGCTTGGATTGGCATGTACGTATGTTCTAGAACAAATGGCTGATCATCTAAAATTCGCAGGCGAATAATTTTATAGATCGGTTCTTCTTCAGAAATGTGTAATTTTTCTTGAATAGAGGCATCAGGAAACTCAACATTGAACTCAATTACTTTGCTTTCCAGTTTTCGATTCGCTTTTTCCATCTCTGTGCTTAGGCCTTCGTAGTAGGACAAGAAAGAAGTATCTTTTGTTAGAAAAGGATGGTGTAAGACGGTCGTTCCTACTCCTTTTTTAGATGATAATAACCCTTCTAATGTTAAAATTTCTAAAGCTTTTTGAACAGTCATGCGGCTGACAGAAAATTCTTTCACTAATTCGATTTGTTTTGGCAATAAAGAGCCGGCTGGATAGGTTTCACTTTTTATCCGATTTCGTAATGTATTTGCGATTTCTTCGTATTTTGGCAACATCCTCACCTCATTATGATTATACCTGAGTTAAAATGTCTATACAATGCAGAAAAAAGTTAAGACAAACTTTTTTATTTTGCCTTAACTTTTCGATAATTTATTCGATATCGTAATTTGGTTGACGATCTAGGATACGCAAGAATGGATACCAGATCAGACCAACGATAATGAAATCAAGGACTTGCAAAGCTCCGCCTAACCATGAATTCGTTGCCAAAATACCACTTGCGACGATTGGGACAGTCCATGGAACAGATACACCGGTTGGTGCAGGAACAATTCCGGCTGCCATGACTAAGTAATTAAATGTCGTAACAACTAGCGGTGCTAGCACCCAAGGAATCAGAATAGTCGCGTTCAAAACGATTGGCAATCCAAAAATGGCAGGTTCATTCACATTAAAAATTCCTGGAGCAAGGGCCAAGCGTCCAACATCTCGGTATTGTTTTTTCTTCAGAACAAAGGCCATCAAGATAACGACTGCTAAAGTCATACCAGAACCGCCTAAACCAACGGTAAATGTTTCCATGAATGGTTTTGAAATGATATGAGGCAATGGATTACCTGCTTTATAAGCTTCTAAATTATCCAACATCAAGGTATTCCAAATCGGATCCATGACCGAATTGACGATGATTTGACCGTGTAAGCCAAAGAACCATAAAAATTGTACTAAGAAAAGGGCTAATAAAGTAGCTGGCAAACTACTGCCAAGTCCAGTCAAAGGTTTCTGAATGACATCATAGACAACGTCATGTAGATTTGCATGGAAGAGGCCAGTCATAATTGCATTTACGATCAAAAATACAGTTAAAGTTAGAACCGCGGGAATAAGCGCCGCGAAAGATTTTGTTACTGCGGGCGGGACACCATCAGGCATCTTGATTTGCCAGCCCCGTTTAGTGATGCGACAATAAATCTCTGCCGCGAGGAATGCTGCGATCATGCCGATGAACATTCCTTTTGCTCCAAGTCGATCCAATGATAAGACACCGCTGATTTCCTCGCCGTTCTCTAATGACATTGCAAAAGGCGTCAAGATTAAAAAGCTCGCGAAGGAAACGGCACCGCCGAAAATTCCTTCAACTTCATATGATTCCGATAAATAATAGCCGATTCCGAATGTAACAAATACGGACATGATGCTCATCGTTGCATTTTGTCCATTGCCAAAAAGTTCACTTAACGTACCTTTAGTAGCGTCATTGAAGAAAGGCAGATTATTCACAACAACAACAATTGATCCAAACATAGTTAACGGGAATGACAGCATAAAGGCATCTCTAAGTACAGTCAGATAACGATTTTGCCCTAACTTATTTGCTAAGGGCATGATTTTTTCTGCTAGTTTATCCATAAAACCATTCATTTTCTTCACCTCTAGATTTTTTTGTAATCGATTACAGCTTTAATTTAGCATGTTTCATTTAATATGTCTAGTCATATATATAATATGATTGATTTTTATTGAAAGTTTGTTATGATGAGTGGGAGAGGTGGGATATCCATCCTGTTTTTCGCGATTGTCAATTCTACCAGTAAACGGATTCAATTGTTTTAAATAAGTGATTGACACGATGGTATAAGTTTTTTCTATAGAAAAAGAATTACTTTAAAATGAATGAGGAGGAGAACAGTTTGAAGTACACATTTCCGAAAGATTTTTGGTGGGGGTCGTCTGCGAGCGGACCGCAAACTGAAGGGCGCATAAAAGGTGATGGCAAGGGTGAAAATATTTGGGATCATTGGTATGAATTAGAATCGGATAATTTTTTTGATCAAGTAGGGCCTGATAAAACCTCACAAGTATATGAAAAATATCAAGAGGACATCCAATTGATGAAGCAAATTGGCCATAATTCTTTTCGTACATCGATCCAGTGGAGTCGTTTGATTCCAGAGGGGACTGGTGCAGTAAATCAAACAGCTGTTGATTTTTATAATCATTATATTGATGAATTGATTGCTAACGGTATTGAACCATTTTTAAACTTATATCATTTTGATATGCCTCTGACTTTGCAAGAAAAAGGCGGATGGACCAATCGAGAGACCGTAGATGCTTACGTTTCCTACGCAAAAATTTGTTTTGAACTGTTTGGTGATCGTGTAAAAAAATGGTTCACCCACAATGAACCAATCGTGCCGGTGGAAGGCGGTTATCTTTATCAATTCCATTATCCAAATCACGTTATCATGGAAGAGGCAGTGATGGTCGGCTATCATGAAAATCTGGCTAGTGCGAAGGCTATTGCAGTGTATCGCGAGTTGGGACTCGATGGTGAAATCGGAATCATTTTGAATTTAACCCCTAGTTACCCAAGAGATGAAAATAATCCAGCAGATGTTAAGGCTGCTAAAATGGCGGATGCCTTTTTCAATCGTTCATTTCTCGATCCGGCAGTGAAGGGGGAATTTCCAACAGACTTAGTAGCAGTAGTAAAAGAATTGGGGATCGTTCCTGAAATTCAAGAAGGTGATTTGAGTATTATCAAAAATAATACCGTCGATTTATTGGGGATTAACTATTATCAACCGCGTCGTATCAAAGCAAAAGAAACGCCAATCGATCCTACCCATGGGCCAATGCCGGATGATTATTTTGATAATTATGATCTGCCGGGCAAGAAAATAAATCCTTATCGTGGATGGGAAATCTATGAAAAAGGGATTTACGATATTCTAACGAATACACGAGAAAACTATGGCAATATTCGTTGCTTTATTTCAGAGAATGGAATGGGTGTTGAGGGCGAAGAACGCTACATCAATGAAAACGGACAAATCGATGATGACTATCGAATTGAATTTGTCTCGGATCATTTGAAGTATGTTCATCAAGCGATTCAAGAGGGAACGAATTGTTTGGGGTATCATATGTGGACTTGTATGGATAACTGGTCATGGACGAATGCCTATAAAAATCGCTATGGTTTTATCTCGGTAGATATTAAGAACGAAGGTCAACGAACGATCAAAAAATCTGGGCATTGGTATAGGGCAGTTGCGGATAATAATGGCTTTGAGGATTAAGAGAAAACTGACAAAAACACAATTACTGTGTTTTTGTCAGTTTTTTGCTTATGAAAAGACAATTTAGGTATAGAGTAAATGTAAGAAATAATGAAGTTAGTTGGATTGATAATGGCGGTTAGATCCTGTATGTCAGATGGTTAGAGAATAATAAACCACCTGACCGCATTCGTATTTATAGCAAATGAATGGAATCGGAAAAATTTTCTTCTTATATACTGAAAATTTGCGAAACAAATTAATGACCAAAAGGGCAATCTATACTATAATATGAGAAACTATCAATGAATTTCTAATCTAAAAAGCATTATTCTAAGAATATTTATGGAAATGAGTGAGACGATGATTGATACGGAAGTCAAAGAATTAGAAGAATTAGTTACTGCGATGCGCCGTGAATTACACCAGATACCTGAATTAGGTCTGGTAGAAAAGCAAACGGCTGCTTATATTCGAAAGAAATTGGCATCCTTTGGTATCACAGAAACCTATGAAGTCATTGAAACAGGTACGATCGCGGTCTTACGAGGAGTTAAAACTGGAAAAACACTGGCATTTCGATCAGATATCGATGCATTGCCGGTGGAAGAACAGACAGGCTATGATTTTGCTTCAAAAACACCAGGCAAGATGCATGCTTGCGGGCATGATGGACATATGGCGACTTTGCTGGGATTTATTGCGTATTTGCATAAGCATCCTGAGAAAATTCAAGGAACCCTTGTTTTTGTTTTCCAACCGGCTGAAGAGGGACCGGGAGGCGCTGAATTAATTATGAAATCAGGAATTTTACAAAAATTAGGTGTAGAAGAAATCGTCGGATTACATGTTTTTCCGGATCTACCGGCTGGAAAAATTTCTTGTCGTCCAGGTCCGATGATGGCACGGAATGCAGAAGTAACGATTACAATTAAAGGTGTCAGCACGCATGGTGCACAGCCTCAACTTGGAGAAGATGCGATAGTTGCAGCTGCTGGAGTGATTTCTGGATTAAATAGTATTTTAGCAAGAAATATAGGTCCGTTAGATAATGTTGTTTTGACTTTTGGAACGATTCATGGCGGAGAAGCGATGAATATCGTGGCTAGAGAGGTCGTTTTACATGGGACGATGCGAGCGTTTGATGATGCAGTTTATCATGAGGTTGTTCGTCGAACGGAACTATTAGCAGGTGAGATCGCGAAAGGATATGGTTGTGAAGCGATAGTCGATTTCAATCATATGTACCGAGTGGTGGATAATGATCCGAAAATGGTGGAGACGCTGGAAAAAGTGGCGGCGGATTACTATGTAGAGACACCGCCCTATTTAATTGCTGAAGATTTTTCGATGTATCAGCAGGAAATTCCCGGCATGTTTTTCTTCTTGGGGATTCGGGATGAAGAAAAGGGCTACACGTATCCGCTGCATAGTGGCAAGATGAAGTTTGATGAAGTGAATCTGTTACTAGGGATTCAGACATATGTGAATTTGATCGTAGGATTGAATAATCATTAATTGAGGGGGCTTATAATGGAATTTGAAACAAATAATGGACATTTGATGTGGGATGGCTGTGACACAGTTGAATTGGCGGAAAAATTTGGCACACCGCTTTATGTTTTTTCGCAAACTTTAATAGAAGAGAAATGCAAAGAACTGCAGCGGGATTTTGTTGAAAAGTACGAAAATGTACGAGTAGCGTTTGCTAGTAAAGCCTTTTCAACTCTAGCGATGTTAAAAATTATTCAGCAGCAAGGTTTTTCTTTGGATGTTGTTTCGGATGGAGAGCTTTATACCGCGATTAAGGGTGATTTTCCTGCTGAGCATATTGAGATGAATGGAAATAATAAATCAATAGAAGAATTAGAGATGGCGATTGATTATGGCGTTGGTCGGATCATTGTCGACAGTTTGCAGGAAGTGGATTTGATCGCGGCAATCGCGAAAGAAAAACAAAAAGTGGTGGATGTTTTGTTCCGAATCACACCGGAAGTCAATGTTCAGACTCATTCGTTTATTTCAACGGGACAAAAGGATTCAAAATTCGGTATTCCGATTGATGAAGCAATATTGTTTCCGCAGATTCAAAATGCGATCGAAACACCAGAAGTGAACTTCTTAGGCTTCCATTTCCATGTCGGCAGCCAATTATTCGATAACCATGCGCATTTAGCAGCGGTGGCTATTGCGTTGGATTTGGTGAAAATGGTGAAAGAGCGTTTTAACTATACGATCAAGGAATTGAATTTCGGCGGCGGATTTGGTGTTCGCTATACTGATGAGGATCAACCGAAGTCCTTCAGGTATTTTACAGACCCGATGATGGAAAAGGTTCTAGAATTTTGTGATAAAGAACAATTCCCGCAACCAGCTGTTGTTATTGAACCCGGCCGTAGTATCGTTGCTGAAGCAGGGATCAGCTTGCATAAAATTGGTGCGATCAAAGAGCTTCCGGGCTTGCGGAAATATGTAAGTATCGATGGCGGTATGACAGATAATATTCGTCCGGGACTTTACGAAGCGGAATACACAGGTGTTTTAGCGAATAAAGCTGAAGAGAAAGTAGTTGAAAAAGTGACTGTTTCGGGAAAAGCCTGTGAAAGTACCGATATTTTAGTTAAGGATATTGAGTTGCCAGCAGTTGAGGTGGGTGATATTTTCGCGACATTCTCAACGGGGGCTTACGGGTATTCAATGGCCAGCAATTATAATAAGCTGGCGATTCCAGCAGTCGTTTTGACAAAAGCAGGGCAGTCCGAGATTATTGTAAAACGGCAAACATTGGATCAGATTATTCAAAATGAAGAGCTTCCAAGCTTTTTGAAATAGAAACACGTGAAATGAGGCGAGAGCATGAAGGTACCCTTTTATAAAATGCAAGGCGCTGGAAATGATTTTATTTTGATCGATAATCAGAAACTAAACTTTTCTAGTGAGCAATTGACAAAGTTTTCTGCACGTGTTTGTACACGACGCGTTTCAGTTGGAGCAGATACCTTGATTGCGATCGAAACGGCCCGCGGTGCTGGTGATTTTTTCGCCCGATTTTTCAATGCGGATGGTTCTGAAGCGGAAATGTGTGGAAATGGTGCTCGTTGTGTGGCTCGTTGGGCATATGAGACCGGAATCACGAAAGAAAAAATGATTATCGAAACGATTGCGGGCGATGTTCCTGCAGAACGTTTAGATGCTCGGACCTATCGCGTACAATTGAACACACCAACGGTTTTTGAAGCAGAAAAAATGATTCAAGTTGATGGGAAAGGAATAACAGTGGATTACGTTGAATTAGGTGATCCAGGGATACCCCATTTGGTTGTTCATATTCCTGATTTAGCGATGACAGAATTAGAAACGATGATTGATTTTGCTAAAAAACTGCGTAATCATCCTGTTTTTGAAAAAGGTGCAAACGTGAATTTTTACGATATTTTACCTGATCAGACTGTTGTGGAGCGAACCTATGAGCGAGGTGTTGAAGACTTTACTTTAGCTTGCGGAACAGGAACGGGATCAACAGCCTATGCGCTGACTAAGAAAGGTTTAGTTAAGAACGATCCAGTAGTGATTGAAGTTTTAGGTGGACAGCTTCAAGTAAATGTTGTCAATGATAACCTGTACTTGATTGGCGATACGAATATTGTAATTGAGGGAACGATTCTAGATGAGGATTTGATTTAAAACTTAATTAATCGAAAGTTTTTTTGAGAAGTACTTTATAAAACGAAAGTCGAACAAGCATATTACTATCTATTTCGATGGTATACGTTTGTTCGGCTTTTTCTATTTTTTGAGGTTTGAACTGGTTTACTAGTCAATCAATACAATTTTTTGTTTGTTGTATTCTTTACGAATCTTATCAGGGATTTCTTCTGAGATTAGATAGGTCAAGTCATCAACTGGTCCAACGATATGGTTGCTGATGGTGCCAAACTTATCGTTGGTAATCATTCCGAGAACTTCGGTGGATATGCGGACCATCTCTCGTTTGATTTCGGATTCTTGCGTGGTCGGCACACTTGTACCAGCATCTAAATCGAGATTATAGATACCCATGACATAAAGATCTGCTCGAATGTTTTGCAACTGCTTGTAGGCCTGTACACCGATGTTGATCATAGATTGTTTGTAGAATACGCCGCCGATGTTAATGATCTCGATATTAGTATGTTGAGCTAACTCCATCGCGATTGGCGGACTGTTGGTAATGATCGTTGCTCGGAAATCTTGCGGAATTTCTTTCGCTAATGCTAAGTTCGTTGTGCTGCCATCAATAATAATGACAGAGTCTTCTTTCAGAAAGGGAAGAGCTTTATGTGCCAGCTCTTTTTTGCGATCACTAGCCACGGTTTCACGATAATTGAAATCAGTGATAGGTGGTCCGACACGTAAGGCACCGCTGTGAACTCTTTTTAATAGTCCTTGACCATCCAATTCTTTTAAGTCTCGCCGAATTGTATCTTCTGATACATTAAAGCGTTGGCTCAAATCACTGGCAATTACTTTTTGTTCGATATTCAATAGATCGACAATTTTTTGATGACGTTCTTCTTTTAACACACTGCGCACTCCTTCTTGTTTCTTCCCGTTTATCATGCCACGTATGCGCTTTTATGTCAATTTAGTTCAGTGTACAACTGATATACACGCATAAACGTGCATATAAAAATAAAATATTTGCGTGTTTGTGTTGACTTGTGATTGTTAAGCGATTACAATGAGTTTGTAAGTAAAGGGTGTACGACATTCGAATAACGCCGATTTTTCCGGATGAACTCGGTGGACTGATTGAAAGTAGGAGGAACTTTATGAAGAAGAACATCAATTTATCGCCTTCGATCATGTGTGGGGATTTAGTAAATTTAGAAAAAAGCATCAATGAGTTGGAAGCGGTCGGGATGGCTACTCTACACATTGATGTGATTGATGGGGTATTTAGTCCAAGCATGCCTTTAGGAATCGAGACGATTAAACGAATGCGGGAAATTACCTCGATGGATTTTGATGTACACATTATGTCGAAGGATAATGAGTTTTTTATCAATGAAATGTTGAACATTGGCGTTGAAGGAATCACATTTCATCATGAGACAAGTTTACATGTTGATCGCTATATTCAATTGATTAAGAACACAGGAACAAAAGTTGGTGTAGCTCTAAACCCTGCAACGCCGTTGACCGTTTTAGATTATGTTTTACCGGAAATAGACCGAGTATGTCTAATGCTGATCAATCCGGGTTTTGCAACGAATAAAGCAGAAAAACAAATTCCTTATGCTCTTAAAAAAATTAGAGATCTGCGAAAGTTGATGGAGGATGAAGGTGTGGCGATCGATATCCAAGTTGATGGACGTGTATCGCTGGCGTCGATTCCAGACTTAGTGGCTGCTGGTGCAACAAACTTAGTATTAGGAAGTACGAGCCTATTCATCTCCGAGAACACATTAGCAGAGAATCACGAATTGGTGACTGAAGCAATAAACAAAGCGACTTTAGTGAGATAGGGAGGGAAACTACTGGTGTTTAAGAGTGTAGAACAAAAAATCGTAGATGAAATTGCGGCAACTTTAGATAATATAGCGGTAAAAGATGTAGAGCAGTTAGTTACATCGATTGAAAAAGCTGAGCGGGTATTCTTCGTCGGTGTTGGTCGTGTACTGTTATCTCTCGAAGGAATTGCTAAACGTTTAGCACATTTAGGTGTTCAAACAGTTGTAGTTGGTCAAATAACTGAACCTGCAATCACTGAAAAAGATCTGTTGATCGTTGGATCAGGCAGCGGAGAAAGTTCTTTTCCATTGGCCATTGCGAAAAAAGCGAAAAATTTTGATGTAAAAGTGGCCCATATTGGGTCGAACGCGGATAGTTCAATGAAGGAATACACGGATTTGTTCGTCCGAATACCAGTTCAAACAAAATTGGCATTACCGGGAGAGATTCCTTCTGTTCAACCGATGACCAGTCTTTTTGAACAATGTCTACTATTGTTAGGAGACAGTATTGCTTTGATGATGGTAGAGGAAAAAAAGATCGATATGCATAGCTTGTGGCAATATCATGCTAATTTGGAGTAGGTGAAGAGAATGAACGCAGTGCATTTTGGTGCTGGAAATATCGGTCGAGGATTTATTGGTCAAGTGTTACATCAAAATGGCTTTGATCTTTGTTTCGTTGATACGAAAGATGAACTGATCAAACAACTGAATCAGGATGGCGGGTATGCTGTTGAGATTATTGATGACAGCGAGACAACTGAATTTGTAGATCGGGTAAAAGCTTTAAATAGTATAACTGAATCAGAAAAAGTGGTTTCTGCAATTGAAGATGCAGATATTTTAACTACTTCGGTTGGCGCAAACAATTTGTCAACGATTGCACCAACGATTGCAAATGGGTTAAGGAAACGCTTTAAACAAAAACGCAGCATCACTATTTTGGCCAATGAAAATGTGATTAATGCTAGTGATATCTTGAAAAAAGAAGTTTATGATTTGCTTACTCAAGAAGAACAAATGGATTTTGATCAATTTGCTTACTTTGTTAATACAGCGATTGATCGACAATCGCTCGGAAAAATAGTAGAGGGTAAAGCGGTTGCGGCTGTTGAACCTTATCATGAGTGGGTGATCAATCGCCAGCAAATCGATCCTGCAGCGCCTTTTGAACTGAAAAAGGTTGTTTTGATCGATGAAATGCAACCATATATTGAACGCAAGCTGTATATCGTCAACGCAGCTCATGCGGCAGTCGCATATCTCGGTTCCTTACGCGGGTATCACACGATTCAAGATGCAATTCAAGATCAGGAAATTTTGGATTTAGTAACTCTTTTTCTAGCGGAAAATATGGCTTATTTTGTTCGAGAATACCAGTTTGACCGAGAAGAGCTGGCGAATTTCATTAAAAAGACATTGAAGCGGCAAAGCAATCAAAAACTTTCGGACGAAATTGCTCGTGTTGGCGGATCGCCAATTAGAAAGCTGGGGCCGAATGATCGTCTAGTCGCTCCAGTGGTAAAATTAAGTGTGCTTGATTTGCCCCACAAAGCAGGAGTCACGGTTATAGCGGCGGGGTATCTTTATCGAAACACTAATGACCCGGAGGCCGAAGAGTTAGCTGCGATGATAAAAGAAGCAGGTTTAGAAAAAACGATTAAAACTATTTCTGCTTTAGATGGAGTGTTGCTTGCAGAAGTGGTTGCTGCTTATGAATCACTAGTATAGGAGGTAAAAATGCTAAAAGAGCAATTAACAGGGAATACGAATTTTGTCGAATCGGTGAAATCGTGGCAAGAAGCGATTCGACTGGGGGCGCAGCCGCTTTTGGAACAGGGGACTATCGAAGAAGCCTATGTCGCTGCAATGATCCAAAATGTATTGGAAAATGGCAATTACATTATTTTATTGCCGCAAGTGGCGATGCCTCATGCACGTCCAGAATACGGCAGTAATGGGATTGGAATGACCTTTTTACATTTGGCAGAACCCGTCATGTTTCCAGGAGAGGCACCTGTAAAAGTTTTATTTACACTATCATCAGATTCGCCAGATGGACATCTGGAGTTAATCGCGAATCTTGGTGAATTGCTAAGTGATGAGGAATTATATCAGAAATTATTTGACGTTGAAAATGAGCAAGCGTTGTTAGAGTTGATCAAGGAATAGAGGAGAGAAGGAAATGGATGTAACGAATGAAGGAAAACAAGTATCGATGCGTGCGAGAGTTCAAGCTTTTGGCGGATTTCTAACGAACATGGTATTGCCAAACATTGGTGCGTTTATTGCGTGGGGAATTGCGACAGCGTTGTTCATTCCAACAGGATGGTTTCCGAATGAATCGCTGAATGAATTAGTGGGTCCGACAGTCAGTTATTTACTGCCATTATTGTTAGCATATACTGGTGGTCGAATGATCGGCGGGCATCGTGGAGCGGTATTAGGCTCGATTGGAACGATTGGTTTAATTATCGGTTCGGATATTCCGATGTTCATGGGCGCGATGGTGATTGGACCATTGGGCGGTTGGATTATGAAGAAAACAGATGATTTTTTAGATGGAAAAATCCCAGCTGGTTTTGAAATGGTGGTAAATAATTTTTCGATTGGAATTATCGGTTTTATCTTAATGTGTCTGTCCTATTTAGTAGTAGGCCCAACGATCCAATCCGCGAACCAATTTGTGACGAATGCGATTGAAGCCTTAGTTTCGACAGGTTTCTTACCGCTACTTTCTTTGATTAATGAACCTGCAAAAGTGCTGTTTCTGAATAATGTTATTGATCAAGGTGTTTATTATCCATTGGGAATGCAACAAACATTAGAGGCGGGTAAGTCGATTTATTTCATGGTAGCTTCAAACCCTGGACCTGGATTGGGATTACTGCTAGCATATTCTTTCTTTGGAAAAAAAGCGGCGAAGCGGACAGCTCCCGGAGCGATCATTATCCACTTCTTTGGTGGAATTCACGAAATGTATTTCCCTTATGTATTGATGAAACCGATTACTATTCTAGCAATGATCGCAGGGGGGATGGCCGGAACATTGACCTTCCAATTGCTAAATGTCGGATTAGTTGCTGGACCAAGTCCAGGTTCGATTTTCTCTTACCTTGCATTGACTCCTCGCGGAAATTTCTTTGGAGTTATCGCAGGTGTAGTCATCGCGACGATTGTCTCCTTTTTAGTAACTGCAGTGATTTTGAAGGCAGATAAGAGCGCAGATGACGACGATAGTTTCGAAGAATCAGTCCAAAAATCAAAATCCATGAAATCAGAAGGCAAAGAATTATTGAATGGCGAAAGCAGACAGACTGATGATGCAGTTGCAGCTAATTTGAGTAAGGTCTCCTTTGCCTGTGATGCAGGGATGGGCAGCAGTGCTATGGGTGCTACGACTTTCAAGAAAAAATTACAAAAAGCGGGTGTTACTGACATAGAAGTCAAAAACTATCGGATCGAAGATGTTCCGAAAGATAGCGATATGGTAGTCGTTCACCAAGACCTGGAGGAGCGGACACGCAATGCACATCCGAAAATGAAAATTGTTACACTGAAAAATTACTTACAGGATCCAGCGATCGATCAATTAGTTGATGAGATTGTTAAAGCAAAAATGAAAGAGTGAGTTTTGACGCCGGTATTCTTACCGGTTTTTTTTTGCGTGAAAAAGATCGTCAAATGAGTAAAATTTCTGTAGGCAAAAAATATAAGGAATTGGGGAGAAAAAATTTGGAGGTAATGATTGTTAGCGTCGCTGTATTTTTTACGATGATCGATCTTCTTTTTACTTTTAATCATCTTGCGTCATAAATCAGTACTTATTGATTTCAAAAAAACCAAATGGAAAGAAGTTTTTAGAAATCCTCATAATAATCAAGATTAAAATTTAGTATTCAATTATTCTTTATTATATTAATAATATCACCGCGGTAAGCATAACTTTATTTTACCTGCTTTGACGATTGAATTTCGTTGACGCGGAAATTTGTAGGACGTATCATGAAGTGAATAGGATTATCTAGGAGGCTGACATGGAAAAATTTAAAAAAATGGTGGCAATCGAACCCACAAAATTATTACCTGAATGGGATGAAAAATTAAAGAAGTTTGCGAAAGAGACTATCTTTTATGAGGATATTCCAACTGAGCCATCAGTGATTATCGAACGGATCGGTGATGCGGATTGCGTGATGTTAAGTTTTACGAGTTTTATTGATAAGGAAGTCTTGGATGCTTGTCCTAACATTCGTTATATTGGAATTTGTGCCAGTTTGTATGCGCCTGAGAACGCAAATGTAGATATTCTTCATGCGGAGAAAAAGGGAATTGTCGTGACCGGTGTACGAGATTATGGCGATGAAGGTGTGAAAGAATACGCCATCAGTGAATTGGTTCGTTTGCTGCAAGGACGTGGACCTGCGATGTGGAAGGACGAACCGATGGAATTGACGGATGTCAAGGTCGGTATTGTTGGTATGGGAACTGTTGGTAGTTTATTGGCACGGACAATGAATTTTTTCGGGATGGATGTAAATTATTACAGCCGTACTCGTAAGCCTGAAATTGAAAAAGAATTGGACATGAACTATTTACCTTTGGATGAGCTGCTAGGGAAGGTCGGTATCTTGGTAACCTGTCTGAATAAGAATGTCGTTTTATTAGATGAAGCAGCCTTCAAAACGTTCGGAAACGGAAAAATTTTGATGAATGTATCAATTGCCCCTTCTCATGAAGTTGCCGCCTTAAAAAATTGGTTAGCTCAGCCTGGTAATTATGCCTTCAGTGATACTGAAGCAGGTCTAGGTGAAGAGGTGATTGGCGGATCAAATGTTTTTGCTGGAAAAACCAACGCAGGCTTAACATCAATGGCGAAAGTGCGCTTGGCACAAAAAGTAATTGGAAATATCGAAAATTTTCAAACGAATAACTAAGAGTGAGTGACTCAAGTATTATTGCTTGGGTCACTTTTACTTTTTGAAAAGCTCGATGGTTTTGTTAATATCATGTGATTAAAAGTTACACATGTTGTTCGGATTTCACAAAAAACTTCATTGGAGGAAGCATGGACTCATCGAGAAGCACTTTGTTAGGCAACAAATTATGGGAAAGTTAAAGCAAGTAAAGTATTCAAATCCGGTGAAATGGTACATGAGTTCAACTACTAAAAAAAGGAATTCGTCATTACAGACGGATTCCTTTTTTACGTGACTGAATGAAATTACCCAGAATAAAAATCAGAATGCCTAGCCAAATAAAGGCAAAGGCGATAAATTGCGGTAATGCATAAGGCTCATGGAACAAAAAAATCGCCATCGCTAGCATGATGGTAGGATTGACATATTGTAAAAAGCCCAATGTGATGTATGACAATTTTTTTACAGCTGTTGCAAATAGCAGCAAAGGAATAGCTGTGACGATCCCGGCGCCGATCAGCAATAAGTTGGTGTTCATTGAATAATTCATAAAACCCGTTGGTGAAAGGAAAAATAAATAAATCAAACCAAAGGGCGCGATAATTAATGTTTCCAAAGTAATACTAGTAGCGGCACTCAACTGCAACTGTTTTTTTGTGAGACCGTACAAACAAAAGCTAGCTGCCAAAAAAAGCGAGTTGAAAGGAAAAACACCTGTTTGAACAGTTAACAACACGACACCGGTCAACGCAGAAAAACTCGCGAGTTTTGCCTGCTTGGATAACGGTTCTTTCAAATAGATCGCACCGGCCAAGACATTCAGCAAGGGGTTAATATAATAACCAAGACTAGCTTGCTGGACTTGTCCAATAGATACGGTATAAATGTATATACCCCAGTTTAGCGAAATAAAAATTGCTGCGACAACGATTGCCAGCATCTTGCGTTTATTTTTTAACAGTTCTTTGACTTCTTGAACAAAGGTAGGAATTTTTCGCAATACAACCAAATAAATAGTCATGAAGAGTAGCGACCAAATAATACGATAAAACAAAATATCCACGGGACCAACATTTCCTAATAATTTCCAGTAAAGCGGTAGGATGCCCCAAATAATATATGCGCCAAACCCATAAACCAACCCAGAATCTTTTTTCATTGGAACCTCCTTAATTGAATCATGTTTCATCATTTTAACATAAACGATTGGGATTTTTTTAGAAAAAGTAGGAATTACATTTATCTAAACTAAGACAAAAATCTATGTAGAAAACGGAGGAGGATACTTTAAGTATTTTTCAATGATACATTAAAATAATAAAGTCTGAGGCGTATAAACTTTCCAACTTTAAAGAAATAAATGTTTTCGCTTTTGTTTTGTTAAGCATTACTCGAAAAGACGTTTAAATTAACTAGTTTAAAATGAGTATTTCATTAATGGTAAAGCAGTAGGAAACGGAAGAAATCAACGGCGATTTTGAGCTTCTTTTATTGCCTTAACTGCATTAATTCCAAATGAAATCAGGAAAAAGAAACTTGCCAGTTTAAGAATGCGTCCATCTTGAAAGGCGAAGAAAAGCGAGACACAAAAATAGGAAATGGCTAAATAAGAATACATATTATTGAAATTTCTCAAGTTCATGAAGACCACCTCTTTAGGGAAGTATATTCTTTTGCCTGTTTGCCGTCAAAATGGAGAGACTGAAAAACGTGTCCTTTTGATAATGATTCAATCAAAAAAAGCCCCATACAGTTGATATGGAGAAAGTAATTTTTGGATTAAAAAAATTTACGGGTAAAGACTAAACAGCCCACTCCATAAACAGTTCGATCTCATTTGTTTCGAGATCAAGCTCGTTTTTTATCACCTTGAACCCATGCTTTAGATAGAAATGATAGGCGCGTTCGTTTTTTTGATAAACGCTTAATGCTAGTTTTGAGTAGGCTGCTTGTACGTCGTTGAGTAATTGAGTACCGATTCCTAGCGATCGGAAATCTTTCGAAATAAAAATTCCTGCGATGTAGTTATCGATCATTCCTAGGAATCCGACGATTTCATCATTATGATAATAGACATAGATCTTGGCAGTTGGAAAAGTATTCTTAACCGCGGGATAGTTTTTGAGCCAATAATCCTTCTCAATAAAATCATGGGTATCCAAATTACTGTCCAACCAAATTTTTGAAATGGTTTCTAAGTTAAGATCACTGATAGTTTCAATTAGTTTAATCATAAATAACTCCGATTTTTTAATAGTATAGAAATCTGATAAGCCAGAAAGAGAAAGACCCCATTGGACTAAAATCCAAAAGTCTTAATAGAATCGCGAAAGGGACATAAATACACCTTTTAACTAATTGTATTATAAAAAGTACCGTACATGCAAAGTGTTCGGAAGAATCTGCATACAAAAAACCTCCATCTAAAACAGATGGAGGAGAGTATCCCCTGATCCTAGGTTATCCGATTTTTGTTGTCCCGCTGCCGATATGTGCGACATAAAAGTCTGGAGCGTAACCGACAATTTTCAGATAGTCATCATAGACATTGTTTTTGAAGGTCGGGATATTTTCTTCTTTGACTAATGCAATGGCGCAACCACCAAAACCGGCACCAGTCATGCGAGCACCAAGGACACCGTCTTGCGTTTGAGCCGCATCAACTAGTGTGTCTAATTCGATTCCAGTTACTTCATAGTCATGACGGAGAGAGTAGTGGGAAGCATTTAGCAACTTTCCAAAAGCGTCTAAATGTCCTTTTTCTAATTCTGATTTAGCTTCTAATGTCCGCTGATTCTCGGTGACTGCATGACGGGCCCGACGAATCAAGGTTTCGTCATTGATCAAGTTGATATTAGCTTCAAAGGTATCCTTATCAAGATCTCCAAGTGACTGAATATCTAATTCTTTTTGCAAACGAGCAAGAGCTTCTTCGCATTCGCTGCGGCGTTCGTTGTATTTAGAATCGGCCAATTCCCGACGCTTGTTGGTATTCATGATAACCACTGCATAGCCGTCAAGTTTTACTGGGACCATTTCATATTTCAAGGTGTTGGTATCTAGCAGTATCGCTTGATCAACATCGCCGAAACCAATCGCGAATTGATCCATGATCCCTGAGTTGACACCGATAAATTCATTTTCAACTTTTTTCCCCGTTTGTACTAATTCAAGACGATTTGTCTTCAAATTGAATAAATCTTCGACTGCAACGCCTACCAACAATTCCAATGATGCGCTGCTTGAGAGGCCAGCGCCATTTGGAATCGTACCTTCGACCAATAGTTCAAACCCATGATCAATCGAGTGTCCTGCTTCTTGCAATTTTAAGATCATGCCTTTTACATAATTGGCCCAATTATCTTTTTTGTCGTATGCCAAACTATCAATATCAAAAGTTAGGACACCAATATCTTCAAAGTTTGTTGAATAAACCAATACCTTTTTGTCTTCTCGGGGTGTAGCAACACCATATGTTCCGTAAGTAATGGAAGCAGGGAAGACATGACCGCCATTGTAGTCAGTGTGTTCACCAATCAAATTGATGCGGCCAGGTGAGAAATATTGGGTTGTTTCTCTAGGTCCAAAAATTTCAGCAAATTTTGTGTTTAGCTCGCGTTTAATTTCCAAGTTTCTTCGCTTCTTTCAGAGTTATTTTGTATTCGGTCGTTGTTTCGAAGGGTTCGTTCGCAGGCAAAGTAATTGAGCCAAATGTCGAATAGTGTTCCGCGCCAGGAGCGATTTGTGTCTCAAAAGTGATACCGCCATGATGTACTAGCTTTTCTCCATGGATCATCGGTCCATCTTCGCCAAAGTTTGCGGTGAAAATTACGACGCTGGACAAATCCGTTGAGACGGTTAATTCGATCTTCTCATCAGGGCTAGTCAGTTTAGCTGCAGGTTTATGCAAACTTCTTTCTTTCAAAAAGAAGGGATGATCAAGCCCGTTGCATAGATTTTTCTGTTCAAATTCACTGGCAAATACATCAGCTAAAGCTCTTGCTGTTTGGAAATCAAAAGCAGTTCCTTTCGTATCGACGATGTCCCCCGTTGGGATCGTATCTGGTCGAAGAGCCGCAAAAGACTCACTGGCTAACCAAAGTTTGTGTTCATCAATTGATTGAGTAACGTCACCAGTTAAATTAAAGTAAACATGGTTGGTTGGATTGAACAACGTTGTTTGATCACTGATGCCCTTTGTAGTCACACGCCAAACATTATCTTGCGTAAGTGTGTGGCGTACTTCAATTTCTAGATTACCAGGAAAACCATGTTCACCGTCAAGGCTTGTTGTAGTAAACACGACAGAAGCTTCATCCTCACTATTTTCAATCGTGTAGGTCCATTTCTTTGTTTCGAATCCTGGTTTGCCGCCATGCAGAGAATGTCCAGTTGCTGGATCAACGGAGACTTGATAGTTTTTACCGTTAAGAGTGAAACGGCCATTTTCGATTCGACCAGCCGTTCGGCCAATTGTTGCGCCAATAAAAGGATCTTTCTCCAAATATTCTTCAGCAGAATCAAAACCTAGAACCAATTCTTTGTCCCGACCAAGACTAACGATGCGCGCGCCCAAGTCAGTGACAGATAAGTGGAACCCATCTTCATTTTCAATAGTGATGATTTGATAATCACTACCGAAATCTCTTTGTGTAATTTGCATATAAAAACCTCTCTTTTTGTATAGTAGGAAACTTCATGTGTTCCAATAAGTTTATCGATTTATGGATAAAGTGACAAGGGCTAGACATTTATCTATCGTTGTTGAGTATAATTTAACAAGAAATCGCTTTCTTTAAAACGTATTTCTGTGACGACTATTTAACTTTTTGTTGCATATTTAAAAATTGAGTAAAAAGAGTTTTTTTTGCTTCGCTCTCGTTTTCTTCTGGGACTAGCTTGAATAGTATGGATTAAATAATGACTAGCAGATTTTTCAAACACTTCGAAGGCTATCAGAAAATAGATTTTTTAACGATTCAGAAAAAATATACGGTATAATTTAGAGTGAAACTCAGAGAAAGGGGTTATGAGATGGAACAGACGATCTTTTTAAAAAAGGAACAGCATCAATTGAAAACAGATCTTCATTTTGATTTTTGTGGAATATCTAAAACATTGCCATTCCATGCTTTTGGCCCGGCGATTCGGCAAAACTATATATTACATGTTGTGATGGAAGGAAAAGGGACGTATCAAGTCAAAAACCGACAATATCATTTGAAGAAGGGCGATTTGTTTTTGATTCGGCCCGGTGATTCGACATTCTATTTAGCGGATGGGGAGGAACCATGGATGTATTGTTGGCTTTCATTTGGCGGTACGGCTGCGGATGAAATTGTTCGGCATTCTCATTTTAGAAATGATCAATATACGATGGTTTCTTCAGACATTCAAACGTACATCGATACAATAGCAGCATGTCTTCCTTTTAGTGAGGAAACACTGGTGAACGAATTGCATTTGAATGAATTGACGTATCGATTTTTAGCTGCCTTATTGGAAGACGGTGGAAAGATACATTTAGGTGATCAAAACAATTATTCACCATTAGCAGTAGCAACTGTGGAATATATTGAATCACACTATGCTGAGCAATTGACTGTTGAAGGTATCGCGCAGTATTTATCTGTTAATCGCAGTCATTTATCTCGGGTTTTTCGTAATCATATGGCTATTGGCATTAAAGAGTACATTCTGGGTGTGCGAGTTAATCGAGCAGCGTTTCTGCTTTCTATGACAGATGAATCAGTGGAAACTATTGCGGAACAAGTCGGTTTTAATAGTCTGGTAGTTTTTAGTCGAATGTTTAAAAAATTAACTGGCGAAACAGCGACGGGCTATCGTAAACGAATGAAAAATGAAGATTTTAAAAATATTTCACTGAATGAACTGAAAAAACAATTAAATCAGCAAGCAATCGTTAATCGCGCGACATAATAAAGATAGCGTTTACAAAGAATAACAAATACCCTATACTTAAATTATAAGATATATAGTTATTTTCTTGTATGACGCTGATAAAAGTATAGGGAATAATTATATAAAAAAACAGGAGGGATCCACCATGAAAAAGGCTACTGAGATGACTGTTGAAGAGTTAGGTGCTTATATCGATCAGTCGGTGCTGAAACCGGATTTTACTGAAGCCGAAATTCGTCAGTATATCCAAGAGGGTATCGACTATCATTGTGCGACGGTCTGTGTCAATCCATCGTCACTAGATATTGCAGCAGAGCTGACTAAAGGAACAGATACAAAAATTTGTGTCGTTTGTGATTTTCCTTTTGGAACCAGTACAACGCCATCGAAAGTTTTGCAGGCGGAGACCTATTGTCAAAGAGAAGATATTTATGAACTAGATATTGTCGCAAATTTTGGTTGGATTCGCAGCGGTAAATTCGATGAAGTGACAAAGGAGCTGTTAGTAATCGTGGAAACTTGCCATGCTCATGGGACCGCAGTGAAGGTTATTTTTGAAACGGATACGTTAAGTGAGGAACAAATTCGTCAAGCATGTGAATGTGCGATTGCAGCGAATGCTGATTTTGTAAAAACAAGCACGGGATTTATCACTGGTTACGAAAGCAAGGGTGCCACGAATGAAGTAATCCAGATCATGATGGATCAGTGCAAAGGACGTATCAAAATAAAAGGCAGCGGCGGGATTCGTACACGGGAGCATTTCTTAGAGTTGATTGACATGGGGATTGATCGGATGGGAATTGGCTTCAAATCAACACCAGTCGTTTTAGGAGTAGATAAATAATATGGATGAAAACTTACTTTTTACAACGCGAGATGATTTTCATACTTGGCTTACAGTGAACGCGGCATCTAGCGGCGGTGTGTGGCTAGTGTTTGGAAAGACGAAGGAACTCAAAACTGTCAAGGCTGGAGAGGCATTAGAAGAGGCGCTGTGCTTTGGTTGGATTGATGGTGTAATGAAAAAAGTGGACGAACACTCTTACCTAAAGTATTTTGCTCCGCGTCGTAAAAACAGCAAATGGTCTGAGAAAAATAAAAAGATTGTTGCGAAATTAGAGCAGCAAGGTTTGCTGACTGAGCTTGGACGTGAAAAAATTGCTGAGGCGAAGAAAAATGGTCAATGGGATAGTGCCACTAAGCCATCCGCGATTACAGAGGAACAGATTGCGGAAGTGGCTGAATTGTTGAGGGACAATAAAGAGGCTGTAAAGAATTTTGAGAACATGTCACCTTCAGTTAGGAAGACGTATACGCGGGCTTATTTGGATGCAAAAACTGATGCAGGACGGACGAAACGTTTGGCTTGGATGACTGATCGATTAGAAAAGAATTTAAAACCGATGTAAATCAAAACGCTGAAATCTTAAAATGATTCCAGCGTTTTTTTTGATTGAATATATTTCGATAGTTCCTTTTGATAAACCAGCCAGTCTGATTTTCCCGTATTCAAATAGTGGGCTAAAAGATACCCGATATAAGGGCCGGTCGTCAAACCAGAAGAACCAAGACCGCTAGCGACGAGCAGCTGATCATTTAATCGTCCAAAAAAGGGTGCGAAGTCGGATGTATATGCACGTGTACCGACTCGATAGTGGAAAAGAGAGGATACTAATTTCTCCGGTTCAGCTAAAAAGCTGCTAGCTCCATTAGTCAATTGCTCAAAAGCAGTTGAGGTTTCTGCTAAATCCCATCCAGCCTCATTTTCATGAGTCGCTCCCAATAATATTTTTCCATCCATGAATGGAATTAAGTCTGCCTCCCCATCTAGCATGGCAACAGGAAAATCATCACTGTTTTTGAATTCGGTTTGAAAAACTAACAGTTGCCCTTTTTGCGGTCGCAAGTCTACTTGATACTCTAGCGGTGCAAGCAAATCTTTTAAATGTGGACCAACCGTTAGAATAATTTGATCAAAGACGGCTTTTTTATTCTCACCATAACAGACGGTCTTGGAATCTGCCAATTGAACACGTTGCGGGATAAATACAATGCCTTTTTCTTCAGCTTGTTTTCGCATCTTCAGCAGGTAAGCTTTGCCGTCCAGACGGCCGCCGCCGCTGATTTTCAAAGCTGGAGCAGGTTTTAACAATGGTAATTCGTGTTGTGTCTGGTCGCTAGACAGTTTCTCGATTGTGCCAATCTCTGGGGCCGTTTCTTTTCGTTGCTCGGCTAAAGCCAAAAGTTCATCCAGCTGTTTTTCAGGCCGTAAAAGGAGTGTTCCGGATCGTCGATAGATCGTGTGGTCTAGTTGGAAATCTTGGATTAGCTTTGGAAAAAAAGCAGCCCCGTCTTTTGCTAAGCGATACCACTGTTTATTACGGCGTTTAGATAGCCAAGGAGAAATGATTCCAGCACTAGCCTGGGTTGCTTGGCCGGTAGGTTCATCAAATAGCGTTATTTGATATTTATTTTGATCTAAATAATTTGCCAGCGTCATGCCGATGATTCCGCCGCCAATAATTGCGATTTTTTGCATAGCAGTTACTTCCTTCATTGTATCGTAGAATTTGTTTTAGTCTGTATTGTAAGAACAGTTAAAGTAGGTTTCAAAGACGAGCAAGCATCCGTCTGTTGTTGATTCTGACACAACAAAAGTTTTTTTTCAATAAATCTGAAATATTTTACTTTACCTGTCGTAGTAATTGTCGTACAATGATTACAACGACAGATGAAGTAATTTCAGGAGGTGGCAAAATGATTTCAAGCGATGGAATTCGCGGGTACAATGATGTCATCATTTTGTCTGTATTGAAGGATGGCGATTCTTATGGATACGCGGTTTCCCAAAAGATCAGGGATGTGAGTGAAGAAATTTATATTATTAAAGAAACGACACTTTACTCAGCGTTTAACCGTTTAGAAAAAAATGGCTACATCCATTCTTACCCAGGAGAAATTACCCATGGGAAAAAGCGGACGTATTACCAGATAACAGATAAGGGTTTGACTTTTTTAGAAGAGAAGCGGGATGAATGGAAGCAGACTAAAAAAGTTGTGAATCGATTTATGAAAGAAGGGTAAAAAATGGATACGATCAAAAATTATATAGAGACATTGTTTCTTGAATTTCCAAATACGAAAGAAGTCCAACGAGCTAAGCAAGAGATCTTGACGATTATGGAAGATCATTATTTGGCATTATTAGATGAAGGAAAGAGTGAGCACGAAGCGATTGGTCAAGTAATTAGCGAGTTCGGCTCAGTCGATGAACTACGAGAAGAATTAGAGTTTGCGTCTCGAGAAAGAGAACCAGAAAATGGAATCGAAGAAGAAGAGATGTATCATTATTTGGCGAATCGAAAGAGAGATGCTAAGGGATTAAGCTTAGGGATTAGCGGTTGTTTATTAGCAGTAGGTGCATTGATCGGGCTGAGTATTAGCGGTTCTGAAATGATGGGATTTCTACTATTCTTCATAATTATAGCTATCAGTGTTGGAGTCATTATTTATAATGGTATGCAATTTTCGAAAAGCAATGTAGGGTTGAATGATCGTTACATCGCGGTTGATTTGAATAAAGAAGCTCAAAAATTGAAGCAAGGGTATCAAAAGAGTTTCCAAGTTAGCTTAGTGTTTGGGATTTGTCTGTGCGTGTTGAGTGTTTCGCCGATTTTCTTTTTCCAAATGTTTACGTACGCTGAATATGGGATTCCGGTAATGTTTTTCTTTTTAGCGATTGGTGTCTTTTTAATTATTTACGGCAGCATCAATTACAGCAGTTTTGATAAATTTATTAAAGAAAAATATTTCATCGCCGATGAAGATTCGTTAGGACCAAATGCAATGCAGGAAAAATATGGCGACTCTGCCCGAACAAAACATTTATTGGAACGTGTATATTGGCCTATCGTTGTAATGATTTATTTTAGTTGGTCTTTTCTGACCCATTCATGGGGTTTTAGTTGGATGATTTTTGTAATGGCGGGAATTTTCTATAGTGTTTTGGAGGCCATTTTCGTAAAAAAGTAGCCTAGGGTTTATAAGTTGAAAGACGTTCTGCATTATTCTTAATGCCTAGAACGTCTTTTTTGTTTGGATCATTTAAGTTTAATGACTTGCTTTTGCAGTAATAATCTTTGTTTTATCAACTCTACAAAATGAATGGGTTGGATAACTTTCATACGAGCACCGAAGGACAATACATTGATTAGTAACTCAGTTTCATCTTTTTTCTCATAAAAAATTGTCATACGATAAAGTGAGTTATCTGAGCGCTCAAGTATTTTACGATAATTCGAAAAATGGAAAGTCGCGCGCTCAAGCGCAGCTCGCTCATCTTTTATTTCACAAACAATAGTGCAAAGGTTTGACTTTATTTGATTGCAGTTACTATCAGAGGAGGTGGCTTCATTAAATTGAACACTTTGAATGTCTGAGCAATTGAAAACAATATTTTTCCAGTTTTTATTTGATTTATATTTTCCTAAGACTCGAAATTTATTGTTTTTAGCAGAATATTCTAATTTCAAAGGCTGAAATACATGATTGGTAACAGTTCTTTTTTTAGCAGATTGATAATCTAAAGTTACAATTTCTTTTTGACGAATACTGTCCAATAATTGGTGGATGATTTTTCCATAGTTCTTATCAAATCGATCCTCACTAATAAATTGATCAAAATACTGATAATCCTGCCACTCAAATAGAGGTTCGGTTTCCTCCAAATCAAAGGATTCTCCTACACAATCAAATTTTGAGTCTTGTTGGATCGCTGACAACCAAGCTTTTTCTAATTTAGTTAGTGGAAATGATTGTGGAGGACTATTCAAAATTGAGCAGTGTTGCCTCAGCAAATGCCATCCTTCTTCATCGTCTTTCAAATAGTCAAGCATTTCAAAAGGCGTTTCCTTGAAGCCATCTTGATTCAATAAATCCAGTTGTTGTTCAAGTGATTCTGTCTGCAATACTTTAGTCATTAGTTGATAATAGAGGCTGTTTACTTCTGAAAAAAGTTCCATATTATTCCTCCAATCCGTAAAGGCTGCTCAGTTCGTCAACGTCAGCCCAAAACTGATTTTCCCATGTGCGATTTGGCGAATTGATTTGCACAATCCGACCGAGCCACGTTCGGAGCCAAGGCTCCATGCCACGGGGGTCAACAAGAGTAATTGAAAATTTATAAAGGTTTTCTCCAACCGTTTCGACGATCCCTTGCCGTTTTTCTCGTAGTAGTCGTTTATACAAGTAATGCTCTGGTAGATGAAATAAAATCTCATAGGTAATCGGTCTACGAGCCGTAAAAGAACAGTTCCAACTGGTCGCTTCAGCTACAAGTAATTTTTCTAATCCACGAGAGAAATTTTCTGCCGACTCTAATAGTTGTCCGTCTTCTAAATAATCCAGTCGTAGGGAATACAGTTTTCCTGATTGTATGCCAACGAGATATTGCCGACCACTTTCACAACTTGAGTAAATTTTCAGTGGGGTCAAACTAATTTCTACACCATTCGTTTTGAGCAACTTCACTTTTCTCCTTTGTTTGATAGCCAGTAGAAGCAGGAGCAGAATCTCACTCTCTAATGTTTGATTGTCATATTTGTGCTTGAAACAAAACGGTGAGGGGAGAGCATCATAACGTTTCAGTAAAAGATCGCCGATTACACCAACTGGAGCAACCTCTTTATAAAATTGAATTGCCTGTAGTTGTTTAGCAGTAAACGTCGTCCGTTTATTTAACGCGTAGAACCATTGTTTTCCTTGCTTTTCCTTGCGCAAAATCTCCATCTCTGTGTATTCATTCAATTTATTACGAACTGTCAAGCTATCAATTAGGTAGTCATCTTTAAAAAAGGATAGGTAGCTGTCAATTGCTTGAACAATCTCATTGACTGTGACTATCGATTCTTGTGCTAGAATATCCAAAATAACGAAATGTAGAAAAATATCATTGCGGGTGAAAGATTTTGTTTGCCATAAAACATGGAGCGGATTATCTGCTTGATTCGCAGGTAATACCAGGCGATAGCTTTTTTTATTGTTAACGGTTTGCGATTCAATATAGTCGTGAAGTAGGCTCTCTAATCGACGACGTTCATTGTCATAGGTGCGAGGACTGGAAAGAGTGATCTCCTCTCGGCTTCTAAATCCGTAAATCAGAAATTCCCGTGTATAGCTTCGTAATGTAGCAAATTGCTTAACTAGTTCTTGAAATTTTTTTACCATTTGATTCTCCTTATTTTTCATTGTATCAAGTTCGCACCCTTTTTTAAAAGAACTATTTTCTTTAATTGGTTAAGATAAGATCAAGAAAACACGAGGAGGAACAAATATGGCGATCCTAACACTTACTTCTGATCATTCAGAATTTACTCAATTAATCAAAAAACATCCTGAGGGTGGTTTACAATTACGGAGAATTCGTAATGGCACTAGTTTCGGATGGTATGAAACGCCGCAGACTTACTGCATGTATTTTCAAGATTACGGAACGAATCTCTCCTTTCGTTCGACACGGGAGGAACAGCAGCATTACTTGAACGTGAAACAGTATTCTGCACCACAGGTTTATCTATCGTTAATGGCCGAATACTTGAAATCAGCTATGAAATCAGCAGAATCAGGAAAATCCTATAACCAGTTAACCTTTTCAATGGTAGAAATTAAAAAATTTGGACTACTTCAGTCAATCTATCATGCGTTACCGGAATTTGAATTCTCAGAAAAATTGTTAATGGATGGCTTTTATCAAGTGAAGGTAACAACCGATTCACTTTCGCGATTATTACAAGGCACATATCTTGTATTGTTGCTTTTAGCAAAGGAAAGTAGCACGTTTTTAGATGAGAGTGATTCACTGATTCAACGAGGTATTGAAGCGCTTCAAAGCATCCGAGCACCGTATTATTTAAGAAATTTATTTGTTCGAAAATTTTTGTACAAGAAAGAAACTTTTTTTAAGTATAAAGAAGCGGTGGAAGAAAATAGTCGAGAAAAAATTATTTTTTCTTATCGCGGTACGAGCTATTCACGTATTGAGAAGGTGCGGGAACTTTTAGATATGAAACACGACATTTTAGATGTCGGTTGTGGTGGCGGTGCTTATTTTAAACTTGCGGAAAAGTTGATTCTTATGTAGGTGTAGATATTGATTCAGGTGTTTTAGCATATGCCAAAGATCGTGGTGAACGAATGAGACTGGAAAATTTGCAATTGCACACTTCCTTAGATGAGGTTCAACTTCAAGTTGATAGAGACATTCTATTGATGGAAGTTATTGAACATATGTCTTTAGAAGAAGCTGCTGATTTGCTGCAGCGTTTGTTAAGTCAGTCGTTTCATCAACTGATTCTGTCCACACCTAACAAAGACTTCAATGGATTTTACGGATTAACAGAAAAACAATTCCGTCATGAAGATCATAAATTTGAGTTTAGAACGCTCGATTTTCAGACGTGGTTAACAGCAACGGTCGGCCCAGGATTTACAATACAGTTCTTCACAACAGGGGATCAAGTCAATGGGATTGCTACAACACAAGGGGCAATGATCGAAAGAAAGGAACAATTATGATGAAAATTATTACTAAGGTCCACACGATTTTTTTATTGATCGGACCTACAGAATCAGGTAAAACAACTTTTGCTAAGGAAGTACTGATGCCTCAATTGGCTTTTCAAGAAGAACAGAAGAATTTTCAAACGAATATTCAACACTTATCTTCTGATGATATGCGGAGAGAATTGTTAGGGCGAGACTACGACAAGTATGCTGCAAGTATGTTGGAGGCTTCTGGCGTGACATTCCCATATTTAAAAACTAAATTAGATTTTTTGACCAGCTATCCGATTAACGCGGAATTTGTGATTGTTGATACGATAGGTTTAGCGGAGGATTTTCGTCAGGAAATTAAGACAATCGCGGATAAAAATAATTATCGTGTAGAAGCCGTTGTCTTTGATTATCCTAGAGCAGATTTTTATGCGTCCGAACGCTCGAAAGTATTGATCACAAAACACGTAGATCGTTTCAAACGTGAGGTTTTGCCTAAGTTGGCGAAAGAAGATTATGATGCGGTTCACCGAATCAAACAAAAAGATTTTCAGAAATTTTGTGTTGAGGTCGATAATAAAGAAGAGTATTTGGCTACTTTATTGTCGAATCATCAGGATTATGCTGTGATTGGGGATGTCCATGAATCGTTATTGGGTTTGAAAAAAATTGTATCTAAACTGGGCTATCGTGTAAGTGATGAAGAAATGACGGTTTCTGGAAAAAAACCATTTTCATTGATTCTATTGGGGGATTGGATCGATAAAGGGAATCAAACAACTGAAATGATCGAATTTCTTTACCGGAATCAGCAACATTTTCAGTTTGTACTAGGAAATCATGAAAATTTTGTTTATCGATATCTGAAAGGCGAGATTAAAGGAACGGATCAAGAAACGCTTGATCAGCATTTTACTTCATTGAAATACTTGAAGAAAGAGCCGGAAACTCTGAAAAAATTCAATCAATTAGTAGAACAAAGTCAACCTTTCTTACGTCGAATTGGTGATGAAAAGCAATCCTTTATTGTCACTCATGCACCCTGCCGTCAGCAGTATCTTGGAAAAATGGATATCAGTTCTCTGCGAAACCAACGAAATTTTCGCTTAAACCGTGAGAAAACCAGCCAAGAACAACTTCAATGGTTGGATGAGGAAAGTATGTATAACCTGCCGGTCCATGTGTTTGGTCATATTGCTACAAAGGATATTTATCGTGTGAAAAATAAATATGGGATTGATACAGGATTAGTATATGGTAATAAGTTAAGTGCTATTAAGATTTTTGGCAGAGGAAATGCGTTGGTTTCAGTTTCTTCTAATCATACAAAAACTGAAGAATTACCTATACTTTTCTCACGTCCAAAATTGCAATCATGGGAGAGGCTATCTGACAAGGAACGTAAACGATTATTCCATTTGGTGAGAAATAAAGTTCAATATTTATCAGGAACGATGGCGCCAGCAGCAGCAAATATTGAGCAGAATGACTTAGAATCGTTGGCGGAAGCTCTGGATTATTATCGGCAACAAGGTGTAGATCAGGTTGTATTGGAGCCAAAATATATGGGTTCTCGAGCAAATGTTTATTTATTTGATAAACTAGAAGATTGTTATGCTATTTCTCGTAAAGGCTACAAGATTCGAGTTCCAGAAATTGAAGCTGTTTTTGTTGAACTGATGACACAATTTTCTGGCTACATGAAAAAAAATAAGATTCGCATGTTGTTATTGGATGGCGAATTATTGCCATGGCGAGCACTTGGTGAAAATTTGATTAACTTGGAATATTGGCCTGTTGCTAAAGGAATTGAAACGGAATTGAATTATTTAAAGGATAGCAAATTTTCTGAGTTTTTTGAACAAATGAATGGTGAGCTATCTGCTTCAGACTTCCAAACAGATAGCTACCATTTATCGAAAAAGCAATTAGCTGAAAAATATGGCGAACATCAAACGCGTCAATTTAGAGAGTGGATGAAGGCTGCACCCCATCAAGTGACTTTACAAACTCAAGAAAAAGCATTGAACGTATACAAGCAACAGATCGAAATGTATGGAAAAGAAGCACCATTGAGTTTTAAGGTCTTTGATTTGCTGAAAATTGTGTACCAAAATAATGAAGAAATCCTTGTGGAGCAACCTACGTCGGAAATCTATCAGTTTTTAAGCAAAGATGAATATTTGCTGTTAGATCTTCATTCAAAAAATACTCAACAGCAGGCACAGGGGTATTTCGATCAAATGACCATGCAACTGCAAATGGAAGGGATTGTTGTAAAGCCAGAATACCAGAAAAAGAATGTTGCGCCTTTCTTGAAGGTTCGAAATGAATCTTACTTAACATTAATCTATGGATTTACCTATCGTAGTCAGCACCAATATCAAAAGTTGATTAAAGGAAAAAACATTTTTCATAAATTACGAACTTCGATCAAAGAATATGAACTTGCCCAGGATCTGTTAAGACTTCCAATCAGTCAATTAACAGCAGAAAACAACGACTATTTAAATATTTTGGCAAATTTGTTGTTTGAAATGGACAAGGAAGTCGGACTAGATCCAAGACTTTAACAAAAATAGGGGGGATGAGATTGAAACCAAAAATTGAGCAAGCATTACAAAAAATCGCTAAACGGGAAAATATTGAAATTCTTTATGCGGTCGAAAGTGGCAGCCGCGCGTGGGGATTTCCTTCTAAAGATAGCGATTATGATGTTCGCTTTCTATACCGGCGCAAAAAAGATTGGTATTTGAAATTAGAAAAAACAACGGATCATTTAGAATTTCCGATCGATGAACAACTAGATATTTGTGGCTGGGATTTAGATAAAACGTTAAGATTGCTTCAAAAAAGTAACCCAGCCTTGCTAGAATGGTTAAACTCACCAATTATCTACCATGAGAAGCCACAATTTAGTAAAGAATTACGTTGTTTGAGTGATAAAAATATAGATGAGCAGCGACTTATTTATCACTATCTTCATATGGCGGAGGGAAACTATCGTGAATATTTGAGAAAGGAATACGTTCGAATCAAAAAATATTTTTATGTCCTGCGTCCAGTATTGGCGTGTATGTGGATTAAAGAATACCAACAAAGACCACCGGTTGAGTTTGAACGTTTATTGGCGCTCCCAGGTTTATCACTGGAGTTGCTTAAAGTAATTGATGACTTATTGGTTCGAAAAATGAGAGGAGACGAGTTGGATTTAGAGTTAGCCATTCCACAATTGAACACTTTTTTAACAGAACAGCTAGATTTTTTTACTGAATATGTTAAAGAACTCGATAAATATCCTAGGATCGATTCAGCTGAATTGAACGCTTTTTTCTTGAAGTGGGTTGATGAGAAACAATAAAAATAGATTCATTCGAATCATAATATTTTTAAGAGGTTGTGACAGAAGTGGTCAGCTTCAAGAAATAAGAAGGGATTTCCGAAAATTGCTTCTTAAATTTTTGTGAAATTTCGGCTTATTTCCGAAGAAGCTACTTCTGACACACCGTTTGTTCGGAAAAAGGACCTGTGACAAGACTTTTGTCACAGGTCCTCTATTTGTTATCAGTATACTTTTAATAATTTTAAAGACTAATAATCATAAAGAAGAATTAAAAAATATGAGTCAGCTCTAACTATTTAGTTAAAAAGAAAGAGTGGAAGAGTATTTTCAATAAATAGTTGTTATTAATTCTTTATAAGCAAATGATTGACAAAAAGCCGGAATAAACTTAAACTAAAAGCGAACATACGTTTGTTTTTTTGAGGGAGGTGATTTTAATGAACATTTATGAAGGAGAGCCGGTCAGAGATGTCTTTTGTATGGATTCAAAAAGTTTTTATGCTAGCGTTGAGTGTATTGAACTTAACTTAAATCCATTAGAAGCATTATTAGTCGTAATGAGCGGTGATCGTGAGAATGAAGGGTTAGTTTTAGCGGCGAGTCCTAAGGCAAAAGAGATTTTAGGTATTAGTAATGTTAGTCGCGGTTTTGAGATTCCTAATCATCCTGATCTGCACATTGTACCGCCAAGAATGACCTTGTACATTCAGTATCATATGCGCATTCAGGAGATCTTTCGTTCATATATGGCGGAAGAGGATATTCATACATATAGCATTGATGAACAGTTTGGAGACTTAACTCATAGCTGGAAACTATTCGGTAATAGTTCAGCAGAAGTCGGTAAAATGATTCAAAATGAAATTATTGAGAAGGTTGGTATTTATACGTCATTGGGTATGGGGGACAATCCTTTGTTGGCGAAAATAGCGATGGATATTGATGCTAAACATCAGGATGATCGTTTCGCACAGTGGCATTATCAGGATGTTCCAGGAAAAATTTGGCCGCTTCGATTGAGTAATTTTTGTGGTATCGGCAGACGAATGGAGCGTCGTTATCAAATGATGGGAATGGAGACAATGGGTGACTTGGCTCACACTGATCCGTTCATTTTGAAGAATCATTTTGGGGTGATGGGCATGCAGCATTATATGCACGCATGGGGAATCGATCGTTCAGTTCTCTCTCAAAAGGATTTATATCCTACTAAGGAGAAATCAATTGGCAATTCACAAGTTTTGCCGAAGAATTATGCCCATAAGGGAGATATTCTAACAGTCATCGCTGAAATCTGCGAGCAGGTCGCTCAACGGTTGCGTAAGGCAGATGTTTTAGGAGGAACACTGCATCTAGGAATTATGTATGCTTATTTTGGCAGCGGAAAGCGGGGCGGGTTCCATCATCAGCTGAAGATTCCGCCAACACACCAAGCCAAAGAGTTGACCCAGGTGGCTTTTAGCTTGTTCGAAAAATATTGGGATAAATCCGAAGTGCGGAACATTTCGATTACGGTTTCTTCATTGCGTCCAGCAGGAAGTTTACAGTTAAGTCTTTTTGAAGATCCGCATCAAACAATTAAAGAAGAAAAGATTGATGAAGTTATTGCCCAAATCCGCAGCCGCTACAAGTTTACCTCGATCGTCCGAGCACACTCACTAAATGAAGGGGCAACAGCAATTAAACGAGCAGGACTGGTTGGCGGTCATGCTGGCGGAATGGAAGGAATGGATTAATATGATTTATGATGATGAAAGCGCAGAACAGCTTTTTATGGAAGCGAAACGAGTGTATCAAGATCGTGGAATGATGAAATGGATCGGTTTTTATCTATCCGATCATACCGCTGTGCTGAATAAAGAATCGAAAGAACGAAATCATATCAATGACGGAAAAGAGCCAATGACTTTAGAGGAGATTGGAGAAACATTGCAGAAAGCGTATTTGCAAAATAAGCGGATCGCTATCCAATTGGAAACGCTGGATGATGAAGGGAATTATTTAGATGATTTAGTTGGAAAAGTTGTCGGACAAAGGGAGGAAAAAATTTATTTGAATGAGGAAGAACGTGGAGCTGTTCATCTAACTATTGAACAAATTCATCATATCGAAATAGTTGGGCCGAAGAAAATTCTTAGTGAAAAAATCACTAGGTAGTAATTTAGATTGGCAACTCCTTCGAAATAGAAAATATAAGAAAATAAGAAGATATCAAAAAGTCATGGCGATTTTCGCCATGACTTTTTTAAAATAATTTGATTTCATTTAATGGCCAGAAACGCAGGATCACTTTTCCTTGGATCAAAGATTTGTCAACGAAGCCAAAAATACGGCTGTCTTTAGAGATCAAGCGGTTATCGCCCATAACGAAGTATTGATTTTTAGGAACAGTTACATTGAAGTCATTAGTAAAGCTAGTGGCATTGGCCGCCTGCTCCTGGAATGCTGTATTGTATGAATATTCGTCAAAAAGCTTGTCCTTTGTGAATTTTTCTTTGAACGCATTGAGATAGGGTTCCTCATATTTTTTTCCGTTGATCATTAACGTATTGTTTTTCATTTCAACGTGGTCCCCAGGCAATCCGATGATGCGCTTCACTACGTAAATATTCTGATTATCAGGTTCTTTAGTAGTAATAATATCCTGCCTATCTAAATTTGATATTTTAGATGTAATCAGGCGTTGGTTGTCATGCAGCGTTGGGTCCATAGAATGACCCTCAACTTTTACTGGAGAAAAAACAAACATTCTAGCAAGAAAAATTAGTATGATGATTAGGACTACTGGGAGCCATTCTTTTATCTTATTGTTCATAGGGTCACCTCATTGCTAAATTCTATCATTCTTCAAAATAAAAAGCTCTTTTGAACATCTGTTGGAAGGAAAAGTGGTTTTGGGCTAGAGAAATATCGTCAGTTATGGGAAACTTAGAATACAAAAATGATAAACGGGAGTAGTGCAATGAATAAGAATTATCCAACGCCACCGATTTTACCCAGAAATTTTACTGACGATTTTTACTTAGAAGACGAAACGGTCATAGAAGATGTCCATGGGATTGACTTCGATTACAGTTATTCAACCTGCGAGAATTTAGTATTGCGCCGATCGATTTTTGAAAAAGTTACGCTGCAGCGAACGAAGTTGATACGTTTTGAAGCCAGTAATGTAATCTTTAAGAATTGTGATTTTTCTAATCTTGAATGGATCGGCGGCAGTTTTCATCAGATTACCTTTGAAAATTGTAAATTGACAGGTTGTAATTTTGCGGAGAGTTATTTGCGAGATTGCCAATTTAAAGATTGTCTCATTAACTTTGGTTCATTTAGTGCGACAAATCTGAAAAACGTGGCTTTTGAGAACTGCCAAATGACGGATAGTGAGTTTTTCGAAGTCACTTGGAAGCATTTGTTTTTGACGAATAATGAGTTGGACAATAGTAATTGGATGCGAACCAAATTGTCTGGATTAGATTTTACGAGTAATCAATTTGGCAAGATTGCTTTTTCAATGGAGCAGTTGAAGGGCTTGAAGGTCAATTCTTATCAAGCGATGATTATTGCAGCCGGTTTAGGGTTGCAGATAGTAGAGGGTTAAATGAAAGTAGAACAAAGAAAGATTCAGGAAATCCCAGTTACTTGCTGGGGCGAAGCGAATAAAAAAGTGATTCTAGCGTTTCATGGCGATCAATCGCACAAAGAGGATACCGTGATTCAGCTTTTAGCAGAAAAGGCAGTAAAAAAAGGATATCAAGTCTGGAGTTTTGATTTGCCGGAGCATGGGGAACGAAAAAAGGATACGTACGCGTTGAATCCGAAAAACGTTGTAGCTGACGCGAATAAAATCTTGCTGGAGTTAGAAAAGCAGGCAGAATGTATTTCGTTATTTGGTTGCAGCATGGGTGCGTATTTTGGCATGCTGGTGTGTCAGGGGAAGAAGATTGATCAGAGCTTTTTCTTATCACCAATCGTCGATATGAAAGAATTGATCGATAATATGATGTTGTGGTCGCAAGTGACTGCGGCGGATTTAAAACGAGAACAAAGGATTGAGACGCCGATAAAAACATTGGAGTGGGATTATTATTCTTATGTCGTTGAACATCCAATCAAATGGACCATCCCTACCAAAATTTTATACGGTGGAAAAGATAGTATGACTTCTAGAACGATGATAGAGAAATTTACTGAGACTGCACAAAGTACAGTAACGATTTTTGAAGCGGGGGAACATTTTTTCTATACACCCGAACAATTGAGTGTTTATCAAGAATGGTTGGAAGCAAGTCTATAAAAAGCGTCCTAGCTAAATTTGCTAGGACGCTTTTTCATAATCATTTTGCTTTTTTTCGACTAAAAAATAGTAAGGCAGTGGCGAGGACCAGGGTACAGATGCCGGCAATAAGGTAATTCGATGCGAGGTTCTCACCAGTTTTTGGTAATTTTGTGCCTGTATTTTTGGTTGTTACAGTTTGATGACTGTGATTGTTCGATGATCCAGCAGGAGTCACTTTGTCATTTGAATCAGAAATTTTCCCTGTTGTTGATTGGCTGCTGGAATCAGTGCTCGTTGTTGGCGGTGTGGTTGTGTCAGACGAACTAGACTCACTTGTATCTGTAGTCGGTTTTGTTTCTGGCTGATAAACATAGGTGACGGTCTGCGCGTTATTGCTAAAACTTCCTTTTGCATTTTTCGGTAATTGTTTCTCATCTAAAACATAGCCCTGGATTGTTGGTTGATACTCTTTGCCGGAAACATCAAAGTCGGCCCCTAATTCACCCTTTACAATTTTTTCTTTATGGATTTTTTTACCAGTTGGATCTACATAGTTGACAGTCACTGGTTGAGCTTCTTTTTCAGGATCAATCACGGTAACGGTAGCTTTAGCTGTAGCGTGGTCGCCTGTCCAGCTCCTATTTGGAACACGATCGTAAGTATACGTGATCTCATACTTGCCAACTTTGGTATTATTGACATCACCCTCAACGGAGACATCTCCAAAGGTGATTGGGTTTCCTTTAGGATCAGTTCCACCGTCAAAATTATCTTCTGCCTTCCAATTTTCATCAACATAAATCGTAGAATCATGAGCCTTTAACGTTGCGGTGTTTCGTTGGTAGACATAAGTAACGGTTTGCAGGTCGGTGGTTAAGCTGCCTGTAGCATTTTCCGGCATACTCGTTTGAACTAGACTGTAGCCGGGAATAGTCAGCTGATAATCAGCTGTTGTTGTATCGTATTGATCCCCAACGTTTCCTTCGATTGTTTGAGAAGCATGGATATTGTCACCATCCGCATCAATGTATTTGATCGTTACCCCGGGTGAAGCGGTAGTGTGTTGAACATTGAATTGATGCAAATAGGTTCCTGATGAAATGGCATAGAAAGAAAATCGCTCAGGTTGATTGTACGTTCCAGCTGGATTATTCAAGCGAGCGTTGTATTCAAAGGTTTGCAGCTGATCAAATTCTTCCTGCGTTACTCCGGAAACAGTTAGGCCTTCATCTGTTATTGCCAATCGGCTGCTGTCTAGTTGTACACCGTTAAAATCAAAATAGGTCTGATTGGAACTATTTGATGTAGTGAATGGTGGAACATAGCCATCGTAGTTGGTCATTCGATTTGGCATAATCGTAAATGGGATGTAGATTGTTTGTTTATCTGCGTCATAGTTCAATTCTTTGGCATTGATGTCAGTGGCCGGATCATTCCGTCCGGTATTTTGGCCAAAAGCAGCAAGTTGTGTCAATGCAGGCATTTGATTAATCGGGCTAAAATCTGTAATACCGCAAAATTGGACACGCAATTCATTCAATTTTGTCAAAACAGTGATGGGTTCAATTGTTGTGATATTCATATTAGTTTCGAAGGTCAATGATTCCAAATTGGTCATTTTAGTGATTTTGTCATAAACCCCATTAGTTACGTTACTCCCGGAAAGGTTTAGGCGGGTGATTACCGTACTGAAATTGGGTACATTTTGGTCAGTGACATTCGAGCCCATCAAATATACTTGTTTTAATTTTGGCAAGTCAGCCAATACAGAAAAATCACTAATTTGATTGTTTGAATTCATATAGAAATACTCAAGATTCGTTGACAGTTCTAAACCTTTTAAACTAGCAATGGCATTGTCTGAATTTTGGATATAGAGACTAGTTAACTTGGTCATATCCTCTTGAGTCAACGTATCCTTTGTTTTTCCGATTGCCTTGGCGACGATTTCTTGCAAGACAGGATCAGGTAGCCAGGTGTCTAGGGCTATCGCACGTGCTTCAGGCATGCTCGACGTTGAACTTGTTTCAGTTTGTGAATGGATAACTGGGTTTTCAGTTGAACTCGAAGTGCTGTTTGAAATAGCTGGCTCCGGTTCTGAGGAAGATAAACTTACGTTATTTGTTGAACTAGTAGACATGAGTGGCTCAGAGAAAGCTGGAGTAGCAGATTCACTGCTAGTTGTTGTTGTTTCAGCTGTGCCTTGGAGCGGGAGAGTCAACACGGATCCTAACATTAAAGAGCTTGCAACTAACATATGTAATTTATTTTTCATAATTATAATTCCTTTATAAGTGTTTTGTAATAGATAAATAATAAAACTTTTTCTTTAAATAGAATGATCAACTTTTGTTTAATAACTTTTGTTTTTTGAACAATTTATTTCGTTTGATTTAATTATCATAAAAAATGGGTTATTCCTAGTAAATTTTTAGTAAAAGATTTTATAAGCAAATCTAAAGAAATATCGATTTTCTAAAGAAAGTTTTGCTATTTAATGACAGAAAAAGTAGTATTCTTTGTGAAAGTAAATATAAGTAAACTTGTTAGGTGAGGCTCCTAAACAAACATAGGCTATTGCGCAGAAACGTCGAAAGACGCCAATGTGTAAAATAGGAATTGTCGGATTAAGGCTTTTCATAAAATAGCTAAGAGTATTCTTTACGTTGTTTAGTGCTAAAACTCAGACGATGAGATTGATTGTGTGAGACACCAGACTTGTTAGTTTTTTTCACTAACGTTTGGTGTCTCTTTTTTAGGTTATTTATTGTGGACTCTCTCGTCTCAAACAATTACTTGATGAAGGGAGAGATATATATGATTAGAAGAAAAAAGATCGATTGGCTGTTGTTACTACCTTATTTGGGAGTTAGCCTAATCGGTCTTTTAATTGTTTTCAGCGCTAGTTCTTATCGATTAATGGCTGAAGGCGAGAATCCATTATCATTATTTAGCAAGCAAGCCATTTTTATGGGCCTGAGCTGGCTGCTTATCGTGATCATATATCACGTGAAAAGTGATGTTTTGGCGAAAGGATTACTAGCAAAATCTTTATTATCAGTGGGAATAGTTAGTTTGCTGTTGGTAAAAATAAGCGGGGTCAGTATCAATGGTGCTCAAAGATGGGTCTCTTTGTTCGGAGTTCAATTTCAACCTTCAGAAGTAACAAATGTCGCGTTGATTCTTTACCTAGCCTATTTTTTCCGGGTGAAACGAACGAGGCGTGAACTCATGGTTCCTTGTGGACTTGTTTTACTCAGCGGATTGTTGATTTTACTTCAACCAAAAGTGACAGGCGCAATTATTATCTGGGGAATTGCTTTAGTGATCATAACTACTGCTGAACTACCCTATCAGTACTCGGTATTCATTTTTTTGTCGCTTATCGCAGGGATTATATTCGTAGGAGGGGCCATCCTATTTTTAGGCAGCCATCATCTTTTGCCGGAGTTATTCGCTCATACGTATGATCGTATTCGCCTAGTAAGAGATCCTTTTTTAGATCCCTATGGGAAAGGGTTTCAAATGAGTAATTCTTATTACGCGCTTTATAATGGCGGTTTCTTTGGCAGAGGATTAGGAAATAGTATTACAAAAAAAGGCTATTTGCCAGTTGCAGAAACAGATTTTGTTTATTCGATCTTGGTCGAAGAATTAGGAATGATCGTAGGATTGCTGGTACTGGCGCTGCTTTTTCTGATTGCTCTTCGGTTATTTGTATTAGCGGCTAGAGAAACGAGTCAACAAGTCAGCTTGATTTATTTTGGTGTTGGAACATTGATACTTCTTCAAACAAGTATCAATATCGCGAGTATTTTAGGATTGATTCCTATGACTGGAGTACCTCTACCATTTATTAGTTATGGGGGAACAAGCTATCTGATTCTTTCTGTAGCTTTGGGGATATGTCTAAAATTTTCTTCGGAGGTCAGAACAAATGATCAAACGTTTGAGCAACGAATTTAACTATTCTCTGTTTTTACCAATCTTCTTGTTTTATTTGATTAGTATTGGCGTGCAATCGCTGGCGGCTGATCTAGATGGTGTTGATGTAAAGAGCGTAGTGATCAAGCAGATTCTATTTTGTCTGATTTCATTGGCGGCGGTGATTCTAGTCAGCAGAATAAAAACGGCTCATTTATTAAAATATGCACCTGTATTTTATGTTTTATCGTTAGGTGTAATGGCTCTTTTGTATTGGTTCTATGACCCGGCTATGTACGCGGTGACGAATACGAAACGCTGGTTGCGGATTGGCGGCTTTTCTTTTCAACCATCAGAGTTGATGAAGCTGAGTTTTACTCTTTTTATGGTTCGCTTAACGTTGATCAATGAAATGAACTGTCCGCAACGGAGCTTGAAAAACGATTTGAACTACTTAGTGTCTACTGAATAATAAAATGGACTAAAATATCAACACTCCTGAAGCTTTTTAGATATAATAAATGTGAACTTTCTGCTGATTATCTGTAAAACGCTACTTCACTTCTTGAGGGGAATGTTATTGAATGTATAGAAAGCAAAAATACACGCAACTTTCTTTTGAAGATTTCAACCAGCCCATTGGCTTGCACATGGATTCCGAGAATCGCTGGATCAAAAAAGCCGACATCATTCCTTGGACTCTCTTGGAAAAGGATTACGCTAAACTGTTTAAAAATAAAAAGGGCAATGTCGCAAAGCCTTTTCGAATGGCCTTTGGTTCTCTACTCATTCAAACAAAATATGCTTGTTCAGACGAGGAAACAGTCGCTCAAATTCAGGAAAATCCCTACCTGCAATATTTCATAGGTCTACCTGGGTTCCAATTGGAAAAACCTTTTGATGCGTCCACTATGGTTTATTTCCGTAAACGACTTACCTCAGAGAAGTTGGCCGAAATCAATGAAGTGATTTTACAGTACAATGAGCAGGAATCACATCATGATAAAAGGGATCCTCCTACTGGAGGATCTAATGAAAATAAAGGGACACTGATGATGGACGCCACTTGTGCACCATCTAATATCAAGCACCCTCAAGATGTAGCGCTTCTAAATGATGCACGCACAAAAGCTGAAGAACTGATTGACGAATTATGTGAAAATTTCAGATTTAAGAAACCACGTACGGATCGCAAAGAGGCTAGAAGAAACTATCTGGCTTTTTCAAAATTGAAGATACGGACAGCTAAGAAACGTAGAAAAGCTATCAAGCAACAGTTGAAGTACGTGGAGCGTAATATCCGCCATCTTGATAAAATGCAGGTGCTGGGTGCTGAACTTGATGAAAAACAAAGGGCGAACCTTCAAGTGGTCACAGACATTGCCAACCAACAGCGTGACATGTATGATCATCAGACCCATCGGGTCAAAGATCGGATTGTTAGTTTCAGTCAGCCCTACCTTCGTCCAATCGTTCGAGGGAAAGTCAAAACGCCGACAGAATTTGGAGTAAAGCTTGATATCAGTCAATCCGATGGGTTCGTCCGGATCGAACGGATGTCTTTCGATGCGTTCAATGAATCTACGGATTTCCAGACAATCGTTGAGCGCTATAGTGAACGAACAGGTCACTATCCTGAAAGAGTTTTAGCGGATCAAATCTACCGTACTCGAGAGAATCGTGCGTATTGCAAGGAACACCATATCCGTCTATCTGGTCCTAAACTGGGTCGTCCATCTAAGGAAGAAGAAGGTCAGGAAATCCGTTGGAAGGATGAACGAGATCGAATTCAGGTGGAAAGAGAATTTAGCTTAGCCAAAAGATGCCATGGGTTGGGATTAATACGCACAAGATTGGCACAGACAACCTTCACTGCCGTCAGTTTGGCGATTGTTTCTTTAAATTTGTCCAAAATTCAAAGAAACATTTTTGTCTGGATTTTAGATTGGGCTTCACTACCATTTCTGATCACGAATTATTGAACTCATTGAGTTATTCAGGAGTCACTACTTAGGGAAAATCGTCTTGTACAGTTTGCCGACTTTCTTACTAATGTTTATGCAGCGGGATTTTGGAACGAGTTTGGTCTTTATCGCTATTTTAGGAGCCTTGTTTGTTATTTCTGGTGTCCACTGGAAAATACTTACCACGATCACAGGAATAGGCGCAGCTCTAGGCGGAACATTATTAGTTTTAGTATTCAGCGAGTGGGGGAATAAGCTGCTTTATTGGCTGCATTTTAAAACGTATCAATTGGATCGCGTGCGAGCATGGGTCGATCCTTTTCAATATCGGGATTCCATTGCGTATCAGCAAGTTCAAAGTCTTTACGCTATCGGTTCAGGCGGCTTATTTGGTCGAGGAGCAGGACAAACCTCGGTGTATGTTCCTGTTCGTGAATCGGATATGATCTTTACAGTGATTGGAGAAGGCTTTGGATTTATTGGCGGAACACTGGTGATTTTTCTGTATTTTTATTTGTTCTATCAAATACTGTCTGCGGCCGTAAAGACAAATAACAAGGCTAATCTATATATCGGAGTAGCGTTTGTTTTTGGTTTGTTGTTTCAAATTTTTGAAAACATCGGCGCTGCAATCGGTATTCTGCCACTTACGGGAATTCCATTGCCGATTTTGAGCCAAGGAGGGACTTCCTTAATCGTATTAGGGATCGGCTTAGGAATTATGATGGGATTTAGAGAAAAATAAAGGAACATTAAAAAAAGAGTGAATATAGAATCGGGGGAAATTATGCGAAAGAAGTTTTTTATAAGCAGTGTAAGTACACTGCTTATAGTAATCATAGTTACCATGTCTGTGGCAATGAACGCACAGTGGATCAACCATTTGGATAATATATTTATGCAACACCGGCTACCTGATATTCCTTACTTAACAATTTTTGCAGGAGCGATCGCCCAATTTGCCACCATCGGTCCAATGCTCGTGATTTTCAGCGCTATCACTATCTTCTTACTACGAATAAATGATAAAGCGTTAGCTGTCTGGTGTCTGATGAACCTACTATGTGTCAGCGGCATAGGTTATCTATTGAAGAAGCTTATCCAACGATCACGACCGGATCAATGGCAATATATCTCACGTTCATCTTACAGTTTTCCTAGTGGACATTCATTGCTTATCATGACATTTATTTGTTCAGTAGTACTGATTTATTTTTTTAGAGAGAAAAAGATGGCTGTGATAACCAAATTAATTTTGCTTTTTTTACTGATTACGATTGCTGGCGGACGACTTTATTTAGGTGTACATTACTTCAGTGATGTCGTTGCGGGATTGTTTCTTGGACTAGGAATTACAGTTGGGACTGCTGGGGTATTTTTCCCATACTTGCAGCACAGGACTCCGAAGCCTAAAAAGAAAGCGAACTTTTTAACCTGGCAGCGCGTGTTATTAGGTATTCTTGCAATTTTAGTCGTACTTGTTTCAGGAATAAGCGTATTTGCGCTGAAGTTTTATCACAGTTCGCAAAAAATGGCGAATTCAATGTATTCTCCCGTTGAGCGACAGGGAAAGGTGAAATCACCGGAGGCAACAGAACCGATGAGCATCCTGATTTTAGGGATTGCCAATAATGCTGAAAGAAAAACTGATTTTCGTGCCAACACAATCATGGTGGCAACTTTGAACAATCAAACAAAGGAAACGACATTAGTCAGTATTCCTAGGGATTCTTTTGTAGAAATCGTTGGCGCCGATTATGAAGATAAGATCAATCACGCCCACTCAATCGGCGGACCAGAAATGATTATGGATACGGTTGAAAAATTTTTAGATATTCCGATCCATCATTACGTCTCGGTCAATATGGATGGATTGCAGACATTGGTGGATGCGGTCGACGGTGTAACGGTTGATAATGATTTTGCTTTTTCAGCGGAAGGGATCGATTACCCAAAAGGAAAACAACATCTAAATGGTTGGGAAGCCCTGCAATATTCTCGGATGCGCTATGAAGATCCAACTGGAGATTATGGTCGTCAAGGCAGGCAGCGGGAAGTAATGGAATTATTGATAGCTAAAATGCTCTCCACGAAAAGCATTTTTAGTTATCAGAAAATCTTGGATGGGATCGGAGAAAATGGCAAGACCGATCTGACTTTCGATCAAATGCAGAAAATTTTGACAGGCTATCATTCTTGTCTAACTAAGATCGACAGCCAGCAAGTTCAGGGAGAAGGCTTTACTGGTGATGGATTCACTGGTGAAGAGGGAATCTCTTATCAAAAGATTCCGCAAGAGGAAGTGGACCGAGTGAAAGAATTATTGCACAAACAATTAGACCTATAGGCTAAAAAAAGCTGAGTTGTATGGGAGTAGAGAATCAAAACGATTCGTTTTTTCTAAAAGAACTCATTGAATTATCTAATAACCCTGCTAAATTTTCTGTTTTGAAATAAAGTTGCGCTATAATAGCAGCAGAAAGGCGGGATTTTATGCTTAGTCAAATAGGATTATTACTTGTGGTCGGTGTACTGGCTGGAATATTAGGGTCGATCTTAGGGATTGGTGGTGGAATTATTTTAACGCCTTTTTTGACGTTGGTGATGGGATTGGATATCAAATATGCGATCGCTGCCAGTATTGTTTGTGTAATTGCGACGAGTTCGGGGGCAACGATCGCATACTTGAAAGATGATATGTTGAATTTGCGAGTGGCGATGTTTTTGGAGATCGCGACAACGATCGGAGCAATTGTAGGTGCTTTGCTTTCGGGCGTTGTACCGACAGGCTTTTTGTTCATTTTGTTTGGCGGCTTTTTATTATTTTCAGTCCTAAATATGATTCAAAAGCTGCGGGGAAAAACGGATAAAATGATTCACGAGTCAACAGGTGATTCGTTAGCTGAAAAACTGAAATTGAACGACTCGTATTATGATAAAGTACTAGAAAAACAAATCGATTATCATGTTGAAAAAGTACCAGGCGGTTTCGCTATGATGTTTGGAGCCGGAATTGCTTCGGGACTATTAGGGATCGGCAGCGGTGTTTTCAAAGTAACAGCAATGGATACCATCATGAAAATGCCTTTGAAGCCTTCAAGTGCTACCAGTAATTTGATGATGGGGGTGACTGCGGCTGCTTCTGCGATGGTTTACTTTTTCAGCGGAGCGATCTTACCGCAAATTGCGGCACCATTGGCATTAGGTGTTTTAGTTGGCGCAACAATTGGTTCTCGGATCATGACACGTTTAAAACCAATTGTGATTCGAATGATTTTTATTCCGATTTTATTATTTATGGGACTTCAGATGGTTCTTCGCGGATTCGGGGTGATCATCTAATGGAAAATAAAGAAGAGATGTTGAAAATCGAACGTTCCATCGGTTATATTTTACGAATTGGCGTGATTGTTTCGGCTGCAATCATTTTGATGGGTATGGTCTTATTATTCTTTGTACCAAGCAGTCCGCAAGTTCCGAATAGTTTATCGTTGATTGTTGAAGGCTTGCTTCAATTAAACGGAGAGGCATTTATAATGCTAGGTCTTTTTTGTTTAATCTTAACGCCTGTTCTACGTGTAGTTGTATCAATTTTTGCTTTTGCAAAAGAAAAAGACTACCTGTATGTCGTTATCACAGTTATCGTACTGGTCATATTAGTGATTGGTATGAGCTTTGGCTTAGTTGAATAATAAAACAAAAATCCGATCAACAGGATGTTGGTCGGATTTTTTATCAGTTTTTTCGTGTTAAGATTTGGCTTGTTAAACGTTCAAGCGTTCTCTTTGTATTGAAGTAATTTTCTGGTAATTTTCGAATATCCTTTAAGGCTTGTTCAGTATATTCCGCAGCGAGCTGCTGCGTGTAAGTCACACCGCCTAATTGATGAACCAATTGCTGCACCTGCAAGGTATCCTCGACGGTCATTTCCTTTTTCTTGTCTAAATAAGGCCGTAATTGCTCATTATTCTGATTGAGCGCATAAATCAAAGGCAGTGAGTAAACACCTTGACGCACATCTTCTAAAACCGGCTTACCTAAAGTCACGGCATCCGCTTGATAATCTAACAAATCGTCCATGATTTGAAAAGCGATGCCGATGTTCAATCCAATCGTACCTGCTTTTTTCGCGAAGCGTTCACTATTGCCGCTTTCAAAAGCTCCAACAGAACAACTTAAGGCAAAAAGTTCTGCCGTTTTGCCTGAAATATTATCTAAATATTCTTCGACTGTTTGCTCAAGTTTGTAACGGTCATCCATTTGACCTAATTCGCCATCCAGTATTTTTTCCATACTACGAGAATTCAATTGCAAGCTTCTCAACGAGGTAGAGTAATCAGATAATAGTTTGAAACAGCAAATGAATAAATAGTCGCCGGCATAAACGGCGGTATCATTCCCAAAAGCAGAACGAATCGTCGGCAGTCCGCGCCGCAACTCTGATTCATCAACGATATCGTCGTGGATTAAAGTCGCCGTGTGAAGCATCTCGATAGAAGCCGCTAATGAAGTAGCTTTTTTTTCATCTTGGTCTGGTCCAAATTGCGCGAACAAGAGTTGATAGGCAGGACGCAAGAGTTTGCCGCCTGCGTGAATCATATCTAGTACGGCTGATTCCACTTTTTTATTCTTGAGTTTGACGACATCCTCCATCAGTTCAAGAGTCGTCGTCAACTGATCCGCAAGATCAGGATATTCTTGCCACATTGGATGAAGTTTCATTTTTAAGAGCCTCCTGATCCATTCTTCGATTTTTTAGTCATTTCATAGTCTAATTGGAATTTTTGCAACGCTCGAACATGGACTAGCAGATAATTTCCAGCAATCCCAATAACAATCCCTGCAAGAATTCCTAAAAGGGACATGACTGGTAAATAGAGCATAACGGTCCATGACTGCGCGATCCAACTAGCAACCAGCAACTGCCCGACATTATGAAGAAAGCCGCCAGCGGCACTGATTCCGATGATGCTGACACGTTTAGGCCCAAGGCTTTTGACTAAAAGCATACCAAAATAGCTCAATAATGAGCCGCTTATACTATATAAAAATGTTGAGACGGTCCCGCCTAAAAGAGTCGTTAAGATCAGACGCATCCAGATTAAACGGAAGCTGTCTCGCTTGGGCATGGTAAAAATCGCAACAATCGTTATTAAATTAGCAAGCCCGAGTTTTGCCCCCGGCGCAAAGGCGAAAGGGGACGGGAACATATTCTCGATTAGGCCCAAGATCACACCTTGAGCGACTAGGAGTGCTATGTAGATCAATTTTTGTGTTTTATTCATAGTAAAGGCAGTTAGTAAATGACGCTGCCAGGTTCCCCTCCGTCTGAGGATTTGATTTCGATTAATAATTTATGGGGCAAACAAACAATCGTTTCGCCAGATTGATCAATCCAACCGCGGCGTACGCAGATCTGATCGCCGCAATCAGCTTCTTTGATCCGAATCCGATTCCCTTTAACTTCAATTAGATTATAGTCGCCATCTTTGTCTTCGTAGCGATAGGTATAGGCTTGCGATTTATCCGAAAGATCAAAGGTCTTGATCTCTTTTCCATCGACCGAAAGAACAGCTTCTTGGGTAGGACTTGTCGTACGATTGAGACTGAAGACCACGACAGGGGCAAAGGAAAGGAGGACAAGGATCACAACGATGATACCATCCCAAGGCCGCAGTAAACTATTTTTTGCAAAATCCTTCAGTTTCAAAGTACACACCTCACTTATTTTTAGATGTCTAGTTCGTGAATCTTTTCTTATCATAACATAAAGAAAGTTCTAAAGAGGGAAACGAACCCTTTAGAACTTTCCTTCATTTATTGTTCAAATTACTTAGAACTGTCTTTTCCGTAAATCGATCTTGGTGTACCGTACCACCATCTGCCAGCCGTACGTTGAATCCATGGAATTACCCAGCGGTCAAGACCTAAGGCACGACCTGAACCATTCATCAAAGCAAAGGCAACAAAGATAAACCAGATGTTGACCCAGTAGAACATGCCTGATAAACAGAAGACAATGGTCAAACCAATTGTTGCGGCGCTGGCCAGCCAAGTAAACAGACCGAAGATCAATGCTAAAGCGATACCGATCTCAACAAAGGTCATAAATTTTTGCATGAACAAAGCAACATCTCTATTCGGCATCATAAATTCCATAATTTTTGCGAACCAGTGAGGCATTTTTTCAAAGACCGGCATTGGATTTTCACCAAAAGCATAGCTGAGACCAAAATGAGTCGCAGCATTAGCCGCATCTGTCGCTCCGCCAGCTGCTCCAGTGGCCGCTGTTGTAGCTTCAGCTGCATGCGCCCCAGCCGCAGATGCTCCAGTTGTTACTTGCTCCTGTAACCAAGGGAAGGGGAAGACCACTTTATCAGTAAACCATGAACCGTTGCCGAACCAAGAGCTTGGATTCAAATAACTGCCGTCGCCGACGACTTTCTTTGATGCTTCAATCAGCCACATTGAACCATAAAATACACGTAATGGGACACTCCACAGAACATTTCCGTGACGAGAAGAGTGTCCGCGTGTTACATTGCGATCGTTTTTGATGTGGAAGAATTCATGCATCATGTATTGGAACATATAATATCCAGAACGCATATCAAAGAAATATTTCAAATTAACAATGTGTTTCATTACGATCGCCATGAAGCCAGCCAAGTGAACTTTGTCCATTAAGTTGGCAACGCCCCATTTAGAACCGATAGAAACCATGAAGCCTTGATAATTGCTCTTGAATTCATGTTTTTGCGTATTTTTGATTTTTGCGACGATATTTGCAGCTGCAGTGTGAGCCGTTTGTTCAGCTGCTTGAACGATTTGCGGTGTTGGTTTGCCATCGCCGTTTTCTTCGTAGTGTACTAAGTCGCCGACGATATAAATATCTTTGTCTTCATAGCCTTTTGCTTGCATGAATTCATTGGCGTACAAACGTTGACCACGAGCTGTCTCTAATCCAAAATCAGCCGCGTCTGTCGTTCCTTTAACACCGGCAGTCCAAATCAAGGTGTTTGTCGGAATCTGTGAGCCGTCTTTTAAAACAATATGATCCGCTGTTACTTCCGTGATCGGAGCACCTTTTTTTAGTTGAATGCCTTTTTTCATCATGAAACGTTCGGCTTTTTCCGCATCTTTGCGATCAAGCATATTCAAAATAGTCGGAAGGGCTTCCACAACCATCAAAGTAAATTCTTCAGGACGTAATTTATGTTCTTTGGCCAGAACCTTTTTCCATTCCATCAATTCACCGATCATCTCGATTCCAGTGAAGCCAGAACCGCAGACGACAAAGGTCAACATTGCTCGACGAGTTGCTTCATCCGGCTCAAGTGCCGCTTTTGCCACAGTGTCTTCAATGTGTTTTCTGATTTTGATCGCGTCTTCCATCGACCATAAGGTAAAGCCGTGTTCTTTGACACCGGGAGTCCCGAAGTCGTTTGGCTCACCGCCCATACCGATGATCAATTGATTAAATGGGTACTTGCCTAATTTTGTTTTAACGATTTTTTTCTCTTTGTCGATGCCGATAACAGTATCTGTTACTAGTGAAACATTTTTCTTGCGGGCAAAAAGCCGTTGCAAGTCATATTGAACAGCTTCTGGTTCTACCCGTCCGCCAGCAACTTCGTGTAACTCGGTCATCATTGTATGGTAAGAGTGACGATCGATCAACGTGATCTCAACGTCGTCTTTTTTTAACTTCTTGGCCATGAATTTCGTTGCTGCAACACCTGCATACCCTGCACCTACAACGACAATTTTCTGTTGTGCCATTGATAATCCGCTCCTTTTAAATGATAATGACTGCACAATAATAATAAATTGATAATGCCTGAACAATCGATTTCATTATACATATAGTTTATTTTTTTGTCTATTAGAATTAATTTAAACTAAAGAACCCTCTATTTTAATAAATTAATTAGAAAAATAGATTAAATATAAAAAATGATGTACAAAATTAAATAAGTGATTTAGAATGATTCTTGTTTAATGAATCACAAAAAAAGAAAAAGGTGGAGTTAAATCATGAAAATGAAAAAAATAGTATCAGGATTTGCGGTGGTAGCGTTTTCTACACTGGCTTTAGCAGCTTGTGGTGGAAACAATGATAAAGATACGGCATCAAGTTCTTCAGCAAGCTCTTCTGAAGCCGCAAAACCAGCGGAAAAAGAAGCCGGTGGAGATCTTAAAGACGGCACATATAAATTGGAAGAAAAGAATTACGATAATGGGTATCGTGTTGTTTTCGATATGACTGTTAAAGATGGCAAGATTACTAAATCGAACTATGATTACTTAAACGAAGATGGAAAATCAAAACAAAAAGATGCCGATTACGAAAAAAGTATGAAAGAAAAAACCAAGACTGGTCCTAAAGAATATATCCCAGCATTGAATAAATCTTTAGAACAAACTCAAAATCCAGATGCAGTTGAAGTTGTGACTGGCGCAACGCATTCAAGTGAAAACTTTAAAAATTACTCACAACAATTGGTTCAAGCTGCTCAAGCTGGCGACACAAAAACAATCGAAATCGACAATGGTGCTGCTCTAAAAGATGGTACGTACACATTAGAAGAAAAGAACTATTCTAATGGTTATCGTACAGTTTTCAATATGACAGTGGCTGACGGAAAGATCACTGAATCAAACTTTGATATGGTGGACAAAGACGGAAAATCTAAAAAAGATGATGCTGACTACGAGAAGAATATGAAAGCTAAAAGCGGAGTAGGTCCTAAAGAATATATCGAACAATTGAACAAAGGTTTAGTTGAAAAAGGCGCTCCAGCGGATGTCGAAGTCGTAACTGGTGCAACACATTCTTCACACGTGTTCCAAACGTACGCTGCGCAATTAGTCAATGCTGCTGAAAAAGGCAACACTACAGCGATTCAAGTAGACAATATCGTAACTAAAAATTAATTCCTTCCTATCAGGGAATCTTGGAAGAGCTGGGGTTTCCCCAGCTCTTTTTTGTCAGTTGCACTTTTCGCAGTTTGCTTAATTAAAGAGATAAATGACTGTTTACTGGCAGGTTCGCTCAAGCTGTATAGTGCAATGATATGCGTACGAAGATAGAGGCATTTTTCTGCTTTTAGAAAAATGCACCATTCAAAATGAGTTAGTTGCGAGTGTAGTATTAATGTGTTTGAATTCAATCAACAACGAGAAGTCAATATAACAATCAGACTGTTTAGCATAATCGTATGCGCGAAGAGGGTATACGTACGAAATTTGTTTCAAACATGAGCTAGCCGAAAATAAAAAAAATTCTCAAAATACTTTGAAAGTATGTTTAAAAACGCTATGATAAGGTGACAAAATTTGGAATAGATAAAGGGAGTATTTGCGTGAAGAAACGTGTACTATTAATGGTTCTTGGTTTGATTGCAGTTGTTTTAACTGCTTGCGGCAATGATAAACCAAAAATAAATGAAAAACCTTATGATGATAAACAATTTTTGATGGGTACATATGTCCAGATTCGTATTTACGATGATGGGAAAAAGGCGGCTTTGAAACCGGCGTTCGATCGAGTGAAGGAATTGGCTGACAAGATCACTGTTAACGAAGATGGTTCTGAAATTGATGAGATCAATAAGGAAGCAGGTGTAAAACCAGTCAAAGTAACGGATGACATGTATTATCTATTGAAGGAAGCCTATAAATATAGTCGGGATTCTAACGGCGGCTTCGACATGGCGATCGGATCAATCACTTCAATGTGGCGTATTGGTTTTCCAGATGCACGCAAGCCTGAACAAAGCGAAATCGATCAAGCGTTGAAATTGGTTAATTACCATGATGTAGAATTCAATGACACAGATAAAACAGTCTACTTGAAAGAAAAAGGAATGAAATTAGATTTAGGTGCGATAGCAAAAGGATACATCACCGATGAAGTTGTAAAAGTTTTGAAAGAAAAAGGAGTCACGGCGGCAATCATTGACCTTGGGGGAAATGTGTATGTATTGGGGCATAGTCCTCGCGGGGATCAAAAAGAAGACTGGACTGTTGGAATCCAGGATCCTAACCAGGCTCGCAATGTTGTCTTAGGAAGTGTTCCTGAAAGCAACATGTCGCTAGTGACATCCGGGATCTACGAACGCTATTTGGAAGTTGATGGCAAAACATACCACCATTTATTCAATCCAAAGACTGGTTATCCATTCGACAATGACATCGCTGGAGTCACAATCGTATCAAAGAAATCTATTGATGGTGATGGGCTTTCGACGGCAGTTTTTTCAATGGGGGTCAAAGAGGGAATAAACTATGTTGAAGGTTTGAAGGATACCGAAGCCATTTTTGTGACACGTGAAGATAAAGTATATGTCACTTCCGGTCTGAAGAATACTTTTGAATTGAATAAGGAAGCTGGCTATACAATGGGCAATGATAAGGATTTGAAGTAGGGAGCAAGCGATGACAAGAAAAAGTTTTTTTGATTTAGTAGAGATACGTACCAAGCTAGCAAGTTTGTTTCCGTTTTTGATTGCTGTTTTGTTTACTAATACGTATTTTCATTCGTTCCATTGGGGAAAAACACTTTTTTTCTTTTTTGGTATGTTTGCCTTTGATATGGCAACGACTGCAATCAATAATTATATGGATTTTCGCAAAGCGCACTCTGAAGAATACAAGTATCAAGAAAATGTTATTGGGAAAGATCAGTTGTCAGAACGCATTGTTGTAATGATTATTTTTGGTTTGATTGGTTTTGCGGCGATTGTGGGGCTTACTTTAGCTGTTCAAACTGGTTGGCTGCTTTTGATAATGGGCTGTGCCTGCTGCTTCATTGGTGTGTTTTACACGTTTGGACCGATTCCTTTGTCTCGCATGCCTTTAGGGGAAGTATTTAGCGGTGTGACGATGGGACTGGGAATATTTGCGATCACAATCTATTTGAATACGTATGATAAAAAGCTCTTTTTCATGGATTTGGACATGCAGCATTTCGCGTTAACAGGGAGCACAACGGCGGCACTTGCCGTGGTTTGGGCATCGATACCTCTGATTGCGACGATCGCCAATATTATGTTAGCGAATAATATTTGTGATTTAGAGCAGGACATTGCGAACCATCGTTATACGCTGCCGTTTTATTTAGGAAAAAAGAACGCCGTGATTCTATTCAACCTTTTAATGTACAGCTCTTACGCAGCAATTTTGATTGGATGGATCGCTGGAATTTATCAATGGCCGATTCTTTTGACGTTCATGAGTTTAGTGAAGGTTTATCCGCAAACTAGAATATTTACAAAAAAACAAATTAAAGGTAAAACCTTCGCGATGTCGATCAAGAATCTGGTTGCGTTTAATGGCTGTTATGCATTAGGACTTTTGGTTACCTTGTTTTGGCAATTGATTGGTTAAGTACAAATTGCATGACCACCACATAGTTTTTTATGCGGTGGTCTCATTTATAAGCAAAATCAGAAAGATTAATTAGCTAGGAGGTTGTCATGGATAATACGAAAAGGATAAAAGCGGATCAGAATAAAATGAGTAGAGAGAATTTTTTTGAGCTTGTGCAAATTCGCACAAAATTTGCGGGAATCTTTCCTTTTGTGATCGCCGTTTTATTTACAAACACATATTTCCATTCCTTTCATCCAGGAAAGACACTTTTTTTCTTTTTTGGGATGTTTGCTTTCGATTTAGCGATCACCGCTATCAATAATTATATGGATTTCATTAAGGCTCAGTCGGATAAGTACAAATATGAAGAGAATATCATTGGTCGAGAAAATTTATCAGAGAAACAGATCCAACGGCTCATTATTAGTTTGGTTGGCTTTGCGGCGATCGTTGGATTAATATTGGTCGTACAAACAGGTTGGCTGTTGTTGCCGATGGGGGCAGCATGCTTTTTTGTCGGAATATTTTATACATATGGTCCAATCCCGCTTTCTCGAATGCCCTTAGGAGAGATTTTTAGCGGTGTAACAGAAGGGTTAGGGATTTTTGCGATCACGATTTATCTAAATACCTATGATCAGCGGCTCTTTTATTTAGAGCTAGATGTTAATCATTTTGCGATCACGGGAAATACGCTCGCTGTTTTAGCGATTGTTTGGGCTGCTTTGCCTTTGATGTTGACGATTGCCAATATTATGTTGGCCAATAATTTAAGCGACTTGGAGCAGGATGTTGAAAATCATCGCTATACATTGCCGTTTTACATTGGGCGCGAGTGGGGCGTGAGATTATACAAGGTTTTGATGCACAGCTGTTATGGCGTGATTCTTATTGGTCTGATTGCCGGTATTTATCAGTGGCCGATCTTACTAACCTTTATCAGTTTAGTAAAAGTGATTCCCCAAACTAAGGTATTTGCCAAGCAGCAAATCAAAGATAAAACATTTCCGATGTCAGTAGAAAATCTGATTGTCTTTAACAGCTGTTACGCACTAGGGCTTTTGGCTACGATGATTTTGCAATTGATCTAATAAAAAAAGCGGCAGTGATTTTTTTATCACTGTCGCATTTTTATCCTAATTGAATCAGAAAGACAACCAAGCTGACTACACCTAAAATTGTAACAATTGAAAAAAGAATTTTGTCCCTTTTTGTTGTAAAGACGGGGCGTTTATAAGTATGACTGTTCCACAACCAAAAGACAAAACCTAAGGCGTAGATCCCGATACAATAGAGCAAGTTCAAAATTCCGGATGAATACAGCATGTAGACGCCATAAACAATTCCGCCGATCGCTAAAAATTGCTGTCCCTTGTGCTTTTTTCCTTTAGCAATCTGCCATAAGAAGGCGGCAGATAAAACGTAAGGGACTAAAACCATTGTTGTTGCAGTATCAGTTACTGCTTGGAAGGCATCCATTGCCCAACGAGAGATCAAAAAGACGATCTGCATAATGACTCCGTTCAGAACTAGGGCATTCACCGGCGCATTTTGTTTATTGGCTTTCCCTAAAAATGCAGGAAACATGTTATCTTGGGCAGCATCATAAGAAATTTCCGCTGCTAAGATTGTCCATGAAATCCAGGCTCCCAGAACGGAAATGATCACACCGATATTGATCATACTACCGGCCCAAGCACCGGTAGAGGCTTGCAGTACGCCACTTAAAGAAGGGCTTGGCAGAGTAGCAAGTTGTTCTTGCGGCAGTGAGCCGAAGCTCAACATTACGATCAGGACATAGATTGCCAGTGTTGTTGAGTAGCCAATCAAAGTCGCGCGACCAACATCGCGAGCCCGCTTTGCCCGACCAGATAAGACGACAGCGCCTTCGATACCAACGAAGACCCACATCGTTTGCAGCATGGCATGACGAATTTGTGTTGGAACGCTGCCTAATTGTTTGCCATTCAGCATCATGTTTTTAGCAAAAATATCCATTGAGAAAGTTTGGTATTTAAAATGAATGAATAAGAGAAAAATAGCTAATAAGATTGGAATAACCTTCGCGCTTGTGGCGATTGTATTCAACAAACTAGCCGTTTTGATCCCGCGAGCGACCAAAAAGATCACGCCCCAAATCATAAACGTTCCTAAAAATAATCCGATTTGGCCGCCGGAACCGCCGATGGAAGGAATAAACTTACTTAAAGCATCTAAAAATAGAATGACAAAAGAAACATTACCAATAATATTACTCAACCAATAACCCCAAGCGGAGTTGAATCCGATATAATCACCAAAGCCATCTTTAGCATAATAATAAATTCCGCCAATGATCTCGGGTTCTTCCTTTGATAGAGTTTGAAAAACTTTCGCGATAAAGAAAACGCCGATCCCGGTGATCAACCACGCCAGTAGGGAGGCGATAACGCCAGCTGATTGAGAGATGCTGCTGGGTAGATTGAAGACCCCGCCACCTAGCATTGAGCCGATCACGATCATACTTAACCCCAACAAACTCAACTCTTTCGTATGATTGTCCGGCACTTGATTCTGTTCCATAATATCCTCCTAGTTCATTTCAACGACTTCATTTTTTATATAAAAGATGAACGTGATTCTCACCCTGTTGTTTTTTCCGCTAGACGGCTCATTTTTACATTCCGATCCACGAATAAATCTCAATTTTTTGTATGCGCACCATTTTCTTTATTAGTTCTAACAAGAACGACTGTCATACTGACCTTGAAAACGATCTAACTGTGTGAGGCAGAGCTGACAATCAAGAAACACTCTTTCTATATAAGCATACTTACGTAAAAATAACCATAAGGAGCTGGTAAAACTAAGAAGGATAAACTTAAAGAATTGCCATCTTATTCTAATTGTATTTAAAATATCGTTGGCTATCTGTCATTTATGGAAAAATAAAATATAACGGTATAGGATAAGAATGATCGAGGCTTTTCGGTGTTATTATTACCATCGTCGTGTTAACTAAGTGTAGGAATGGTTTGAGCGTTGTTTAGTTTCAAAACGATTTCTCCTTTCGGACTTTTGATGTATCTTTTTTAGAGAGGGTGTTTTTTTAATTGTCAGAGTGATAGAATTGAGAACAATGAGGGGGACTAAGATGATTGAAATTCGAGTAGCGACACCAGCGGATGCGTCTGCACTAGTGGCGATTTACGCGCCTTATGTTAGAGAAACCACGATAACATTTGATTATGAAGTACCTAACGAAGAGGATTTTGCCGATCGAATAGGAGAGACTGTTCAGGCATACCCTTATTTTGTTGCCGAAGATAATGGAGAAATCTTAGGTTACGCTTATGCTCATGCGTATAAAGACCGGGCGGCCTATGATTGGGCAGTGGAGGTCAGTGTATATGTTGATCGGGAAAAACGGGGTAATGGTGCTGGGAAACGATTGTATCAAGCGCTAGAGAAGGCCTTAAGAGCACAAAATGTTGCGATCTTAACAGCTTGTATAACGGGAGGCAATCAAGACAGTATAGAGTTCCACGAGAAGCTTGGTTACCAGAAGGTCGCATGTTTCCCTAAAATCGGCTATAAATTTGATCAATGGCATGATGTGATATGGCTCCAAAAATTCTTAACGGAGACAGAAGGAAACTTGCCCGCTTTTATTCCTTTTTCTAAACTATGAACATCAAAAAACGGATTAAACTCAATCCTGAGTTAGTGAGAAAAATACTGATAGGTGTTTTTATTTTCGCGATTGTTTTTCGCTGTATTATCGCGGTGATGATGCCAATCAAGGTCAGTATGCAAGCTGGCTATGATGATGCTCTTTCTATTAATCAGGCATTAAACATTCTAGATGGTAAATGGTTGGGGACTTATAACACCGGGACACTGTCAAAAGGACTATCTTTTACTTTCTTTTTACTTGTGAATCATTTTTCAAAAATCCCTTATCCGTTGTTTTTGTGTTTGTTTAATATAGGGGCAGCCTTTGCTATTGTTAGGGCGCTGACGCCATTGATTAAAAATAATTATTTAAGCGGACTGGGTTTCTTGTTCTTAATTTATTCACCAGCCACGCTGACCTCAGATTTTTCGCTGCGTGTTTATCGGAATAGTTTAGTTTTTGCATCAGTGCTGTTTGTTTTGGCAGGGATTCTGGGTCTCTATTTGCGCAGAAGAGAAACAATCGAGAAACGAATTCCTTGGTCGCTTGTGTTGATCGTTGCGTTTCCCTTTTTTTGGTATCTGCGGGAAGATTCAATTTGGATAATGCCTCTTTATATAGTAGCAACGGGTTGTACATTTTTCGGGATCATTGTGACAGAACGGCTTTCAGGAGCAACATTGAAGGAATGGGTGCGCAATTTTTGGTTGATGCTGAAGGGAACAAGCAAGAAAAAGATCATCAGTAATCTTTTGTTATTAATGGCTCCCTTGCTCTTTACATTTGGGGAGTCACTACTGATTTCCAAAATGAATCAGGACCACTATGGAATTTTTACCACTAATGATCGAACCAAAACGTCTTTTGCTAAGCTGACGGAGAACCTAATCCGGATCGATAATAGCGGTTATGATTCCAAATCAATTGCCGAGGACAGCGGCATCTGGGTCTCGAAAAAAACATTTGCAGAAGCTCAAAAGGTGTCACCGACTTTTGCCAAGTACCATAAAGGGATTGACTGGATGCTGAAGGAATCAATTTGGCCAGATGTTTGGCCAGTCCAAAATAAGGAGCTGCCGGGAGACATGTTTGTTTGGGGCTTGCGGGAGATGTTTCAGCGAGAGGGCTTGTACAAAAATGGCAGAGCAAATGAAGAAGTCTTTAAAAAAATGAATCAGGAACTAGCTGAAGCATTCAAATCTGGTGAGCTGAAACAGAAAAAAATGTTCTTCGTGTCGAAACAAAGCAATGGGAAGAAGCTTGAAGACATGGGAAAAGTTTTTAATTATCTAGGTGCGGGAATCATTGAAGCGACATCTTACAAAAGTTATCAGATAGGGTACAGCGGTTCGTTCTTTATGCCCAACCAGCCGGCAAAGATGATTCTGAAGCTGCTGAATGTCAAAACGCTACCGACGACTAAAAAAGGAATGAACGCAGAAGTGAAACGGACAAAGCCGTTAGTATTGCTCATCAGCGGAATTATTTGGCTGTATCGAATCGTTTCTCCTGTGCTGTTGTTTGTTAGTTTAGGCGCGTTGATGATTTTTACGGCAGGGTATTTCAAAAGGGAAGCAAGGCGTAAAGTCTTAGGCGATTATATGATTATCAGCTTAGGCTTGCTGCTGACATATCTTTTATATCTGTTTGGCGTATCATGGTTTTCCACTTGGGCACCAAATGCTAAGGATTTGTTTATGTTTTTCTATACAGGAGCAGGTGTGCCGTTAGTTCAAGTGATAGAGCTGCTGAGTGTAGTGCTGATAGTCAGAAATTTCCAAAATAAATTATTCGAAAGTAAAGCGAGTTTAAATTAGAATCAGCTAATAGTATTCTAATTAAATTCAATAAGAATTGTTACGAAGCTATACCAATGGTTTGTTATCCTTGCATTGTAAACGTAAGGAGGGCCCTAATAGCGCAATGAAACCAGAGAGGAACACTTCGAAAAACGAAGTAAAAACCACCGACTTTTTACTAGAAATGTTGGCGTTGTTCATTCTAATTTCCTTAACTATTTATGCCATAAGAACCGGGAAAATTTTTTAAAAGATACTTTGCTCCATGAGTATCTTTTTTTTAAAACTTTTTTTGCTGAACTAGACCAAAAAGGAACTTGCGGATTTCGCAAGTTCCTTTTTCTCATTTTCTCATCAATACTTCTAAGTCCTTCATTTTTTGAATCACAAGTGCTGGAGTAATCGTTTCCTTCATTAAGTGAATCATCTCACCTGGAGTACACGTACGTTCGGCGACAGCTTGATATTCCTCTTCAGTTAAATGCAGGTTCATGTCAGCTAGATTTGTCGGTAAGTCTAATTGCTGATAGAAAGGTAATAATTGTTTGATTTCATCCAACTCATTTTCGATCATTAATTGAACCAAAATACCGTATGCCACTTTATTTCCGTGGAGTTGCTGGTGACTGCCTGGTAAGACAGTCAAGGCATCGTGGATTGAATGAGCACCGGCTGTTCGGCCATACTCATCACCAAATCCGCCAACCATACCTGCTAATAGAATATTGGCCTCAACGATATCGATAAATGCCTGATTGATTTTTTCATGCTCCATTGCCAATAAAGCCTCTGAGCTTTCCTCAATCAGAATTTCACGGCATTTCTTTGCAGCAAATTCAGCGACCTGTACTTCGACAGGTTTCACGGTTAATTGAGAAATGATTGCATGAGATTCATACCATTTTGCTAAGGTGTCGCCAATGCCGGCAATCATTAATTCTCGAGGCGAGTGCAAAATGATCTCCGGATCGATCAGCACCAGATCGCTTGCTTTTGGGAAAATATCATAGCGCAACATTACGCCGTTCTCATCGTAAACTACACTCAATGGCGTGTAAGCTGCGCAAGTAGCTGCTAAGGTCGGTAAGATAATGATCGGAAGCTGGGTTTTGTAGGCGGCAAATTTTCCTAAATCTGCTACTTTACCACCGCCAACTGCGATGATACCATCGAACGTTTCTTTTTTGCATAAAGACGCAAAATATTCGGCTGCGGAATCGGTACATTGTCCTCCATAATAATGAGAGGTGTTTGCTATTGATAGCTTTGGAAAATACTCTTTTACTGCCTTCCAGGATTTTTCTCCATGAAGAATGAGAACATTCTCCATTTTTCTTCTATTAAGATGGGATTCCAATGAGTCCCAAGCATTTGCTTTTAGTTCATATTCTTGCGGTGCACCGCGTACGATCAATTGTTTTGTCATTATAAAACTTCTTTCATCATTTTTTTAGATTATTCTTTTTTTATTATAGCTATTATGGTAGTATAAATGCAAGTTGATTTTTGGATATTTATACCTTAATTATTCATATACTTATATTATTATTCAAAAGGAGCAGGATGGATGAAAAAGAGAATTGGAGCATTGCTCACGGTATTACTGATGTTAGTAAGCTTTTTACCGGCAAAAGCGCAAGGAGCAGAGAAAGATGCGATCTACGAGCGTATTCAACAAAGCGGGGAGCTAGTTGTCGGATTATCGGCTGACTATGCACCCTATGAGTTTCATGCGGATGTGGATGGAAAAGATAAAATCGTTGGTTTTGATGTGTCGATCGCTGAAAAAATCGCGAAGGACATGGGCGTTAAACTAAAAATTGAAGAGCTTGGTTTCGATGCCTTATTAGGTGCGTTGAAAACAGGAAAGATCGATCTAGTTATTTCCGGTATGTCGATTACGGAAGAACGTTTGAAGGAAGTTGATTTTTCCGATCCGTATTTTGTTGTTCAACAGAAGGTCTTGGTTCGCAAGGGCGACAAGAATAAATTCAAGACGACGGCAGATTTTAACGGATTGGCAGTTGGCGCGCAAAAGCAAACAACGCAAGAGGATTTAGTTAAAAATGAAATGACCGGTGCAGAACCAACTTCGCTGCAAAAGGTTCCGGACTTAGTCAACAATTTACTGAACAAAAAGGTTGAAGCAGTCGTATTAGAACAACCGGTAGCGGAAGCGTACGTTCAACAGAGTGACAACGTGGAATTGGCACCAGTGAAATTTGAACAAGGCGAAAAAGTGACAGCCATTGCCATGTCAAAAAACACACCGGATTTGAAAAAGCATGTCAACGCGTCAATCAAAACGATCAATGACAAAGATTTGCTGAAAGACTATCAAAAAGATGCCAATGATTTGATGTTCCAAGACGAACAATCATTCTTGCAAAAATATGGACCATACTATTTAAATGGAGCGAAATATACGATTTTATTGGCTTTTGTCGGTGTGCTATTTGGCTTAGTTATTGGTAGTTTGTTAGCCTTAATGAAATTAAGCAAGAGCAAAATCTTGAAAGCTATCGCGGTAATTTATATCGAGTACGTTCGGGGAACGCCATTATTGGTGCAAATTTTTATCGTGTACTTCGGAACAGGTGTGATCGGGTTAGACTTGTCGAAATTATTGGCTGGTTGTATCGCGGTCTCGCTGAACAGTGCGGCCTATGTCGCTGAGATTGTTCGGGCTGGGATCAATGCGGTCAACAAAGGTCAGATGGAAGCGGCGCGTTCATTAGGGATGAACCAAAAAGAAGCGATGCGCTATATTGTCTTCCCGCAAGCAATCAAAAATATTTTACCAGCTTTAGGGAATGAATTCGTGACGATCATCAAAGAATCATCGGTCGTTTCTGTTATCGGGGTATCAGAATTGATCTTCCAAACTGGAGTAGTACAAGGAGCCAGCTTCAAGCCGTTCTTACCATATGTGCTTGTGTCGCTGATCTACTTTGTATTGACCTTCTGTATTTCCCGTCTATTGGGGTTAGTTGAAAGGAGAATGGGACTGAATGATTAATGTAAAACAACTGTCAAAAAGCTTTGGCGATAACGAAGTTTTAAAATCGATCGATCTTGAGGTCAAAGATGGAGAGGTAGTGGTAATCATCGGACCTTCGGGAAGCGGGAAAAGTACGATTTTACGCTGCTTGAATCTATTAGAAGAGCCGACTTCTGGCGAAATCTTTTTTGAAGGTCAGAACATCACGGCTCCTGACAGCAATATTGATCAGATTCGTCAAAAGATGGGAATGGTATTTCAAAGCTTCAACTTATTTCCTCATATGAGTGTTGTAGAGAATTTGACGATCACACCGGTTAAAATTAAAAAAGAAGACCCAACAAAGGCGAAAGAACAAGCGTTGGCTTTGTTGGATCAAGTTGGCTTGAAGGAAAAAGCCGACAGTTATCCTGCTAGTTTATCTGGCGGGCAGCAGCAGCGGGTGGCGATCGCACGAGCGCTAGCTATGAATCCTGATGTGATGTTGTTCGACGAGCCGACATCAGCGCTCGATCCAGAAATGGTCGGGGAAGTATTGGCTGTTATGCAGGACTTAGCTAAAAAAGGTATGACCATGGTGGTGGTGACTCACGAGATGGGCTTTGCCAAGGAGGTTGCGGATCGTGTGATTTTTATGGCGGATGGCGTCATTCAAGAAGAAGGAACACCTGAAGAAATTTTTGATCATCCGAAAAATAGTCGGACGCAAGATTTCTTGAATAAAGTATTGTAAGATGACGAGGTGAACAAGGATGGATAAAAGTAAAATTGCGCGACGCTTCCAGCAGCCGGCAGAAAATTTGCTGATGAAGATCGCCGTTTTAGCGAAAGAAAAAGAAGATATCATCGATTTGTCGATCGGCGACCCGGATTTGATTACCAATCCGGCAATCATTGAAGCGGCTTATGCGGATGTAAAAAAAGGTGCAACGAACTATACAGCACCCGACGGCAGTAAAGAATTTTTGACGACAGTCGTTGAATTCTATCAAAAAAAATATGATCTAAATTTTCAAGTTAATCAAGTTCGAGCGACAGTTGGTGCATTGCATGGAATGTATTTGGTGATGCAGGTACTGCTTGATCCCGGCGATGAAGTAATCATTCATGAGCCGTATTTTTCACCTTATCGTGAGCAAGTCGTGTTATCCAGCGGTTCACCGGTTTTTGTTCCGACCTATGAAGAAAATGGTTTTCAATTAGAGGTTGAGGACCTAAAAACAGCGATCACCGACCGAACAAAGGCGATCATCATAAACTCGCCGAATAACCCAACGGGCGCAGTGTTTTCAGAAGCGACCTTGAAGCAAATCGCCGAAGTGGCGATTGAGAATGATCTCTTTATCATTTCGGATGAAATCTATGAAGACTTTGCTTTTAAAGAAAAATTCGTACCGATGGCTAGCCTGGCTCCAGAAAATACGATCACGATCAGTGGCGTATCGAAGGGCTTCGCGATGACCGGGTGGCGTCTAGGGTATATGATCGCACCGGCGTATATCAATCAAGTCGCGGGGATGATCAACGAGAGTATTACCTACTCTGCACCGACTGCCTCGCAGCGCGGCGGGATTTATGCGTTGAAACATTATGAAGAATTGGTTCCTCCGACAGTTGAAGTGTTTAAAGAGCGTTTGAGTTATATTGAACAAAGAGTTGCGGAAATTTCCTATTTATCCTTGCATCCAGTTGCTGGCAGCATGTATGCTTTTATTAATATCAGTAAAAGCGGGCTGGATTCAGTAACGTTCGTGGAAAAAGTCTTAGAGCAGAGCGGCGTGCTGTTCGTTCCAGGAAAAGCTTTCGGTGAAAAGGTCGGAGACGATTATATTCGTCTTGCAGCAACGCAACCGCTGGACCTTTTAGCAGAGGCCTTTGATCGATTGGCGAAGCTGAGCTTTTAGCTCGCAAAAGCCGGCACGTCCTGAGAGGTATTTCTTTACTGATCCTATTATAGTAGAGACAGGAGGAAAATGAATGGAATGGTTAGATCATTTCAATAGTAGTATTGCCCATGTGGAGGAGAATTTAGCTGGAGAGATCGACTTAGACAAGGCGGCGCAATTGGCGCAGTGTTCAAGTTATCATTATCAGCGGATGTTTTCGTATATCGCGGGAGTAACGTTAGGTGAATATATTCGTCGGCGCAGGATGAGTCTGGCGGGTGTTGATATGCAGCGAGGTGAAAAGGTGATCGATGTTGCTGCTAAATACGGCTATGATTCTCCAACTTCGTTTAATCGAGTGTTCAAAAGTGTACACGGGATTACTCCGAAAGAAGCAAAGCAACCAGGGGCAAAATTGACTAGCTATCCCATGTTGACCTTCAAACTTACAGTAAGAGGAGTACATGCGATGGAATATCAACTAATCGACAAAGAAGCATTTCATGTCACAGGATTTGGTTTAAAAATCGAACAGGATATGGAAGTGGCTCAAAAACGCATTCCAGAATTTTGGAATGAGGTGAGTGCCAGCGGAGAATTGCAAAAACTGATCCCGTTGATGGATCAAAGTAATCCCGGAGTTTTAGGTGTCAGCTTGATGACTTCAGAAATTCAAGATACTTGGGAATATGTGATCGGTGTGGTCAGCGAAGAAGCTTCAGAAGCCTTCGCCCAATATGAAATACCAGCAGCGAAATGGGCAATCTTCTCCGGAACGGGTCCAATGCCGGGCGCGATCCAGGAGCTGCAGCAGCAAGTATTTCAGGAATGGCTGCCGACTTCCGGTTTTGAATACGATGAATTACCGGATATTGAGTTGTATCTGGATGCCAATCCAGAGAATGCCCAATTCCAGGTCTGGCTGCCAGTACGTGCTAAATAAAAAGAAGCTGTCCGAGTGTGGACAGCTTCTTTTTTGTATTGGGTATTTTAGAGGAAGGCCAATTTCATTTTGGCGATTCGTTTCGCCAGCGGGTTCCATAATAGACAGTTACAAATCATCATAAGCACAAAACCTCCGAAAATCGGAAGCGTTAATGTACTGATCGACAAGAGCTGATGGAAGAGGACAACTGCTGTGAAACTGCCGATAGTAGTCGTAACCACCAGGAATAATCGCAGCCGATTAAATGGCTGGCATGATTTCATTACTGCGAAACAACTGACACCGATCAATAAATAGTACATCAAGGTTCGTGTGTCCATTGCAGATAAGAAAAATTGGCCCAAGCCCCAAACTAAAACAACATTTATCAGAACTAACAGCCCGCTTGGCATGGCCCGTTTGATTGCGTTAGGTAAAAAGCGTCCCTGAATTTTTCGATTGTCTGCTTCAAAGGATAGAAAGAAGGCTGGGTACCCTTCGATCGCCAAATCAATCAAGGTGATTTGAAGCGGAATGAAAGGGAATGTTGAGACGGTTAAAATACAGAACAATGAAACCAGCAGCGAATAAATTGTTTTGATGAAGAAAACACCGGAGGAACGCGTGATATTATTGATTACTCGTCGTCCTTCAAAAATAATCGCCGGCAGACTGCCAAAATTCGAGTCCAGCAAAACAACATCAGCGATTTGTCGTGTAGCGTCGTCTCCTTCAGCCATCGCGATAGAAATATCCGCTTCACGCAGCGCTAAAATATCATTCACACCGTCACCTGTCATCCCAACTGTATGTTCCCGTGATTTTAATTCATGGATCAGCAATTTTTTCTGCTGTGGGGTTACTCTCCCGAAAATTGAATGGCTGTGGGCCAACTGACGAATTTCTGTCTCGTTTGTATAATTGGAAAGGTCGATTGCTTTTTGATAATCTTCAAAGCCAGCTTTTTCAGCGATGGCCGCTACGGTCTTAGGATTATCACCTGAAATAATCTTCAGTTCAACGCCTTGTTCGTTCAAAAAGTTCAGGGTGTCTTTGGCATTTGCCCGAATCGGATCGCTCAAGGTTAGAAAAGCGATCGGTGTTAATCCTGAAGGTTGTTCTAAAATACCTGCTGAAGATAGAGCAATCAAAAGAATTCGCAAACCGGCTTCTTGATAGTGCTGAATGATTGTTGGAATCTCATCAGGAGATAGCAGATTTTCCGGTGAACCTAAATAAAGTGTGATGTTGCTTGCAAAAGTAACCGCTCCGTATTTTCGTTCGGAGGAGAAGGGAAGAACCTGTTTCGTCGGTTCATGGGCACCTTCGCCGAAATAACGATTTAATGCTTGAGCAGTTGGATTGCTGTCTTCAGTAGCTGCTAGATAGCTGGTCATCAGAGCTGGAAGGGCATTGCGATATTTTTCATCTAACAGGTAAAGATTTTCTACCTGCATGTTGCCCTCGGTCAACGTTCCTGTTTTATCCAAACAAAGAATATCCATATGAGCTAGGTTTTCGATCGCATACATATTTTGGACAAGCACTTGTTTTTTAGCCAATTTCAAGACACCAGTGGTCAAGGCGATACTGATCAGTAAGACTAACCCTTTCGGCAGCATTCCCAAAAGAGCAGCCACTGAAGCCACGACGGCGGTATAGGTTGAGCTGTCCCGTAGGAAAAAGGCTTCAATAAAAAGCAAAATCCCAATCGGTAAAATAATAAAGCTGGTGAATTTTGAGATTTTTTGGATCGATTGGATCAGTTCAGATTTGATTGGTTTGGCAGCTTTGGTCTCGTTGATGATCTTGGCGGCGTAGTTATCGGCGCCAACGTGCTGTACCTCAGCCAGCAATTGTCCGCTAGTCAAATAGCTTCCCGATAAAATTTCAGTACCACTTTTTTTGACGATCGTATCGGATTCGCCGGTAAGCAGAGACTCATTAACTTCCGCCAGCCCATCCAAGACAAGCATATCACTGGGAATTTGCTCACCAGCTTTTAACAAGACATGATCTCCTAAAACCAATCCGTCAGGTGCGATTGCTTGTTTTTCCCCGTCTCGAATGACTGTGATATCGTTTTGAGCTAAAAGGGTCAAACGATCCACCATTTTTTTTGCGCGGATTTCTTGAACGATTCCGATGATGATATTCAAGATGATGATCGAGATAAAAAACATGTTGCTATAGGCTTTGACAGCAAATAGACAAACTGCTAAAAGAAAATTCAGCAGGTTAAAAAGCGTCAAGGTGTTTTCCCGGATGATCGTACCGGTAGACTTTGCCGGATTCATCCGATAGTCGTTAGTTTGACCAGCTTCTATCCGTTCCTTGACTTGTTTTTTTGTTAACCCTGTAAATGATTGCATAAGTAAGTTCCTCCAAGACTGCTAATAAATACACTTAATAATAGAAAATAAAAGGAAATAAAATGGTGGGAAAGGATAAACAATTTATAAACTATTTATTAATACTTGCTTTATTTTTAGGAAAAGGCGAAGTGTTCGTGTTAAATAAGAAGGTAGAAACTTAAAAAGAGACTAGAGGTGACCATGGATGACGATTCGTCAACGGCTATATCTTTCTAATGTATTAATGATCGTGATGCCGATCGTTTTGACTGGGATCGTTTTAGGCGGACTTTTTTTCATTTTTTCAGAGACATTTGGCAGGGATTTTGTAAACCAATGGCGGGAAAATGAATTATATACGGAGAAGTATGATCAAATTGAAGCAATTCAAGCAGCCTATAAATCAAAGAAACCGACAGAAGAACAGCTGAAGCGGGCGATCAATCGTCTAGGGGAAAAGCGTTCCAGTGATGCTATCAGTATTTTGCTGTACGATGATGAGCAAGCGTTGCTTCAACGCAAAGGGGCATATCAAGAGGATAAAATCGTAAGGAGTATGCTGGAAAATTCAGAACAGCAGACGCTGGTAGTCAATAAGGTGTTGGTGAATCGCATCAAAATTGGCCGCTTTGACGTTCTGATCGTTAATCAGAATTACCATATGAATTTGGAAGAGCAGCTCTTGGACAATAAACACATGATTCTCTTGGTTGCTCTCTTAATCGTTGTTTGTGTGATACTCTTCGTGATTCTAACGAACTATATTTTAGCACGCTTTATTTTCCGGCCAATCAATGAAGGGTTAACGACGTTATTAAATGGGGTGCAGCAAATTCGTGACGGCAATCTAAGCTGGCGGACGGATTATCAAGGCAAAGACGAATTTCGACCGGTCGTAAACAGTCTTAATGAAATGGCCGAACGTCTTGAAATGATGGTGACAGAGCAAGAAAAAAACAGCGAAAATCGTAAAGAATTGATTGCTGGAATTTCTCATGATCTGCGCACACCGTTGACAGCGATCAAAGCTTATGTTGAAGGCTTGGAAAAAGGTGTCGCAACGAGCCCTGCAATGAAAAACAAGTATTTACAGACTATCACGCAAAAGACGGATGATTTGACTCATCTAGTGGATCAGCTGTTTCTATTCTCGAAGATCGATCTAGGTGATTTTGCCTTGAGAGTCCAAAAAGTCACTATTGGGAAATACTTGGCTGAACTGATTGAGGGCGTTAAGGAAGAATATCATCAACGGGGGTTGACCATTACATTAGGGGTTCATTCGTTTCAAACAAAAGTCGCGATCGATCCGGAGCAACTGCGCAATGTCATCATTAATATTATTGAGAATACAGTGAAATATGGTGCTAAAGTAGACAATCAGCTTGTGATCGAGCAATACGAACAATCCGAGCAGGTGGTCATCACATTTAGCGATAACGGACCGGGGGTTCCTCCGCAGCAGCAGGAAAAGCTGTTTGATGTTTTCTATCGAGGGGATCAGGCGCGCACGCAGTCAGGAAAAGGTAGCGGGTTAGGCTTGGCCATTGCTCGCCGAGTTGTAGAGAGTCAGGGTGGAACCATTGAAGCGGACACCTCGCAAAATGGCGGTCTGCAAATACAAATTCGAATCCCAATTAGCGCTGAAAAAAGAAAACCGGTATTCAAGGAGAAGAACGATGAAGAACATTTTGATTATTGAAGACGACGTAGCGATTGCTGACATTGTACAGGATTTTTTAACGATCAATGGATTTGAAAGCAGGATCTGTCACGATGGGGCTGAGGGCTTGGCAGCAGCTTTAACGAAAGCATACGATTTGATTTTGCTGGATGTGATGCTGCCGAGTATTGACGGCATCGAGGTTCTGCGGCAGCTGCGCAACGAAATTCTGGTGCCGATTCTTTTGGTAACAGCGAAAAACGAAGAAATCGATAAATTACGCGGACTGGGACTAGGTGCAGATGATTATATCAGCAAGCCTTTTTCGCCGACGGAATTGGTTGCTCGAGTTCGTTCTAATCTGGCGCAGTTTGAACGTCTGAACAAACACTCTTCCAATGTGGCGAAAAAACATTCGATCGGTACAGGAGACATCGTGATTCAGCCTGAGGCGATGACGGTTTTAGTCAAAGAAAAAGAAGTGGCTATGAAGCATAAGGAGTTTGAATTGCTGCTCTTTTTAATGGAGAATATCCAACGAGTCTTCAGTAAAGAGGAACTATACGAAAAGATCTGGGGAATGGAATCTAATGGGGATATTCGTACAGTAGTGGTTCATATCAATCGTCTGCGAGAAAAAATCGAGGAGAACCCCTCCGAACCGACGCATATCCAAACGGTTTGGGGAGCGGGGTATCGGTTTGTACCATAAAGACTTGGTTCAATGAGCCGAGTTTTTTTATTTATCATGCTGCTTGTTGCAGTTTGCTATAATCAATAAAAAGGTTTTTTTAAAATCAAAATCGACAAAGATATGAGGGACGAACAATGAAAAAAATCATTGCGTTAATCAGCGAGTATGAATCGTTTACGGAGCAAGAAGCGGCAGATAAGCGATTGTTTTTAGATAAATTACAATTTCAAGAACAGTTGCTGACACGAGAGAATCAAGACTATCATTTTTCTTCTTCTGCCTGGGTTGTCAATCCTGCCTATGACAAAGTGCTGATGGTTTATCATAATATTTACCAGTCCTATTCCTGGACAGGTGGGCACACGGATGGCTGCGTGGACCTTTTGTTTGTTGCGCAAAAAGAACTGGAAGAAGAAACTGGGATCAAGAATTATCAACTGATTCATGATGGGGTGTTTGCCTTTGATATTCTACCTGTGCAGGCCCACTATAAAAACGGTAAGTTTATCAAGGCGCATTTTCACATTAATACGACTTTTTTATTTATGGCACAGGAGGATCAAGTGCTGCAAGTTAAAGAAGATGAGAATAGTGATGTGAAGTGGATCGCCGCGGCTGAGTTGGATCAGGCGGTAGCGGAAGAGGAAATGCGGCCTTATTATCATAAAATGATGAAGAAGGCACGGATACTAAGAAAGGAACACTGCTAGTTTTTCTGTTTGTTCTGCACTATACTATTCCTAAATGGAATGAAATGTCGCTGACTTATTATAAAGGAGTTGCAAGAAGATGGATCAGCAAAAGCTGCAGCTGTTTCTAGATTTGACCGAAACATTGAATTATACCGAGACGGCAGAACGTAATTATATGACACAGGGGAACGTCTCGAAAAAAATCAGCGCACTGGAAAAGGAGCTGCAGGTCCCATTATTCGACCGCAGCAGTCGTCAGATTCAGCTGACAGAAGAAGGCCAGCTGTTGTTGCCGGACATTCGAAGAATCGTAGATGGTTATCGGAATTTGGCGGGGACATTGACTGAGTATCAAGAGAAAAAAGAACGGGTGCTGACCGTTCATACGATTCCAACGATGCCCAATTATTTAGGCTTTGATTTGTTAACCACCTTCTTGAAGCAGCATCCGGAGATTCATCTGAATTTGAAGGAATCCGAGGCGATGGCGCTTGGAGACTTTGAGATCGAAAAAAATACGATTTATTTCTTCCGTTCTTTGAAGAAAGATAGGGATAAAAACTATGTTTATACGGAAAAGGATCGCTTTGTAGCTGTCTTGCCGAAAAATCATCGTTTGGCAAAGAATGAAACGATTGCTCTTGATGCGTTATCTGAGGAACCTTTTCTGATACTGGGTCTGGCTGAGCTGTCTTATTACTCGGTAGAAGAACTATGTCGAGAAGCTGGTTTTGTACCAAATATTACGTATCAGGGAACGCGCATCGATTTGATCTTACGAATGATCGAAGAAGGATTAGGAATCTCCCTAATCATGGAAAAATCATTGGGGAATTCGTTGCCGGATCAATTAGTTATCCGTAAGATTGAGCCAACCAAAGAGAGCTTCTTGAATTTCTATCTATCCGAAACAGCAGATGCTCCGGCAGCTATAGAATTTTTGCGTTTCTTACAACTGAACCATTCCGATGTGGAATAGAATATGCTGAAAGCTGAATTGTATTGCGTACATGATGAGCCTAAACTTGGGTTATCAGAAGTACAACATTACAAGGAGGCTTTTTTTATGTCGACACCTTATGATTTACGCAAAGTTTTAACTGAAATGCAAGAAATGCCGGGAGAATACCATGAAACCAATGTGGAAGTCGATCCGCATGCGGAATTATCCGGCGTGTATCGTTATATCGGAGCAGGAGGCACAGTCAAACGTCCAACTCAAGAAGGACCGGCGATGATGTTCAATAACGTTAAAGGATTTCCTGATACGCGAGTGTTGATCGGAATCATCGCTAGCCGAGAGCGTGTGGGAAAAATCCTGCATCATGATCCAAAGCACTTGGGACGTTTATTAAAAGATTCTGTCCAAAATCCAGTGAAGCCGATCAAAGTAACAAAGGCAGAAGCACCTGCTCAGGAAGTCGTACATTTAGCAACCGATGAAGGTTTCGATATCCGAAAGATTTTAGCGGCACCGACGAATACTGAATATGATGCCGGACCTTATATTACGATGGGTGTCGTTTTTGGCTCTGATCCGGCTAAAACGATGAGTGATGTGACGATTCATCGGATGGTTTTGGAAAACGAAGATACGATCGGAATGTATATCATGCCTGGCGGTCGGCACATCGGTCATTTCCAAAAGCAATATGAAGAGTTAAACAAACCAATGCCGATCACGATCAATATTGGCTTAGACCCAGCGATTTCCATCGGGACAACGTTTGAGCCGCCCACCACACCGCTTGGCTACAACGAGCTATGGGTAGCGGGGGCGTTGCGTCAAGAGCCCGTTCAATTAGTTGACGGTGTAGCGGTGGATGAAGTCGGGATCGCGCGTTCTGAATTTATTATAGAAGCCGAAATTTTACCTCATGAAACGATCCAAGAGGATATCAACACGAATACAGGCAAGGCTATGCCGGAATTCCCTGGGTATAATGGCGATGCGAATCCAGCGGTTAATGTAGTAAAGGTCAAGGCTATCACTCATCGGAAAGACCGTCCGATCATGCAGACGACAATTGGTCCTTCAGAAGAGCATGTGTCGATGGCGGGAATTCCTACCGAAGCCAGCATCTTAGACCTAGTGGACAAAGCGATCCCAGGAAAAGTGACGAATGTATACAATCCTCCAGCAGGCGGCGGTAAATTGATGTCGATCTTGCAGATTCATAAAGAAAGTGAAGCGGATGAAGGAATTCAGCGTCAAGCAGCAATCTTGGCTTTGTCCGCTTTTAAGGAATTAAAAACGGTCATTTTAGTCGATGATGATGTAGATATTTTTGATATGAATGATGTGATGTGGACCTTGAATACCCGATTCCAAGGAGATCAAGATATTCTTGTGCTGCCAGGCATGCGGAATCATCCGCTAGATCCATCTGAACGACCAGAATATAACCCGACATCGATTCGTTTCCGCGGAATGAGCAGCAAGACGATTTTAGACGGCACCGTTCCTTTTGATTTGAAGGACGATTTTATTCGAGCAGAATTCAAAGAAGTAGCAGATTGGAAAAAATACTTAGAGTAGGTGAGTCAGATGAAAAAAAGAATCGTCATTGGAATCAGCGGGGCATCTGGAATCATTTATGCTATTGATTTGATCAAACGATTGAAAGATGATCCCGAAATCGAAACACATGGCATCATTAGTGAGTGGGCAAAACAGAACTTGAAGTTAGAATCCACCATGACGTTGAAAGAATTGGAAGGAATGTTGGATTATCATTACAGCAACCGTGATCTAGGAGCGGCGGTAGCCAGCGGTTCGTTTCTAACTGCCGGGATGGTGATTGTGCCTGCTAGTATGAAGACCGTTGCCGGCATTTCGATGGGCTTCGGAGAGAGCTTGATTTCTCGAGCCGCCGATGTGACTTTGAAGGAGCAAAGGAAACTGATCTTAGTTCCGCGGGAAACCCCATTGAACGCGATCCATTTAGAAAATTTAACCAAGTTAGCACGATTAGGTGTTCAAATCATTCCGCCAATTCCGGCCTTTTACAGCCAGCCGAAAACGATTGATGACATTGTCGCCCATCAATCGATGAAGTTGATGGATGCCTTAGGAATTGAAAACCACGTCTCAGGGCGGTGGAAAGAGAATGAGTAAAACTTTTATTAACAAAAAGGCCGGCTATGAAATCACTTTGCGAGCTGAATGGATCGGCAACGATTTACTGCTGAATCTTTTCGGGGGCGATACGCCTCATATGGGAACTGTGACCACTTTTTCAGTTGAAACGGAGCTGCAGGTCCAGCGTTTTCCCAGCCATGATGGTCGATTTCATAAGGATGATGTCTTAGCGGAAATAATAATAGAAAGGATTTCATCTGAGCTGCCGGGAAATTGTGTCATTACAGCGGGGGTCCATGTGGATCATATCTCAAAAGTACAAATTGAAGCCTCGTTTTCAATGGTCAAAGAGCTTACTGAGGAGCTCGTACGTTGGATCAGCGATCATACATTAGCGAAAGCACCGCTTTATCAATAAACATAAAAAAATGTCTAGCTGTTGCTGGGCATTTTTTTGTGATGTGATTAGGGAAGTATAAAAATTCCATCTAAATAAAGCACTCAACAGCAGTGATAATCATGACTGATTTTATGAACCAGCGTATAGGATCATAAGCTAAAATAGTTCAAAACCAACCAAGAAACACTGTGATTGCAGGATCTGATACTGAAGTGGACCTGCTTGATGCTCAAAAGCTGAACACGTTCGCGAAGCCTTTCTTATGAAAAGAAAATTTTTTTGCTGAAATGTGACATATGTCCTAATTGATTTTATCTAAAGGCAATAGAATAAGGGTACAGGAGGTGATAAAGATGATGATCCTTATTCTATTGATCCTTATTTTTACCGTGTTAATGGGTGTCAGAAAACAACGAAACGCTCAAGCGGAAGTGCGCTATTGGAATCGAATCAATGAACTTGAAGCGCAACGAAAAAAACAAATCTTAGCTACGGCAATCAAAATGCAGCAACAAGAGAATGCGCATAATGAAAATGCTCAAACATGGAAGAAGGCTAGCTAATCTCAGCTAGCCGCTTTTTTTGTTTTTTTTTGGCAATTTCATTTTTGAACGCGTTCAGGTAAAATGAATAAAAACGATGAAGGATAAAAGAGTATGCTGAAGTATGAACTGAGAGAATTGCCAACTTTTTCTGTCATTGGTTTAGATCAGGAACTGACGAATCAAAAAAGTAAGAATCTGGAACGCTGCTTGTCATTTTGGCCTTATTTTAATCGACAGCTGAAGCTTAATAGGTTGAGCCAGCAAAAGAGTAATTGGACAAAATTTGCTTTTATGGAACGGCAAGATAACCAATTGCGCTATTATTGCGCGATACCACGTCCAGATGATGTTCCTACAGATTTTATAGCGAAAGAGATTCCTGCTAGCAAATATTTGGTCGTTGAGCACCACGGAGCGATGAATCATATTTATTCTACATATGAAGAAATTTATCAAGGGCTTGTCCCAAAGCTTCAATTGTCGCTTGAGCAAAGCAGGTTCTTGCACTTTGAAAAGTACGGCGATAAATTTCAGTGGAATCGCGAACACTCGATTATTGAGATCTGGGTTCCGATTAACGCATAGAACACTCATTTGAGTGTTTTTTTCTTGGAGTTTGTTGTCATGCCTGACCTTTTCTCGTATAGTTATTACAAGAAGTAAGTAGGATTGAGGGCAAAATCATTTTTTACTATGGAAAATGATTCACACAATACGAAATAGGGGATGAAGCAATGATTGAGTTAACGGGTGTTACGAAGGTTTATGAACAGAAAAAGGCACTGAATAATTTGAGCTTAACGATCAAAGAAGGCGAGATTTTTGGCTTTTTAGGCCATAACGGAGCTGGAAAATCGACAACCATCAAAAGTTTGGTAAGTATTATCGAGCCCACGAGCGGTGAAATTTTGTTTGATGGTAAGAACATAAAGGATGATCGTTTGGCGATTAAGAAAAAAATTGCTTATGTGCCTGACTCGCCGGATATGTTTTTGCAATTAACAGCGAATGAGTATTGGGATTTAATCTCGGCGGCTTATGAGTTGAAGGGGCAGGAGCATCGCCGCCAAGAGTTAATAGAGTTGTTTGATTTGATTGGGCATGAGGACGAAACATTGGAAAGCTTTTCTCATGGGATGCGCCAAAAAACGATCATTATCGGCGCCTTGCTGCCGGACCCAGATATTTGGATTTTAGATGAACCGCTGCAGGGACTGGACCCGCAGGCCGCTTTTGATTTGAAGGAAATGATCAAACGTCATGCGGAAAAAGGCAATACAGTAATTTTTTCTACACACGTTTTAGATACCGCACAGCAATTATGTGATGAGTTGGCGATATTGAAGCAGGGAGAACTGATTTATAACGGATCAGTGGATAATTTATTACAGGATTATCCAAATGAGTCGCTTGAAAGTGTCTACCTCAAAATGGCCGGCCGTCAGTCAAATGGCGAGCTAGTCGCGGAAATAGAGGAGGGAGGCCATGAATAGCGGGATCATCAAACGATTGATTGCGGTAAACATGCTCTATGTCAATCCATCCTCAACAAATCAGATTCGTAAAAAGGGGCGTAAAGGAAAACAAGTGATTCGCAGCATTATCCAGCAATACTTGATGTCCGGCGTCATTTTTCTGGCGATTTACGGGGTAACGATGGTGATGATCGATTTTGCCAAGCTGCCGGGCTTTTTTACGTATTATATGGTATTATTCGCGTTAATCGGTTTTTCTCAATCCTTGTCTGCGATCTTCAACGTCTTTTTTGAAAGCAGGGATCTGCAGGATTATCTGCCGCTGCCGATTAAGCAGGGGGAAGTCTTTGTTGCGAAATTTCTAGCGGTTGGAATGACGATCGTGCCATTTTTACTGCCGCTATTGATTCTCTTTTTCCTGACGGCGTTTAAAAGCGGTCATCCCTTGATTTTAGCTATAATCGGAGCTGTTTTGCTGTTTCTGATTTTTTTCATTTTACTATTCAGCCTGTGCAGCTTGATTGTTTTTGGCATGACGAAAACAAAATTGTTTCGCCAACATAAAAAATTATTCACTAGCTTGATGCTGGGCTTCTCAATGGTTGTTTCTGTCGGCGGGATCTTAGCCATCAACTTTACGCAAAATTCGATGGACCATTCAGCGGGCATGGCGGATCGTCATGCATTTGCAATCTTTATGCCGTTTTACCACGTGATGCACGAAATGGTGTCAGCTAAAGGCTTGCTGACCTTGGCTGGATTACTAATTTTAACCGCGTTACTTCTGTTAGGTTTGCGTTTCTTCGTCGTACCTAGTCTTTATGAACAATTCAGTGATGAAGGTTCTCGCACCGTTGCTACGAAGCGGAAACGGAAAAACAATCAGTCATTGACCAAGCAATTAGCTAGTTACAATCATCAATTGCTAAAAAATCCGAATTTGATCATGCAGGTCCTGACCTCGTCATTGATCATGCCGATTGTGATGGTTGGGACGATGGTCACGACGAATCCGGTCAGTCTCGAAACATTGACACCTAATTTTATGGGCGTATTTTTCGTTTGTGGAATCGTTTTTGCGGCGATTACCTTGAATCAAACATCATTTGTCAGCAATCTGATCTCATTAGATCGAGAGAATTTTTCTTTCATCCAGTCACTTCCGTTGTCCTTAGAAAAATATCTGCGTCAAAAATTCTGGGTAGGTTGTAAGCTTCAAATGCTAATTTCTGGCGGTGTGGGAATGATTATGGCGATTATCCTGAAATTTCCCATTTTCTTATTTTTGTCTTTTGTCGTGGGGATATTGTGGGGGACGTATTTGCTGTCGCTTCATTTCTTCAGTCGGGATTATCGTCTGCTGAATTTAACGTGGACGAATGTCAGCCAGCTTTTTACTAGAGGAGTAGGGAATTATGGGTTGATGCTATGGATGTTTGGTACACTGTTTTTAGGGGCGATCTTGATCGCGTTGTATGTCGTGGCTGTGGTGATGGGTGTTAATCCTATTTTATTGAACAGCGGTGTGATGATCTGGTTAGCCATTTTATCAGGGGCTTGGATTTGGATCAATCGCAGTAATTTTTGGAAAAAATTAGGAGACTAGATTTCCTATTCAAACGAGAGGGTCTCAAACGAGATTCCTTTCGTTTTTTTGTGGCGCAATCAATCAAAATCATGCTAAAAAGTCTTTAAAATGTGTTTGTAAAAATTAGATTATCGCTGTTTTTTGATTGATTATTGATGGATTATAGGTGGCATTTCGCTAAAATGTTTTAAATTGTTTTATCATAATTCGAAGGAAAAAAAAATTGAAAAGTTTTCTTAGCCTATTTTTATTAGTAACAGGGCTGTACTTTTTTAATTTTAAATAAAGCGACTGCGAAAAGGATAGCGTTTTCTATTTTCTGATAACTTGAAAGCAGGTTTGATATAACAAGGATTTTTGAAGCTTGCTAAAAATAATAAAAAAACAGTTTAGATTTTTTATTGTAGGGATTATTAATTATAGTTATTTTATCATTTAACGAAGTCTATTTTTGAAGTTGATTCAGGCTATTGCTGACAAGAATTTTCTGAATATTTCGATAAAGCCGTTTCTTGCGCTTCATGTTTTTTCATTGTAAAGTTACCTTTAGGGTTTTCTCGTTTCTAAAAGATTCTTGCTCAATGAATAACTAATTGATAAGAATAAGATAGATCAAGGAGTCCTGAGACAAAATTGAATAGGAGTGGTTTCAATGTCCAAAGCAGAAAAAGGCATGACGCTTGGCGCCTTGGTCATGATGATCTTTACCTCAGTGTTCGGGTTTGCTAACGGTCCAGTAGCATTCTATCTGATGGGGTATGGCTCAATCGTCTTTTATGTCGTTGCTGCGATTCTATTTTTCATTCCGTTTGCCCTAATGATGGCTGAATTTGGTTCAACGATCAAAGGTGAAAACAGCGGGATGTATAAATGGTTGGAAGTCAGCGTAGGCCCACGGTTCGCGTTTATCGGAACATTTATGTGGTTTGCTTCATACGTTGTCTGGATGGTGTCTACATCATCAAAAGTTTGGATTCCTTTCACAACGGCGTTTGCCGGAAGCGACCAAACTCAAAAACTACACATGTTTGGGTTGAACTCAACACAAATGGTGGGGCTTTTGGCCTGTGTGTGGATGATCATCGTTACTTTAGTCTCGATCAAAGGGGTTAAAGGAATCGTTAAGATCACAAGTCTAGGCGGTTTAGCGGTAACTAGTTTGAACGTTGTTCTTATTGTGATTTCAGGTATTATTCTGGTTGCAAATGGTGGGCATTTAGCACAACCATTCGACCACATTTTACATTCACCAAATCCTAGTTATCAAAGTCCGATCGGATTGTTAGGTTTCGCGGTATTCGCGATTTTTGCCTACGGTGGGTTAGAAGCCGTTGGTGGAATGGTCGATAAGACCCGTAATCCAGAAAAAACGTTCCCTAAAGCGGTCGTTCTTTCAGCCTTGATCATTTCGATTGGTTACGCATTAGGAATCTTCCTATGGGGCGTAAGCACGAACTGGCAAGATGTATTATCAGGTGATACAACAAACCTAGGGAATATTTCATACGTAATGATGAATAATCTAGGGGTTGAATTTGGTAAAGGCATCGGTCTTAGCCAAGCAGCTGCCATCAGTATGGGTAACTGGTTTGCTCGTTATACTGGATTGGGTATGTTCTTAGCTTATAGCGGTGCGTTCTTCACATTGACGTATTCTCCATTGAAGACGTTGATCATGGGAACACCAAAAAAATTATGGCCTAAGAAATTCACTGAACTAAACGAAAATGGCATGCCAAGCTACGCAATGTGGGCACAATGTGGGATCGTTGTTGCAATCATCTTGATTGCTTCATTCGCTACACCAGATCCATCAGCGTTCTACAATATTTTGACGTTGATGGCGAACGTGTCAATGACATTACCGTACTTGTTCTTGATTTATGCATTCCCTAAATTCAAGAAAAAAGATGGCTTGGATCGTCCATTTGAAGTATACAAATCTCATGGTATGACCTTAGCTATCAGTGTGGTAGTCTTCTTATTAGTATTGGGTGCGAATGTCTTCACGATCTTCCAACCAATCATCGAAGGCGCTGGCGCCCGCGATACTCTTTGGATGATCGCAGGACCAGTCGGATTTACAGTTGTTGGTATCATTCTTTACCAAAACTATGTCCGTCGTTCAAAAGCTGAATAAACTAAAAATCTCCTAGCGAATTTTAGCTAGGAGATTTTTTTATTCAGCCGGTTTCAAAGCTACCGCAAAATCGATCCGATTGATTCGGCTATTCAAATACGCTTGAACCAACAGCATACATACTAGCAAGACGAGGCTGGCGATTGTTAGACTTTGAAAAGAAATATGGGGCAAATATTGCTGTTGATCGGTAGAGACCATGGCTACATAGGCATTGAGAAACAGGCGGCCAGCAGGAAGGCCCAACAGCCAGCCTAACAGAGTTAATAGAGAGGTCTCCAGAAATGATAACGCAAGAACCTCCCGTTTAGTGAAGCCTAAAACCTTCAAGGTTGCGAACTCAATAAAGCGTTCAGAAAAGATCAGCAAATGACAATTCATCATAATGGTGATCCCTAAAGCTAATGCCGCTAAGATCAACAGGGAAACAATCATCATGATGCCTTCGATCAGTTTTTGAGAATCCTTAAACTGCTGCTGCTTTTCATTTCTGCTGGCGATCACAGGCAAGGAGGTTAACTGATCCTTCTCATCCAATAATAGACTTTGAGGTTCGAAGGGCTGCTTCATATTCTCCCAAGTGTTTTGTGAAAAGAATAGTCCTTGCGGTGATGAAATGGGAACTATTTTTTTTATATACACAGGAAGAATTTGTTGTTTCAGTTTGATGTAAAGTGTATCTCCCATAGTCACATTCAGTCTTTTCGCCAAGGCTTCAGACAGGCCGACCTGATTGGCGGTTAAATCCTTTAGATCAAGCTCAGGCAGCCTTAGCTGATTTCCCTCAGAAACAATCGTAGCTGTCACTGTTTGTTCCTTCGAGTCCTTCAACACGTTAACGGATTGTTGTTCTAACCATTGATAATCGGTGCTGGCAGCTTGAGCTGTCGAATGTTGCTCTTGGCCATCCAAGGTTTTTTTGAAATTGACCTTCTCTTCATAACGATAGGTGTCATTAAAGACAGAATCCAATGAGAAGTTGATGGAATCTTTAATTCCTAGAGCCGCAATTAGTAAAAGCATGCAGCCCATCGCACCAAAAACCCCTAAGACTGCTCGTCGAAGATTCCTTTGAATGTCCCGCAAGGTCCATTGCAAGGAAAAAGGCAGATAAGACCAGAATTTTGTTTGCTCCAACCAAACTCGTTTAAACCGTTGAGTGGATTGTTTTTGCATAATTGTCGCCGGCAATTGACCGACAAGCGGCAATACAGGGATCAATGTAATCAACATACTAAACAGTGTGACGATTGCGACAACCAGATATCCGAGAGACGTCTGTACGTCTAACCAGCTCGGTACCGAAAATTGATTGCCGATCACTGATAATAAGGCGGGTGAGAGTAATTTCGGGCCTAAGAGGCAGCCGAGACTTGAGCCTAAAAAGCTCACGATCATACCAAAGGATAAATAATGGAACAGGATCGTCAAACGACTGAAGCCTTGCGCTTTCAGTGTTGCGATTTGTAATTGCTGCTGTTTGACGAAACGCCGCATCGTCGCTTCTATCGTGATCAATGTCAGTAATAAAAACAGACTTGAAAATAGAAAGGCCAAACGCTGGATTTGAGTGACACGATCAAAGAAGATCGAGAGACCGGTCGCATCATTTGTTTGATTCAACTGCAGGTAATCTTCCGCCCAGATGTTTGATAATTCTTTTTCCAGCCACGGCGTATTGTTTTCCTTGTTTGTTTTCAATAAAAGCTGTCGGGTAGGATAGATTGGCAAGTGGTCAAAAATCTCCTCGGATAGGTAAGCATACCCGCTCTTTTTGTGATTAGGCAGCGGCTGATCTTCACTTTCTGTATGATAAATGAATTCTGCCTGGCGAACGGTTCCCAAAATTCTATAGGACTGCTCTTCAATTAAGAAATCATCTCCAAGCTGATAATTGTTTGCTTGAAAAAAGTCTTCATCCAGCCAAATTCCAGCTCGATTCGCGAGTTTTGCTCCGCGAATCACTTGTGGTTTGCTGATAGATGAGTGATTAAAGCTTAGGATCGTCATGGAAAGCTCATCGCTTTGGTAGCGTCCAACCGATCTTCGAGCAATCTGCGCAACATTAGCGAGCTTTTTTGTTTGCTGCTCTTTTTGCTCGCTGAAATTTGTGAGGGATAAGGTGCTATCAGCTAGGTTGCTGTTCTGTACAAATTGTTTTCCCGTCGCATCCATTTGCTGGCTAAGGTGAAAAATACCAGTAAAAATGAATAGGCAAATAAAACTCATTAGAAAAACAGAGAGAAAACTGATCCAATTTTTTCTGAGATCGCGAAAGGTTTTACGAAACATTACCATTTCACCTCATCGATCTGTAAGGGATGGCTCTGTTGGATGTTTTCAATAATCGTTCCATCCTTCAAATGAATCACACGGTCTGCGATTTGCGCGATCGAGGCATTATGAGTGACGACGATGATTGTATGACCTTGGATGGTCGCCATTTCCTTCAGCAGGCGCAGGACCTGCTTTCCTGTTTCGCTGTCTAAAGCACCTGTAGGTTCATCACACAAGATCAGCTGTGGATTTTTACAGACTGCGCGAGCGATGGAGACGCGCTGCTGTTCACCGCCAGAAAGCTCCTGAGGGAAATTCATCAGCCGATGAGAAAGCTGGACCTTTTCAAGGATATCTCTGGCTTGAAAAGGATCATCGGCAATTTTTTGCGTGATCGCAACATTTTCTAAGGCGGTCAAGGTTGGGATCAAATTATAAAATTGAAAAATGAAGCCGACATTTTTACGTCGGTAGTTTGTCAATTCGTTTTCTTTATAGCTGTGAATCGGCTCCTGCTGAACAAACAGCTCACCGCTGGTGGGTAGATCCATCCCGCCTAAAAGGTTTAACAGCGTTGTTTTGCCAGAGCCGCTAGGTCCTAAGATCACTGTGAATTCGCCTTTATCAAGTGAAAATGAAACATCTGTTAATGCGGGAATTTCTTCAGTCGCTGTTCGATAGTTTTTTTTCAGCCTTATTGCTTGAATATATTTCATAAGATTCCTCCTAATTGAACACTGTGTTGATTTTTCATGATTCATAGTTTAAGCTGAAATAAGGTGTTGAACAACGAACAATTATTAAGAGAGTGTTGAAAAGTTAATCATTTCACGCGGAAGTGTTCAAAAATTCAACAGATCAAGTCAAATTGATGGGAGAAATTATGTCGAATAAGACGGATCGAACAAAAATGCATATCATCCAGACGTTTTTTGAGCTGATGAATGAAATTGGATTTGAAAAAATTACTGTAGCGAATCTATCGAAACAAGCAAAAATCAATCGCGGCACATTTTATCATCATTTTCCAGATAAATACGCAGTTTTAGAGGAAGTAGAGGATGAGATCTATTCCAATTTTGAGCAGGTCTTAAATGATCATGTCGGCTGGGCGGTGACCGAAAAAATCGATGTCTATGGTCGGCAGAACGTAGAAAAATTCTTTAAGGACGCTTGTTTAGTCGTGATGAATTTCTTGTATGAACGAAAAGAAACGGCTCAAACGCTGCTGGGGCAGCACGGCCGCCCGCAATTTATCGGGAAATTGGAACGAGCGTACATTTCTGCTGTTCAAAAAAAGCTTCGTTTAGCCCCTCGCGAGTTTACAGAGTTGGAAAAGCTGCAGCAGGAGTTTATTTATTATGGTGCGATCGCGATCGTCAAACGCTGGATTAGAAATGGCGCGAAGGAAACACCAGAAGAAATCGCTCAAGTCATATCCAAATGTATGACGACACCGCCGATCGACATTTTCGAAGAGATTGAACGAGGAAAATCGAATAGTCACTAATGGATAAAACGTTCTGCGGAAGTTAGGTGCAATGACTCACTGCTTGGGGTGAATTATGCTGCTAAAACTGCAGTATAGGCATTCCGATTTGATTTTTCACGAATCTATTTGCAATCAGATTTTTGTTATTTATAAATGAGAATCAGCGATTTATTTATGGTCATCTTTTTTATTTGGCATCTGGTATCTAGGTTATTTTGATTCTATTGCATTGCGAGTGGATTCGGGACTAACGGAGGTGCTGATTCGGAAAGCAATTACCGGCTTATGCTATGGTTTCGTTCTTGGATTGCTGCGTTGGCGAACAAAAAATGCTATTCGACAATGTTACTGCATGGCGCGATGAATATTTTGGGGCGTTGTGTATACTAACATAAAGCGTTGTTAAATCAAGCCTAATTGGATTGATAAAGACTTTTGACACGGGTGAAAAGGGCGATGACAAAGAGTTTTGCTGGTGAGAATCAGCGTGTTGCCTTATGGTGAGGATGAAGGAGCGGATGAAATGAATTTAAGCAGACAGATAAAAAAATTGCGGGAAGAAGCGGGATTTTCTCAAGAGGAGTTATCAGAAAAAATTTATGTTTCTCGTCAGACGATTTCTAATTGGGAGAACGAACGGAGCTATCCGGATATCCATAATCTGTTGTTGCTGAGTGTTCTTTTTAACGTGACTTTAGACGAACTTGTCAAAGGAGACGTGGAAACGATGAAAAAAGTGATCAAAAAAGATGAGATGGATAAGTACAGTTGGATTATGGGAGGCACGATTGGGGCTGCAGCGTTATCATTTGGCCCGGCCTGGAAGTTTTTAGGCGATAAGGGACTATTGATACCCTTGGTTCTTTGGGCTATTGGGATGTGGGCCGCGATAAAGATCGAGAAAATTAAAAAAGAGAAAAATATCAAGACGTATAAAGAGATCGTTGCTTATATGGAAGGCGACGATGTAGAAGAGAAGCGTCAAGAGAGAAATGTCGGGAAGGATTTTCTTTCGAAATCATTGATAGTCATTGTTTTTACAGCGGTTGTTTTAGTCGTAGTTTTAGCAAGTATGTGGGTAAGCGGAATGTTCTAAAAAAATGTCAGGTGTCTAAAAGGTGTGATGATAGCAGCCTTTTAGACACTTTTTTCTTTGACGAAAAAGTACGAAATATTAAAATACTTTATTTTTTATTATGAATCTGGATTCGTATTTTGCTTGTTATAAGGGTATGATATTTTTAAGGAATTTATGAAAGCGCAGACAAACCTGAGAGGAAGCCAATCGCTATGAAGAAAACCGTCCAAACAAAACCGTTAAGCCAAGTTCAACTATTCGTTACAAAACGCAGTACACTAGAGCCTAAAATTATCAGCTACTTCGAGCATACTAAAAATGTGTCCGCGGTCATCCAATATGCCGTCGCGATCATGGTTAAGAATGCTTTGGTATTAAGCGATTATTCATATTTTTTAAAGGATTTAGTTCGGGAATTATTCATGACAGCTGAACCTAGCGATGTCTTACGCAAAAATTTGGCCTATTTTAAGCCTTATTTTAAAAGCGGCGAGTTTGAAAGAATAATCAGCAGGCTTTTTACAAATAAAAAAGAGTACCTTGAACACTCCAAGGCGGCTCGTTTAACTAACAAGTATCTCTATGCGGAGCACACTTTACCCATGGAAGACTTAAAATATGGGTATAATCTTGTATCGGTTTTTAAGGCGACTAATGGGAAAAAGTATAGCTGGACATTACGAGATATTCATCCTGCGATGGCCGAGGAGGAAAAACGAGAGGATACGCGGATGTTGTTGAAAATATTGACGACGTTAACAATCTTCCAGCAAGGGGAGATTCGCAAATTTGCTCAATTTGTCAAATTTGATTATTTTGAAGGTGCAAATGTTTCCCACTATGAAGAACCGCAAGAGGAGCTGCAGCAGGAGATTGATCCACTGTTAACTGAAAGACCAAAAGAAAAATTGACGATTAGGGTGCCTTATGGTTTTGATCCAAGAACTTTGAGTGATACAGAAGCGCTGGTCTTGATCCGATCACACCTGCCGGAAGGGCGAACATTGGAAGATGTTGAGGTTTTATTTGTGGAGCGTCCAGCTGAAACTGCGGACCAACAAAAGAACCCATTTACCCCGCCAGTTATTTCTGACTTTGGAATAGCGGAAAGACACCCCGCCGTTGGTGTTGCTGATCCAGTCATAGCCGAATCGACGAAAACGCAGATAAGAAACAATACTCGGCCACGCAGCGGGAGTCAGCTGTCTGCGGTGAGCCTGATCGATAAATGGAAAAACCGGCAAAATCAAAGTGGAAACCCGAATAAGGCTACAAGCAATAATGGGAACAATCGGAAGAAGAAAAAGAGGTAGGATGGAAATTTGTTTGCCCCCCATATCTTTAACGGTTTATTTACTGTGCGATTGCCCCCGTTGTTTAGCTAGATAGCCTGAATAGCCAATATCACTAGTTGTGGAACTATTTTCAAGAAAGCCTGAATAAAAAAGGCCTTTCCAATTTTTAGCAAATTAGAAAGGAACCTTTTATCAGTTAAGTTGAAATAGCTTTTCAGCGTTGTGGTGGGCGATCTTCTCCTTCAACGGGTCATCAATGGAATATCCTTCTAGATATTCTCGCGTATTTTCACGCATCACATAAGGATAATCCAGTGACCAAAGAATATGTTCCTCCGGCATCTCATTTAGACAAAGCTGGAAGGGGGCGTCATAAAACATACCGCTAGGACTTAAATAAAGGTGCTGGCGATAATAGTCTGCGAAATTTTTTTGCAGCCCGGTTAACTGAGTAGGCAGATTCTCGTCCAAACGTTCCAAAAAGAAAGGGATCAATTCACCAAAGTGACCGGAAATGATTTTTAAGTTGGGATATTGATCAAAAATGCCCGATAAGATCATTCGAATAACATGGATACCAGTATCGGCATGCCAGCCAAAGGCGTGTCCCGCTAATACAGTTGTGACGGCGGGCGACCAAGCACCTTGGTAATAATGATCGGTTATTTGTGGAGCGACTTCACCGGGATGCAAAGCGATTGGAACATTGAGTTCAGCGGCTTTTGCGAAGATCGGCCAGTATTTTTTGTCGTCAAAAAAATCTCCGTTAAAGGTTCCAGTAAGCTGTGCACCTTTTAATCCGAGTTTTGCTACCGCGCGTTCCAGCTCTTTGACGGCTGCTGCTACGTCGGCAACGGGCAATGAGGCCAATCCGTAAAAACGGCCAGGATATTTACTGCAGTGTGAAGCGAGTTCATCATTGGCTTGGCGGCAAAGAGGAATGGCGGATTCTGCCGGCAAATCCATTGGGTTGTTATTTCCATAGCTGATCACTTGTACATCAATACCATGTTCATCCATGAAAGTTAGCCGTTTTTCGCCAATTTCAGTAATTCGTCCATCTTTAGCAATAAAGTCTGCGATGAATTTCGCCTTGTTTTTTTCTTCAGGTGTGGCATTTTGTGTTTTTGCCTTGGTATAAGCGTCATTGACTGAAGGTGAAATAAAATGTTCTTCTATTGTAATGAGTTTCATCTAAAAACCTCCCTATAAGTTACCCAATCTTTTTTTTATCGATCCGTCGACTATTCAAAAACCAATGGCGATGGTAATCGCCGGCTAAAGCAGTGAAAGGAACAGCGCGTTTTCCCTGAGTGCTTAGCTGATCCTCTAAATAGTTCTTCAAAACCCAAGGATCTTCAATGCGACTGACAGTTAGATTCAGCGTATCTTCGATAATAGCTGGTGTAGTGTTCAAATCGGCCGCGATCTGCTCAAAACTAAGACCAGTGCGTTCAAAATTCTCTCGAAATTCTTTTCTTGTATTGTCCATTTGCTGAGGATTCAATGACATCGTATCCGCTTCTTTCTTTAAAAATAAATAGTTGTAATTTTAACTATCGACAGCATACGCTATTCTAAAATAGTTGTCAAATAAATAGTTGTGTTTTAAACTATTGATAAAGAAATGAGGTGGCACATGATTTCAAAACGTGAGGATCTGGCTGAAAAGATCTATACAATTGGTGTACTGCAGCAAAACTTTGTAGTGGAACGACTAAAGACACTCCAATTAAACAGCTTGCAGTCCCGCAGCTTAAGTTTTATTGCCATGTATCCAGGTACGATGCAGCGAGATTTGGCTGACTATTTAGGAAAACAGCAGGCGACGGTCACCAATATTTTGAAAGTTTTAGATGAGAAGGGCTTCATCTATCGCGAGATTCCGAAAAATAATGAACGTCAAAAAAATATCTATTTGACATCAGAAGGCGAGCAGATGGTTGAAAAGGTTCAAGCCATCTTCCAAGAGTTAGGACGTCAAATCGAATCGGCTTTTTCACAAAATGAACAAAAGCAATTTGAACAATTTTTAAAACGAACCGAAGAACAGTTGACGTAGCGCACAAAAAGCGCTACGTCTTTTTGTGACTCCCATTATTACAAAGAAAAGTGACTGCCGCTAATTGAATTAGCAGTGAATGCTAATCTACGTAGCACATATTGTTGACTGACGATAGATAGTCATAAACCTAGAACTTTGAAAAAAGTTTAATGAAATCATATGGGCAGTGAAAACCAAGTTCATTTTATGTAAGTGATTATGAAAATTTCTGACAAAATACAAATTACAGTGAAATTAATTTAGAATTAGGCTTTTATCATTTAAGGACATCTGTTATAATTGTCATCACATCTTGATGCAGGATAGCGCTTCGCTTGCCGAGCGGCTTTAATGGGCATTTGCTTCGTTTTAGTGATGGTTTAGCGGCAATCCAGCATTTTTTTCAGTATAAAGATGATTGAATTCTATAACTATGAAAAAGGAGAGAATAAGTATGACGATTTACAATTTTTCTGCAGGTCCCGCAGTACTACCGAAAGCTGTGTTGGAGATTGCGCAGTCCGAGATGCTTGATTACAAGAATAGCGGTATGTCGGTGATGGAGCTGAGTCATCGTTCCTCCTTATTTGAAGAAATCATTCAAGCGGCTGAAGGCTTATTGAGAGAATTAATGGCGATCCCTGATAATTACAAGGTTTTATTCTTACAGGGTGGTGCGAGCTTACAATTTACGATGGTTCCGTTGAACCTGGCGCAAGGTAAAAAAGCTTTATACGTTAATACTGGTTCATGGTCGAAGAAAGCCATCAGTGCGGCGAAGGCACTTGAAAATGTCGAGGTGGAAGTGATCGCCTCTAGTGAAGACAAGAATCATACCTACATTCCAGAAATGCCGGAAATGGTTGATCAAGACGCAGCCTACGTGCATATTACTACTAACAATACGATCGAAGGAACCGCATTTGCGAAAATTCCGAGCTTTGGCAAGGTGCCGGTGGTTGCGGATATGTCTTCGAATATTTTAGCCAATGACTATAAAGTAGAAGACTTCGGCGTGATTTATGCTGGAGCACAGAAAAATATTGGTCCCGCGGGGCTTACGGTTGTAATCATTCGTGAAGACTTGCTCAATCAAGAGGCGGCCTTTGCACCCATGTTGGATTACGCATTACAAGCGAAAAACAATTCGCTGTATAATACACCGCCAACTTACAGCATCTATATCGCCAAATTGGTCTTTGAATGGGTGAAAGCCCAAGGCGGTGTTGCTGGGATCACTGAAAAGGATCAGAAAAAAGCTCAACTTTTATATGACGCGATCGAAAATTCAAGCTTGTTTACAAGTCCAGTTGAAAAAGCGAGCCGTTCAATTACCAATATTCCGTTTGTTACCGGGGATGAAGCATTAGATAAAGCCTTCAACCAAGGCGCGTTAGCAGAAGGATTTGAAAATTTAAAAGGTCACCGTTCTGTCGGCGGCATGCGGGCAAGTCTTTACAATGCCTTCCCGCTTGAAGGCGTTGAAGCGTTGGTGGCATTTATGGCGAAGTTTGAGAAGGAAAACGGAGGGAATTAGATGTTTCAGATTAAAACATTCAACGCGATCGCTCCTGAAGGAATGGCGCGTTTAGATAAAGAAAATTATCGTATCAATGAAAGTGAAGAGCCGGATGGAATTATTTTGCGCAGTCAGAAATTACATGACTATGCCTTTCCTGAATCAGTTTTAGCAGTAGCGCGGGCTGGAGCCGGCACCAACAATATTCCGGTCAAGGACTGCACGGAAAAGGGCATCGTGGTCTTTAACACACCAGGCGCCAATGCCAATGCAGTAAAAGAATTAGTCGTAGCAAGCTTATTGCTGTCTGTTCGGCCAATGGTTCAAGGGATCAGCTGGGTACAGACCCTAGAAGGCAGCAATGTTGATGAACAGGCGGAAGCACAAAAAGCGCAATTCGCCGGCACTGAATTAGAAGGCAAAAAACTGGGAGTGATTGGTTTAGGGTCGATCGGAGCGATGGTAGCGAACGATGCTTATCGCTTAGGGATGGAAGTGACGGGTTACGATCCGTATGTTTCTGTGGATACGGCTTGGAGCATTTCTCGTCGTGTGAAACGGGCGAAGGACTTGAAAGAAGTCTTGACCAACTGTGATTTCGTTACGATTCATGTGCCGTTGACGGAGCATACACACCATTTGATCAGCACCGAAGAATTGATGCAAATGAAGAAAACGGCTCGCTTATTGAATTTTGCTCGTGGAGAGATTGTTGATACAGATGCGGTATTGAAGGCGGTCAATGAAGACCGAATCGCCGGATTTACGACTGATTTTGCGGAAGAAAAATTATTGCATAACGATAAAATCACGGTATTGCCGCATTTAGGCGCATCAACCGAGGAAGCGGAAGTAAATTGCGCGAAGATGGCCGCTCGCGGCTTGAAGCGTTTCTTAGAAACTGGAGTTATCAAACGTTCCGTTAACTTCCCGAACGTGGAAATGGCGTTTGATTCACCTTACCGGATCACGATCATCAATCGCAATGTCCCGAATATGCTAGGATTGATCGCATCAGAGATCGCTTCTCTGGAAGTCAATATCGACAACATGGTGAATCGCGGGAAAGACGACCATGCGTATACATTGGTAGATGTTTCTGAAACAGATCCAGATAAGATCACAGCAATCGTTGAGAAGCTGGGCAAGAATGAGGGCATTGTCCGTGTCCGCGCGATCAAGCGAGATGAGGAGAGTGAATTTTAATGGTTCAAGTTCATCCTTTTAAAGGCATTCGGCCAGCGAAGGAATTGGCTGATAAAGTAGCGGCTTTACCTTACGATGTCGTGAATTCGCAGGAAGCAAAAGATTTAGCGGCGGATAATCCCTACAGCTATTTTCACATCGACAAAGCAGAGATTGATCTGCCAGCAGACCTTTCTCCTTACGATGAACAGGTCTATCAAAAAGCGGCGGACAATTTAGCCTCATTTTTAGAAAAGGGCTGGTTGTTCAAAGAAACAGACGCTTACTTCTATTTATACGAATTAGTCATGGATGGCCGCAGTCAAACTGGAATCGTGGCCTGTACCTCAATCAGCGATTACATTGACGAAAAAATCAAGAAGCATGAATTTACTCGTCATGAAAAAGAAATCGATCGGATGAATCATATCCGAACGTGTGACGCGAATACTAGTCCGATTTTCTTGAGCTATCGTCCACAGGCTGAGATTCAAACAATCATCAAGGATTGGCAAAAGGAACATACGCCAGTTTATGATTTTACCAGCTACCATGATGTGACCCATCGTGTTTGGGTGATCGATCAGGCGGCGACGAACGAAAAATTAGCGAAGTTGTTTACCGATGTCGATGCTTTATATATCGCGGATGGTCATCATCGCACAGAATCTGCGGTGAAAATTGGTTTAGAAAAGCGTGAGTCTGGCGAACAAAATCCTGAAACAGAACAGTTCTTATCCATTATCTTCCCGGAAGATGAGTTGGCGATTTGGGAATACAATCGGGTGCTGAAATCAGCGCCGCCAGCTGATTTTATGGATCGTTTGAGTGAGAATTATCAAGTGACCGAGACAGGTGTGAAGAAGCCTGTACATGCTGGAGATTGTCAGTTGTATGATGGGACTGCATGGTATACGTTGAGCATTAAGCCTGAGAAGGTTCCTAATGATCCGGTTGAAAAATTGGATGTGGCGCTTTTGCAAAAATATGTGCTGGAGGATATTTTTGGGATCAACGATATTCGAACCGACAAACGGATTGATTTTGTCGGGGGAATTCGTGGAACTGAAGAACTGGAAAAATTGGTCGATTCAGGTGATTGGAAATTAGCTTTTTCAATGTATCCAACACAAATGACCGATTTACTAGATGTTGCGGACGCGAAGAAGATCATGCCGCCGAAGTCAACATGGTTTGAACCGAAGCTCTTGAGCGGATTGTTCTTACATGATTTAGAAACGAAATAATAGTGAAACTCTCGAAAATTTTTCGAGAGTTTTTTATATTTACAATATTATGTTATTGACTATATTGTGTGACACACAGTATAATGATTATTAAGAGGTGATCGCATGCCAGATAAGGATCTCGTACAAAATTATGTCACGGAATTAAAAAGGGGCAATTTGGTTTTGGCTGTATTAGGCAGCTTGAACACGCCGCATTACGGTTACGCGCTTTTGCAGACGTTACAGGAGCGAGGGATGGATATTGAAGCTAACACGCTCTATCCCTTGCTGCGAAGATTGGAAAAACAAGAGCTGCTGATAAGTGATTGGGATACGACTGAGAGCAGGCCGCGCAAGTATTATTCGATCAGCGATATGGGAAAAACGGTTCGAGGGAAATTGTTTGAAGAGTGGAAGGAAATGCAAAAAAGTGTAATTGGTATTTATTCGGAGGGGTGAAAATGGAAAATTTAATCGAACGCTACATAGCAGCGGTGGTAAAGCAGCTGCCGGAAAATGAACGAAAAGAAGTTGCGAAAGAATTACGCAGCAACATTTATGATATGCTGTCTGATCAGCCAAGCGAGGCTGAAATTGAACAGGTTTTACAATCAATGGGCTCGCCAGCCAAATTAGCGGAACAATATCGGCAAAATCCGCGTTACTTGATTTCACCGCAAGTGTATGATGATTATCTGCGTTTGCTAAGACTGCTGGTACCGATAATCGGAATACTTACTGTTGTAGTGGGAGCGGTCACTGGCGGGATCGAGGCTTTTCAACAAAATGGGCCGAAGGTAAGCAGTGTTCTGCAGGTCATGTTTCAATCGGGGATTCAAAGCGGAGTGTCTGGTGTGATGCAGACGCTGGTTTGGACGACTGTAGGATTTGTGATTTCTGAACGCACAGGGCTTTTAAAGGATAAAAAGACAGAAGAGTGGAAAGTCGCCGATCTGCCGGCAGTAATGACAGAAAAAATGATTCCAATCTCTGATGCTGTAGCGGAAATTATCGCAGTATTGGTTTTCAGCGCCTTTCTATTGTTTAGCGCTTTGAATGCTTTTCCTCAAATTTTTTCTAACACGGGGCCTGTTATTATCAATATGCCGGTGTTCAGCAGCAGCTTTACTAGATTTTTGATACCAGTATTGATCGTCGGGATTTTGTTGACGCTGATTACCAGTGTCCTGAAGCTGATCGATCGCCGCTGGAGCAATCGTGTCTGCTTTTGGTCGATTATTGACAATGCTGTTTCAGCGATTATGTGGGTTTTGTTACTGCTTCACAACAATATTTTTAGTCAGGAACTAGTAGATTTATTGCAAGAACAAACGTGGTCCGATGGTGATGTTCTGCATTATATTTCAACTGGAGATACGCTGTCGATTCGTTTGATTATCAGTGCGATTATTGTAGTTGTGGCTGTTATTCAAATTGGAATCGTGATCAATTACCGAAGTAAACGAAATCAGCCGCAGGAATTCATGAATCAAGAGCCGATTTAGTCAAAGCCGATCTAATAGACTCTCAAATCGAGAGTCTATTTTTTGCGCATTTTTCCCTCTTTGGAGTATGCTAATACAGTCTATTTAATATTTATGAGCGGCGGAAAGGAGAGCGAGGCGAATGATAGAATATTTGAGAAACAATCGGTTGATGAGTATTTCTTTGCTTCTAGCAATCATCAGTTGTTTCGTAGGTCGTTTTTCTGTAGAGTTCATTGACTACAAGGTAATCTTCAGCTTATTCGGTTTGATGCTCTTGATCCAAGGCTTTGAACAGGTTGGATTGCTACGGTTCGTCGCCCAGAAGCTCTTACACTATTCCAAGAACAGCCGCCAATTGGTTCAATTGATGATCCTTTTGTCCTTAGTAGGATCGATGTTTTTGACGAATGACGTAGCGATTTTGACGCTGCTGCCGATCTATTTGAAGCTTTTAGCGGTTGTGCCAAAATTCAAAGGTCGCTTTTTAGGCAGCGTCTTGATCATTGTAGCCGCGAATTTAGGCAGCAGCTTCTTCCCGTTCGGCAATCCGCAAAATTTATTTTTGTATGATTACTATCATGTTCCGTTAAGTCAGTTTTTGACCTGGATGTCCTTTCTATTATTTGTCAGTCTTATTTCATTAGGTGTCTTAACTTTCCTAGTGGCGAAGGATTCTTTAGCGGAAATTGATTTAAGCAACAGACCGTTTGACCGCAAAGAAACACGATTACTAACAGGCTTGATGCTGGTTATGATCTTAGTGGTACTGAATGTTCTGCCGTATTTGTGGGTTATTCCGGGTGTGGCGCTTGTTATTGTGTTTTATCGCCGAGAACTATTCAAAGCAGTGGATTACGGGTTGCTGCTGACTTTTGTCTGTTTCTTTATCATCGTTGGAAATATCGGTGAAGCGCAAGTTATCAAAGACTTCTTGCAGGCATTGAACGGCAAGCAAATCTACTTGGCAGGTTTGGGTTTGAGCCAAATTATCTCGAATGTTCCAGCAGCCTTCTTGATCGCGCCGTTTACGACAAATCAGCAAGCGGTTATTTTAGGGGTAAACATCGGTGGACTAGGGACCTTGCTGGCTTCATTAGCGAATCTGATTGGCTACAATTTGTTTCGGATGTATTATCCTGATGAGACAAAAAAATTCTTCGGCCTGTTCAGCGGAGTCAACTTTGGACTGCTGCTGTTCTTAGGAACCATTTTTTATTTTTTCATCCATTAGAAAGCGCCAAGAATTCCTAAAAATAGGCTAAGTTTCTTATGGGAATTCATCCAAAAAACCTGAAAACGTTTTAAATAGTGTTAAGCTATGCTTGTTAGTAATGATTGAGGGGGATTAGTGATGAAAGATAAGACAAAATTAATTCATGGCTATCATGCATTTGATGAAGAGACTGGCGCTTCATCAATTCCGATTTACCAATGTTCAACTTTTAAACAAGCATCCATTAAGGATGGACAAGCTTATACGTATTCCCGTTTTGGTAATCCGACCCGAACGGCGTTAGAAGAAGCAGTGGCTGCACTGGAAAACGGCTCATACGCGACAGCGTTCGCTTCTGGAATGAGTGCGATCTCGGCGTTATTATTGAGTTTTAACCAAGGGGACCACTTAGTGATGTGCAAGAGTATTTACGGCGGGACTTTCCAATTGGTCAATGAAGTCATGAAGCGTTTCGGTATCGAAGTGACCTTCGTTGACGAAACGAAGCTGGAAGAATGGGCGCATGCGATTCGTCCTAATACCCGCGGACTTTACTTAGAGACACCCTCTAATCCGCTGCTTTCGGTGACGGATATTCCAGGGGTCGTTGCACTAGCGAAAGAACATCATTTGATGACTATGATTGATAATACGTTTATGACACCGCAATTTCAGAAGCCGCTAGCTTTGGGTGTCGATGTGGTGATTCACAGCGCCACCAAATTTATCAATGGTCACAGCGATGTCGTGGCGGGATTAGTCGTTACTAACGATGAAGAGTGGCACAACCAAATCAAATTGCAGCAAAAGGTATTAGGCGGTATTTTAGGTGTGGAGGATTGCTGGTTGACGATGCGCGGCTTGAAAACAATGGGACTGCGGATGGAGCAAAGTGCTCGCAGCGCAGGAATGATCAGCCAAATGCTGGAGGAGCATCCAGTCGTACAAAAGGTTCATTATCCCGGCTTGCCAAGTCATTCTGGATATCAGGTGCATAAGCAGCAGGCCACTTCTGGCGGAGCGGTGCTGTCATTTGATCTTGCGAATCAAGAAGCGGTGTACGCTTTTGCTGACGCTTTGCAGATACCGATCGCCGCAGTGAGCTTAGGAGGAGTGGAATCAATCTTATCCTATCCAGTCACTATGAGTCACGCCTGTGTACCAAAAGAAGAGCGAGATAAGCAAGGAGTAACAGAAGGCCTCTTGCGTTTGTCTGTTGGAATCGAAGACACCGAGGATCTGATCGCTGATTTGGAACAAGCCTTAACCAAAGTTCGAATGACTGTAAAATAAGCACGTTGGGAGTATTCCCAATGTGCTTTTCTGTGTAATCAGATAAACGAGTTACGAGTCCGACTTTTCGCAGAATAAACCAATTGAAATAAAAACCAATAAATTATTGCTCAAAATAACTAGTAAGGTGTAGAAGGATCGTATACGCGGTGAAAATAAAAGTCATTTTTCGTTTATTAGAAAAATGAATACCTTAATATGAACGAGTTGCGAGTCCGACTTTTCGCAAAATATCTTGTTCGAAAGAGGATTAAGCAAGTAGCCGCCAAAAAATAACTAGTAAAGTGTAGAAGGATCGTATGCGTGGTGAAAATAAGAGTCATTTTTCGTTTATTAGAAAAATGAATACCTTAATATGAACTAGTTCGGTATAATGGTATCATCTCTTTGAGGAAGTGAAAGTCATGATCGATCATCTACTACGCCCAGAAGTGCTGCTGTCAAACGTATTTGTTTGTTTAGCAACTTTTTTGATTACGCGGTGGGCGCTTAAACGGAAAGAAAAACCGCAGCGGAAAAAGGAAGTTGTCAAGGCTCCAAAACGAACGACTGATGCTACGGCTGTTTTGGCGAGTTCACTATCGACGTTGCAGTCCTATAAAAATAATTTGAATACGTATGGGTATGTTTATTTTCAGGAAACGACACCGATCGTGATCCAGCAGTTGAAGGCAGAGGCCGATAGTCTGATTTTTTCAGAAAACAGTCAGTCGATCAGTGAATTGCTGCAGGAGAATTATCAGAAGCTGGAAGCTTTTCTACAGCAAGAAGTCTCGGATACGAAAAAATTAGAATTAGAGGTTTTGAACCACGTTAATAAAACGATCATTACTTGGCGCAATCTGCTGAAGGAAAACAAGTGATGGGATGAACGCAGCACTCGAACTTAAGTATGAAATAATTCCAGCAAAACAGCTTGGCGTCTAAGCCCAAGCTGTTTTTGCCTAAAGAAAAAGCTCCGCAGTTAATCTGCGGAGCTTTAAAGGTTTAACGCATCCGTAAGCGGCGGCGAATCCCATCAACACGTGGTCCTAATAATTTATCAGCCATCCGTGTTTTTAAGGCTAAGATCATGTAAGTAAATCCGCCAAAGACCGCTACGATCAAAATAATGATCATAGATTGGACCTTTGAATCTGAACTTAAAATCATTTCACAGCCGAATTTCACTACAAACGCAACGACACCCATAATAAGCGACATCACCGTGACTTTAGCGATAGATCGCATTGTTTCTCTAAACGGAAATTGCGTGATGACGTGGATTCGGTCCAGTAAAAACATGTTTGCTACTAAGAAGCCTGCGAATGTCGCGATTAGCGGACCATAAGCTTCAAACAGATAAGTCAGCGGGAATTGGGCCACGACTTTAACGAAAATTCCGACACCTAAGAACCAGACAGCTTGCATATTGCCATCCAAACCTTGGAGCATTGTTGAGCAGACCATGAATAGTCCCATCATGATTCCCACCACACAGGAGGCGGCTAATAACTGAGAACCAAGTAGATTTGGCCAGTAAAACAAGGTGTTCAACGGATAAGCTAAGACAATCATTCCGACAGTCGCCGGCATCATGACAAAGAACAGCAATTGGATATTGTTCGTTACTAATTTTGCTAAACCTGCATGATCCTTTTTCGTAAAACGCTCTGTAATCAGCGGCAGACCAGCTGTTGCCATCGCGGTACCGAGAGCGATGACGACCATCGTCAACTTATCGGGGTTAGCGGAGATCAAAGCAAACAAATCCGCGTTTTTTGCGGCAGAATTATCGGTTACGATGGACATGATTTTTTCAAAGGAATATTGATCAATCAGTTTAAAAATACTGATCGCACTGCCGACGATAATGAATGGAATCGCCTGCTGGATCATCTGAAGGACTAATTGCCGTCCGGAGAAGGTAATCTTATTATCACTTTCTCTGATCAATTCTCGGAAAGCCGAACGCTCCTTAAGCAGTGAGAACAGCAGAACGGCCATCGCGAAAGCGACACCGATAAAGGCAGCGAAGGTTGAATGAACGACCGCTGTTTTATAGCTGCCATTGTTGATCTGCATAATAATAAACGCAGAAGCTAACATGTAGCAAACTCGGGCGATTTGTTCGACGATCTGAGAAATCGCGTAAGGCTTCATATTGTTGTTTCCTTGGAAGAATCCGCGAATCACACTCATCGCAGGGAAAATCAGCAAAACAACACTTAAGGAACGCATAACAGGCACTAAGTCCGCGTTTCCTTGAGACAGATACGGCGCACCTAAGTACATGATGGCAGCGCAAATCACGCCGCCGATGGTCATTAGACGCATCGTATAAAAGAGCAGTTTTTTACTTAACCCGTATTCATTCATCGAATTATAGCGAGCCGTTTGTTTGGCTACGGCCGCTGGAATCCCAGCAGTGGAGATCATTAGAAATAGGGCATAAACATTATAGCCCTTTGTATATAAATAATTGGCTTCTAACCCGTGAGGCTGCATCCAAGCAATCCACGGAATCACGTAAACAGCGCCCAATAAGCGCGAGAAAATATTACCGACTGTCAACCAAGCTGTACTTTGTACCATTTTTTCTTGCGCACTTGCTTGCTTTTTCGGCTTAGCAGCAACTGTTTCTGTCGGTGCTGCTTCAGCTACCTGCGCAGCTGTCTCTTTATTCTCTTTTTTCGGCGGTGCGGCCGCTTCTGTATGATAACGAGCCATTCGTGAAGGTGTTTCACGGAACTCATTTTCGTGTCTATTTTTTTCAGTCATATAAACCAGCTTTCTGCAACAGTATCTCCCATATTTTACCTGTTCTTTCTCCTAGTTACAATCCTGTCGGACAATCTTTAAGATTTAGGGATAAAGGTATTGATATGTTCAGCGAAACTTTCTAGGTTGCGGGTTTGGATATAGACCGAACCGCGTCCGTGAAATTCGTTGACGACACCTTCGCCAGTTTTGAAACCGAACGTTCCGGAGGCGACACGAATGTTGTAATCCAATGAACTTGTCCAAGCGATTACGTGCTGGTTGTCGATAATGACAGGATGCTGTCCATCGACCTCGATTTTTTCGATGTCGCCAAAGGCGGAGACCAATATTTGACCGCTACCAGTCGTTTCCATAACAAATAATCCGCCAGTTCCACCCAATAAAGCACCAGAAAGTTTTTGACGTTTCATTTGATAGCTCACATTCTCTTCACTAGCAAGAAAGGCGCCGGTATTTAAGCGCCAATGTTCTGCACCGACATCTAAGGCAAAAATTTTTCCCGGCACAGCAGGGGCGATCGCGATCATTGCGTCGTCGGAATGAGCGGTAGCGGTGCTGATAAAAAAGCTTTCGCCGCTAGTCACTGAACGGCCCAAAGCACTCAATGCGCCGCCAAGTCCTTTCTTCCCGTTGGTATTCATTTGTCCTTCTAGTTCGATATCTCCCAGCTCATAAACCATCGCGCCTGGTTCAAGCCGTAATTTTTCTCCTCTTTGTAAGTGAACCTTCGCGATTGGGGCAAAGGTACTTTCTGATAATTCGTAGTTCATAGGTAAAACTCCCTTCAAAGACATTTGCTAAAATTATATCATTTCCCGTATCTTTTCTGTGAGATTTTGATAATATTGTTAAAAGGGAAGAATATGGAGGAGAAGGTATGGAGATTCTAGCTTTTGAACAGGTTCAGTTTATTCGGCAACAGAACGCGCTGCTAAAGGATATCAATTGGCGGATCGCTGCGGGGGAAGACTGGGCGGTATTGGGGTTGAACGGCGCGGGAAAGAGTTTGATGCTGAATATGATCTCAGGCAACTTGTGGCCCACCAGCGGCAAATTAACGGTTTTAGGCGAAGTGTTTGGGCGAACGTCGATTCCCGACTTGACTAAGCGGATCGGCTGGGTGAGCCAGTCGCTGCAGGAACGAATCCATCGTGAGGAGCAAGCGGAATACATCGTCTTATCAGGAAAATTTGCCAGTATCGGTATCTATCAACAATTTACAGAAGCTGAGCTGGATGAAGCGAAGGCGCTGTTAACGTCACTAGGGGCCAAGAAACTGATCGGAAAAGCGTATCAAGTATTGTCACAGGGTGAAAAGCAAATTGTTTTGATTGCCCGAGCTCTGATGGCAAAACCCGAGCTGTTGATCCTAGACGAGCCCTGCAACGGTCTTGATCTATTTGCTCGAGAAGATCTATTGGCTCGCATTCAGAAGATGAAACAAGCGGCGGACGCGCCAAGCTTGCTGTATGTGACTCATCATACCGAAGAAATCTTGCCGTTACTTAATCACGTACTGATGATTCGTGATGGGAAAATTTTTAGACAAGGCAAAAGAGACGAGCTGCTCAATGAAAATGTATTGAATGATTTTTATCAACGACCAATCGCGATCCATGGAATGCGTGACGATCGCATGATGGTCATTCCGAAATAACAAGGGTTCCTCCAAGTGAGGGCCCTTTTTTGTATCTGAAATTGATTGATATAAATATCGCAAATGAAATGTTTGGGTTTTAACACATGAAAGATTACTGTCATTCAATGGGGGAAGCACGCAACCCTTTTTCAAAAATCATGAAGTTTTCTTTCTCCTTTTTTTGTTAAAAAGTTAAAAAATTATTTTTAGACGAATGCGATTTATTTGTTGGGTTAATTTTTCTTTAATGTTATTTTACAATTCTTTTTATAGTTTATTAATTTATAAATAAATTGTTGAATAACCCTAATATAGTGAGTTTTCAGTTAGAATTTCTAATGGAAAAAAGGACAACGATTAATAGTTTAGTATGTTATAATAATAAACGATATTGAAAAAGGAGGATGAAGTATGTTTAGAAAAAGTGTTTATTTGTTTTCGGTAGCGATCTTAGGGTTGTCGCTAGTGCCGAGCAATGCTTGGGCAGATGAGACCACGGAGGCAGCGACGATGCCTACAGTGACGACAGAATTAATTGAAAGCCCTGTCAGCGTCGCAGAAGATCCGGTAGAGGTGGCGGAACCGAACGCTGAGGCGCAAGTAGAGGAGCCGGCCGCTGTTCCAGAACAAACAGAAGTTGCGGAAGCCGTGACATCGGAAAGTCCAGAGGTCGCAGAAGCTGCAGCGATGCTTCCGACTGCAGCCGCAGCTGAAAATACTGCAAATGCGGAAACCGCGGTTAGGACGGAGGCAGCAGCAACAACACAGCAAAAAGCTGCACGCGCATCAGTTCCAATATTGAAAGAGGACAATGATGGAAAAATCGTTGATCATGAAAAGGCGATTACCGACGAGAAAGCCAAGATTCCAGCTGAATACAATTTCATGCCGAATTTTGATCAGCTTGATGGTATCGTAATAAACTCCAGTGCCGGGTACAAGGAGTCGGCCAGTTCATTTTCTTTCGATTTAAAGAAAGAATCGGCAGGCTCGATTACTGTGATCTACAAAAATGTCGGCACTTATAATGGCAAAGTGATCGATATGAAAGTAACAGTCAAGGATTGGACAGTGTTATCCGGTAGTGTTTACAGTCCGCAGCTTTCTATCCACAAAACAAATGGAATCACTATGAATGGAATCGGCGATGTTCGTTTGAATTACACATTTCTGGATAATCTAAGCTCTCACGCGGTAAATGTGTCAGGTTTCTTTAATTTTACTGACATCGATTTGCAGCAAAGTATTGATCTGTTCAATTCGAACAATGTGCAAAATTACTATGTAACGAAGAATAATGAGCTATATTTTAAGACTCGCAACGGCTATATTCGGATCGGTGAAATCAACCGAAAGAGAACTAATAATTCCGACATGGATCACTGGTTGACGTACACCTATAAGAATGTGTCGAATTTTGATGTCCGCTACAACCAAGACTATGAATCTGGAGCTGTTTTTAATTATACGTATCAGGCGCCGATCGTAATTGAGGAAACGCCCGTAAATCCTGACCCCAAAGATCCGGATATTATTGAGGAAACACCAGCAAAAGAGGTCCCGCAAGAAGAAATCAAAGCTCCTGAGCCTGACGCAAAAACGGAACCAACAGTAGTCAATGTTGCTGCAAAGGCGGAGAAAGTTGAAACCGTTGAAGTCGCAAAAGCAGAAGTCAAAGAAGCGGAGCCTTTGAAGCAATCTGTTTTACCTCAAACGAATGATCGAAGCAGTTCGATCTTCACGATTTTAGGTGCCACGTGCTTGTTCCTGCTCAGCGCACTATTTTTAAACAAGAAAAAAGTATAGAGATAAAAGGAGTCCTTGGAAAATACTAAGGACTCCTTTTTATTTTTTGACAAAAAAACAAATTAACGAATTAACAATTATTAGAAATATATGATTCCTATTTAAAATATTCTCCCGCTAAATAATAATAAATGATATAATAATTTTTAGTATTTGTAATAAAGGAGGTTGTTTTATGGCGCGAAGAAGTGTTTGTTTATTTTCAGCGGCAATTTTAGGATTCTCATTGGTGCCAAGCTATACTTGGGCTGATGAGGTATCGGAAACGCCCGCAAATAATGTTACGACAGAATTAGTAGAGAGCTCAAACGATGTTCAACCACCACCTGTAGTGGAAACAACGGAGACTCAGATTGAGGAACCGAAGAGTGACGCCGAGATAGCCGAGGCGAATGCATCAGAGTCAGAGAGCGCGTTAGAATCTGAAGTATTGGAAAGTGCAGAAGAAACCACGCTTCCCGGTGAATCAAGCGCAGAGCTGATAGGAGACAGTGTTGCTGAAGCATCAACTGAAGCATCTCGAACGCGCGACGAACAAGAACCGATTGAAGCCGAGAAACAAGAAGAATTAAAAACAGAGGAATTAGCTGAGACTGAAATGTCGATCGAAGACCCCCATACCAGAACGGTTAAAACAGCACTAAAGAATGAGAATGACGGGAAAATCGTAGAGCACAACAAAGCGATCACTGATGAAAACACCAAGATTCCTGATGATTATGAGTTTATGCCGAATTTTTCGAATGTGAAAGATATCGTGATCGGCGGTACAAAAAATTACACAAGCGACGGCTATTCCTATGTATTTGATCTAGATACGGAAAAACCGAATACGCTCACCGTTACTTATAAGAATGTCGGAACTTACAAAGGAAAAGTGATCGATATGCGGATCACCGTCAAGGGCTGGACTGCTTTAGCAGGAAGACAGGTTCTGTATATCAATAAGGAGAACGGCATCACTATGAGAGGGATCAGAGATGTGCTGTTGAATTATGCCTTCTTGGATAATCTGACCGCTAGTCCAGTAAAGGTATCCGGCTTTTTCAATTTCACAGATATTGATTTTGAACAAAGCATCGATCTCTTCAACAACAATAATATTCAAAATTTCTATGTGACAAAAAACAATCAGCTTTTCTATAAGGTCCACAATGACTACATCAAGATTGGTGAGATCAATAATTACAATACCAACCATTTTGATATGCGCTATTGGCTGACCTACACGTATAAGAACGTGTCGAATTTTGATGTCCGTTATAATCAGGAGTATGAAACAGATGCAGTTTTCAATTATTCCTTCAAACTGCCTTTCGCGATGGATGGGATTTTGGGAGGCGTTGATCCCACGATTCCTATCGATGTCGAAATGCCTGATGAGCCGACACCAGAAGATACTGTGGGGAATACAACTGAAACGCTGAATCAGCGGATCGCAATAGAAACGATCAAAATGAATCGAACTACACAAGAAGAGGTGTCGCAGCAAAGCATTCAGACAAAACAAATCCCAATGGCAAAACTGAAACAAGCGGAGCTGCCAAGTACTAACGAGCAAAACAGTTCAATCCTGACGATCATCGGCGGTGCATGCACCTTGCTTTCCACCGCGTTGTTTTTAAATAAGAAAAAATTATAGTAAAAGAAGGTGTGACAGGATTTTTTGTCACACCTTCTTTCGTTTATCCTAGTTTACTTTCAGGGAATTCAGCTAAATAATGATCGACTGCAGTTAATAATTTGGTCATTCTTTCCCGATCAAAGGGGGAGGCGAGCTGTCCTAACTTTACCGTCTCCAAAAAGGTTCGACTGCCGCCAACCCGGCAAATTGCCAAATAATCAGTCCAAGTCGTTGGATCTTCTTCGATAATCCGGCGTTCCCAAAATTGCAAGGCACAAACCTGTGCTAAGGTGTAGTCAATGTAATAGAAGGGGACTTCAAAAATGTGTCCTTGTCGGTACCAATAAATGCCGCGGGATAAAGCTTCAGATTCTTGATAATTCCGTTCTGGACAATACATTTTTTCCAGTTCGCGCCAACGATTTTTCCGCTCTGCAGGCGACCACTCAGGATGGAGATACACTTCTTCTTGGTAATGGTCGACCAGAGCACCGTATGGTAGAAATTGCAATGCGCTGCTTAAATGAGCAAATTTATATTCTTCACTATCTGGACCGAAAAATTTGTCCATCCAAGGCCAGGTCAAAAATTCCATACTCATGGAATGGATTTCGGCAGTATCAGAGGTTGGAAAAACTAGCTCCGGTTCCTCGATCCAGCGCGACAAATAGCTTTGGAAGGCGTGGCCTGTTTCGTGAGTCAAAACATCAACATCATCAGAAGTTCCATTGAAATTGGCGAAGATAAAAGGCATTTGAACTTCATCGATGAATTCACAATACCCGCCGCTTTGTTTGCCTGGACGGCTGGTAAGGTCTAGTAATTCTTGCTGCTCCATCTGGTCGAAGAATGCACCGGTCTCTTCGGACAAGTCATGGTACATGGCCTGGGCTTTTTGGATCAACTCGTCAGCGGAGCCCTGTGGACGGGGATTTCCCGTTGGAAAAACCAGCGGCAGATCGTAATGCATCAATGTTTCGATCGTTAATCGCTCCTTTTGCCGGTGATAAAGCTTTTGGTTAATCGGTACGACCTTTTCCACGATGAAACGGCGGAATTCCTGCAACTGCTGCCGATTATAGCCCCAACGATTCATTAGACGATCGCCGTATTCAACATAATTGTCAAAACCCAATTTCTGCGCTTGCTGATGGCGAATACTTACCAACTGATCATAGATCGTATCAAATTCTTGTTCGTGTGCAGTGAAAAAAGCCTCGTACGCTTTCTGTGCTGCTTTGCGGATTTCACGATCTGGTTCAGTAAAAAAGGCGCTCAATTCAGGGAGGGTTCGTTTCTTTCCGTCAAATTCGATTTCCGCCGAAGCAATCAGTAGAGTATACTGACTAACGACCTCGTTTTCCTGTTGCTTCAACTCAATGACAGAATCATCTAAAAGCCGCAACTGGTCCTCCGCGAAAAGAAATAGCGTTTCTGGAAATGCCTCCTCTAATTGCGTTCGAAAAGGGGAGGACAGCAAGCTTTGGTAAAAGTGATTATGAATTTGACTGACCAAAGGCTCATGGTGATCCCAAAAATCATTTTCCTTGCTATAAAACTGATTACTAGTATCGACTGAATAGCGGATATAGGCCAATTTCATATTTTTGGACATGTTGCTGCGCAAATGATTTAGTTCTTTCAAGGCTTGCTGGGCTTTAGAATAATCGTCAGCTTCAGAAAACCGCTGATTCGCCGCCTTGAAGGTGGATTCGTATTGCGTTAGATCAGGACGCTCGTAGGGAAACTCAGAAAAAATCATGATAGACCTCCTATAGTAAAAGAATTCATTTTATTATAACAAAAAAACCTGCCAGCAGACGCTGACAGGTTCTTCCTGTTTTTAAGAATTCATCATTAATTCTTCATCCAACAATCCGTCGATCGGAGTGTAATCCATCGATAAATCTTTGGCTACTGCTTCGATCGTAAGCTTGCCGTTGTAAGTGTTAACTCCGCGGCGAAGCGCCAAGTTATCCTTCAATAATTCTTCTAGAGGCTTGTTCGCTAACAAGTTTGCATAGGCCATTGTACTATTGCTTAATGCGTGCGTCGCAGTTTGCGGAACAGCACCAGGCATATTTGCTACAGCATAGTGAACGACGCCTTCTTTGACATAGGTTGGTTCATCGTGAGTTGTTACGCGATCTTCTGTTTCAAAGATCCCGCCTTGGTCGATGGCTACGTCGACGATTACTGAATGATCAGGAATCGTAGCAACCATTTCTCTCGTAACTAATGTCGGAGCTTTGTGTCCTGGGATCAAGACAGCGCCGATTACTAAATCAGCAGTCTTCAGACTTTCCTGAATATTGAAGCTGTTAGACATCATTGTTTGTACGCTATTACCGAAGATGATATCCAATTCTTTCAGGCGAGGAACGCTGACATCTAAGATGGTCACGTTAGCGCCTAAACCTAAAGCTAATTTTGCGGCGTTCAAACCAACGACACCGCCGCCGATAACTACGACATTCCCGCGACGTACACCTGGTACACCAGATAGCAAGATTCCTTTACCGCCGTTGACACGTTCTAAATAGTTAGCGCCGATTTGCGCGGCCATACGTCCGGCAATCTCGCTCATTGGGGCAAGTAACGGCAATGTGTTGTCTGCCGGTTGGACGTTTTCATAAGCAATGGCATTCACACCGCTGCTGACTAATGCCTCTGTTAAAGGTTTGTTGGCAGCCAAGTGTAAATAAGTGAATAATAATAATCCTTTGCGGAAATATTGATATTCTTCTGGAAGCGGCTCCTTAACTTTCATGACCATATCAGCTGCCCAAACATCTGCAGCATTGTCGATGATTTTAGCCCCTGCACCAACATATTCTTCGTCTGAGATGGCTGAACCTTTACCAGCATCCTTTTCAACTAATACTTGATGACCGCGATTGGTTAGATCAAATACACCTGCTGGGGGAAGCGCAACACGGTTTTCGTTGTTCTTGATTTCTTTTGGAATTCCAATAATCATTTGACACACTCCTTCTTAACTATTCGTATACGAAGTGGATTCGCTTACAAAATAATTGTACAGGAAATCAGCACAATTTCAACTAAGAATTTGCAAAGTATTTACCGCGTATGAATTATTGTGACCAAATGAAATCCTTTACATATTTTAATAGTCAGCCGGTTATGCTTAGCAAGTTCTTATTGACGTGTTCTGGTTGAAGAAGATTATTATTTTTATTATAAGAAATAAAATATTTGCGCAAACGGAGATTACTAGAGATAATATAAAAAGGATATTAAGGAGCGAGGTCATTATGCCAGATAATCAACGAATCGATTTATTAAAAGAGCAGGTCAGTTTCTTAGAAGCGCGCTTGACTCGTTATGAAGAATTACTTCACGGTCCCACATTAAAACGAATTATTTTTGGTGGGGGACGCAGAGCTAAACTCAGTATTTTAGAAATTGTGGTTGGCTTGATCGTGTTACTATATACACTTTTTAGAGTAGAGTTAAGCGTTCTTTTCGGCGCAATCGTTGTTCTTTCTTTAATCGTCATACTATTTTCGGCACTTCAATTGAATGTGATTCGCAAGAAAAATGGAAAAGAGAAGTATCAGCGGATGATCAATAGTTTAACCGCGGAAAAGGCTTCGATGGATAAAGAGATCGCACGTTTAGAAGAAAGAAAGGATGGACCTGAGTGATTACTCAAGTTCATCCTTTCTTTCTTTTTTAGGAAAAGGATTGTTTTCCAGAACGGTCTGATCAACTAACTGTTGAATTTTATTCAATGATTGGATACTGGGGCACAGCTCGACAGCGATGATGGGTGTTTTGCATGTCGGCACATCAAAGGTAGAAGTACTAATAACGATATCGTGTTCTTCGAAAAGCTCTAAATAGCTTTTATTATGTAATTGATCCACACTAATCTGATGGATCGCGTAATTTCCTCTAATAGAAAAACGTAAAAGTTCGATCAGCAGACTTTCCTGCATTTTAGAATCAGCTTAAACGACCAAGAGATTGACCGGACTCTCCGATTGTTTCATCCCATTTAAACAACTCGGAATCGTAGCCACAATCTGATAGATGTAATTGTCAATAAACTCTGGCGAACCGAAAATTTGATAGTCTTTTGTAAATTCGATCACTAAATTACGCAGCTGATAGACACAGTGGGCATGAAAAGTATCTAACAACCTTAAACAATCTTTTTTTCGATCTCGCAGTACACTGACAAATTCCTTCGTTTTTGCGTGAAAGAGATGTTGATTGATCAGGATAGTTGCCAGTTGTTCCTTTTGCTGTTCATTTAAGGGTACGACCAACTTCTTACTCAATCTCTCAGCTAATACGTAATGAGTTTCATAATGATAAGCTACCGTGTGATTTGTTTCCAGCACGCGCTCCTTTTGTTCCTCACCCAACAAAAAAAGATCCGAATAAAGCAGCCAGAAGCTGTCTTTCATGACATCGTTAGAGAGTAAGATTCGTAATTCCTTACGCAAAGAACGATTAAAATTATTTATTGCGCGCTGGTCAGGCGGGACTAACACAGAGGATTTCAAGAACTGCGAAGACAACCGATGACCATTCGAGATTCGAATCAAACTAATAAAGAATGTCAATCGTAAACGATCGTATTGTGCCAGTGACACATCAAATTTATTATTCGTGATCATCGAATGAACGACCTCATCTCCGAATTGAAAAAACTCAGGACAGAAGAGGAGATCATCCCGGGTTATCTTCTTTTCAGAGAAATATAGAAAAAACAAATGACGAATAGCTGTTTCGTTTCCTGTCACTCGAAAAGGCTGGCGCTGGATAGTCATGTTCCAATGCCCTAAAGCCTCTCGTAATCTTATCATAGCGGATTGAACAGTAGTCAGGCTGCAAAATAATCGTTTAGAAAGTTCGATTAAAGAGAAGCAATTTTCAAAAAAAATCGTCTCTAAAATTCTAAATGCCACTGAATTAGTAAGCATTGTCGAGAAAAAAACATCGAGGGTTGCGTTATCCTTCAGTTCTAAGCGATATAAGCTGTTCTCTCGAATAATTTTGTAGTAGTCGCTTTGGGTATTTAAGGCGCGAACATCACTTAAAAGTACTGGTTTCGTACATTCAGCGATTTTGCATAGTTCTTCACTTGAACGAGGATGTTGCGAGTAATAGAGTGTTTCAATTAATTGTAGCTGGCGTTGACTATCACGCTTAAGTAGACGGCGTAAGTTCATTATATAGTTCCTTTCGTAATGGAAATGGTTCAAAATGGTTAATAAACTGCTGGATTCGATCAAAATCTTTTGCTGTAGGATAAGAATTGATCGCGATCAGCGGGCAGACGGACACTAGGCCGGTCATAGTAACATCTGTGATGATCAAGTCGTATTCTTGAGTTAGATAGGTCAGCTGATCTTGGTGGATAAAAGGTGTCTCAAAATAATCATACTTGACCGCTCCCTTGAGATAGGCAGGAAAAATGGACTGCCAAAACCGTTCATGCGTTGTCGAGGTGTCTGACAATAAAAGGACACTGATCGGTTTGTCCGATTCGACTAAGCGCTGAAAAATATTATCTATTCTAGTGACTAGACAGCTGATATAGAGCGGGATAAAGGCTTCGTGCTGTTGATAGATTAAAAATTCACTTACAATTTTTTCTAGTTTTTTTAATTCGCGACTATATTTTTTGTCAATCAGGTTTAAAAGGGATCTATCTGGTTCCTGCAAAATCTCAATTGACCATTTGTTCGGATAGTAACGAAATAGTTCATTCCCCAGTAACCGCATCGTTTCTGCCATCTCTGGTTGAGAAAGTGGGGTAACCAACAAGTCATTGATTCTTTCCAGCAAGAAATGATGTGCTTCATAGAATTTGGCTAGTCGTCTGTTCTCTCTATGAACAATGGATTGTTGTCGGCGATTTAAAATCAGGTGATGGCTAAACAGTGGCCATAGACACTGTTTTAACTCAGCTTCGGTAAAAACGATGCCGAGTTCTTGTCTGACTAACCGGACTATCCGATAAAGATCATCAATCTCAGGAATAACCAAGCCGCATTCAGATGACAGGCTGTCTACCAGATGATCGCACTTTAACCGCTGCAAACCGATCAAAAAACTATGCATCAATTGAAAATGGACGGTCATGTTATTAGTGATTTCATTGTCCGCCAAAATTTGTCGGATCAATTGATCAATGGCACTCACTAAACTATTCGAAAACTTATAATTTGAAAATGGCGTGCGTGATTCTTTGAAGAAGAGGTAATAAAAATGACGAATCGTCAATTCGTCTCCTTCTAGGCGGAGCGGTCGATGTGGAATTTCCATATCCCACGCAGCTAACGTACTCTTAATGTCTACCAAATAACGCTGCATATTAGAGAAACTGCAGTTTAATCGCTTAGCAGCATTCTGAATTTTTTCTTTTTCTTCAAAAAAGAGATAATCGATGATTTGATATTCTAGATTTTCGCGAATTACGTAGGAGTAAATTCCATCCATAGTAGCAGTATCCTCGAAATCAATGGAATAGCGTCCTTTATTCTTGTTAATTCGAAAAGGAAGATTTTTCCCATTCAAGTAGCTGATGTCGTTAAGCAAGACCGGATGTGAGCAGCCTAAGAGCTCAATTAATTCTTCAGAGGCGACATCTTCTTCTGTATAATAAAGCTTTTCGATAACCTGTAATCTTCTAACAGTCTCTTTTTTCATTAGTCCTCTTAAATTCATAAGTAATTGCTCCTTGAATATTTTTTTATTTAATATAATATTCAAAGACTGGTAAAACAAGCTAGATAACGTTAATTATCCTTTATTTTTGTTATTTAACAAGCGAAACTAAGAATTGTTATAAACTAAGATACCAATTTAATAAGGAAAAATACAAATTATTTAAAAAAACTTTGGATAAATTTTTTATTTTTTAATTTGTAATAAAGAAAAAAGAAAAAAGGGAAAAAAGAGAAAAAGAGCGTTAACGGTTGCCTTTCTCTTCAATAACGAATAGAATTGTCTTTGGAATACATTAAAAAAGATAGTGGAGGCTATACATTATGATCAATAAACAAAGTTTAGTTGAACAAGTAGCAGAAAAAACTGGATTAACAAAGAAAGACGCAACATCAGCTGTAGATGCTTTATTTGAAGGCATCCAATCATCATTGAAAGACGGCGAAAAAGTTCAAGTTATCGGTTTTGGTAACTTTGAAGTACGTGAACGTGCTGCTCGTAAAGGCCGCAACCCTCAAACAGGTGAAGAAATCACCATCGCAGCAAGCAAATCTCCTGCTTTCAAAGCTGGTAAACAATTAAAAGACGCTGTAAAATAGCAAACCTTAGCCCGCTCATTATGAGTGGGCTTTTTTTGTGTTTTGGATCGAAAACTATAAAAAAAGTCTTAAAAAAAGTTTGTGAATTGAAATTTTCTTGTGTCTTTTGAAGAAAAAGAGTATATCTTAAAACAGTGAAATTTTGGGAGGAGACATATGTTTAATTTTCTGCCGCATTCTGTTTTACAGATGAGTACTATTTTTTTATCGATCGTTATTGAAGCAATTCCATTTGTTTTATTAGGTTGTATCATTTCCGGTGCTCTACAAGTTTTCCTCACACCGGAACGCGTACGAAAAATTTTACCAGAAAATAAATTTTTAGCCATTCTGGTCGGTTCCTTTTTAGGCTTCTTTTTTCCTTCTTGCGAATGCGGGATCGTGCCGATCGTTACACAATTTATGCGCAAAGGAGTGCCGGAGCACACGGCGTTTGCTTTTATGGTTACTGCACCGATTATTAATCCGATCGTGTTATTCTCGACATACATCGCTTTTGGAAACAGCACAAAATTTGCACTATTAAGAGCTTTAGGCAGTTTTATCGTAGCTTTGATCATCGGTTCATGGATCGCTTATTTTAATCAGTCACCGATTCTTAAAGAGGAGCTACATGATCATTCGGATCACGACCATTCTCATGAAACGGAGAAGAAGACGTCTTTCCGCGGAAAGGTCTGGTCTGTCCTAGCTCATGGAATTGATGAGTTTTTTGATACTGGCCGCTATTTAATTATTGGGGCGTTGATTGCCAGCGGGATGCAAGTCTTTCTTCCTACGCAATTCATGCTGCAGCTGACCTCTTCGAAGATTATCGGCATATTAGTGATGTTAGTCTTGGCATTTACCATGTCTCTTTGTTCGGAAGCAGATGCTTTTGTGGGTTCGTCGCTCTTAAGTCTATTTGGGACTAACGCGATTGTGGCCTTTCTCGTTTTTGGTCCAATGGTGGATATCAAGAATCTGATGATGATGAAGCGCAGTTTCCATGGAAAATTTATTTTACAGTTGATCGTTTTAATCAGCGTCATCGTCACAATCTATGCATTCGTAATATAGAAAAGCACATCAATTTTTCGCAGCTGATGGCAGGCTTTAGCGAGTCTGGTAGAATGACGCGAGAATCATTAATACATGAGGAGCAGAACAATGATACGTTTTCTAATTTTATCCGGTTATTTTGAATTAATGATGTATTTGCAAGTGTCCGGCAGATTAGATCAGTACATCAATGTACATTATCGCTATCTGATTTTTTTGACGATGGCCTTGTCGCTGGTATTGGCGTTAGTTCAATTGAAAATTTGGGCCGGAAGTGAAAAGCCGGAAGAACATAATCAGCATGATGGTCATAATCACGGTCTAACCAAACCTTATCAGCGAGGGATTGCTTATTTATTATTGGTGCTGCCATTAGTTGTCGGCACATTGTTTCCAACGATCAGCTTAGATACGACGATCGTAGAAGCGAAAGGGTTCAGTTTTCCCATCAGTAAGGAATCCGTCGGCGATCCCGAGATGAACACGCAATATTTGAAGCCTGATACGAGTATTTATTACAATAAAAGCGATTATAATGATCAAATGACGAAGCTGATGAAAAAATATGAGACAGATCAGAAATTGGAGATCACTGATGAGAATTACTTAGAAGTGATGGAATTGATTTACAATTACCCCAATTCCTTTGTCGGTAAGAAGATTTCTTTCAATGGATTCGTGTACGAAGCTGGCAAGAAGGATCAAAAATATGATTTTCTGTTCCGCTTTGGTATTATCCATTGTGTCGCCGATTCCGGTGTCTTTGGTTTGATGACTAAGCTGCCAGATAATCTCACGGTAAAAAATAATCAATGGCTGCATGTTGAAGGAACGATCACTCTTGATTTCTTTGAACCTTTTGATCGGCAGATCCCAGCGGTTGAGGTTAGCAGCGCACAAACCGTCAGCGCGCCAAAAAATCAATATGTTTATCGCGCATTTTAGCAGTCAAAGTCTTCCTGAATAAAGGGAGGCTTTTTTTATTTTGCCACGCTTAACGGAATAGATTTTTTAAGCTGGTTCGTTTAGAATTCAGAAAATTTTTTCGTTAATCTGAGATAGCTGCCGAATTCTGTTGATTTTCTAGTATAATTAAAAGAAAAAGTAGAAGGAACTATAATGACGAATAAAATTTTTCTTGTAGAAGATGACACAACGATCGTTTCAGTCATTCAACAACATTTGACGCAGTGGGCGATGGATTGTTATGTGGCGAACGATTTTCAGCATGTATTTGAGGACTTTCAAAGGATACAGCCGGATTTAGTGATCTTAGATATTTCTTTACCTTATTTTAATGGCTTTTATTGGTGTCAGGAGATCCGGAAGGTTTCTGAAGTGCCGATCATTTTTCTTTCGTCTGCGAAGGATCAGATGAATCAGGTGATGGCTTTGAATATGGGGGCGGATGAATTTATCGAGAAGCCCTTTGAGCTGACTATTTTGTTGGCGAAAATCCAGGCATTGCTGCGCCGCAGTTATCAGTATGGGCAGCAGCTGTCTTATTCCTTTGGCGAGTATCAATTTGTACCGGCAACCAATCAAATTCAATCTGCTACGGATAATCTGCCGCTAACACCGAATGAATCACGAATTTTAAGTGTTCTGTTCGCCACTCAGGGCCAAATCGTTCCCCGAGAGCAAATTATCGAGACCTTGTGGCAAAGCGACGATTTTATTGATAACAATACGCTAGCAGTCAATCTAACACGTTTACGTAAAAAGCTGAAAGATTTTGGAATCGATAGCTTGATTCAAACGGTAAAAAACAAAGGATATATAATAGAGGAAAAAAGATGAAACTACTAAAAAATTTTCTGTATGAACGCCGAATCATCTACAGCATGTATCTGATTTTCTGGGGATTGATCTTTTTGACCTTCTATCTCTATGAATTTAGCTTCGCACCTTTTTTGGATGGTTGGCTGTTTACTTTGTTTGCTCTCGTCGTATACTCTCTAATTGCCTTTTATCGCGCTTTTCGCAGGCAAAAGCAATTGGAACTCTTGGCGACAAAGGATTTACAGTTAAATAGTTTGATTTTTCTACCGAAAGCGGAGACCCTGAGTGAACAGACGTATCAAGAAGTGCTGCGTTTAGTTTTGGAAACCAAGAATGATCAGCAAGAAGAACTCCTGCAAAAACAAAAAAATATGTTGGATGATTTCGGATTATGGCTGCATCAAATCAAAACACCCGTCGCGGCACTGGATTTGTTGATCCAATCGGGGCAGCTAGAACCGCGGACTATGAAAAATGAACTCTTCAAAATTAATGAATATCTGCAAATGATCTTGAATTATATGCGCCAAAACTTAGATCAAGCAGACTTGGTCTTCCAGCAATTATCCATTGAAAAGATCCTAAAGTCTGTCGTGAAAAAATACGCGACGTTCTTCTCCCAAAAGAATCTGAGCTTGCAGTTTGGAGAACTTGAAGGAGTGGTTTATTCAGATCAAAAGTGGTTGATTTTTATTTTGGAGCAGATCATTTTTAACGCAATTAAATACACTGAAAACGGAACGATCAGTATTTCTTTTTTGGATAATCAGTTAACGATCCAAGATACCGGGATCGGGATTCGAGCCGAGGATTTACCAAGAGTCTTCGAAAAGGGATACACCGGAATGAATGGGCGAGAACAGCAGCGAGCTAGCGGACTTGGTTTGTATCTCAGTCAAGAAGCAGCCAGCAAGCTAGGCTGCCAGCTCTATATTGAGTCACAAATAAAACAAGGGACGAAGGTTACGATCGTCTTTCCAGAAGAAATATCTGCCTTTGAATAAATCCAAACTTTCATGATTGTAAGTTTGGATTTATTTTCGTAAGTAGTGTTTTTACAGGAGAGCTTCTATGATGAAGTAGAGGGGATGACCAGTAGTAATGGTCGTTAATTTACTTCAAAAGAAATGAGGGGGAATTCACCGTGAATGAACTACTAAAAGTGGAAAGTATTAAAAAAATTTATCAAACTCAGTTCAAAGGAATGCCTGTAGAAGCATTGCGAAGCATCGATCTATCGGTTGAAAAGGGCGATTATGTAGCGATTATGGGAGAATCAGGGTCAGGAAAAAGTACCCTGCTGAATCTGATTGCTACCTTAGACAAACCTTCAGCGGGGAAGATTCTGTTAGATGGAATGGATTTGAATACCATCAAGGAACATAACGCCGCCGCCTTCCGACGTGATCATCTAGGCTTTGTCTTTCAGGATTTCAATTTGCTCGATACTTTTTCTGTCAAAGATAATATCTTGCTGCCGCTGGTGTTGTCGCGGACACCAGTCAATCAATTAATGAGCGAGCTCAAACCGGTGGTGAAGGCTCTAGGCATCGAAAAACTATTGGAAAAATACCCTTATGAATTGTCCGGCGGGCAAAAACAGCGGGTAGCTGTTGCGCGAGCGATCATTACGAATCCGGAACTATTATTAGCGGATGAGCCGACAGGGGCGTTGGATTCCAAAACCTCTGAACAGCTGCTGCAAATTTTCCAACGTTTGAACCATAATGGACAGACGATATTAATGGTGACCCACAGTTCGATCGCGGCAAGTCACGCAAAACGTGTGCTCTTTATAAAGGATGGGCAGGTCTATCATCAACTGTATCGTGGCAACAAGGATAACTACGAATTTCTCGAAACCATCAACGAGACATTGACAGCCTTGCTATCAAAGGAGGCGTAGCAGATGTTTTATGCAAAATTAGCATTCACAAACTTAAAGAAAAACCATCGCGGATATTTGCCCTTCTTGATATCGATGCTGTTTCTTGTAGCTATCAATACGATGACTCAGATCATTGTCAATAACGAGGGAATGCGTGCTTTACCAGGCGGCGGCTCAGCCAGCGCGATGTTTGGCTTGGGTCATATTATCATTATGATATTTACCGTGATCTTTTCCTTCTATACTAATAGTTTCTTATTGAAACAGCGCAAGAAGGAATTGGGACTCTATAATATTTTAGGCTTGGGGAAGCGTGAACTTTATCAACTATTGATATGGGAATCATTTTTTAGTTTCCTAATAGTCATCTTCAGCGGTTTGATTACCGGTTTAGTTTTATCAAAATTAGCTTTTCTAGTGCTGCATCGAATGATTGGGGTCGGCACGGATTTTGTCTTTAAAATCTCACCGATGAGTCTGGGATTTGTAACGCTCCTATTTGCCGGAATTTTTTTCCTGCTGTTTCTGATCAACTGTCTGCAAATCAGACGAACGAATCCGATCGCTCTTTTACATGGAAGCAAAAAGGGAGAAAAGGAGCCGAAAGCCCGTTGGATTTTGGCTATCATTGGTCTGATATGTATCATCAGCGCTTATTGGATCGCGGTTACGATCGACTCGCCTTTAAATGCATTATCACTATTCTTTGTAGCAGTCATCCTAGTGATTTTCGGCACCTATTTTTTATTTACCGCTGGGAGTATCGCGCTTTTAAAGCTTTTGAAGAAGAATCAACGCTTCTATTATAAAACGAATCACTTTATTTCGGTTTCAAGTATGATGTATCGAATGAAGCAAAACGCGGCTGGGTTAGCGAGTATTTGTATTCTATCAACAATGGTATTAGTCACGGTGGCAACGACTGCGAGTCTCTTTTTAGGAAAAAAGGATGTGGAGCAATCACGTTATCCACGGGATGTTTCAATTTCGACGAATGCCCATCCAGAGCGGGTCAAAAAGACAATTGAAAAGGTTAGTGCTGAAAAGCAAACCCCACTTTCTGATCAAGTTTATTTAACGTCAACTCAAAGCATCATGTTCTCACCTAAGGGCAGTAGGTATAACTATATCGATTTAAAAAATTATTATAGTTCGGAATCCTCAAAGGCTGTTTTAATGCTCTTTATGACCGCGCAAGAATACGAGAAGCACACGAATGAAAAAACAAAGTTGGCTGATGATGAAATTTATTTCTACCCTGTTAGCGGAGAACACAAAGAAAACCAATTAAAAATTGAAAATCAAAGCTTTAACATAAAAAAACGAATCAATAAATTTCCCGGGATCAATCAACAGGCCGAATTGACGGATTCTTTTGTCATAGTAATGGCGAATCAAGAGGTCATCGATCGTTGTTTAAATGAGTGGCTTCCAAAAGATACTGATTCTAAAGAAAAACTGCCTAAATACAGCTTTCTGTTCAACTTTGATAAAAAGAACGAAGAGCAGCGTCTGAATTTTGCTAGAACTTTACGTGAGCAATTGACTCAGGAGTTAGATGAGGGTCAGTATAGTTTTGATGATAAGACCACCTTTGTTGCTGAAAATCGATTGATCACGGCTGGGTTTATGTTCTTAGGAATCACATTTGGTGCCACGTTTATACTGGCGACCGCCTTAATCATCTATTACAAACAAATTTCTGAAGGAATGGACGACCGGGAACGATTTGAGATCTTGCAAAAGGTAGGGATGGGGCATAAAGAGGTCAGGAAGGTTATTCGAAGCCAAGTATCGTTGGTTTTCTCTTTCCCATTAATCATCGCTGTCATTCACTTAGCATTTGCTTTTCCGATCATTCGAAAATTACTTGTCCTGTTCGGCTTAGTAAACTGGCAGCTGTTTTTAATTATTTCAGGAGTCGTTACTATCATTTTTGCGATACTCTATTTTATTGTTTATCGCTTAACAGCTAGAACGTACTATCAATTAGTTGAACGAAAGAGTTAAAAAGCATTGGTCAACGACCAATGCTTTTTCATAGTAGGTAAGTTCGATCGAAGGTGATGCTCAATTTTGCAGGTTCGCTTTGGCTAATAAAGCGGCTGCTGATTTGATCCTGTAATTGCGAATTTGTGGTTTTCTTTAAATCCTCGGGAACAACTAAATCAAAATAAATTGTTTCTGGGGTAGTTGTTTTATCGACCCGCAAATCGTGAAAGCGTAGGTTTTGATGGATGCCTTTCAAAATTTTTTTTAGTTCAGGAGCGATTCGTTTAAAATCGGGATCATCGATGGGGTAAGGATCAAGGTGGCAAACCAGATCAACACCTAAATGTTGTTTGACGTCGTATTCGATCGCATCAATTACCTCATGAGCGTGAGGCAAGCTCCAGTCTTGATTCACTTCGATATGAACAGAAGCAAAAACGCTGTTTGGCCCATAGCTGTGAATCAGCAGATCATGATAACCAATGATATCTGGATAGTTGTCTAAGTGCTGGCGAATGGCTAAGACCTCTTCTTCACGAGGACGTACTCCCATCAAGTCATTAATGAATCCCATAATCATTTTAATTCCTGAATAAATGATATACAGCGCAATCAAGAAGCCGATAAAGCCATCGATGCGCCAACCACTAAACCATTCGATAATTGCGGAAATCAACACAGCAATCGTAGTATAGACATCGTTGATACTGTCTTGAGCAGTGGCCTTTAACGTATCGGAGTCAATTTCACGGCTCAATTTTTGATACATATAAGACTGCCAAAACTTCATCAAAATAGAAATGATCAAAACAGTGTACACGATCGGAGAAAGTAAAATACTGCTCGGATGCAGAATTTTGACGAAAGAACTGTCTAAGAAGCGGAATCCGACATAAGTCACTAAAATAGAAATAATGAATCCGCTAATGTATTCAAAGCGCTCGTGCCCATAGGGGTGATCCTCATCCGCAGGTTTACCCGCGATTTTAAAGCCCGCGAGAGTAATAACAGAGGAGGCCGTATCAGATAGGTTGTTCATGGCATCGGCCATGATTGAAACACTACCTGAAAGTGAACCAATAAAAAATTTGGCGAGGAATAGCATAAGGTTCGAGAACAACCCTAAAATTCCTGCCAAAATTCCAACACTGGTTCGTTTGTTTCCTTTCGAACGTTCAGTAATTTTGTTTATTAGAAATGTCAGCATAAAAATCATCCTTATTAGTCAAGTACTACCAGTATAACTGAAATACTAAACAATAAGAAGTCAAATCCATTGATGAAATAAAGAGGTAAACTTTAAATAAAAAAGTTTACTTTAAATCAACGAGTTCTTTTTTGACATTTTTTAATAGAAAATTTGCGGATATCTCAGCTATTTAAAATGAAAACACTTTATAATATAAGATGTAAAGGGATTCAATAATGGAGGGATGACTATGGAAAGTCAAGTAGATATAACATTATGGAAGATTCAAACGAGTAATGTAGTAACGGCGTTAGAAGATTTTATTGAAGACTGGAAGGTGTCTCACAATAGCGATCTAGATGAATATTTACGCAGCTATCCAGGTTATTTCAAGAGTGATGACTCAACCCGCGAAGCGATTCGCCTTGTGTTGGGGTACGCTAAAGAGCTAATGGATGGCAAACGGGATAGTGTCGGCTTTTACGAAAATAAGATTTGGCGCACAGAAAATGGCGAGAGTGTCCGTATGACGCATTTTCATGAACGTTCAATTTCAAAATTGATGCAAAAAATCGTTAAAGAAAAAGTTTAAAGGCCAATGAACCTGAATAGTCAGCTATTTAGGTTCGTTTTTTGTAACAGTTTAATGACGAAATTCTCGACATTGTATTTGCCGCAAATTAGGAAAATACGGTTTTTGACGTTTGTGGAAGAGTGATGTCATTAATCTGGAATATTATATAAAAATCCTTGAATTATCAGATTGGTACTGATAATTCAAGGATTTTTTTAGTTTTTGCGTATGTTTTATATATAAAATTATTTATTTTGATTGAAAACAACATTTCGAATCCTAAAATTTATATTAAAAAAAAGGTTTTAGTGTTAGACTGGAGGTGAAATAATGACGTGATACTGTTTTTATATTTTGGTTTTATTAGGAGATAATTGCTGTTTTACCAGTCTTTTGAAGAATTTTGCTCATTATTATTCTAAAGAAAATTTTAAAAATTGTTGCTAATTTTGAAGATTTTATGAACTATGCTCGACTCTTTAGACAGGCTTTCAAATTAATGATATTATAGTAAGTAATTAAGGAAAATAATTATATATAGAAATAAATGTAAATTAGAAATGAGGTATAGATGTGAAGTACAATAAGATTGTAAGTTTATTAGCGCTGGGAACTCTATTTGGCCCGACCCTTTTATCTTCACAACAGGCTTTTGCTGAGGAAAGTGGTGTTGTTGGCAGCGAATCTGCCACGACGTCTTCAAGCCAACAAACAACTGAAAGTTCGACTCCGGGAAGCACAGATAGTTCTGAAGAACCGGCTCCTGAACCAGAACCGGCTAAACAATATAATTTATTAGCTAACGGAAACCCTTTTGCCAATAATGCTTTTAGTGATGCTCATGGAAGTCAAATCAGTTTCCAATACACATCAGAAACGGGATTGGTGGCAAATACAGCGGTTCACTATACAGTGACATTAGCTGAAGGGTACAAAGTAAAAGAAGTTAAAGTGATCAATACAGCGACACAGGCGGTAGTTTTATCAAGTACTGATGTTAATGGTGTGTTTACGATGCCGGAATCGGACGTATCCATTCAATTTGAAACGGTGAAGGAAGAAAAGCCAACACCTACACCAACTCCAAAACCAGAGGAGAAACCTAACAATAATACTGGTAACAACAACAGCAATAATCAAAATAATAGTAATCAAGGGACAACTAGCAATAATTCAAGCAATCAAAATACGCAACAGCCGGCTGCCAGCGCTCCGTCTGCGAATCAGGATCAAACTGCAGCGGCAGCTCGACAACCAGATGCGTCGGCGTCAGATGTTCGTGTGCCATCTAATCAAACTGCACCAACCTTTAGTAATGAAGTTCAAACAGCGATTGTTCAAGAAGCGTATCGCCATCTTGGCAAACCGTATGTTTGGGGTGCAAAAGGACCAAATGCCTTTGACTGTTCTGGTTTAGCATATGTTGTTTATGCGAATGCGACTGGTCATAACATTGGTGGCTGGACAGGCGATCAACAATATGCAGGAACTCAAATCCCTGTTAGTGAAGCGCAACCGGGAGACCTATTGTTCTGGGGAGCACCAACAAGTGTTACGACTCACGTAGCGATTTACATTGGCAACGGTCAATATATCCATGCGCCGCAACCAGGCGATGTGGTGAAGATCGGCAGTATCAGTGGCTTTACTCCAACATTTGCGGTTCGTGTAAATGTTTCTGGTTTACCAAAAGCAACCGGCTCATTATCGAATGCCTTTGGCGAATATAGTACAAATCAGCCGTTTATTTTTAATAAGAATCAAACGACGGATCAATTCATCAAGAAGATCGGCGAAACTTCTCGTGAAATCGGGCAAAAGAATGGAATCTACTCTTCAGTTATGATCGCACAAGCGATTTTAGAAAGTGGATCAGGAAATAGCTCTTTAGCAAGCGAGCCAAACTATAATCTATTTGGTATCAAAGGCAAGTATAAGGAGCAGGGCGTTTCTTTCCAAACGTTGGAGCAGGATGCTGGTGGCTCAAGCTTCCAAATTACTTCTGAATTTAGAAAATATCCTTCTTATAAAGAATCATTGGAAGATTACGCGAAATTGATCAAGAAAGGGATCTCCGGAAATACGGATTTCTATAAAGATACTTGGAAAGATCAAACAGAATCCTATAAAGACGCTACCGAACGTTTGCAAGGACGCTATGCGACAGACAAGCAATACGCAGAAAAATTGAATGCGATCATTAAAGCTTATGAATTAACAGAATTTGATCAGGCGAAAGAAAAGACGAATGGACCAGAAGTCAAAACAACGAAAGCTTCTTTTGACGTGAATGACCAGATCCAATCAAAATTGATTGCCAGCATTATCAATAGTCCTCGTATTCCGCAATTGATGTCAACAAAACACTTTGTAAATCTTTTCCGTGGAGAAAGCTTGATTGCCTTAGCTGCAACTGCTTTGCCTGCGAAGAAAGTTTCGGGTCAAGTGTTCCCAACGACATCTTCTAGCTACATCACATTGAGCAACGGACTGTTGGCGGTTATTCCACCAATGAAATAATTTCCAAGCAACTTTTAGCTGTCGAGTGAAAACTTGACAGCTTTTTTCTCTTTAAAAAAGGATCAACTTGTGTGAAAATGGAATCGTATTCATTTTTTTAAAATCGGATTTATTAGTGAATAAAGAAAAGAAAAATTTCACAAGCGAATCGATTTCGTGAAATTTTATAGGAAACTAAAAAAAATTCAAAATACGGTTTATTCCGGCCATTTTTGTTTTTTTAAAACGGGAGAGATGACAATGAAACGAAAACAAGACAGTTTGATAACGAAGCAGCGTTTACTGGAAACAGCATTTCAAAACTTCTATGAAGTGGGTTTTGAAAACACCTCTTTGGATAAAATATCAAAGGATGCAAATGTCAGCCGAGGAGCTGCCTACTGGCATTTTAAAAATAAATCGGAAATTTTTGGCGAGGTCGTTCACATGACGATCGAGAAAATAAAGGCTGAAAAAAAAGCAATCATGCTTGCTGAAGACTTGAGCTTCGAAGAGAAAGTTGTGCAGATACTAGTTGTACCATCGCGGAATCAGGAAGGATTCAAATTCATGCAGCAATCGCTGAAAACCTTAGAGGTCTATCCAGAGTTCGCAGAGCTGCGGGAAATTTTTCGCGAAACCCGCGGTCGACTATATGAGTTTTTCTTAGAAGGATTGAAAAAGGAAGGGCTAAGTGAGAATGATGCTTCAGCGGTTTCCAGTATGCTTTACAATTATTTTGAGGGAATGTATGGTTCTGGAACCCCCGATAACGTTACAAAAAATTACACGGTCGAAGCTATTAGACGCAGTATTTCGATTATTTTTACAAACATTTAAAAAAATGAGGAACTTGTTTGCAGCAACATTTTGCGAACAAGTTCTTTTTTTCACTAATTTGACAGCGCTTTCATAACTTGGTTATATAGGGTTGTAGGATACATACACCGATGTATGTAAAAATGAAAGGGGCTTACGAAAATGGCAATTGAACAAATGGTACAACGGGCACGTGCTGCAATGGAAGAAATCAGTGGTTACGATCAGGCAAAAGTAGATAAGATGCTTTACACAATCTCGAAAGCGGTTTTTGAACAGGCGGAGCCACTAGCTAAGTTGGCGATCGAAGAAACTCGTTTAGGTCGTTTGGATCACAAGATCGGTAAGAACCAAGGAATGGCAACCAATATTTTTGCTAGTTTAAAAGATAAAGCATCTGTCGGTGTGATCAGAGAAATACCTGAAGAAGGGCTAATCGAAATCGCGCATCCAAGAGGAGTTATTGGTTCAGTAACTCCGACGACCAATCCGACGATCACACCGTTAGGAAATGGTTTGATGGCCTTGAAGGGTAAAAACGCGATGATCGTTTCTCCACATCCTCGTTCGAAAAATACCACGAAGGAAACGATCGAATTGATGCGGGAAGCACTTATCAGCGTCGGGGCTCCGCGGGATTTATTGCAGGTAATTGAAGAACCGAGTATCGAATTGTCACAAGAATTAATGAAATCAGTCGACTTGATCGTAGCTACCGGTGGTCCGGGCTTGGTAAAATCGGCTTATTCTAGCGGTCATCCAGCATATGGAGTAGGGCCAGGGAATGTACAGGCGATTTTGGATCGTGATTTTGATGTCGAAGCTGCCGCGGAATTGTCCGTTATTGGTCGTTCCTTTGACAACGGGATTGTCTGTGCTTGCCAACAAAGTTTGTTCTATCCAGAAGAAAAGGAAGCAGAAGTGCTTGAGGCATTACGTGGAAAACAGGCCGCCGTTATTACTGATACTGATGAACTGAATAAATTACGGAATATACTTTTTGTGGACGGAAAAGCAAATCCGGCGATGATCGGGCAAGATCCGAAAGTAATCGCTGGAGCCGCTGGCGTAGAAATTCCGGATGACAGCCAGATTATTGCGGTAAAAGTTGATGCTGTAGGAGAAGCAGAACTGTTCTGCAAAGAAAAAATGGCACCTGTTTTAGCATTAAAAGGCTACGAAGATTTTGAAGAAGCAGTTGCTTTTGCTCGTGAAAATCTATTACTGGAAGGAGCAGGTCATTCGGCGGGCTTGTTCAGCCATACTAAAGAGCATCATATTTATGCAGGAGAAGTATTGCCAGTCAGCCGTTTGGTTATCAATCAGCCAACGATCGACGCGGGCGGCTCACCTGCCAATGGCTTGAATCCAACTGTTTCACTTGGGTGCGGTTCTTGGGGAAATAATATTATTTCGGAAAACTTGACCTATACTCATTTGATCAATATTTCTCGTATCGCGACGCCGATTTCGCCGAAGCATGACGGCAATCCATGGAACTAGGTGAAGGTCATGCGAAAATTTGAGGAATTACTTGCCAACTTTTCTAGTGAAGAAAGGATACGGATCGGTGTTGTTTGCGCCAATGATGAAGTGACGATCCAATCGGTATTTAATGAAAAAGTCAGAGATTTTTTAGAGCCGATTCTAATTGGTAATGAAGAAAAAATAAGCAGAATTTTAGCTCAACAGGGTTTAACCGCAAGAATTGTTCCTGCAGATACGGAGGAAGAGTGTGCCGCGATCGGTGTAGCACTCGTTCGGAGAAATGAGATTGATTTCCTGATGAAGGGGCACATTCAAACACGGACCTTCCTAAAAGCTGTAGTGGATCGAGAAAAAGGAATTGCCTCGAGCAGTTTATTAAGTCACGTAGCGTTGAATGAAATTCCGGCTTACCATAAACTTTTGCTGACTACCGATGGAGGCATGGTCACGAATCCAAGCAAAGCAGATAAGAAAATTTTGATCAAACATGGAATCGAAGTCATGAATAAACTTGGGATCGAAAAACCGAAAGTCGGTTTATTAGCCGCCGCAGAAAAGGTTAATCCGAAGATTTCTTCCAGCGTGGAAGCGGAGGAGATCATGGGCGAGATACGGTCCGAAGCACCTGATAGCTGCTGGATCGATGGACCAATCTCGTTAGATCTTTCCTTAAGTAAAAAAGTAGCAGAGATCAAACATTATGAAAGTCCAGTTGCCGGTGATGCAGATATCGTTGTAGGTCCAGATATTACCACGATGAATGTGCTGGGAAAAAGCTTGACGATTTTGGCTGGGGCTAAAATGGCTGGTTTGATCATGGGGGCCAGTGTACCGATCGTCATGGTATCCCGCGGTTCAACAGAAGAAGAAAAAGCGTATTCGATTCTAGTCGCTATGTATTGCAGCAAGAGGTGATAGCAGATGAAAATTTTAGCAATTAATCCCGGATCGACCTCCACCAAAGTTTCTTATTATGTGGATGGTGAGATCATCAAGGAGCAAGGTATTTCTCATTCAACAGAAGAAATTCGCAAATTTCAGAATGTCGTCGATCAAATGGAATTTCGGAGGGATATTTTATTAGCTTTTATGAAAAGGGAAGGAATCGATCCCAAAGAGCTGGATGCAGTGGCTGGTCGCGGTGGAAGCTTGCCGCCGGTTTCTTCAGGGGCATACGAGGTTAATTCTGAGATGATCGATTATTTGAGAAATGTTACTCAGATTGATCATCCATCCAATTTAGGTGCGATTTTAGCCAATGAGATCAAAGAACAGGGTAACGAAAAAACTATCGCCTTGATTTATGATCCGGTATCGGTGGATGAATTTGAAGAGGTGGCTCGTATTTCAGGCTTGAAAGGAATTGAACGAAAGAGCATCGGACATGCGTTAAACATGCGTGCGGTGGCGATGAAGGTCGCAAGAGAAGAAGGGCTAGATTATCAAAGCACAACTCTGATCGTAGCCCATCTAGGCGGCGGAAATACGATTAGCGTTCACCATAAAGGCAAAATGATCGATTTAATCTCAGATGATGAAGGGCCGTTTTCAACGGAACGGACAGGTGGTCTGCCGTTGAAATATTTGATGCCGATGTGTTATGAGCATTCGTTGAAGGAAATGCTGAGGATCTATAAGCGTGAAGGCGGCTTGAAGTCCTATGCGGGTACAAGTGACGCAAGGAAGATTGAAGAACGTATCCTTTCTGGCGATGAAGAGCTGAAAATCATTTACGACGGTTATATTTATCAGATTGCTAAAGGGATCGGAAGCCTTGCAACGGTAACAAACGGTGTAGTTGATCGAATCGCTTTGACGGGCGGTGTTGCCTATTCGAAAATGGTCGTTGCTGAATTAAGAAAACGAGTCGGATTTATCGCTCCAATCATCGCCGTGCCGGGGGAACACGAGATGATTGCTCTATCAAAAGGAGCGGAGCGGGTAGTGCTGGGGGAAGAGGAATTGAAACAATTTAACAGTCCGACTCTCAAAAGTTAGATGGGCAATAATTTGTCTGAGCAGTTGTTTTGGATAATATCTGTGCAAAATTGAATCGCTAAATTGAGAAAGGAGCAACATAAATGAAAATCAAAGCAGCTTTAGTAAAGGAAAAGGGCGCGCCATATGAAATCACTGAATTGGAATTAGCGGAGGTTGGCTCGAAGGACGTACTGGTAAAAATCGTGGCATCGGGGTTATGTCGTTCAGATTATGGGGAAAGAAATGGAAACAGCATCAATTTTCCAAATGTTTTAGGGCATGAAGGTGCAGGGATCGTTGAAAAAGTTGGAAACGCGGTAACGTCAGTAGCGCCTGGTGATCACGTGATTTTATCTTATGCCTATTGCGGCGAGTGTAAGCACTGTGTGGAAGGCCATCCTTCTTCTTGTGAAAAATGGTTCACTGTAAATAACCTTGGAAAAAATCTGCGGGGAGAATTTATTTTGCATACGGATGATGGCACTGAGGTCAATAACTTCTTTAACCAATCCTCCTTCTCAACTTACAGCTTGACGGAAGAATCCAATGTCGTGAAAGTTGATAAAGATGTCGACTTGCGTTTGCTTGGTCCGTTGGGCTGCGGTCTGGGGACAGGCAGTGGCGCTGTATTGAGTGTATTGCAGCCAAGAGTTGGAGAAGGAATCGCTGTTTTTGGAACTGGCGCGGTAGGGTTCTCAGCTGTTATGGCGGCTAAAATTGCTGGCTGCTATCCAATTGTCGCGATCGATATCAACGATCAGCGTTTAGCGAAGGCGAAAGAACTGGGAGCCAGTCATATCTTCAACAGCAAAGAAGAGGATCCGGAAAAATTCATCATGGATTTGACGGAGGGCAGAGGGCTTGATTATGTTATTGATTCGACTGGTGTGCCGCCTGTGATGACTAAAGCCTTGCATTCGGTTAGTAATTCAGGAACTTTTGTACCATTAGCAGTAACACAGAAAAATTTAGAAGTGAATACTTTCTTCGATCTCGTCTTCGGAAATAAAAAAGTTCGCGGTGTATTGATTGGAGATACCATCGCTAAATATCATTTGCCAAACTTGATCGAATTTTATAAGCGCGGCGAGTTTCCATTTGATCAATTTGTAAAATATTATGATTTTGAAAACATCAATCAAGCGGAAGCAGATTCCATCAGCGGCGAGGTCATCAAGGCAGTTGTAGTAATGGACAAAGATTACCAGCCGCCTAAGTGATTGGAGGAGATATAATGAAAAAAGGGGACATTGTTTGGGCTCTTCTGCTGGCTGGATTACTTGCATTATTCGTTATTCCAGCTACCAGAGATCCCATCCTAGCAGCAAGCGGCGCCCATCCCTATCTGGGCGGCTTTATTCAATTTGCGATCTTAGCGACGATGGGGGATCTTTTTGGGAAACGTATCGCTTCAGGAGATTATCAATTTTCGACGCAAGTATTACTACGAGCGGTTGTTTGGGGAATCATAGGCTGCATGGTCACCCTTGTTTTTCCAGTATTTATGGGAGGCGCCGGACTGGCGCAAGCAGGGAAGTTACTGCCGTTCGCCGGTGTTTCCTTTGTTCAAGCTTTCTGCGGCAGCAGTATCATGAATCTGACTTTTGCCCCGGCGATGAACACCTTTCATCGAATGATGGAATTGTGGATCGAAGCGACCGCAGCTAAAGAGCCAGTGAGTCTAAAAGGATTAATCGGTAAAATCGATTGGGTGGCCTTTGTCACCTTCAACTGGTTGAAAGTCGGGATTTGTTTCTGGATTCCGGTACACACGATTGTATTTCTATTACCAGAAAATGTTCGGGTCGTAGTAGCGGCCTTCAGCTCAATTGCTTTAGGGATTATTCTCTCTTTCGCATCGAAAAAAGGCAGTAATTCGCCGGAAATGACGGAGAAAGAAGCGCTGTAAGATAGATTATGGAAAGAGGCTGTTCTAATCCCTTGGAATGGCCTTTTTATCGTGAGAAGCTTCTCATTTAAGTATCTGTAAAACGGTTGCATGGTATGCTGATAACAGGTGAACTATGCGAGAAAAACGGAAATAGTTGAGGAGAATACTCAGCTTTTTTTGTGTCAAGAAAGGGGTAGTGAAATGTACGAAATCAAGGATTTATCTGGTATTGAATTCTCAAAAATTGCTGCATGTATGAGAGAAGCCTTCTCTGATTACTATGTGAAAATGGAGTTAGGCGATGACGCTCTTTACCATCGTTTTCATAGTGAAAATGTTCGGTATGATTTATCCTGCGGCGCCTTTGTCGGCGATGAATTGGTGGCGGTCTTGCTGAATGCCGTCGGGGAATACAATGGGGAAAAGGTTGCATTTGACGCGGCAACGGGTGTTGTACCTGCGCATCGACGTAAGGGACTTTACTCAAAAATGATGGATTTTTGTATGGAATTATTAAAACAGCACAACTTTGCTTATTATGGGTTAGAAGTAATCCAAACGAATGCGCCAGCAGTCGCGACTTATCGGAAAATGGGCTTGGATGTCGTTAAAGAATATGCCTGCTTCCGAGGAAATGCGAAGGAAACCACTGAAGGGATCGAGGAGTTTCAAGAGCTGCCGATCACCGAGTTCCCATTAGAAAATTTAAAACCACTGCTGCATGACGCCCCTTCTTTTGAAAATCGCATCGAAATTCTGCAGGTTTTTCCTGCTGATTATACGATCATGTATACTGGAACACCGAATCGGTGTGCGGCATTTATTATCTATCAGAAGGAAAATGGCCATGTAAAACAATGGGGAAGACGTGAAGGAAAGCTAACAGAATTGGGCCAGTTGATGGTTAATTTGAGCGGCCGTTATCAAGATGTGCGTCTTCATAATATCAATTTTACTGATCAGGCTTGGATCGAGCGATTAGAAGAATTAGGTTTTGATCATTTTTGTGATCAGTACGAGATGAAAATGGATTGTTAAAAAATGGAGTCCCCGCTAAAAGATGAGCATTTCTTTTAGCGGGGACTTTTTATGGATTGATATTGAGCTCCATTTCCGGTGCATTGACGATCGTGTCTTTGACCGGGCAGGTTTTTTCAATAAAGGCGACAAGATCTTGAATCTCTTCGTCGCTATTGTCCGCCTCAATGTAATAGTTAGTAATGATTTTTGAAAAACCGATCTTTACATCTGGCTTGCCCTTCAAGCGATCTGAATCAATTTCACCTAAGATTTCTACCCGCATTGATTTCAATTTAATCTGTTTTGCCTGATAAAAGAACCGTACTACCATCATTTTGCAGGCTCCTAAAGAACAAAGCAGAGCCTCCAGCGGATTCATCGCTTCATTGCTTCCTCCGACGTTTTTTGGTTCGTCGATCATAAATTCAAACCCGCGAGCCGAGCATTTCAGCTGTAATCCGCCTAAAGATTCTACTTCTGCTTTTAACACTTGTTTTACCATCAAAATCCCTCCAGTCTCTTTTACTTAATCATACGGTTTTTACTCAAAAAATTAAATAACTTGTGCAATTTTTCTCAATATTTCATTTTTTTGCATGTTTTTATTGAAAATAAGGTGAAAATCTTGTATGATACCTGTACATTATGGCTTCGGCCGAGAAGGAAGGAACCTTATGAAATCGGATTTATTTATGGAAATTGACGAAACACCTGCGACTGAAAGCGAAAAGCATGTGAAAACTCACTCAACTTTGATGTCTCAGCTGGAGTATTCAATCAGTAAAAAAATTGATTTGTTTAATTCGAGTTTGCCTCGTTATGCAGTACGTTCAATGTTAGCTTGCTTGTTTTTAGCTTTAGGAACGGCTATTGCTTTTTATATTGCCATTCGCATGCAAGAAGCGATTCCTGGTTTGGAAAAAATGGCGTATGCCTTCATGTTCAGCTGGTCATTGGTTATGATTTTGTTCATGAATGCAGAATTAGGAACATCTAATATGCTATACACGACGATCGGCGTATATAAGAAAAAAATGTCTGTCTCGTTTGCCTTAAAATTATTATTTACCTGTATCTTTTTCAATTTGATCGGCGGGGTACTTTGCGGGTATTTATTATCCTTAACAGCACCTTTTGGCCACTTAGAAGCGGATAACTATATGTTCACCGGAATCGTTTCTAAGCTGACGAAATCAACTACTCAAATTTTAGTAGAAGGCATGTTTGCCAACATTGTAGTAAATACTGCTGTATTGGTAAGCCTGAGAATGAAGGATGATGCAGCGAAAGTTATGTCAATCATCTTTATCATTTTCATCTTTGCTTTCTTGGGTTATGAGCACGTGATTGCCAACTTCCCAGCCTTTTCTCTAGCCTATTTCGCATCTCATGGAACAATCGCTGAAATGACTGCGGGAAATGTGGCTCATAATTTATTCTTCACTTTGATTGGAAACTTTGTCGGGGGCGGACTTGTTATGGGTCTTGGCTACGCATGGTTGAATAATACAGATTCAAAATATGTTGACTAGAAAGAGGTTGTGACAGAAGTGGTCAGCTTCAAGAAATAAGACGGAATTTCCGGAAATTGCCAAGAAACACAGTGACGTAGGAACTGATGTTGAATGGTACCTACCTGGTGCTTCTTAAATTTTTGTGAAATTTCGGCTTATTTCCGAAGAAGCTACTTCTGAAACACCGTTTGTTCGGAAAAGGGACCTGTGACAAGACTTTTGTCACAGGTCCTTTTTTGCGAGTTCTACTTTTCGTGATTTGCTAAAGAATGGGGATAGATTTCAATTTATCAGAGTAAACATTCTTCAAAAGACGACGCGTACGCTTGCGAAGAGACTGAAAGAATCATATAGTTGAATAAATGAATGATTGACGGTTAAGGAGGTTGTTGTATGGATTTGTATTCAAGTATGTTTACCCGTAAGTCGACCCGCAATTTTACATCAAGACCGATGCCTGAGAACAAGCTTAAAGATCTCGATGGCTTTATTGAGACGATCAGGCCGCTTTTACCGAGTGCGAAAATTACTTATAAGCTGGTAGGGCCAGAAGGGGTCAAAGGTATGGGAGTTCCTAAGGCCCCCCATTATTTATTGATCTATGGTGCGGAGCAGCCGTTGAGAAATACTTGTGCGGGTTTCTTATTTCAGCATGTTGATTTATATCTATTCTCTCAAGGTTATGCCTCTCGTTGGATAGGGATGATTAAGCCAAAAGAGTCAGCTGCTGACTTTATTATTGGGATGGCTTTCGGCGAACCTCAGGAACCTGTAAATCGAGGATTGGCCGATTTTGATCGAAAGTCACTAAAGGAAATAGCTGAAGGAAAAGATTCAAGAATCGAAGCGGCGCGTTTAGCGCCATCTGGGTTGAATGGACAGCCGTGGCATTTTATTGTTAATAATGGCATGATTTTTGTTTACTGCAAGAAAAGAATTAATGGATTGCCTGGAATGATGTACAAGCTGACCGACTTGGATGTGGGTATCGCTCTTTGTCATTTGGCAGTTGCGAGTGAACATGCGGGAAAACCTTTTGAATTTGTAATCAGTAAAGGTGCCCCAGCAGCACCAGACGGTTTCATTTATCTTGGTACAGTGAAATAGAAAGAACCCACCAACAGTTTTACTGATTGGTGGGTTCTTTTGTGAGCAAGGTATTCAAATCTAATTGACAAATATCTTTCATGACAAAAGGTGTTTTGCTGCGGTAAGCGGCGGCACCACTTTCAAATAAGACGAATAGCTGATCGTTCTCGACATAGATTTGTTCCAAATAGGGAGGCGTTGCAATGATTTTTATCGCCTGGTCAAGATCAGAAAAATCGGTTGTTCGCTGGATATCGAAAATAAATATTTGTCCCGGCTGTTTGCCCCAAGATTGAGAGAGGAGCAGGTAGTTTTTATAAAAAGTGACACCTTGGATCTTCTGCGGGATCGACAATGTTCCAAAGGGTGATGTTATCACAGCACTATTCGTTGGATTTGCTAATTCCCCATTATCATTGATCGGATAGCAAACAATTTGACCCAGCGTTTGCAAGGAAAATAATGCGACAACCAGATATTCGTGATCGTAGGTCAATGCGGATGCTCGCGGCAGCTCCTTTAAGACAGTCTTTTGCTGATACGAGATTGGAGCAGAATCCGTTGAATAATTTTCGATTTGCTCAAGACTGATTGTTGTTACAGCAGCGTGTTTTCCTGAATTATTACTGATCCAGATTTTTTGATGAATCGGATCATAGGCCAATCCGCCAACGTGAGGCAAGTCAGGTAAAATAATTGTTTTTAGTTTAACGCCAGTGAGGCGGTCTAATACATAGATGACGGAGTTGTGTTGATGATTGTGACAGTAAGCGGAGATCAGCAGGTATTTTTCTGTTAAAGTCATCCCTTGAGGTGTCATCGTCAAACAATCCGTCGGTTCTTTTTTTAGGTTTAAGGTACGTGTTTTCGTTAAGCCAGGAACACGATAGGTTTGTTCAGTTGCGGCATCGAAAAATTCTGGGAAGGCTTGCCAGACGTTTCTGCGATAGTAAAAGGAACCTGTCAAAAATCGATGCAGCCAGTTAATTAATCTAAAAAAAATTTTTTTCATCAATTTCGCCTCCAATGCTTTTATTTTAACAATTTCCGTTGATTAGGAACAGTCAAAGGAATTCAGAAAAATGGAACTTTCTGTTAAAAAATGTTGACAACCTGAAAAAAAGAGCGTATTATTCAAAAAAATAAATGTCTAACAAAAGAGAAGTAACATAAATAAGCCTTTTCAGGGAGCTGATGGTGCTGCGAATCAGTAGGGATTATTATGCGAATGGACTTTTGGACGAAGTTTTGAATGGATAGTAGGAACTTCCGGGAACTCCCGATACAGAGTAAGGTCGTTGTTGGACGACTGAATGAGAAATGCCTTGTTTGGCATATTATTGAGGTGGCACCGTGGATCAACCGCCCTCAAGTCGAGTTTATTTCGACTTGGGGGCTTTTTTGCGAGTTCCACTTGGTGCTTCAGCACCTTAGTGGAATCGTATGCGTGGTGAAAACAAAACATTTTTCGTGGTCCAAGAAAAATGCCCTCTTCAAAGAAGTAGCGGCGAGTTCCACTTGGTGCTTCAGCATCTTAGTGGAATCGTATGCGCAGTGAAAATAAAACATTTTTTCATGGTTCAAGAAAAATGCACCCTTCAAAGAAGTAGCGGCGAGTTCCACTTGGTGCTTCAGCACCTTAGTGGAATCGTATGCGCAGTGAAAATAAAACATTTTTTCATGGTCCAAGAAAAATGCCCCCTTCAAAGAAGTAGCGGCGAGTTCCACTTGGTGCTTCAGCATCTTAGTGGAATTGTATGCGTGGTGAAAGAAAAAATCATTTAAAAATCAAATCATAAGCAAGAGAAGTAGCTAGAAAAGAAAAAATCACAGAAAGTTTCGGTTGATGAGAAGAAACATTTTTTCCCTAGTGAATGGACTTGCTGAAGCGTTCTTGAACAGCAGTAGGGAACGACGGGTGCTCCCGTTACAGAGTACGATCGTTGTTAGACGATTAGAGTTGCTGTGTTCTAACAGTAAAAAGAGGTGGTACCGTGCTGCTTGCGCCCTCAAACCAAAGTTTATTTTGGTTTGAGGGCTTTTCTGCGTTTTATGGCAAAAATTATCAAGTAAAGGAGTTTTATCGTTATGAAGAGAGTAAAAAAGATAATCAATAAAAAGATTAATCCGTTGACGATTTATTACAGCTTGAAGGATGACGGAACATGTTTGTTTGAGAGGAAATCCGAAAAGAAGGATTACGCGATCATAGCTTTCGCACCAGTTAAGCGACTGACCTTTCAAAATGGTGAATTTTTCAATGGGAATGAACACTATCCTTGTTCTGACCCACTAAAGGAAGTTGAAAAATATGTACTTGAAGAGGATGAACATCAATCGGATCTGCTTTTTCAGGGTGGTGCACTTGGCTATGTCGGCTATGATGTAGCGGCTTGCTATGAAACTATCGGTGAGATTCCAACGGATGAGTTAAATGTTCCAGATCTGCAATTTTATCTTTATGAGTCCTACGTGATTTATGACAAGCAAAAGGAAAGCTGCACATTGATCGTTGGCAATACGTATAGCAAGGTGGGAGAAATAGAACTAGCTGCGCGTCTAAAGGATTTGGAACAGAAACTGCTAAAAGAAGTTGCGCTGCCGGAGCTTGAATTGAGTCCCCTGCACTTCACTAGTAATTTCTCTCAATCGGAGTTTGAAGCTGTCGTTAAGCTGGCGAAGGAAAAAATCGTTGCAGGAGATTTATTTCAAGTGGTTCCTTCACAACGGTTAAGCGCTGAATTTTCAATGGAGCCCTTTACCTATTATCGCCAATTAAGGGCCACCAATCCTTCCGCGTATTTATATTATCTTGATTTTCCGGATGTTCAGGTGATCGGGAGTTCGCCAGAAAGTTTGGTAACTGTTGAAGGAAACCTAGTAACTACAAACCCAATTGCGGGAACTAGGAAACGTGGAGCAAATGAGCAAGAAGATGAAGAACTAGCGAAGGATTTACGAAGTGATCCGAAAGAAATTGCAGAACATCGTATGCTGGTGGACCTTGGCAGAAATGACCTCGGGAAGGTTGCAGTAAGAGGAACGGTGGAGGTGCCGACTTACTTAACGATCGAACGCTATCGATACGTGATGCATCTGGTTTCAGTAGTAACCGGAAAGTTGAAATCAGAGCATACAGCCATGGATGCGCTTAAAGCGACGCTGCCTGCAGGGACGGTTAGCGGCGCGCCGAAAATTCGAGCGATGACCCGCATTTATCAATGGGAGACCGTCAAGCGCTCGATTTATGCGGGAGCTGTAGGGTTTTTAGGTCAAAATGATCAGGCTGATTTTGCTATCGCGATTCGTACGATGATAATTAAAGCTGGAATGGCCCATGTCCAAGCGGGAGCAGGAATAGTTTATGATTCAGAACCAACTAGTGAATATTTTGAAACCATGCAAAAAGCCAAAACATTGATGGAGGTAGCGCAATGATTTTGTTAGTCGATAATTATGATTCATTTACCTATAATCTGGTCCAGCTTTTGCCGGAGAATGTCACGATTTTACGCAATGATGATCCGAATTTACTCACTACTGCGGAGGAGGCCGAGGCGATCATTCTTTCGCCGGGTCCGGGAAGACCGGCCGAGGCTGGAAAAATCGAAATGCTGATCCGATACTTTTACCGCAGAAAGCCGATCTTAGGAATTTGTCTTGGTCACCAAGCGATCGGCGAAGTCTTCGGCGGGAAAATTGTCAGTGCGCCAACGATCATGCATGGTAAGCAGTCGCGCCTGCAGGGGCAAAAGGAGCAGAAAGTCATGCGTTATCATTCCTTGATGATTGATCCGAAGGAAGTTCCTCGAGACTTGGAAGTAACTGCTGAGGCTGACGGCTGTATCATGGCAATTCGTCATAAACGTTACCCGGTGTTTGGGCTGCAATTTCATCCGGAATCGATTGGAACGGAGAATGGCGCAAGCTATCTCAATCATTTTTTACAGAAAGCAGGGATTTAAATGCAAGAATTATTCGAAAAAGTTTATCGCGGAAACGATTTAACCGTTCAGGAGATGCAGCAGTTGGGCAAAGCAATCTTTGAACAAGAATTAACTGATAGTCAAATCAGCGGTCTGCTGGTTGGTTTGAAGGTCAAAGGCGTGGCTGCGACGGAACTGACGGGACTGGCGCAAGTCATGCAAGGAAAAGGTACACCGATGCTGACTGCGCCGGCCGGGGTGATGGACAATTGCGGAACCGGCGGGGATCATTCCCATAGCTTTAATATTAGTACCACTGCAGCTTTTGTTTTGGCCGGTGGCGGGATTCCGATGGCAAAGCATGGCAACCGCAGCATTTCCAGTAAATCTGGCAGTGCAGATGTACTAGAGGCATTGGGGATTTCTTTGACTGTCAGTCCTGGAAAAATCGATTATTTACTGAAGGAAGCAGGGATCGCGTTTTTATTTGCACCAACCTTGCATCCGGCGATGGGTGCGGTGATGCATATCCGCAAAGAGCTGGCAACACCAACGATTTTCAATTTGTTGGGACCAATCATTAATCCTTATCCGTTAGAACATCAGTTGATGGGGACTTACGCTGGAGATTCTTTGGTAGAATCAGCGAAAACATTGGGGCAGTTAGGACGGAAACGGGCAATCGTTGTTCATGGTCATGGCGGAATGGATGAAGCAAATTTGGCGGGCACAACTCATTGCGCGCTATATCGAAATGGTGTAGTGGAGGAATTTACTTTTAATCCGGAGGAAGTCGGCTTTAAGCGAGTACCATTAACGGGGATTGTCGGGGGTTCCGTTGAAAAGAATAAAGACATTCTATTATCCGTTTTACGCGGAGTTCCATCTGCTTATTATGAAACGGTCTTACTGAATGCAGGGCTAGGATTTTTAGCCAGCGGACGTGTGAAAAGCTTGAATGAGGGAATCACAGAAGCGGAACATTCGATTCTTTCAGGAGCTGCCTATGACCGCTTAGAACAATTGATCGCAAAACAACAGGAGGTGGCTTAATTGGATTTTTTAACAACAATCTTAGCGGAAAAGGAACAGGAAGTTGAAAATCTAACACCTGTTCAAGCGGTACCAGTCAAACAGCGCCCTTCTTTCTATCAAGTAGTCAAAGAAAATCCAGAAAAAATGCATGTGATTGGAGAAATCAAACGTGCTTCTCCTTCAAAAGGAGCAATCAATGAAGCAGTAGATATCCTGCAGCAGGCTAAGAGCTATGAGCAAGCCGGAGTCAGTGCTATTTCCGTCTTGACCGATCCGGTTTTCTTCAAGGGCAGGATCAATGATCTGGCGGCGGTTGCTCAGGTGGTTGACGTGCCGATTTTGTGCAAAGACTTTATCATTGATGAACGGCAATTAGATCGGGCCAAACAGGCCGGGGCAAGTCTAGTTCTGTTGATTGTTGCGGCTCTTTCAGATAGTCGACTAGCGGCGCTTTATCATAGGGCGGCGGATCGAGGACTTGAAGTTTTGGTGGAGGTTCATGATGCCACCGAATTGGCGAAGGCTCAGGTGATCGGTGCAAGAATCATTGGAATCAATAACCGCAATCTAAAAACGTTTGAGGTTTCGATTCAAACGAGTTTGGATTTGGCGCAACCAGAAGATGAAGCAATTTATATCAGTGAATCCGGCTTTAAAACAGGCGAAGATGTAGCGCAAGTCAAACAGCGTTATCACGGTGTTTTAGTCGGTGAAACATTGATGAGAGCGGCCGAACCAGCAGAAAAAATCAGGGAATTGCAGGTGTGCAGAGAATGACTCAGATCAAAATCTGTGGTTTAAAAAGCCAATCAGCAGTCGACGCAGCAGTGCTGGCTGGAGCAGATTATTTGGGCTTTGTTTTCGCTGAGAGCCCGAGGAGGATGACGCCGAACAAAGTACGTGAGTTGACAAAAGATTTACCGGAAACAATCAAAAAAGTTGGTGTTTTTGTTTCACCGCTTCAAACTGAAGTCGAAGAAATCGCTGATATTGCTGGCTTAGATATGATCCAAATCCATGGGGAAAGTAAACTGACTAAGCTTTCACGACCAATCATTCGAGCTTTCAGCATCAAGGATCAAGAGTCCGTTTATTTTTATCACTACCCGCATCTTTTACTGGACGCCCCGCCAGCTAAGCTGATGGGAGGAAATGGGCAGACCTTTGATTGGCACCTGGCTGATCAAAGACGGTTACCCAAAGAAAAGCTTTGGCTGGCTGGCGGACTGGATGCTGCAAATGTCGGCGAAGCGATTCGCTTTTTTCAGCCTCGAGTGGTGGATGTTTCTAGCGGAGTTGAAACAGCTGGTGAAAAGGATTTAACTAAGATCAATGCTTTTTGCCAGGCAGTAAAAGCAGCGGATGTTCAATTTTAGAATCGATCAATAAAGAATAGATAGTAACCAATTTAAAGGAGTGATCTCATGTATCAAGAACCAAATCAGGAGGGCTTTTACGGGGAATATGGCGGGAAGTTCGTTCCCGAGACATTAATGTACGCGATCCAGGAACTAGAAAAAACGTATGAGGATTCGAAACAAGATCCAGAGTTCCAAGAAGAATTGAAGTACTATTTGAAACAATACGTAGGGCGGGAAAATCCTCTTTATTTCGCGGAACGCTTAACCAATCATCTAGGGGGCGCTAAGATTTATTTGAAGCGCGAAGACTTGAACCATACCGGAGCCCATAAAATTAATAACGCCTTAGGCCAAGTATTGCTGGCAAAAAAAATGGGCAAACGCAAAGTTGTTGCTGAAACAGGCGCTGGTCAACACGGAGTGGCAACAGCTACTGCCGCCGCACTTTTCGGCATGGAATGTACGATTTTTATGGGGGAGATCGATGTGCAGCGTCAAGCTTTGAATGTCTTTCGAATGGAGCTTTTAGGGGCGAAAGTTGAGAGCGTGACTTCCGGCAGCAAAACGCTAAAGGATGCTGTAAACGAGGCGCTGCGGTATTGGGTCGCAACTGTTGAAGACACGCATTATGTCATGGGATCGGTGTTAGGACCGCATCCGTTTCCTGAGATTGTTCGGGATTATCAAAGCGTAATCGGAATCGAGACGCGCAAACAAATTTTGGAAGCAGAAGGGCGTTTGCCTGATTTGGTAATGGCCTGTGTTGGCGGCGGAAGCAACGCGATGGGCATGTTTTATCCATTTATTGAAGACGAGGCAGTTCGCTTGATGGGGGTGGAAGCCTCCGGACATGGATTGGACACTGAGGAGCATGCGGCTTCTATTAATAAAGGAAGTGTCGGAATTTTGCATGGAGCTAAGATGCACCTGCTGCAAGATGATGACGGACAAGTTATAGAAGCCTTCTCGATTTCTGCTGGGCTAGACTATCCCGGAATCGGTCCGGAACACTCTTTCCTGCATGATATCGGTCGGGCAGAATATGCGGCGATCAATGATGAGGAGGCGGTCGAAGCCTTCCATTGTCTCTCTCGCTTGGAGGGAATCATTCCGGCATTGGAGAGTTCCCATGCGTTGGCGCAAGTCGTCAAAGTCGCGCCAATGATGGAAAAAGACCAAATTATTATCGTGAACCTTTCTGGACGCGGCGACAAGGATGTTCAGCAAATTAAAGAACGGATGGAGGCAGCCAAATGAAACCATTGACTCGCACATTAAAAAATAAAGCAAAATCTGAAAAATTATTCGTGCCTTATATCATGGCGGGCGCCCAAGGCTTAGACAAGTTAGAGGAAGAAATCGAAATGTTGGTGGAACAAGGTGCCGCTGCTATTGAACTTGGTGTGCCGTTTTCTGACCCTGTCGCAGATGGTCCGACGATCCAAGCTGCCGGATTACGAGCATTTGAGCAGCAGGTTACATTAAAAAAATTAATTGCTGCTTTGCACGGCATCCACTCGGAGGTTCCATTGATTTTGATGGGCTATAGTAATTCCTTTTTTCATTACGGTATCGAGGAGCTAGTTCGTGATCTGCAGGGGACGGATGTCGAAGGCTTCATTATTCCCGATCTGTCTTATGAGCATCGTGAGCTGGTTCTCCCTGATTTAGGGGATATGGCATTATTGACATTGGTTTCATTAACCAGTCCAACAGAGCGGATCGAACAATTAGTCGCGGAAGCAGAAGGTTTCATTTATGCCGTAACAGTCAATGGCATTACTGGTGCGGATCAAAACTTCCGTGATGACTTGATGGAACACCTCGCGCAGGTCAAAGCAGTCAGCAATATTCCTGTCTTAGCCGGCTTTGGCATCGCCACTAGAGAACATGTTAAAAATTTCCAACAGGTCTGCGACGGTGTAGTGATCGGTTCAAAAATCGTGAAGTCCCTTGAAGAGCAGGGAACCGAAAAAACCGGAAAATTGGTAGCCGAAATCGTTCAATAGGATTTCGTTTGGTGTTTAAATTTATTAGCGTTATACTTGAGGTACCATGAAAAGGGAGAGTGTTTCAAGTATGACAAAAAGAGTAAAAGGTTCATGTACCACTGTACTAGTCGGAAAGAAAGCATCAATTGATGGCTCAACTATTATTTCAAGGAACGATGACGGGCATGAAGCTCTAGACCCGCAACGTTTTGTGGTAGTTCAACCAGAAGAACAGCCAAGACATTATCAAGCAGTAATCAGTGGCGTGAAAGTTGATTTGCCTGACAATCCACTGCGTTACACATCTATGCCAAACTCAATTTTAACGAACGGTATTTGGCCGGCTGCCGGGATCAACAGTGAGAATGTTGCGATGTCCGCAACTGAAACAATCACTACGAATCCGCGAATCCAAGGACTTGATCCTTATGTTGAAGGCGGCATCGGGGAAGAAGATATCGTTACGCTAGTATTGCCTTACATCCACAGCGCGAAAGAAGGGGTCGAACGTCTAGGTTCGCTATTGAAAGAATATGGAACGTATGAACCGAATGGCATCGCCTTTTCTGACCAAGACGAGGTTTGGTGGTTGGAAACAATCGGGGGCCATCACTGGGCAGCCGTTCGTATCCCGGATGATGCCTATGTCGTTGCGCCAAACCGGATGAACATCGATGACTTTGATTTTGATTCAGCAGATACGCTTTGCTCTGACGATCTAAAAGCTTTGATTGAAGACAATCATTTAAATCCTGATTTTGACGGCTACAATTTACGTCACATTTTTGGAAGTTCTTCTATTAAAGATACGGTGTATAACAATCCGCGGGCTTGGTATGGTCAAAAATACTTCACACCAGAAGTGGAACAAGATCCAATGGATCAAGATTTACCGTTCATTTGTCGCGCCAACCGTAAAATTTCGATTGAAGACGTGAAATTTGTGTTAAGTTCTCACTTTGAGAATACGAAATACGATCCTTACGGTGACGGTACTGAAGCAGAAAAAACATTGATTCGTCCAATCGGGATCAACCGAAATCATAATGTACACATTTTGCAAATTCGCAACAATGTACCCGCTGAAATCGCTGGCGTTCATTGGTTAGCGTATGGTGCAAATACATTTAATACGGTTGTACCATTCTACTCAAACGTCAACGACACGCCTACTTGCTATAAAGATGCAACTGGCACCTTTGACATGAACAACATGTACTGGTTAAGCTGTGCGACTGCGTTACTTGGTGATACAGACTACAACTTCTATGTTGATTTCCGTAATACCTTTGAGTTGGAAGCAATGTCCGCTTATCACGGTATCCAAAATGAAACCGATAAAGCTGTTACTGATCAATCCGATGTCCAAAAATTCTTGGAAGCTGCGAATGAAAAACTAGCGGAAGAATCATTTAAACGTCAAACGAAGCTATTCGGCGATATGGTCATTTCTGGTTCAGAACACATGAAATTACGTTACAATTTAAATGACTAACGGGTGTTAAATCTTAAAGGACCTGTGACAAAAGACTTGTCACAGGTCCTTTTTCCGAACAAACGGTGTGTCAGAAGTAGCTTCTTCTTCGCAAGCTACGCATACTGTTACTGCTAAGTTTCACTAAGCAGAGCTAGCATTCGGAAATAAGCCGAAATTTCTTGAGGCTGACCACTTCTGTCACAACCTCTTTTTTTGTCAATGTTTTTTTGCACATTTCTAGAAAAAGGCGAAAAATGTCACAGATTTAGGACATTTTTTTCCGATACTCAAAGACTGATTGACTTTGAATCTTTACCTAGAGTATCGTTTAAGTGTGGTCACAAGCAAATACAAAAAAGGAGGCGACAGCCAGCATGGCCGAATTAAATTTAACAGCCAACCAAGTATTTTCTCTAAAAAGAAAAACACTTGAAAAACGTCTGATGGCTTATTATGAAGAGACCCGTGATGGGAATAAAATCGTTAAACTATTGGTAGCGCTTCAGGTGAGAGATGAGTTGTGTGAAGCAGATTTTTCCTATTTCTTAAAGGAGTTAGTCCGTCATTTATTTTTGAAAACAAAATCGACGCGGGCTTTGCGTCGTTACTTTGTTTATTTGCTGAATTGTCAAATTAATTGCAACATTTCTTCTTGAAAGACTTCCCAACAATTTTTCCAGTTCAATGTTTTTTTAGGACGCATATTTATCTTGCGTAATGCTTCCTGTTTCTCCGTAGGGGGTACCTTTGAAAAATCAGTTCCCTTAGGGAAGAATTCTCTAAATAAACCATTCCCATTTTCGTTAGATCCGCGTTGCCATGGGGAGTATGGATCACAAAAATACATAGGTACGTCTAAATCTTTCTCAATTTCTTTCCAGCAAGAAAACTCTTTCCCACGGTCGACCGTAAAGCTTAAAAATGCCTTGTGACTCCCTAGGTCTTGCACAAAAGCTTTAATCGCTTGTGCCATTGACTTCGCGGTACGATCCCTCATTGAGATCGCCCAATAAAAGCGTGTTTTCCGTTCAATAAACGTTGCTTCGCAGGCTTTGCTTTCCCCTCTGCTAGAAACAACTGTGTCCAACTCCCAATGTCCAAATTCTTCTCGAGTTGACACAGAAGCTGGGCGTTCATCAATGGTATGCCCTACAGTCATTTTGCCTCGTGCCTCTTCTTGTTTTTCTTGTCTTCTGCCTTTATGTCTCAGACACTGTTTAGACACATTAAGAATACCGGCATAGAGCCAATTGTAAATGGTTTTGAATGAAACTATTTGACGATCATTCGCAATTTGTTCAGGGGACCAGCTGTCTTCAAGATCACATTCAATCTGATAAGCGAATTCAGAAGTCCATTTGGACTTCGCACCACAGGCACTGCGCTTCATTTCCGCATCTAATTGCGCATTGTCGGCATTATAGATCAAATCTTCGGGTACTCGTTTCAACTCACGATCAATCGTTGTTCGGCTAACACCAATTCTGTCCGCTATTTCTTGAATACTCTTGGCATCATAAATCATCGTCTCTATACATTTTCGATTATCTCGTGTAAGCTTTTTGTGTGAACCCATCAAAATCACTCCTAGTAGTTTGTTATCCTAAACTCATTTTACTAGAAATTTTTGATGGGTTCTTTGTTGCGATTAATATTACAATTCAGCATTTTAAAGACTATTTTGAGGCAAAAGAGTGGCGGTTATTGAAGCTGCGTTTGCGTTCGATCAAAACATATATCGCTGAAAAGCTTGAGCAATTATATACGCAATTTATCAAAGAACCGCTGCAAGGCTTAGTAGGTTCTTGACGAATAAAATAGCCAATTTAGCTGCAGCCTTTAAAAATAGCAAAGGAAGTGCCTACATTGATGTGTGTAGGATCAAGATACCAGAAAAAGCAAAAAAATTAACGACAATCAATTTATTCAAAAGATTGACGGCGAAAAGCTTAGACGATTTTTTGCTGTAAGAATTGAGCTGTCGATTTTCAATAAAAGAATACAACAGGTGGCGTCTGCCCTGAATAGGGACAACGTATCTGCATAAAATAATTCGACCATTATTTTCCAACTATCTGAAGTATTGAACGAGTTGTGGTAGGAGCTCACTGCTGCTCGGCCAAACAGAGATCGATAAGGATGAAACTGCGCAGTTCAGCCTTATTATGAAAATGGAGAGCCTGATTGACTACCTAAAAGATGATTTTGTCTTAATGATAAATCCAACGTTGGTTAAGACGAGGTCCGTAATAGAACTTCAATAGAATAAAACCTGATCAGTGAGAGTCTCGTAGAAAAAAGATTCTTTCGGTTTCGGGCTATTTTTTGTGCCTGAATTTCTGCTGTGTGATAAGTCGTCTTGCGAGGTGAGACGCTTGCTGCCTGTTATACTGAAAAGAAATAAAAATACGCAGTCAGTAGTTTTCCAGATAGGCGAAAAGGGGAGAGTAGAAACAATGAAAAAAGCAGTATTGATTGTCAATCCCAGCTCTGGGAATGCAAAAGCAAAGGACTATGAACAGCAGGCACGAGAAAAATTGCAAAGTTTTTTTGATGAAGTAGAAGTACGAGAAACTAAAAAGGGCGGAGATGCGACAACCTTTGCAAAAGAAGCCGCGGAAGAAAAAGTGGACAGCGTCTTTGCGATGGGTGGCGATGGAACAGTGAATGAAGCGATCAATGGTTTGGCGGAACAAGAATATCGACCAAAGTTTGGCTTTTTTCCGCTAGGGACAGTGAATGATCTGGGGCGATCATTGAAGATCTCAATGAATCCAGAGGAAGCAATTGCATCATTCGATAGTGAACGCAGGACGAGTTTGGATATTGGCAAAATCAATGACGATTATTTTATGAATGTCGTGTCAGTCGGCAGTATTCCCGAAGCGATCAGCGATGTAGGGGTTGAAGAGAAGACGAGGTTCGGCAAGTTGGCGTATTTCTTGAATGGTATTAAGGAAGTATTCAATGAGGAGAACTATCACTTTACTTTGGAAATCGACGGAGAGCAGACAGAGATTGAAAGCAGCGCGGTTGTCATCGTATTGACGCGAACGATCGGCGGTTTTACTCATATCGTCCCTGAGGCCAAGAATAACGACGGCAAATTGTACTTGCTTTATTTGAAGGATCAAAATATTGCGGATCGGCTGAAAAGTGTACCTGATATTATTAAAGGCATTGATCAATCAACTGAAACGATCGGTTATAGGCCTTTTGAAGAAGGACGATTGACAGTAAGAGAGAAAGCGGAGTTGCATCCGAGTGTGGATGGCGATGAAGGCCCAGAACTGCCGCTGACCTTCAACATATTGCCGCGACATTTGGAAGTCTATTATGGTGCGGAGTAAAAAATAATAAAATGAATCCTTTGCCGATCTAGGTGAAGGTTTTTTTAATAGAAGGATGTTATCTACTTGAGTTTCTCATTAAAACTCTAGCAGTAAAGGGTGTTTAATGTGAGAACGAACCGCTTAAACGAAGAGATGTGGAATAATTTTCGGCAAAATCTATCATTTTTTTCTTCTATTATAGTTATTTTCTTTTTTTCTCAAATATCGTAAATCAAAAGCGCTAGGCTGAACATTTGGCAATTTATAGGTTAAGGATTATAGTTATTATAGAAAGGGTTTTATTTTAGTTTTGTTATTCACAATTGTAGGGAGGAATTAAAATGGATATAGTGACGTTGGCCCGTTTTCAATTTGCCATGACAACGGTTTTTCACTTTTTCTTCGTACCATTCTCGATTGGGATGGTTTTGGTTGTTGCCATTATGGAAACTTTATTTGTTAAAACGAAAAATGAAAAATACCGTCAATTGGCGAAATTCTGGGGGAATATTTTCCTTTTGAGTTTTGCGGTGGGCGTCGTGACTGGGATCATCCAAGAATTTCAATTTGGGATGAACTGGTCAGATTATTCACGGTTCGTCGGAGATATTTTTGGCGCGCCATTAGCAATTGAGGCTTTATTGGCCTTCTTTATGGAGTCGACTTTCTTAGGACTCTGGATGTTTACATGGGATCGCGTGAAACCACGGACACACGTCATTTTTATTTGGTTAGTAACCATTGCTTCGATGTTATCAGCTTTCTGGATTTTAGCGGCAAATAGTTTCATGCAGCATCCAGTTGGTTATGCCCTTCGTAACGGTCGAGCAGAAATGACTGATTTTGGTGCAGTAATCGCCAATCCAAAAGTTTGGTATGAATTCGGTCACGTAATCGCGGCGGCGATAACAATGGGCGGAATGATTGCGGCTGGACTTGCTGCATTCCAATTGTTAAAACGTAAAGATAAAAAGATGCGCGAGTTCTTTATGAAATCCATGCGTATCGGACTAGTCGTCACTTTATTTGGTTCGATCATGGTTTTAGGCGCAGGTGACGCGCAAATGAAGGCCTTGATTGAAGGTCAGCCAATGAAGTTTGCGGCGATGGAAGGAACCTATGAGGATACGGGAGACCCGGCTGCTTGGACCTTGATCGCATGGGACAATGAGCGTGAGCACAAGCAAGTCTTCGGTGTTCAAATTCCATACATGTTAAGTATTCTTTCCTATAATAAACCTTCTGGTTCTATCAAAGGAATGGATACTGTCAACAAAGAATTAGTCAAAAAATACGGCGATCGGAATTATTATCCGCCAGTCAATGTCTTGTTCTGGAATTTCCGGATCATGGCTGGTTTTGGGATGCTGATGCTGCTAGTTTCGATACTCGGCTTGTTCTTCACTCGGAAGAAGAAACCGATACTTTATGAAAAACGCTGGATGTTATGGGTGATGGGGCTTTGTACCTTTGCGCCGTTCTTAGCAAATACAGCGGGGTGGCTAGTCACTGAATTAGGTCGCTATCCTTGGACCGTTTACGGTTTGTTTACGATCGAAGACAGTGTTTCGCCAAATGTTTCTGTTACTTCTTTATTGATCTCAAATATCATTTACTTCCTGTTATTCTCAGGCTTAGCAGTAACGATGATCTATCTGGTGAGACGGGAATTAAATAAGGGACCAGAATTGGAACCAATCAGCGAGGATCGCGATTCGATTGATCCTTTCGACAAGGGGGCGTTCACTCATGAGTAGTTTACAATTATTATGGTTCTTATTGATCGGCGTCCTGTTTTCCGGCTTCTTCTTTTTAGAAGGTTTTGACTTTGGTGTTGGGATGTCTGTGCAAACATTGGCGCATGACGAACATGAAAAAGATCAGATTGTGCAAACGATTGGACCGGTTTGGGATGGCAATGAAGTTTGGCTATTGACGGCTGGCGGTGCGATGTTTGCATCATTTCCATATTGGTATGCGTCATTGTTCAGCGGCTACTATTTGATTCTGTTTATCATTTTATTTGGTCTGATCATTCGCGGCGTATCCTTTGAGTTTCGCGCCAGTATGCCGAAGGAACGTAAACAAATGTGGAACTGGACATTAAGTATCGGCAGTTTTATCGTACCTTTCTTCTTTGGAATTTTGTTTATCAGTATGATTCAGGGGATGCCGTTGGATGCGGATCATAATATGATGGCGACTTTTACTGATTATATCAATTTGTATTCCATCGTTGGTGGAGTAGCGTTGACTTTATTGTGTTACCTGCATGGGTTGAACTATATCGCATTGCGCACGGAAGGTCCGGTTCGTTATCGGGCAAAAAATTACGCGCAAGTTTTATACGGTGTGTTGTATTTTGGGTTAGTTGTATTTACTGTATTGATGTACTTCAAAACAGACTTCTTCCAAAATAACTTCGCGGTAACATTGATTCTATTGGCGGTGATCGTCTTACTAACAGTAATCGCAAATGTCGCGGTCTTTAGAAATAAAGAAATGCTGGCGTTTATGATGAGCGGATTTACATTGATCGCTTTAGTCGTGTTATTGTTCAGCGGATTGTTCCCACGAGTATTAATTAGCTCTATTCCAGGCAATGATTTATTGATCGAAAATGCTTCATCAAGTCCGTACACGTTGAAGGTTATGTCTTACATTTCATTGACGATCTTGCCTTTTGTATTGGCGTATACAGCTTGGACGTACTATATCTTCCGCAAACGGATCAAACATCCTCATGCGGTGGAGGTTCAACAATGATCGACAAGAAGTTAATCCAACTTCCCGGTATCAAAAAAATTCTGATGTTGCTTGCAGGATCTGCTATCCTGCAAGCAATCTTTATAATTGGGCAAGCGTACGGGCTCTCTATGACGATCACCCATTTATGGAACGGTGAAGGGCTAGATAATCAATTCAAATGGATGGTGCTTTTCTTTGGTTCTTTTGGATTGCGTCATTTAATGACTTATTTGCGGGAGCATGTGTTGGAAGAATATGCTTATCAGCAGGCTAAGGATTTGCGCGGTCAATTGCTGCGGAAGATTTTCCGCTTAGGACCGCAGGTGGTACAAAAACAAGGAACCGGCAGCGTGGTCACGACTGCGTTGGATGGTATCGATCAAGTGGAGGAGTACTTGCACTTGATTTTACCGAAAATGCTGAACATGATGATCATTCCATGGATTCTATTAGTCGCGATCTTTCTATTGGACTGGGAATCCGGGGTGGTCCTATTAATCGTCTTTCCGTTGATCATTATTTTTATGATTATTTTGGGGTATGCGGCTCAAAGCAAAGCGGATAAGCAATACAAAGTATTCCAAGTGTTATCAAATCATTTCATTGATTCTCTGCGGGGGATTGATACGCTGAAATTTTTCGGTATCAGCAAGCAATACAGTAAAAGTATCTATATAACGAGTGAACGGTTCCGAAAGGCGACGATGAGTACCTTAAAAATCGCGATTCTTTCAACCTTCGCATTGGATTTCTTTACGACACTCTCCGTTGCGGTGGTGGCAGTCTTACTAGGATTGCGCTTGATTAACGAGGCGATTTTCCTGTTTCCAGCGTTGACTGTCTTGATCTTGGCACCAGAATATTTTTTGCCGATCCGTGATTTTTCAAGTGATTACCATGCGACATTGGATGGTAAAAACGCGATGGATGATGTTAATCAAATTTTGGATTTGCCGGAGAGTCAAGATGTGACTATTGGTTTACCAACTTGGTCCGCAGATAGCCGCCTTGATGTGGCTATGAGTTACAGTTATGCGGATAAACTGGGCTCAGAAGTTGATTTTTCGGTGCATGGATATAAAAAAATTGGGATCATCGGCATGAGTGGTTCAGGAAAATCCACATTGATCAATCTGCTGAGCGGCTTTTTACGGCCTGATGATAGTCAGATCCGCTTTAATGAACAGAAGATCACTGCTTTTGACCAGCCTCAATGGCAGGAACAGTTGATCTACATTCCGCAAACCCCTTACATTTTCCAACGCTCAGTTCGCGAAAATATTGCTTTTTATCATCCTGAGGCTAGTGATGAAGACATCTTAAAAGCCATTGATGTCACTGGTTTAACCGAATTGCTGAATGAATTACCTGAGGGTTTGGATACTAAATTAGGGGAAGGTGCTCGCACATTAAGCGGCGGACAAGCACAGCGAATTGCATTAGCTCGAGCATTCTTGGATCAAGAACGAAAGGTCTTATTGTTCGATGAGCCGACTGCCCATTTAGATATCGAGACGGAAGTAGAGTTAAAAGAGCGGATGCTTCCGTTAATGAATAACCATTTAGTGTTTTTCGCAACACATCGACTGCATTGGTTGGCGGAAATGGATTACTTGCTGGTGATGGATCACGGCAGGCTTGTCGAACAGGGAACACTGGAAGAACTGAAGCAAAAAAATGGCGCCTTTACAAAATTAAGTCAAGCATTGCGAGGTGATGGAGCATGAAGCACATCGGATTATTCGATGTACTAAAAACGGATGAATGGGTCAAACCGTTTTTCAAGCAGTATAAGAAATCTTTGATTCTGGCTTTAACGTTAGGTTTCATCACTTTCTTCTGCGCCGGCGCTTTGATGTTTAATTCAGGCTTCTTAATCAGCCGGGCCGCTTCATTGCCGGAGAACATTCTGCTGATTTATATTCCGATCGTTTTGACTAGAGCCTTCGGAATTGGACGTCCAGTCTTTCGTTATGTGGAGCGGCTTGTCAGCCATAATTGGGTCTTAAAGATGACGTCAAATTTACGAGTGAAGCTGTATGATTCATTGGAACAGGATGCAATATTCTTCAAACAGAATCATCGCACAGGAGATATTCTCGGCTTGCTTTCTGAGGATATCAATCATATTCAAAACTTGTATCTGCGGACGATTTTTCCAACGATCATCGCTTGGCTTCTGTACGTTTTTATTATTATCGGAATAGGCTACTTTTCACCTTTCTTCGCGTTAGCAATGCTGCTGCTATTAGGCATCGTGGTGTTTTTACTGCCGTTGTGGTCAGTAATTATTAACGGTGCACGGCAAGAGCAGCAGAAACAAATGAAGAATCAGCTATATAGCGACTTAACGGATAATGTTTTAGGTGTGTCGGATTGGATATTTAGTCAACGGGGGCAGGATTATGTGAACCATCACGAAGCCTCTGAAGAAGCTTTGCGTGAGGTCAATCGCAAGCTTCAAAGCTTCCAGCGAAAACGCAACTTCATTTTGCAATTGATGTTTGGTGTGATTACAATCGCGCTGTTACTGTGGACTAGCCGTCAATTTCCGGGCAATCACGGAGGAGCGGCCAATTGGATCGCTGCATTTGTTTTATCGGTCTTTCCATTGATTGATGCCTTTGCACCACTACCGGCCGCAGCACAAGAGACTAACAGCTATCAAGATTCGATTAAGAACCTGAACGATTTGCCTCAGATTCATGAGAATCAAGCAGCCGTTCCGGAAGTTTCTGGTCCACTGACATTGAAGATTGAGGATGTTCATTATCATTATCCTGGAAGTAAAAAAGCTGTTTTAGCAGGAATTGATTTGACGCTCCAGCATGGGGATAAAATTGCGATCTTAGGCCGCAGCGGTTCAGGCAAGAGTACGTTGGCCAATTTGATTCGCGGTGATCTGCGAGCGACTGAAGGAGCAGTAACGTTAAATGGGGAGAACACCTCTAAATTTGGCGACGATATCAGCCGTTATCTTGGAGTTATCCATCAAACACCGTATTTGTTTCATACAACGATTGCTAACAATTTGCGAATCGGAAATGAGGCGGCAACTGAAGAAGAGCTCTGGGAAGTATTGAGTCGTGTTGAATTAAAAGAGCTGGTAGAACATTTGCCGGAAGGATTAGCGACGATGGTTGATGAAGCCGGATTACGCTTTTCTGGTGGTGAGCGTCAACGCTTAGCCTTAGCTCGAATTTTATTGCAAGAAGCGCCGATCATTTTGTTGGATGAACCAACTGTCGGGCTTGATCCGGTGACGGAGCAAGCGCTAATCAATACCTTTTTCCATGAACTTCAAGATAAAACAGTGATTTGGATCACCCACCATTTGCAAGGGATCGAGGCCATGGATCAAGTCATCTTTATTGAAGATGGTCACCTGACGATGCAGGGCAGTCCGAATGAATTAGAACAAACCAATGCTCATTATCGTAAATTAAAACAAATCGATAAAGGTATTGTATAAAACTCGAAGGACCTGTGACAAAAGTCTTGTCACAGGTCCTTTTTCCGAACAAACGGTGTGTCAGAAGTAGCTTCTGTCACAACCTCTTTATTTGTTAGCCAGACTAAAATGAAAAGGATAGTGTGGTTTGACGATTATGCATATTAAGCCTTACTATTTAAGTAATATAAGGGATCGAATGAGTATTCATTAATCGAAAAAGGAGAAGTGAGGGATTTGAATAGATCAAAAAATGCGACGAATGAGTTTATTGAAAGTGATTGGAAACTATTTAGAAGTAAAATTGGCGGATGGCAAGAAAACTATCTGGACGGATTGATTAAAGAGTATCTTAAACTTTTAACACAAGAGAAGCAGTCATCTGAAAAATTTTGGACACTTGAAAAAAGAATAAATAAGGATAAAAGAAAATCGGGCGCGGCAATTGAATTGAGACGATCAACGATGATACTAAGCATTTTAGAACTACTCCACGATGAAGTGATCGAAATGGAAGATTTGAATGATTTCAGTCCAACACTTAAAGCGACAATAAATTTTTACAAGAACTAAAGTAGCCGCTTGATGGAAAAAAAAAGTTCAACTTCTCTCTTGACTCCCACGTTACGTGTTGGTCCATACTGATAATAAAGAAAGAATAATGAGGAGGAAATAATTATGGCACGACCAACAACAAAAATTGATTTGATCCAGGTAGGAAATGATGGTTACAAAAAAATGGACGATTTACTGGGCACGATTCCAACGGAGCATTTAAATACTACGTTCACCTTTGATGTTGAAAAGGAAAAGCAGGCTCATTGGAAACGGGATAAAAATTTGCGAGATGTTCTAATTCATTTGTATGAATGGCATCAATTACTGTTGCATTGGGTAAAGGCAAATCAGGCAGGTGAGACGCAGCAATTTTTAAAAGAAGGCTACAACTGGAAAACTTATGGAGCGATGAATATTGAATTTTTAGAAAAGCACCAAACAACTAGTTATGAGGAGGCGCGGGAGCTTTTAGCAGAAAGCCATCAGCAGGTGATGGCGCTGGCCGAAGATTTCTCAAATGATGAATTGTTTTCAAAGGGTGTCTTTCCTTGGGTGGGCGGCAGCCCTTTAGGCAGGTACTTTGTATCAGCTACATCAAGTCATTATGATTGGGCAACCAAGAAAATCAGAAAGTTCAAAAAATCCTTATAAAAAGAAGCAAGAATCGAGAGTAGTTCAAGCTGCTCTTTTTTCGTGTCGTCGAATACATTAAAAATATCGCAAATAAAATAATTCAAAAACAAAATAATTCCTGCTTTTAGGCGAATGACCGACCACCATTTTTTTTGGTACAATGAAAGAAAATGGTGGTTGGAGGTAGGGTATGAAAAAGAGCAAGGTTGTTTTGGCTGCGGGTGTACTAGGTGCCGCAGCAATCGTAATGAAACAAAAGTTGAAAAAGGAGACAGTCACCAAGCATCTGATTCCTCGACATTGGGATGAAGGGGAAATCAATGAGCGGCTGCAGACGTTTACTAAGAAGCTAGCGGCAGGCGACGAAGAAGCGCTCGAAACTTTCGTTTTAGGTAAGGAAGGAAAGTATTTCGCTCCATTAAAGGGGCAAGAATTGCTATTTTTAGAAGCGCATTTTCTGAGCCTATACAAGGTTAAGGAGAATAGCAGCAATAATCTTCGCGGTTTGGTTTCTTATCGTGTGGCAACGCCGAAAAAGGAATATACTTATTTAATCAAAGCGGCTCGTCTGAAAATCGGTGACCATTTGGATTGGTATATTCAGGAGACTATTCAGCAGGATTATGGCATTAAGTATCCTAACCAATACCTGTTGCAGTTGACGCCCGTTCGACCACATGAAGAGCTTTGCCAGGTCGAGACAGATGCGGGAACGATTACCATCAGACTGTTTCAGCAAGATACGCCGAAAGCAGTCAAAAACTGGCGTGGACTTGTTAAGCAAGGTTTCTACGATGGAACGCCTTTTGCACGAGTGATCAAGGATTTTGTAATCCAAGGCGGTGCATTAGACGGATCAGGACAAGAAAATCAGTCAATCTATGGCGGATTTTTCGAGGATGAAGTCGATGAGGGATTGTATCATTTTGATGGGGCGGTATGTCTCGGCAATCATGGCCCTAATACCAATGGCAATCAGTTTTATATTGTAGAGCGGAATCATGTAGACAACGAACAATTGTATCGCATGAATTTGCCGCAAAAGGTTCGGTCACATTATGAAGCGGTTGGCGGCATCCCTGAACTGGATGGACGCTATACCGTATTTGGCCAGGTTATTGAAGGAATGCCTGTTGTTCGTACGATCGCCAACCAAATGACCGACGATGAGGACGCACCGTTAGAACCGATCATGATTCAAAAAATCACGTTTAAAAAGCAAGTCAGAAATAATCTGATATGCTTAGACTGTCGATAAAAGCTGTTCCAAGCTCAAATTACGAGCTTGGAACAGCTTTTTATCTTTTAATTTCTAGCGTTTTATTTTACTGAATTTCGTTGTTTACGAGAACTGGCACATTGTTTCTAATAAGGAGTCGATTATTCCTCTTCAATTACGTGTACGATTGCTTTTTCAAATAATTTCCCATTAGTAATGAATACACGATCCAGCTTATTCAAGACATGATGGATATCAAATTCAATCAATCGCTCTTCGCCGGCCGTCAGTTGATGGTGATGGCGATAATCCCTAGTACGTTTTGGGATATCAATCCAACAGCCGCTATCACGGCTATAAACTGAGTGAGTCACATTGACGGTTCCTTTATCGACTTTAATTCGATATCTTTTAGGTCCAAATGTTTCGATCGGTAATTGATGAGAATGCTTTTTCCAGAATAAATGATGCAGTTCGACGGTTTCCTGCTTATTCGCCATTTTTAGCGGCCTCCTTGATTGTTCCGATACGATACCCCTCATGGTGCTTCAAGAAGACACTCTTCGCCCGTACGATTGTTTGCGAGGTATAAATACCTTGATGTCCGGAAACAAAGTAACTGATGAAGGCGGCAATAATGAAATAGGGCAATGCCTTTGCACCGAAAAGGTCGATGCCCAACATGATCGTTGTCAATGGGGCGTTTGCCGCACAGCCAAAAACGGCGATCATTCCTAGTGCGGCTAAGAAGGCAGGAGAGATGCCAAACAAATTTCCCAGGCTTCCACCCAATGAGGCCCCGATTGAAAACAACGGAGTTACTTCGCCCCCCTGCAAGCCGGCGCCTAAACTCAAGCTAGTTGTGAGCAACTTGATGATTGGATCAAGCAAAGTCGTTTTCCCGACAAAAGCATCATCAATCAATGGCAAACTTAAGCCCATAAACTTTTGACCGTGCATGAAAAAAATAGCGGCTGTCACGATCCCTGATGCAACAAATGCCCGCAACAGGTAGTTTTTGAATAAGCTAGCGTAGAAACGTTTCAATGAATGAGTCAGCAGCGCAAAAAGATGGCCGAAAATGCCGAATAAAGCCGACGCGAAAAGGATGATCGCTAAAAGTTTCAAGTTAAAATGAGGAATCACGCCGATTGGATGCCCTTCATGAACAGTACCTAAGGATTTTGACACATAGTCTGCTAGATAAGAGGAAAAGAAACAAGGGATCAGTGCCTTACGTTCTAAATTTCCAACATATGCCATTTCCATACCAAAGAATCCCCCAGCTAACGGGGTCCCGAAAATCGATGAAAAACCTGCACTAATTCCTGCATGAACCAATTGCTTTCGACAATTTTTTTCCAAATGAAAAGCGTCCGCAGCCTTATTGGCAAAAACGCCCCCGATTTGTACAGCACTTCCTTCACGACCAACAGAGGCACCGAATAGGTGAGAAAGAATCGTGAAAGCAAACGTAAAAAGTGCCATTCGACTCGGCACATCAGTCTCTTTCTCGGTACTTTCAATAATCAGATTATTTCCTTTTTGTGCGCCTTTTCCAAAGGATTGATAAATAAACGCCGTCAGCAGACCGAGAACAGGCAGGAAAAAGAGTAAATAGTGATGCGTTTGACGATAATCTGTCACAAAATGCAATGCCTTCAGCAAATAATGGGAGATCAAGCCAGTAAAAACACTAATAAGTGCAATCAAAAAATAAAGCAGTAGTAAATCCTTTAACTCCTTTCTCGCGTTTTGTTGTGATTGTTGTCGTGTTTCTTCCATTCCAAGACCTCCTAGATTTACCACGCTTATCAGCTGACATTGCGGCTAATAAGCAAAAAAAAAGCCAATGATCCCTACAAAATGAATTGTAGAAGTCATTAGCTTGATTCGCGGTTTAAGAAAATTTCTTAGGGAGACATTCATTCCCTTATTTAATTTCTATCTATTTTTACTGTAAAAAGTGGCAAAAGTCAACCAAAACCTGAGCCCTATTTTTTCTTTGTGGAATTTAAGCGCTTAGAAGTCAACCAATAAAGCAAAATCAACACTATCATAACAATCATACGCAATATCGCCGGCGGGCTCCACACCCAGATGATGAAAGCGGCGATCAATAAATAGAGCAGGGTAGCAACAATCATCAAAAATGCTCCTTTAGTTATTTTATTGATTAGGTAATCAGGTTAACACCTGCAACTATTAATGGAAAAAGTTAAGGAATGATTAAATCATCTTCCTTAACTCTCTTTATAATACCACATTTCCAGTTAGATTTCAAGATTGTCATTTTACCAACAGTATGATATTAAGGCTTTGAAGGGGGAGGATGAAGGAATGTCTAAGTTTGACCTATCGTTATTTAACCAGTTTCTTTCGCAACAAAAGGAGAACCCGCGCTCGGTGATCAATCAGGAGCTTAAAGCCAATCACAAAGCCTTTCAATTGTCGATCGAGGATTTCTCAGAAATCTCGGAAGAACGAAAACAGCTCTTTAAAGAACATCACCTAATGGATTTTAGCTGGGCGAATTCTCAGTCGATTGGGAGCTTCTTAGTTTCTGAACCAATCTTCTACAAAAGTGATTATTTAGCACACTACTCGATACTCCAAGCAGTCTTTTACTATCTGCGGAGCTATCATCCTGGTGGAATAACTGATCAAGAGATTATGGAGGAGATTGAACGACGCTATCAAAAGTATCAAGGGGATGTAGAAATGTTGCAGGGCTCATTTGAAGATTTTCCAGAATTGGAGGAAGACATGTGAAAAATGAATTGTTAGATCCGGCCTTTTATCCATTTTTTATAAAAAAGCTGCAAGAACGACTAAGCGGATCAAGCGTCATGCCGATCGATCAGGCAGAAAGAATTCAGCAGTCCGTTGAATTTGTATTAGCCAACGGAAAAGAGGGGAGTCTGCCAGAACGCTTTGAACAAGGAAAAGAACAGTTGACCCAACGCTTATCGGCGCTTCAAAAACTTTACCAAACAATTCAAGATAATTATCAAAGTTTTGGAATTGAATCATTGGAAGAGAGTCTGGATGAAATCGGCAACTTTTTTTCAGGATACGACCTTGATTACGGAGCAGCAGAAGTAGATCAAGCCTTCCTTGATTATCAACTTGCCGAAGCTGTTCCGGCTGATTTTGTCGGGCTCGATTTTTATGAACGTTATCTGCATAATTTGGCGGCTGAAGCTTCATTCCTCAAACATATTCCAGAAAATCAAATTTATGAGCTGCTCGATCATTATCAGCGAGGGTTAGGGTTCGACTACCGTAAAGATGTGAATAATCTATTTGAGATCGTGTTTAAACAAATGCTCGGCAAATTGCTCCTTTGTAAAAAAGAAATTCATACGTTATTGTTCAATCCAATCGAAGCACAATATGTTTTAGGAAAGGCTGAATTGTCAAATTAATTGCAACATTTCTTCTTGAAAGACTTCCCAACAATTTTTCCAGTTCAATGTTTTTTTAGGACGCATATTTATCTTGCGTAATGCTTCCTGTTTCTCCGTAGGGGGTACCTTTGAAAAATCAGTTCCCTTAGGGAAGAATTCTCTAAATAAACCATTCCCATTTTCGTTAGATCCGCGTTGCCATGGGGAGTATGGATCACAAAAATACATAGGTACGTCTAAATCTTTCTCAATTTCTTTCCAGCAAGAAAACTCTTTCCCACGGTCGACCGTAAAGCTTAAAAATGCCTTGTGACTCCCTAGGTCTTGCACAAAAGCTTTAATCGCTTGTGCCATTGACTTCGCGGTACGATCCCTCATTGAGATCGCCCAATAAAAGCGTGTTTTCCGTTCAATAAACGTTGCTTCGCAGGCTTTGCTTTCCCCTCTGCTAGAAACAACTGTGTCCAACTCCCAATGTCCAAATTCTTCTCGAGTTGACACAGAAGCTGGGCGTTCATCAATGGTATGCCCTACAGTCATTTTGCCTCGTGCCTCTTCTTGTTTTTCTTGTCTTCTGCCTTTATGTCTCAGACACTGTTTAGACACATTAAGAATACCGGCATAGAGCCAATTGTAAATGGTTTTGAATGAAACTATTTGACGATCATTCGCAATTTGTTCAGGGGACCAGCTGTCTTCAAGATCACATTCAATCTGATAAGCGAATTCAGAAGTCCATTTGGACTTCGCACCACAGGCACTGCGCTTCATTTCCGCATCTAATTGCGCATTGTCGGCATTATAGATCAAATCTTCGGGTACTCGTTTCAACTCACGATCAATCGTTGTTCGGCTAACACCAATTCTGTCCGCTATTTCTTGAATACTCTTGGCATCATAAATCATCGTCTCTATACATTTTCGATTATCTCGTGTAAGCTTTTTGTGTGAACCCATCAAAATCACTCCTAGTAGTTTGTTATCCTAAACTCATTTTACTAGAAATTTTTGATGGGTTCTTTGTTGCGATTAATATTACAATTCAGCAAAGATAAAAAGGCAAAAAATATTTCCAGAGCTGGAGAGCGTTTTCCAACAAAATGAGTATTATCGTCGTGTATTCCAGCAGTATCAAGTCACGATCTGTCGATTACTAGATCCTGAGAACGCTGTTCGCTTCTTTATTGTGAATGGGAATAGGAAGAAGACATTAGAATTGCCTTCGACCATGTCAGCAACTCGCTTCAATCAATTACTGGAAGCGTATGATGTCGCGGATCAACCAGAAAAAATACAATTGATTACGGATGAAATTTCAGCTCCAGAAGACTTCAAGGAATACCTGGAAAATAGTGAAGAAAACCCAGAGTTTTATAAAAGTCTTTTTAAAAGCCTTGGTAAAAACTTTATAAAGACTCTCATGCTATTTGTTATGAGAGATTTTGATTGCGCTAAAAGTGAAGATATCCTTGATACGAAAGCTTCTGATGGATTATTGAATCTTTTAAAAGATTATATAAAAACTTTGGATTTTGCTGTTCGTTCTGAACTTTTTGAGGATGTTAATGAGTATCAACTACTTCCTCGGGATATCTCTTAAACCTATGATTCTATCGTAAAGTAAGAACTTTCCCAATAATTTGCTCGACCAGTTTTGTCATACGCAGAGAAAGTTATGAAATAATTGAAGAAAAACCCGCTAATTAGTCGATTGAGCTAGATAAATATAATATAGATAGTTATTTCACGAGCAGTATCCAACGTATATTCTCGATTTTCCGTTAATTTGTAGGCAAATAGCAAATAGCTTTTGCTTAGGAGGAAATGGAAATGAGTACCTATTTAAAATTTATTTTAATTGCCGCCCTTTTTTTAACAACGGGTGCTGCATCTGTCTTAGCAGATTCTGACATGAGTTCTTCTTCTAGTACGACGGAACAGTCAACAGTCAAAAAGGCTACTAGTAAGGAAGATAAAAAAGCTGAGGCTTCATCTGAAAGAACATCGGATACTTCGACTAAACCGTCTGAAACGACAAATCAATCAACGAGCAGTAGTGAGGCTAACGCGCAAAGCAACCATGAGGGAGCATCCGAAACGAAGGCTTCTTCAACTGCCGCGGAGGAAACGACTGCATCTCCAGAAGCGACTGATCAACCAGAACCAGTGGTTAATGAAGCAGAACCAGCGAGCCAAACAGCTGAATCAACAGATAATCAGAATGTAGCAGAGCCAGAACAGCCAACTTCAATTCAAGCGGACCAATTAATGATTAACGGGCAGTTTATTTCTTATTCAAATGCTGGACAAGGAAGTGGTCAAGCAATCATTGACGCTAATCCAAATCAAGTAGCAACTTGGGGTGGAGCAGCCGTGCAATCAGGAAACGACGGAGCCAATACACACTTCATCGGGCATAACCCTGGAATCTTTAATGTTCTATTTTCAGTAGGAGCCGGAGCGAAAGTAGAGGTTTCTGACAGTTCCAATAATGTAACTTCATATACCGTTTCCCAGGTCGTTACAGTTGATGATTCGGGAATGGCGGAAGACGGAACCGATTACTGGGATCAGATCACTGGAACTGGCGGCGGAGAACGTATCACTCTGCAAACATGTATCAATGATGACTATAATCTGATTGTCTTTGCCAATAAATAATCGAGAAAAAAATCAGCCCCATTTAAACAGAAGCGTTTAAACGAGGCTGATTTTCTATTTGTTTAAGATTTGTTGAGAGAAGTAGATTTCCTTGGCAGTTTTTGTTTTTATATTTCCCAGTGCTTTTAAGTGTCTGCGAGATTCATTTTTCTGTGTTGTAATGATAAGGTTCCATAGATTTTCTCGATCAGAAGCAGAGAAGAAATTGTTCACGATTAAGACGTTTTCGCTGTCATAATTTTTGATCGGATTGTTACTTAGAACGATGTCATACTTAGCAAAGTCTTCAAAGTCTTCTGGTCCCGCTGAGATGACAGGCTCTTTGAAGGTATCAACGGAGATCCATTTATTATAATTTGCGGTTAGGAAATCCTGCAGCATTTCTCCATGCTTGCGGCCTAGATCGCTAACGACGAGGATCGTGACTTTTCGTCTCAGCTTTTCTAAGTGTAAGGGCAGGTGGGACCATTCCTTCATTAGTAAGAAAAAGATATTGGTTAAGCGAATGTCGGTCCATAATTCTGGTGATTTCTTTTCGATATCCTGCAAATGGATTTTTACAAGGGTTGAGAAAATCGGATAGACCAGCTGAATCTCACGAGCAAATTTTTGATATTTATCAAACAGCATGATTTGACGGTAAGGATAAAAATTATATTCCACATACCATGACATCATTTGCTGGATGATCTTCCGCCTATCTTCACGATCCAACGGATATTCGATCGCTAGTGAGAGATTTTTTAAAAAGGTATCGATCTTGCTGTTAATCCGCACGATCTGTTCGGGATTGTCCCAATTGTAAAACTCATGGAAAACGGTTCGACTAATTTCTTTGTACCATTTTTGCGGCAGCTCGAAGCCAGTTTCTGCTAATAAATGTTCAGCAAAGGGACGGCTGAAATCCATGACCTTGTCGATCGTATCGTCTTCTTCAGCGTAAATACTTTCTGGCAAGTAAAATCCCTGATGCATTCGGTTTAAAGTCACCAGGAATAAATAGGCTGCCTCTTGAATTTCTCGATCATCTAGCGAAACATCAAAGTCTGTGGAGGTTCGCATAATAAAACAGGTAGTTTCTTCATGATCCAGAGAAAAGGGCCACTGGTTGACCCCATATGCTTCTGTAAAATATTGTTGGTAAAAGAAGCGGACCCACCGTTCATCTGGCCCTGTGATTCGAAAGGGCGATCGTTCAAGTTGAAGACCGCGCCGTTTTAAAAAGTCCTCTAACGCATTGACCATCCGGTAAAAGGAAGCCTCGCTCATAAACAATTCATTGATCCAATAATCCGCGTCCTGATTGGACTCATACAGCATTTTTTCAACAAATTGGAACTCATTCGATTCTTTGTAAATCAGGCCATAGACGTTGCCCATTTTATTTGAAGTAATATTGTTCAGGCGTACGCCTTGGAATTTTGAGTATTCAATATAAATATAATCTCCCCAAAACTCATTGATGAAATCGACATCTGATAATAGCGTTTTCGCGGAGCAATCGATCGTACGGGCAGCCTCTTTAATATCGCACCAGGAAGGCAGCTGATCTAAAAATTCAACGAATTGAATTCGTCGGTAAGTAGAGGAGTTAAGTAGCTGTTTCATATTGACTCCTTTCAAAAATAATTTTTTATGTTTATAATTTTACCGATTTTCTTAAAAAAAAGCGAGCTATTTAGTTAGAGAATAAAATAAATTGTTGAGATAGAAGAAAAAAAGTGAGTATTTTCACAAACAGTGCTATGTTATGATAGAAAAAAAGAAGGAGCTAACTAAACGTGATTAAATTAGAAAAAATTATAGCACCCAAATTAGATGAAAATGTCTTGCCGGTTCAACTGACAGATCAGACGATGGCAGCACGTAAAGATAATTTATTAAAAAGAATGCGGGAAGATGCTTATGATGCAGTCGTGATCTATGCTGACTTGGAACATGGCGGAAATTTTGAGTATTTCACGGGTTTTGTTCCGCGTTTTGAGGAGGCATTATTGGTTGTTCACCAATCCGGTGAAGCTTACTTAGTCTTAGGAAACGAAAACTTGAATAAAGTACCATTTGCTCGGATCGAAGCGAAGGCAGTCCATTTGCCACATTTCTCACTGCCAAATCAACCGATGGAAACAACGTTGAGTGTGCCGGATATTTTGAAACAAACGAAATTAGACACTGCGGCTTCAATTGGGTTGATCGGCTGGAAGAACTTCACTAGTCAACAAGAAGACAATGCCGCATTTTTTGATCTGCCATATTTTTTAGTAGAAGGCTTAAAACAAGCAGCCCCAGCAGCGAATTTCAAGAATGCCGCCTATTTGATGATTGGTGAAAATGGCTTACGGACTACCAACAATGCCAACGAAATCGCTCATTATGAGTTTGGTGCAATGGTCGCTGGGAATTGTATTTTAAATGCGATGGATCAATTGAAACTTGGAAAAAGTGAAATGGAGATCGGCGCGTACTTGAATAATTATGGTCAAACGCCTAGTGTAGTTACGATCATGGCGACTGGCGCACGTTTTGAGAAAGCGAACTTGTATCCAACAGGGAAGAAGATTCAGCTTGGCGATCGTATTTCCATGACTAGTGGATATAAAGGCGGTCTGCAAAGCCGCGGCGGTTATGCGGTCAACACCAGCGAAGAATTGCCTGAAGCTGAGCAGGATTATTTAGATCGTATTGCTAAGCCTTACTTTAATGCGGTCAAGACCTGGTTTGAAACTATCGCTGTTGATAGGACGGGTATGACTTTATACAATCAGATCGAGCAAGTCTTGCCAAAAGCGACATACGGCTGGCATTTAAATCCAGGTCATCTTTGCGCGGATGAGGAATGGTTGGCTTCACCGATTTATCCTGCCTCAACAGAACGAATCAAAAGCGGTATGATTTTCCAATTTGATATTATTCCATCAGTTGCCGGCTATTCTGGTGCTAGCTGTGAAGGTGGCGTAGTACTAGCGGATGAAAGTTTGCGGGCAGCCATCAAAGCGGATTACCCAGAAATGTGGTCACGAATGCAAGCGCGCCGCAGCTATTTAATAGAAGAAATCGGTATCGCACTAAGTGAAGAAGTCTTGCCGATGTCTAATGCGGCGGCCTATTACCGTCCGTTCTTCTTAAATAAAGAAGCCGCGTTAACAGCTAAATAAAGGAAATAATTAATACCTCAGGGGAACAACCTTGAGGTATTTTTTTAATTTACTTAAAGAAATGGACAATATCGTTTTGTCAGTTCAAAAAGCCGCAGCAAACTTAATCGCAGTTATGCTATACTTTTTCTAATAAATTTTTAAGGAAAGACTTAAAGGAGGAACACGGATGCGGATTGGTTTTATCGGTGCGGGAAAAGTAGGAACGAATTTAGCCCGCTATTTTTACAGCAAAAACTTTGCGATTGCCGGTTTTTACAGTAATCATTTTGAGCAAGCTGTCGAAAGTTCGCAAAAAACAAAGAGTCAAGCGTTTACTAGTTTGGCTGAATGCGTCAAGGCGAGTGATTGGTTGTTTCTGACTGTTCCGGATGATTGCTTAGCAGCAGTTTGGTTTGAAGTTGAGCCCTTGATATCAAACGAACAATTCATTTTCCATTGCAGCGGTGCGAAGAGTGCGAGTATTTTTACAACCAAGAAGGTGTCATCCTGCTTTTCGCTGCACCCTTTGCTGGCTTTTGCTAATAAAGAGATGCCATTGGAGCTGATAGCTGAGGCTCCCTTTACATTGGAAGGTTCAAAAAATTTAAAATACGTCGAAAAAATCTTGGCGTCGTTAAATAATCCCTTAGCAGTCATCGCTTCTGAAGAGAAAGTACGATATCATGCCGCCTGTGTATTTGCCAGCAACCTAGTCGTCGGATTGGCAGCTACCGCTGAAGAGGTATTGTTGAATTGCGGTTTGCCGGAAGAATTCGCCCAGAATGCTTGGCGTCAGCTCTTTTTACAAAATACCCAGAATTTACTAGCGATGAGTCCTAGTGAAGCGTTGACTGGACCAGTTGAAAGGAATGATCTTTCAACAGTGAGTGATCACTTAGCAACATTAACAGGCGAAGAAGCAGCTATTTATCGAGCGCTCACTAAAAAGCTGCTTCACATAGCAGCTGCAAATCACCCGGAACGGGATTATCAAGTAATGGAAAGGATGTTGAATCAGTGAAAAATACCGTTTTGACGATGCAAGCACAGAAAGAAAAAGGTGAAAAAATCAGCATGCTGACAGCTTATGATTATTCCACTGCTAAAGTTATGGATCAAGCTGGGATCAATTCACTTCTGGTAGGAGATTCATTAGGGATGGTGATGCTTGGTTATGAGGATACCTTATCCGTTACGATGGAGGATATGATTCACCATTCTCAAGCAGTGGCGAACGGGGCGAAGAATGCGCTTGTAGTGGCTGACCTGCCATTCATGTCCTATCACATCTCGGTTTCCGATGCTGTTTATAATGCGGGCAGATTGATGAAAGAGGGCAGAGCCGCGGCAGTCAAACTGGAAGGCGGCGAAGCCTTTAGCGATACGATCCAAGCAATCACGCGCGCATCTATCCCTGTCATGGGACATATCGGACTGACTCCGCAATCAATCAATGCTTTTGGTGGATTCAAGGTTCAAGGAAAGACGATCGAAGCTGCTGAAAGAATACTGAGAGATGCGCTGGCGGTAGAAAAAGCAGGTGCTTTTGCGATCGTTTTAGAAGCAATTCCCGCCGACCTGGCAGCCCTGATTACGAAAAGACTGACTATCCCGACAATTGGCATCGGCGCCGGTAATCAGACGGATGGGCAGGTTTTGGTTTATCAAGATATGCTGGGAATGTACGGCGACATGCAACCGAAATTTGTTAAACGTTACGCTGAATTAGGTATAGATATGACAGAGGCGATCCAACAATACAAAGCTGAAATCCAACAAGAGGAGTTTCCCGCCCCAGAACATACTTTCAGTATCGCACCAGAAATAATCAAAGTATTAGAGGAAGGTGAGTAAGCGTGGAAACTGTCGAGTCGATCGAAAAAACAAGAACGAAAATCAAATACTGGCGGCAGCTGGGGCAATCGGTTGGTCTAGTACCTACCATGGGCTATTTACACGAAGGACATCAAAGTTTGATTGAAAAAGCCGTTAAAGAAAATGACCATGTGGTTGTCAGTATATTTGTAAATCCGACACAATTCGCACCAAATGAGGATTTAGCCAGTTATCCTCGTGATCTGGAGAAAGATCAGGAGTTATGCGAAAAGGCTGGGGTTCGTTTAATTTTTCATCCTGAGCCACAGGAGATGTATCCGGCTGGTTTTAATACGTATGTAGCAGCCTATGGAACGACGGAAGTGCTAGAAGGCGCCAGTCGGCCAATTCATTTTCGAGGCGTTACGACCGTCGTTTTAAAATTATTGCAGATTGTTCAACCGGATCGCGTTTACTTTGGCCAAAAGGATGCGCAGCAAGTTGCTGTTGTTCAGCAAATGGTTCGCGATCTGAATGTTCCTACAGAAATCATTGCTTGTCCGATCATTCGCGAAGCAGATGGATTGGCCAAAAGTTCACGGAATGTTTACTTATCTGCAACTGAACGAAAGGCTGCGCTAGTGTTAAGTCGTGCATTAGGTTTGGCGAAAAATCAATTAGAGCACGGTATTCGTGATCCACAACTAGTGATTCAAGCAATGGTCGAGGCTATTAATCAGGAACCATTGGCGAAAATTGATTATATAGAAGTTGTTGATCAAAGATCACTGAAAACGGTCAATACGATTGATTCCCCGATTTTAGTACCGATCGCTGTCTATATTGGAAAAACACGATTGATCGATAATTTTTATTGGAATGAATAACGTCAGATGGGACTGATCCAGATAATTCGGATCAGTCCTTTTCCTGCTCTGAGTGTCGTGATATGCTAGATAATGAGGGGAGGGCGGCAAATGATTGAAAGCAGACTATTGCAAATTCTTTTTATTCTATTAGAAAAAGGTTCCGTGACCGCACCAGCGCTGGCAGAGAAATTTGAGGTTTCCGCTCGTACAATTTATCGCGACATTGATGCATTGAGTGCTGCGGGTATTCCAGTTTATGCGGTCAGAGGCAAAGGCGGAGGGATCTTTATCCGTGAAAATTATGTTTTAGATAGAACCTTGTTTTCTGATGAAGAACAAAAAGAACTATTGATCGCTCTTCAAAATTGGAATCTCACCGATGGCACGACGACCAGTCCGCTAGCCGCAAAACTCAGTATGCTCTTCAAAAAGGAGAAGCACGATTGGTTAGAAATTGATTTTTCAGATTGGACCGGCTGGCGAAATGATTTATTTTTGGAAATTCAACGAGCCACTCTTTCTAAAAAAGTTATCAAAATAGGCTATCTAGGAAGCGATGGTCAAATCACCGTACGAAATTTAGAGCCTCTGAAACTGGTTTTTAAAGATAAAGCGTGGTATTTGTATGCCTTTTGTCGTTTGAGAGCGGATGGACGGTTATTTAAGATCACTCGAATACGGGAATTGGATGTTTTGTCAGAATCCTTCACACGTGAAGCACCCGCAAAAGTTTTCTCTAAAAAGCAAATACCGCCTAACCGCGTGATTGAACTGACCCTATGGTTTGATGCAGCCGTTCGTTCTCGAGTTCAAGAAGAATTTGAAATGATTATTCAACAGGAGGATGGGACATCAATCGTTGTCATCTCATTACCTGACGATGAATCTACCATGAATTTTTTACTTTCCTATGGGGATCATTTGGAAATTCAAGCACCACAAGAATATCGCGCAAGAATGGCTGCTCGGATTGAAAAACTGTTAAATAAGTACAGAACTTGACACTCATTTACAAGTTACTGTTGGTAAACTGATGGTAAAGGAGGCGTTTTAAATGAAACCTATCTTAAAAGACCCAGAAGAATTCCCAACAATTGAAAATTTGGCGAACCAGCTTTCCACAGATAATCTAAAGCTTTACCAGCAGTTGTTAGTCGAGCTTCATGATCAATCCTTCATGGAAGACTGGAATTATTATAAGGATGGAAATAATTGGTTAAGCAAAATTTTATTCAAAAAGAAAAACCTCGGCTGGATATCTGTTTGGGAGACAGGCATTAAGGTGACAGTTTATTTTGGTGAAAGAATCTGGCCAACATTGGTCGCCAGCGAATTGTTCAGCAAGCTTGAAGCCAACGGTGCAACGATTCATAAATCGGGAAAATTAACTGCTGTTTTGATCCCGCTTCGGGACGAGACCAGTTTACAAACAGCTGTAGAGACAATTAAATTCAAAAAAAACGCAAAATAGAAGAAGGAGAATGGTCCATGCATCGACTATTCTCCTTCTTCTATTTTGTTTTAGCCGAGTGAAATAATTTCTGAATATCAACCACATGGTGGATAGGAATCAAACCAAACCTTTTCTACAATAGAAGTTGTAAGGAGGAGAGCGTTGATGAAACCATTAATTGAAGTAAAACAATTAGAAAAGAGCTATAAAAGTAAAAAGGTGATCCATGGAATATCCTTTTCAATTTACGAAGGAGAGATTTTATGTCTCCTAGGACCAAATGGCGCCTCAAAAAGTACAACGATCAATATTCTATGTGGTGCACTTGGATTTGATAGCGGAGAGGTAACTTGCAAGGGTGCTCCGATTGATAAAAATTTGCAGGCATTTAAACAACAATTGGGCGTTGTTCCGCAAGATTTAGCTTTATATGAGGATCTGACAGCAGAAAAGAATGTTCAATTTTTCGCTTCTTTATATGGCTTGAAAGGAAAAGAATTGGAAGCGGGAGTCACCTTTGCGTTGTCATCGGTGGGGTTAACCAGTCATCGAACAGAAAAGGTAGCATCCTTTTCCGGTGGTATGAAGCGAAGACTAAACATCGCGTGTGCCCTCGCTCATCGCCCGGCCTTGCTTATTATGGATGAGCCTACGGTAGGAATTGATCCTCAATCTAGAAATCACATATTGAATTCGATCAGAGATATGCAGTTGAAAGGAATGACTGTTCTCTACACCACTCATTATATGGAAGAAGTAGAAGAAATCTCTTCGCGAATTATTATTATGGACCATGGTCAGATTATTGCTGAGGGGACAAAGGAAGCTTTAAAAGAAAAAAATGATGAACGAAAAATCACGATTGAAATCAGTGATTCAAATGAAATTTCGTTGGACTCCTTTTATCAAATTGAAGGTGTAAAAGAAGTGGCATTAAACGAGGATGAATTGTTAATCACTTCAATCAAAGGAATCGAGAATCTCGATCACATTATCGACAAGCTGATTCGTTTGCAACAGAAAATCCAAAATGTTGTTGTTCAAGAGGCTAATTTAGAAACAATCTTTTTGGATTTAACGGGTCGATCTTTAAGAGATTAAGAAAGGAGAAGAACAATGTATCGACTTTTTAGAATTATTCAACGTGATACGATGAATCTGATTACGAATCCTATGTGGATATTCTTTAGTTTAATGTTTCCATTTCTGTTAGTCGCCATATTAGGTTTTTTAACGGGAGGACTGTATGGAGATTATTTTACTAGTTATGACTATTACGGTGTCACACTAATGTTGTTTTCAACGATGTATGCAGCGACTTTTTCAGCCAATAGTTTCATGGAGGAAAAAATCAAAAAGGCCAATTTGCGAATTGTGTATTCACCTATACGTAATTGGTTTATTCCTTTTTCAAAAGCTGTTGCTACTTTTATTTTTACTACTTTCTTTTATACCATCGCCGCTGTGATTTGTCATTTGCTGTTTCAAATAAGATTTGGTGATGGCAAGCTGTTGCAGATATGGCTTTTATTTATTGGAATGAACTTACTATTCAGCTGTATCGGAGTATTGATGTGCTGTATTTTCAAAAGTGAAGGAGTTGCCAATCAAATTCTTAGTATTTTGACTGCTGCGTTGGCAATGCTCTCTGGCTTTCTATTTCCAATCGCTAACTTAGGAGAGACATTTGTCAAGATAAGCAAGTGGCTGCCTACGACTAAGGTGGCACAGACAATCTTCGAAATGATTTACGATCAGAATTCGGCAAACTTTTCTTCAGTTTTTTTGATGCTAGTCGCTTTTTCTGTTTTGATATTGGCAGTATCGACGATTCTATTTAACGGGGAGGGATATGTATGATCGCGATGTTCAGAAATGATGGGGCTAGAACATGGCAGAATAAAGCACGGCTCTTTGTTATGTTAGGTTTGATCCTTGTATCCATTGTTCTAGCAGTTTTTGTTAGCGGTAAAGAAAATTTTTCAACCAAAATTGGACTAATCGGCCCTTCGAAACATGAAGTAGTTTCGGATACTGTAAAAATAGATCGCCTTTCACAAGAACCTGAAAAATCAGCGTTAGCCTTAGGAACGTATGACGCAATTGTTGATATGCGAAGCGGTACTCCCGTGATAACGACCTTTAAAGGTGAGGAATATAAAAAAGAACTGACGGAGTACCTCAAAAATCCTCAGTCTATTCGAAATAGTCAGAAAAACGAAGGAGGCATTGGCAGCATGATTATCGGCTATATGTTGATGTTCGTATTGATGTCCAGTGTAACGAATATGCTGCTGTTTAGTGAAGATAAAGAAAAACACATTATGGAACGAATCAGCACCACACCAGTTAGTTTTATCAAATTATTCGCGAACTATTCATTGTTTTCTTGGCTATTACTGTTTATTCCCAACATTTTGATTCTTGCGAGTATTTCGCTTTTGGGTCTTACCGACATCGGTTTTTCTGTTTCCAATTATCTTGTATTGATTGGTTTGATCGCTCTCTTTGGGGTGTCATTCTCAATTTGCAACGCATCCTTTTTCAAAGTAGCAGATACGGCAAGTATGTTGGGATCGATGATTATGATGATCACCACCATATTATCGGGGAGTTTCTTTTCGCTGGATAACGGCAATAAGTTCTTCAACAGCTTAATCCATTGGTTGCCGCAAAAACAATTTTTGGAGTTAGTTAAAAATATTGAGGCTGGCCAAAGCTATGGAGAAAACTCTCAACGGCTGCTCTATTTGATTGGCGTAAGTACGGTTTTGATGATCGTTGCTATTTTAAAAACAAGAAGGGAGTATGTCCGTAATTGAGTAAACTGATATACTAAGGGTACTTTTATTGGAAGGAAAATCTTTATGCGAAAACACTTATCAACGAATCGCGTTAAAGCACCAGAAATTCTTGGAAAATCTGTTAATAGAGAAGAATTAGCTGGAAAAATACAAATCGGCCTTCAAAAAAAATTGATGATCTTAGAAGCAGGGGCTGGGCATGGTAAAACGACCGCCATCCGAGAGAAGCTTAGTTATCTCCCTTCAGATCGATGGCATTGGTTGACCCTTAATGAAGATTGTGATCACTTGATCGTTTTCTGGAGCTATCTGATCGAAACACTGAAGGGCCGGTTGGATTCGACAAAGGAGGAACTTCTTGTCTATTTTCAATCAGGAATGAACTCTGAAAATATTGAAGAATTTATTCTCTTTTTAGTAAATAGCTTAACTCTTGAAACAGATGAGTATCTAGTCCTCGATGATTTTCATACTGTAAAAAATGAAGCAGTTCTTCATTCCTTCGAACGTTTTTTAGAAGAACTCCCAGATAATTTGCATGTAGTAATCACAACTAGGTATCAGCCGGAGTTGTATTTAACGAAATTTCTATTGGCAGAACAACTTCAGTATATCCGGGAAGACGATTTTCTTTTATCTGATAATGAGGGAACGACCTTTATTCAGCAAAATTCTCGTGAAGAGCTTTCTCAAGAAACGAAGAACTATTTACTTGAAACTGCGATGGGCTGGATCGGTGGATTAAAACTGTTGATGGCGGTTAAAAAGATCAATCAACCTCATGCTGAAAAAATCAGCTTTGAAAATAAAATCCTTTCAGAATATCTAGCAAGAGAAATATTTGGCAACTTATCGAAAGAGGAGCAGGATTTTTTGGTTATCTCAGGATTCTTTCCCTTCGTCTATCCCAACGTAAGTCGAGAAATTTTTCCAAAGGTCAATTTCTTGTCCATGATTGAGGGGTTGCTGGAAAAGAATCTTATGATTACTTGTATTGATAATGTGGAGCAAAAATTTACTTTTCATCCGATCCTTAAAGAATATCTAGTTAAAGAATTTCAAACATTGCCGGTCGAACAACAACGAAACTTAAGAAAACAAACGGCAGTCGTTTTTATCGAAGATGGATACCTAGATGAAGGGATTTCTTTATTATTCGAATTAGGTGAATATCCGCAGCTTATGAATCTGATCGTGGAAAATCAACAATCTTTTCGGCGAATGTATTATATCGAGCAAATTCCGAAAGAAATTGCGTTGACGAATATCGATTTTGCTTTTCAAAAATTTGTCTATTATTATTCCAATCTTGATTATGATAATTGCTACGACTTGATTGAAGCGCTGGAAGAAAAATATCCTGAAAAAAAAGAAATTCGAGCGTTAAGCGGCATTAAATTACTGCTTGGTTCTGACTATTTAACAACTGCTCAGACACCGAACACAATTCAAGAAATTAATCAACTGAAGCTGGATGATGTATCTAAAGCACTCATTTTCTTGAAAAGTGCTGTGATTCTCTTTTTTAAGGAAAGCTATCAGCAAGCAAAACAATTCATTGAAGCAAGTGAAAAATTGAATCAAAAGAGTAAAAGTAATTTTTTGAGCTATTTTAATCAGACATTATTAGCGCAAATTTGCGAGGAGACGGGTGAGCTGAACAAAGGCCTGTCTATTTTGACAAAAGTCTATCAGAGTCTAGATAGTTTAGGAATCAATTCCAAGATGAAAGAGACCTATCAAGTTAGTTTTTTTATCACGATAACTGGTATTCATTTGAAACAATTAAATTTGGCGGCTGCGGCAGATACATTGAAAAGAGCTGACACAAACAAACACCCACACATCCGAGCGTCCTATTTATATAATTTAGCAGAATTGCATTATCTTGCCGGTGATGAAGAAAAAGGCTGGCAAGTATTTAAAGAATTGGAAACTGGAGCAACAGGTAGCTACAGCAATCCCTTTACACAATCCGGTATTATGAAATACGTTCTAAAAATTGATCAGCTGCCGGGCTATTATGAGGAGCAATTTATCGAAGCCTATGAACAGCATCCTGAACTTCATAATATGGCCTATCAGTTATTTTATGGCATGATCCTGTTAAAAAGAGGGGACTATCAAGGATGTATATATGTGACTGATGGAATTTTAGAAAAGAGTCGAAAGCAACGTATTTACGCTAAAATCATTGAGGCTAATCTATTAAAATTGGCAGCATTGCTGCAAATGGCCGGAGATAATTCCAGGCAGCTGCTGAATATTTATCATGAGTGCTTATATTATGGCAGTGAAAATCAAATCTTGAATGACTTCTTTCTTTTTCGCCAAGAAATTGCTCAACTTATTGAACTGCTGAAAGATAAAATCGAAGCAAATTTGGAACCACGCGAGAAAGATTTTCATCACAAAATAATGAATTTATGCTGTGTCAGCTTAGGTTCTTTATTGACTGAGCGAGAGATCGAGATCTTAAGAGAAATGGCTAAAGGCCTGACTAATAAAGCGATTGGTGATAAATTGTTTATTTCAGTAGCGACAGTCAAAACCCATATTTTAAACATCTATCGTAAATTGGAGGTTAGTTCCCGTGTAACTGCCGTTGATAAGGCGAAGCAAATGCATTTAATCTAACTAGTTTATAAGAACGTGCTTTGTTCAATGCCAATTATTCCGCTTGCTAATTCATTCCTTTATGCTAAAATTTTCCTCCTACCGCCAAGCAATCCCCCTATCTACGACAGAATTACTTATGTCGTAGATAGGGGGATCATTTTTTTATAAAAGTTCAATTAACTTTTTTCCAGTAGTTTCTTCCAAAATAATCGATGTTGATACCTTGCCATATGCCATCATTGCCGCCAATAATTTTTCTACCTCAGCAATTGTTTGGGCGCGTCCCTGCATGATATAGTTTTCTTCTCCCGTGACGGAATCAATTGATAAAGTAGGATTGAGCTGGCGAGCTCTTTTTATGAACTCATTAAAGTGGATCGTTAAATTACTGATCTTTACATAGAAGGGAATACAGAAACCTAATTTACTATAATCAATTTCAATAGTAAAATTCCGCAAAACACCAATATCAACCATTTTTTCAATTCGTCGTTTGACACTTGGTTCAGACATCCTCACAGTTTTTGAAAGATCTTTGATACGCATGCGGCTGTCCGCTGATAACAGTTTTAAAATCTTTAAATCAGTCTCATCAATCGTATCCATAATCGAGTCCCCCTTTTTAGGTAAAACAGCATCAATTTATTGAAATAATTATTTTAGCCAAAAAATAAATTACTATTTGTAGTTTAAACGAAAAAAAAGAGGAAATAAACTTTTTTTTAGCATATTCAACGTAAAAAGCTTTTCGCTATAATAAGTACAAGGTTTGAAAGCGCTTTTAAACTTGTTAGCAGAAGGAGGAAATAAGTGAATAAATGGATGAAATTTTTCTTGCTTTATGCAGGCGGGACGTTGATCGGAATGTCACAGCTGAAGATAGCCCCGGTGATTACCCCATTGTCTCAGTACCTTCATACATCGTTGACACAGATGTCTTTGTTGACCTCGGTTTTTACGATTTCAGGTATCTTTATAGCGATTCCAGGTGGGGCGCTCGCTACTAAAATTGGGGCAAAGAAATTGCTATTGGTGATTATCGGACTATTAGCGGTAGGGAATTTTTTAGGGACAATTGCGGGTTCATTTTCTTTACTGTTAGTAACTCGGGTAATTGAAGGTGTCTCATTTTCGACGATTGTGATGACAGCTGTAGTCCTAATCAGTTATTGGTTTAAGGATAGCTCTCATTCTGGAACAGCGATCGGTATTTTTACGACCTTTCCAGCTTTAGCCTCATTGATTTCAATGAATTTGTTTTTACCATTGTCTGAGAGATTTGGACACTTTGCTAGTTGGTATTTAATTGGTGGCTTATCCATAATTATGTGGATTCTATATTTCCTATTTTTGGATGCCCCGGTAGAGGATACCCAAGCAATAGAAGAGAAGGCGGGTTCACCATTTAAGGCGGTGATAAAGAACAAGACGATATGGATATTAGGGATTTTACAAGGTTGTATGGCTTTTGTTTTATATGCCTATATTGCATTATATCCAGTTTTATTTAGTGATTATTACCACCTTTCTCAAGCAACGGCGAACTTTTATTCAGGATTATTTGGGTTGTTTGGGATTCCCTTTGGTGTAGTGGCAGGCTTTTTACTAGATCGAGTAAAGAAATCAGGTATCGTAATTTTAGGAGCTTTCACAACATTGGCGTTGTCCTGTTTAGCCGCACCATTTTTAGGAGGAATAAGCGGGTTAATTATAGCCCAAGTTTTTTTCTTGTCGGCAGCCGCAATGCTAGCATCCTCTTCAATTACGATTTTAGTTCCTCGAGCAGCAGGAAATGAGCGCTTGATTGGCTATTCTATGAGTTTAGTCAATTTGTTTTATTACACAGCAATCGTGATTGGTGCACCAGTCATTTCTAAAATAATTGAGAACTTCTCTTGGGTGGCTGGGTTATTGGTCCTGACAGGTATCGCAGTTCTCGGTGTGGCTGGATCAATTATCTATTTATTAACAACGAAAGAAACGCTTAAAAATTAGGAGGGAACAACGTGAATACAACATTTCAAACAGGTTTATACTATGCAAAAGAATTAGATACAAAAGATAAGTTGCACCAATATCGTGAAGATTTCTTTGTTCAACCAGGAGAAATCTATATGGATGGCAACTCTTTAGGGATGGCTTCTAGAGCTGCTGTAGCTAGTATTGAAAAGATGATTGAGCGCTGGAAAAAAGAAGGGGTTCAGGCTTGGAATGATTTATATATATATGGCGAAAAAATCTCCGCTTTAATGGCACCGTTGGTTAATGCGACACCGCAAGAGATTACGGTGACTGGCAGCACAACTTCCGATATTCATTCAGCATTGACAACTTTCTATCACCCTACGGAAGATCGCTATAAAATTTTGGTCGATGATTTAAATTTCCCAACAGATCGTTATGCCGTTGATAGTATTGTTGAATTAAAAGGGTATTCAATTGAGGATGCTGTTAAGGTTGTGCGAAGTTCAGATGGAGAATTTATTGACGAAGATGCGGTCATTGAAGCGATGACAGATGATGTAGCCGTGATTTTATTACCGACTGTTTTATATCGAAGCGCACAGATTATCGATATGAAGCGTTTGACGGAAGAGGCGCATAAGCGTGGAATTATTATTGGCTTTGATTTGTGTCATGCGATTGGTGCAATTGAAATTGATTTTAAAGAAATTCAACCAGATTTTGCTGTTTGGTGTACGTATAAGTATTTAAATGGCGGACTTGGATCAACTGCTGGCTTATATATCAATCAAAAACATTTTGATAAGAAACCGGGTTTAGCAGGGTGGTTTGGTAATCGCAACGACACTCAATTCCAACTAAAACATCAATTTGAACCACAACCTGATGCAAGCGGCTGGCAAATTGGATCACCGGCAATTTTTTCAATGGCCGGCTTGGAAGGGTCTTTACAAATTTTCAATCAATTAGGAATGAAAAAAATTAGAGAAAATTCTTTGAATAAAACCGCTTATTTAATGTATTTAATCGATCAAGAATTGGCTGATTATGGGTATTCTTATGGGAATAGTACAGATGATCGAGTGCGTGGCGGGCACGTTTGCCTGCAACATGAAGAGGCTTATCGGATTGCGGCTGCATTGAGAAATAATGGTGTTGTTCCAGATTTTCGTGAACCTAATGTGATTCGCCTAGCTCCAATTGCTTTATATACCTCTTATGAAGAGATCAATTTGGTGGTTCAAACACTGAAAAAGATTGTTGCGGAAAAGATCTATGAGGATTACAGTAATACTCGTTCTTCTGTAGTATAAGAAAATATAAAAAAAGGGGGGATAATTCATGATAATAGGTATCCCAAAAGAAATCAAAAATAACGAGAACCGGGTTGCTTTGCCGCCATCTGCAGTATTCGATTTAACAAATCGCGGACACAAAGTTTTAGTCGAAACAAAGGCGGGCTTGGGTTCTGCAATTACAGATGAAGAGTATGAAGAAGCTGGTGCTACAATCGTCCCCGATGCGATGAGTGTTTGGTCGGCAGAAATGGTTATGAAAGTTAAGGAACCACTGGCTGAAGAATACCGCTACTTTCGAAACGGTTTATTATTATTTACGTATCTGCATTTAGCCGCAAATAAACCGCTAACTGAAGCATTATTGAAAGCAGGTGTGAATTCAATCGCTTATGAGAATGTTCAGCCTGCCGATAACTCATTACCACTACTTGCACCGATGAGCGAAATCGCTGGACGTATGGCTGCGCAGATAGGAGCAAATTTTTTAGAACGTGTTAACGACGGACGCGGTGTATTACTTTCAGGCGTTCCAGGTGTTGTACGTGGAAATGTCGTTGTTATTGGCGGGGGAGTCGTTGGTATGAATGCAGCGAAAATCGCTGCTGGTCTTGGGGCAAATGTAACGATTATGGATGTGAGTGTTCCCCGTTTGAAACAATTAGATTTGATTTTTGAAGGGAATATCCAAACCCTAATGTCTAATAGCTATAATATTCAAGAAGTATTGAAATCAGCTGATTTAGTTATTGGTGCTGTTTTGATTCCTGGTCATAGAGCACCAACGTTAGTTTCAAAAGAAATGGTCTCAGGTATGCCTTTCCATTCGGTAATTGTTGATGTAGCGATTGATCAAGGTGGGATTTTCGAGACAACAGATAAAGTAACAACTCATGACAATCCAACTTATGTCAAAGAAGAGGTAGTTCATTACACTGTTGCAAACATGCCTGGTGCTGTTCCGCAAACCGCGACTTATGCATTGTCAAATTCAACAATGGAATACGCCAATCTATTAGCAAACAATGAACTAGTAAACTTACTAGAAAATAATTTGGCATTACGCCGCGGACTGAATACCTATGAGGGCAAACTGACAATTGAGGCCGTTGCAAATGATTTAGACTTACCCTATACCTCTGTGGACACAGTATTGAAAGTTCAATCAAAGGGTTGAAAAGGATCGTCTCAAATAATTTAAGACGAAAAGGGTGCTTAGTTTTTAGTAACGGTAGATGAAGTTTGAATTAATAAAATGAATATTGCTTTACCTATAATCAACTAAGCTTTTTGCTTGGTTGATTTTTTCTGTGTTCATGACTTGCATTGTTCTAATTATTATGAAATTAACAAAAATAATGTTATTTGTCTAGTTAAGTTTTGTTGTAAGTTTATTTGTAAGGGGATAATAATTTAATTAAACTTCTCTTTGTAAAATTGATAAATGTAAGCGCTTTATTTTATAGTTTAAGTATTAACAAATAATTTTGTTGCGAAATAAGAGGATTAATTTTGGATATATCCATTATGGATTTTTTCCTATCCTATTTCAACGAAGTCGCAATCTAAGAGTTATTGACTGAACGCAGCAAAAAGGGAGGAGCGATGAAAGTAATTATTCAGGCAGAGTTATTTGAAGCCGGATGACTTTTTTAGAAAGTTGGTCCGAAGAAGAATTTGATATTCAGATTCCGAGATCAATTGTTGAAACGGAATGGAGGTGTTTCTCAAAAACTGATACTTTATAAGTATTATAGTAAGCTCTATTGATTTTTTTGTTGCTCAGCCTGTCGTATAGATGCCCAATGTAGAATTTGAGCTTTCCATAAAGGAGTAATAGCGTGAACGACAAAATAAAAGTAGCTTTTTTATTCATATTTTTCGTGATTTTTTTGTTCTTTGGTAATGATAAGATACTTGCGGAATCATCCCAGGATTTGATTACTAATAAAGGAGAAATTGTTCCATATAGCCATTTTACAATCACCGATACGTATAGCTATAAAGGGGATCAAACAATACGAAATACAGAAAATAGATGTTCAAGGGAACGCTCTTTTCAGGAAGAAACGACTATTGGGATGGATGATAGAGAAAAAATAGTAAATACAAGAGTTTTCCCTTACTCTGCATGTGCTTTTGTGGCGGCGACTTACTCGAATGGTGAAACTTACATTGGTTCAGGAAGTATGATCTCTCCAGACACCGTATTGACAGCAGGACATGTAATCTATAATAAAAATTTAAAACAATGGCCGAAATCAGTCACTGTTTATCCCGGTATTGATGGATCGTATGCTCCTTTTGGGCAGTCTAACAGCACAAAGTTGGCTTCACTATTGGGATGGACCAGAAGATTCGATTCTAAATATGATATAGGAATGATTAGGTTAGATGATCCTATAGGAATAAACACAGGATGGTTTGGTCTAACGAGTACTGCTAAAACGGGACTAACTGTAACTAGTATTGGTTATCCTGGAGATAAACCTAAACAAACGATGTGGACGAATTCTGGCAAAATTTCTTCAATAACTCAAAATAATGTCTATTATCGACTTGATACGTTTGGTGGACAAAGCGGCAGTCCTGTCTTCAATTCATCAAACCAAATAGTAGCGGTTCATGCTTATGCACAATATCATCGTAATTTCGGTACCCGAACAAATTCAACAATCATTAATTGGGTCAAGAAAGATATAAGTAATATGAGATCTTTTTATGGAAAGTACGGTCCAAATTGGGTCAGACATTTTCATGTAGAAAGGGATACCGCAGGAAATACATTGCGAACACACTATGAAGGGGTTGACAGGTATGAAAAATAGTCCTTTGACTAACCTTACATTGAATGACGAGGTGTTCGTAAAAACAATTGACGGTGTCTTTCGAATAGGAACAATCATAGCATTTGGTGAACATACCGTGATTGTTTGTTGTGGGGCTTATCGGTATGTAGCAAGAAAAGAAGAATTAATAATTCAAGGATACAAATTACCCCCGTATAAGAAAAAGATAGGCGACAATTTTTCTAGAACGATTGTTTTATATTAACACTAAACAGTGCTAATTATTGTAAAGTGAATGTCTTAAGGAGGAGAAAATATAAGTTGTTAAAAAAGAATAAAGTATGGCTGATCATTTTTGCTGTAATTCTTATTTCTATAAAAATCACTTTTAAAACGACTGCCTCTAAAAGTAGTACAGATGACCTTGGACCAGTAAAAATCGAAAAACAAATGGATAGTAAAAAAGTGACAAAGATCAAGAAATCCAGAAATAAAACAGCCGCTGCTGAAATTCCAATCTTTCGCATTTTTAATCCCAATTCAGGACAACAGCTTCATACAACAAATGTCCATGAGCGTGATAACTTAGTAGAACTAGGGTGGCAATCTAGGGAAACTAGTTTATATTGCACAGATTCAGGGCAACAATTATTTAGACTGTATAATCCAAACTCTGGAGAACATCTCTATACATTAAACACAATTGAAAGAGAGCTATTAACAGAATATGGCTGGCGAGATGAGGGCGTTGCATGGGTAACACCACGGAACGGATTACCTGTATATAGATTATTTAATAAGGATTCAAAGGATCGTACTACTCATCATTACACTACGCAAATAAGTGAACGTGAGACTCTATTAGCATCTGGTTGGCGAGATGAAGGTATTTCTTGGTATACAACCACAATTCAGACGCCAATTCCAACGTATCTAAATTTTTTAGGAATTAACAGGGATCTCGTTATTGACGAATTAAGTAAGCATGAAAATGATAGATACTATTTAGGAACACCGTATAAAAAATTGGGTCATGGTGAAGTTATGCTTCCAGGAATCGGTATGAATTGTACTGGATTTGTAGCAAAAGTTATCGAAAACGCCGGGGGAGATCTTATTCAAATTACTAAAATATCGTATCATTGGGGAGGGATAGCTAATGCTTATAATTGGAGAAATACATTAGGAAAAAAACTAACATCATACTCATTTAATAATATATCTGAATTATTGGAAAGTAATCAAGCTAGGAAGGGTGACATCATTTATTTTGAGCCGGATTATTCTGAACTGAATCACGATTGTCATATCGGCTTTTTTTGGGGAGAGGACTCAAATGACAATAGGATGTGGCATTCTACTCCTTCGGAAAATAAGATAGGCGAAATCTACTCTCCAGCCGGATATTCGAAAGTAATTATTTATCGTATATAAAAAATAGAAAAGCTAAGGAATTAAGGACAATTTTTTCTCTAGGGAAATAGGTTCGGTTACTTGAATTTAATATTGTCGGTTACTCGATAGTGTAAAAGAGAGGAAAAGGTTAAAATGAAAGGAATTATACTAACTTAATCAAGAAAACTTAGCGATAGGATTGAAAGATACTCTTGAGCTTTTTTCGGTAAGAGTAGGGCAACTTGACACATTGGCCTTGTTTGCTGGTCAAAATATTTCTGATTTCAGTGAAAATCAAGAGCTAAAAAAGAGTTAGAGTGATACGAAAGATAGCGTTTTAATATTCTGTGATCTAGCCTTTGGGCGTCAGCAAGTGTTGTTACAAAATTATTGATAAATATCGACTACAGAGAAAAGATTCAGGTTATTACATGAATGAATTTACCAATAGTTCTGGTTTATAGTCAACTAAGGTTAAAAAGTTGATTTTAATGCAATGTTGAAGTTGGAAAATCAGGTATTATAAATTTAAACGAGAGCTTAATTCAATAATCTATACAAATTATGGATTATATTACTTGTAAATAATTGTTTGATCTGAACGAATTTTTTGAATAAACGATCTAAAGGAATCAATTGAAGAGAAAAAGGCTTTTTTATGGTTTGAGAATAATGTTAGTTTTTCTCAAACCATAACATAGGAAAAACGAAAGAACTGATTAAACCATGAATTCAGTAATATCAAACGCAATTACTCTTTTATTGAATTTTTTTGGCGTTGTACAATAAATTTTCTAAAAAAAGAATCCGCATTCTATTATGCAACAAATACAATGAAGCGTTAGATGAAATCAGATTTAAGTTGTTAAGCAGCAAGTATTGATAATGAAATGCTGTCAATGAGTGATTTAAAGCGAGTTCAGTTAGATAGTTGTACGATTTGTACGTATAAATGCTCATAGAATAACGTTTGACTAACAGATTAAGGCTGATGGTTGCTGATAAGGTCAATTTGGTGCTGTAAACGGAACTGGTGGCATTCAATAGCAGTCGACTTTAAAATCAAAGACTACGTTTAGCTGTCATTCCAATAGATTTATCGTTCATAAGCGATTGATGTCGATAAATAATAGGAAATCATGTTTTCGTAACAATATCTATTTTCCCGAAAGCATAGATATTATTTGATTAGGAAACACCAAATATGATCCAAATGTATGCTTTTGAAGGATCAGTAGTGATTTGTTGCAGGTTGACAATTTGTACACGTACCATCAAATCTACTACAACTCAATCAATGATTTTTGGGAAAATCTATTAAAAACTGCATTTGATCAACAAGTTCAACAGATTAAATCAGCCAAACATCAGATTAAATGGATCAGCTATCTAGTTACAAAAATTAAGCTTCCGATATGTATTCTAAAGAAAAAATCTTGATGCTTCTCTCCTTTTTGTAAAAATTAGTTATTTTATACTCGCTTGTTCTATTCATGCTTTAGCGAAAGAACCATTTTTCACTAATATATATAGAGTTTTTTATTAGTATCCCCTTTCTATTAAAATGGAATATCGTTATTTTATAATTGACAAATCGGTATATACCTATTATTATGTAATTAGAGGATAGAGTTCCCTCTCCTATTATAAAATGAAAGGACTGATTCAAATGAGTCGTGAACTATTACGAGAACGCTATGAAAAAGAGTTCGAAAAATTGCCGGACTTCATTCAAAAATACCTCTTATATTTAGAAGCTATCCCCCGTTCGACCAATACACTTTATGAGTATTCTAAAGAATATCGACGATTTCTAAGCTGGCTCTCTTCCGAAAATATCATTTGTGTAAATGATATTTCAGAGATTTGCCTAAACGATTTTGAAAGACTGAATAAAGACAAAATTGTTTTATACAAGTCCTTTTTAAATCAATCTCCTAAACGAACCTTCGAAGGGAAATCAGAGAATGACGTTGCTCAATCGCCTTTGAGTGAAAGAAATACTCATAGGTTGAAGGTTACTGTCCAACGAAGCATCACTGCCCTTCGTTCCCTATTCAAATATTTAGCGAACGAGGAAGTCGAAGAATTTGATGAACAGACTGGCGAATATACTATTCGTCCAATGCTGAGAAGAAACATCATGGTCAATATTGAAAACGGTGGTGTCGATGCATCTGATGCTGTTCGAAAAGATAAAATCGAAAAAATGCTTTACCTAGATTCAGATGCAATCGATTTTGTTGACTATGTTTATTCCGGTTACGGCAACACCTTAACTTCGCGTCAAGCCAAAACCGCTTACGAAAAAAATCGTATTAGAGATACTGCTATTCTGGCCTTGTTTCTTGGTTCGGGCATTCGTTTGTCTGAACTTGTCAATACTAATGTCAATGATCTCAATTATGATGGTTTGTACATTCAGGTTCAACGCAAGGGCGACACCATGGATCATGCTATGATCTCCCCCATTTTTATTGATTACATTCAGGAATATATTGATCAGCGGAAAAATTTGTACAACGCAGATGAGTCGGTGCCGGCTCTTTTTCTAACGAAACACAAAAATGTCGCCAAACGCATGGAAGGCGGTTCGATTGAAAAAATGATCGATAAATATTCGACTGCTTTCGGAAAACGTACGACTCCCCACAAACTTCGCCATAGTGTTGGTACGATGGCCTTTAGAAAGACCAAAAATCTCAAAACCGTCAGCGAGATTTTAGGTCAGCGCGGTACTTCTGCGACAGAGATTTATACACATATCGTAAAAAAAGAAAAACGTTCTGTTATTGATGACTTGTGGACGTAAAGAGAAAGAGGACACCTTTATCAGGAGGTCCTCTTTTGTTTAGAAAAATTCGGTTTTTTGTATGGACAGTAAATCTTCATACAGCATATTTGTATTCACCTTATACAAGTAACTTCTTGTCGTATGCTTTATTTCCTGCGGTAAGAGAGTACGTATTTCCTCTTCATTAAACCCAATTTGAATTTTTTTATCATGCTGAATTGTAATATTAATCGCAACAAAGAACCCATCAAAAATTTCTAGTAAAATGAGTTTAGGATAACAAACTACTAGGAGTGATTTTGATGGGTTCACACAAAAAGCTTACACGAGATAATCGAAAATGTATAGAGACGATGATTTATGATGCCAAGAGTATTCAAGAAATAGCGGACAGAATTGGTGTTAGCCGAACAACGATTGATCGTGAGTTGAAACGAGTACCCGAAGATTTGATCTATAATGCCGACAATGCGCAATTAGATGCGGAAATGAAGCGCAGTGCCTGTGGTGCGAAGTCCAAATGGACTTCTGAATTCGCTTATCAGATTGAATGTGATCTTGAAGACAGCTGGTCCCCTGAACAAATTGCGAATGATCGTCAAATAGTTTCATTCAAAACCATTTACAATTGGCTCTATGCCGGTATTCTTAATGTGTCTAAACAGTGTCTGAGACATAAAGGCAGAAGACAAGAAAAACAAGAAGAGGCACGAGGCAAAATGACTGTAGGGCATACCATTGATGAACGCCCAGCTTCTGTGTCAACTCGAGAAGAATTTGGACATTGGGAGTTGGACACAGTTGTTTCTAGCAGAGGGGAAAGCAAAGCCTGCGAAGCAACGTTTATTGAACGGAAAACACGCTTTTATTGGGCGATCTCAATGAGGGATCGTACCGCGAAGTCAATGGCACAAGCGATTAAAGCTTTTGTGCAAGACCTAGGGAGTCACAAGGCATTTTTAAGCTTTACGGTCGACCGTGGGAAAGAGTTTTCTTGCTGGAAAGAAATTGAGAAAGATTTAGACGTACCTATGTATTTTTGTGATCCATACTCCCCATGGCAACGCGGATCTAACGAAAATGGGAATGGTTTATTTAGAGAATTCTTCCCTAAGGGAACTGATTTTTCAAAGGTACCCCCTACGGAGAAACAGGAAGCATTACGCAAGATAAATATGCGTCCTAAAAAAACATTGAACTGGAAAAATTGTTGGGAAGTCTTTCAAGAAGAAATGTTGCAATTAATTTGACAATTCAGCTCATCAAAAATAATCGGACGTTTCACTAGTTTTGGGTACTGGCTGAGCAATACCAATAATTGATTGAAAGATAGTTCATCAAAATCAATGTTCAAGGCTCGATAAATTTTTGATTTTTTTGAAATAATTTTGTCTACTCCACTTGGACAGAGTGTGATAAGTTGCTTTAATTCCTCTTTGCTTAAAGGATCATGATCAATATTTCTTTCGACAAAGGGAATGTCATACTCCTGAAACCAAGCCTTTGTTTTTCGACATGACGTACAAGAATTTCCAAGTAAAACAGTAACCATTTTTTTCTCCTCCTTTTTTTCTATATTAATTAAGAAGTAAGAGGTTGGATTATTCTATTTTTATAAAGATAAAGAGTAAATTGTAGAGAAGGCATTCGTCACTCTTGACGAAGGTCAAAAAGATGATCCGATAGCTGTTTGAACATGTCCTTTATTTTTTGTGAAGTGATATCGCCATCAATCAAATAAATGATCTTGGTTTTTTCAGGCAAATCATTTATGAAGCAGTCACTGATAATGATATCGCAGGTTCTCATCGCCTTCTTTTTTAAAAGAACATTGTTTGATCCGAAATGCTGCTCGATCTGAGAACACAGATCGTCATTGATATAGTAATCTCTTGTAAAATTCACCCCGATAACGATTTTTTCTTTCTCACAATACCGATCGTAAATATGAATGAGGTCTTCTAACAACCATTGCTGATTTTGTTGTTCAATAAAAGGATAGCGTGTTTGATTTATTTGTTTAAAATGCTGGTAAAACTGTCTAACCTTCTCCTCTATGTCTGTTTGCTCTTTTTCAGCATAAATGAGATAACTGGCCATTGTTGTATTAGGGTGATTTTTAGTTAATACATCATAATAAATCTGGTTCCTCAAAAAATTTAAAATATAGATGATTTTTTCATCCTCAGGTATCCTTAATTTAAACTCATTTGCAAACGTTTCAATTAATTCCTTTGAATAGCTGAACTGGGAAGATCCTTTTGTTCTTAATAATTCGTATTGTTTAACATTAATCTCACTGGTTTCTGTTTTAGAGATCAATATTCTGGATAAAATATTGATGATACTGCGTAATTCATTGCTCAAATGGGAGTCAGGCTTCAATATATCAAAATAAGGATCAGCAAATATTTCTGCGTTGGGTAAATTCTGGAGCTGCTCTCGGATATCACCTATTGAATTGATAGGGAAATTTTTTAAACAGAAATGAATTAGTAAGTATAATTTATCCAGCATACCACTTTCCAAATTTTGGATGGCCTCCTTTTTCACATAAATATTCAAGGTAGGCATCACTTGTTGCTGGTGATTTTTGCTGAAATGAACAGCGATATTAGAATGGATATTCCAATAAATATCAAGGATACAATAGTGGAGCTGCAGCTCGTTTCCTACGATTGTTTTTTTGCCAGGTTTGGAAAAATCGATTTTGACCCCATAGTGAAAAAGAAAAGCATTGATGTCTTTCATTCGAGAATAAATATAGGAAACACTGAAATTTGTTTTTTCGCTGATACTCAATACAGAGTTTGTGTCTTTTCTTAACAGCGAAACGAGAATCGTGTAATTAGTAGACTGCTCGCAATAGTTTATCAATAAACGATAATAATATTCCGCAAGTTTATTGTAAGGTACATTGATTTTGATAAAGTTGTTTCGCTTTAGAATTGGGTGTTCTGTTAATTTCAACGATAGAACATCTTTTTCAAGTTCTTTAATATGCTGAATTGTCAAATTAATTGCAACATTTCTTCTTGAAAGACTTCCCAACAATTTTTCCAGTTCAATGTTTTTTTAGGACGCATATTTATCTTGCGTAATGCTTCCTGTTTCTCCGTAGGGGGTACCTTTGAAAAATCAGTTCCCTTAGGGAAGAATTCTCTAAATAAACCATTCCCATTTTCGTTAGATCCGCGTTGCCATGGGGAGTATGGATCACAAAAATACATAGGTACGTCTAAATCTTTCTCAATTTCTTTCCAGCAAGAAAACTCTTTCCCACGGTCGACCGTAAAGCTTAAAAATGCCTTGTGACTCCCTAGGTCTTGCACAAAAGCTTTAATCGCTTGTGCCATTGACTTCGCGGTACGATCCCTCATTGAGATCGCCCAATAAAAGCGTGTTTTCCGTTCAATAAACGTTGCTTCGCAGGCTTTGCTTTCCCCTCTGCTAGAAACAACTGTGTCCAACTCCCAATGTCCAAATTCTTCTCGAGTTGACACAGAAGCTGGGCGTTCATCAATGGTATGCCCTACAGTCATTTTGCCTCGTGCCTCTTCTTGTTTTTCTTGTCTTCTGCCTTTATGTCTCAGACACTGTTTAGACACATTAAGAATACCGGCATAGAGCCAATTGTAAATGGTTTTGAATGAAACTATTTGACGATCATTCGCAATTTGTTCAGGGGACCAGCTGTCTTCAAGATCACATTCAATCTGATAAGCGAATTCAGAAGTCCATTTGGACTTCGCACCACAGGCACTGCGCTTCATTTCCGCATCTAATTGCGCATTGTCGGCATTATAGATCAAATCTTCGGGTACTCGTTTCAACTCACGATCAATCGTTGTTCGGCTAACACCAATTCTGTCCGCTATTTCTTGAATACTCTTGGCATCATAAATCATCGTCTCTATACATTTTCGATTATCTCGTGTAAGCTTTTTGTGTGAACCCATCAAAATCACTCCTAGTAGTTTGTTATCCTAAACTCATTTTACTAGAAATTTTTGATGGGTTCTTTGTTGCGATTAATATTACAATTCAGCATATAAATAGAAAAATTCAGCAACGACATTTGGAAACGTTCTGCTAGATAATCGCTAGTTATATAGAAAGGATTATCTGCTAGAAATTGAAGGATCGATAATTTTATTCGATTTTTTTTATCTAAAAGATATTCTTGTATAAGCTCCTGACTGTTCATGGGGTTCATCCTCAATAATTTTTGCTTCTATTCTAACGTAGTAAAGAGTCATTTTTCTAAGGATACGCTTAGGAAAATTTTCAGGATCAAAAAAATAGATCCAACAGACCCATTTTTTTTTATTATTCTTAGTCGACGGATTTAACCACTTTACATGGGGAACCATAAGCTAGGACATTTTTAGGAATACTTTTTGTAACAAGACTACCTGCTCCGATCACGGAACTCTCTCCAATCGTCACGCCGGGTAAAACGATTGATCCCGCACCGATCCAAACATTTTTTTCGATCACAACAGGCAAATTGTACTGTGCTTTTTTTAAGCGCAATTCTGATGCTACTGGATGCGTTCCAGCACAAATTGTTACATTCGGCCCGATCATGACATCATCTTGGATATCGATTTTTGTATCATCTACAAGAGATAAACCAAAATTGGCATAGACATTTTTACCAAAGTAAGTATTCTTGCCCCAATTCGCGTGAAACGGTTGTTCAATATACGCCCCCTTACCAAAGCTTCCCAGCAGATCGTTCAAGATTGCTGATTTTTCCTGTCGCTTACTTGGCAGCGTATGGTTAAATTGAAAAAGCAAATCGCGATAAAACGCCTGTTCATCCTTTAGTTCATTAGTCTCAAAATAATTTTCTCCAGAATCCATCTGTTTCTTCATTAACGGATTAGTCAAGATTCTTTCCTCCATTCAAGGTATTACGCTGGATAGGGCGTTTTTTGTGTAAAAAGATGGCAATTAAAATGACCATTAGCAAGATACTTAAGAGTTTAAATGGTGCGAATAGATCGGTTGTTCCGGAAATGAATTGCAGTGAACTCAAGCCAAATGGTGCGATAAAGTTTCCGAGATTGCAGCCAATCAAAATAATCGAAGTTGCTGCGGTCATTCTTGTTGGCGAAGCATAGATATTTAGTGAATTATATATGAAGGGAAAAATCAAACTGCCGGGAATGCCACTGATAAAGTAGCCAATCAGCAATAAGACAAAATTATTTTTCGAGAGGGCAATCATAAATGTGGCTAACGCTAACAATGCCAAACCAAGATATAAGCACTTTTCCCCTAACAAACGGTTGAAAAAGCCGAATAGTGATCCCGTAATAATTCCAATAATCGGCATTATCGCTAAGAAAGTGGAGGAATTATAATTTGCTCCCCTGATATCAGTTACCATCGTAGGAAAGCGAACGCCAATTGCAACAAAGGTCATAACTAAAAACAAAGCGAAAAGCGCTAACAAGTAAACTGAAGGTTTCAGCTCCCCTTTTTTATTAGCCAGTTCTTTTTTTGAATCATTGATTTCTGGAACAAAAAGAGTAAATAGAAGTAGAATTGGAAAAGCGATCAGATAAATGCTGAAGGAAAATCTCCAGCCGAATGTTAACAGCACACCTGCTAGCAAGGTTAAAATAGCATTCCCAATATTTTCCGCCGCCCCACGGTAGCCTAATAATGACGCTCGTTCTTCTGGTTCATCTCGAAACAGCAGGTTGATAATTGAGACAGCAAGAGAATTAAACAGGCCAAAACCTGCACCTAAAATGAAGCGACTGATCAGAATTGGAATATATTGGTTCAAAAATAATGGTGCTGCCCCACCACCGAAACCAACTAACAGTAAACCAAGCTGGACAGTACGTTTTGTTCCAATTTTATCGGCGATGAAACTGGAAAGGACAACGAAAATCACTACAGCTAATGCCGGTAACGTTGCGACTAATTCAACCTGTGTTGTTGACATGGAAAGAGCCTTCCGCATTTGCGGTAACGCGCCGTTGATGGATAAGGCGCTTGTTAGTAAGAGTGAGATCGACAAGATGGATAAACGTGTCATGATACTGTTTTTATTGATCATTTTTTTCTCCTTTTAATACAAATTGTTTCTCTTCAACTAATCCTTTTGAATCAGGATTAGTTGAAGAGACAGATGGACAGTTAAACTTTTTTCAAATGAAGCAGAGTAGTTTGGAAATCACCATAAAAATCAGGAACATTGATTCCGAGACTCATTAATTCATCACCATAATACTCTTGACCTGTGGTTTGATCTTGGTAGCAGACCGTTTCCTCTAATCCAGTCAAAAAGACTTCATGGAAAACCGGCTGTGCCGATGCCAAAGTACGTGCCATCATAACTAATGCTTCTGATTTATCCTCTGAGACAAACATCCAAGCAGTCAAATTGTCTTCAAAAGGACTCTTCAAACGATAGAATTCGCCGAATTGTACTAGTGGACGGATCGTTTGGTATTGTTGTACTTGATTTTTTACGATTACTTTTTCTTCATCTGACATTTCCGTTAAATCCAGTTCATAACCAAAGACACCACTCATTGCTACATCTCCTCTTGTTTTCAGAGAGGTGATTCGCCCAGTTTGATGATTTGGCACTGCCGAAACATGAGCAGTCATAGAAGAAATTGGATAAGCCAAGCTGGTTCCGTATTGAATCTTCAAGCGTTCCACCGCATCAGTGTTATCCGTCGGCCAAGATTGCGGCATATAATATAAGAAGCCGGCATCAAACCGTCCTCCTCCGCCAGAACAGCCTTCCCATAAAATCTTGGGATAACGAGCGAGCAGGTTTTCCATTAACTCATATACACCAAGAATATGACGATGAGTGGTTTCTCCTTGTCTTTTCGCAGGAAGATCGATCGAATAAATATCTGACAAACTGCGATTCATGTCCCATTTGATGTAATCGATCGGCACCTCATCTAAAATGGCGCAAATTTGTTTTTCGATATTTCGTCGAACTTTTTTACGCCCCATATCTAATAAATGTTGGTCGCGAGAGGAAGACGGTGTACGATCTGGTTCTTGCATCAAATAATCAGGATGTTCTTCATATAATTTAGAGTCAACGGAAATCATTTCGGGCTCAAACCAAACACCAAATTGCAAGCCTTTTCCATGAACGTAATCCGCGATTCCTTTCAATCCATTCGTCAGTTTGCCCTCGTATTCAAACCAATCACCTAAGGAAGAGTTGTCCGAATCGCGATGACCAAACCAGCCATCATCCAAAACAAACATTTCGATACCTAAATCAGCAGCCTCATCAACGATCTGTTCAATTTTTTTGCTGTCAAAATCAAAGTAAGTGGCTTCCCAATTATTAACTAATATAGGCCGCTCTTTAAATTGATGTTGCCCACGTACTACTCTTTCTCGCAGCAAATGATGAAGAGTGCCGCTCATGCCATTTAACCCTTGATCTGAGTACGTCAAAATAACTTCAGGCGTTTGGAATATTTCTTCAGGAGCTAACTCCCATGAGAAATTGTAGTCGTTAATTCCTGCTAAGACACGAACTTGATCGATTTGATCCTTTTCCAATTCAAAGGCGTGATTGCCAGAATAGACTAAATGTATTCCAATTGCTGGCCCCTTTAACTCATTTGTATCATGATTGACTAGAGCGATGAAGCTGTTCATATGATGGCTTGACGCGCCGCGGCGGCTTTCAAAGCTTTGAACACCAGCGTGGATTTTTTCACGATTGATTTGTCGTTCCCGCAGATGAGCACCAGGTAAAGAAATGACTTCATCATAAATTCCGTTATTAGTTAGATCTATTTGCATTGAAGCGATTTTTTCTAGGAGAATCCTTTTACTAGTTTTATTAATAGCTTTGACCGAACGTGTAATCACTGCACGTTCGTGATAGATTGTATAGGATAGTTCCAGATAGATTTCTTGATCACGATCTTTCAAAATAATGATCAGTGTTGTAGCCTCTTCTTTGTCCAGCACGTAGGATTGCGGCAGCCCCTCTAATTCCGGTTTGCCTGACTCGATTCGATAATCGAAATACCGCAGGTCGTGTAAATTTGACCCGTTTTCACGCTGAATGATTGATGCAGGGAGACGGTAATCCATCGATCCGTGACTTGAATACTCCTGAGGCAGCGTATCTTTCGAGTAAGCCCTTTCAGAGTTGCCAGGTACATTCCCCGAAAAGCCGCGGTCTCTGCGTGGGTAATGTTTGTTTCCGTGATAATGCTGGATAGCTTTGCCAAAGTAGAGATGGTTAAGGATACCGTCCTCTTCAATTTGAATAATGTAAGAAATTTCATTGTTGCGTAAATGAAAAACCTGTGTTTCTTGATCGAATAGTACATATGAATGTTTCATTTGTTGTTCCTCCTTGTTTTCCATCGAGAGCGTCAGCTTTTTGAAAGAAAAAGAATTATCTCTCGACTTGTTGTTTACCTTATAATGTTTACTAAACAATGTTGTCAAGAAGAAATCAAAAAAAAGAGAACTTTTTTTCAAAGCTCTCTAATCAATTATTTATTGGGAATAAAACTTTCTCGTACGACTAGTTTTGAAGGGAAAGTCATAATAACGGGTTCTTGACGTTCATCTTCAATTCGTTCTTTGGCTAATCTTACGGCAGCTTTTGCAATCTCTTGGGCACTGATATGAACTGTCGTCAAGCTTGGTGTCAGAAATTCCGCGATCTCGATATCATCAAAGCTGGCAATTTCGATATCCTTTCCGACAGTGATGTTTGCAGATTGCAAGGAACGGTAAACGCCCACTGACAATGGATCACTTCCAACTAAAAGTGCTGTCGGGAGTTTTTGATCAGTTTCCAACCATTCGTCCATCATGCGTTTACCTTCAAGTGGTTCCCATAAACCTAACTGTCCTTGTTTCTCGAGCCCTTTCTTCGTCATAAATTCTTGATAGGCACGGAAGCGTTTTTCGTTTTCGTTATAGATTTTTTCGCCAGCCTCATTAATCTCAATATTAAACCCACCAATATAACCGATACGACGGTGCCCCTTCTCATAGAAAAGTTGCAGCACCCGTTTGGTCATTCGCTCAAAATCAGCGTAAACCATATCTACTTCTTGGTTGATGTCGGGATTATCCAGTACGACAATGTTTTTGTTTTGTTTACTCAATCGTTTCACAGCTTCTTCCGAAACCGTGCCAACGATAATGATTGCTCCTAGTTTATCAAAGTCCTGCCATGTCTTTGGACTATCTTCCAAATTATAGACTCGATTCATGCCTAAATGCAGACGACGTGCTTCCTGCTCCAGACCAATTCTAAGAGCATTAAAATAAGGATCGTCCAACTCTTTTTGTCGGCTAGTAGTAGTAATGACACCGATCGATGGTAATCTCCGCTTTACATATTTACGCTTATCGATATCATAATTCAGCTCTTTGATTGCGTTATAGATCCGCTCTTTGGTTGAATCAGCAACTGAAAGTGTCGGATCGTTGTTTAATACCCTTGAAACGGCTCCTGGACTGACCCCCGCTCGTCTAGCGACATCACGAATTCCCACCATTATTGTTCACCTCTATTGTTTACTAAACAATAATTGATTTTTTGTTATTCGTCAACTATATTCTGCTATAAACTGTTTGATTGCTTCTGCAACCTCCTCAGCATTCGTACCGATGGCAGGGTGTCCTGGTTTTTCAAATAATTTGAATTCGGCGCAAGGGACTTCGTTGACTATTGCTTGGTATTCTTCTGCTACATTAGAACGAATCAAACCATCGTTTGTTGTCCCGGTCAATAATAATGGCGTTCTCAGATTTTCTATTGATTCAAAGAATAATGGTTTGCTTGATTTGAGCAAACGCAGCAGCGAGTCCGTGTCTTTTTCAACAACTTCCCGCCAATCTTCACCGATAAACCATTCATAAATCTGAGAAGTCTCTGGATCTTTCGACACTGTTGTCCGTTCTGAAACCAGCTCTTTGGCGAACCCTTCGTGGGCAGTTCTTCCATCAAAGCTGTCAGCGGTAACAGTAGAAAATAAATCTGGTCGTAAAAGCGCCGCGTTGATCGCCACCCAGGCCCCACCACTAGTTCCTACCACATTTATTTTTGTCATCTCTAGATGTTCGATTAAAGCAATGGTCTGAAGGGCTTCGTCTTTCCAGAGTTCGGTGGGAAATTTTTCTGTGCGTTCTGATTGTCCATAGCCTAAAAAATCTATCAAAATAATTTGGAAGCCCTCGTAAAGCGGCAGCATATAGGTAAACAACTTGGAGGATGAGGTATTGCCATGTAAAAAAAGAAGTGGTTCTCCCTCGCCGATTATTTCATAATAAACTTGTTTTCCCGAATAGTTGAAGAAACTCATAGCCATCTCTCCTATCTTTTTTATTTCTTATAAAGAAAAAGTGATCACTTATGTTATGATCAGCGCCATAATTAGTAATCACTTTCTTATTTCAGTATTCGTCAATTGTATTCTGCAATAAATTGATTGATTGTCTCAGCTACTTCCTCAGCACTAGTTCCGATAGAGGGATGACCGGGATTTTCAAATATTTTGAATTGTCCACGCACGACTTCACCAGCAATTGCGCGATATTCTTTCTCTATATTAGGTCGAATCGTATCGTCCTTTTTCGTAGCGGTTAGCAATAAAGGTGCTTGTAAAATTTGCAGAGAATCGAAAAATAATTCTCTTCTAGAAATAATTAACCGCCACATAGAATCCATGTCCTGTTCAACTACTTCTTTCCAGTCATCTCCGATACACCAATGATAGAACTGCGAAGTCTCAGGATCGGCAACCGATGATGAATGTTCGGTTAATAATAGTTCATGAAAACCATCATGGAATGATCGTCCATCAAAACTGTCTGCAGTAACTGTTGAAATGAGATCTGGTCTAAGAAATGCTGCATTGATCGCTACCCACGCGCCCCCGCTAGTTCCAACTAAGTTTGCTTCTTTAATATCTAAATGTTCTAATAAGGCAACCGTTTGACGAGCTTCATCCTTCCAAAGTTCAGTAGGAAATTTATCCAAGCGATCAGAGTGGCCGTAACCTAAAAAATCAATCAGAATCACCTGGAAATCATTGTAAAGAGGCAAAATGGGTGCAAATAATTTTGATGACGAGGTATTTCCATGCAAGAAAATGAGCGGTCTTCCTTCTCCGATAGATTCGTAAAAGATGTTCTTTCCCTTATAGCTGAAAAAACTCACTACAATCCCTCCTTAGAACTTTATACATTCATATTTAGTATACCAAGAAAGAATCGCTGCATGAATTATTTCTTTTAACGATATCTTTATAAAAAATAAAATAAAAGGGTTTGACATTTTATGATAAAAATGATTTAAATTATTATATTCCCTGCTTAGTATTCATTTGTTTAAAGATTCTGATTGAAAAGATAGCGATCAATACGGTTACAAGGGATGTTGCGATAATCAATACTAGCAACATTGACTCAGATGCTGCGGCCGCGAAACTGCCATACATTACCTGTCCTAATGGTACCGCTAATGTCGTAACTATCATGACTAGTGACATGATTCGTCCAAGCAATGCTTTATCTGAAACCAGTTGGATATAAACGATTAATTGAACCGAAACTACGGTAACAACGCCCATGGCACTTGCAACGATAATCGTCATCATCCAAAAAGCGAGCATCGCGTTTTGAATAATTCCAAATGGAATCACTAATAAGCCAAATAGAATAGAAACTAAAATTAGGTTTTTCGTGATACTTGTTTCATTCAAACGATTGGCGATTACGCCATATACAACAGTTCCCAACAAACTGCCGAGTGCAAAAATTGTATTCATTACACCAAATTGTGCATCACTTACGCCTAATTGGATACGTGAAACATATGGAATAATTACTTGAATAAATGAGGCTAAGAAAAAGTTCAATAAGAATGCGACTAAGGCTACCTTTACGATCACTTTTTGCGCTTTTAAATACTGAGCAACCTCTTTTAAATCACCTGCGACTACTTGAAAAAGTGTGCCTTCTGCAGCCGTTTGTGTTTGAACTGGAATGGCCAATAGTACTTCACAAAAAATCGCGATTATGAACAATACGCCGGTGATTACGAAAATTTGATAAACTGCATCAAAGCGATAAATGATCCCAGCGATAATTGGTCCTAAAACGGTTCCCAGTGTTCCGATTGAGCTGATGATTCCATTCGCTCTTGGAATCTCTTCTTCCGTACATATAACTGGAATGGCTGATTGAACAACTGGTGTTTCAAAAGCTGAGACCATTCCGATGATAACCGTCAAAACCCCTATTGCTGGAACAGGATTAGCCAAGCGAGTAACTAAAAATAGCCCAACAGAGAGAACTAAATAGAGGCCATCCATGACTAGCATCAAATTTCTTTTTGGCAAGCGATCTGCCAACACGCCGCAAAATGGTAAACAAATCAAACGTCCAACAACTGACAATGAAGCGATCACACTAAATGTAAGTGCCGATTTTGTTATATCCAACACATATAAGGAAATTACAAACTGAACGATTGTAGTTCCTAAAACTGAAAATAACTGACTCCCGATTAATAAATTGAAATTTTTATTTTTACTCATAATAAATACCCTACTTTCCAAGCCTTAAAGTGACAACTACAAGAAAACTAATTAACATACCTACCGTTGGTATCTATAACTTTAAAAAAAATAGCTCATTCATTGCTATCTTTTTTAATATACTCAAACATCCTATAGGCTTCTTCCATAATCGCATCATTGAAAATTGGAATTCCTATACCATCAAACATTTTTTTTGTGAAAAGAATTTTTCGCTTTAACTGCTCTTCTGAAAAAACGGTGAGGTGCATCCCAATCCAAGTATTTAGATGCATCATCAAGAGATCTGCTACTTCTTCAGGAAATTCTGTGTCTATTGATCCGTCCTTGACGCCCTCTTCTACGATTTTTTTGATTTCAGGGATGACGGTGTTAAACATATCAATGATTTGTTCCCCTATGAATCGTGGACTTCGTAATGTGACCGCGGCTGAATAACTTAATTTCATACGTGAATAGTCGGTAAAAGCATCCAAAAGCGCGCTTTGTAATTTTTCTAAACCAGTGTTTCCTTGATGCTTTTTCAAGCTTTCTTCGGCAGTTTCCGCCGGTTCAATGATTGTTTCAAAAATTTCGAACTTTGATTTGAAATGCTGATAGATCGCACCCTTGGTCATTCCGTCTAATCCATTCACGATATCCTGAATCGAGGTATTATCATACCCCTTTTTAAGAAACAATTCTTTTGAGACAGAGAGAATTTTTCTCCTCGTTTCTTCAGGATTTCTTCCTCTCGGCATGGCGTCAACTCCTTTACATACCGTCGGTATCTATATAGAAAATACCTTCATTTAATTTAGATGTCAAACAGTTTTCAAAAAAAAAGTGGATTGATACTTCTTTTTAAATACGGATATACTTAATTATCCAGTACCATATGCTGATAAATCCTTTTAATATCTTGATGTAAAAGCTTTTTTACCTGATTTTTCTCGCGACTGCTCTTCATTTGATTTATGCTATAGGAAAGACAAAAAATGATTTGAGGTATTTTTAATGGATGTTGGAGAGCGTTTAAAGGAACGAAGAAATGAATTACAGTTGAAACAGGGTTATGTTGCCGAAGAATTGGGCATCACTCGTCAAACAATGTCTAATTGGGAAAATGGCAGAAGTTACCCGGACATCGAACGGATTATTCGTTTATCAGAAATCTATGATTTGTCATTAGACGAATTGCTGAAAGGAGATCAAGAAATGGTCAAGCATTTACAGGAAAATACTGTCGTGAATCATTTTCTAAAAATTTTTATTGGGATGCTTTTGCTCAATGTTTTATTGATGATTGTATTGCTGCTCAACCAAACAATGAGTGAGCTGTTCTTATTTATTATTTTTGCTTTGATCGGTGCCAATAGCCTTTCGCTTTTTTACTTGATCATAAAAAAAATTTAGGAGCTGATTTTTATGAGTGAGACAATAATAATATTTCTTTTGATGGGACTACTGCTGCTAGCAGCTGGATGTATGTGGTATTATATTTTTTCTCTTGTGATGATGGATGCTAAAAGCCGTGGAATCAAGAATCCCAAATTCTGGTCGATCGTGGCTTCTGGGGGTCAAAACGGCGGTGGTCTGTTCCTCTATCTTTTCACACGTCGAAGGACAATCAGTCGAATGAACTCTGCTGAGACTACTCAGTTTCTCACGCTTAAACGAAAAATTTATTGTTTATTGGCAGTAATGTTCTTCCTCTTTCTATTGTTTGTTATCGTTGTTTTTCGTTTCAGCTGATTTAAAAAGCAGAGCTGATTATATCACCAGCTCTGCTTCTGTTATGTTCTATTAAGTGCAACAGGTTTTATTCTTTGAAAAAAACGTAATTGATACCTAGCGTTATTCAGTTTGATTGAATAAAGACGAAAGCTGTTCACTATTTTCAGCTAAGATATCTAATAAGGTTCGATTCCAATGACGTGCGTCCTTAGTAGAACTACCAAACACATAGTCCTCTTGCCCATAATCGATTACATCGAACCCAGGAATAGCTTTACTTGCTTTGGCAGTTCGATAACCAGCAATATCAGCCAGAGAAAAGGAAACTTCATTTGTATTGCTATAGTTGATCCAGCTACTTATATCTGTTCCAGATGCAGTGGTTTCAGTACCATTTTTTGTTTGAGGCTCTGCTTTCTCTTTTTTGATTGTTGCAGCTCCATCCACGTATTCACCATACATCTGATCAATCGATAAGCTAAAGGAATCACCAAGTATTTCAGATGGTACATGACCGCCATCCCACTGCCACTCAATTGTGGCATCTACTCCTGCGTTCAGCCAAGCAATTTGTAAATTTAAAGAAGCAAACATAGACATATCGCCTTCGGAAGCCCCCATAATAATTTTCGTCCATGTCGGATCTTCAGTGTCTTTTGCGTCAATATAATTCAACGGATTGTACAAATCAACGATGTTGTTGCCATATTTGTCCCCTTTCTCAATTTCTGTGATGTCAGATTTATAGCCTTCCAACATTTCTGCATATGTCTCATACTCAGTGGAATCTACACCTCCAGAAACAGATTGCGATGTTCCTGCATCAGGTGTTCCAACTTCACCGTCAGCACCATCCATACTCGGTGGTCCTTCTCCGTTACCCATTACGCCGTTCGGTGGGCCATCACCCATCCCTTCTGGTCCGTTCTCTGAGGAGGTACCTTTCGTATAGCGTCCTTCAATGAATGCCGATGCACGATCCTCAGAGTTCATTGATGCTACCTCTTCATCACTTAAAGCTGTTCCCTCTTCATTAAACCATGTCCAATCTTCTGCATAATCAAGATTATCTAAATACCATTGGAGATTTTCTGTAAATTCTGCAAGATATAGATCTAGATAAGTACCATAATAGCCATTTGTTTCTGGATACTTTTCTAAGTCATATTTTATCGTTAATGGGATGGTATCCTTTTTATCGCCGTCGCCATTTAAGTCGAATCCAACTGCGCTCTCTGAAACAGTAAGCTCCTGTTTATTGATATAGTCCATATAGCTTTTTGATAGATGTTCTGCGAGTTGACTCTGAAAAGATGTACTGAACTCATAATTAGTATCCATATAATATTCAAAAGCCATCGCTGTATCCGCTTCGTATAACGAAGTGATTGCACTGTAGGCGATACATCCCCAAGCACCATCGGATAGTTCTTGGTCTTTTCCGTTAATCGTAACAGAAGTAGAAAAACTTCCATCAGTGTTTTCATAGACACCAACTGCACCAGCCTCAATCTCATAATCGTAATAATCAGAATTATTAGAAGTTGCCGCAAACATAGCCGCATGAGCCCCACCACCAGAACCGCCAGTGGAAACAAAATAATCAGCATTGCCAGGTAGATTACCTAATAAAATATTATATTTTACATAGCGTGCAGCATTTTTCTGATCCACTAAGCATAAAGGTGCATCTCCAGTGTAGTACTCTTCGCCTGCATCGTTTGTAGCAGTATCCTGTTTACCTCGATTACCGCAAGATACATTTATGTAACCTTCACTCGCATAAGAGGTTGAAGCAGTTGAATTATTGGACGAACCATAGCCTGCTGCCCCAGTGTTTAAAATTACTGGAGCAGCATCCGCAGTATACACCTGACCATTAGTACTGGTAATTTTACTTTCATAATTGATTATCAAAGCTCCTTTAACAACATCCGAGTAGTTATCCGTGGTAATGTCAGATTTACCGTCACTATTTGTATCAATACCAATAACATAGGCACCAGGAACACAAACGGAAACGCCTTGTTGATCTTCAATTTCCGGATTTGCAACAGCTGTAACAACTGACAATGTCCAAGCATCCTTATCTTGTGAATAAGACCATTCTTGTTCTTGATTGTTTTTCAAATTCAAAGATTGTTCGATCTTCTTTTTACTTCCCACATCCTTTATCACAGTTTTGTTTGTCTTTATCTCTTCTGTATTCTCTTTCTTTTCACTAGTTGTATCTGTACTTTCGCATCCACTTAATAAAAATACACCCGTAAGAATAGTTAACCCTATCAGAACAATTTTATTGTTCATCATTTCTCCTCCTCGACTAATTGATCGCTCTTACACTAATTTAATCAGTAAGACTTAAATAAAACTTAATCCAATTGACTTGGGGAGAGGTTTTACCAGCGGCCAGTATGTCTCTAAGATGCCAAAAAGCTCTCGTTGAAAATTTGATACTCAACGAGAGCTTTTTCCAATTTATTACTATGTTCAAATGCTTTATTTTACAATCGTTCAATCGTTTTTTTTTCCAGTTCTAGCAAGTATTGTTTTCGTTCCAAACCGCCAGCGTAGCCTGTCAAGTTGCCATCACTTCCAATTACACGATGACATGGAACAACAATGGCCATTTTATTCGATCCATTTGCTCGGCCTACCGCACGAACTTTATTTTTATCTCCTAAACGAAGCGCGATATCTCGATAACTTAGAGTTTCTCCACTAGGAATCGTTTCTAATATCTTCCAAACTTCTTTTTGGAAAGGCGAACCATCATAAAACAATGGTAATGAGAATTCTGTTCGCGTGCCTTTGAAGTATTCGTCTAATTGCTCCTCAACCTGCTGATTGATTACTGTTTGACCGTAGATGATCCGGAAGTTGTATTTTTCCCGTAGCTGCTCGATCTCTCGTTCCAAACCACGACGGTCTTCAAATTCCAACAAATACAAATAGTTATAATCACTCAAACAAAGCATTCGGCCGATTGGTGTTGAAATGAACGAAGCATTCAATGTTCGTGCATCGACTTTTTTGGCTGGATTCCCCATGATTTTTGTAAAAGCATCGTTGAATCCGCTGGACGATTCATAACCTGCTTCAAGCTGCTGATCAATTACTTTGCCTCCACGACTGATTTCTTTAAAGGCTAACCCCATTCGACGCGCACGTGCATATTGAACAAAGGTCATATTGTAAACATCTTTGAATTTTCTGCGTGCTGTCGCGGACTTTAATCCGATGGCTGAAAAATCGGATTCTTTCCAACGTTTTTCTGGATGTTCTTCTACTGCATTGACTAACAGCTGTACCTCTTCAGGAATTGCTTGCGGAAATGACAAAGGCTGACAGATTTTACATGGACGATAACCTGCCAGTAACGCTTCTTCTGCTGTTGGATAAAATTCACAGTTTTCAAATTTAGGTTTTCTGGCACGACAAGTTGGATGACAAAAAATTCCTGTCGTTTTGATGCCAGCAAAAAATATGCCATCATAATTTCGATCTTTTTCCTTTAACGCATGATAATATTCTTCCTTTTTTTTCTTTGAAGTAATCATCACTACTGCCTCCCCTTACCACAACTTTATTCTTAAAGTATAAACTCAGTTCAAAAAAATATCTTTCGAAAAATGAACAACTATTTTCTTTTTTTATATTTATTAAATAACTCGTATTAATACACATGTTCTAATTCAAGGATAAATTTTATGTATAAAATAACTACAGTTTGACAATAATGATTCTCTGTCATATACTTTTAGCTATAAAGGAGTTGGCGCAGATGAATCAACAAGAAGCCAATCGACGAATGGAGGAAGAAATCCAATTTTTCCCTTGGTTCGTTCAGAATTATTTTCGTAAAAAGAGCGGTGATCAGTATTCTTCTATCACCTTATATGAGTATGCCAAGGAATATCGGCGATTTTTGACTTGGCTTATCCAGGAAAGCTTTTCTTCCGCAGACAAACTATCAGAAATTACTTTAGCAGAATTTGCAGCACTTTGGCCAGAAGATCTGGAATTTTATAAAGCTCATCTTGTAAAAGCGCCGAAAATTTTAAAAGAATCTACCAAGAAACGCTTGGAGGAAAGTGAACACGCGCTTCCATTGCGGCAAAATGCGACCGTTCAACGGGGAGTCACTGCCTTGCGTTCTCTCTTCAGTTATTTGAGTGAAGCGATCGATCGTACTACCGGCAAACCTTATCTTGAACACAATATGATGGGAAAAGTCGCAAATGTCAAGGATAATAAAACGATGGCTGAACGCGGAGCTGCGATTGAAAAGAAACTTTTCTTAGATGAGGAAGCATTGGATTTTTTGGATTTTGTTGAGAATCGCTATATAGATACTTTAAAAACACGACAAGCAATTACGGCATTTAAGAAAAATCAAGTGCGAGATCTTGCGATTATTGGACTCTTTCTTGGAACAGGTATGCGTTTGTCCGAATTGGTGAATATGAATTTGCAGGATCTCGATCTGAATACAGGCGAAGCGCGGGTCTATCGAAAAGGTGGAAAATGGGATATGGTCGTCATCTCTCCAATTGCTATCGAATACTTGACTGTCTATCTAGCACAACGGACTTTGCTGTATCAGCCGGATGAAAATGAAACAGCACTTTTTTTAACTCGTTATCGTGGCAAAGCTAAACGTATCGCCAGCGGAGCCGTCGAAGCGATGGTAGGAAAATATTCAGAGGCCTTTAAAATCAGAATTTCGCCTCACAAACTACGGCACTCAGTAGCGACTCAGTTATATAGTAAAACCAATTCCTTAGTTCAAGTCGCTGAACAGCTCGGACAATCTGGAACTTCCGCTACCACTGTCTATACTCATATCGCTGGAAAGAAAAAACGGGATGCGATGAATGATTTGTGGACGTGATGTATGATTGGCAATAAATTTTAGAAAAACGATAGTTAGATAGCAAAAAACAGCTAAGAAATTTGAAGGAATCCATAAAGTTAGACTAGGAAATTAACTTTTCGAATTCGGTTCAAATGATACTTATTTCATAGCTGTTTTTTGTTTTATTTTTTATATATTGGGATGAATGATCAATTTAATTACACTACGATCAGTCATGTTTCGATCCAACGCATCGAAATAGTGATCCAGATCATATTCTTCTGTTAGTAAAATTTTGGTGTTTACTTTTCCTGTTGCAATCGCATCAACTGCACGGTCGAAATCTCCTGTTTGACTTAAGGTTGATAGATACGTACATTCTTTATCCCAAAAAGTTGAGAAAGGAAAAGCTAAGTCGGCACCGCCATGATAATAACCATAACCTAGAATCTTGCCGCCCATCTTCATTAATTTTGCTGATTCATAGACAAGCTCCTGTGCACCTGTGGCATCAATCAAACAATCCGCTCCGTGCGGCATCTTACTAAAAAGCTCCTTCTCATGTTTCGAATAATCATTGCGATCCATCAAAATTGTGTCGATGCCTAAATTTTCTAAGACATCTAGTTTTTCTTGAGTTGAGCCTATCACTATCACCTTGGAAGCATTGGAATGTTTAGCTAATTGCGCTAAAATCATGCCCTGCGGCCCAGCACCTAAAACAACAATCTCATCTCCATATTTGATATTCAACTGATCCATCGCATGGATACAACAGCCAACTGGTTCCGCCATTGCCGCCTCGTTAAAGGATAGGTGATCGGGAATTTTATAAACTTTGTCTTCAGAGACTAAAACATATTCCGCCATGCCGCCATTTACATTGTGGCCTAACGAGCCAAAGTTTCTGCAGTGGAGAGGCTTATTTTTTTTGCAATAGTAACATTCGCCACATGGCAGAGTATTATCTACTGTCACTCGGTCACCGACACTGACCGCTTTAACGCCAGCCCCTATTTCATGAACGAAGCCTGCAAATTCATGTCCTGGTACCACTGGATAAACAGATAGAGCTGTTCCTGTCGTATCATGCCCTTCTTCAACGCCGATGCAAATTCCGCAGGATTCCACTTTAACGATTACTTGTTTCTCTTCGCAAGTTGGATAAGGTATGTCGGTCACCGAACCATTTTTGCGTCCGGCTTCGGTATAATATAATGCTTTCATTTTTTCACCCCTCATTTGTTCTTAAATACATAGATCGTACTAAATGATTCAATGGTTTTCCTTCGATAAACCGTGTCACTTCAGAAAGAATTACTTGTAAGCTCGCTAATTTTGAGGTCATTTGAGAATGATCTTTTTGTGCATCGACGATCAAAATACCTGATTTTTCAGCAGTAGTCATATCAACATATTGATGTGCATTTCCTAAACAACAGATCAATAGTAAATTTGAGGCTTGCTTTATCAAAGTTTCGGTAACTCTTGTTCTATTTGTGACGATGATATCGGCTTCTTGAACCTCTCTATTGAATAAAATAGAATCGTTGCTATTTAAGATAGATACATGAACGTTTTTAGAATCATCGAATGGATATAATTTTGCTACAGTTAAAATTTCTTCGCTTGAAAGCAGGTTATCAGCTAGAAATAGAATATTCATTTCTATCACATTCTTTCTTTAACTTACTTAGACCGTCAATGACAAAATCTTATCGTTGACATCCACTTTGTCGGGCCCCTCTTCGCTAACATTTTGATATTCATTCGTATTTGTAATAATTACAGGAATCGTAGTTTGGTAGCCTGCTTCTTCAAGTGCTTCTTTATCAAACTCCAATAGCAGCTGCCCTTCTTTAACGGAATCCCCATTACGTACATGCAAGGTGAAGTGCTTTCCCTTTAGTTCGACTGTGTCCAGGCCTACATGGATCAAAATCTCTGCATTTTTATCAGATAAAATCCCAATCGCGTGTTTGGTTGGAAAGACCATGTTGATTTTTCCTGAAACTGGTGAATACACTTTTCCATCCTCAGGGATTATCGCGCAGCCCTTTCCTAATGATTCTTTAGAAAATACTTCATCAGTTACATCACACAAAGGAATTTTCTTTCCTTTGGCAACACTTTTTAAATTTTCTCGTTCTAAAATTACTTCTTCGTTTGATGAATCGATTACAACGACTTCTTTGTTTTTTTCAACGATGGCTTCACTGCCTTCTACATTTTTAAGTTCTTCCTGAATCGTATCCTCTTTCACGCCAATGGCGAAAGTTACCGCACAAGAAGTTAGAAATGAGCCTAAATAAGCAATGACATATCCTGCAAATCCAGCACCAAAAAATGTGGGGAAGGTAATAAATCCTTGCAGCGCAATCGTCATCCCAGATGCACCAAAAGCTGCAGCAACACCGCCGAAAACAGCACCTGTCATACAAGCAATTGTAAATGGACGCTTCAACGGGACATTGACCCCGTAAATTGCCGGTTCAGTGATTCCGAAAACACCGGAAATAAATGCTGGCATCGCAACTTGTTTCATCTTTTTATTTTTTGTTCTCAATAATACGCCTAAAACGGCACCTGTTTGGGCAGCAGTTGCAGGTCCGATGCTCCCGCTAATCGTATCTCTGCCAGTCACCAAAATGTTGTTTAATTGAATGGGTGTGAATCCCCAATGAACCCCAAACATTACTAATACTGACCAGAAGCCACCAATCAAAGTTCCGGCAATAATTGGATTTAGATCATAGATAAATTTATAACCGTTCGCCAATTGTGTTGCTAAAAGAACACAGATTGGTCCTAGTACTAGCATGGTCAATGGGATCACGATCAGTAAACAAAAGAACGGCGTCATGATATTGCGAATGTTGTCATGTAATCTTCTTCTAAAGAACTTCTCAATATAAGAGAGTACATAGATAGAAATGATGATTGGAATTACCTGCCCTGTATATTTTGCCATTACTAAAGGAATACCTGCGAATGAATAATTGATTCCTGAATCATAAGCGGTTACAAAATCCGGCATAATCAAACAAGTCGCGATCGCCATTGCCAATAATGGATTGACTCTGAATTTTTTCGCGGCGGTATAGGCTACAAAGACGGGTAAGAAGTAGAAGAAATTGTTAGCAATGGTATTTAAAATCAAATAAGTTCCACCATCAGTATCAATCAAGTTATAGGTGGTAAAGATCGAAAGAATCCCCATGATCATCCCTGATGCAGCTAATAAATGTACCAAAGGACCAAAAATTGCTGAAATCATTGTTACGAATTTCTGAACGATATTTTGACCGTCGTTGACCGCAGCGCCAGCTTCATTACCAGTCAATCCTAACAATGCTTGAACTTCTTCACAGACTTCACCAACATTGTTTCCTATAACGACTTGAAACATTCCGCCACCTTCAACGATTGCTAGGACACCATCCATGTTTTCAACATATTTTCGATCTGGTAGTGTTTTGTCTTCTAAAGTAAAACGCAAGCGAGTCGCGCAATTATAAACGTCAAGAATATTACCTGGCCCACCAACATGTTCAACTAGTTCTTTTGCCATTTTTTTTGAATCCAATTTGGTTCCCCCTTTATTTAGCTAAAATCAAGACACCCTTCATGTAGTCATCGTCACTCATCTTTTTGATCGTAGGCAGCAAATCTTCTAAAGAATCGAACTTATGAGTAAATATTTTATCCAAATTCAGTTCTTTATGACGCTTTAAAATATGAAATGCTTTATCAAAGGCCTGTGGATGGTTCGCTACTAGACCTGTAATTTTTACATTTTTAGAAAAGACTAATTGCGGCAGATCTAATTCTTTTACCTCGCCCCAACCAAACGGTACACCAATCTCGACATATGTTCCTAGTTTGCGTGTCATTTGCAATGCTTCCACAGAGGCGGCAACATTATTGGCACACTGAATAACTAAATTAGCTCCCCCGTCTGTCATATCGATAACTTTTTGAATCCGTTCTGCTTCAGACAGTCCTTTGATATTGATCAAATCGTCCGCATTAGAAATAGCTTGGGCGATCTGCAATTTAGCATCACTGGTTCCTGTTAATATGACTCTTTCACACCCCATCATTTTTAGGACCAACGCAGTTAATGCTGCAATCGGACCTGCTCCAGTGACAACTGCTTGTGTACTTGTATTGAGACTTTCATTTAAGACTCCAGCTTCCGTTTGAGCCATTTCGACTGCACGAACTGCCACGGCTAAAGGATCGAGCAATGACGCAATTTCACTGGGCATATCGGTAGGGATTTTCCAGACATAAGTACCAGGGAAAATGTATAGATATTCGGCAAAACCGCCCTTGAAATGGGGATAAATATCAACTCCGGCCTCAATCTCGCTCTTACCGATGGTTTCTGAGCCGCCGTAACAAAATCCATTGTCGCAAATCATACAGACACCGTCACCGTGACGCATGCATCCTCCACAATAACCGCAGGTAATCCATGGATAAATTGCGATTCGATCCCCTAGTTCCAATTCTCCGCCAAATACATGGATCTTTCGATTGGCATCTTTTCCAAGTTTAACGATTTCTCCGCATAATTCATGTCCTATTGCTGTAGGTGTTTCTGGCGTTCCTTTGATCCCATGACCATCCGAACCGCAAATTGAAGCGGCCTCGATTTTGATTAGCAGTCCGTCAGTTTGAATATCCGGCAGTTCTCTTTCCTGAACTTCTAAGTCATAGGGACCTTTAAAAACAGCTTGTTTTGCCTTTGTCATTCGTTAACATCCTTTCGCATAAAGTTTCTGCTGATTGCGCTTTCAACAGGCTTGAAAAAAATTTGATAGCTATCGTGAAGCGTCTGCTCCTCTAGACAAATAGTAACAAGGAAACATCCGATTATTAACTAAACTCAGAATGATTGAAATAGCATTTCTCAATTAGCGGACATTAGATAGAGATAATCTGATTTCCTGTTTCAAAGAAAAACGTCTAACGAAATGGCGTTAGACGTTCGTTGAAAAACTATTTTTGATTATCACTGTCATTTGCTTCATCAATCAACTGCTTTGTATCGGATGTTCGGTGAATTTCATATTTCTTTGCAAATTCCAGCCGCTTATTCAAGTTTTTATTGTAATCAATCGAGAAGATGCAGGAATACAACACATCCAAAATGAAATCCATCGATCCTACCGAAGAATATGCGCCGATTTTATGATTCAACTTTTCCCGGGTTGAACAATACAAATTCACGTTTGCTGTTTTTGCAATAGTATTAGAGCCAATATTGGTCACGCTGATAATCGTTACGTTTTTTTCTTTCAAATGAGTAACAATTTCTCTAAGAAATTTATCCTCACCTGAGTAGCTTAAGATGATTGCACAATCGTCTGCTCCAACTTGTTCTGTTTCATATGTCTGCTCAGAATGGATCAACGAGACAGTGACTTTTCTTCCAAAGCGGATCATTTTATATTTGAATTGTTCAGCCAGCATTAATGAGACGCTTGTTCCGAAAATATAGATCGCTTGTGCCTTGTTCAATAAATGGGCGGCTTCGTGAAGGACCTTATAATCCAGCAACGCAATCGTATCGTGGATCGTCTCGATTTCAAGAGCGCCGATCTTATTAGCAATGGTCATAAAGCTATCATTTGCTTTAAAGGGAATATTGGCATCCACTTCAGAAAAATGCGAGTCCAGATATTTTGTTTCCGAGAAAAGACTTTCCTTCAAATCATTCCAACCGGAGAAGCCTATTTTTTTAGCTAATCTCACCGCTGTTGCTGGAGACGTAAAAGTATTTTTGGCTATTTCGGCTGTTGATAAATCATTCACCTCTAAGCCTAGACTAAGAATGAATTCAGCGACAATTTTTTCAGAAGATGTTAAATCGGGACAATTTTCTATTTTTTCTTTTACCAGCATGAAAGAATCCTCCTATCTGTTATAAAATCAGTTTTAATCCCCTCAGATTATCAGGATAAAAACGTCATGGCAATCTATTTTTGAAACTTCGCGAAAAAACAGCAATCCAACAGTGATTGCTGTCCATTCACTTATTTCGATAAACTAAGTTGAGCAAAAATCTCTGATTTTCCCACCTTTTGATAATTCACGTTTAATTCACCAGTAAATTCGGGGAAAACACAAATGACGACGTTCTCTTTTCCTTTGTATGCTAGATAATCAAAATCTACTATCGCTAATAATTCGCCAGCAGCTACCTTCTCATCCTTTTTGACCATGATAGAAAAACCTTTACCTTCAAGCTCAACGGTATCGATGCCGATATGGATCAGCACATTGATTCCTTTCTCAGTTTCAAGCATGATCGCGTGTTTTGTTGGGAAAATAGCAGTAACTTTTCCATCTACTGGAGAGAGTATCTCATTCTTGCTGGGCTCGACCCCAAAGCCTTTCCCCATCATTTCACCAGAGAAAACGGGATCCTTTATTTCACTTAATGGAATTACTAAGCCTTCAATCGGTGTTGAGATATCAATCGTTTTCTTTTTAAAAAAACTGAACATTCTTCGATTGCCTCCTTTTAAACGAAGTAAACAACAGGAACAAAGCTAGCGGACACCTACAGTCAATAAAATATTCGCAAATGTTCTTGTTTCGGCACTGCCGACCACTAGCCGGACATTTTTTGCCATAGCGGCATCATAAAAGGCATAGCGATCCAGCTTTTCTGCAGGAACATCGATCAGCAGGTCTGTAAAATCTTCGAAAATTTTTGGAGAACTGCTGTCTTGCGGAGCCATCAATTCATATTTTTCAAAATTAACGACACTTTTTAAGGACTTCAAAATATCTGTGACATTCGGGATGTTTTCGCTTAAAGCCAAATTGATTACCCGTGAATGCTCATTGACGTTTTCATACATCGGATAGTTGCCGTCCGTGATCAAAATTTTATCTCCGTGACCACATTTAGCTACTTCAAATAATAAATCAGGATTTAATAGATTCCCTGTAAGCATCGACTTCTCTCCTAACTCTTAATAATTTTTTGCTTGACCAAGACAATTCAAAATACTCATTTTGTGCAAGACGACCTCTTTGACCGCTTTTTTTGGTTCAACAAAAACTTGATGGGGCTCTAATAAGCTTGTATCCTTTTCCAACACTTCTTTAGTCGCTTTGAAAAAGACACTCTTGATGTCGCTGGAGATATTGACTTTGGCGACGCCATACTTCACCGATTCCGATACCTCCGTATCAGGATTTCCTGAACCACCATGTAAAACAAACGGGATATCAAGCTGTGAATACAATATCTGCAGCAGTTCAATATTCAGCTTTGGCACGAAGTCTTTTGGATATAAGCCATGAGCAGTACCGATTGCAATCGCTAATGTATCGATCCCTGTCTCAGATACAAACTGTTTCGCTAAGTCCGGATCAGTGTAGATAATTTCAGATGAACCGCCCTCTGCACTGCCATTGTCTCCAATTGTACCGATTTCCGCTTCTACAGACACACCAACTGAATGTGCTAATGCAACAACTTCTTTCGTAATCGTCATATTGTCCTCAAATGACTCATGCGAGGCATCAATCATCACCGAAGTGTAGCCGTTTCTAATAGCTTTCATAACGTCTTCTACTGAACCGCCATGATCTAAATGGATGACTACGGGTACTTTTGAACACAATGCCAAATCCTTCAATGCCTCAATGAATGAATTTCCAACATATTCTAGTTCAATCGGATGTACCTCCAAGATAACTGGGGAATCCGTTTCTTCCGCTGCCTCAATAATTACCTTCGCCATATCATAGTTGCAGATATTGAAAGCTGGTACCGCAAACTTATTTTCTCTCGCTACTGCTAGTAAATCTTTCATGTTGATTAACATTTGTCATTCTCCTCTTCTATCGTGTGCACTATTCATTACCTTATATTTATTGGTCTAATTCAGTTTCTTCTATTTGCTTTGCCAACTGACGAATGTATTGAATATCATAGGTTTCGCTGATCGCGCCAACGCTTTGAATAGAAACTGCTGATGTGGCCATGCCGAATTTCGCTGCCTTTTCTAAATCCAAATGTTGAAGCAGACCAAAATTAAATCCTGCAACAAAATTGTCGCCTGCACCAGTAGTGTCCGCAACGGAAACTTTCGCGGGTAAAAATTGCTTTTCAATCGTTTGATTTTTACAAAGTACCCCTTCAGCCCCCAATTTGATCACAACATTTGCTGCACCTAGTTCTAGCAATTTCCGAGCACTGGCAACCATGTCATCTTCATCAAGCAGCAACCGGACTTCGTCTTCACTAGGAACAAAATAATCGATATATGGTAAGGCTGGAGCCAACAGTTCATAAGTTGCTTCGCCGAGATTATCCACCATGTCAGCAACAACTTTTATACCAAATGATTTCACTTGTTTCAGAAAATCGACCAACTCTTCACCGACCATTTTCTTACTGCCGCCGAGGCTGCCAATGGAAAGAATGCTCGTTTTAGTAGAAAAAATGGTCCGATCAATCTCAGTTATCGAAAATTCATCCACACTACCAGTTAATGTTTTGATAAAGCGGCGGTCGCCATTTTCCTCGATCAATACTACAGACATCGAGGTAGCGTAATCACCATGCACGATTTGCGACTCATTTATTGGTGTTTTGTTTGAAATGAAATCGGTCAAAAATCCACCAAAATAATCATTTCCTACAGAGGTAATCAGTCCGACCGATCGGTTCATTTTGGAGAGGACGACTGCTTGATTCAAGGCGTCCCCGCCAGTCGCTAAGTTCATGGATTCAGCGATAATATCTTTAGTTTCAGACTGTTCTTTTGAGATGCCGCTGATTAAAAGATCTACGACCGACATCCCTAAGCAAAGGATTTCACTATTCATCGTCATTCTCCTTTACGTTTACTCCGCGATTTTGACGACCACTTTGACATTGGTTTCTTTTTCATAAAGAGCGGTATCAAATGCTTTTTTCGCATCTTTCAAATCAAAAATACTTGAGACGATTTGTTCAATATTAACTTGACCACTGGCCAATGCGCCGATTGCGATCGGATAAATATTGCGATATCTAAAGACAGATTTGATTGTAATTTCTTTATTCATGATTTCTAAAAAGTTGTAGACCGTATCCTGAACGGTATTTCCAATCAATGTAATCGTCCCGCCTCGTTTGGCTAACTTTCCAGTCAAGGAAGTCGTTATGGGACTGCCGGCAGTTTCAAAGACGATTTCAGCACCTTCTCCATTCGTCAATTCCAGCACGCGTTCGATCACATCTTCTTCGGTTGAATTGATGACATGATCAGCACCAAGCTCTTTGGCCTTTTCTAAACGAAGATCATGAATATCTACCACAATCGTGCGGTCAACACTATATAATTTAGCAGCTAATAAAGTAACTAAACCGATGCAGCCTGAACCTAGGATCACGGCTGTTTTACCCGGCCCCGCCTCTGCTTGCCGAGCACCATGGATTCCGACCGCTAGAGGCTCGATCAAAGCTCCGCTTAATAAGGAAACATTGTCTGGAAGCTTAAAACAAAGCTCTGCCGGATGATTCACTTTTTCCCGCATTGCACCTAAATAGCGTGGTGCCGATAGGAATTTAACATGGGGGCATAGATTGTATTTTCCGCCCTTACATTGTTCACATTTTCCGCAAGTAATTCCCGGCTCGATCGCCACTCGGTCGCCTACGTTCAGATCAGTGACCCCTTCACCAATTTCAGAAACAACACCTGCCGCTTCGTGTCCTAAAATGTAGGGATAAACATCTCTAAATCCGTCCTCGCCATCCTTATAAAAATGCACATCTGAACCGCAAACTCCGCAATAAGCAATATCTATCGTTACATATCCTTTTTCAGGGCGATCATTGGTGGTCTCCCGTACTTCCATTTCTTCTTGACCTAATACAAATGCCGCGCGATCTTTTTTTGTCATTTTTAACTACCTCTCTTTATTCATCAAAGTCATAAGTGAAAACAACTTTTACCGCTTCTTTGTCTGCCATCAATTGGAACCCTTTTTCCCATTCAGACAGCCCTAAGCGATGTGTAATCATTGAATCGATATCCAGTTTCTTGAATTCCAGCAAGCGGATCGCATTCCGCCAAGTGGTTGAATCATACGCCATATGGCCAATAATGCTGATCGCCCATGAAGTGATCGCGTTGATCTGGAAATCAAGCGGTTTGTAGCCATTTCCCATTCGAACGATTTCACCGTTTGAACGAACCATCTCGATTGCTTGTTGCAAACCTGAACCCGATCCAGAGCATTCCATTACTAAACCTAAATTATCTTTTCCGCAGATTTCTTGGCAGCGAGTAACGACCTCTTCTTTAGAGCCATTCACAACATGTGTCGCTCCGACCTTAAGAGCAATATCAAAACGGACATCCTTATCTCGTTCAAGACCTACAACGATAATGTTTGAAGCCCCCATGATTTTTGCGATTTGGACGCAGAATAATCCAATCGGACCTGCACCGATTACAACAACATCCTGGCCCGGCAAAAATTTCGTTCTTTGAGCGATCGCTTTATAGCCATTACATATCGGATCTAATAAGCAGGCTTCTTCATAGCTCACCTTTTCAGGTAGTTCCCAGATCGCGTGCCTATGAACCGCCAGTAATTCACCAGGAATCAAACAGTATTTTGTGAACCCGCCACCCCATGGATTATTTTCAAATCCGATATTGATTTTTTCTTTACAAGTTAGAAAATCGCCTGCCTCACAGGATGGGCATTTCCCGCATACATACCCGGTATTATCAGAAACAACTCGTTGACCGATCTTCCAATCAACGACCTCTTCACCGACTTCAGAAATGATTCCTGAAAACTCATGACCGCGAATGTGATTCAATTCTTTGGCCTGGTTCTCGATGCCGAAATTAGGCATGTCAGCGCCACAGATTGCGGCAGCTTTGACTTCAATAACGACATCCCGTGGCCCGCATGAGGGCTCTGGAACATCGACTAGTCGATACCCGCCTGGCTCTTTTTCAGGTCCAAATTTTGCTAATGCTTTCATCATTTATTCCTCCGTTTACTTTACATGCCTAATGCGTCGATTAAATCTGATTTCAGTACATCGGCTTTTGGTCCATAAATCGCCTGAACGCCATTATCTTTGATCACTAAGCCCACAGCACCTAATGACTTCCAATCGGCTTCCCCGCCAACTAATGAAATATTCTTAACGGTAACTCTAAGACGAGTCATGCAAGCATCTACTTCTTCAATATTGCCTGAACCGCCTAAAAGACTGATAATTCCCTTGACTTGAGCATCCTCGGAAATGATCTCCTGACTGGCTTTCGCATCAGCCGGACTATCTAAATCATCGATATAATTTCCTAGACGTCCCGGTGTTGCCAATCTAAAACGCTTGATCATAAAGTTTGAGATGAAATAAGTACCGACAAAGAAAATCACACATTGAATCAAGAAATTGATAATGTCTCCTGTCAGCCCAGCTTTGACCATCAGCGGTGTTCGAGCAATAGTCTCAATGAAGCCAAACGCTGTGATTCTTAGATGAAAGAAATCAACCATCCCAAAGGCAAATCCCTGAATAATGGCATAAACTACGTAAAGCACTGGTGCTACAAAAACAAACATGAATTCTAATGGCTCAGTCACCCCAGTTAAGAAAGCTGTTGCGGCAGCAGCAATGAATAGAGATTGATATTTTTTCCGTTTATCTGCATCAACGTTTCGATACATTGCAAGTGTCAGCCCCATCAAAGTTGCAGAACAGCCGACCATTTGCGCATATTTGAATCTAGCCGGTACCATACTATTTAGCAGATCACCATAAGCACTGCCTCCGGCTGCTTTAAGATTGCCTAGATCACTTGCCCACGCTAACCAAACCGGATCTTGTCCAAAAACTTGAGTTCCAGCGTTTGTCCCGGTCAGGATCGTATATGCCCCGCCGACTGCTGAATAGTTTACGGGAACGGTAATCATATGATGAAGACCAAATGGCAAGAGCAACCGTTCTAAAACACCATAGATGAACGGTGCGATGAAGGGAGCATCGTCGCCGGAAGTAAGCAGCCAGACACCAAAGTGGTTTAATCCGGTTTGGATCAATGGCCAGATGACCGCAATCACTAATGATGCGACGATCGACCAGAAAATGACAACAAGCGGAACAAATCTTTTCCCGTTGAAGAAAGCCAAGGCAGGCGGCAATTTTCTAAAGTTATAGTATTTGTTATAGACGATCGCGCCTAAGAACCCAGCGATGATTCCGACGAATACCCCCATATTCAATGCTGGAGCATCCAAAACGCTTGTAAAGAATCCTTCTACCGCTATTTTTGTTCCAAATAACGTATGAGTAGTAGCACCTTGAGTATTCAGCATTTCGGATGTTACACCGAAAATAACACCCGTTAAGCGATTGATCAGAACAAATGCCGTTAGACCCGCAAAAGCGCCTCCAGCTCGTTCTTTGGCCCAGGTCCCGCCGATTGCTACAGAGAAAAGAACATGTAGATTTCCAATGATCCCCCAGCCGATCCCGCCGATCATTTCACCGAACGTATTTAGAACGGGAATATCACCGCCAACCATCGTAATAACTGTCCCTAAACTAATCGCTAACCCTGCTGCCGGCATTACCGCGACAACTACCATCAGCGCTTTTCCGAATTTTTGCAGGAATTCGAAATTGATCAAACTTTTCATTTTTTGCATCGTATTCACCTTTTCTGCGTAATTTTTTAAATCTTTTTCATCTTGTATTCATTCATGGAGCAGTTATAATAAGTAAGTAAACATCCTGTTAGTTACCAAAAAAATTTTTAATGATGTCTGTCCAACTCTTAGCCGCTCATTTAGCAATGAGTGCTAAACACTCCCTTCAGCTAAATATGAGTGTGTCTTGCTAGATGATACATGTGACGATTATTCAAATTTTAAAAAATAAGTACTTTACTATGAGATAGGAGGCCCATAATGTTACTACATGAACAATTGGAAAAGGATGAACTTTTCTCCCCGACAGAAAAAGCGGTTGCAGATTTTGTCATTGACCAGCGAGAGAAGGTTCAAGATCTGTCCACCAAAGAAATTGCGAAACTGACTTTCACCTCTCAAGCTACAGCGGTTAGACTTTCTCAAAAGCTCGGCTTTTCTGGCTGGAGTGCTTTTAAAGAAGCATATGTTCAAGAAATAAATTATATAGACTCCCATTTTTCATCCATTGATCCCAACATACCTTTCAACTCTCACGAGAGTTTTATGACGATTGCCAATAAGGTTGGATCATTAATTAAGGAGAGTGTCGATGATACCTTAGCATTGCTTGATTATCAGATTTTGCATCAATGTATTCATTTGATCGACAAATCCGCGATTACACAAATCTTTGCGGTAAGTACGCCTCTGCTATTTGCTGAAGAATTCAAACTAAAAATGGCTCGGATTGGAAAAAGTGTCAGAATCAATACGCTGCAACAGGAACAAGCAAACGAAGCCATCAACTTAACTAGCAAAGATTGTGCGATCCTCATTTCTTATACTGGCGAAAGTGATATTGTTGTTGAAATCGCTGAAATCTTAAAAAAGAACAGGGTTCCCATGATCGTCATTTCGAGTATTGGCGACAACACATTGGCTAACTATGCGACCTACAAAATCGAATGTACAACGAGAGAAAAGCTTTATTCCAAAATCGATTCTTATACATCCAATGAATCATTTAGCTTTATTCTGGATATTTTATATTCTGGTCTTTTCTCGATTGACTATGATAAAAATTTAGCGATAAAAATTGAGAATGCGAAACGAACGGAAAAGCATCGCTACTCAAACTCAAAAGTAATTAAAGAGTGACTTTTTTTGATGATCGATCATTCATGCTGTATTCTTAATTACAACTAAAGGATAGCAAAATGTAAGTGCTTTAAATAGCTTGTTTTCGCTTTCTGTAGCGTCATATCAATTTTCAATCAAGATAAACTCCATAAGTTGAAATCGAGTTTCAATTTTTGGAGTTTATCTTCTTAAAAATGAAAAAACAATCCTGATGAATCTTACTCATCAGGATTGTTTTTTTAATGGTTTAATCAGCTAAAATATAGCGTAAAATGATTGATTTTTGTTGCGTAACTTCATCCATTACTGTGACAAAACTTTCACGGCTGTTTCCGCTCAACTTCTTACCGCCGCCAAATGGTAATTCTGAGGCGCGGAATCCGCCTGACCCATTGATTGCGACATGCCCTGTTTGTAATTCCTTCGCTACTTTAAACGCAGTCTTCATGTCTTGAGTCAATACACCAGAGCCTAGTCCATAATTAGAACCATTTGCAATTGCAATCGCTTCATCTATAGTGTCAAATTCAATCACTGGGAAAACTGGGCCAAATACTTCCATGTCTTTGGCAATTTCCATGTCTGGTGTCACATCAGTCAATACAGCAGGAACGTAGAACGCTTTATCTCTTGTACCGCCGTAGGCTAATTTTGCTCCAGCCGCTACGGTATCATTAACTTGTTGTTCCACGCCTTTCGCGGCAGTTTTTGTGATCAGTGGTCCCATATCTGTCGTTTCGTCCATTGGATTGCCAATAACTAACGGTTCGATTTGTTCTTTGATCAAACGTTCAACAAATTCTTTGGCTTTCGAACGATGAACAATAAAACGCTTCGCTGCACTACATGCTTGTCCGGAATTACGGCATTTGTCTCCAGCTTCTTTTACAACGAGATCCATATCGGCATCTGCACAAACGATGAATGGATCATTTCCGCCTAACTCAAACTGATAACCAGTCAAACTTTCTGCCGCGTTTTTAGCAATGCTCTTACCAACGCCGGTACTTCCAGTAAAGTTAACAGATGCAATGCGAGAATCCTTGACAATCGCGTCACCAATAACCGCGCCGCTGCCTGTCAAACATTGCACCACGCTACCTGGAATCCCCACTTCGACTAAAATTTCATGGAGCATCATTAATGCCAATGGGTTTGGTGACGGCGCTTTAACTAAAACGGCATTTCCTGTTGCTAAGGCCGCGCCAATTTTGTGTGCCCATAAGGCAACTGGAAAATTAAATGGAATGATACAAGCAATAACACCTAACGGTTCATGGATAGTGAACTGAATATCGTCTTCGTAACCTGGTTCTGTTCCCCCTGTCGGCATTGTCTTACCATAATGATGCAAGGCTACCTCACAAGCGCCCTCTACGATGTAAGCCACTGAATCAAATTCCCAAACCGCTTCCTTCATGTAAGGTTTCCCGGTTTCTTTGGCTAGAACTTCGCCTAATTCTAAGCGGCGTTCTTTTACTAGACGAGCAAATTCACGCAGTTTAGCTACTCGATCTCTTAGAAGCTCCTTGTTCCATTCTTTTTGTCCTTCAACCGCATAATCGATCGCTTGTTTGATATCTGCTAATGAAGCTTTTGGTACAGTATCCATAATTTCTTGCGTTGCGGGATTCACGATATTTTGTGTTTGTCCATCACTGGCATCGACTTTTTTTCCGTTGATTAGCATTTTCATTGTGTAGTTCCTCCTAAGAAAACTGTTTTATTTTTCATTATTTGCTGAATTGTAATATTAATCGCAACAAAGAACCCATCAAAAATTTCTAGTAAAATGAGTTTAGGATAACAAACTACTAGGAGTGATTTTGATGGGTTCACACAAAAAGCTTACACGAGATAATCGAAAATGTATAGAGACGATGATTTATGATGCCAAGAGTATTCAAGAAATAGCGGACAGAATTGGTGTTAGCCGAACAACGATTGATCGTGAGTTGAAACGAGTACCCGAAGATTTGATCTATAATGCCGACAATGCGCAATTAGATGCGGAAATGAAGCGCAGTGCCTGTGGTGCGAAGTCCAAATGGACTTCTGAATTCGCTTATCAGATTGAATGTGATCTTGAAGACAGCTGGTCCCCTGAACAAATTGCGAATGATCGTCAAATAGTTTCATTCAAAACCATTTACAATTGGCTCTATGCCGGTATTCTTAATGTGTCTAAACAGTGTCTGAGACATAAAGGCAGAAGACAAGAAAAACAAGAAGAGGCACGAGGCAAAATGACTGTAGGGCATACCATTGATGAACGCCCAGCTTCTGTGTCAACTCGAGAAGAATTTGGACATTGGGAGTTGGACACAGTTGTTTCTAGCAGAGGGGAAAGCAAAGCCTGCGAAGCAACGTTTATTGAACGGAAAACACGCTTTTATTGGGCGATCTCAATGAGGGATCGTACCGCGAAGTCAATGGCACAAGCGATTAAAGCTTTTGTGCAAGACCTAGGGAGTCACAAGGCATTTTTAAGCTTTACGGTCGACCGTGGGAAAGAGTTTTCTTGCTGGAAAGAAATTGAGAAAGATTTAGACGTACCTATGTATTTTTGTGATCCATACTCCCCATGGCAACGCGGATCTAACGAAAATGGGAATGGTTTATTTAGAGAATTCTTCCCTAAGGGAACTGATTTTTCAAAGGTACCCCCTACGGAGAAACAGGAAGCATTACGCAAGATAAATATGCGTCCTAAAAAAACATTGAACTGGAAAAATTGTTGGGAAGTCTTTCAAGAAGAAATGTTGCAATTAATTTGACAATTCAGCATTTAAAATAAAATCCATGTTAAGGGTCAAACCTAATCCTGGTTCGTCTGTCATTTCCATAAACCCATTGATTGGTTTTGGCTGATCAAGAAAGACCTTATCGGTGATCTCTTCAAAAATTTTCAAGCGTTCTAAGAACAATGCATTCGAAAAACTACCAACTAAATGCAGATGGATATTTTCCATTGCATGGGGGGCGAATTTAATGTTCCACACTTGTGTCAAATAGCAGACTTTCAGCATTTCTGTGATCCCACCCGCTCGTGTTCCATCTAACTGCACGATATCTGCCGCCTCATTCAATATCAAATCTCGAGCGCCGTATTTTGTGTACTCATGTTCCCCAGTCCCTAAAGGAATATCGGTTTTTTGCTTGAAACGTTTCAATCCAGGAATATCATCTGCGAAAACAGGCTCTTCAAACAAGAAAATATTATAAGGGCGAATATCATTGGCTAGCTGTGCGGCTGTTGCTGCATCCCAAACATTATTGGCATCCACCATAATGGTAATGTCCTCGCCTAACGCTTCACGAACCATCTTCACCCGTTTCACATCGCGACGTGGATTCGTTCCACCTTCAACGCCGACTTTGAATTTAACCATGTTATAGCCTTGAGCAACAAAAGACTGCATTTCTTCAACCAGCTCTTCATCGGAGTATGAGGTCCAGCCGCCGCTAGCATACACCGGAACTTTTTTCTTCGTTCCGCCAAATAGTTTGTATAATGGCAAATTCAAAATTTTTCCTTTTAAGTCCCATAAGGCGATATCAATTGCGCTTAAGGCACAATAAGTCAAACCTTTCCGCCCCACTCCACGTAGATAATGGAATAACTCTTCCCAAATGGCTTCCGTTTCAAAAGGGTCTCTGCCAATGATTTTTGGAGCAATACTCTCTAAAATCAAGGCCTTCGTAGCTTCTCCGCCAACTTCGTTATACGTCAGCCCAATTCCTTCTTTTCCGTTTTCGGTAATCACACGAACAACGGTATAACCAATCGTTTCAACAGTTCTAGTAGCATCAGTAAAGTTCGCTTTGATGTCATTCGCGACTAAATGCACGTGTACTTCTTTAATTACGTCTATATTCACAAGCTCTTCCCTCTTTCTATAATTTCTTACTTTCGATCAGGCTCATTACCTCATCATAGTTTGGCAGCGATGGCTGTGCCCCTAGACGTGATACAGTAATTGCGGAAGTTGCGACTGCCCAACTAACCGCCGTTTCGACAGACACCTCTGAGGCTAAACCGAATGCAAAACCACCAATAAAGGAATCTCCAGCCGCTGTTGTATCCTGTGCGACAACCTTATAGGCATCCTTGAAGAGCGTGATTTCTTTTGTTTTCACTAACACGCCACGATCACCTAATGTTATGATGACATTTTTGAAGCCTTTGGTTCGTAAAGCTTCCGCTGCCCGCAAAGCTGCTTCGTCGTCCGTTACTTCAATGCCTGTAAGGAGTTCTGCTTCTGTTTCATTTGGAATCACCCAATCAATCAGCGAATTGAATTTTTCATCAATCGTTTGTGCTGGTGCGGGGTTGAAGAGGACTTGTTTACCATACTTTTTGGCCAGTTCAATGGATCGATAGACAACCGGCAAAGGTATTTCTAATTGTAGAATGATAATGTCGCTTTTAGAAATCAGTTCTTCACATTGTTCAAGCTCTGCGATCGTCAATTCCATATTCGCTCCTGGAACCACAATGATCCGATTATTTCCTTGGGCATCTAGGGTAATACTTCCTACACCTGTTTTAGTTTTAGGATCACGGTAGATATTATTGGTATTGATTTTTTCTGTTTCTAAGGCTGTTATATGTTCTGCGCCAAAAGCATCGCTGCCGACTTTACCGATCATGGATACGTCACTGCCTAAGCGTGCCGCAGCGACAGCTTGGTTTGCCCCTTTTCCGCCAGTAAACTGATTGAACGCTGTTCCAATGATCGTCTCGCCATTTTTAGGCGGTCGTTCAGTCTGAACGACTAGATCGGTCATAAAACTGCCGATGACTAGAATTTTTTTCATTACTGACACCTCCTATTGACTACTTTTAATTCCTAAACTGCCGCCAGGATGACACACGGCAAAGTCAGATTTTCCGAAATTTTTCTCTTTCGATAACGTTAAAGCCAAAGCATCGCCGATAACTAAAGTAGCTGTCGAGCTGTTGGTTGGTGCAAGGTCTAATGGATCTGCTTCCCGTTCGACGGATAAATTTAAGTGGATATCACTGCTCGCGGCAATTGATGAATTAGGGTTGCTGGTCATCGAGATGATAAAAGCGCCTCTTTGGCGAATCGAAGGGATCGTCGCGATGACTTCACCTGTTTCACCACTATTGGAAATCATGATGACGATGTCTTCTGACTGAATCATACCCAAATCACCGTGTAAAGCTTCTGTTGCGTGGACAAAGAAAGAAGAAGTTCCGGTACTGGAAAAAGTTGCCGCCAGTTTTTTACCGATAATTCCTGATTTGCCTACACCCAGAAAAATAATTTTTCCACGACATTCCATAATTTTGTCTAACACCTGGTCATACGTCTTGCCATCGATTTTTTGATAGACTTCATTTAAGCATTCGATTTCTTCACTAATGATTTTTCGAACATATTCTGAATGACTCATTTTTTTCCTCCTTCTTTACATCGCTTTTGAGTAAACATAGTTTTCTAATGCATAGGCGACCCCAGATTCATCATTGGATTTAGTGATGATATCCGCAATTTTTTTCATTTCATCACCAGCATTTCCCATCACAATACTCAAGCCGACATTTTCCAGCATTTCGCGGTCATTCTCCTCATCACCGATACCGATCGTATTTTCTTCAGCGATGTTCAAGTATCTTGCTAGATCAGAAATTCCCGTCCATTTGTTTACACCCTGTTTCATCACTTCCAAGCTGTCTCTGACACTGCGAACGATATGGTATTCTTCAAAAAGCGCCTTTGGAATAGTCTCGATCAGTTGGTCGACGACCTCTGATGTATTTTCGATAAATTGCAGTTTTAATATTCCATTTGATTTTTCTGCTGGAACATTATCTAGAACCTCCATGATGCACTCTTGTGCGATGATATTCCTTGCCATGCCGTCATTGATTTTTCGGCAGTAGGTATAAATGCCGTCATAATCGTGGAAACAAAGATGCGTATCTTCCTGTTCACTGATATGATTAAACAATTCAAAATCATCTGTATTCAAGGTTTGGGAGGAAATCACTTTCCCAGTCTCTAGTTCTAAAACTAAAGCACCATTATGAGTGATCACGTATTCAATTGATTTTTCCGGCAACATCTCAAGGATCGGTTTCAGACCAAAAACAGGTCTGCCGGAACATAATGCAATATGAACACCATTCTGTTTCGCTATTTTAATGGCTTCAAATACTTCTTTTGTCACTTTATGATCGCTATCCAGCAAAGTGCCATCGATATCGATTGCGACTATTTTTTCCATTTCTTCACTTCCTCAACTATTTCTTCATCCTGTGACTTGAGATTAACAACTTTAGTCAGCCATTTATAGTGAATGCAGAGCATTTGAAAACCTGATTCACTTTTTCTTCTTCAAGTGATTTGTTTTTTGAAATTACTATTCAAAATGATAAAAAAAGCCGAGAATCCAAAAATGATTGGGATTCTCGGCAGATACGTCATGTGCTAGTTGCTATAGTCTTTTTTTAAAGGCTGCGTGCCGAAGACCTTCATTTTCGATGATACAGTCTCCACTACTGCCTCATAAGCGGCATCCTTCAACTCAATATAATGAACATTTCCGTTGGTTTCATCTAAACGTTTCTCGATAGCTTGAGTCGCGGCCAATGACATTCCCGTAAAGAAATTCACTTTGTTGATTCCATGTTTGACAGCTGCTTGGAACTGCTCATCTGGCAGTCCAGATCCGCCATGCAAGACTAATGGAACATCGACTTGCCGTTTGATTTCAGCTAATAACTCTGTGGCGATTTTTGGATCCCCTTTATAGACACCATGAACGGTCCCCACCGCTACTGCTAGTGCATCGACGCCGGTTTCTTTAACGAATCGAACGGCATCTTCCGGTTTAGTATAGGTACTTTCATCAACCACCGCAGCTTGTAATTCTCCCTCGGGACTGCCAACGTGACCAATCTCGCCCTCTACACTGACACCGCAGGCATGTGCGACTTTGACAACTTCTTTAGTGATCCGAATATTTTCTTCGATCGGTAATGTAGAACCGTCGAACATTACCGAGCTAGCCCCCCCATGAATGGCCTTCATACAGGTTTCAAAATCTGGTCCATGATCTAAATGGAGACAAATCGGCGCTGTTGCCCGACGCGCGCGATCCAACATTTTTGGCCAATAGAAACTTAGGTCATTTACCTCTGCGAAAAATGGCGGAATCTGTAAAATGACAGGTTTATTTTCTTGTTCTGCCGCCGAAATGATTGCTTCCATAAAATTATCATCCAAAAAGTTGAACGCTCCGACTGCATAATTTCCCTCAACGCTTTCTGATAAAATCTCCTTCAATGTTACTAAACTCATTGTGATATCCCTCTTTCTGCTTTTTGATATTTAGTTAAATATTTTTGTCCTCGTTCTTTGTTTGGTTCGAAACTTTTCTCTACTTTGACCATTTGGGTAATGCCGTCTTGATAATCTGAAAAAATCCCTAATCCAACACCGGCAATGATCGCAGCACCAATCGAAGAAACTTCTTTATTTTTAACTCGTTCAACTGGCAGGTTAAACACGTCAGCTTTTAATTGTGCCCATGGGTCTGACTGACTGCCTCCGCCGCCAATCCGTAACCGTTTTACTGATTGTTCAGCCTTTAATTGCTGGATTATTTTAGCCAGTTCATAAACTGACCCTTCTAGAATTGTTTTATACAGATCATCGATCGAAAAGGATAGATCAAAGTCCGACAACCGATTTCTACGAGATGAATTTTGTAATAACAAGGTTGCTGGTTGAATCGTATCCCAGTTAATTGATTCATTTAACGCTGAAAAATCTTTTTCTCCATGAACGATTTCACGCATGAACCATTCCAAATAAGCGCCGGCAATAATTGATCCTCCGACAATCACTGTCCCTTTTTCAATTCCATGAGTTACCTCGATATCTGGGTAGTTCCGTTGATCTGGACGCTGATCTACGGTCCTGATCGATCCAAGTAAATCAAAGGTTCCCATGATATTTCCGATTAAAGAAGGATCGGATGCATCAACGCCAAGCCCTAGAATCGCGCATTCAGAATCATGAGCACCTAAAATGACTGGCAGTTCTTTGCCAAAATTAGTCTGTCCAATTGATGAGATAAAACCGACTGTTGTTGCGCTTTCTTGAATCGTTTGCTCCACGGTTTCTTTTTCGACCTGCAAATAGTCGATCAGCTCTTGATTCCATTCACCGCTCTGAATATCTAATAAGCACTTGCGGCTCGCTAAGGTATAATCCGTTTGATCCGCTAAACCTAATTGACTCATAATAAATTGCTGCAAATTCCAGATTTTTTTGGTTTCATCCATAGCTGTTCGTGCATGATTTTGCAGCCAAAGTAATTTAACCGGCAGCAGTTCTGGTAATATTTTTGATCCGGTTGCTTTCAAAAAGGCCTCTTCGCCGAAATCCTGTTTCAGTGTCTCTGCTTCGGCTTCCCCCCGACGATCAAAGGAGACGATCATATTCCCGATCGGTTGCTGCTTTTCATCTGCTAAGATCAAGCTATCCCCTAAAAAGGAAAACGATAAAGCTAGAAATTCTGCGTCTTCTCTTCGATTCCAGACAGTTTCTATGACCTGTTTGGTCTTGTTCCAAAGATCCTGAAGATCGATTTCCGCGTAATGATAATCAGGATGTAAGACCTCAATTTTTTGACAGGAAATCGTTCTAATTTCTCCTGATAATGTGACTTGCGAGGCACGGACATTGGAGGTTCCAAAATCGACGACCAAAATACATGATTCTTTCATAATGCACCACCTAGCCTACGCGATTAACTAACGCCTTGCCTGCTACAAAATTCTTCAAATCTGGTTCAATAAAGCGCAGTGAGATTTGTCCGACATTACTTGCCGTACCGGCTAAGTGAGGTGTCAAAGTGACATTATCCAGAGCCAGTAAAGGATTATCTGCAGGTAATGGCTCGTTGGCAAAGACATCTAAGGCTGCACCGCCGATGTCTTTTGCCTGAAGTGCCGCAATCAATGCTGGCTCATCCACTAATCCAGCACGAGCAGTATTTACGAAGAACGCTGTTTTTTTCATCTTATTGAATTCAGCTGCCCCAAATAGACCTTCCGTTTCTTTTGTTAAGCGGGCATGCATACTGACAAAATCAGCCTCGGTTAACAAATCATCCAATCCGACCAATTCAAAATCAAAGCCTTCTTGACCCGTTTTCTGATAGAAGGGATCGTAAACTTTGATCGTTGTACCAAATGGGATCAAGCGTTTCGTTACCTCACGGCCAATCAACCCAAACCCAATAATGCCAACGACCTTATCTGCTAAGCTTTGTGAATAGCTAAAGTTATCAAAACGAATTACCCATTTTCCTTTCGTTCCTTGAAGGTTGCTACGAACCATATTGCGTGATTCGGCGATAATCATCCCAACAGAATAATCAGCAACAGGTCCGGCTAATCGACCAGGAGCGTTCACAACGGGAATTCCTTGTTCCTTGGCATAAGCGACATTCACATTTTCAATTCCGCTGCGTAAAATACAGATCAAACGTAATTTTTTTGCGGCATCAATAATCGCTTGGTTAACACCAACAAAGTGAGTCACTAGGACATCCGCATCTTTGACAGCTGCGAGTAGTTCTTGACTTGGCTCCAACCATTCCGGTCCATTTTTTTCAGTCTTTAAGATACTGTCGGCAATAGCCTCTTTGCTGTTGCCCATGGATTCATTGAATACTGCAATCTCGACATCTCCAAGCAGATTTCGATAATTCTTGGTCGTTTCCAGAATAACTTCTCTTGTCACTGTTTCATCTTCCAAATATAAAACTTTCATGATTCCCTTCCTTTCTAATGCGTGTTCTTTTGTTTGCAAGGTCATGATAGCAACTATTCATTGTTGAAAATCATTTTGGAAAAGTCTTGAAATAGCATTTCTTAAATACCTGAAAACCGTCCTAGTTATTTTGATTGCTTATTTCAAAATTTCTGACGGATAAAAAAGACCGTAACAATCTAAGATCGTCGCGGTCCATTAAACAGTGCTGTATTGTTTTAACTTGAAAATCCTAATTGATAAAGATTTTTCATTTCGACGGCCGTTTCAAAAAGAACGGAGGTTGCCAGCAAGTGGGTTGAGGCGTAGAGTAAACGAGCTTCGTCAATTGTTTCGTCTTCTGTAACTGACTGAGTCAGCAAACTTTTTTCCAGCGCTCGGATTTGTTGCAATAACTCAGTAATATCTTGTAATTTTTTCTCAACTTGACTAAATTTTTTATCCTTCATCAAGCTAAAACATGTTCGAATATCCGATTTTGCGGCAGTAGAATATAAAATCATTTGTTGAATTGCTTCAGTGGTAGAATGGGTCATCGTGCGCTCCTTGCAGATTTTTAGTAAAAAAAGAGTCATAATCAAAGCAACGAATCTTCATCAGATTACGTGTACTTGTACTTATGAACTCTCAAGTTATTATTCTAATTCAACAATTTCAAAACATCTTTGACGCTGTCAAATTCAGTTGGGGTTAATGCACTTGCTGGTGCTCGACATTCTCCCGCATCAATCCCTTGAAGCGTCAAAGCAGCCTTGATCCCTTTGAATACCCCGACTTTGATCAAAACGGCAACGATTTGATTGATTTTCGCTTGATGGTACGCCGCCTCTTTTAACTCTCCAGCATCATAGCAAGCCTTTAAAGCAATTAATTCTTCTGCCATAAAATTACCTGTACTGAAAATTCCAGCATTGGCTCCGACAGACAATGCCGGAAGAAGCAGCTCATCATGACCAATAAAAAGATCTAGCTCCGGGTGACTTGAACGAACGGTTTCGAATTGATATAAGTCATAGGACGTGTGCTTCATGCCGATGATTTTTGGATTCGCAAACAGTTGATCCAAGTCATCATTACTAAAATGCACGCCAGACATTCCTGGGATATTGTAGAGAATCAACGGCTTATCAACTTCATTCCCCAGTTGCTGATAATACGTGTTTAATTCTTGCTGAGAATAGCTGTAATAAATCGGCGGGATCGATGAAATAGCTGCGACATCTTGTCCTTCCGCGTGTTTTCCTAAGTCTAGTGCCTTTTTAGTCGAAAGCTCTCCAATATTAACAATTACTTTTGCACGCTGATCAACCAATTTCACTACTTGCTCTAAAAGCTCTTTGCGTTCTTCTAAGTCCAGTAAGTAACATTCTCCCGAAGTGCCGCATAAATAAAAACCTTCCACTCCTTTTTCAATGTTTCTTTCAATAATTTCCTCCAACGCAGACCAATTGATTTGATCTTTCTCATTGAAGGGAGTTATCAATGCTGGGAAAACTCCGTTAAATTTCATATTGACCCTCCTGTTTCTTTTCGGTAAGAATAGCAAATGATTTAAAAGATCAATATACTTTTTAAGGTTTTTGAAAAACCGATTCAAGAATCAGCGACTCTTGCGGCAGTATATTGAAACTTTAAATCAAAATAGCCAGTTTCTTAAGGGAACAACGATTGTGAAGTGTTTAAAGTATAAACCTAACAGTAGCCCACTCAAAAGCTAGTATCAAACCAGTAACTAAGTACTATTTTTTGTTTCTACGACAAATAGCCCGCCTCTCAGCGAGCTAAAATTTTTCTGCATAAGAGCAGTTCAAATGATTATTACTTATCTATCCACCTCATACCAACGTTGGATTTTGATGAGGCGAAAGTTTTCAGCTATTCTCGTTTTCGAATGCGGTCAATCAGCCGCTTTCGTTTTCTTATTGGTTTTTCTGGCGGAGATTGGGCGGCGGCCTGAGACTCAGATGTCACCTTCTCCTCCTCCACTGCTTGTGTGATGATCAGCTTCGCCGGAACCGATTGATCATCCACCTCAACATTTAACAATGAAGCATGCGGTACCATACAGGCGAGAACCAACATAGAGGCTTGGTCTTCGTCCAATTGCCATGGATCGACTCCTTGGGGAAGTTCGATCGTTTTGATCAGTACACCGGATTCGGGTCTTGCTTCAACAATAGTCAAGTCTTGCGGATCCTGGATATTTTCCAGATTTTGGATAGGTGGAGCAGACATCTGCGTCTGTGGTGGGATTTCTTCCGTTAATGCGACTGATTCTTTGATCACTGGTTCATTGATAGGTGCCTTTTTATCCTCTGGATTATCAAAAAGTATTTCAACTTTTTCTACGATCACGGTCGCGTGAAGAACCTCTTTAAATAAGCCAATCCCGTCCTTTTCGAACAGATCTAGCTTCGTTAATTTAGTTAAGGCAGACTTTATTTCTTGTGCTGTTTTTGACGGATCAAAGTTTTTCAAGCGAAGATGATGTGATTTGCCAATACTATTCGCAAATTCAGCGTCTAATGTAATAGTTTCTTCCATTTTTTACTTTCCCTTCTTTTTATTTTTTCACTCCTTCCTTAAAAACCGTCATGATCCTACTAATCCTGCTAACGGTTTTTTGATGAATTGTGTATATAGTCTTTCAAGCTTTTCAGCGATATATGTTTTTACTGGGAATAATTTAAGCGATAATAAACGCCACTCCTTTTTCTCAAAGTACTCAGCGAAATATAAATAATAGCGACGCAACGCAGAGTTTGATCTCGTTTTCAAGAATATATGTTGGACTAACTCCTTAAGCATAAAAGAAAAATCGGCTTCACATAATTCTTCCCGCACCTGAAGGGTGATCAACATTTCGATGGCGGCCTTTCCATCATTTGTTTCAGAAAAAAAATTACGGATACGCTTTTCCAAAGTTCGTCGTGTTAATCCAAATAATTGTTCCCTGCTTAATCCATACTCTTTCAATGTCTTTTCTCCTTTCAATTTTGATTTTATTCATTCTTATTTGAGATATCTACAACAACAAAATACCTCTTTTGTCACCACATTCACACTCCAAATAATTTATATTAAATTAAGCATAATGATTTTCGGAGGATGTTTGCGATCATACCAACGATTATCCGGTCATTAAATAATGAATACCCTTTCAAAAAGTTTGATATATTCTATTTTTTTATTGATCCGAAATGTACTCATCATTTTTTTATAGAGTGAAAGTACTCTAGTTTTAATATGAGACCATATTTGTAAAGTGCTTCGTGAGTGTATGACAAGGTGTTTTCAGAAACGAGTGTTATAATTAAGCTAAAATATAGTCATTAATGGAGGATGTTATGAAAAATAAGTGTTTTAGGTTGTTCGGTATACTCATATCTGTCCTATTTTTCTTTTTTATTGCTGGTTCAGCAACTGTATTTGCTGCGGATGATCCCTTTCAATATGAATCAACGAATGCTGGTAATTATGTGAATAATGGGATTGCTAACGGCGATACTTACAATTATGGGTACGCCAATACAGCAAACATACCGGTGGATTCAGAAGGATTCATCAATTATCAAGATCAAGCCTACCTTAAGAAAACGGTCAAAGCCGATTCGCAAAAGCAAGGCTTGTTCGATGTTACTCTGGATATCAAGGGAAATCAGCTTCCTCACCCGCCTTTAGATATTGTTCTAGTGATCGACTATTCTTCATCAATGCAGGGTGAAAAATTGACTAATACATTGGAAGGGTTAAAGGATTTTGGTACAGAATTGGGTGATTCCTTGTCTAATGGCGTTGTTCAAATCGGTATCGTTGCCTATAACAGAAATGTTTATACCACAAATGGTTTAACTAACGATATAACTCAATTACAGGATTTCTTAACCAACACGGCTGAAAGTCATTCAGGTACATTTGTCCAAAAAGGTCTGATTGCTGGTCAAGATCTTCTAACAACTCATGGACGACCAGATGCCGAGAAAATCTTGATTCATATTGGCGATGGCAGTGCAAACCGCAGCTACTTGCCTGCTGAAAATGCGCAAACTTATCAAAATAATGGTGAAATTACGGACTACAATGGTCTTCATACCGCTGTTTATAACAAAGATTTTCAAACGACTTCAGAAAAATTTAATACGAGTGATACGATTTCTGACCCGAATGCTACCAAGGTTGATAAAACGGTTGTCACTGACGCTACACTGGGAACAATCGTCGCATTAAAGGAAACGAACATTGCTACCTACTCCATCGGAACGGCTCCCACAGATAGAGGAGAATATATCGCACGAAATATTGCGGACAAAGAGAGTCATTACCGTTCCATCGATGAAAATCTCCTTGGATTAGGTGATGCGCTAAAACTCATTATCAACTCGGTTACTAAGACTATTCCAAACGGACTCGTAACAGATCCAATGGGAAATGATATTCTGCTGCAAGGCAGCGGAAACTTTTCTGACGCCTACTATACATTGTCTGGTTGGAGAAAGAATTCTGAGGGTAACTGGGAACCCGCCAAGGATTTAGTAAATAGTTTGAGCGTCTCTGAGCAAAATCAAGTAATCACCCTTTCAAATTTCGTATTAGGTGAGAACGAACGAATTACTTTGACTTATCAGATTCGCTTGAATACTGAAGCTACTGATTTTAGAGGGGAATTTTGGTATTTATGTAATCAACAAACCACTCTAGATCCGGCAAGTGAGAATTCACTGCTAGATTTTCCAATTCCGTCTATCAAGGCTCCGACAGTGAATCTTAGCCTAGAGAAGCAATGGAAAAATGCCCCCGAATCGGTAATTCCAGATAAGGTAGATTATCAGGTTAACAGAACACCTTTAGTCAATCCGAATTCGTGGACAACCTCAGATACCTTGTCATTAACCAAGGAAAAGAACTTCAAGGCTACTGTATCGACAGTTCCAGTATTGGGCGTCAATAATGATTTGCCTTTGTACAATAATGCCGGAGATACCATCATTTATCGTGTCAATGAAGTAGCTATTCCAGCGGATTTTGATTTTTCAGTTAGTCAGGAAAACAATTACTTTACCTTGATCAACACGTATAAAAAGACAGCGCCTAGCAGTACAGATTCAACAAGTTCTCAAAGTACAACAGAAAGTTCAACCAGCACTACACAATCAAGAAGTTCTCAGAACTCAACAGAAAGTTCAACAACAGATTCAACTACGATTGAAACAAGTAGTTCGTCACAGAAGCAGACAATTATAAAGAGTGCCAGTTCTCCAAATAAACGTTATCCAAAAACAAATGACAAGCAAAGTAGCGCCATTTGGCTTCTTTTGGGAACAAGTCTATTCAGTTTTTCAATCTATCTTTTGAAGAAAATGAACTAAGTAAAAACGTCCAATCAATCGATTGGACGTTTTTTATGCGTTGATCATGAAGCGTCAGTCTTTTTCTGTGTCGCTTTTTTCTTCCAACCAAGCAATCAACCGTTGTGCCACCTGTTGATTTTGATCGTCGATCTCAGATTTGCCATCGCCCTTTTGTGGACCATAGGAACCAAAGCCAGCGTGATTTCCACCCGCTATTTCTTGATAATCCGTATTTTTTGGTAAATCTTGTTTGGCTTTCTGATAAGCCGCTTTGTTCAACACTTGATCATTACCCGCCGTCAGAGACAAGACGGGAACATTTTTATTCGCCAAGCTTCCCTTTTCGTCTGGATAACTAGCCAAGAAAAAGACACCTTTCAGATTTTCTCCATGTTTTTGCGCAAAACGACTAGCCATTACGCCGCCTAAAGAATGCCCGCCAATGATATATTTACGATTCGGCAGTTGAGAAAGAACTTTCTCTGCCTGATTCGGTGCCAAAACTGCTAAATCCAAAGGCATTTTCATTATATAAACGGGGTACCCAGCTGTTGCTACAATTTGTGCCCACGAGCTATAGCTTTCTGGTTCAACGAGTGCTCCAGGATAAAAAATAATTACTGGCTTTGATTTATCTTCGGAAGGAAAATAGAGCGAATCATTGCTATTTTTCGCTTTATCAGCAATCTGCTGCGCGTTATTTGTAGGCGAATAGGTTTGAGTTTTTAAATAGGCGAATCCGCCAGCAAATACAACAGCAAGTCCGATAACAACCATCAGAAGGATTTTTTTCCATTTTTTCACTTCAATCGTTCCTTTCTTTCGTTGCTATCATACCATTTTCTTCATAGTAGGAAAAACATCGCAGCTTTTTTTACACCGGCACCTTCCACCTTTCATCGTTCCCTACTCCTTTTGCAGCGTGTGCTTCAATTCCTGTATAAAATATTCCGCCAGCTGCGTTTGTTTACGCATCCTGTTGGTAATTACTACTAAAGAATGAATATCAGCATCTTTCAACGGACGCAGAACGATCCGATCTTTCGTTAGGCCTTTAATAATTCCCAAGCCAGATGCGTAAGCGTCTGTTCCCGCAAGTAAATTCATCAAGGTTCCTCGGTCATTTGTATAGTAATTGGCCTGTTCCTTAGAAATGCCGATGGGGTCTTCATCTAAATAGCTCGCACCATGATCCTCTTGAATAAACCGGACTTGCGGATAAACAGACAGCTCTTCTTTTGATATATTCTCTCTTGCAGCAAGCGGATGATGCGCGCCTAAATAGATGTGTGTCGAGAAATTACCCAACACTTCAAAATTCAAACTTTCTTGGCTGAAATACCGTTCAAGCATCCGCTTGCTTTGGGGATTCAGGTAGATAATCCCTAGTTCGCTTTCAAAGTCTCGAATACTTTCAAGTATTCTTTTTGTCGTTGTTTCATTTAAATAAAAATTTTGACAAACGCCTTGGAATTTTTCCGTGACCTTCATAAAAGGCTCGTAAAGAAAATCATAATGTTGAGAACTTACAGTAAAGCTCTTTTTAGTTCCCAGCAAAAAATGTTTCTCCATCTCCTCCACCTGCGTTAAGATTCTTTTAGCATAAATCAAGAAGTCGCTGCCGGCTTCGGTTAGACAGGTTCCAGATTTTGATCGATGGAAAAGCTGAACATCCAGTTCATTTTCCAGCTCCTTAATCGAACTGGAAAGACTTGGTTGCGTAACGAAAAGCTCTTTGGCCGCCTGACTGAAGCTTCCGATCTTAGCAATAGTTTGAACATAACGATATTGCTGTAAGTTCATGTTCCTTCCTCCTTTAATTCAGTGAGCGCTTTTAGCTTTGCTAAATCCTTGTGCTAAATCCGTCAACAAGTCATCGCTATCCTCGATGCCGATGGAAAGGCGCAGCAAGTTATCCGTCAACCCATAAGATTCTCGAATGTTTCTAGGAATATCCGCATGTGTTTGGGTAGTTGGATAAGTGATCAGTGTTTCCACTCCGCCTAAACTTTCCGCAAACGTAATTAATTCTAGTTTTGATAAAAACTCGGGGATTTTAGTTGCGTCCTTAACATAAAAACTGATCATTCCCCCGATTCCAGGATAAAGTACTTTTTCGATCTCCGAGAATGCCTTTAATTTTTTTGCGAGCTCCTGTGCATTGCGTTCTTGCTGTTCAAAACGAAGCTTTAACGTTTTTAAACTGCGAATGAACAGCCAACTGTCAAAGCTGGATAATGTTGGACCGGTCGTATTACTTAACCAGGTTAATTGTTCGCCTAACTCGTGCTCTTTTGCCACAACAACGCCCGCTAATAAGTCATTGTGTCCGCTCAAAAATTTTGTGCCAGAATGAATGACGATGTCCGCGCCCTCCTTCAGTGGCTGTTGTCTTAAAGGAGTTAAAAAAGTATTATCCACGATTAGACAGGCGCCGTAGTTGTGGGCAAGGTTAGCCGTATCAGTGATTGAGACTTCCTGCATTAGAGGATTGGTTGGAGTTTCCAAAAATACCGCATCAATTTTTTCTGTCAGTTGATTTTCCAAACTTTCAAAATCATCAAAATAATGAAAAACAGATCCGTTTTGACGTTCCAGTTCTTAAAAATAGCGGTAGCTTCCACCATAAAGATCGCGAGAAACTAAAAATTCACTCGTTGCTGAAAAATAATTAAAGACTAGTTGGATCGCGCTCATTCCTGAACTAGTTACGATTCCTTGGCTTCCCCCTTCTAATTTTGCTAACGCCTCTTCTAAAATATCTCTTGTCGGATTTTTTGTTCGCGTATAGTCATAACCGGTACTCTGGCCCAATCCTGGATGAGAAAAAGTCGTTGATAAATAGATTGGTGCAGACACCGCTCCTGTTCGGTCATCTTGATGATTCCCGATTTGAGCCAATTCTGTCGCTGTATGATACCTCATGCTAATTTCCTCCTTTGATTTTATGGTCCAGTTCCAGTAACTGATTTATCGCTGTTTGAATATTTTCAGGCCTTGTTGCCAAATTGATCCGAATGAATCCCTTATTTTCAGGCGAGAACCACTCTCCATAGTCGATAGCTAGTCCTGCTTCGTCTTGAATAAAATGTTTCGTATCTAAACTGGGAAGCCACTCTCTTAAATCGAGCCAAGCTAAATAGGTTCCTTGAAGCTCACTGATTCTAATTTGAGGAATGTGCTGAATCAATTGCTGTTTTAGCAATTGATTATTTTCTGCCACAACGCCAAGTAATCCTTCTAACCACTCATCGCCAGTTTCATAGGCTGCTTGAGCGGCTATTTGTCCGATCAAACTATTTCCTGTATGATGGTGCTTGTTTTCCCAGCTTTGATATTTTTTTCGTAATTCCTCATTTGGCAGCCAAATATGCGCATTCAGTAAGGAGGCCAAGTTAAAACTTTTGGATGGTGCATTGCATACGATCAAATGATCCAAAAAGTTCAATTCGGCAGCGATCGTTATGGCCGAGACAAACGTATTTCCCGGTAAAATCAAATCAGAATGAATTTCATCTGAAATCACCAACACATCGTACCTTTGACATAGAGCCAGAACTTCCAGCAGTTCCTTACTTTTCCAGACTCGACCAACTGGATTATGCGGCGAACAAAGGATAAACAATTTGATATCATTTTCCATCAACTGCTGCTCAAAGTTTTTAATATCCATTTGATACCCTGTGGTGGTTTCAATCAGTTCAGAAGTAATCAATTGACGATTCTGATTCTTCACCACATCGAAAAAAGGATAGTAGACTGGCGGCTGAATAATGATTTGATCCCCTTCGTTTGTAAAGCAATGAATCAAATCATAGATTCCTTGAACCACTCCCGAGGTAAAATGCAGCCATTCTTCCTGAAACTTGGTCCGTTCATGGCGATTTTGCCAGTTTTGATACGTAGAAAAATAATTTTTAGGAGTTAATGAATACCCGAAGACACCATGAGCGATTCTTTCAGTAACTGTTGTTTGAACAGCTTCAGGTCCAGAAAAATCCATGTCCGCTACCCAAAGCGGCAATAAATATTTATCGCCATAGCGTTCTTGCAGGGCATCCCATTTTAAAGAATAGCTCCCTTTCCTTTTTCGATAATAATTTTGAATAAATTCTGCTGATTTCATCTGCTCACTCCTTCAATTCATTTCAGTTAAAACAAAAAAAGCCCCTTTGTCATTCGACAAAGGGACGGATCAGACCGTGTTACCACCCAAATTCGTATTAGAAATAATACCTCGACAGTTCCAAATGAAACTCGGTGAGGTAACGGTCACTGCCGTCTAACGAGCGTTAACCCATTAGAAAACTCAGAGCTCATCTTCATTGAGTTTGCGATGTCCTCTTTCTCACCAGCCGAGGTCTCTGTATCATGCAGCGTCAATTACTCTTCTCTTCAACGTTCTATTATTTAAATTAATCTAATTATAATCATTATGCCATCAATGTCAAATGATAAGTGGGAATTATCCCGCTTTGATTTCGCCATTCAATACATTCTTTGTATTGTGGCAGATATGCTTGGCCACCTCAGCATTGTTCATTGTATAAAGATGAATTCCGGAAACATCCTGTGTTGTCAAATCCACGATTTGGTCAATGGCATACGCTAATCCCGCCTCTCTAAGGGCGATTGGATCATGTTCGTATTTTTCTAAGATCGCCAGAAATTTTCGCGGCAGCTTAGTATTGGTGGTTTTAATCAAACGCAGTGCTTGATTGCGATTAATAATCGGCATGATTCCAGCTAAAATCGGAACTTTAATGTCTGCTAAATAGCAGGATTCTTGAAATTGGTAAAATAACTCGTTGTCAAAAAAAAGTTGGGTGATCAACTGTTCGCAACCAACAGCAACTTTATGTTTTAAATTTTTGATATCTTCTATTCGATTTCTTGATTCCGGATGTGTTTCAGGGTAACAAGCTCCACTAACATGAAAATGTGGGGCTTCTTTTTTGACATATTCAATCAGATCGCTGGCATAGACAAACTCTTTTTTAGGCGGCAGATCTGGAAGGATATCTCCTCGCAAAGCGAGGATTTGATCAATTCCGATTTTATCTAATTGTCTTACTAGATCAGCTAACTGTTCTCGACTCAAGTAAGTTGCTGGCAAGTGAGCGATCGTTGGAACATTTAGTTCTTTATGAATATAATCGGCCACTTTTAGTGTCGTTTCTTCGATCGATTGCCGATTATTGCTGCAGGTGACACTGATAAAATCAGGCTGCAGCTGTTGCAGTTCCTTCAAGGTTTTAAAAAGTTTTTCAGAGCCAATCTGTGTGTTTGGCGGAAAAACTTCAAAGGATAATGTACTGGACATAGGCTACAATTCCTTTCTGACTTGCTTCACCGCGTCTGTCATGTTGGTCAAACTTGCGGTTGTCTCAGGAATTCCTCGCGTTTTCAAACCACAATCGGGATTGATCCAAACTTTTTCTAAAGGGACTTTTGCTAAAATCTTACTGATCGTTTGCTTGATCTCGTTAACTGATGGAACCCGCGGTGAATGTATGTCATACACTCCAGGGCCGACAGCTGTTCGGAAATTTTTCTGCTTCAACTCATCTAATATTGCCAGATTTGAACGAGAGGCTTCGAAGGAGATCACATCGGCGTCCATTTGATCAATCGCTGGAATAATGTCGGTGAACTCGCTATAGCACATATGTGTATGAATTTGGGTTGTAGCTTGTACTTTGCTGTGAACCAAACGGAAAGCCGGAATAGACCAATCTAGATATTCAGAGTACCAGTCGGTTTTTCTAAGGGGCAATTTTTCTCGTAGCGCGGCTTCATCAATTTGGATTACTCGAATTCCGTTCTTTTCTAAATCCAATACCTCTTCTTGGATTGCCAAAGCGATTTGTAAAGTAGAATCTTTTAAACTGATATCCTCACGTGGAAATGACCAATTCAAAATAGTAACAGGGCCTGTCAGCATCCCCTTCACGATTTTATCTGTTTGTTGTTGCGCATAGGTCGACCATTTTACCGTGATTGGCTTTTCACGAGCGACATCCCCCCAAATGATCGGTGGTTTCACACCACGAGTCCCATATGATTGGACCCAGCCATTCTTGCTGAATAAATAGCCGGATAAATTCTGCCCAAAATATTCCACCATGTCGTTTCGCTCGAATTCCCCATGGACTAGCACATCCAAACCAATCTTCTCCTGCCACTCCAGCCATTCATTGATTTGCTGGGCAATAAATTGATCGTAGGCTTCCTCACTGATTTCCCGCCGTTTGTGTTTTGCTCGTGTCACTTTTACTTCTCTTGTTTGCGGGAAGGAACCGATGGTGGTCGTCGGCAGCACTGGGTAATCAAAAGCTGCTTTCTGCAGGATTTCTCGTTGTTCAAAAGTAGGTTCTCGCGTGCAATCACTCTCAGTTAACGCGTTGATTTTTCTCTGGACTGTCAGATTTTCTGTAAAGCGGCTTTCAGCAAACAACGCTTGATTTATCGAGATAGCATCCGTTGTTCCAGCAAAAATGGCTGCCAGATCTACGAGCTCGACTAACTTTTCCTTTGCAAAAGCGAAATGCTGTTTGATATCTGATGGAAAAGTTTCGTTCGCGGTAGTAAATGGTACGTGTAAAAGAGAGCACGATGTTGTTAACACCAGCTTTTCTTGTTTGAATTGCTTAAGAAGCTCAATCGTTTGCTGGTAGTTGTTCCGCCAAATATTTTTTCCGTTAACAACACCGGCAAACAATACTTTGTCTTGCGGAAAACCTTGTTTGACTAATTCTGCTGTTTTGCGACCTTCGACAAAATCCAATCCCACTCCGGCAAAAGGCAGTGAGAGAACTGTTTCATAGGCATCACGAATATCGCCAAAATAGGTTTGCAGCAAAACGTTTATGTTTTGATCAGTCAGTAATAATTCATAAATCCCTTGGAATTCAGCTAATTCTTCTGTTGTTAGATCCTTCACTAAGCTTGGTTCGTCTAATTGTATCCATTCGGCGCCTGAATTCTCCAATTTTTCAAGAATCTCTTTATAGGCGATGATCAAATCGGCGGTGATTTTTTTACGATCTGTTCCCTGTTCGAATTCGCTGAGCTGCAGCAGTGTAAACGGGCCAATAAGCACTGGGCGTGTTTCAATTCCTAGAGTTTTTGCTTCGTGGTATTCCTTGAAGATCTTATCACCGTTAACAGAAATAATGGTTTCCTTTTCAAATTTTGGCACGATGTAATGATAATTTGTGTTGAACCATTTTTTCATCGGTCGCGCTTTGACATCCCCTTTTTCCCCTTGATAACCGCGGGCCAAGGCAAAATATTTTTCGTTTTCTGTTAAACTCATCGTCGCTAATTCCTGCGGAACGATATTCAATAGGCAGGCTGTATCTAAGGTTGTGTCGTAAAAGGAAAAATCATTGCTGGGAATCCCCTCGATGCCGCTTTCTTGCACCAACTCCCAATGCTTTTGTCTTAACTCTTTCGCGAAAGCCTCTAGCTCCTCAATCGTCAACTCGCCTTTAAAATATTTTTCTGTCGCAAATTTTAATTCTCTATTTTCGCCAATTCTTGGAAATCCGATAATTGCTGTCTTCATATCTTTTCCTCCTCCAGTTGTATTACGGTACACAATAGCACGCTTCTTTTTACTTGAATAACTGAAAAAAGTAATAACTAGTTATAGCCAATAACTATAACCTTCGCTATACTCTATAAAAAAGAGGTGAAACGATGCGCTTGCAACAACTGATTTATTTTGAAAAAATTGTCGAAAAAGGATCGATCAACGAAGCGGCAAAAGCCCTGTTCTTAACCCAACCGAGCTTATCAAATGCCCTAAAAGAACTGGAAAGCGAAATGAATGTGCAGCTACTGGTTCGAAATAAGCAAGGGATCATTCCAACCTCTGAAGGCCGTGAATTTTTGATTTACTGCCGCCAAATCCTGGATCAGGTCAATCTGCTGGAGGAAAAATTTAAAAACGAACCGCTGCGTAAACAGAACTTTTCAGTTTCAGCGCAGCATTATGCCTTTGTGGTTCATGCTTTTGTCGAATTACTGCGGACAGTCAATGCTGATGAGTACAATTTCACTTTACGAGAAACAGAAACTGAGAATATTTTTGATGATCTAGCCAGCTTCAAAAGTGAATTGGGGATTTTATACTTGAACGCCTTTAATCGGCAAGTCATGACCAAGCTGTTCAAAGAAAAAGGACTGACATTCACACCGTTGTTTGATGCAAAACCGCATGTCTTTGTCAGCCGCAATAATCCCTTAGTCGCGAAAAAATCGTTAAAATTGTCCGATCTTGTGGACTATCCGTATCTTTCCTACGAACAAGGTGAAACGAATTCATTTTACTTTTCTGAAGAAATTCTTAGTACTTGGGATCGTAAAAAGAACATCAAGGTCAGTGATCGTGCGACGATTTTTAATCTTATGGTCGGACTAGACGGCTACACGATCAGCTCTGGAATCATCAGCAGCGAATTGAATGATGATAAAATCGTAGCGATTCCTTTAGAATACGATGATGTGATCACATTAGGCTGGATCAAACAACAACAATTAGAGCTCAGCCCTTTGGCTCAGAAGTATTTGGAATTATTAAAAGAGCACATTCGCGGATACGGCTTTGAAATTATTCAGTGAATAAGAAAACGTACTGGTATTTCTCATCGGACAAAGAGAAATTCAGTACGTTTTTTTAGGAGTATCAAATTATTTTCCTCAGACTGCTTAAAAATGCAGTTGAAAAACAGAGATTTCTGGCGGAACACCCAGTCGAGCATGAATGGACGTCGTGCCTAAACCTGTATTGACGTATAACTTCGTGTGGTCGCTAAGTTCATAAAGACCGCGAGTATATTTTTTTGCTAGAACATTTTTCACTTCGTAAAAGGGCAAACGAATTTGACCGCCGTGACTATGTCCCGCTAAAACTAATTGTGTATTGGTTCCGATAAATCCATCTGCTACATCCGGCTCATGAGTCAGTAAAACAGAGTAGTCATATCTTTGCCGATAGCTCAAGGTTTCTTCGATTGATGGAGCGCCTAACAAGGAATCGTCCAACCCGCCAATAAACACCTTTTTCCCATTCGCTAAAGAAATCGTTTCGCCTGCATTTTTCAACACTTCGAAATTCGCGGCATTCATTACTCTTTCATAGATTCTTGCTGCTCCGCCGCCATAATCGTGATTGCCCCAAACGGCATATTTTCCAATGGTCGCCTTTAGTTCACCAAGCCTCTCAATAATTTCCTGTTCATGATTGTATTGAGTGTAATTGTCGAAAAGATCACCGGTAAACACAATGATATCCGGATTTTCTTGATTGACTTTACGAATGACTTGATCTAAGCGTTTTGTTGTATAACTTTCAGAAACTTGAATGTCTGAAAGTTGAAGAACGTTTAATGCCTCCGGTTTTGATTTGTCTCCCAAACGAATACGATGAACCACCGCCAAATTGGGTTCGATTTTAAACGCATAGAGTGGAATAAGCAATAATACTAGTACTATTCCCAATAAGATTTTTTTGATCATCGTTCCCTGCCTTCTTTTAGTTTGTTAATAAATTTTTAGTCTATTGTTAGTGATTATTGATGACGAGCTGTCGAATGGCTCAATTGCTATTTTTTTTGCTTTTATTGTCATCATCGCCAATGCTCCGCCTGTCACCAGTAGTGCGATGGCTAATAATCCAATAATCACTTTTCTTTTTGTTTGATTGGTCATCAATTCCCCTCCTTGCAGAAAAAGAATATAAAACAATTATGCAAAACTTGTGCAAGAGAAAATTGACGAATTCTAAAGTATTTTTGAAAAAAACATTAGAAAACGAAAGCGAACGATCAAATAACTTTAACTTTCGAAAGTCATTTGATCGTTCTGCTTTACTTTATTTTGATTGGCTGTGTTACTCAATGGGGAGAATAACAGTCGCTACGAAACGATGGTCTTTCTGTTGAATCGTCAATGCCCCGCCAATTAATTTGAGCGTTTCTTCAACAATCGAAAGACCTAAACCGGTCCCCGATAGATGACTGTTCCGTGATTCTTCGCCAACTACAAACGGTTCAGTCAACTTTGAAAGCTGCTTACAAGACAGCTCAATAGATTGGTTCTCAAAAGTCAGCTGATAGTGTTGAATGGTCCGTTTGCCGGTAATTCTCATTTGCTTATCTAAACTGTATTTCAGACCATTGGTCAATAAGTTCGACAGCACCATCCTCATTAGCTGTTCGTTTGTGTTGAGCAGACATGCCTCTACTTCAAGCTTCATTTGAAACTCTGGATCAATAAGTTCCTGCTGTGCCGCTTCCTTTCCAACTAACGCTTTAATCGCTACTTTTTCAAACTGAATCGCATCTTTCATTTGCTGGCTGTAGGACAAGAGATTCGCTACTAAATCATTCATATTGACTAATTGCTGATCAATATCTTCAAAAAAGCTTGGATTCTCCAAACCTAGCTGTTCCCCATCGACTAGCAGCTGCATAACAGATAATGGGGTTTTTAATTCATGAGCTAAATTTGAAGAAAAGGCCTTTAGTTGATCATTGCGTTCCAGCATATCCATTTCATGCTGCTGGAGCGAGTGTTTCATCTGACTGATTGATTGACTCAAATTGCCTAACTCATTCTCTTCCTGAATGTCAGAGTCGCCAAAATTCAATTTGGAAATATTTCGGGTGGCTTGTTCTAGACGACTGATCGGTTCAATGATCTGTTTTCGCACTAGCAGCACAATCAAAGCGAACAGCAAAACTAAAAATAATATCGTGGCTGCGAGCAAAATAGGAAATAGGGTTTGAATTGCAGCCTGAAAGTCCGGAATGCTGGTACCAACTAAATAGAAAGTCTCCCCCTTAACAAAGAAAACAGTATAAAAATCATTTTTTTGCCGATTTTGGTTATAGAGACGTTGAACAGATTTCCCCTTTTTTGCAGCTTGAAGGGTTGTTTTATCTACCCAAAAGCGGTTGAGCGAAATGGCCTCTTTGTTCAAGCGAAGAGTCATTTCACTAGTAAGCTCTTCCTCTGAAGCAGAGAGTTTATTGTCCACCGCGATGACTACCAAATCAGTAGCGAGCTGAGTCTTTTGTCCGTTTTGAATTAGTTTTTGAGCTTCTTTAACCGGCTGTTCCATTTTCCAGTAGTAATATGTTGGAAAAATCCAGCGATAAAAGATCGCTACGAGCAAAAGAACGAAGATAAAAATGATGGAAACACGTTGAATAAAAACACGAGTCAGACTATTTTTTCGATAGTTCAAGGCGATACCCTATACCATAAACAGTTTGTATGCGTTCTTTTCCCACTTTTTCTCGCAAAATGCGAATAAAACTGTCAACGGTCCTCTCATCGTTTTCGTGATCTAAGCCCCAAACGGCTAAAAGTATCTGCTCGCGCGTTAGCGGCAGTCCGCGATTTTGATAAAGATAATACAGCATGTCATACTCTCTATTGGTCAAATTCAACTGCGCTCCTTCAAGTAAAACACGCCGCTCATTAGGAAGGAAAACCAGTGGCTGATGCATGTCTTGATGAATCACACCCAACAATTTGGCGACCCGAGTTAAAAGAACTTGAGCGTGGAACGGTTTCGCCAAATAATCATCCACACCTGTCAACAATGCCTCCACTTCATCTTCTGGCAGGTTCTTGGCCGTTAGCATCAAAATTTTGATATTGTGCTCGCGTTTCATTCTTTTCGCTACTTCCAAACCGTTCATTTTTGGCATCATCCAATCCAAAATAACCAAGTCAAAGGTTTCCTCATAGAAAAAATCTAGCGCTAGTTCGCCATCACTAGCTTCCACTACGGTATATCCTTCTTTTTCAAAGAATTTCTTCAGTAATTCCCGCATTTTATCTTCATCTTCACCTAATAAGATCTTCAATTTCACTAAATCCCTTCTCGTTATCAGAAATTACAATAGCCTTAAGCACTCCGGATTTCAAACATTTTGAAGGGAAACTCCATCAATCTTATGAATAAATTAGCAATAAAAAAAGTGATCCAGCTCGCTTAAGAGCAGATCACTTCAGTTATTAAAGTTCCATTTTTACGACTTCACAGGAAAGATCATCTGTATGCTGCCGAATCAATTCCTGAATGATTGGTTCAAGGCTGGTTTCCGAACGCCACGATATACCGCAGCCTGCTGATAATTTACGAGGGATCGGTAATAACCGCCCCTCTATTTTCCCTTGTTTGCACAGGTTAGAAAATTGTAAAGCATCATACTCTGTTTCGAAAGTTACAATGAGCCATTCTTTTGACAACACCAATCTCTCCTTCGTCAACTATTTTGCGGAAGCCGCTGTTTTTTTGTTTAAATTCGTAATTGCAATAATAAAAAGTAAAGCGATGGATAGAAGGATGGCGATACGACCGAAATCAGTCGTTCCTTCCGCAGAAGACGCTAGTCCGAAGTTATGAGCAAAAGCCGCGCCAACAAGCATTCCGATCACAGTCACACCAGCATCAGACGAGCCTTGACCAGTTAAAATTAACTGTCTTAGCGGACAACCACTAAGCAACACACCTGCAAAACCAACTACGTATAAACCTAAAATATTCCAAAGATGCTCTGTATGAGCGATCGGCTGATTTGCAAAGCTTAAGTTGAAATTCCCAGTAGCAAGATTATAAATCAAAACAACCACAAAAAGTGTCAGTACGCCGGTGATTCGATTAAAATTTTTCATCAAGAAGATGTCGCGGATGCTCCCAGAAAAACAAATCGCTGATAATTGTGCTAAACCACCAAAGATCAAACCGCCAATCAACGAGATCATTACTGGTGCATGGAAACTTCCGGGACCTTCCTTACTCATCACAAACAATGAGGGAACAATTAAAAATAATACAAACAGTGCTAAGAAGAATCCTGGTACCATAAATCCGCTAGTTGCCTTTGTATCCTGCGGTTTTCCTAATGTGTAGCCTTGTTTCAAGAAAAGACTACCAGTAAATACTCCACCGACGAAGCCGATCAATCCGACATACGCATTTAAGTCCCCGCCGCTCATCCGTAAAACCATTCGTAAAGGACAACCGAGAAATACCAAAGCTCCGATCATCATCATAAATCCTAATAAAAACCTTGTTCCAGTGGAGGAGCCGCTTCTTGCTTTGAACTCTTTACGAGGGATCGCCATCAGCATCGCACCGAAAATGATCCCAATAATTTCTGGTCGCAAATATTGAACTGGCAGAGCGCTGTGAAGTTTCGTCGCGCCTGCAATATCTCGAATAAAACAAGCAACACAGATCGCCATATTTGCTGGATTCCCAAAATATGCCAGTAAAATCGCTACTAAGCCAAAACCTACCCCTACTGATAAATACATTTTCTTATTTGCCATTAATTATTACCCCTTTTGACTAATTTTTTGCAAAGCCTTAATCGCTTTCCAAATCTCAATCTCTGTCGTAAAGGAGGAAAAACTAAATCGAACAACTCCCTGTTCCTTCGTTCCTAATGCTTCATGCATTAACGGTGCACAGTGTCCGCCAGACCGAGTGGCGATCTCAAACTCATAAGACAATAAGTCGCTAATCTCTGCAGAGTCTCTTTGTCCAAGGTTCACCGACACAATCGGACAGCGATCATCGCTTGAAAAGTCACCATATGTGATTACCTCATCGATCTTTGAGACCTCCTGATAAAAAAGTTTGGTGAGTGCATTGGTCTTCTGACGCAATTGATCCAGTGTATGATCAAGCAGGTAATCGACACCAGCCCCTAACCCAGCAATCCCGTGACCATTCATTGTCCCAGCCTCCAAGGCTGTAGGCATAACAGTTGGATGGTACGGATTGAAGGTGTCAATCCCACTTCCACCAACTTTCAACGGTCGCAAAGTAAGACCTGGGCGCACATATAATCCGCCAGTTCCTTGCGGTCCATAGAGACTTTTATGGCCAGTAAAGCATAAAAGATCAATTTTTGACGCTTGAACATCAATGGGTATAATCCCAGCAGATTGCGAAGCATCTACAATCAAATAAAGCCCGTGCTTTTGACAAACAGCGCTAATTTTTTTCAAATCAACGACATTCCCTGTCACATTGGACGCATGTGTAACGACAATTGATTTCGTATTCTCTTGAATTGCTGCTTCAAAATCAGCATAGTTCACTCGGCCTTTTTTATCCGCAGGAAGGATCGTCAAGTCTAATCCTTTTTCTTTTCTCATTCGATACAGCGGCCGCAATACAGAATTATGCTCAAGCGCGGTGGTAATCACATGATCCGTTCCGGTATGCAGTCCCTCAATCGCCAAAGTCAAACTCTCGGTCGCGCCAGCTGTAAAAACAATTTGCCGTGCTTGTTCACCATTGAATAGTTGACATAACGATTGCCGTGCTTGAAAAATCACTGAAGAAGATTTCAAAGAATCCTCATGTACGCCTCGACCGGAATTGCCTAATTGATTTAACGCAGAGGTGACTGCTTGAATCACAATTGCTGGTTTTTTTAATGTTGTTGCGGAGTTGTCTAAATAGATCATTGTTCATTTCTCCTCTTAAGCGTAAACAGCTCCCATTCAGCATGGGAACGACTAGATTGAACAGAAAACATAAAGTGCTTCTTAGAAACTTCTAAGTATGAGTTCCCTCACATTCAAGTAAAAGCAGTTTTCCCATTCTGCATCATTCCCACCCCCTAACATTTCATATTAATATCGTTCAATAAATCACAATATTAGTGTAGCGGATAGTCATTCATAAAGTAAAGGTGAAATCTAGTATTTCTACTATTGGTATATGTAATAATTTATCGTCAATTCGTAAAGCTTAGGAATTTATTTCGTGCAATTCGTTACAACGTGATTTGTCTACTCGTTTTCAATACTTTTCACATTTCTAGTGATTTTATTTTTATTAGTTGATACACTAAATGAAAAAGACCTTGGAGGAATCCTTTTGGAAAAAATGAAAAAAACTTTGCCGATAGATTTTTTATGGTTGGCATTATATGCTTTTGCGGGGTTTAGTTTGGAATTGATATTGGGTATGCTGACAAATGGATTGAGTCTAGTTATGAATGCTGCTTTAACCGCTGTCCTGTGGTCAGGCGTCTCATTCTTTTTGGTTCACTATGCAAAGAGACGCTTTGATTTTGATGTTTTCAGTATTTCTCAGCCTCTTGATAAGAAAAAACTTATCCCGATTATCGGGCTGATAGTTGCTGTGATTATCGTCACTACGTTAGGTTTTGGCGGGTTCAAACCGGTGGTTGAATTCAATGGTGAATTGGGAAAAAGTTCGCCTGCATTCATTTTTAGAACACTTTACTATTTAGCGGAATGTAGTTTAATCGTGTTAGTGATCGCTTTTGGCCAAAAGTTTTTTGAAGCGCAGTTCGGCTTATCGGACCATTTCCCCAGCGGCGGGTTATTACTAGCCATTACTTGGGGAGTGATTCATTTTCTGTTACAGGGATTCAGCGGGGGATTGTATACGATCTTCTTCTCGGTCGTGGCCGGGATTCTCTTTCTTCTTTGTAAAAAGGATTTGCGCTGGACATATCTTTTTATCGCGATTGCTTTTATTTTTTAGTCATTTTTAGTTAAATAAGAAAATTTATTGTGTGTATGTTATAAGCCGTGTGATCTAAATAGTATAGATGGAGGTGTTTATTTGGCTAGTATCGTGTTAGCAATTCGATTTTTGCTTGAGTTGACCACTGTTGTTGGTCTGTTCAGCGGTCTATTCATAAAAAAGCAGTGGACTCAAAGAATTCTTTTTGCGGTGTTGGCCGTGATCGTAACCTTGGTTTGGGCAAAGTACGGCGCACCAAAATCTCCAACTGTTTTGACTGGACAGTCGAAATTATTCCTAGAGTTAGCCGTTTATTCCGTTGGTACGTTTGGCTTCTTCTTTCTATTTGGCAGCAGAGCTGGTCTATTTTATCTATTGATTGCCGCTCTCGATTTATGGCTGATGTATCAATTAAACCTACAAGGACATTAGCTGTCCTTTTTTTGATAATTTTTGATTAAAATTTTCATGAGATTTACGTTGGCATCTACTCATAATTGAGATATAATTCTACTATTAAAGACCTTTTACAAAGGCTTTGAAAAAATGATGAAGGAGTTGTTTCCCTTGAGAATATTTGAAGGATCTGGTGTTGCTTTAGTTACACCCATGAAAGCCGATGGTGCCGTTGATTACAAGAAGTTAGAGGAACTTGTTGAGTGGCAAATCAGCGAAGGAACCGATGCAATTATTGCTTGCGGAACTACCGGCGAGGCTTCTACCCTGGCCAATGACGAACATATTGCTGTAATCGAGGCAGTCGTCAAGAAGGTCAATGGTCGAATTCCCGTTATCGCAGGAACAGGTGTAAACGACACCCAACATGCCATCGAATTATCTACCGGTGCTGAAAAAGTTGGTGCTGATGCACTATTGATCGTGACCCCTTACTATAATAAAGCATCAGACGAAGGCTTGTTTTTACATTATCAAAAAATCGCTCAAAGCGTGAAATTACCGATTATCTTATACTCTGTAGCTTCACGAACGAATATGAATATCGCTCCGCAAATGGTAAAACGATTAGCTGGAATTCCTAACGTAGTAGCGATCAAAGAGGCTAGCGGTGATTTATCGCAGATTGCTGAGATTGCTCGCATCATGCCTGATGATTTCACGATCTATTCTGGCAATGATGATCAAGTATTGCCAATCATGGCCTTTGGAGGCAAAGGTTCAATCTCAACGATAGCTAATATCGCTCCACGTCAAACCCACGAATTGACCCAAGCATTATTAGACGGCGATTTCCTATTAGCCAAAGAATTGCAATTGGCGCAGTTACCTTTGATCCATGCGATCTTCTGTGAAGTAAATCCAATTCCAGTAAAAACGGGTGTCAGCTTGTTAGGAAAAATCGAACCGAACTTCCGTCTCCCTCTTTCAGCTGCTAAAGCAGAAACTGTAGAAGGCTTGAAAAAAGAAATGACGGCTTATGGTTTGGAGGTCGCTAATTAGATGATCGATATTATTTTAAGCGGCGCCAATGGCCGGATGGGGCAAGTTCTGCAGACAATGATTTCTCAGCAGCCTGAAATGCAAGTAGTTGCTGGAATTGATCGGGAAGAATTTGAAGCGGACTTTCCGACTTATCAAGCCATCACTGATTGCCAAGTAGCCGCTGATGTAATCATTGACTTTTCCCATTATTCCGCTGTTCCGGCGGTGTTAGAATATTCCGCGGCAAAAAAGGTTCCAGTGGTCATCGCTACCACAGGCTTGACTGATGACGTGAAGGAACAGATAGTGAAAACAGCCGAACAAACCGCTGTATTCTTTTCTGCTAACATGTCTCTCGGAATCAATCTATTAGCCAAAGCGATTCGCGAGATCACTCCTGTCTTGGAAGAAGAATTCAATATCGAAATCGTCGAAAAACACCATAATCAGAAAAAAGATTCCCCTAGCGGAACGGCTCTTCTTTTGGCAGATGCCGTAAATGATGCTGTTGAAGAAAAGAAAACCTACATTTACGGACGTCATGGCAATGATTTAGAGAACCCTTTATCTGAGTTAGGTATCCACGCAGTTCGCGGCGGGACCATTCCTGGAGAACATACGGTGATCTACGCTGGACCTGACGAGGTGATTGAGTTGAATCATTTGGCTTTATCACGTAACATCTTTGCTAGTGGCGCAGTAAAAGCCGCAAAATATGTAAGTGATAAAAGTACAGGCCTATACGATATGGAAAAATTGATAGACGAGAGTTAAACTACCTGAATTTTGGTTAGTTTTAATGTCTTACTTTTTTAGTAGAATGATATACGTGGCGAAAATAAGTACTTTATTACGAGATAGGAGCAGATTCAATGACTTTAACCGATCCTTATGAAATTGCAAAATATATCAAGAATGCTGAAAAAATGACGCCTGTTAAAGCGTATGTCCAAGGAGACTTAACAGGTCTTTCCAAAGAAAAAGTTCAGTTTTTCGGACAAGATAAGACCTGGATCTTAATTGGTGAAAGTCAGGCCGTACAAGAAGTGTTACATGAACAACAAGCAAAAATCAATGAAGTACATGTTGAAAATGATCGCAGAAATTCGGCGATTCCTATGCTGGATATCTCCACCGTTAACGCGCGAATTGAACCAGGTGCCTTTATTCGTGAACGTGTAGAAATTGGTGATAAGGCAGTCATCATGATGGGGGCGATCATCAATATTGGTGCTTCAATCGGTGAAAGTACAATGATCGACATGGGAGCCATCCTAGGTGCCCGTGCAACCGTTGGAAAACACGCCCATATTGGCGCCGGTGCCGTGTTGGCGGGTGTCCTTGAGCCGCCTAGTGCCTCACCGGTTATTGTTGAGGATAATGTTTTAATTGGTGCTAATGCCGTTATTTTGGAAGGTGTTCATATTGGAAAAGATGCGGTCGTTGCAGCTGGTGCAGTCGTTACTAAGGACGTCCCTGAAGGAGCGGTTGTTGCAGGCACTCCTGCTAAAATCATTAAGATGAAAGACGAAATCGATCCCGGGAAAACTGAATTCTTGGATGATCTGCGTTAATTCTAAACCCTTATCACCTTTTCCTTAGGCTGATAAGGGTTATTTTAATTGCTCTACTTGCAACCCGCCATCTCTGATTTCAGAAAGGCATTACTTGAGAGGCCCAAGTCGCTTGTAAAGAGACTATTTTCTGTCATTCTATTCAAAAATTTTCTTTTTTTTGAATCAAATAACATCTTTTACCTTATTCCTAATGCATTTGTTTCGAAGTATGCTATAATACAATCGGATTAGAACAATTCTTAAAAGAAAGCGACTGAATGATACTCGTGAATTTAAAAAGTATTAAAAAATCAATCAAAATTCGTAACAAACAAATCAGCAGAACATTTGCTCAAGTGGAAGAAACGCTTGCGAATCACGTCCATAGTGACGTAAAAATTTATTTTGACAAGGCAACTCCTCACCAAATTCATCTTGAGGAAAAAACGCCTGACGGTAAAACGCGTCATATCCAGAGTGCGGAACATGATCACTCATTCAAAGAACTAGTCGATGCACATATTCAAAAACCCCATACGGACACATTGAACCAATTGACCAACAGCATCTATAATCTGTGGTCAGAAAGTTTCAAATCGACAACACCTGCAGCTGAGAATGAAGACACAGATAAAGCAGCTGAACTTGCCCAAGATATTTTGGCTGATGTTGTCAAAGAACCAGTCACTATTGGTGTGACAGCTGAACAAGCGGAAGCTTTGAATCAATCATTGAAAACTAAAACAAACTATTCTGCGGAATGGTCTGATGCGGACAAATCAATCGAAGTATTCTATAATCCGCCTAAAAAAGACCGTCAGTTATTAGCGACGATCGCAGCAGATCAAACAATTACTTACACGGATGCGTTAGCAACAAAACGTGTGATGAAAAAAGAATTACCAGACATGATCGCGTCAATCTTAGCGTAATAAAAAACCAACCATTCCTAAAAATGGTTGGTTTTTTTGATTAATTCAATACACCATAGAAGAAAAGTTGCACGGATTGCTTCAAGTTTTCTTTTCGCCTCTCTTCTGGTGAGTCAAGATAGGCCGAGATCAGAATAAATAATTGACGAACCGCAAATTCAGAATCCACTGAGATCCTGATCTGCTTTTCATTGGCAAAAACATCCAGAAACGGCTTTTTGTAGGAATCACTCCAAAGTGTAAACATTTTTTCGGCTGTTTCAGGATTGAGCGTGTGCTGAATATCGTGCATCATCATAAACAAACTGAATGGATGTCTTTGCTGGAGATAGAAAGCCATCGCTAAGATCTTTTCTTCAAAGCTCGTGGCTTTAGCGGAAAGCTCTGTCAGATTCTTACCGACTTCATTTGATAACCGCCGCATGACTTGATAATAAATCGTTTCTTTATTTTTAAAATGATAATAGATATTTGGTTGCGTAATTCCAAGAATCTTCGCGATTTGCCGAGTAGATGTGTCACTATACCCTTGCTTCATAAAAAGTTCTTCGGCAACATCTAAAATCTCTTCATACATCGAATCGCCTCATTTTTTCTTTGGTACCATCATTATACGCTAACTGATTGTTTTTCGTCCTCAGAAACTGATTTTTCTTTTAGTTCGCCGTCCTTCATTTCTAGAATCCGGTCACAGAATTTCACCAAACGGGTATCATGGGTCACCATGATCGTCGCTTTATTTTTTTCTTTGGTTTCCTTCGCCAAAATCTTAACAACTTCGTAGGCCTTTTCGGAATCCAAGCTGGCAGTAGGTTCATCTGCTAAAATAATCGTTGGATCGTGATACAAAGCTCGAGCGATAGCTACACGCTGCCGTTCTCCGCCAGAAAGTTCTTCAGGATATTTATTTTCTAGGCTGGCAATGCCCAGCTGTTCAAACAATTTTTTTGCCATTTCTGAGTTATCATTTCTGCTGACCTTGTCGACTAGCTTTAACTGCTTTTTAACGGTTAAAAATGGAACGAGATTGGACGCCTGTAAAATAAAGCCGATTTCTTTAAAGCGTAATTTTGCCCGCTCTTTTTCTTTCTTTTCACTGAAGTCTTCATCATTGATTAGTACTTCTCCCGATGATGGTGCCTGGAGTCCGCCTGCGATTGTCAGAAAGGTACTTTTTCCGGAACCAGAAGGACCGATGATCGCGACAAATTCCCCTTTTTCTACAGAAAAATTTGTCTCCTTCAACGCTTCAATCGTTGAGTCGCCATCTTTAAATGTTTTTTCTACTTGTTTAAATTCAATTGCACTCATGTCTTTTCCCCCTATCCGATCGCTTTCAATGGATCGATCTTAACGATGGTTCGCACTGAGAAGAACGCGCCGATCAATGCGACTAGAATCATCAAAATGCTGATACCGCCAAAAAACAGCATATTTACTTGGAACGGTACCGCATCCGGCAATACCAGAGCTGTTCCTAACGTAGCGGCTAATCCAATGACCACGCCTACTGTGGCAAGCAAAAAGGTTTGAGCAATCACTGAATTGGAAATGTAGCGGCTGGATATTCCTTGAGCCTTCATCACACCAAAAATTTCAGCCTTCTGCATCGTCAATACGTAAATAAATATACCGATCACGATTGCCGCGATCACGATCAAGAAACCGATCATAAATCCGAAGGTTAATACTTGCGCGCTATATCCCGGCAAATCATTGATAAAACTCTTGATACTGGTTTTATCCAAATCATCTGGTACTGATTGAACATTTCCACGTGTAATGATTGCATTGATTCGTGTATTTTCATTCGTTCCTTGTGTTTCAAAACGGATTTCCTGATACGCACCAATCGTTGTATAAAGAACAGGCGCTACATTAAATTTTGCATTATCCGTAAACCCGACGATTTTCAACGTTTTGTCGTTGCCAGCCATTTTAACTGTTTCACCAATTTTTAAATTGTACTGATCTTTTAATGAAATATCCGCTACTGTTTCATCATCAGAAGAGAACATTTTCCCGCTAGTCAGCTTAGGAGCTAAAAATTGATCCTTATCGATCCCGAAAAAGCTGACATCAATTTTTTCTCCGCTGTCGCCTTTTATGACACCAGCTGTTTGCGCAAGATACGCTTTTTCATCCGCCTTCACCTCGTCAAAGGTTTTCAAAGGAATCATCGACATATTTAAATTATTGTTCGCCTCTTCTGTTAAAAGAATAGTATCAGCGTTCCATTTATCGACCGCAGTCCGATTATCCTGCGCCAGCCCATAGGCCAGACCTGTCAAAAAGAACACCAGATAGGCGATCAAAAACATCACACCCATCACCAACGTATAACGCAGCTTAGAATGTTTGATTTCATTTATCGCTAAAAACATATACAAGACCTCCACTTATCACTTGATAAATTTACCCTAACACGATTATTTTTTGAAGGAAAATAATCTGCTTATCAAACGATCAGTAAAAAACACACAGCTTCAAATCCATATTCCCTCTTGTGAGAAAAATCAATTTATTAAAAAATAGAAACTAGACATCCTTTGTCAAGATTTGTATTGTACACTGGAATCAAAGGAGGTCAGAGAATGACTATTAAACAGGAAATTGAAAAGTATCTTGCTGAAGATACCGAGATTTATTTAAACAATATTGAGATAGATCCAAAATCCATCAAAGCAATAATGATCAATGAGGTAGTCCCTGCTTACCCAGAAAATGATTTTTACGGCTCTGAAGATGCTGCTTACATGGAAACCACCATTCCCCTATTTCAAAAAGCAGGAATCAACGTCACAAGTATTCAAGAAATTTTGGATCATGGGATCTATCTAACCAATGCGATAAAGACGCCTAAGACAGAGACTACGGTTGATAATGCTAGTATCGAAAAAAGTCTGCCTTATTTGGAAAGAGAATTAGCCCTTTTTCCAAATGTTCAGGTCATTATGCTGATGGGTGATGTCGCCAAGAAATGTTTTAACAGACTGACTAAAAAAGCGACAAAGAAAAATGCGGTCCCGGCTATCTCCACTTATAAATTACGAAAGAGTGAGGTATATTATCAGAATATCCGAATCATGCCTTCTTATATCATGACTGGAAAGAACATTCTCATCGAAAAATCCAAAGTCCAAATGGCATCAGAGGATCTTGCCGAAATGTTCAAAATCATTTCTGAATAGTAAAAAGCCAAAGGGTCTTCTACTTTCAAAATTGAAAGTAGAAGACCCTTTGGCTTTCGTTTTATAAAGTTTTATCCCAAAAAACGTTAAAAATTAAATATTTTAGCCTTTCACACGCCTCAATAATTTTCTCGTAAAAAGGTCTTCATATCCATTGGCGCATGTCCCGTGATCGTTTCGAAATCATTCGTAACCTCACTTAACATTCCTAGTGCCCCGCCATGATACATCGAAGCTAACTCTTTGCCATCGTTCTTATAAATTTTCGCAAACTCTGTTAAACTGACTGGCTGATAACCGATTTCTTCACTAGTGACTGCACTCATAATTTTCCCAAGTTCTGCCATGGAATAGTTTTCTTCCTGACTCAGTAGATAAGTCTGCCCGCTATCTCTAAGTGCTGGATCAACAGCCAACTTAGCAAGCGCTTCTGCACTATTGTCTAAAGAAATAAACGACAATGTTTCTTCTCCGATTGGGTAAATGATTTTTTTGCGTTTAATCAACTCAGGCAAATAAGGAACCAATGGATCAGCATATAGTGCATTTTTGACTATTGTATACTCAAACTCTGACCCGGCCAAACGTCTTGGTGCATAGCCATAATAAGGAGACATGGTAAAAGGATTCTTTTCCTGATCCGCAATGAAACTGACAAAAATTATTTTTTTAACCTTTGCCTTACACATTGCGGTTAACGTATTTTCTAATTCTAATACTCGTTGAACGACGTCATACGTTTTACTCGGAATATAAATGACTAAATCAATTCCCTTTAATGCCTCAATCATACTAGCAACATCTGAATAATCGCCCTGTCTCACTGTAATAGCTTGATCCTGTAATTTCTTTGCTTTTGCCATTGTGTGTACAAGCGCAACGATCTCTTCATTATTTACCAATGTGCTAAGTGCCTGCACAACACGACTGCCTAAATTTCTCGTTGCGCCACTCACAGCATATCTCATCATCTTCACTCTTTCTATTTTAAGCCAACAGCTCTTTAAACCCTGCTTCCAAACTAATCAGCGGTCTGCCTAATGCTTTTTCAAAATCATCAGAAACAACATCCAGCTGATTGTTCTTAATGTCATATTGGAAGCTTAAGAACATCTCCGCTACTGATTGAGGCATTCCATTGGCGACTAAATTATTAATAAAACTTGGATCATCTGAAGGTATCACTTCAAAATCTTTTCCTGTTGCTTTTTTAAGAGCATCCGCCAAAACATCATAGCTTACCGGTGTTCCAGAGAGTTCTAAAATGGCTGGGTAATCAGTTCCCAATAGCGCCTTTGCCGCTACCTCTGCATATTCCCTTTTCATAGCCCACCCGGTTTTTCCATTGCCGGCCGCATAAACAAATTTCCCGCCATTTAATGCCGCATCCGCTAACGGCATTTCATTTTCCAAATACCAATTATTCCGTAAGAAAGTATGCGAGATCCCTGATTCTTCAATCAGGTTTTCCGTAAAAATATGATCCGCTGCTAAAGGACTGGTTGCTTTATCCGCACCAGCAAAACTTGTATAAGCGATATAAGAAACGCCTGCCTCTTTGGCTGCATTCACCACATTCGCGTGTTCTTCTTGTCGATTACCTGGTGCTCCAGAAACTAATAATAAACGGTCGATTCCCGCCAACGCCCTTTTCATTGAAGCTTTGTCCCCGTAATCACCAATCCGTACCTTTACGCCTGCTTCTTTTAGAGCTAAACCCTTTTCTTCACTACGAACCAATGCGAAAAGCTCAGTATTTGAAATACTTTTTTTCAAAAATTCTAACGCATAGTTGCCAAAACCACCAGTTGCTCCTGTTACTAAATACTTCATGTTAATCCGCTCCTTCTTCTTGCTGTATATTTATAATTTACACCTTTAATCATAAGTAGTATGATAAGATATGTCAAGAGAGAGATTTTGAAAGGAGCAAGGAACATGAAATATTCGATCCAATTTAGCGATGCCATCCATATACTTGCATATATCGAAATCTACCAGGGAACGGATGCGTTATCTAGTGAAATGATCGCTAGAAGCGTGGAAACCAACCCTGCAAATGTTCGGAAAATCATGAGTCAGTTAAGAAAAGCTGGTTTGATTGTCACGCAAATTGGCAAGCCTAACCCTACCCTTGCGAAACAGCCTGAAGAGATTACGCTATTAGACATCTACAGGAGCATTGAAGGAAACACAAACCTGATTCAAGTTGATCCGAAAACCAATCCAAATTGTATTGTCGGTGCGAATATTCAGGACGTTTTAAATGAAAAATACGATGAATTGCAGAAAAAAGTGGAAGCAGAAATGAACAGGATTACACTTGATACCTTAGTCCATAAGATCGCAAAACTGGAAATGGAAAAAAGGCCTGAAAATAAGCAGATTATCCAAGCGTTTCTTTAGACAGAGCTAAAAAAGTGCGGTTCCTAAAAAAGGGAATCGCACTTTTTTTAAATCGGTTTGAATCTTCAATGGATTAACTAATCATCACTCAAATGATCTTGTCTCTTTTCTTTTTCTGAACTTCACCAAAATAATAATCGAAAGCACCAACAGACACACCTTCGTTACTGGAATACTCCCTATCGCGAAGAGAACGATATTTTGTACAAGGTACGAATTCATTTTTCCAAAGATGCCAATCATAGGAAGCGCTAGAGCAAGGATTTCTATCATATAAACGATCAACGAAATAAGAACAAGCCTCTTTTTTGCTGGATAATCCTTGTTTATTCGAAAACAAATAATCTCACAAACAAAACCGACGATGTGCATAAAGCCAATGAAGAAGGGCAGCCCAATGAAGGGTGTCAAAATAATCGCCCCTCGTGAAGCGATCGTAAAGACGCCGAAACTAATCAGTAGTATAAAACTGACGATCGCATACACAATCGTGTAAATGGCAGTAACTTTTGTAAAATTTATCATACTTGCCTCCTCGTTAAACACATGCATTTTCATAAAATAAGTATACGCTAAAATGACAGAGTTATATATATTAACCATAATTAGAAGCGCTAAACCTCTAATCCAGATGAATTTTTGCCTCCTACTTACCTCTTTTGAATTTACTTCATTCTCGCTTCGTCCACTTGATAAATTCTGGCAGAAATGGGCGGCAGAATGAAAATCGGGTCGGACCATTTATAAAAATCACGATTACTCGATACTACGCTTTTCGAAGCTTGCCTTTAAATTCAGCGAATTATCAATAAAAAAAGAACAAGTCACGTTCAACTTGCTCCGTTTTTCTAATATCGTTGTTAGTCTATGATAAAAATTTTGTTTATGCTGTCATTTTCCGTCTTTATTGCTTACGGATAGACAACTAAGGGCGTCAACTTCTAAATTACTCGTCTTTTTCTATCCTTATAAATAATCCCTATCAGCAATACAAACAGTGCCACACTGGCAACTAAAATGATTGCTGTCTTATGATTTCCCTTAAACAGAGCATCCCCGCCAAAGGCATACAATATTGAACTTGGTGCCACACCGATCACTACAACCAGCAACAATTGTCTCGCCTTTAAGTTCAGCGAATTAACAGTATAGTTAACGACAATCGAAGGAATTACAGGAATCACATAGCCCAGCATTACGCCGATTCTCGGATGATTCATTTGAGAAATCGCTCTGACCCACCGATTAGACGCATTCGTTTTATCTAAAAAATTAAGTCTATGAATCAGATAGATTGATAATAAATTCCCAAGTGAATTCCCAATAAGATTCATCACGCTTCCAATCAACGGCCCATAACAAAGCCCAATCAAAACCCCGACAACAGAAGTCGGCAAGCTTGGTACAGCACACATTACACTTGTTAAAGCGATTAAAATAATCGCTGTTCTTATACCATGCGAACGGACACTTTTAAGTACAAGCTCACGGCTTGCTTTAGGTGAAAAATATAGTTGGATATCCTGATAATACTCGACATACAACCAATAACACAAAGCACCCAGAAGAATCAGCGCACCAAGCAATAAAAAAAGCTTTATTTTCTTTTTCATTTGTTCTCCTTATCAATAAGTTCTTGTTTCATTATAACAAAACCTTAACGATAAAAATAAGATGAACTCTTCATTAGGCTACTCATCTTATTCATGCATCTTCATATTATTGCAACTCTAACTATTCATGCTTTTTTAGCACAGGACTACTGAGATTCTCAGCTAGTTCCCCCAACGCCTCGAAATCATGAATTACGTAAAAATTCTTCTTTTTTTCTAGTATATTCGCTTCACGAAAATTAGTGATCGTTCGTAAAAGGTGTCGGTAGCTGACATTTAAAATAGATGCACAAGTCGTCAGACGAAATGAGAATCGTTCATCTTCATGATGGGTCAGAATGAATTTCGCCAAGCGAGTCTCCACGGGCTCAGTTAATGAATTGGCTAGATTGATTCCCGAATTTAGTCGATAGCTTAACAACTGACAAATATTCTGTAAAAAGCGAACATCCTGTTGCAATTGCGATCGATATGTATTCAATGGAATGCTGACACAGATACAATTTGATACAGCCTTCACACTGCTTTTTGGTAATAGCCCCCATAATGAAGAGGCCTCACCAAGGGGTGTAGCGGGTTTGGCGTAATCAATACAAATATTCTGAGTATCTGAAGGATAAGAATAAACCATCACGGTTCCCTCTACTAGAAAGTAAAGATAATCAGAAATCGTTCCTGTTTGAATAAGGTGCTCTTCCTTTTCGAAATAGTGCAGAGAAGCCATCGTTAAAAGATCTGAATCCATATAATCTAGCAAGTTATGCCTTTCAACGAAGGTTGCTAATTGCTCCGCGTCTTGAATTTTTTTCATGAAAAAAGTCACCTCTAAAGTGTTTTTCTTTATTATAGCCTAGAATGTTTTTAGGCTCAATACGAACGATCTAATATATTTGTTTGTAAATTGTATGTAAAAATCGTGTAAAATAGGACGTGCGTCACTTCATTATTTTTAATTCCCTGCTATGATTTAGACGTATTAGAAATTACATCCAACAGGAGGAGAAAAATGCAGTTCAAACAGTTAGCAAAAGGGTTTCTCGGAGTCATGTTACTTACAGCTTTAGCGGGTTGCGGATCTGGTAGCACCAGCAGCAGTTCAGAAAAGGAAAGTAAAGAAAAATTGGTCGTTCAATTTGTACCAACAAATAACGACGGCAGTATGGAAGCAAAGGCAAAACCCTTTGCTAAATATCTATCTAAGAAATTAGACCGTGATGTAGAGGTTACTCTAGCTACTGACTACTCAACCATCGTTGAAGCCATGTCCTCAGGTCAAGTCGATATCGGCATCATGCCTCCTGCCGCTTATGTTCAAGCGAAAGATGCAAATGCGGCTGAAGCGATTTTAACTTCTCAATTAGGCGATTACGATCAAAAAACGGGTTTGCCGCTAAAAGATAAACTGACGAATACCTTTAAAGGTGAAGTTTTGGTTCGTGCTGACAGTGATATGACCAAATTGACTGATCTTAAAGGAAAAAATATTGCAACTTTAAGTCCAAACTCAGCCAGCGGATATATTTATCCTGTTGCTGAACTTAAAGACGCAGGTATTGATCCAACGACAGACACAAAAATGACGACAGTTAATGATATTCCAAGTGAGATCACAGCAGTATTAAACAAACAAATGGATGCCGCTTTTGTCTTTGAAGGTGCGCGTAACGTGTTCGCTTCAAACTTCTCGGATAATGATTTATTTAAAGATTTGAAAGTATTGTATTTAACTGAAGGCGACATTCCAAACGATGCCATCGCTGTTCAACCGGATATGTCAAAGGAATTAAAAGCAGAAATCAAGAAGACATTCCTTGGCATGAAGGATGACAAAGACGGTGAAGAAGCGATGTCTTTATGGGGACACCAAGGTTACGAAGAAGCTGCTGACTCTGCCTACGATACAATCAGAGACTACACTAAAAAAGCAGCAGAATAATATCAGTAAGTGTCAGCAAGCTTCTTTGCTGACACTTAAAAAAATGGAGAACGATAATGATAATTTTTGACAATGTTTCGAAGGTTTATCCAAATGGTGTTGTTGGTCTTAAGGATATCAATCTAACAATTGAAGACGGTGAATTTGTTTCCATTATTGGTTTGAGCGGTGCTGGAAAAAGCACTCTTTTACGTAGTATCAATCGTTTAGTTGGTACGACTAAGGGAGACATTCGTATCAATGGGACCTCGATCACAAAAGCAAACAAGAAAGAACTACGTACGATTCGCCGCCAAATCGGATTGATCTCGCAAAGCTTTAATCTTGTGAAGCGCAGCACCGTTCAGAAAAATGTTTTATCTGGGAGATTAGGCTATTATTCAACTTGGAAAAGTGTTTTCGGTCTCTTCACCAAAGAGGATTATCAACAAACAAAGGAAGCCCTAGAAACAGTTGGTCTCTCCGATAAATTGCAAACACGCAGCGATGAACTTAGCGGTGGCCAGCAACAGCGGGTTTCGATCGCTCGAGCATTGGTTCAGCAAGCGCCAATAATTTTAGCGGATGAGCCTGTCGCTTCGCTAGACCCAATCACTACCCAAAAAGTTATGGAAGATCTGAAAAACATCAATCAAACGATGGATAAAACAGTTATTGTCAACCTCCATTCAGTACCGCTGGCTCGTGAATTTTCAACTCGAGTAATCGCTCTGAATGCCGGTCAGGTAGTATTTGACGGATCACCAGAAGCGTTGACAGATGAACGATTGAATCAGATTTACGGTAAAGCAATTTTTGAAGAAAAGGCAGGCGAAATCGATGAGCTTGAAAGAAACAGTTCACTTTAAGTGGTATAAACACCTGCTTATTGTTTTATTTTTGTTCGCCTGTTTTCAAGGAAGTGTTTGGATCACTTCAGCGGAATTTTCGCAGGTTTTTCAAAATTCTAGTCAAATGACGGCCTTCCTCTCAAGGTTTATTCATCCAGATTTTAGTTACCTGCCTAAGCTGCTGGAACCAATGATCAAAACGTTGCAGATGTCCTTGCTAGGAACAGTTATTGGGTTGGTTTTTGCGATCCCTGTCAGTTTTTTGGCAACAACTGTTGTAACTGAAAATCGATGGGTATCTACGTTTTTTCGTTTTCTATTAGGCTTGGTTCGCACGATCCCTACCCTGCTTTTAGCTGCACTTTTTGTTGCTGTTTTTGGAATTGGTGAAGCGACGGGTGTGTTAACAATCGCTGTATTTACCTTTGGTATGGTCTCGCAATTAATGTTCCAAGCAATCGAAACGATCGATTTCGGACCCATTGAAGCCGCATCTGCAGTTGGAGCCAATAAAATGCAAATCGCTATTTGGTCGATCGCTCCGCAAGTATTAAGTCAATTTGCCAGTTATGCCTTTTACGCGTTTGAAGTCAATGTTCGTGCATCAACCGTGCTGGGCTATGTAGGCGCTGGGGGGATTGGCGTCATTTTGAATTCCTCATCAGCCTTGCTGAATTATGAGCGTGTATCCATTATTATTCTGACGATTCTGCTTACTGTAGCGATCGTTGATAAATTGAGTGAACGTGTTAGGAGGTCTCTGTTATGATGCTGCGGGAGATGAGTAAAAAAACAATGATTTCACTGATCACACTAGCCATTCTTGTGGTGTTATCAGCGACGACGTTAGATTACTCTGGATTAAGAACCTTCTCGCCCTCTATGGGTATGGACGTTTTACGTGGACTAGGTCAACCCGACTGGGGCTTTCTTTACGATGGCAGCGGTGAAGATTTGCTGAGTCTGCTTTTACTGACGATCGGTATCGCTTGTTTAGGAACAATGATCGCGACCGTTTTAGCTGTTCCGATCACCTTGATCAGCGCTGTGAATTTATGGCCAGCGCATCCATGGGTAACGAAGCTCGGAAAATTTATTTGTAATGTGCTACGTGCATTTCCTGAACTCGTTTTTGCTATTATCTTTGTTAAGGTAGTGGGTCCAGGTCCATTCGCCGGTGTTATGGCGATTGGTGTTCATCAAATCGGAATGTTAGGAAAATTATTTACTGAAGAGATGGAAGCGATGGATGAACGGTTAGTAGAAGAAATGCAGGCTGTCGGTGCAAATTTTTGGCAGACAATTTTTTACGTCCGTATCCCCTACCTCATGCCGATCTATTGTTCACTCGCGTTGAACCATTTTGAAATTGCTGTCCGCAGCGCCGCTACACTTGGTTTAGTTGGTGCAGGCGGAATCGGCGCACCACTGATTTTTGCGATTCAAACACGTTCGTGGAGCAAAGTTAGTATTATTTTGATCGGTGTTGTTGTTACCGTGTTTATTTTAGATCAAATAACCGGAATCATAAGAAAGAAATTGAGATAAAGATGAATATATTGCATATATCAGATATACATTTTCGTAGAAAGTATGAGGCCTGCGATGAAGGCTATAAAGGCATGCTGGCAAAGATGCAAAGCCCGCTTATTCCACTAGAAAAGTGCTTGAATCACCTTCTTCAGCAAAGCACGATTGATTTAGTGATCATTAGCGGAGATTTGACCGAAGATGGCGAGATCGATGATTACCGCTACTTAAAAAACTGGTTGAAAAATAGTTTAGGCAGTACGAATATCATTGTAACTTTAGGAAACCATGATATCAAAGAGCATTTTCGCGTCGGCTGGTGCAACGAATCGGCTTCTTCTACGCCTTACAATCAAGTGGTCAATTTCCCAGAGTTTACCGTCATTTCCTTTGACAATTCAAGTCATGGGTATGCTGATGGAATCGTTGATGGGCAACAATTTGAATGGTTAGAACAAGCTTTGGAACAAGAGAAAAATCAACCGATCGTCTTAGTAACACATCACCATTTATTGCCACAACAAAGCAGTATTCAAAAATGGCCGGGAACAGAACAATTTCTAAAATTGATCGCTCCGTATAATATCAGCTGTATTTTGAATGGTCACACCCATCATACGTTTAACGATGAAATTAATGGTATCCCCTATTTTACGGTGTCCAGTATGTCTTTTGTTGGCGAAGATGAAGGAGATGGCGTCGTACGATTTGAAGAACGTCACGGGTACAACTTTTATCGTCTTGAACATGGACGCGTGACTCAACAAACAACAGAGAACTTTATTTCTGGACACGTCCTGAAAACTCTTGATATGAGTAAATAACCAAGAAAAAAGGAGACCGACCAGCGAATACCGCTTCGGTCTCTTCTATATAATTAAGGAGGGTACGAATGAACATTACGTTTCTTGAAACGAGTGATATTCACGGTTATGTTTATCCCACAGATTATTCAGGTAAGAATGGCTTGCCCTTTGGCGCCGCTAAAGTAGCTGCAAAATTGAAAGAGCTGCGTACAAAAGCTGATGGTCCGGTAATTACGATCGAAAATGGCGACTTCATTCAAGGCTCCCCATTGAGTTATTACCTTGCAAAAGAAAAGCGCTCGATACAGGAATTAACTAATTTGATCAATCTGATGGATTATGACGCTCAAGTGATTGGAAATCACGAGTTTAACTACGGCATTGATTATCTAAAACAAGCCTTACAGAACTATACAGCACCGGTTCTGGCCGCAAATATTTTGGATAAGGATGGGCAGCCTTATTTCGGCAAGGCCTATACAATTATCGAGAAGTCTGGAATAAAAGTCGCTGTTTTAGGATTAACCACCCAGTACGTCCCCCACTGGGAAAAACCAGAAACGCTTGAAGGACTGACTTTTGAAAGCATCATCGAAACAGCAAAAAAATATGTTCCTCTCTTGAAAAAAAAAGCGGATTTAGTAGTCGTCAGTTATCATGGCGGTTTTGAAAGAATGTTGACGACTGGAGAAGCAACAGAAGCATTAACTGGAGAGAATGAAGGCTACAAACTTCAACAGGAAGTCGATGGGATCGATGCGCTGTTCACGGGGCATCAGCACCGATTGATTGCCGATAAAATCAACGATGTTCCGATTGTCCAGCCAGGATATCGCGGAAATCAGATTGGCGAAATTCAGTTGACAGTAGAACAAATGGACGATCAAGTTATTGTCACCGATAGCTATGCTGTATTGCACTCTGTTGAAGATGCCATTCCTGATCCGCAAGTTATTTCAGCTATTGAACCAATGGAAACAGAATTGGAAAACTGGTTAGATCAAACATTGGGGAAAGTGGATGGTGACATGCGAATCGCTGATCCGATGCAAGCACGTTTGGTGGAACATCCTTATATAGAATTTATCAATCGTGTCCAATTATTTTCCAGTGGAGCAAAGATCTCTGTAACCGCACTCTTTAACAACGATGGAAAAGGCTTCGATCAGACAATTACGATGCGAGATGTCATTACGAATTACATCTATCCAAACACATTGGCCGTCATAAAAGTTAATGGTGCAGATTTGCGTGCTGCCTTGGAACAAACGGCTAATTATCTGGCCGTAAAAGATAGCAAGATCATCTTTAACCCCGCTTATATTCAGCCAAAACCACAATATTATAACTATGATATGTACGAGGGGATTCAATACACGATCGATATGAATCACCCTCCTGGACAGCGAATCACCGAACTAAATTTTCAAGATCTCCCTATTACTCCTGACCAAGAACTCGAAGTAGTGACGAATCAATACCGCGCAATCGGCGGTGGAAATTACACGATGTTTAGTGCCGATAAAATCATTCGAGAAATCCAGATTGACATGACAGAATTGATCGCTGACTATTTGAAAAAGTATCCCATTATAAAAGCTGAAACCGATCATAATTTCCAAGTGATTTTATAAAAGCAAAAAAGCTGCCGCTGTAAACCTTCCGTGAGGTTTACAGCTGGCAGTTTTATTTTCGAAATTGTGCATCGTATAAATTGCGATACGCGCCGCCTTTTCCCATCAATTCCTCATGAGTCCCTTCCTCAAGGATTCCCTCAGAACTAACAACAACAATACGAGTCGCATGTTTGATTGAAGCCAAGCGATGAGCAATAATAAGTGTTGTCCGCCCTTTTGCTAATATGTTCAGCGATTCTTGAATAACTTGTTCTGTTTCAGTATCTAAAGCAGAAGTTGCCTCATCTAAAATCAAAATTGGTGGATTTTTTAAGAACATACGAGCAATTGCTACCCGCTGTTTTTGCCCCCCGGAAAGCTTAACTCCCCGCTCACCAATTTGAGTGTCAATTCCATCAGGCATTTGTTCTAAAACACCATCAAGGTGAGCCAGCTTAGCTGCCTGCAAAATCTCTTCTTCACTCGCATCTAAACGGCCATAAGCGATGTTTTCTCGGATACTTCCCGGAAATAGAAACACGTCCTGCTGAACGATTCCGATTTGATTTCGCAAAGATGTGAGCGTCATCTCGTCAATAGCAATATGATCAATGGTGATTTGACCATCTGATACTTCGTAAAAACGCGGCAGCAAATTGCACAATGTTGTTTTTCCTGATCCGCTTTGCCCCACGAAAGCCACTGTTTCTCCTTGATTAATCGTAAGGTTTATATGATTCAAAACTTTTTTTCCATCAGCATAAGAGAATGACACATCGTCATAGTTGATATCTCCTGACAAATGACTCACATTCAACGCATTTGGTTGGTCAATAATCGTTGGTTTTTTGTCCAATTCTTCTGTTAGGCGCTTAAATCCAGCGATCCCCTTTGGATAACTTTCAATCATAGTGTTGATTTTTTCAATTGGACGAACGAAAACATTGGCAAGAAGAATAAATCCGACAAATTGCCCATTCGTTAATTCGCCCTGAATCACATAATAAGAACCGAAAATCAAAGTAAATAAATTAATTAAGCGAATCAATAGGTAGTTATACGCCGAACTGACAGCCATCACTCGATAAAAAAGAATTTTTGATTTGCGATACGCTTCGCTCAATCCGCCAAACCGATGATATTCGTGTTCTTCATTGGCAAAGGATTGCGTTACCCGAATCCCGCTGACAGAGGCTTCGACACCAGCATTGAATTCACCCAAATCTTCATAAATACGAGTATTCACATGAGTCATCTTTTTGTTGAAGAACACTAACGCGATTGTAATCAGCGGCAATACAGCAAAAGTCGCAAGCGCTAATTTCACATGTGTACTGAGCATTAGCAAGAAAGCGCCGATTAGTGTCATAATCGTGATAAAAACATCCTCCGGTCCGTGGTGAGCCACCTCAGAGATTTCAAACAAAGAGTTATGTTGTACATTAAAAATTTATATTCATTTCCCCCCCCACCGCTCAGCCAGTCTGGGCGGTTTTTCTGCACACAAAAACCCCACTCCTCGGATGGATGAGAAGTAGGGGATATTTTCATATTTGCGATAATTTTTTTATATAGACTAATAAACCAGCCTCTGACTGGAAACCATTAAGTAAACTAAATCCATTCTTTTCATAAAATTTTCTTACTTTTGGTATATCCTCACACTCTAACCAGAGTATTTTACCGCCCAACATTCGATATACTTGTTTAATTGTTCCGTAAGCAATTGCCAGAATATCTCTCCCAGTGATTTTGAGGTCTTCGTGATTAGTGTAGTTCTTCCCTAGTTGTCCCAAAAGCATGGACGAAGCTGAATAATTATTTTTATTCGTTCTGTGCCCGCTACCAAGTAGCGTTCTCTTTTGAGAGTTTGATAATTTTTCGAAATTCTTTTTTGTTACATTTAGCGATTTGTTAGCTATTGAAAAATATCCTGCAAAAAAAGGAACAGTTTCACTATCATCTTGCGTATAAAACACTAAATATGTTCTAGAGATTCCAGCATCTTCGAATTGTATTGCTTTACTATGCAAAAAAGACTCTACATCTTTTGACTTTGACGAAAAAGTAAGGAGGAGCTTTTTGGCATCCTCCTTACTTGTAGATTCGATTAACTCACAGAGACTAACATTTACTAACGTCATACTTATTTATCCTTTATCATCCGTTTTACAAGGCTGTTTATTGCACTTCTATCATGAATAGACTTAGTTTTATGGTTTGATTCTATGTCTACTCTTTTCGAACTAGCTAATGCTCCAATCAAATTTTCTGCACTTTTGGTAGTTAGCGTGAATTCTTTCGTAAATGTCTTAGTAGCCATAAAAATCACTCCTTTATCTATTAGCTAACTATAATATAACATTAGCTAATAAACTAAGCAACTAAAAGCTCGTGAAAACTGTTAATAAAACAGAGTATTATACACAAAACGTGTAATTTTCTGTTGATAAACCGCAATAATTTGGGTGTAAGCGTAATTGTTAACGCAAATTTAAATAACAAAAAACCCCACTCCTCGGATGGATGAGAAGTGGGGAAACGAAATGCAAGAGTATGCTCTCTATGTTGGTAGTATACCATATTTTTATCAAGTAGCAATAAAATAGCCTAGCGGATTCTTCAAGTTGTCTTACTACATTTGAGGTTCCTGTGTCCACTCAACTATACGCAACATCCGCTAGGCCGTTCAGTTAATAAGGGATTCTTCAAACTCCCACGTTCCTTTCGTGTCGATTCTCACCGACAGGTTCACTATTTGTTTGCCATTTCTGACAATCTATCGGGAATTCTCTATCCCTTACACCTATTTTATACCACTTTTCGGAAACGTTTACAAATAGTTTGCTTGAAAAAAACCTTAGCTCTCGCTAGGGTAAAGATTATGGTAGAGTTAAATTGATAGTAAGTTTAATTCTAAAATACTATTGTTAAGATTATTTATATAAAGTATCATATAGAAAGAAAGGTGGTAAAAGTGTTGGCAAAGTACGAGTTTTCCGTAAGATATGCAGGAGAAGCCTTAGTTGATGGTAGGATTCCGATTAGAGACTTGGCCCCTTCTTTGTTAGCTCTTTCTGAGGCCTTTCAAGAAATACAAAAAATTTCTCATCCATATCAACAGCCTGTTTCACTGGATATTAAAGCATCTGAAAAGGGCTCATTCATAGTTGATTTGATTCTGGCAAATGGAAACGATTTGTTGTCTCATGCTATTGATTTGCTAAACGGAAATGAATCAGAGGCTTTACGTAATTTAATCGAGTTGACTACCGGTTTTACAGCAGCTGTTATTTTTATTTCTAAAGTTGGAAAAAAGAAAATTAAGAGAAAAAAGGAATTACCTGAAGGAAAAGTGAACATTACTTTAGACGATGAAACTTCAATCACCGTTTCTAAAGAAACTTTTGAAGCATACCGAAACATCGAATTTAGAAAAACGACTAAAGAGTTCGTTCGCCCTCTAGAATCAGATGGAATTGATGCAATAGAATTTTCTACAGAGAAGGACACTTCTGTCTCAATATCTAAGCAAGATGTCTCTGCTTTTGAGGTTCCAGAAGTTGAAGATAAAGAATTCCCATCAACTGAAAGCACAGTATATTTACAAATAATCAACATATCATTTGCAAATGAAAAGTGGAAACTAACTGATGGAAACAAACCTTTTTGGGCAAAAATTGAAGATAAAGCATTCCTTGCTTCTATTGAAAATAATCAACAACAGTTTGGTGCTAGTGACGCTCTAAAAGTTATATTGGAAACACAGCAAAAGTTCACTGATAATGGTTTGAAGACCGAATATTCCGTAAAGAAGGTAATTGAACACATTAAAGGTCCTAAGCAATTAAAATTAGACTTTGAAGAATAGCCATATTTTCTGCGCGCCTTCTCTTTTAGAGAAGGTTTTTATCTACCCCATAGGACTCGAACCTACGACCGACGGATTATGAGTCCGTTGCTCTAACCAACTGAGCTAAGGGTACGAAAAAGCCATCTCCCGATAAGAGATGGTCTTAGTTGATGAGCGATTGAAGGTGCTCATCGATTAGCTATTGGCATGGATTAGTATATACCTTTTGAGAACCATTATCAATTAATTCGCTTCGCCCTGTTGTGAATCCTTCAACACAGTGTTACCATAAAAAAAGAGTCGCAGAATTTCCCCCAGAGACACTTCCCCAAGTTCCCTGATTCTGCGGCTCTCTTTTTTAGCACGTTCGGCTGATTATACCAAATTGATGTATTTATAGCAAAGAAAATGACAGGTAAATCGAATTAAGTAAAAAATAGACCGGCCTATTACCTGGGATGGTAGGCCGGTCTTTAGCATGCATCGACGAGGGACGCCCATCAATAGAATAAAATTACCATTTGGCTCATCGTAAGTCAATAAAAACAAAGAGCCACTTCGCGATAAAGTGGCTCAATGCTTTAAGGATACTACAAGGATTGAAAAGGAATTTCATATCCATTTATAAGGAGCTAATCTTATAAGGCGTGCCTAATTTTTATATTAGGCTATTTATAATATACTTAACGTTAAATTATTTGTCAACGATAAACTAATACTTAAACCCTTTAATGTGCGCTGGATTAATACCGACATCCTTCACTTTA